>JAXLYI010000035.1:0-132132 GCA_046351555.1 Polyangiales bacterium
GCCTGCGCGCGCACGAGGCGGGCTTCGTGGAGTGAGCGTTCGCTTCGCCGCGTTCGAGCGCGGCCCGGTGTTGAGACACTCCCCGCTCGGATCGGTCACCGCCGGAGGGAATGGGCTCATCCCCAGCGCTCGCGGGGGTCACCGCCGCCGCCGCGGAGCCCGCCGCCGGACGCGGGGAGCCCACCGCCGGAGCGTGGGAGGACGCAGGGGGCGCTCGGGGATGGCGTAGGGGGCGCTCCAGCGCTCCGACGCCGGGCTCGGGAGGTCCATGGTGCGTGCTCCGCGATGCGAGCGCCGGGCTCGGGAGGTCCATGGCGTGCGCTCCGCGATGCGAGCGCCGGGCGCCGGGGTGCGGGCGCCGGGGGTGTGGGGGCCACTGCCGGCGCGGCGGGATGCGCTCTTGTGGCGACCCCTGCTCAACGTCATCGAGCGCGCCCCCGCCGGTGCGCAGTTCGCCCTCCCCGACCTGCTCGACGCGCCCGATATCACCGAGGCCCAGCGCGCCCAGTGGCGCGAGGAACTGGAGTTCCCCCGACACCGTCGGCTCCCGCAGGTGGCCGACGAGCTCACCCGCGAGCCCGAGCGCATCCGCGTTCTCTACGAAGACCGCTAGCACCACATCGAGGTGGTGGGCATCGTCTACCTCTGGCCCGCCACGTCGTAGCGGTCGGAGCTACCGGGTGGCCGCGACGACCGCAGCGCCGAGGGCGCGCACCTGCGTGCTCTTGGCGACGGCGGAATACAGGTCCGCGGCGTCCTCCGGCGTCTCGATCGAGAGGACGAGCGCGTAGCGGACCTTGCGGTTGACGCGGTCGTGATCCTGACGATCGCGCCACCAGCCACGGCGAGGGTACACCGCGAGCACGTTGCGCCGCGCGAGCGCGACCGCGTCACCGCGCCAGTGGTCGACGTGCAGTGAGCCACGGTGGCGGGCGTGCATGCCGAAGGTCCACCCATCGCCCTCGCGGCCTCCGCGCGACCCATCCTCGGCGTTGAGGCGCCGTCGGAATGCGTCCAGAGACTCGTCCCCACGCATGAACTCGAACCCGAGCTGGTGCGACGCGTAGGCGTAGCGCTCGACCTTGCCGCGCTGCGACGGGTCGGGCTCGATGAAGTACGAAAGCGCGACGCGCAGCGTGACCTGCGTCTCCCCGAGGCTTTCGAGCACCTGTGACGGCCACGGCAGGGTGTACTCGTGAAGCTCGTTGGAACGATCGCCCGCGTACGGCTGGATCTCGCGCTGGATGACCAGCGTCAGCGCGTCCTTCGCGCTCCGCATCGCCCGCTCATGAGAGGGGCGACCGTGACCATAGACGCGGACACGTTGCGCCGGGTCAGGGAAATCGTGCTCCATCCGCGGGGACCACCGCGCCGAGTGGACGAGGAGCGCGCGGACGGTCTCGGGCCAGAGGTCGGGGTATTGCGCCCAGAGCATCGCCGCCATGCGGGACACCTGCGCCGAGGCGGCGCTCGTCGCCTCCACCGGGCCGAACAGGTACCGCTGATGGTCGGCCCACGTCGTCAGCGGCTTGAGGCAGTGCGGGTGCACGGCGTCGCCGCTCGGCCCCAGCGCGAGATTTCCGCCCTCGAAGACGACATCCGGCTTGCTCGGGTGGCGTGTCCCCGGCCAGATCACTGCGGTACGGCTGAAGGGAGAGAGGGCTCCGTGGGATGCCAATGCCGCATAGGACGGAAGGGTCGGGTCATCGACAGCCACCAGCTCCGTGTCCGCCCCCACCGTGAGGGCATTGTACGCCTGCGCCGGATCGCAGAGCCCTTCCACCATGTTGCGGGTCGGATACTCGCTGCCTTGTGCATGCCCTCGAAGGTTGCCCGCCGCGAGGACGATCAGGCGCCCAGGGCTGCCGTCAGCGACGCCACACGTCGTCGCGTCGAGCGCCCCCGACCACGCGGAAGGCGATCCCACGTCGCGCCCGTCATCGGCAGAAATCGCCATCGAGAAGACGCGTCGCGCGAAGGGCTGCTCCTCCTCCACCGCGGCGATGCCCTCCACGGTGATCCTTCCCCAGTGGTCCTCGGGCTGTGGATCCTTCGCTGCGCGAATCTTCACCGACTCCAGCCGGTGGGTCAGCGGCAGGGGGTGTCGGCTGGTGAGCGGCTCCACAAGGTCTCCGTAGAGCGCGAGCCCGGCCATCAACGTGCCGTGCGCGTCGCCGCCGAAGTCGTCTGTGACGCCCCAGTTCGCGCGATCGTACGAGTGCATGTCGCTCTCGGAGAGTGAAGGGGCAAGCAGCGGGTGCGCGCGGTTGACGCCGCTGTCGAGCAGGCACACCCGCGGCGCATCCGGCCCTGCGGGGGACACGCGCCCCGCGAGGTCGGCGCCCCAGTCGCGCTCGTCCTTGCGATCGAGCGTCGTGAAGAAGGTCGCCGTCTCCTTCGCGAGGCGCAGCTCCGCGATGTGTTCGAACACCCCGGCGTTCGTCTCGAACTGCGCGGCGGTGCCCACTGCGAGCACCACCGCGCGGTCGACGAAGCGCAGCGCCCTCTCGGAGACGCGGATGCCCGCCGCCGTCGCCGCCGCACGGAAGCGCGCAACCACCTCGTCGCCGACGTGCCTGGCGGCGTTCAACCACACCTCCCAGCGGGCAACGGAGGCCCCCGCTGGCATCGCGATCGTGTCGGTCCACAGGGAGCGCAACGAGGCCGCGCGGATGTGCTCGATCGACGCCACGAGGCGGTTGTTCGGGCGCGCGCCTCCGCGCTGTGGGCCCGCGACGTAGTCCCTCACCTTGTCGGCGAAGTACGCATTCTTGTGCGTGGGAACGGACACCGCGGCCACGGTGACAGGCTTCGTCTCGCCGACCGTGTGCACCGACAGGAGCTGGAGGCCTTGCTGCCGGTTCTCAAGCTCTTCACCACCAGCGCCTGGGGGCTGGTGAACTCCAGGAACACCGTCGTCCCCGCCGCATCCCGCGGCGCTGTGTTCCATGCGTCGCTGAGCTCCGCGAGCAGGCGCGTGCCGTGCGAGACGGGGTCAGGTCGCGGGACCGGGAGCGAATCGTCCCTCCCGGGATGCGCGGTGTACTTGCGGCTCTCGGGGGCGCTCGTCACGAGCAGGTGCGGGAGTTCTCGGTTGGCCATGGCGGCCGCAGGTGTATCAGACCCCGCGCGAGGCGGCACGCTCACGCAGCGCGGCGACCAGCGCGTCGGTGCTGATCGTCGTCTGCTCGTCGAGGACGGCGAGCTTCACCACGTCGTCACACGCCGCTGCGATCTCCGCGTGGCTCATCCCCTCCGCCGCGCCCCGCACCTCGCCCCAGCGCACCCATTCGGCGTCGAACGCGACGAGCCGCGCGCGGAGCGCCTGCTCGATCAGGTCGCCCGTCGGGAGCCCGTACTCGATCACGTCGTCGAAGCGTCGAAACAGCGCGCGGTCGAGCAACGACGCGTGGTTGGTCGCCGCCACCACCACGCTCATCGACGCCTCCTGCTCCAGAAACTGCAGGAAGGAGTTGAGCACCCGGCGCATCTCCCCCACGTCGTTCGGCATCCCGCGGTCCCCACCGATCGCGTCGAACTCGTCGAAGAGGTACACCCCGCGCGTGCGGTGCATCGCGTCGAACACCAGCCGCAGCTTCGCCGCCGTCTCCCCCACGTACTTCGTGATCAGCCCGTCGAACTGGATCGTGAACAATGGGATCTTCAGCTCCCCCGCGATCACCGAGGCCGTGAGGGTCTTGCCCGAGCCGGGCGGCCCCACCAGTAGCAGCCGGTTGCGCGGGCGAAGGCCCGCCGCGCGGAGGCGCTCCTGCGAGCGTTGTTCGCGGAGCAGGCGGGTGAGACGGGCGCCGACCGCCGGCGAGACCACTAGATCGTCGAGCCGACGGTGCGGGTACTGCGCCGTGAGCAACCCCGCTAGGTCCCCGCGCGGCTGCGTCACCGGCGTCGGCGTCAGCGGCAGCGTCACGCGTGCCTTCTGGCGGGCCTCGTCGACCATGTCGCGCAGCTCCCGTGCGAGGTTGGCGTGCCCCTGCCGAGCCTCCGTCGCCGCCACCTGGAGCGCGATCGAATAGAACCGATCATCGTCGCCGATGACGTGGCTCTGCAGCAGGGCTTTGATCTGGTCGGCGGTCGCCACGGTTCGGATGCCCTCGGACACGAACTCCAACACGGGCACGTTGGTGTAGGCGAACTGCCTACAAGACGGAGCGTTCTGTCGCCTCGATCATACCCGTAGTAGGCGCCGCGCGACGCTGGGATGTGCCAGAGAACGTCCGCGCTGCTACCCCACCGACGCAGCGCATCGCTCTGTCCCCGGGCCTGGGCTCACGCCGGCGCGGCGCGGGCGCTCACCGCAGCGGGATCACGTCCTCGACGCGCACGGCGTCGCGCTGGGCGTCCGTCTCGATCGTGCGCGTGGCGCCCGCGTCGCCGACCAGGAGCGCGTCGACGACGTCACGGCGAAGGCCCGCGACGGGGGCGATCGTCGATCGCGCGCACGGCGAGAACGCGCGACCGAGTGGAGCACCTCGAACGGGGCGGGCGCTACCGCGGCTCGCCGGGCGCGCCTCGGCGCTTCTGGACGCCGTCGCCGCCCACCGCGACGAGCCGGTTGGGCTCCACCCTGCGTCCGTCGGCGCGCGATGACGCCGCCGCGGCGGGGGAGCGCGCGGTGCTCCCGGAGGCCGGAGCGCGGTGGCGTTGCTGACCTTCCACGCCGGCTGATAGCGTCCGCGGCGCGTATGGGCTTCGAATCGACGCTGACCGCGCTGCTCCACCCGACGGACCTGCGCCCGCTGACCGCGGCGCTCTGCGCGTGCGCCCGGCGACAGTTGCCGCGCGCGATGGCGCAGGCTCCCTACAACCGCGTCATCGTCGAGACCACCGAGGCGTGGCTCGCAGGGACGGCCTCCCTCGCGGAGATCAGCAAGGTGCTGGCGCGCGCGTCCAACACCCGCGGCGCGGCCTTCACCGTCGCGTGCGTGCGCGTGCTCGTGGAGGCGGCGCCGGCGCGCGAGGCGACCGTTCGACGCTTCGCGCAGCAACTCCCCACGGCGCTGTGGATGGCGAGCGAGGACGGGCGGCGCTGGGCGGCGCGCGTCGGCCCCGCCGAGGCCGTGGGCGACGACCCGGAGGCCGTCGACGGGATCGACGCCGTGGAGAGCGACCTCTGCGCGCTGGTGCAGGCCACGACGGCGCAGCTCGCGTCCGCGGCGCACGACAAATTCCCCTCCGGGAGCGGCCCGCACTAGAGTGCGCCGCATGCCGTTTCGCGACGACGCAGAGGCCCAGATCGACCGCTGGCGTGACACCTTCTTCCACGAGGAGCCCGCCGCGCTCGTGGCGGGGCTCGCCGAGGCGCTCGCGGTGATGGCGTCGGGGGGCGAAGGCCCGACGCGCGTCCTCGACGTGGGCGAGGTGCTCGAGATCGCGGACATCTTCTGTGTGAAGGGGCTCCGCCGCGACCCCGTCGGCGCGCAGTGCCTCGCGGCGGCCCGCGCGTGCTACCGCGAGGTGGCGAAGTGGCCGAGCCCGCTCCCCGCGAGCGCGACCCGGTCGCGCATCTCCCGCGAGCTCGCCCTGAGCTCGCCGCGCCGCCTCCACCCCGCGAGCCTCGCGAAGGAGGTCGCCGCGCTGGAGCGCGCCCAGGCGGCGGTCGGGCACGAGCGGCCTTGGCTCCTCGCGGCGCTGCACTGGGCGAAGCTCAGGGCGCAGTGGGCCTGTGAGATTCAAGAGGGCGACCTGCCGGGCGTCCACGTCGTGACGTGCCTCACGGTGCGCTGCGGCGAGACCCTCCCCGAGCTCGGCGCCCTGCTCGCCACCGTGATTCATGGTCTGCGGGCGGACTTCGTCGAAGCGTCAGGCTTCACGGACGGCGATCGTGACGAGGTCGCCCGCGAGTTTCTCGACACCGTTCGGTCGGGGGCGCGGCGCCACGCGGCCTACCTCCGCGAGGAGGTCGCGCGTCTACCGCCGGCCGACCCCCGCGCGGGCGCGGCGCGGGCGGCGCTGACGCTGCTCGACGGGTGACCAACGTTCGCTCGCTTCTCGAATACGTGGGCACCTGGACCGACCTGCCGGAGCTGCGCTCAGGACCCGGCGCGGTCAGTCCAGCGTCCGCTCGGTGACCGGGTCGACGAACTCGATCGGCCCGATGCTCTCCAGTCGCTCCTTCGACAGCCCCGTCAGCATCTGCACCACGAGGTTGCGGACGCTGCCGTGCACGCGCTCGTAGTCGGTGCCGCTCTCCTGCGCGATGAACACGCGAGGGGGCAGCGTGGCGGCCTGCGCATACGCGCGCAGGCGCTCTCGCGTCCGCCGCTCCAGCGCGTAGGTCGCGCCGGTCCCGTCCACGCTCCGATACACCACGAGGGGCTCTTGGCCCTTCGCCGCCTCGGTCTGGGCCTGCGTCATGGCGGAAGTATGCCGACGGGGGTGGCACTGACAACCGCCACGGGCACCTCCGCGCGTCGGTGACCCGACCGAGCCCCCAGGGGCGGCGACCGCGAGACTATGGCGCCATAGGCTCCCACACCACAGGAATCCCCGCCCGGCAGCCGCTGTGCTCCGGCGTCACCCCGGCTCGCTGGCCCCGCCGCGGCGCTTCTTGAAGCGGTCGCCGCCGAGCGGCTCCTTCGACACGATCACCTTCTGCGGCACCTTGTAGGGCTCCATCCGCGGGCGGCAGAACTGCGCCATCCGCGCGCGAAACGCCGGGAGCGCCTCCCCCGTCGAGAGGTGCACCGTCGCGACGACGATGCGCCCGAGGATCGCGTGCGGCTCCCCGTGGACGGCCGCGTCGACGACGCCCTCCATCTGCAGCAGGACGTTCTCGATCTCCGCGGGGAACACCTTCTCGCCGCCGACGTTGATGAGGTCGGAGCGCCGGCCGTGGATGCGGAGGAAGCCGTCGCGCTCGTCGACGACGTCGCCGGTCATGAACCACCCGTCGTCGGTGAGGGGCGTCGGCGCGTTCAGGTACCCGACCATCGTCGAGGGCGAGCGGATCTCGAGCATCCCGTGGCGCACCCGCGTCTCGATGCCTTCGCCGCCGAGGCGCACCCACAGCGAGTCCGACGACTCGGACTTCGACCGCAGGATCCCCACCTCCGAGAGCCCGTAGGTCTGCTGGAGCTTCACGCGCGGGAGCCTCGCGTGCAGCCGCGCCAGCGTCTCCTCGGGCATCACCTCGGTGCCGTAGGTGACCGTCTCGAGCGACGCGAGGGAGAACGCCTCGAGCGCGCCGCTCAGGAGGAGGAGGTTCAAGAACGTCGGCGACGTCGGGAGGACGCGCACGCCGTACCGGTCGATCGCGGCGCACACCGTCGCGGGCTGGCGGTCGGCCACGGTGACCACCGTGCCGCCGTTCGACAGCACGTGGAGCAGGGTGTTGATGCCGCCGATGTGGTCGAAGCTCAGGAACGCCAGAGTGCTCCGGGCGTGGCGCGCGGTCTTGAACTTCTCGAGCAGGAGCGTCGCGTCGTGCACGATGCCCTTCGGCGCGCCCGACGAGCCCGACGAGAAGAGCACCAGCCCCGGGCGCCCCGCCTCGCGCAGCTTCTCGAAGAGGCCGTGGGGCGTCGCGGGCCGCGGGAAGCGCGTCGTGCGGTGGGACTCGTCGTCGTCGAGCGTGACCTCGACGTCGGCCTCGGCGGTGGCGAGCAGCGCGGCGCGCGGGCCCTCCATCGTGCGGCGGAGCGGCACCACGATGCACCGGCGCTCCCAGAGCGCGAGGAGCGCGGCGGCGCTGCGCGGCGAGAAGTCGGCGGTGAGCGCCACCACGTCGCCCGGCTCCACCCCGGCGTCGTCGAGGTGCGCCCGCCACGCGTCGAGGGACTCGACGAGCCAGGCGTACGAGCGCTCGCGGTCGCGCCACACCATCGCGGTCGCGGCGCCGGCGGCCGCGAAGCGCTCGCGGAGGAAGGCGATCGGGCTCAACAGACGCCCCCCAGGAAGACCGACTGCGCCGTGACGAACCCGCTCTCCCGCCGCAGGAAGAACTCGACGACGTTGTGCACGTCCTCGGGGGTGCCGAGCCGCGCGATGGCCTGGCGCGCGAGCAGGGCGTCGATCTTCTCCTGCGGCACGTTGCGGATGAGGTCGGTCTGCACCGGGGTCGGGCCCACCGCGTTGACCGTGATGCCGAGGGGCGCGAGCTCGCGCGCGAGGATCTGCGTCAGCGTCTGCACGGCCGACTTCGAGGCCGCGTAGATGGCCTCGCCCTCGAGGTGGAGGGGCGACGCCACGGAGATCACGTTGACGATCCGCCCGAAGGCGTTCGCCTGCATCAGCCGCGCGGCCTCGCGGCACATCAGGAAGGTCCCGGCGACGTTGGTCGCGAGGACCGACTCGACCACCGACATCGGCGTGAGGAGCGCGTGGTTCATCGACGCGACGCCGGCGTTGTTGACGAGGTGGTCGAGGCGCCCGGCCTCCCTGCGAACCTGCGAGAACATCTGCCGAACCGCCCGCTCGTCGCTGACGTCGAGGCAGAAATGGCGGTAGCGCGGCGACGCGAGGTCCGCGGGTTGCCGGCTGCACCCATAGACCCGGTCGCCCTGCGCGAGGCGCTGCTCGGCGAGGTGGCGCCCGATTCCCTTGCGCGCGCCGGTGATGAGGGTGACCCGCTCATCCATGGGCGCGGGCCTCCTCCAGCACCCGCGCGGCCGCGTAGGCGACGAGCGCGCCGACGGTGCGAAACGGGCTTCGCCGCTGCGAGGCCGCCTTCTCGTCGGCGAGGGTGAGCGCGACGCCGAGCTCGTCATCGATCCCCTGCTCGACGGCGACCAGCAGGGTGACGAGTGCGAGCGAGTCGAGGGCCCGCTCGACGCCGAACAGCGGCGCGTCGTCGCCCGCCGCGAGGTCGATCTGGCGCGGCGCGGACTCGTTGTGCTCGGCGCACCACGCGAGCACGAGGCGGCGGACGACGGCGGTGACGTGGGCTTCGTCGTGGGACACGGGGGCTTCACTCCATTTCGATGAGGTCGAGGACGGTGGTGTCGGAGAGCGGCGCGGTCATCGCGGCGACGGAGAACCCCACGCCGAACCCGCAGAGCACCGAGCGCTCGAGGCGCCCCTCCGTCGCGAGGCGCGCGTGCTCCCGCGCGAGCAGCACGGGGATCGACGCCGGTCCCGTGTTGCCGACGTCGGCGGCGCCGAAGGGGGCCGCGCCGGGCGGCGCCTTCAGCTTCTTCGCGAGGTAGTCGGTCATGAAGCGGTTGGCCTGGTGGAGCCCGTAGAACGACACGTCCCCCCGCGCCCAGCCCGCCAGCGCCACCACCTCGTCGACGGCCTCGGGCACATCGCGCAGGGCCATGTACAGCACCGCGATGCCGTCCATGTAGAGGTCCTCCTCGCTGCGCGCGTTGCCGTCCTCGCCCTCGCGCACGACGCCGGTGGACGCGTCGCGGGGCCGCCGCGCGCCGCCCGCGGGGACGATCAGCGACCGGGCCCCGGAGCCGTCGGTGCGGACGGAATACGCGTGCGGGTGGTCGCCCGCCACGACGAGCGTGGCGCTCCCCCCGTCGCCGAAGAGCATCTTGACCGCGCGGTCGCGGGGGTTGATGACGCGCGTGGTGGTGTCGCCCGCGCAGACCAGCACCGACCGGCAGAGCCCCGACCCGATGAGCAGGTCGGCCTGGAGCAGCCCGTACACGTACCCCGAGCACCCGTAGCTCACGTCGAAGGCGGCGACGCGCCGGTCGAGCCCCAGCTTGTGCTGGAGCACCGCGCTGGTGGCCGGCATGACGTAGTCCGGCGTCTGCGACACGAACACGACCCCGTCGACCGCGCCGGGCTCGACGCCCAGGGCCGGCAGGAGCGCGCGCGCGGCGGCCTCGCACAGGTCCGACGCGGTCACGCCCGGCGGCGCCTCGCGCACGTGGGTGATGCCCGTGCTCTGGAGGATGTTCGCGACGTCGCGCTCCCCCCAGCGTGAGGCGAGGGTGGAGAGGTCGGTGCGCGCGGCGGGGACGGCCGCCGCCACGCCGGCGATGCGAGAGCAGGAGAAGGTGGTCTTCATGTCGCTTCCTCCGCGGGCAGCGCGTCGGCGAGGCCCCCGAGACGCAGCGCCTGCATCCGGGCCAGGTACGCCGCCTCGCGCATCAGCACGCGGGCGACGTCCACGACGCGGCGGTTCTCGGGGGCCTCGAGGTAGGTGCCGCGCGCCCAGGCGTTGAACGCGCCCATCGCCGGGCCGCACCAGACCTGGTAGTCGAGCTCGCGGCCCGGGGCGCCCTCGATCGCCCAGCGCGACGACTGCCCCATGTACCACTTGAAGAGCAGCGCGAGCTTCACCTTGGGGTCGCCCGCGCGCGCGAGCTCCTCGGGCCGGTGCGCCGCGAGGTAGCGGGCGGTCTGCTCCCACACGGCCTCGAGCGAGTCGCGGAACACCTGCTGCTCGAGCTGCCGCCGCAGGTCGGCGGGGATCGCCTCGACGCCGTCGCACTGCTGGTAGCAGGCGTAGAGCTTGTGGGCGCGCATCGGGAAGAGCGAGCGCAGCCTCGCCACCTGGACGCGGCCGCCGAACTCGAACAGGTCGCTGTCGGGCGACATCGCGACGTCGGCCATGTCGACGTCGCAGAGGAGCCGCTTCACGTGGGCCGACGTGCCCGCCTCGACGCACGACTGGTTGATCGACCCGGTCACCACGTAGTCGGCGCCGAGGGTGAAGGCCGCGAGCACCGCCTGCGGGGTGCCGATGCCGCCCGCCGCCCCGACGCGCACGGGCGACGGGTACCGCTGCGCGCGCTGCACCTCGTCGCGCAGCCGGAGGGCCGCCGGGAGCAGCCCCACGAGGGGCCGGCCGTCGGTGTGGCCCCCGGAGTCGGCTTCGAAGGTGACGTCGTCGGCCATCGGGACGTGCGCGGCGAGGGCGGCCTGCTCGCGGGTGACGCGCCCCGACGCGAGCAGCGCGTGCACGAGGTCGCCCGGCGGCGGGAGCAGGAAGCGCCGCGCCAGTTCGACGCGCGAGAGCTTGGCGATGACGCGGTGGCGCCGCTCGATCGTCCCGTCGGGGCGCTCGCGGAGGCCCGCGAGCCGGTAGCGCACGATGCTCGGCGTGAGGTCGACGTACGACGACGCCTCCACCGTGCGGACGCCGTGCTTGAGGTACACGTCCACGGTCGCGTCCTCGGTCGCCAGCTTGCGGGGGCTGTGCAGCAGGTTGTACGCGTGCGGCTTTCGCCCCAGCGCCTGCTCGATGCGGACCACCGCCTGCTCGATGCGTTCGATGGGGAGCCCCCCCGCGCCGAAGCTCCCCAGCAGGCCGGCGCGGCCGAGGGCGATCACCATCTCCTCGCTGGCGATCGCCTTGGCCATCGCGCCCGCCATGTAGGCGCACGCGACGCCGTGGTCGCGCAGGAAGCTCGCCGCGCCGAAGCGCGAGGGCGGCAGCGGGGGCAGCTCCGTCAGCAGCTCGCCGCGGCGCCGCGCCTGCTCGCCGCGCAGCGGGTGCCGCGTGACGCCGACGCGCCCGCCCGACCGAACAAGGAACGACGCGTCGTCGACCGCGCGGAGCGCGCGCGCCACGCCCCGGGCGTCGAAGACCACCCGCGGGTTGGCCTCCCGCGGCCGCTGCGGCACATCGGCTTCGCCCGCGGCGCGGTGCACTGTGAGCTCGACGCCCAGCGCCCGCGCCAGGACGCGCCCGTCGGCGTCGTGCAGCGTGATCGCCGCGCGCACGGCCAGCTCGCTCCGCGCCTCGACCTCCGCGGTCACGTAGAACGGCCCGTCCGCGGGGGGCGCCGCGAACACCTCGTAGCGCGCGAGGCTCGTCGGCAGCGCCGCCGCGCCGAGCCGGTGGTGGGCCCACAGCCCGAGCGACTGGATCATCGCGTCGAGCACGACGGCGTCGAAGGCGACCGGGGGAAACTGCCCCATCGCCTCCACCGACGACCGCGGGTGCCGGCACGCGACGGTGATCGCGTCGGCGTCGAGGCGCAGCACGCGCGTGATGGCCCGGAAGGTGGGGCCGTGGAAGAGCGACCCGTCGGCGTAGGGTTCGAGCGCTTCGAAGCGCGCGTCGGGGGTGAGGTCGATGCGCCTGAGCGCCGGCGCGTCGGGGGCCGAGCGCGCGAGGTGCACCGTGCCGCGGTAGTGGTAGCGGGGCTTCTGCTCGCGCGTGGTGCTGGCGATCACCACCGAGCGCGTGACCGAGTCGCCGGCGTCCTCGACGTCCGTGACCTCGACGCGGTAGCGCTCCGCCGCGGCGTCGTCGAAGACCACGCCCTTGAGCACGCGGAAGTCCGTGAGGGCGACGACGCGGAGGGCAGGGTCCGACTGCTGGCAGAGGTTGGCCATCCAGAGCGCGGCACACGCGGCGGGGAGCACCGGGTGGCCCGCGATCACGTGGTCGCGCAGGAAGGGGTTGCCCTCGACGCCGAGCCGCCGCGAGACCCGGAGGACGGGCTGCGCGCGGCGCGGATCGGGCGCCTGTGGCGGCGCGGGGAGGGGGCCGACGTCGTCGACCACGAGCTGAACCGGCGGGCGCTCGCCGCAGAGCGCGTCGACGAAGGCCCGCGCGCCGGCCTCGACGGGCAGCACCCGCACGCC
The DNA here is from genome assembly GCA_046351555.1 of Polyangiales bacterium. Classification (GTDB taxonomy): domain Bacteria; phylum Myxococcota_A; class Polyangia; order Polyangiales; genus CAISKJ01. Next base: position 12,514 of record JAXLYI010000035.1, read on the forward strand.
GCTCGCTTCGAAGCGCGACTTCAGGAACGGGGTCACCATGCCGCCGTCCCAGGGCCCCCAGTCGAAGACCACGGTGCGGCACGCGGGGTACCGTTGTTGAAACTGGTGGGCGAACTTGTTCAGCACCTCGTTCGCGGCGGCGTAGTCGGACTGGCCCGCGTTGCCGTAGAGGCCCGCGATCGACGAGAAGAGCGCGAGGTGCGTGAGGTCCCCCGGGTCGACGGCGGAGAGCATCGCGCGGAGGCCCTGCACCTTGGTGGCGTAGACCGCGGCGATGTCCTCGTCGCGCTTGGCCTCGACGCGCTTGTCCGCGAGCGTCCCCGCGCCGTGGATGACGGCGGTGACGGGCCCCATACCTGTCGCGGCGACGGCGTCACGCAGCGCCGCGCCGTCAGTGACGTCGACAGCAACGTAGCGGGCCCGACCGCCTGCATGCTCGATGCGCGCGAGGGTCTCGGCGATCTCCCGCCGCGCGCGGACGCCCTTCAGCGCGCGCTCCACGGCGATGGGCGTGGCCTTCTCCCCGCGGGCGTTCAGGGATGCGGCGACCTGCCGGCGCAGCGCGTCCTCGGGCGCGTGCTCGTCGAGCGACGGGTCGGGGTCGAGGGGCGTTCGGCCGGCGAGGAGGAAGGTTCCTCCGTGGGCGCGTGCGAGCGCCGTTACACACGCCGCGGTGATGCCGCGGGCGCCGCCGCTCACCAGGAACACCGCGCGCGAGGGCGGGTCATTCCGTTTCACCTCACGCTCGTTCGTGAATGTGCCCTGGTCCCACCTCGCGGCCTCGAGGGCCCTCTCCCCCGGCCCCTCTCCCGTACCGGGAGAGGGGAGAAAGAAGCTTGAATTCATAGGGTTTTCGGCGTTCCAGTCTCCCCCCTCGCCCGGTACGGGAGAGGGGGACGGGGGGAGAGGGCTGTTCGCGAACGCGCGCGAGGGCAAGTCAGTCATCGCGCTGCTCCATGACGGCGACCGTGGAGCGCCCGTCGGGGCCGTGGCCGACCTCGGCGAGCGTCTGGTCGGGGTCGTGCAACTCCTCGACGATGCGCTCGGCCGCGAAGGCCGCGTCGAGGCGCGGGTGGAGGTCGATCGCGCGGCAGAACACCGTGGGCCACTCCAGCCGCAGCGTCTTGACCAGCCCGTAGACGCCCGCGGCGACCACGTTGGAGGTGGCGTGCGAAGGCGACAGCCCCAGCGCACCGTCGATCCGCGTCACCGCCACGAACCAGCTCCGCGGCGCGCCGAGGCGCTGGAGGTCGGCCGAGACCCGACGCGCCAGGCGAAACTGGCCCATGAGCCACGCGTCGTCGGCGGCGCTGCCCAGGAGTTCGTCGCCGGCCGACCGCGGCGCGACGCTGACGACCGCGCCGACGCGACCGAGCTGCGCCCACTGCGCGTCGTGGACTTCCCCGATCGCCGCCTGCGGGAGGGTCACCACGCGCCACGCGCGCGCCGACAGCCGCCGCTCGAGGGCCGCGGCGAGCGCGGGGTCGTCGCCGACGAGGGCGCACGTGCGCTCGGGATCCCACGGGTACTCCGCGGAGTCGGGTCGCGGCAGGGCTCTCCGCGCGACGCCGCGGATCATTTCGCCTCGGCGAGGTAGCGCGCGATGTCGGTGACCGTGCGCTTCGTGGCGAAGGTCGAGAAATCGAGGCCCGAGAGCTTCTTGAAGAGACGGCCTTCGAGGGCGGCCATGATCTCCACGCGCTTGAGCGAGTCGATCCCGAGGTCGGTGTCGACGTCCATGGAAGGGTCGAGCGAGTCGAGGGGGTAGCCGGTCTTCTCGCTGATCACCGCGAGCAGGATCGCGGCGACCTCGTCGGCGCGCTGTGCGCCATTCGCGGGCGCAGGGGCGATGGGTGCGCGTGTGACGGGCGCGGGTGTGACGGGTTTGGGCGCGACGGGTTTGGGCGCGACGGGCGCGACGGGCGCAGGCGCGACAGGCATGGGTGCGACGGGCGCAGGCATGGCGGGCGCGACGGGCGCGACGGGCGCGGCGACGACGGGCGGAGGCGCAGGAGCCTTCGCGGTCGTGACGGGGGGCGAGACCTCCGCGGCGGGGACGCGGGGTGGCGGCGCCGGCGGCGCGGGCGGTTGCGGCGTGGCGGCGCGCGGCGGCGTCTCGACGGGCACGCCGAGGAAGTGCGCGTGGACGTGCTGCGCCATCATCTGCAGCTCGTGGAAGCCGCTGACCGCCCGCTCGAAGGCGGCGAGCGCCGCGGGGGAGCACGCCGGATTGGTGGCGAGCGCATACAACTGCTGGGTCAGCTCGAAGTAGCGCGTCGTGCCGTCCGCGAGGTGCTCCAGGTAGCGCTGGTGGGCCGCGGGGCTCACGTCGCCCGGCGGGGGCACTTCGCGCGCGCGACCGTTCTTGATCTCCGTCTCCACCATGGTCTCCTCGGGGGCGCCGGGGGGCGCTTCTTCGAACGCGAGCCGGGTTCGCTCGCTCTTGTAGGGGGCGCCGGTCAGCCGCACGACGGGTCCGCGCTTCGCGTCGGGCACGTCGGGGAGCGGCTGCCATGGGTCGAGGTCGGTCAGCGCGACCCCGGCGACGCGCAGTTGCACGTACGCGTCGCGCAGCGTCCGGTCGTCGTCGGCCTTCGGCCGGTGGAGCGCGACGGCGAGGTGGGGCCTGTCGTGGAGGATGTTCCCCACCAGGCCCGTCAGCACGCGCCCGGGGCCGCACTCGATGAACACGCGCCCGCCCGCGTCGTAGATCGCCTCGATCTCCTGGCGGAACTCCACCGGGCGAACCATCTGCTCCGCGAGCATGCGCCGCACCTCGACCGCCGACGCGGGGTACGGCGCGGCGGTGCTGTTCGCGAACGTCGGGGTCGTCGGTGCGGCGACACGGGCGGCCTCGACGGCGCGCGCGAACGGCGCCTGGGCGTGGGCCACGCGCTCGGAGTGGAACGCGCCCGACACCGGCAGCGGCGTCGCGCTGACGCCGAGCGCCGCGAGCTCCGCCTTGAGCGCGAGCAGGTCGTCGCGCGAGCCCGCGACGACGAGCTGCGACCGTGAGTTGCGGTTGGCGACCGTCACGCCGGGGCGGTCGCGCAGGAAGTCCTCGAGCTGCGCGGCGTCGCCCCCGACGGCGAGGAGCGTCCCGGCGTCGACGCCCGAGGGGGGCGGCCGGGCCATCGCCTCGCCGCGCGCGACCAGCAGGCGCAGGTAGTCGCCCTCGTCGAGCGCGCCGCCCGCGTGGAGCGCGGTGAGCTCGCCGAGGCTGTGCCCCGCGAAGAAATCGGGCGCGCAGCCGCAGCGCCGCAGCAGCGCGAAGAGCCCGAGGTTGAGCGCGCCGATCGCGGCCTGTGCGTTCTGTGTCGCGCGGAGGGCGGCCGCCTGCGCCTCCTGCGCGCGCGGGTCGAACGTGGGCGCCGGGAAGACGACGTCGGAGATGGGCGGCAGGGCCTCCGCGGCGCGCGCCGCGTCCATGCGCGCGAACGCGTCGTGCACGGGCGGGAAGGCCGCGCAGAGCGACGCGCCCATGTCGACCGACTGCGACCCCTGGCCTGGGAACAACACCACCACGGCCCCGCGCACGTCCACGGCGCGCGCGCGGACGTGCACCTCTCCGGTCGGCCGCGTCGTCGTGTCGCCCCGTGCGAGCGATGCGGCGGCCTCGTCGAGGCGCGCGCACGCCTCCTCGCGCGTCGTCGCCAGGAAGCCGACGCGCGCCGCGTCGTCCGGGATGGTCACGGACTTCGAGCGCTCCACCAGCGTACGGAACCCGCGCGCCCCGTCATCGCCGCGGAGTTCGTCGGCCACCTGCGCGCACCGCGCCGCCAGCGCGGTCACGTCGGGCGCGTGGAGGAACAGCGCGTACGGCGTCGCCAGCGCCCGCGCGCCCTCGGGCTTCGCCGCGCGGTGCTCCTCGAGCACGGCGTGGAAGTTGGTTCCGCCGAACCCGAAGCTGCTTACCGCCGCGCGCCGGGGCGCGATCGCGAACCACGGCCGCGCGCGGGTGTTCAGGTAGAACGGCGGGCGGATCGCGGGGTGCGGCGTCGCCACGTGGATCGTGGGCGGCAGCACCTTCTCGTGCAGCGCGAGCGCGACCTTGATCAGCCCGGCCACGCCCGCGGCCACCTTGGTGTGACCGATCTGCGACTTCACCGACCCGAGCGCGACGCCCTTCCCCGCCGCGCCGCCGAACACCGCGTGGAGCGCGGCGAGCTCGGTGGGGTCACCCGTCGGCGTGCCGGTGCCGTGGGCCTCGACGAGCCCGACGCTCTCCGGCGCGACCCCGGCCTCCTCGTAGGCGCGGCGGAGGCACAGCTCCTGCCCCTCGCGCCGCGGCGCGTAGATGCTGCTGAAGCGCCCGTCGCTCGACGCCCCGACGCCGCGGATCACCGCGTAGACCCGCTGCCCGTCGCGCTCGGCGTCGGCGAGGCGCCGGAGCACCACGACGCCGACGCCCTCGCCGATGAGCATGCCGTCCGAGGCCGAGTCGAAGGGGCGCATGCGGTCGTGCGCGGTGAACGCCGGCGTCTTGCTGAAGCTGACGAAGCCCATCGGCGAGTTGTTGGTGTCGACGCCGCCCGCCAGCACCATGTCGCAGCCGCCGCTCCGGAGCTCGTGCAGCGCGACGCGGAGCGCGGCCAGCGACGACGCGCACGCCGCGTCGACGGAGAGGTTGACGCCCCCGAGGTTCAGCCGGTTGGCGATGCGCCCCGGCACGACGTTGGCGAGGTAGCCCGGGAAGGAGTCCTCCCGCCACTCGACGTAGGCGCGCTTGATGGCCTCGACGATCGCGTCGATCTCGGCCTCCGGGACGTCGCGGCGCCGGAGCACGCGCCGCCACACCGGCCCCTGGAGCCGCGCGTACAGCGGCCCGACGAGCCCGAGCGCGCTCACCCCGAGCACCACGCCGGTGCGCGGGGCGAGGGGGTTCACCTCGCCGTAGCCCGCGTCGGCGAGCGCCCGCGACGCGACGGCCAGCGAGAGGAGCTGCGCCACGTCGGTGAGCTCGAGGATGTTCGGCGGGAGCCCGAACTCGAGCGGGTGGAAGTCCTGGCCGGGCAGGAAGCCCCCGCGCTTCGCGTAGGTCTTGTCGGGGGCCTTCGGGTCGGGGTCGTAGTAGTCGTCGACGGCCCAGTGGCTCGGGGGCACGTCGGTGATGGAGTCGACCTCGCGCACGATGTTGCGCCAGTACTCCCCGACGTCGCGGGCGCCCGCGAAGGTGCCGGCCATGCCGACGACGGCGACGGGCTCGCTCACGCCGCCCCCCGCGCGCGACCGCGCACGAGCACCTGGTAGCCGCGCTCGGGGCTCGCGATGTAGTCGAAGTAGCGCCGCAGGAGCGGGCCGTCGATCGGCGGGCACCGCGCCGCGGGCGGCAGCAGGCGCTCGACGTGGGAGGCGTCGAACTGGAGCATGGAGATGTTCTCGTCCTCGCCGAAGGCCCGCGCCTCGTCACGGCTGCACAGGTAGAAGGCGGGCACGAACTGCGGGTACCGGCGGCACAGCGTCTTGAGCCGCGCGAACCAGTCCGGGAACTCCACCAGCCTCACGCCGAAGCCCTCGGCGTCCATCCAGTCGAGCAGGTGCTCGGCGGTCGGCGGCTGCCCCTGCACGAGGTGGAAGATCTGCCCCTCGGCCTCCGGCAGGAGCGAGAGGCTCACCAGGGCGCGGCTGCAGTAGTCCACCGGGGTGAGGTGGAGCAGCACCTCGAGGGGGAAGGCGAGGCCCGTACAGAGGATCACCGCGAGCATCTGCGCGACCGGGTCCATCTTGTTGTGGATGCCGGTGCGGGTGTCGCCAGAGACGAACCCCGGGCGGTACGTCGTGACGGGGATCCCCCGCTGCTGCGCGAGGCCCACGACGTGCTCCGCGACCCACTTGGACTGGTCGTACCCGCGGCGGAACCCCGCGCTCGACCCCGCGAGGCGGTGCTCGTAGACCCGCTCCGCCAGGGCGTACGCGTCGGCGTTGAACACCGCGTAGGTCGAGGCGTAGTGGACGGCCTTCGTCCGCCTTGCGCAGGCGAACCGCAGCACGTGCTTCAGGCCGCCGACGTTGGTCGCCTCGAGCTGCTCGTACCCGAGCATGAAGCTCACGTCGGCCGCGAGGTGGTAGACGGCGTCGGCGTGCTGCGCCAGCCACGCGTAGGCGTCCTCGTCGAGGCCGAGCGTCGGATGCTCGATGTCGCCCGGCACCGCCACGACCCGCGCGTCGAACTCCGGGTGCGCGAGCTGGTAGTGGGCGAAGTTGTCCGCGAGCCGGCGGCGCGCGGCGTCGGCGTCGGGCGCGCGCACGAGGCAGTGCACGGCGGCCCGCGTGTGGCGCAGCAGGTCGCGGATCACGAACGCGCCGAGGAACCCGGTGCCGCCGGTGACGAGGACGACCCGCGGCGCGTCGACGGTCCGGTGCGGGGCGGCCGGGGCGATGTCGTCGTCGAGCGAGACCTGGGCTGCGAGGTCGTCGGGGGGGAATGTCACAGCAGCGCCGCGATTCGTTGGGAGAGGAAGTGCGAGACGGCGTGGACGGTGAGCAGCGGGTTGACCCCGCTGCTCGTGGGGAAGACGCTGGCGTCGACGACGAAGAGGCGCTTCATCTCCCACGACTCGCCGTGCGGGTTGACGGCGCCCTCGCGGGGCGATGGCCCGACGCGCGCCGACGACATCTGGTGCGCGCTGAAGAGCGGCAGGGCGTTGGGGCGCAGGCCCGCTCGCTCCACGCCGCGGAGAAACTCGTTGAACGACCCGCCCTCGGCGGGGCGGAAGGTCGGGGCGTGGGCGAGGGGCGGGCGCACCTCCTCGGCGCCGGCGGCGAGGTGGACGCGCAACGCCTCCTGCATGCCCACCATCATGTGCGCGGCGTCGCCGGGGGTGAGCTCGTACTCGACCCGCGGGGCGCCGCGCGCGTCGAGGCGCACGCGCCCTCCGCCCCGGTCGCGCGTGATCGCGATGATGTTCGCGGTGACGTCGCTCCGCTGCATGCGGCGCTTGTGCGCCCGGCCCGACTCCCAGGGCGTGGCGAAGGCGAGCATGCCGAGGTGGGCGGGCGCGTTCATCAGGCGCACGCCGTAGCCCCGGCCGTCGAGGTCGGCGAACTGCGCGCTCAACCGCGTCATCGGCGCGCCCTGCCACGCGCGGATCACCTGCGGGAACACGCCCGCCGTGGCCACGGTCGGGTGCAGGTGGAGGTTGCGGCCGAGCTGGGCGTTGGTGAGCCCCGAGCGGAGCAGCAGCGTCGGCGTGCCGATGGCGCCCGCCGCGACGACCACGGCCTTGCACGTCACCTCGAGGTCGCGCCAGCGGCCGTCGCCGCGCTGGACGCGGATGAGCGCGCCGCACGCCGCGCCGCCACGCTGGAGCACGCGCTCGACCCGCGCGCCGGTCAGCACCCGCGCGCCGCGGTCGTGCGCGTCTTGCAGAAACGTCCGCGGCGACGAGCGCTTCGCGCCGGTGGGGCAGCCGAAGTGGCAGGCGCCGCAGTCGCCGCCGCACGGATCGGCCGCGCGGGGGATGGGGGCGACGTGGTAGGCGAGCTTGCGGAGCCCCGCCTCGAACACCTGCGTGTTGACGCTCGGCGGGTCTTGCCGCGCGGGGTCGACGCCGAGGCGCTCGGAGACCGCGTCGAGGCTCCGTTGAAATTCCGGGCCGCCCACGCCGTCGAAGCCGTGCGCGTGCTGCCACTCCTCGAGCACCCCCTCGGGCGTGCGGAGGCCGCCCCCCCAGCTCACGGCGGTGCCGCCCCCGAGCGTGCTGCCCGCGAGGATCAGCACGCCGCCGTCGGCGGTGGTGAGCGCGCCCAGCCGCTCGTAGAGGCGCTGCTGCGCGGCGAACTCGCTCCCGTCGACCTGGCGCTCGGTGACGCGCTCGCCCTTCTCGACGACGAGCACGTCGAAGCCCGCCCGCGCGAGCTCCGCCGCCGCGACGCCGCCGCCCGCGCCGGAGCCCACGACGAGCACGTCGCAGGTGAGCGGCCGGTCGTCGAGCTGGAGGAGCTCGATGCCGCGCTCGTCGGCGGGGGCGGGCTGCAGCGCGCGCCGGTACCGCAGGAAGGCGTGGGTGGGGTTGGGCGTGTCGGGGCGCTCGGCGGAGTAGAACAGCGAGAGGGCCAGCCGGGAGATGCCCGCGAAGGCCCGCCGCGCCAGCGGGAGGCGGTGCGTCGACAGCGCGTAGAGCAGCCGCGTGCGGCCCTCCAGCGTCAGGCCCGAGAGCATCCCCCACACGCCGGTGGCGAGCCCGTTGGCCGCGGGCTCTTCGAGCATGCGCAGGAGCGTGCGCACGTCGTTGCGGGCGTCGTCGTCGAGGGTGCGGAGGAGCGCCTCCTCGACGATCTTGCCGAGCTCGAGGTGGGCCGCGGAGACCGCCATGAGCCGGGGGTCTTCGCCGGGCCCCGCCTCGAGCGACGGCACGAGCGTCTCGCAGAGCACCGCGAGGGTCTCGCGTTCGGAGGGGGAGAGGAAGCCCGACTCCATCACTGCCCCCGCGGGCCCGGCGCGCGCCGCTGGAGCGCGAAGTAGAACAGCAGGTGCCACCGCGTCGCGGTGAGCTGGAAGTGCGCCTTGCCGAGGTAGTAGTCGTCGTCGACCTGCACCAGCTCGTCGAGGATCCGGCGGATCACGGGCGGGTTCTCGGGGCGGTCGTAGTCGATCTTGAGCACGCGCCGGTCGGCGTCTTGCGACCCCTGGCCCGCGTAGGTGCGAAACGTGAAGCCCGAGAACGCGTCGTCCCCGGCCGGGCGAAACCCGCGGTAGTCGCGGAGGAGCACGCTGCAGACGGCCACGAACGCGGGGGTGAGCAGGTTGGTGCCGCACTCGGCCTCGGCGTCGAAGACCTTCCCCAGCCAGGGCTTCGTCGTGGTGATGAGGCGCGCGACCGGCGGCGTCACGAGCGGCAGGACGTCGGCCGCGACCATCTGACCGCGCGTCGGCCCGTCGAGGGGCTCGCGCGGGAACGTGCCCTCACGGAACAGCTTGTTGAGCTGCGCCAGGCCGCGGACGCGGTCGCGCGCCACGTCGTACTGCGCCGCCTCGATCCGGTGCTGGAGGGCGCAGGGGCGCGGCGGGTCGACGAGCGCGTCGCCGTTCGCGGCCGCTCGGACGGCGGTCAGTGAGGCGCGCGGGGGCAGGGTTCGATCGCTCATGGGCTCCTACGAGGCGTGCGCGGCGGTGCGTCGCGTGGCCGTCTCGGGAGTACCAGCGGCGATCGGAGCCCGAGGTCGTAATACTTCGAGGTTGTCCCCGAATCCGCGCGGGCCCCGAACGCCCCCGCGCGTCAACGCGCGCTCAGCCGCCCCCCGCGCGCCGGAGCCGGGCCAGCTCCGACTCCAGCTCGGCCAGGCGCGCGCGCAGCGGCGCCACCGCGCCCTCCACCTGCTCGGCGGTGTAGCGCGGCGTGATGTACGCCGGGCAGTTCCAGTCGAAGCCCACGACCTCGACGCGGAACACGCGCTCCACCCGCTTCGCCAGCGCCTCGGGCACCGCGAGCTGCGCGACCAGCGCGGGCTCGCGCCGCGCGTCGAGCACCTCGGCGCGGCCGAGGATCTTGAGCCGCGTCTGGTTCGGGTAGTCCATCAGGAACAGCGACACCTTGTCGGACGCGCGGAGGTGCCCCGTGCTCAGCAACTGGCGGTTCCCCTTGAAGTCCGCGAACGCGAGGCGCGTGGGCGAGAGCACGCGCAGGAACCCGGGCGGCCCGCCGCGGTGCTGCACGTAGGGCCAACCGCTCGGCGACACCGTGCCCAGGTAGAAGCTGTCACGCTCGGCGATGAAGGCCTCCTCCGACGGCCCGAGCGCGTCGACCTCGGCGCCCTCGGGCCGCGCCTGCGCGCGGCCGTAGTAGGCGGACTCGGCGGCCTGGACCTCGGGGCTCAGCAGCTCGGACAGGTAGCGGGGGGCCATGGCCTCACCGTACGCCCGGCGCGCGCTGCAACAATGGGCGCGCTTGACATCACACTGATTCGTCGGATGAATCAGCGGATGGACCAGCTCGCGGCGATGCGCGTGTTCGTCGCTGTGGCCGAGCAGCGCGGCTTCGCGGCGGCGGCGCGCAAGCTCGGGCTGTCGCAGCCGTCGGTCACGCGGCTCGTGGCGGCGCTCGAGGCCCACGTGGGGGCCGCCCTCCTCCAGCGCACCACCCGCGCCACGTCGCTCACCGACGCGGGCGCGCGCTACCTCGAGAGCGCGCGCCGCATCCTCGCGGAGCTGGCCGAGGCCGACGCCGTCGCCCAGGCCGACCGCGCCGCGCCCGCGGGGCGGCTGGTCGTGGCGGCGCCGCTGGGCCTCGGGCGCGCGGCGGTGGCCCCCCTGTTCGGCGAATTCCTGCGCGCCCACCCGCAGCTCAGCGGCGGCCTCGTGCTGTCCGACCGGGTGGTGAGCCTCGTCGAAGAGGGCGTCGACCTCGCCGTGCGCATCGGCCAGCTCGACGACTCGTCGCTGCGCGTGCGCCAGCTCGGCCACGTCCGCCGGGTGCTCGTGGCGAGCCTCGGCTACCTGCGCGCCCGGGGCCTCCCCCGCTCGCCGCGCGACCTCGGCGGCCACGACCTCATCCAGTTCACCTCGCTCACGCCGCTCGCGGAGTGGTCGTTCGCGCGCCGCGGGGCCAGCCTCAGCGTGCCCATCACCCCGCGCCTGTCCACCAACAGCGCGGACGCCGCCGTGGCCCACGCCGAGCGCGACGGCGGCATCGCGCTGGTGCTCTCGTACCAGGTCGCGGAGGCCGTGCGCGCGGGACGACTGCGCGTGGTGCTCGCCCAGCACGAGCCCGCGCCGTCGCCGGTGCAGGTCGTCTACCACGCGGCACAGCGGCCGCGCGCCAGCGTGCGCGCCTTCATCGACTGGCTCGTCGCCCGCGGCCGCTGGGACTTCCGCAACCTGCGGCGCTGACGGCCGAGGGCCTCAACCTGCGCGCGAGCATGGCTCCGACCCGAACGTCCGCCCAACCAATCCTCCCCCCGGGAGCCGCCATGCAACAGAACCTCTCCACCTGCGCGCGCATCGCCCTGTTCGCCGGGGTGCTCGCGGCGCGAACCGCAGACGCGCGGACGATCCAGTGGTCGGGGCGTACGTGGCACGTCCGCAACGCGGCGACCGCGTCGGGCCCGGGGCCGAACTTCTTCTCGGACAGCCCCTCGAACGTCTGGGTCGACGCGGCGGGGTTCCTCCACCTGAGGGTCGCGCGGTCGGGCGGGAGGTGGCGCTGCGCGGAGGTCTCCCTCGGCGCGCCGATGGGCCACGGGACCTACGCGTTCAACGTCGAGACCGACGTGTCGAACCTCGACCGACAGGCCGTGCTCGGGCTCTTCCAGTACCAGGACGACGCGCACGAGATCGACGTGGAGTTCGCTCGCTGGGGCGACGCGCGCGACCCGACGAACGCGCAGTACGTCGTCCAGCCGTACGCCGTCGCCGGCAACCTCCAGCGCTGGACCCTGCCCCCCGGCACCACGAACTTCACCTCCACCTTCCGGTGGGGCGTCGGCGACGTCGCATTCCAGACCACGACGTCGACGGGCGCCGTGCTCCATCGGTGGACGTACTCCGGCGCGAGCACGCCCGCGCCGGAGGCGGAGGCGCCGCACCTCAACCTGTGGCTCTACCAGGGCCGCGCGCCCGCGAACGGCCGGCCCCTCGAGGTCGTGATCCGCAGCTTCTCCTTCGCGCCGTAGACGCCCGGCGTCGACGCCGAGACGCAAGGGGCGGGAGCACGGGCGTCGACGGCGGGCGTCGGGGCGTAAGCATGCGTCCGACGGTGCTCGCGGCGCGGGTCAGGTGGCGTCGGGGTCGGCGAGCCACGCGGCGAGGGCGTCGGGCGCGAGACCGAGCGCGGCCTCGCCGAGGCGGTCGGGCCCCACGCGATCAAGGTGGGCCGAGAGGTTCCCCCGCTCCGCGGTGGAGAGCGGGCGATTGAGGCGGAGCTCGACCAGGCGGACGAGCGGCCGGAGCCCCTCGTTGCGCCCTTCCGTGAGTCCTTCGTTGCGCCCCTCGTTGCGCCCCTCGTTGCGCCCCTCGGCGAGCAGGCGCTGCTTCTCCGCCTCCGCGCGCTCCAAGAGGATCTTGTAGTCGATGATCACGGGGTCTTCCTCCGGGTCGGCGACGACGATACCACGGCGCTCGAGGTCGGGGCGGATCACGCGGACCAGCGGGTCGACCACCCCGCGCTCCCACGCGTCCGCGGGCAGCGCGCGGAGGTCGTCGAGCGCGCGTTGGAGCACCTCGCCGTGCCCCATCAGCCGCACCAGCAGCGTGGCCCGCGTGCGCGGGAGGGCGTCGACCACCACCACGTGAGGCCCGCGCGTCGCGACGCGGCTGCGGTACACGCCACGGCCCAGCGACGGGTCCTTCACGCAGAGCCACTCGCGCAGGAGGCCGCGGTCGCGCGTGGCGGTGATGACCCACAGGACGGGGCGAGGCGGCAGGCGCCGGCGGCCCTCCGTCGGCTTCGGCACGTCGGCCTTGAGCTTGTCGTGGAGCAGCGTGACGCGCAGCATCGCGTGGTCGACGTCGTCGAGCGTGGCGACGGGCTGGTAGGGCTCCACCACGCAGCGCTCGCGCGTGAGCAGGCCGAGCAGGCCGCGGTCGTCGTCGGGCACGCCCACCAGGGGGTCGATCCACGCGTCGAGGGAGAGCACCTCGGGCGTCACCTGCTCCTCGATGTGGACGACGCGGACGCCCGCGAGCGCGCCCTGCACGATCCCCTTCGCAAACCAGTCCAACGCGAACTGCATGGCCGCCCCCACGTCGCACGCGAATGGGCCTCACGCAACCCGGCGCGGCGGGTCGTGTGACATTGCCCGACCACGTCGGGAGCACCGGGGCGATTACGGCACCCGTAATCGCGATTACGGTTTTGTGAACGCGACGGGCCCCGCGGCTCCCCGTTGCACGCGGCTCGGCGCGCGACGTAGCGTCGCCGCGACATGGCGAAGGCACCCAAGGCCCCGGGCAAGAACGGCGCGAGCACCCCCGACGTGATCTTCGACGCGCTCGACGAGAAGACGCGCGCGGTGGGCGACGGCTACTGGCGCGGCCGGACGCAGCTCGGTGCGCTGGTCTCAGCGACGAAGCTCTTCGGCGCCGCGAAGGTCGCCCCCTGGCGCGACGCCCTGCGCGAGGTCCCTCCCTGGCACGCCGAAGCGCTCGCGAAGATCGCCGAGGGGACCGCGCGGCGCGGCGCGACCGCGGAGTCCGACGCCGCCGTCGTCGCGTGCCGCGAAGCCCTCGAGGACCCCGCCGTCGACGGCGAGGACGGGACCCGCGCGTGGTGCGCCTTCGCGTGCGCGATGCGAGCCCGCGGCGACGAGCGGGGCGTCGACGCGGCGCTGAAGGAGGCCGTCGCTTGCGCCCGGCGGGACAAGGTGAACCCCACCCAGCCGTGGCCCCACCTCGTGCTGGCGTACCGACTCCTCGAGCGCGACGAGGCGCTGCTGGCGCACTACGCGAAGGTGAAGGACGCGCACCTCGTGTTCGAGGACATGGAGTCGGCACGTGCGGTCGTGTCGCGGGCGATCGAGCGGGGGGACGTCGCGGGGTACCGGAAGTGGCGCGGGGCGCTGGAGCGCTTCAACGGGTACGAGACCTACGAGGCGCTGATGCGCTCGGCCCTGCCAGCGGCGGGGGCGGGCCACGGCGAGGCGCTCCTCGAGATGATGCGCGATTTCGCGGGCAACGAGTCGTACGGGGACTACGCGGCGTCGGCGGTGTGCACGGCCCTCGCGGGGGGCGGCTTCCTCCCGCTCGCGCGGCGGGTCGTGACGGCGACGCGGGAGCGCTTCCCGCGGGCGTTGGAGCGGCTGGACACCCTCGCGCGCGACCTCGGCTCGGGCGACGACCTCGCGGCGCAGCGGGCGTACTTCCGCGAGACCGAGGCGGCCCACCCCGACGGGCAGGGAGAGCCCTTCGTCCAGGCGTTTCGCGCGCGCCACGCGGTCGACCGGGAGAGCGCGCTGCGGCTCGCCGACGTGCGCGAGGCGGCCCTCCGCGCGGAGCTCGGGTCGGCCACGGCGCTCACCGGGCAGGCGCTCGTCTCGCTGGGCGTCGCCCTCGCGTCCGTGGGGGAGAACCCGCGCGGGGTCGCGCTGGTCGACGAGGCGGTGAAGCTCTGCGCGGGCCTCAAGGGGAGGGACAAGGCGAGCAGCCTGGAGTATGTCGGGCCGATGCTCACGGGCCACGGGCTCGACGAGCAGGCGCTCACGGTGCTCCGCAAGATGACCTCGAAGTATCACCGCACCACGCTCTCGAAGCACCTCTCGTTGAACTACGTCCGCGCGGGCGACCACCTCGGCGCGGTGATGGTCGTGGGCCTCGGGGACGAGCGGCCGCTCTCGCAGGCGATGCGCCTCGCCGACGCCCTCGCGGAGGCCGCGGGGGTGCGCCGCGAGTTCGAGAATTTCGCCTGAACCTGATGCCCCGAAGCCTCCCCGCGGCGTGAAGGGTTGACGCGCCCGCGCGCCCGGGGTACCGCGCGTTGCGTATGCCCGCCGACGCCGACCGGATCGCCCGCGCCGCCCTCCTCCTGCTCGAGTCGCACGACGTGGAGGGATTCCTCAAAACGCTCCCCGCCCCCGCGGAGTCCGCGCTCGCGGGCGGCGTCGCGCGCACCTGGCCGATGGCCTCGCCGCTGCGCGTCTCGCTTACGCCCGAGGGGCTTTCGAAGAAGCTGGTGAAGCTCTTCAAGGGCGAGATCCAGACGGGCGACGACGTCTTCGACGCCGCGGTGTTCATCGACACCGACACGCCCGACCTCGCGGCCGCGTGGCTCGACATCCCGGCGCTGCGCAGCGCGATCCTGCCGCTCGTGCAGAGCGGCGGCGGCGTGGAGGTCAACGGCGAGTCGGTGACGCTCCGGGCCTACAACAACGCGCTCGACGACCGGGCGGCGGCCACCATCCTCGCGCACGTCGAGGCCGTGGCGCGCCCGCCCGAGGCCTGACCGGCCGTCACCGCGCGCGGCGGCGGAGGCTGAGCGCGAGGGCCGCCGCGACGAGGGCCGAGGCCGCGCCGGCGACGAAGGGCGCCCCCTGTGCGACGCGCGCGAAGAGGGCGCCGCCGAGCACCGGGCCCACCGTGCGGGCGAGGCCGCCGGACGACTGGGCGACGCCGAGCACCGCGCCCTGGCGCTCGCGGCCCGCGTACTCCGTGGCGAGCGTGGAGAGCGACGGGTTGACCACGCCGAGCCCGAGCGCGAGCAGCGCGAGGCCGCCGACGAGCGGCGCGGGGCGGTGCGCGAGCGCGATGGCCGCGAGCCCGAAGGCGCTGGTGAGCGAGCCGGCGACCGCGAGCGGGAGCGAGCCCCACGCGCGCGTGAGCCGCCCGATGAGCGCGGCCTGCACCACGAACGACACCGCCCCGAAGAGCCCGAAGAGGTGCCCCACCTGCTCGGCGCCCCACCCGAGTCGCGCGCCGGCCAGCAGCGCGAAGGCCACCTGCATGTTGGTGAGGTAGAGGAAGGTCGCGAAGTAGAGCGCGAACACCGTCGCGATCCGCGGCTCGGCGAAGAGGCTCGCGAGCGGGGGCTTCGGGGCGGCCTCGGCCTCGGGCGACCG
Organism: Polyangiales bacterium; assembly: GCA_046351555.1. GTDB lineage: Bacteria > Myxococcota_A > Polyangia > Polyangiales > CAISKJ01. Next base: position 28,000 of record JAXLYI010000035.1, read on the forward strand.
CGCGGCGCGCGTCTCGGGCATGAGGAAGTACGCGCCGACCAGGTCGGCGGCGGCGAGCGCGGCGGCGGCGAGCGGCGGGGCCCACGCGCCCGCGCGGCTGACGGTGGAGCCGAGGACGGGGCCGAGCACCATGCCGAGCCCGATGCCCGCGCCGAGGCGGCCCATCGCGGTGGCGCGCGACTCGCCCTCGGTGACGTCGGCGACGGCGGCCTGACACGCGGCGAGGTTGCCCGCGGTGGCCCCGGCGAGCACGCGCGACGCGAAGAGGAGCCACAGGAGCCCGGCCCGCGTCGCGAGCGCGAAGAGGGCCATCGCGGCGGCGTTGCCGGCGAGCGAGAGGAGGATGACGCGGCGGCGGCCGTGGCGGTCGGAGAGGCGGCCGAGCACGGGCGACGCGAGGAGCTGCGTCACCGAGAAGCACGCGAAGAGGAGCCCGACGGTCTCTGCCGAGCCGCCGAGCGAGCGCACGTAGAGCGGCAGCAGGGGCAGCACGATGCCGAACCCCAGCAGGTCGAGGAAGACCGTGAGGAACACGAAGACGACGACGCGTCGGGCGCGGGGGTCGGGCGAACTCACGGCGCGCGGGAGCCTACCACCGCGGCCCTCCGCGGCCCCACGGTGCGCGCGGGCAACGGGCGGGCGACGCGCGGGGGACATCCGGCGGCGCTCCTGTGGTAGAGGGGCCGTGCCATGCCCCATGTCGTCTTCGTCGCGCCGCGCTTCCTCGAGAACACCAACCGCTACGTCGCGGCCTTCGCGGGCCTCGACGGCGTGACGCTCAGCGTGGTCAGCGAAGACCCGGCCGACCGCATCCCCGCCGCGCTCCGCCCGCGCATCGCGGCCCACTACGGCGTGCGCAACGCCCTCGGCGCCCCCGACCTCACCGCGGCGGTCCGCTCGCTCGCGAAGAGCGTCGGCCGCGTCGACCGGGTCACCGGCGCCCTCGAGCAGCTCCAGACGCCGCTCGCCGAGGTGCGCGACGCGCTCGGCATCGAGGGCATGGGCGCGACGGTGGCCCGCAACTTCCGCGACAAGGATCAGATGAAGGCCGTCCTCCGCGCGGCCGGCGTTCCGGTGGCCCGCAGCGCGCTCGTGCGCTCGATGGGCGCGCTCCGGGGCTTCATCGACGCGGTGGGCTTCCCCGTCATCGTGAAGCCCCAGGCGGGCCTCGGCACGAAGGCCACGTACCGCCTGGAGAACGAGGGCGACCTCGCGGCCCTCGCGCAGAAGGGCGTCCCCACGGCGGCGGAGCCGCTCCAGTGCGAGGAGTTCGTCCGGGCGCGCGAGCACACCTGCGAGACGGTGACGGTGCGCGGCGCGCCCGTGTGGCGCTCGGGGACGCGCTACTTCCCCACGCCGCTGGAGGTGCTCGAGACGCCGTGGATCCAGTACTGCGTCCTGCTCCCGCGCGAGGAGGCCGACCCCACCTTCCGCGCGTTCGACGCGACCAACACCGCCGCGCTCAACGCGCTGCTCGGCGCCGAGGCCAAGACGGCCGCGGGGACGTGCCTGACGCACATGGAGTGGTTCCTCCGCGAGGACGGGTCGGCGCTGGTCAACGAGGTGGGCGCGCGGCCGCCGGGCGTGCAGATCATGCCGATGATGAGCCTCGCCCACGAGGTTGACATGTTCGCGCGGTGGGCCGAGCTCATCGCCTTCGACCGCTTCGCCCCCGTCGCGCGCAGGTGGGCCTGCGGCGCGGCCTTCCTCCGCGGCCAGGGCGCGGGCGACCGGGTCGCGTCGGTGGAGGGCGTCGCTGCCGCCGTCGAGGCCGCGGGCGACGCGCTCGTCGAGCTCCGCGCGCCCAAGGTGGGGATGCCCCGCGCGTCGGGCTACGAGGGCGAGGGCTGGGCGCTCGTGAAGAGCCCCACCACCGACGGCGCGAAGCGTGCGCTCCTCGCGCTCATCGAGCGGGTGAAGGTCCGCTACGCCTGAGCGCTGCGCTCCTTGCGCGGCGGCGCGCCCTCCGCGATGCTCGGTGCCCTTTCGCGGAGACGCTTCCTTGTCCGAACCATCCCCACGCCTCGCCTTGCCCGCGCCCTTGCGCGACCTCGCCTTGCGACTGCGTCACCTCGCGGTGCTCGTCCCGCTGCTCGTCCTCGTCGGCACGGGCCTGCGCGGCGTCGACTTCGGCGACCAGTGGGACGAGGGGCTCCACCTCGGCCGCGCCCGCACCGCCGGCGACACGGGCTCGCTCCTCCCGCACGCCTACGCCTACCCCTCGGTCTGCCACTGGCTCAGCGTGGCGCCGATCGCCCCCGACGCGCTCCGCGCCTGGCGCGACGACCGCCCCGCCGCGCGCCCCACGATGCGCGCCCTCCGCCTCCTCGCCGAGCGCGCCGAGACGCACCCCTACAAGCTCCGCACGCGGCGGCTCTTCCTGCTGGTGTCGTCGCTCGCGGTGCTCTGGACGTACCTCGCCGCGGCGCTCGCGCGGCGGCCCTGGGGCGAGGCGCTGCTCGCGGCCTCGTTGGTGGCGACGTCGTTCGAGTTCGCCACGCACGCGCGCTGGATCGCCCCGGACACGGTCGCCACGTCCTTCGCGGCTCTCTCGATGGCGCTCGCGGTGGGCTCGCTGCGCCGTCCGCGGGTGCGCGCGCTGCTCGTGGGCTCGGCCGCGGCGGCGGGCGTCGCGTGCGGGACGAAGTACAACGCGGGGCTGCTGCTCCTCGGCGTCCTGCTGGCGGCGTGGGCCGCGGGGCCGCGGCTCGGGTCGTGGGCGCGCCGCGCGGGCTTCGCGCTCGCGCTCGTGGCGGTGTTCGGCGCGGCGGTGGTCGTCACGACGCCGGGCGTGGTGCTCGAGCACGCGACCTTCCTCACCGACGTCCACAAGGAGATGGACCACTACAGCTCCTTCCACTCGATGACCGGGACGGAGTCGATCTACAACGCCGAGCCCGGCCGCGAGCACGCGCGCCGCATCGCCGACTGGCTCGCCCGCGCCCTCTTCTCGCCCCACGAGCGCGTGGCCCAGGGCCTCGCCGCGCTCGCGCTCGTCGGCGCGGCCGCGGTGGCGCGCGACCTCCGCTGGCGCGCCGCGGTGCTGCTCGCCGTGCCCGCGGCGTACCTGTGGTTCTTCTCCACGCGCTCGGTGATGATCGTGCGCAACCTGCTGCTGGTGACGCCCTTCCTCGCGCTGCTGGCGGCGCGCGGGGGCGCGGCGCTCTACGCGCTCCTGCCGTGGCGGGCGTGGCGCGCGGCGGTGGCCCTGGCGCTCGCGGCGGCGATGGCCTTCAACGCGCGCCACCTCCGGGACGCGGCCGAGGGCGTGGCGCGGCGGCGGCAGGTGACCTGGGCCGACGACCTCACCGCGGCGCTGCGGGCCGACCCCGCGGGGCGCTACCGGGTGTCGACGGCGGTCGCCGCGGGGTTGCAGCGGCAGGGCCTCGCGCTCCCGGGCAACGCGACGCTCGCGCGGGCGCCCGGGCAGCGCGGGCTGGTGGTGCTGCTCTCGGAGTACCCGGAGGACGTGCGCAACGAGAAGTGGGGCCCGACGCGCCCCCACGCGCTCACGTGGTACGGCCCGCGCGAGGTCAACCTCAACGACTACCCGACGTGGCGCGCCACGGTCGACCGCGCGGTGCTGCTCACCGACGCCCAGGCGACGCGCTTCGGGGTCTGCGCGGAGTGCTTCGACGCCCCGCGGTGAGGGCGCCTACGCGGCCGCGGGGCCCGGCTTGAAGAGGGGCCCCGGCACGGCGAAGACGGTGCGGCCGGCGGCGGAGTTCACGAGGATGGCGAAGGCGAGCCAGAGCGCGATGCCGGCGAGCACCACCGTGGCCAGCGCGATCGGGAGCGCGAACGCGGCCGAGTGCGTGAGCTCCTTCAGGATGCGGCAGGAGAAGAGCACGTCGATGTCGAGCAGGAAGGCGAAGAGCAGCTTCGAGAAGAACCCGAAGGCGAACGTGAGCACGACGAAGATGACCAGGAAGCACCCGTCGACCGCGAGGACGACGTGGGGGTCGGGCACCTGCCCCTCGGTGAGCCCCTTCAGCGTGAGGTAGTTGACCACCCAGTTGAACGCGAAGGTGGTGAAGAGCGTGCCGCCCAGGAGGTTCTTGTTGGCGAGGGCCATCACGCCGGCGAGAAACTGGCAGCCGCCGCCGAAGAGCAGGCAGTAGGTCGCGGCGGTGCGGAAGGCCGCGGGGGTGAGCGCCTGGCCGAACGCGATCGGGAGCAGGGCCGCGCAGCCGACGGCGAGCCCGAGGAGGCCGAGCGGGGTGGGCTCGGCGAAGGGGGGGGCGGACGCCGGGGCGCCCGGGGGGGAGGTCGGTTCCATCGCGCGCACGCTACCCGAAAGGGGCCGCGGGCCGAAACGCCCGACTCGCGTGACGCACCGCCCGCGCGCCACCCGGACGCGCCACCCCTGCGAAGCCCGCGACGCACATGACAAGCGCCGCGCCTCTGGATATACGGCGGCGCCATGAACGAGATCCCCTGGTCCCGCACGGTCGCCGACGCCATCCGTGACGCCGCCGCGCGGCGCCCGTCGCACAACGCCTTCACCTTCTGCGACCCGCGCGAGGACGACAAGCCCTTCACCTACGAGGGCCTGCTCGACGCCGTCCGCGCGCGCGCCGCGGCGCTCTACGCGCTCGGGCTCCGCAAGGGCGACCGCGTGGCGATGGTGGTGCCGGGCGCCGAGGACTTCGTGCTCAACTTCCTCGGCGCCGTGCTCGGCGGCCTCGTGCCCGTGCCGATGTACCCGCCCATCGCCCTCGGCAAGGTCGAGAGCTACGTGAAGAACGTCGAGCACATCGTGAGCTCGTCGGGCGCCAAGGTGCTGCTCATCTCCAAGCAGGTGCGGCCCATCCTCGGCGCCGGCCTCGACATGGGCGTCGTCGAGAAGCTCGCCCTCGTGGAGAACCTCGACCTCGCCGCCCCGCGCGACGGCACCGAGCCCGCGCTCTCCCCCGACGACCTCTGCTTCCTCCAGTACACCTCGGGCAGCACCTCGGCGCCCAAGGGCGTCATCGTCACCCACGGCAACCTCGCCGCCAACTGCTACGCCATCATGGTCGACGGCCTCGCGACCGACTCGGACCGCGATCGCGGCGTGTCGTGGCTGCCGCTCTACCACGACATGGGGCTCATCGGCTTCGTCATCGCCCCGATGTTCGCCAACGTGCCGGTGAGCTTCCTGCCGACGATGGAGTTCGTGAAGCGTCCCTCGTACTGGCTCGAGATGCTGCACAAGCACAAGGGCACCATCACCTTCGCGCCCAACTTCGCCTACGCCCTCGCCGGCCGCCGCGCGAAGGATTCGGAGATCGCATCCTGGGACCTCTCCCGCGTCCGCGTCCTCGGCTGCGGCGCCGAGCCCATCCAGCCCGCCACCCTCCGCGGCTTCGTCGAGCGGCTCTCGAAGTGCGGCATCACCGCCGACGCGCTGCTCCCCTGCTACGGCATGGCCGAGGCGACGCTGGCCATCTCCTTCGCGCGCACCAAGGGCGAGCTCGCGGTCGACACCGTCGACGCAGCGTCGTTGCGCGACGGCGCCGCGAAGCGCTGGGAGGCGGGCGCGGCGGTCGACGGGGACGCGCGGCCGGTGGAGGTGGTCAACTGCGGCCCCGCGCTGCCGCGCCACGAGGTGCGCGTGGTCGACGCCGAGGGCAACGTGCTCGGCGAGCGCGCGGTGGGCGAGCTCTGCATCAAGGGCCCGAGCGTCACGAAGGGCTACTTCGGGCGCGCCGAGGCGACGGCGGAGGCCTTCCGCGGCGAGTGGCTGCACTCGGGCGACCTCGGGTACCTCGCCGACGGTGCGGTGTACGTCTGCGGCCGCGTCAAGGACATGATCATCATCAACGGGCGCAACTACTACCCCCAGGACATCGAGTGGCTCGTGCAGGAGCTCGAGGGGGTGCGCAAGGGCGCCGTGGTGGCCTTCGCCTGCCAGCCCGAGGGGGCCTCCTCCGAGCAGCTCGTGATCGTCGCCGAGTGGGCGGGCAAGGAGCGCCCCGCGGAGGACGTGCTCGTCGCCACGCAGAAGCGCATCAACGACGCCGTGGTGACCGAGATGGGGCTCAACCCCTGGAAGGTCGTGCTCATCCCCGCGGGCACCATCCCGAAGACCTCCAGCGGCAAGCTCCAGCGCCGCAAGACCAAGGACCAGTTCGAGAGCGGCTCCCTCGGCCGCGAGGGCTTCGGCACCGAGAGCCTGGAGGCCAAGGCCGCGGTCGCGAAGCAGGTCGCCCGCTCCTACGCGGCGATGGCGAAGAGCGAGGTCATGTCGCGCCTCCCCGACCCCCTGCGGGCCTTCTTCGGCAAGAAGAAGTAGGCGGAGCTCCGCGCAGTTTCCAAGGGCGCGGATTCGCTTGTCATTAGGCTGGACGGGGTCACTCCCGTGGGGCACCTTCCGCCTCCGCGCGGAGGTGCCCCGGTGCTCAGCCAGCTCCTGCGACCCGACTACGAAGAGCTGATCCGCGCGAAGGACTGGAACACCCTCCGCGAGGTGCTGATCGACCTCGACCCCCCCGACCGCGGGGAGATCCTCGAGGGCCTCTCGCCGCAGGACAGCGCGCTGATGTTCCGCATCCTGCCGCGGGCCGAGGCGGCGGACGCGTTCGAACACCTGCCGCTGGAGCTCCAGACCACGCTGGTGGAGACGCTCGCCGACGAGCAGCTCGTCCGCATCCTCGACGAGATGGCCCCCGACGACCGGACGCGCCTCCTCGAGGAGCTCCCTGCCGAGGTCACGCGCCGCCTCGTCCTCACGCTCTCGCCCGAGCAGCGCAAGATCGCCAACCAGCTCCTGGGGTACCCCGAGGGCTCGGCCGGGCGCTCGATGACGCCCGAGTACGTCGCCGTCCGCCCGGAGATGACCGTCCCCGAGGCCCTCGCCCACCTCCGCGCCCAGGCGCGCAAGAGCGAGACGCTCAACGTGGTGTACGTCACCGACGCGCGCGGCAGCCTCCTCGGCGACATCGCGCTCGCGTCGCTGGTGTTCGCGCCGCCCACCGCGCGCGTGAGCGAGGTCGAGCGCCGGCCGCTGGTCGCCATCCCCGCCACCGCGCGCCGCGAGGACGTCGTCGCCACCTTCGAGAAGTACGATCGGGTCGCGCTCCCCGTCACCGACACCGCCGGCCACCTCGTCGGGATCATCACCGTCGACGACGTCCTCGACGTGCAGGCCGAGGAGGCCACCGAGGACATCCAGAAGCTCGGCGGCACCGAGGCCCTCGACGCGCCGTACCTCGACACCGACATGGCCACGATGGTGCGCAAGCGCGGCGGCTGGCTCGCGGTGCTGCTCCTCGGCGAGATGCTCACGGCCACCGCGATGGCCCACTACGAGCGCGAGATCGAGCGCGCGGTGGTGCTCGCCCTCTTCGTCCCGCTGATCATCTCGTCGGGCGGCAACTCGGGCTCGCAGGCCACCTCGCTCATCATCCGCGCGCTCGCGCTCCGCGAGGTGGAGCTCGCCGACTGGTGGCGCGTCTTCCTCCGGGAGATCCGCACCGGCGCGGTGCTCGGGCTCATCCTCGGGACCATCGGGTTCGTACGCGTGCAGTTCTGGCCGAGGGCCGCGGTCGCGTACGGGCCGCACTACACCCGCGTCGCGCTCACCGTCGCCGGGAGCCTCGTCGGCGTGGTTCTCTTCGGCAGTGTGGTGGGCTCGATGCTGCCGTTCCTCCTGCGGCGCGCGAAGCTCGACCCGGCGACGGCGTCGGCGCCCTTCGTCGCCACCCTGGTCGACGTGACCGGGCTCATCATCTACTTCACCGTCGCCCACGTCTTCCTCGAGGGCGTGCTGCTGTAGCGCGGCGGGGCGACGTCCCCGCGGGATTCGGGTACGCTCCGCGCGTGCAGGCAGCGATTGACGAGGTGCGCGGCGCGCGCGCGGAGATGACCCGGGCGCTGCGCGCGCTGGTGGAGGAGCCCTCGTTCACGCGCGACAAGGCAGGCGCCGACCGCGCCGGGGCGCTCGTCCGCGAGCTGCTCCCGTGGGACGCGGAAATCGCCGCGAGCCAGCGCTTCGGCGACCACCTCTTCTTCCACCGCGGCCGCGGCCCCGGCGGGCCCGGCGTGGTGCTCGTGGGGCACCTCGACACCGTCTTCCCGCGCGGAACCTTCGAGGGCTACCGCGAGGAGGGCGACGTCGCGCGCGGCCCCGGCGTGCTCGACATGAAGGGGGGCCTGGTGGTCATCGCCTTCGCGCTCCGCGCGCTCGCGCGCAACGGCCTGCTCGACGGGCTCGGCGTCTCCGTCGCGGTGGTGAGCGACGAGGAGGTCGGCTCGCCCGAGAGCGCTGCCCGCCTGCGCGACGTCGCGCGCGGGGCCCACGCGGCGCTGGTGTTCGAATCGGGCCGCGCGGGCGACGCGATCATCACGCGCCGCAAGGGGACCGGCACCGTCACCGCCGAGGCCGTTGGGCGCGCGGCGCACGCGGGCAACGCGCACCACCTCGGGGCGAGCGCGATCCGCGCGATGGCGCGCTGGGTCGACCGCGCCGAGGCCCTCACCGACCCCGCGCGCGGCGTCACCGTCAACGTCGGCACCATCGCCGGCGGAACCAGCAAGAACACCGTCCCCGAGCGCTGCCGCGCCGAGGTGGATTTCCGCTTCGTCGAGCCCGGCGACGGCGAGGCCGTGGTGCGCGCGTTCGAAGCCATCGCGCGCGAGGTCGGGCCCGCGGGGACGGCCGTGACGCTCGGCGGCGGCGTGTCACGACGGCCCCTCACGCGCACGCCCGAGAGCGACGCCCTCCGCGCGCGCTACGCGGCCTGCCAGCGCGCGGCGGGGCTCGGCGAGGCCGAGGCGGGCCTGGTGGGCGGCGGCAGCGACGCGTCCACCACCGCGGACGCGGGCGTGGCGTCGATCGACGGGCTCGGGCCGCGGGGGGAGGGGTTCCACACAACCGGCGAGTACGTCGAGCTCGCGACGCTGGCGCCGAAGGCCGAGGCGCTCGTGCGCTTCCTCGCCGGCGAGGCCGCCGCGCTTCGGGGTTGATGGCGCGCGGGAACCGTTGTTCCATCGGCGCCGACCGCCGCATGAGCGAGAAGGACCAGACCACGCAGCGCACGGTGCGCGGCCACGACGAGCCCACCCGGTGGATCTCCGCCGTCGGCGCGCTCGGGGCCCTGCTCGTGCTGATGCTCCACGCCTGGCTCGGGCTGCGCTATCGCTCGGAGGACCCGGGCGGCGACCTCTTCTCCAACCAGATCTCCATCATCGTCGGGCTTACGGTCGCGTCCTTCCTCACCACCGCGCCGGGCAACCGACGCGCGGTCTACCTCGCCGTCTTCCCCGCCACCATCTGCGGCGCCGTCTTCCCCTGGCTCCACGCCCTCGCCGCGGAAGGGACCACCGCGTACCGCATGCTCAACGCCCTCTCGCCCGTCGGCATGGCGATGCTCTCCTTCGGCGTCACGTGGGCCCTCCGCGTCACCGCCGCCGAAGACGCCGAGCGCCTCGCCGCCCGCCGCCAGGAGCGTCAGAACGATCGCCCCACCCGCCGCGACCGCAACGCCTGAAGACGCGTTCCGCCCGCGGGTGTACCGTCGCGGTCGATGAGGACCCGCCTCGCCCTCCCGCTCGCGGGCGCGCTCGGCGTCGGCGCGTGGCTCGCGCTGACCTCGCGCGAGGCCCCCGCCGACCCGCCGCCCGCCGCCGCCCCCGCGCCCGCCGTCGTGCTGCTCGAAGGCGCGCCCGAGGGGGCCGAGACGCGCGTCGTCGTCCGCTCGCCCGCCAGCGGCACGCAGCCCCGCGTGCTCGGCGTGGTCCCGCACGTGCCCGGCTCCGCGCTGCGGGGCTCGCTCGCCCGGGGCACTCCCCTCCGCGCGTTCGTCGTCGCCGCCGAGGAGGCATCGCGCCACGGGAGCACCTACCACAGCGCCCTCTGGCGCGTCGGGGAGGGCGCCGCGCCCGCGCGTCTGCGGGGCGGCCTCACCGACGCGTCGCGCCCGCTCGTCACCGCGCGCGGCACCGTGCTCGTCCAGTCGGGCCGCGACGGCGAGGAGCCCGCCCCCGACGGCTCCCGCGCGCTCCGCGAGCGCGTCGACGCGCTCTCCCTCGACGTCGTCGACCCGGCCAACGGCGCCTCGCGCGCGGTGTGGTCGGGCCGCGGGATGATCGCCTTCCTCGCCGCCCCCCTGAAGGACGACGAGGCCCTCGTCTACCACGTGCACGAGCGCGGCGCGGCGCTCTTCGCGCTCGACGCAGCCACCGGCGCCACGCGCGCGATCGTCGACGCGATGGAGCCCGTCGCGCGCGACTTCTCCTACGACCCGGCGCGCGACGAGGTCACCTTCGTCCGCGCGTCGCCGCGCCACGACGGTTCGTGGGAGGTCGTGTCCGTCCCCGCGCACGGCCCCGCCACCGCCCCCGACCGCGCCCGCGTGCGTTGGCGCGCCGACAGCGACCACCTGATGCCGCGCGCGCTCCGCGGTGGCGCCGTGGTCATCTCGCTGCCGGGCGACCGCGGCCTCGCGCGCCTCGACGGTTGGCCCGCGCTGCCCGCCCGCCTCGCGCCGCTCGGCGACGGCGCCGACGAGGCCCTCGACGAGAGCGCCGACGGCCGCTGGCTCGCCTTCCGCCACCGCACGCCAGGCCGCGAGCTCATCGGCCTCCACGCGCGCGCCGAAGGCCGCACCGTCGCCGTCGACCGCCCCGATGTGTACGCCGAGTTCGTCGGCTTCGCGGAGGCCGCGCCGTGAGGTGGGCGCTCGCCTGCGTCGCGGTCTGCGCGGCCTCGGCGCCTCTTGTCGCGCGCGCGCAGTGCAGTGGCGGGAGCGCGTGCCCGCCCTGTACGCAGTGCCGCGTGGGCCCGGCGTCGGGCGCCAACCCCACGGTCGCGGAGATGTCCTCGCTCTTCGACCGCGTCGCCGCGGGGCCCACGCGCTACGGCGCGCTGGGTTGGGACTTCGCCGGCCGCACCACCTTCGGCGCGGGCAGCGGCTGGTGCGGCGGTTCGGGCCCGCGCAACACGGTGGCGGTGAGCTTCCCGTGCGTGCTGCTGAAGGCGATCTACGTCACCGAGAGCAACTGGCGGCAGTTCTGCTCGACGGGGCAGACGGTGATCTCCTTCGACTGCGGCTACGGCATCGCGCAGGTGACGAGCGGCATGCGCCGAGGCGATTCGAGCGCCTTCGACCCCAACCGCGTCGCATCGTCAGCGGCGTACAACGTCTCTGTCGGCGCGGCGATCCTCGCGGACAAATGGCGCGCGTCGCCCTGTGTCGGCGCCAACGACCCGGAGGTCATCGAGGACTGGTACTTCGCGGTGTGGGGCTACAACGGCTTCTCCTTCCGCAACAACCCCAACAACCCGATGTACTCGGCGTCGCGGCCGGAGTTCCGCACGCCCGGCGTGGCGTCGGCGCAGACGCGCGGCAACTACCCCTACCAGGAGCTCGTCTGGGGCTACACGCACTACCCGCCCTCCGCCGCCCACTACACCGGCGTCGCCCTCGCGTACCCGAGCCGCGCCGAAATCTGCGCCTCCTGCGGGCTCCCCACGGCGGACATTTCCGAGCCGCGCGGCACGCATCGCGGCGGCTGCGACGCGCCCGCTCCACCGCCTCCTCCGCCCCCTCCGCCACCGCCTCCTCCTCCGCCCCCACCACCGCCGCCACCGCCACCACCTCCTCCGCCGGATGTGATGGAGGAGCCCGACGTGATGGAGGAGCCCGACGTGATGGAGGAGCCCGACGTCACCGAGCCGATGGACGCGGCCATGGACGCCGCGAAGGACGCTGGCGATCCGCTTCCGCGCCCCGTGCTGCGTGGCGGCTGCGCGTGCGACGTCCCGCGGGCGACGACGGCGCCTTCACCGCGCGCGGCGCTGGCGATGGCTGCGTTGGCGTTGCTGCGGCGACGGCGGCGGCGGTAGCGCGGTCAGGACGCGCGGGCGAGGTGCGCTTCGAAGCGCTCCCAGGCGGGGCCGAGGCGCTCGCGCACGCCGGCCTCGATGGCCTCGAGCGAGCCCGGCGCGGCCCCCGAGGCGCGGAGCTCCTGGAGGATCGCGGCGGCGGCGACGGCGCGCCCCGACGCGAGGTATGCGAGCGCCAGCTCGGGCAAGAGCTCGCGCACCGCGGGCTCGAGCGTGAGGCCGCGGCGGATGAGCCCGATGGACTCCGGGCGGCGCCCCGTGGCGATCAGCAGGCGCGCGAGGGCGCGGTAGAGCTCGCCGGCGGCCTGGCCGTCCTGCGCGTACTGGATCGCGAGGCGCAGCGTCTCCTCGCCCTCCTCGCTGCGGCCGAGGAGGTGGAGCGACTCGCCGAGGACGCCGAGCGCGCGGCCGAGGTCGGCGCGGGTCTTGGGCTCGAGCGCCGCGCCCTCGGGCGTGCGGAGGTACATCAGCAGCGGGGAGACCCACGCGCCGAGGCGCGCCACCACCTCGTCGTAGCGGCCCGCTTCGAAGTCGCGGCGGGCGAGCTCGGCCTGCTCGAGGTCGATCGCCACCGAGCGCGAGTTGCGCTGCTGGAGCGCGTCGATCACCCGCGAGCGCAGGAAGCGGCGGAACTGCTTGAGCCCCACCTCCTCCTCGCCCTGGTCGTGCGCGAGCACCACGCGGTGGTCGCCGCCGAGCGCGTCGACCTCCAGCCTAAGGAGCGTGAGGCCGAAGAGCGGCGCGAGGAGCACGTAGCGGGCGCCGACGCACTCGCGGAGCTCGGCCTGGTCGGGGCGCGCGGAGAGCTCGACGAGGTGGTCGGCGTCGCCGAGGAGCGCGGCCATCACCTCCGAGCGCAGCGCGTCGGGCGGCCCCGAGTCGGTGACCTCGGAGCCGTCGGCGTCGCGCGTCCACTGGAGGTTGGTCACCTCGCCGCTCGACCGGTCGATGCCCGCCGAGAGGATGCGGAAGCCCGCCACCAGCGAGAGCGCCACGAGGGCCTCGCCGAGGGCCTCGCACAGGCGCCCGAGCGCGGGCACGTTGCCGACCACCCGCTCGAACCACCCGTCCGCGCGGACGGACTCGAGGCCGAACGCCCGCCCGCTCACGGCGCCGGCGCCTCCGAGGCCCGCGCCTCGCGCTCCATCTTCTCGCGGTACCACACGATCGTGCGCATGAGCCCGTCCTCCAGCTCGACGCGGGGCTTGTACCCGACGAGCTTCTGCGCCTTGTCGATGTCGGGGATGCGGAGCTCCACGTCGGGGAAGGGCCACTCGACGAAGCGGATCTCCGAGCGCGAGTCGGCCAGCCGCACGATGGTGCGCGCGAGCTGGTAGATGGTGACGGTCGCGCGCGGGTTGCCGATGTTGAAGCTGTGCCCCACGGCCTCGTCACGCTCGAGCGTGAGGAGGATGCCGTCGACGATGTCGTCGATGTAGCACCACGAGCGGATCTGATCGCCCTGGTTGTGGATGGTGATGGGCTCTCCCTTGAGCGCGCGCACCACGAAGGCGTGGACGGCGCCCTCGCCGACCTGGCCGGGGCCGAAGATGTTGAAGGGGCGGATGGAGACGGTCGGGAGGCCGAACTGCTTGTGGTAGCAGTGGGCGAGGTGCTCGGTGGCGAGCTTGCTGACGGCGTACGTCCAGCGGGCCTCGCCGACGGCGCCGACGGTGGTGACGTCGCCCTCGCCGACGCGGAAGGCGTAGCGCCCGAAGACCTCGCTGGTGGAGAAGTCGACGAAGCGCTTGACGCCGCCGAGCTCGCTGGCGCAGCGGAGGGCGTTCATCGTGCCCTCGAGGGCGATCTCCATGGTGGGGACGGGGTTCTTGAGGACGGTGTCGACGCCGGCGATGGAGGCGAGGTGGACGACGTGGTGGCAGCCCTCCATGGCCCGGGCGAGCGCGGCGCGGTCGCGCACGTCGCCCTTCACGAGGCGGACGTTGGGGTGCTTGTCGAGCCCCGCCGGCGTGAGCGCGTCGCGCCGCAGGAGGTCGAACACCACGCACTCGTTGGAGGCGCACAGGCGGCGGACGAGCGACGAGCCGATGAAGCCGGCGCCGCCCGTGAGGAGGACTCGTTGACCTTCGATCATGACCGTAGGGGAATGGGTGTACCGCAAAGCGGCCCGCGGTGGAACGGGCAGCGCGCGCGTGGGCGCGGCGCGGTGTACGGGGAGGGGAGCGCCGGCGCGGGCGTCAGCCGCCGCCGTACTGGGCCTGGAGCAGCTTGGCGATCGTCTGGAGCTGCATGTTGGAGGTGCCCTCGTAGATCTTGCCGATCTTGGCGTCGCGGAAGAACTTCTCCGCCGGGTACTCCCGGGTGAAGCCGACGCCCCCGAGGAACTCCACGCACTGCGAGGCCACGCGCTCGGCCACCTCGGAGGCGAAGAGCTTCGCCATCGCGGCCTCCTTCACGAAGGGCGCCCCGGCGTCCTTGAGGCGGGCGGCGTTGTAGACCATCAGCCGCGCGGCCTCGATCTCCATCGCGCACCGGGCGTACTGGAACTGCATCCCCTGGAAGTTGGCGATCGCCTGCCCGAACTGCTTCCGCTCGTGCATGTAGCGCATGGCGTAGTCGAAGGCGCCCTGGGCGGTGCCCACCATCTGGGCGCCGATGCCGATCCTGCCCTCGTTGAGCGTCTCGATGGCGATCTTGTAGCCCTTGCCGACCTCGCCGAGGACGTTCTCCTCCGGGACCTCGCAGTCCTCGAGGACGAGCTCGCAGGTGCTCGACGCGCGGATGCCGAGCTTGTCCTCCTTCTTGCCGACGGAGAAGCCCTTGAAGCCCCGCTCGACGAGGAAGGCCGTGATGCCCTTGTAGCCCTTGGCCGGGTCGGCGTTGGCGAAGACGATGAAGAGGTTGGACTCGTTGGCGTTGGTGATCCAGAGCTTGCGGCCGTTGAGCACCCAGCGGTCGCCCTGGCGCACCGCGCGCGACTGGAGCGCGAAGGCGTCGCTGCCCGAGGCGGGCTCGGAGAGCGCGTACGAGCCCACCCACTCCGTCGTGAGCTTCGGGCCGTACTGCTTCTTCTGCGCGTCGGAGCCCCAGCGGAGGAGGGCGTTGGCGACGAGGGTGTTCTGCACGTCGACCAGCACCGACACGCTCGGGTCGACGAGGGCGATCGCCTCCACCGCGAGGATGCCGGTGAAGAACGACGCCCCCACGCCGCCGTAGGCCTCGGGCACCTCGACAGCCATCACCCCGAGTTCGAAGAGGTCGGGCAGGAGCTCGCGGTCGACGGCGCCGTGCTCGTCCATCTTCGCCACGCGGGGCCCCACCCGCTCGCGGGCGAACTTGCTGACCTGATCGAAGAACATCCGCTCGTCGGCGGAGAGCTGCGTGAGCGCGGTGGACATCGGCCTCGACTCCTTGGTGGTTGAGACGGGGCCGGTACACTGCCGACGCGCGGCGCGCCGGTCAACGGTGCTCGTGACGCAGAATCTTCGCCGCGCGCGGGCGTTTGCGCGGCGCTCAGGCCTGGAGGTAGCGGGCGTCGCGCGGGGCGAGGCGGAGGGCGGCCTTGAGCTCGCGGAAGCGCGCGGCGAGCGCGTGCGAGGGTACGCCGTGGCGGCGCGCGACGACGCGCTGGTGGGCGGCCTCGCCGTCGAGCCGGGCGATGGCGTAGTCGATGGCCGCGGCGGTGGACTCGCACATCTTCGCGGCGGTGGCGGCGGAGAAGTCACCCCACATCCGGCGGGCGCGCGCGATCTCGTCGTCGGTGGCGCCGGCGCGGCGGAGCATGCGGCCGAGGGCGGCGAGGTCGTCGTCGATCGCGGAGGGGGCGGGCGTCGGGGCGGGGGGCGGCGGGGTCGAGGGGGTGACGGCGCGGAGGGTGGGCGGCGCGCGGCGGCCGTCGGGGCTGGTGGCTCTCGTCCGCGACGGCGCGCCCTCCTCGAGCCACGCAAGGAGCTTGCGGAGGTCGCCGTGGCCGGGGTGCCGCCGCAGGAGCGCGCGGGTGAGGAAGAGGCCCTCCTCGCAGGCCCCGATGCGCCCGAGGCAGTGGGCGAGGGAGGCGCCGACCTCCTCCTGGTTGGGGTCGGCGCGGTGGGCCTTGCGCAGGTGGTAGACGGCCTCCGCGGGGGCGTCGAGCGCCACGTCGAGGATGTGCCCGAGGTTGTGGTGGTACCAGGGGTTGTTGGGCGTCACGGCGAGCGCCTTGCGGAAGGAGGCCACCGCCGCGCGGTAGTTGCCCTGGAGCGCCTGACACAGCCCCATGAGCGCGTGCGCGGCGTCGTCGTCGGGCGTGGCGGCGAGCACGCGGCGGAGGTGGAGCGCGGCCGACCACGGCGCCTCCTCCAGCCGGAGCTCGGCGAGCTGGCGGTGGGCGAACCGACACGCCTCGCTCCCCTCACGGGCGTGCGCGACGATCTCTTCGAGCAGGTCGACGATCACCGCGCGGGGGCGCTGGCCGCGGATGGCATCCTCTGCGCGACGTTGGAGCGCGGCGACGTCGATCTCCCGGCCAGACGCGTTCATCGAGGCTTGAATAGCCCGGGGCCACGGCGGAGGCAAGGCGGGGTGCGCGCGAAGTCTCCTGATGAGACCCGCTCGCGCGAACATCGTTGGCGCCGCGTTGAATCGTGAGACACAACCTTGCGCGCGGGCGTACCATTCCCCGATCGGCAGAGGGCGCACCACGTCACCCCCGGGCGCCCCCTCCAACGACCCGTTCGCCTCCCCGGGCGGTGATGACTACGGTGAACGCCATGATGAAGCACCTCCTCTCCGGCCTCGCGATCGTCGCCTCCTCCTGGGTCCTCGGCGGCTGCATCGTCTCCGCCCAGCCCGCCGCGTACACCCCCGGCTACTACGGCTACACGAGCTACGCGTCGCCCAACGCCGTGTACTACCAGGGCGGCTACTACAACCAGCGCTACTACCCCGCGGGCTACTACCAGCGGCACGCGCCCTTCGCGACGACGGTCGTCGCCCAGCCCACCTACGCGCAACCCGTCTACGCGCGGCCCGCGTACGCGCAGCCCAACACCGTGGTGGTGGGCGGCGGCGGCGCGGTCGGCGTCGGCGGCGTGGGCGTCTCCGGCGGCGTACGCGTCGGCTCGCCGGTGTACTGACCGCCCGCGCCTCGATCGACCGGCGCCCCACCGCTTCTCCCCGGGGCGCCGGCGATCACACGCTCCCCTCGTAACTCCCCCCGCTACTTCCCCTCTTCCGCGTGCGGCGCGGGCGCCGACGACGGCGCCGGGTCGCTCGCCACCTGGAGCGTCGCCCCGCCGGGCCGGTGCTGCTCGTAGGCGTACGAGCGCGGGCGGGGCGGGCCGCCGTAGCAGGCCTGGAGGCTCAGCCCCGCGGCGACGGCGAGGCACGCGGCGGCCGCGGCGCGGGCGGCGGTGGCGCGGGCGTCGCGGGGCGCGGGGCTCTGGCAGAACGGGCAGCGCGCGTCGCCCGCGCGGACGTGACGGCCGCAGCCGTCGCACACGATGAGTTCGTCGGACATGGAGCACTCTCCCGGGTGGGTCGCCGCGGCACCTCCGCGGCCGTCGGTGAACGTCTCACACCCCAAGAGCTTTCGGCAACGCGGGCCGCCGGGTTGCGTGTGGTGCGCGCGTCGTGCGATGAGAGCGGCGTGCGCCCCCGCCTCGCCGCCGCCCTCGCGCTCGCGCCCCTCGCCGGGTGCATCGAGGATCTCGCCCCGAAGAACAAGGTCGCCGGGCCGCGCATCCTCGACATCGTGGCCGACCGGCCCGAGCTCAACCCGGGCCAGTCGACGGCCCTGCGCGTGGTGCTCGCGGGCACCCGCGGCGCGCCGCGCTACCGCTGGTTCGCGTGCGTGACGTCGGACTTCGCGCGGCCGGGCATGTCGCTCTCCAATTTCGGCGAGGCCACCTTCGAGGGCTGCTTCGGCGACGCCACGCCGCGCACGCCCCTCGGCGAGGCGCCGACCGCGACCTTCCGCGCGCCCGCCGGGGCGTTCGACCGGCTCGACGAGGTGGCGGCGCGCTTCGGGGCGATGCTGCCGCCCGGCGCGATCCGCGCGATCGCGCGCGACGTCGGGATCGTCGCGGGCGTCGGCGTCGAGGTGGAGGTCGACGGCGTGACGCTCCAGGGCTTCAAGCGCGTGGTGATCTCGCTCAACCCGACGCCCAACGCCAACCCGCCGCCGCCGCGCCTCCAGATCAACCGCGTGTGGGTGAGCACCCGGGGCCGCGAGGACGGCACCTGCGCGCCCGAGGACGGCTCGACCCTGCGCCTGCCGCGCGGCGTCTCCGTCGACCTCGCGCCCGAGCCCGGCGAGGAGCGCTGGTACGAGCGCTACAAGGTGCTCACCGCGTCGGGCCAGCTCGAGGAGCGGAGCGAGACCGCGTTCTACTCGTGGTACGTGACCAACGGGGGCTTCGCGCGCGGCCTCACGCAGGCGCCGACGCGCAACAACATCTGGGCGGCGCAGAGCTACCCCCGCGCCGAGTCGATGTGGGTCTTCGTGCGGGACGGGCACGGCGGCACCAGCGGCTGCAGGCTGGAGTTCGTGGTGGAGTGACGGCGCGCGGGGCGGGCGAACGCGCCGCCGCCCGCGGGCCCCTCTACCTGTCCGCCGACCGGCGCAGCGGCCGCGCCCGGCGGCAACGCTTGACACCCGCTGGCGCGGGGGTGCAGGTTCGTCCGGCGGTGGCCGCCTCCGGCCGCAGCGTCCCCCACAAAACAAGCACATGGCAGAAGCACGGGCGCAGAACACCTACCGGGTCACGGAGCGGCTTGAGTCGGGCGGCATGGCGGAGGTCTTCCGCGGGGAGTCGACCAGCCTCGCGGGGTTCAAGCGCCAGGTCGCGATCAAGCGGGTGCTCCCGCACCTCGCGTCGAACGAGAAGTTCATCCGGATGTTCCTCGACGAGGCGCGGCTGTCGGCGCGCCTGACGCACGCGAACATCGTCCAGGTGTTCGACATCGGGCACGTCGAGAACACCTACTTCATCGTGATGGAGTTCATCGACGGCGTGACGCTCAAGTCCGTCATCGAGTACCTCCGCACGCGCAAGCACCCCTTCCCGATGCCGCTCGCCTGCCACGTCACCATGAAGGTGTGCGAGGGCCTCGAGTACGCCCACGAGGCCACCGACGGCGACGGCAACGTCCTCGGCATCGTCCACCGCGACATCTCCCCGCCCAACGTCCTCATCTCGCGCAAGGGCGAGGTGAAGATCGTCGACTTCGGCCTCGCCAAGGCCGCCCACTCGGTCGAGAAGACCGAGCCCGGCGTGGTGAAGGGCAAGTTCAGCTACCTCGCGCCCGAGACCGCCAGCGGCGAGGAGGCGGGGCCCCAGGCCGACATCTACGCCGTCGGCATCATGCTCTGGGAGATGCTCGCGGGCCGCAAGCTCTTCCAGGGCGAGACGGACTACCAGACCGTCAAGCTCGTGCAGGCCGGCGTGATCCCCTCGATCCGCTCGATCAACCCCGGCGTGCCCGAGGAGCTCGACAAGATCCTCCGCAAGTCCCTCGCCCGCGCGAAGGCCGACCGCTACCAGAACGCGCAGCAGATGAGCGAGGAGCTCACGGAGTTCCTCCTCCTGCACCGGCTCAAGGCCACCGCGTACGACCTCGCGCGCCTCGTGGGCGACGTGGTCGCCGACCGCGCGTCGGCGCGCCAGGCCAACCGCGGCGAGGTCACCGTCATCGACCAGCTCATCCAGGAGGAGATGCTCCGCTTCACCTCCCTCGGCGAGGCGAGCAACTCCCCCAACGGCGCCTCCGCGGTCACCCCCGACAACCTGGACGAGGGCTCCAAGCCCCTCGACGCCAACGAGTTCGTCAACCTCAACGAGTGGGCCGGGACGATGCTCGGCGACACCTTCGACCCGGGCCTCTCCTCCGCCGCCACGTGGGATCAGCCCGGCCAGCGCCTCTCCAACGTGCCCACCAGCCTCGCCGACGAGCTCGAGGGCGAGGCCCCCGAGGGCGCGCCAGGAAGACCGCCGTCGCAGCCCGCGCAGGCCCAGCCTTCGCCGCCGCCACCGCAGCCCGCGGGCTCCGTGCGCCCCGTTGTCGCCCCGCAGGTCGCGCCCCCGCACACCGTCCCCAACCCCGGCGCCGCGCGCCCAGCGACGACGTCCGCGCCGCCCGCGGGGCAGACGAAGAAGTTCCCCTTCGCGGTGGTCGCGGCCGTGGCGGTGGTGGTGGCCGGCGTCCTCGGCGGGCTCTTCGCCGCCGGCGTCATCAAGGTCTGACGGCGCCGCGCGGTTCGTTCAGCGCGGCCGGTGGCCCGCCTCCGCCGCGCTCACGCGGCCCACGTACAGCTCCACCAACGGGGCGCCGTTGGGCTGCGTCCACGCCGCGATCCGCCGCGGCGCGTCCATGCGGCGGAGCGCGTAGTCGCGCGCCCAGCGGTTGTGCTCCACCGCGTGCCCGGGGATGTGCCCGGGCGTGAACATCGCCTCCGGCCAGACCGGGATGCAGAGCAACTGACCCGCCGGGAAGGCCGCGTCGCGCAGGTAGGACGAGCGCAGGTTGGCGTCGGGCCGCGCCCGGATGAGGACACGCACGGGGTGGAACGCGTAGTCGTCGAAGGCGATCACCATGTCGCCCCCGCGCGCCTCGTCGCGGCACGCCTCGTGGATCGCGCGCGTCACCGAGCGGGGGCCCGCCGCCACCTTGTACCCGCGGAAGCCGCCGCCCCGGTGGGCCGAGAAATACCCGTGGTCGGGGCCCCCGCCGCGCCAGAAGTACCGCGCCGCGCGGAGGTCGGGGCCGAGCGCGAAGTAGCCGCAGAGCGCGGCCGGGAGGAGCAGCGCCGCGGCGGGCCCGCGCGCCGTCGCCGCGGCCACGAGCAGGGCGCCGGGCGCGAGGAGCGCGAAGAGGTACCGCTCCGCGTCGATCGTCGCCAGCCACCAGTCGCGCGCGGGCGCGAGGACGAGCGGGAAGGTGAGCAGCGCGGTGCCGAGGTAGAGCGGCGCGAACCGCCGGAGCGCCTCCTCCGCGGGGCCCGCGGCGCCGTCGCGGGCGCGGCGCGGGCGGAGCGCCATCCACAGCGACACCCCGAGGGTCGCGAGCACCAGCGCGCGCGAGGGCGTGAGGCCGAGCGGGTCGTGGGCGTTGTCGCCGACGTAGTCGCGCAGCGTCTGCTCGCCGGAGTAGCCGTCGAGGATCGTCCGCACCAGGTTGCGCCAGCGCGGGCCGAACTCCTCCGTGCGGCGCGCGGGCCCCGCGCCCTGGAGCACCGAGAACGCGTCCCACAGGACGGGCGCGGCGTGCGCGAGCGCGGCCCCGAGCGCGAGCCACGGGCCCGGCGTGCGGAGCGAGCGGCGGCCGTCCGCGGAGGCGATCGACCACAGGGCGCACGCGAGCATCGGGATGAGCGCGAAGGGCGTGAAGTGCATCCCGGACACGAGCACCTGGCCGGCCAGCACGAGCCCGACGTGCCGGCGCCACCCAGCCGGCCGCGCGCCCGCGTCGCTGTATGCGCCGGTTGCGTGGAGCCACGCGAGCGGGCCGAGGACCGCCGTCACGAGCGCGATGGGGTAGGGGACCACGACGCTCCGCGCCCAGCACACCGTCCACGGGTGGAGCGCGAGGACGCCCACCAGCGCCGCGCCCGCGCGGGGGATGCGCATCCGCCACGTGAGCGCGAGGACCAGCGCGAGCCCGACGAGCACGGAGGCGCCGAGCACCGCCCGCGCCGCGCCGATCGAGACGCCGCCCGCGAGGCGGTACGACAGCGCGATCATCCGCGCGAAGGCCAGCGTCACGAAGCGCGCGTCGGGCGCGAGGCGCGTCGGCAGCCCCACGTGGATCCGGTGGCCGAGCGACATCCAGTTGCCCTCGTCGCCAGACGCCGACGGGACGTCCCCGACGCGGTAGAAGTACGCGACCGACGCGACGCAGAGCAGCAGCGCCGCCGCCGCGGTGGGCAGCCGGCGCGCGCGCTCGAACGACCGGTCGGCTCTCATCGCGCGGCGGGACGCTATCACAGGTCGCGCGCCGCGAACGCCCGTCGTCGCGGCGCGTTGACAGCGGCCGCCGCGTGGCGTCGCATCGCCGCGTGGACGCCATCCTCACGCACCTGCTCGCCGCCCCGCCCGCGCCCCTCGCCGACGCCATCCCCGCGTGGTGGGAGGCCGCGGCGCCGCTCCGCGACCGCTTCGCGCGACCGGTCGACCGCGCCCTCGCGCTCGGGCTGACGGCGCCGACGCCCGGCGCGGCCTTCCTCGGGGGCTACCGGGCGGCGCTCCACGCGATGGTCCCCGCGCTCGGGGCCCACACGCGCGCGGCGCTCTGCGCGTCGGAGGCGGGCGGCGCGCACCCGCGCGCGATCGAGGCGCGGCTCGAGGACGGGAGGCTCGACGGTGCCAAGGGCTTCGTCACCGGCGCGCGCGACGCCGACGCGCTGCTGGTGCTCGCGGCGCGCGGCGCGGCGGGGGAGGGGAGGCGCCCGCTCGTGCTCGCGCGCGTCGACCCGGGCGCGCCGGGCGTGGCCTTCGAAGACATGCCGACGACCCCCTTCGTGCCGGACGTCGCGCACTGCGCGGTGAGCTTCGTCGGCGTCGCGGCGGGCGACGTGCTCCCGGGGGACGGCTGGGGCGACTACGTGCGGCCCTTCCGCACGCTCGAAGACGTCCACGTGAGCGCGGCGCTCGGGGCGTGGCTGCTCGGGGCGCTTCGCCGGGGCGAAGGCCCGCGCCCGGTGGTCGAGCGGATGCTCGGGGCGCTCGCGGCGCTCCACGCGCTGGCGGGCGCGTTGCCGTCGTCGCCCGCGGCGCACGTCGCTCTGGCGGGCGCGCTCGCGCAGCTCCACGGGGCGGTGGAGGCGATGGACGCGTGGTGGCCTGAGGGCCCCGAGCGGGCGGTGTGGGCGCGCGACCGGCGGATCCTCGGGGTGGCGCGGGGCGCGCGGGAGAAGCGCCTGGCCCGCGCGTGGGAGGCGCTCAGCCCGCCTCGGGGCGGCGCTTCCGACGACGCGTGACGACGCGCGGCGTCGGGTGCTCGAGCGACAGGGGCGCCACGGTCTCCGGCGGGCGCAGGCGGAACTGCGGCCCCGGCATCAGGCTCTGCCGCGCGCGGTCGCGGGCCGACTCGATGAAGCGCTGCTGGCTCCGGCAGGGGGACTCGCCCTCCGCCGGGCGGCGCCGCTCGTAGGTGCCGTCGGGCTTGAGCACGCTCGCCTTCACCGTGTCGGCGAGCTGAACGCCGAGGACGTCGTCCATGATCCATTTCGCCATCGGCGGCGTCTCGACCGGGAAGATCACCTCGACGCGGCGGTCGAAGTTGCGCGGCATCCAGTCGGCCGAGGAGAGGTAGACCTCGCGGGCGCCGCCGTTCTCGACCGCGACCACGCGCGAGTGCTCGAGGAAGCGGTCGACGATGGAGACGACGCGGATGCGGTCGCTGACGCCGGGGACGCCGGGGCGGAGGCAGCAGATGCTGCGGACGATGAGGTCGATGGAGACGCCGGCCTGCGAGGCGTCGTAGAGCGCGGCGATGGCGACCGGGTCGACCAGGGCGTTGAGCTTGGCGACGATGCGGGCGGGGCGGCCGGCGCGGGCGTGCTCGGCCTCGCGCGCGATGAGCTTGAGCACGAAGGCGCGGAGGCTCAAGGGGGCGACGCCGAGGCGCTTCCACTGCGGGGGCTCGCAGTAGCCGGTGAGGAGGTTGAAGAGGGCGGTGGCGTCGTCGCCGAGCTCGGGGCGGGCGGAGAAGAGCGAGAGGTCGGTGTAGAGCCGCGCGGTGCCCGGGTTGTAGTTGCCCGTCGCCATGTGGACGTAGCGGCGCAGGCCCGAGGCGTCGCGGCGGACGACGAGGCACACCTTCGCGTGCGTCTTGAGCCCGAGCACGCCGTAGACGACGTGGACGCCCGACTCCTCGAGGGCGCGGGCCCACTGGATGTTGGCCTCCTCGTCGAAGCGGGCCTTGAGCTCGACGAGCGCGGTCACCTGCTTGCCGTTGTCGGCGGCGCGGGCGAGGGCGCGGACGAAGGGCGAGTCGCGGCCCGCGCGGTAGAGCGTCATCTTGATGGCGAGCACCTTGGGGTCGTCGGCGGCGCGCTGGACGAAGTCCACCACGCTCTCGAAGCTCTCGTAGGGGTGCTGGAGGAGCACGTCGCGGTCGGCGATGAGGGCGAACGGGTCCTCGACGTCGCGGAGCGGGGGGACGGCCTGCGGGGTGAAGGGCTCGTCGCGGAGCTCGCGGCGGTCGTCGGGGAGCGTGGCGATCGCCATCAGGTCGCCGAGGTGGAGCGGCCCGTCGACGGCGTAGACGTCGAGCGGCGTGAGGTGGAGCACGTCCTCGAGCAGCGCGAGGAACTGCGCGTCCATCGAGGCCGCGACCTCCATGCGGACGGCGTTGCCGCGCTCGCGGCGGCGGAGCTCCTGCTGGATGGCGGCGAGGAGGTCTTCGGCCTCCTCCTCGTCGATCTCGATGTCCCAGTTGCGGGTGACGCGGAAGGGGGCCACCGAGCGGATCTTCACGCCCGCGAAGAGCTGGCCGACGTTGCGGGCGATGATGTCCTCGAGCAGCACGAAGGTGCGCGCGCCGGCCGCGCCGACGTCGACGAGGCGCTGGGTGATGGCGGGCACCTGCACCACGGCGAAGCCCTCGCCCGACTCGTCGCGGTGCGACTCGAACGACACCGCGAGGTTGAGGGACTTGTTCTTGAGGTGCGGGAAGGGGTGCCCGGGGTCGATGACGAGGGGCGTGAGCACGGGGTAGATCTCGCGCGCGAAGTACTCCTCCATGCGCTTGGAGAGCTCGGGGCCCCACGAGTCGGGCGGCGCGATGGCGATGCCGGCCGCGGAGAGCGCGGGCGACACCTGCTCGCGCCAGACGGCGTACTGGTCGCGCACCATCCGGTGGGCGCGCGGCGCGATCTGCGCGAGCTGCTCCTGCGGGGTGAGCCCGTCGCCCGAGGGGTCGACGATGTCGCCGCCGGCGGCCTGCTGCTTGAGCCCCGCCACGCGGATCATGAAAAACTCGTCGAGGTTGGTCGCCACGATCGACAGGAACTTCACCCGCTCGAGCAGCGGCACCGACGCGTCGCCCGCCTCGTCGAGGACGCGCTGGTTGAACTCGAGCCAGGACAGCTCGCGGTTGAGGAGGAGCTTGGGGTCGACGGACGTCACGGCGCGGGAGTCTACAGACTCGGCGCCGCGCGCGCGTGACTTGACAGAACGCGCGCCCCCGTGGCCACTGCACGGCGCCGATGCCGCCCCGCCCACGCCCCGCGCTCGCCCCCGCGGCCGCGCTCGTCGCGGCCCTCGCCGTCGCGGGCGCGCCTTTCGCGCAGGTCGCCCCGCCGTCGCCGCCGACCCCGCCGACCCCCGCAGCGGCCGCTGATTTCGTGCGGGCCGAGGGCGCGCGCTTCGTGGCGGGTGGGCGCACCTTCCGCTTCGTGGGGGCCAACGCGGCGATCATGCACGGCGCGGTGCGGCGCGCGTCGGCGGAGCGCGCGCTCGACGCGATCGCGGCCGACGGGATGCGCGTGGTGCGCGTCTGGGCGCTCGGCGAGCACGCCGCGGGGGGCCCCGACTGGGCGCGCGACTACGCCTTCCGCATGGGGCCCGACGCGTGGGTCGAGTCGTCGTTCGCGCACCTCGACCGGGTGCTCGCGGGGGCACGGGCGCGGGGGCTGCGGGTGATCGTGGTGCTCGCCAACCGCTGGGCCGACTACGGCGGCGCGCCGCGCTACCTCGCGTGGTCGGGTGTGCTCCCCGAGGGCGACGCGGGCGCGCTGCCGGAGCCTGCGCTCGCGCGCTTCTTCACCGACCCGGGCGCCGCGGGGCTCTACCGCCAGCACGTCGCGCGCGTGGTGGGGCGCGTCAACGCGGTCACCGGCGTCGCCTACCGCGACGACCCGACGGTGCTCGCGTGGGAGCTCATCAACGAGTCCGACGCCTCGCGCCGCACGCGCGAGGGGCTCGTCGCGTGGACGCGCGACATGGCCCGCTACGTCCGCTCGCTCGACCCCAACCACCTCGTCGCCGCCGGGCACATCGGGTACACGCGGCGCGAGCAGCGCGACACGTGGCTCGCGCTCCAGCGGCTGCCCGAGGTGGGCTACGCCGACGCGCACGCCTACCCCGCGAGCTACGGCACCGTGCGGACGCCCGCCGAGCTCGACGACATGATCGACGACCACGCGCAGCTCGCGCGCCACGTCGCGGGCAAGCCCATGGTGTGGGGCGAGCTCGGGTTCACCACCGACGCGGCGACGGTGCTCGGGCGGCCGCGGCGGTGGTGGTTCGAACGCTTCCTCGCGCGAGCCGAGCGCGACGGCGCGGCGGGCGTGCTGGCATGGACGTACTGCACCGGGCGCGACCCGCCGCGCGACCACGGCGTCTTCTTCGACGGGGCCCGCGCCGCCCGTACCCGCGACGTCCGCGCGGTGTACGCCCGCTTCGCCGCGCGCTGGCAGAGCCTCCCCGACGACGCGCCGCTCAACCCCCGCCTCGACCCCGCCCGCGGCGACGCCCCCCTCTGGAACACCCGCCGCCGCCGCGCCGGCCCCGCGCCCGCGGGCCTGCTCCCTTCCGCCGCCGCGCGCTGGTCGATCGCGCCCGAGCGCTTCGCGTGGCTCGAGTCCGAGGCCGCCGGTCGCTGGGACGGCTACGCGCTCACGCAGGTGTACGCGCGCGGCCCGTCGGCGGTGGCCTGGGCCCTGCGCGTCACACCCGCTTCCGCAGTGAGCGTACGTCGCGCGACGCGCGTGCGGGTTCGGTTGCGCGCGAGCTCCGAGCTCCCCGGGCGCGGTGAAGGAGCGACGGCGGCGGACGGATCGGCGGCGCGCGTCACGCTCGACGGCGCGACCGTGGGGGACGTCGCGCTCCCTGCGGATGATGGCCTCGGCGCGTGGGTGGAGACGTCGACCGACGACCCCGCGGTGATCGCCGCGCTCCGCACGCTCGGCCGCCACGAGCTCCGCCTGGAGGTCGCCGGCGAGAACGGGCTCTGCGTCTACGGGGGCCCCACCGGGCACGAGCCCGTCCCCGCCAACGCCGGCGCGCTGCCAGGGCGAGTGGAAATCACAGCGGAATGACCCCGCTTGACAGGCGGCTGGGACGGTCGGAGGCTTTCCTCACGATCGCGTGGCCTTCCTACCGCTGTGGCGTGGAGGGCGCACGCGCGTGACCGCGGCGGAGCGGCGCTGGTGGCTGGTCGGAGCGTTCATCGGGTGTGGCTCGGGCTCGGCCTCGCGTTCGCGGGGTGCGACGAAGCGCCCACACGCGTCGAGATCGCGGTCGCGCCCTCGCCCCGCGAGCCCCCGACGCCGCCGGTGACGGGCAGCCCACGCGTCGAGCCGCGGCCCGAGGGGCGCTTCGCCGTCGACCGCGAGGTGTTCCCCGCGGAGGAACGCGCCTCGATCGAGAGCCTGGCGCTCGGCGACTGCGACGGCGACGGGCAACTCGACGTGGTGACGCTCGGCGCGCGGGCGCGGTTGCGGGTGTACGCGGGGCGCGGCGGCGGGCGCGTCGAAGCGCTCCCCGGGGAGGTGCCGGGCGGCCCTGCGCGCGCGGGGACCTTCGCGGACCTCGACCGCGACGGCGTCGACGACCTGGTGCTCGCCGACGGGGCGGTGCGCGTGGGGCGCGGGCTCGGCGGTTGCCGCTTCGACACGCCGCGCGAGCTCGCGCCCATGAGCCCCGGGGCCGCCGTGCAGGTCGCCGTCGCCGACGTCAACCTCGACGGCCTCGCCGACCTCTCGGTGACGCTCCAGCACGTGCTCCGCGCGCCGCACCGGCTGCTCGTCGCGCGCGGGGACGGCGGGTTCGACGAGTTCAACCCGACGCCGACGCCCTTCGCGCCAGAGCGGCGGCCGCAGCCGGAGTTCGAGGGATTTGGCATGTGCTACGTCGACCTCGACGACGACGGCGCGCAGGACCTCTTCGCGATGTTCGACCAGTCCCAGAGCTGGTTCTCGTGGGGCGAGCGGCCGGGCGAGCTCGGGCAGGCGCGCGACGAGGCCGTGACGCCGGTGTTCGCCCGCGGCGACCCGATGGCCGTCTCGCCGCTCGACTTCGACCGTGACGGGCGCCTCGACTGGTTCATCACCGGCACCTTCGACAACTCCGTCCTCTTCTGGCACCGGGGCGGCCGCGCGATCTTCGACGCCGCGGAGGACGCGGAGGTCGCCGGCGTGGGCGACGACTTCGCGTGGGGCTCCTACAGCTTCGACGCCGACCTCGACGGCTGGCCCGACCTCCTCGTGTCGCGCGTGGGCCCCACGACCGTCCCGCCGGAGCGCCCGGTGCCCGGGCCCGTCGACGTCTTCCTCAACCGCCACGACGGCACCTTCGCCGAGGTGGGCGACGCGGTGCTCGGCCTCCGCCTGCGCGCGCGCCCGCTGCTGTGCGGGCCCGCCTCGCCGCGCGGCGACGTCGCCTGCTTCGCGATGGACCTCGACGGCCCCGTGCTCCTCCGCAACGAGCTCCGCCCCCGCGGGCGTCAGGCCGTCATCCGACTGCGCGGGACGGTGAGCGCGCCCGACGCCGCCGGCGCGCGCGTGTCGGTGGAGGGCGCGTCGCCGCCGCAGGTGTGGGCCGCCGGCGCGCAGTGCCCCTTCGGCGGCGAGCACGCGCGCGCCTTCCAGCTCCCGCTCGGCGACGCGGCGGCGGCGCGCGTCACGGTGACGTGGCCGAGCGGCGTCGTGCAGCGCGGCGTCGAGGTGCGCGCTGACGCGATCACCGTGGTCACCGAGCCCGAGGTCGTGACGCTCTCTGCGCGCGTGCTCCCGGCCGACGGGCGCGCGACCGCGGAGGTGGTGGTCGACCCGCACGCCGTCGGCGCGTCGCGCGTCGCGCTCTCGTTGGAAGGCCCCGCGCGCTGGGCGGGCGAGGCCACCACCGACGACGCGGGGCGCGCGCACCGGGGCCTGGTCGCGCCGACGGAGCGCGGCGAGGCGCGGGTGACCATCGCGCTCGACGGCGCGGCGCTGCGGGTGCGGCCGCGGGTGATCTTCGAGCGGCTGCGGTGAGCTACTCGCCGAGCGTGTAGCCGCGCAGCGTCGAGTGGACGGAGATGGTCTGCCCGAGCGACGACGTGGTGTCGGCGGAGATCTCGATGGCGCCGACGTCGAGGGCGTACCAGGTGGTGGTGCGGATCTGCGACGACGAGCCCGAGCGCAGCACCTCGATGACGCGGGTGAAGCGCTGGCCGCCGACGGTGCGGGTCTGGTCGACGGCGCGCACTTCGAAGCGGGCGCCGTCGCGGCCCTCCCAGGTCGCGCCGACGCGGACGGGGTCCTTCACGTAGTACTCGCCCTCGCGCATCACGCCGTCGGGGCGGAGCTCGTACGTGGCCGTACGGCCGTCCGTCCGCACGAGGTAGCGCTGCCCGTCGGCGCGCACCACCGTCATCGCCGAGAGCACGGTGCCGGTGCCGTAGCCCGTGGCGGTGTCGTAGCTCCACGCGGCGCCGACGCGGAGCGGGAGGTAGTCGCGCGCGGTGATCGGGCCCCGCGGCGGCCGCGCGGTCTGCGCGCCGGAGCACGACGCGAGCGCGAGGCCGAGCGCGAGGGGGAGGGGGGCGAGGCGCGTCACTTGTAGCCGACTTCGACGATGGCCACGCGGCGCGAGGCGCTCTCGTGGAAGGTGACCACCTCGTCGTTGGCGAGGGACTTGTGCCCCCACGACTCGGCGAAGATGTAGTCGCAGCCCGGGTCGGGCGCGGGCTTGTTCCAGCAGACGTCGTGCTGGATCTCCGGCACGCCGAGCGCGAGCTCCTCGAGGAACATGTAGCCCCGGTCGGCGGTGTTGCCGTCGCCGTAGTAGGCCCCGCGGAGCGAAGTGTAGTTCATGCTCTTGAGGGCGCCGTTGTGGCGCTGGTAGGTCTTGCCCTTGGCGTCCTTGCGGTCCTTGCCGGAGTCCTCCCAGCAGGGCGTGTGGTAGATGCCGAGGCCGAAGGTCTTCCCCGTGATGTGCACGCCCTTGGGGAGGTTCTGCGGCATGCGCAGGCCCATCTTGCAGATGCCCATCATGTTCTCGGTGCGGGTGCCGTGCCACGCCCAGGTGCGGCCCGTGGCGTTGGGCTTGCCCACCACCGTCGCGGCGTAGTCTTCGAAGGGCTGCTTCGCGCCCTGCTGCTCGCACTTCCACACGCGGTAGAGCTTCACCTGGCCGTGGAAGTTGCTGTTCTTCGGCGACTGGCCCGTGTCGAAGAGCTTCTTCACCATCTTGTAGAAGTCCGAGTCCGCCGGGGCGAACTCCACGTCGCACTTGAGCCCGTCGTACCAGACCTCGACCGGGTCGTCGTACTCCGCGGCCTTCGCGAACACCTCCTTCTGCAGCGACGCGTCGCGCAGCAGCGTGATGAACTTCCGCTGCGCCTCGATCCGCTCGGGCGAGTTGAGCAGGATCGCGTCGAGGTCGAGCTTCCCCCTCTTGCGCGCGAAGTCGATGTTGCGCGGGATGTTGGAGAGGTACTCGTTGGTGAGGTCGACGAAGTCGTTCTTGGTCGCCTTCTTCTTCCCCGTCGCGAACTGCTCGCACTTCTCGAGGATGTCGGCGCCCTTGTCGAGCTGCGTGTCGGAGAGGTTGCCGAGCGGCGCGTCTTTGGTCGCCCCCGCGGAGGAAGAGAGCCCCGCCGCCACCGCCGCCCCGGTGCTCCCGTAGAGGAGCTTCACCAGGTTCTCCACCTCGGGGTGGAAGGTCTTGGTGCGGACGGCCTTCTGCTTCGGCGCGTCGGGCGTGACGGTGACGCCCTTCGCCGCGGCCTTGGCCTTCTCGTCGGCCTCCGAGCGCATATCGAGCTTGGTGTAGCCCTTGTCGGTCTTCTCCTTGACCTTCTTGTTCATCAGGGACTGCGCCTGCGCGAGCGACGCGGCGGGGACCGCCTGCGTCTGCCCGGCCTGCCCGACGCGCCCGTAGTTGAACACCACGCGGTACGCGCCGCCCCCGAGGTCGAGGATCTGCGCCTTGTAGAACTTGTTCGAACCCAGCGCGGTCGCGCCGGTCTTCTTGCCGGTGAGGTCGGTCCAGTTGAGGGTGACCTCTTCGACGATCTTCGGGTCGGTGCCGCTCATCCTACGCCCTCACCACCTTCACGAAGCCCGCCTCGACGCGCGCCACCAGCTTCGCGCCCGGCTCCATGATCTGCGAGACGAACCCCCGCGGCACGTGCAAGAGCGACGGGTGCTCGTACTCCACCACCGCCCCCTCGTCCTCCTCCTCGCCCTCGTCCGCCGGGAACAAGAGGATCTCCCCCGCCTCGCCGTTGACCCGCACCGACACCTCGTCGCCCACCACGCCCGCGTTCATCAGGATCTGCCGCGACACCCGCGCGCGCCCGTCGCGCCCCACCGGCACGGGCGCCTCCACCGAGTGCGCCGTCACCGACGCGTCGTCGCTCTTCGCCGTGCTCGTGCTCACCGGCGGGATGCCGAGCTGGTTGCGCATCGAGTCGTCGTAGAGGTCGGGCGAGTGCTCGGGCAGGTGGTAGAGGTACGCCTGCGTCGGCGTCTTCCCCTCGGCGAGCACGTCGATCAGCGAGTGCTGGTAGTCGCCCATCGCGTGGCGCTCGAAGAGCTCGCGCACCAGCGGGGACACCTCGCGGTGGCGGACGTCGGGCAGCGTGGTCTTCACCGCGTTGGAGACGTCGAGCGCCGTGAAGAGCGCCCCCTGCGCCGTGAAGCTGTCGACCACTCGCTGCGTCACGGCGCGCAGGGTGGCGGTGCTGGATTTCGTGCTCATGGGCGCCATTGAGTCACGCATCGAACAACCCGTGTCAAGCGCGTCGGGACATTGGATGACATCGCGGGAGACTGGCGCCGGCGACGCCTCCGGGATAGGGATGCCGTCCCCTCCGGCCATGCCTTCCCTCCGCAGCATTCGAAGCGACCTCTCCAGCGAGTGGGCCCCGACGCTCTCCCTCGCGGGGCCCGTCGTGCTCGGGCACCTCGGGATGATGCTGATGGGCCTCGTCGACACCGCCTGCGTCGCGCCCCTCGGGGCCCGCGCGGTGGGGGCGGTCGGCGTCGGCGGGTCGATCCT
Organism: Polyangiales bacterium; assembly: GCA_046351555.1. GTDB lineage: Bacteria > Myxococcota_A > Polyangia > Polyangiales > CAISKJ01. The sequence goes on from JAXLYI010000035.1 coordinate 59,758, forward strand.
GGGCCTCGCCTTCCTCGTCGGCCTCGGGCTGCTGCTCGGCATCGACCGCGAGGTGGCAGTCGCCCACGGCGCCGGTCGCCCCGACGGCGTCGCGCGCGCCCACGCGCAGGGCGTGATCCTCTCCGTCGCCATCTCCGTCCCGCTGGCGGGCGCGGTTCTCTTCGCGGCCGGTCACCTCCGCGCGTTCGGCGTCGCGCCCGAGCTCGTCCCCGACGCCGCCGCGTGGCTCCGCGCCGCCGTCTGGAGCCTCCCGCCCGCGTTCGTCTTCATGGCCCTGCGGCAGAGCCTCCAGGCCGTCGGCGACACGCGCGCCGCCACCTTCCTTCTGCTCGTGGCCAACGGGGTCAACGTCTTCTTCAACGTCGCGCTCATCCGCGGGCGCTTCGGTTTCCCCGCGCTCGGCGTCGCCGGCAGCGGCTGGGCCACCGTCGCGGCGCGCGTGTTCACCGCGGCCTGCCTCGCGGCGTGGAGCGCGCGCCGCGGCCCGTCGATGCGCGACGTGGGCTGGGGGCTGCACGCGCCGACGATGCGTGAGCTGCTGCGGCTCGGGGTGCCGGCGGCGGTTCAGTTGCTCTTCGAGGGGGGCGTGTTCTCCACGACGACGCTGCTCTGCGCGCGGCTCGGCGCGGTGCCGGCGGCGGCGCACCAGGTGGTGCTCCAGATCGCGAGCTTCACGTTCATGGTGCCGCTCGGGCTGAGCGCGGCGGGCGCGGTTCGGGTCGGCAACGCGATCGGCCGCGGCGAGCCCGAGGCCGCGGCGCGCGCAGGCTGGAGCGCGGTGGTGCTCGCGGTGGGCTTCATGGCCTTCTCCGCGTTGGCGCTGGTGACGGCGGCGCCGCTGGTGCTCGGGCTCTTCGGGCTCGACGGGCCCACCGCCGCGCTCGCACGAACGCTGCTGCTGGTGGCGGCGCTCTTCCAGCTCTTCGACGGGTGCCAGGTGTCGGTGTCGGGCGTGCTGCGCGGCTCGGGCGACACGGTCGCGAGCATGGCGGCCAACCTGGTGGGGCATTGGTTCATCGGGCTGCCGGTGGGCGTGGCGCTGGGCTTCGGGCTCGGCGCGGGCGCGGTGGGGCTGTGGGGCGGCCTCGCGACGGGCCTCGGCGCGGTGGCGATCGCGCTGGTGGCGCTGTGGGCGCGGCGCATCGGGCGCATCGTGCGCGGCGAGATCCGCGGGACGACGGGGGCCGCGGGCTGAGCGGGGGCGCCGCGCTCGCGGGGTATTCGGAAGGGTCGCGGCCACCTTCGCGCGCCGACGGGCCCCGCGCTGCGGTAGGCTGCGCACCCGATGAGCCCCCCACGACCCTGGACGCCCGAGGGCTACGCCGCCGCGCTCCGCTTCGCCGCCCGAGCCCACGGCGACCAGCGCGAGCCCGTCGAGTCGCTCCCCTACCTCCACCACGTCACCTGGGTCGCCGCCGAGGTGATCTCCGCGCTGCGCGAGGAGCCCGGCCTCGACGAGGAGCTCGCCGTCCAGTGCGCGCTCCTCCACGACGTGCTCGAGGACACCAAGGTGCGCTACGACGAGCTCGCCGTGGCCTTCGGCGACGCCGTCGCCCGCGGCGTCCTCTCCCTCTCGAAGAACGCCTCGCTCCCCAAGCCCGAGCAGATGCGCGACAGCCTCGCGCGCATCCGCCTCCAGCCGCGCGAGGTGTGGATCGTCAAGCTCGCCGATCGCACCTGCAACCTCCACCCACCGCTCCCCCGCCACTGGACCCGCGACAAGGCCCTCACGTACCGTGACGAGGCCGAGCTCATCCTCCGCGAACTCGGCGCCGGCAGCGGCCACCTCGCGCGACGTCTGCGCAAGCGGATCGACGCCTACGGCACGGTGCTCGACGCCTTCCTCGCGGGGTGACGACGGCAGAGCCTTGCGCCGCCCGGCGGGTTGCTGGCAGGGTACCGCCCGTGTCGACCGCCACCACCCAGGGAATCCGGGTCACCGTGCGGAGCGAGTACCTCCCCGACCGCTCGTCGCCCACGCAGCGGACGTACGTGTTCGCCTACACGGTGACCATCGCCAACGAGGGGGCCTCGGCCGCGCAGCTCCGCTCGCGCCACTGGGTCATCACCGACGGCGAGGGCAACGTGCAGGAGGTGAAGGGCGACGGCGTCGTCGGCGCGCAGCCGCTCCTGCGCCCGGGGCAGTCGTTCGAGTACACCAGCCACTGCGCGCTCCGCACGCCGCGGGGGTCGATGCGCGGCACCTACCAGATGGTGCGCGACGACGGCGCCCGCTTCGACGCGGCCATCGCGCCCTTCTCGCTCGCGCTCCCGCACTCGCTCAACTGACGATGCCCGCGCCCCCCACCGTCGTGCGGCGGGCGCTCGGCTCGGCCCGCGACGCCGCCCGCGCCGGCGAGGCCCTCCGCGCCGCCGGCGTCGCCCCCGGCCCCGCCCTCGCCGCCGCGCTCGCGAGCGACGCGTGGGGCGTCGTGCTCCTCGCCGAGCGGGCCGGCGCGCCCTGCGGCGTGGCGGTGGTCCGCTTCCTCCGCGCGCCCGGCGACGCCCACGACGGGCCCGTGTCGCTCGCGCTGGTCGACGCGCTCGACGGAGACGGCGACGTCCGCGACGCGCTCCTCGCCGCCGCCCGCGCCGAGGCCGAGGGGCGCGACGCCGCCCGCTTCGTCGTCGACGCCCCCGCGCCGCCCCGCCCCGCCGTGCCCGCGGCCTCCGCCGCGCCAGTCGGCGAGCGCGTCACCCTCACGCTCGCGCCGGGCGTCACCGCCACGCTCGACCCGGCCGCGCCCGCGCCCGAGACGTCCACGCTCTGGAGCGGCGCGATGGCCTTCCGCGCCCGCTGGCGCCACGACCGCCTCGCCGCGGGCTGGACGGTGGACGACTGCGTCGGCAGCGAGGGCGACGACGGCGACGCGCTCCGCTTCGACGTCCGCACCCGCGCGCTCCGCGAGGTGTACCTCACGCGCCCCGCGCGGCTCCGCGTCGACGAGGCGCTGCTCGCCCGCGCCGCCGACGCGCTGCTCGTCCCCGGCGTGCTCCGCCTCGACGGCGACGGCCCCTTCGCGCTCGCGCCGATGGACGTCGCACTCTTCGACGTCTCGCTCGCGTTCTTCGTCGCGCTGCGCGCGCACGTCGGCGACGTCGCCCTCACCGCGGTCGCCGCGTCGCCCGACCTCGCGCTCCTCTTCGCCGGTGGCGCGTACGTGGGCTGGCGCGCGCGCGACCCCGCCGCCCACGCGCGCCCGATGGGCTGGCCCGAGGCCCGCGACGCCGAGGCGCCCGACCCGTCCCGCGCCGCCGCGCTCCGCGCGCTGCTCTACGACTGGATGGTGATCGACGCGTCGCCGCGCGCCGAGCCCGGCGCCGGCCCCCCCGAGGAGGTGGAGCACATGGCCGCCCTGCGCGACCGGGCCCGCGCGCTCGCCGAGGGCGACGACGTGGTGGCCGGCGTCGCCCGCGACGTCGCGGCCCACGCGCACTGGGGCTGGGGCTTCTACCGCCTCGGCCCCTGAGCGCCCTCCCCAGCGGGCGGGGCCCTCGTCGGGGCCCCCGGCCACTCAGCCCTCGGCGCCGAGCTGCTTGAGGGGGGCGGCGTTCTTCATGTAGCGGGCGGCTTCTTCGACGGAGATGGTCCCCTTGCGCGCGAGCTCGAGCAGGGCCTTGTCGAGGGTGACCATCCCCAGCAGCCCGCCGGTCTCCATCGCGCTCTGGATCTGGTGCGTCTTGCCCTCGCGGATGATCGCGCGGACGGCGGGCGTGGCGACGAGCACCTCGAAGGCCGCGACGCGCCCGCCCTGGTCGGCGCGCGGCAGGAGGCGCTGCGACACCACCGCGGCCAGCGCGGCGGAGAGCTGGACGCGAACCTGCGGCTGCTGGTGCGGCGGGAAGACGTCGACGATGCGGTCGACCGTCTGGGGCGCGTCGTTGGTGTGCAGGGTGCCGAGCACGAGGTGGCCCGTCTCGGCCGCGGTGAGGGCCGCGGAGATGGTCTCGGTGTCGCGCAGCTCGCCGATGAGGATGACGTCGGGGTCTTGACGGAGGATGTACTTGAGCGCGGCGGCGAAGCTCTTGGTGTCGGAGCCGACCTCGCGCTGCTCCACCGTGGCGAGGCGGTTGCCGTGGACGAACTCGATCGGGTCCTCCACGGTGATGATGTGGCAGCTCCGCGACGAGTTGATGTGGTGGATCATCGTCGCGAGCGTGGTGCTCTTGCCCGACCCGGTGGGGCCCACCACCAGGATGAGCCCCTGCGGGCGCTGCGCGAGTTCGAACATCACCGGCGGGATGCCGAGCGGCGCCGGGTCGGGGATGTCGTTGGGGATCAGGCGGATCGAGATGGCGATGCCGCCGCGCTGGAAGTGGGCGTTGACGCGGAAGCGGTTGCGCCCCGTCACCGTGAGCGAGAAGTCGAGCTCGCGGTCGAGTTCGAACTGCTCGCGCTGGCGGTAGGAGAGCAGCGAGAAGAGCAGGCGCCGCACGTCGCTGCCGGCGAGGACGTCGGACTCGAGCCGCCGCAGCCGGCCGTGGATGCGGAAGATCGGCGGCGAGCCCACGACGAGGTGGATGTCGCTGGCCCCGTAGCGCCCGGCGACGCTCAGGAGCGTCCGCATGTCGACCTGGCCCACCGAGGGGAGCTCCTCGCCCTCGGCCGCGAAGCCTGCCACGCCACGCTCCATCCCCTGCGCCGCGAGGCGGAACTCGTCGGGGTTGGAGGCGTACGCCGCGCCCGTCTCGAAGGTGATGAGCTTCTTCTCGTAGAGCTCGACGAGCGCCCGGTTGAAGGTGCGCGCGCCGTCGACCGAGTCCGCGGCCATCACGTCGGCCACCTCGTCGACCCGCTGGTCGCGGATGAGCTTCTTGATCGGCGGCGTGGCGATCATCACCTCGACCGCGGCCACGCGGCCTTCGCCGTCGGCGCGCGGCACGAGGCGCTGCGAGACCACGCCCTGGAGGCAGAGCGAGAGGTCCATGCACACCTGCTCGCGCATGTGCTCGGGGTAGTACGCGAGGATGCGCTGGAGCGTCTGGGCCGCGTCGGTCGTGTGCACCGACGAGAGCACCAGGTGGCCGGTGAGGGCGGCGGAGACGGCGACGTTCATCGTCTCGGCGTCGCGCATCTCGCCGATGAGGATCACGTCGGGGCTCTCGCGCACCACCTGGCGGAGCGCGCCGGTGAAGTCCCGCGCGTCGGAGCCCACCTCGCGCTGCGTCACCACCGCCTGGAGGTCGTCGTGGACGTACTCGATCGGGTCCTCGAGCGTCACGATGTGCTTGCGGAAGCGCGCGTTGATGTGGTGCACCATCGCCGCCAGCGTGGTGCTCTTGCCCGACCCGGTGCTCCCGGTGACGAGCACGAGGCCCCGGGGGCTCTCGGCCAGGGCCCGCACCGCCGGCGGGAGCCCGAGGTGGGCGAACTCCAGCGCGCCGCCCGGTACGCTGCGCACCACCGCCCCGAGGAGACCGCGCTGGAGGTGGAAGTGCGCGCGGAAGCGCCCGACGCCCGCGCGCCCGAGGCCGACGTCGATGTCGCCGTTGCGCTCGAAGAGCTCGCGCTGCGCCGGGCGGAGCACCGCGTCCATGAAGGCCTGCAGCGCCTCGCGCTCGACCGGCTCGCGGCCGATCGCGCGGACGGCGCCGTTGACGCGCGCGGAGGGCGCCTTGCCCTCGGCGAGGAAGAGGTCGGAGGCGCGCTCCTGCACCATCTGGCGGAGGACGGCTTCGAGGTCGAGGGGCATCGGGCGGGGGCTCCGTCGCGCTCAGCGCGAGCCGCGGAGGCCGAACTGCTCGGCCAGGGAGGTGGGGCCGAGCTTGTCGCGCAGCTCCTTGAGCTGGGCGTGGTTGGGGTCGAGGCGCGCGAGGTTCTCGATCGACCCGCGCGCGCTGGCCTTGAGCCCGGCCTCGATGAACACCGACGCGAGGAGCGCGTGGGCGCGCACGAGCTTCGGGTCGACGCCGATCGCCCGCTGCGCGAGCTCGGCCGCCCGCTTGTGCTCCTTGGCGCGCGCCAGCAGCTCGGCCGCGTTGAGCAGGAGCGACGGGTCCTCGCGGCGGCCCTCCCAGGCCTTCTCCCAGTGCATCGCCGCGCGCTCGGAGTCGCGGTTCTTCTGCGCCTCCTTGGCCTTCTCGATGTGGTCGTTGACCTGCTGCACCTTGAGGAGCTGCGTCACCGCCTCGACGCGCGCGGTGAGCCCCGGGTCGTCCTTCAGCACCTGGAGCGCGTTCTTGTAGCCCTCGAGCGCCGTCGCGAGGTCGCCGGCCTTCTGGGCCTCCTCCGCCTTCGCCACCATCGCCGACGCCCGCGCCTTGCGCTCCTCGGCCACCTGCTGCGGCGTCGGGCCCGTCGACACCGGCGGCGTCGACGACGTCGCCGGGCGCCGCCCCCCGAGCTTGCGCGCCATCGCCTCGAGCGCCCGCTGCCGCACCGACTCGTCGATCAGCGGCGACGGCCCCGGCTGCGGCGTCGGCGCGCGCGGCGCCGCCGGGCCCTCCATCACCGTCCGTAGCGACGGCGGCACCACCGCGCCCTCGGGGTACACCGGCCGCGGCGCGACGGGGACCACCGCGGGGTTCGACGGCGACGACACCGTGCGCTGCGCGGCGATCGCCTGCGCCGCCGCGGCCGCCTCGCGCAGGCCCGCCGGCGGCGTCACCTTGGGGGGCGGCGCGGCGTAGGGGGCCGGGCGCGGCTGCGCGGGGGAGACGCCCTCGTCGGAGAGGAGCTTGTCGTAGGCCGCGCGCTGCCGCGGGTTGCTGAGCGCGTCGTAGGCGCGGGTCAGCGCGCGGAAGATCCCCTCGACCTTCTCGTGGTAGCCCCCGATGTTCTTCTTGAAATACACGTCGGGGTGGAAGCGCTTGGAGAGCGCGAAGTACGCGTCGCGCACGGCCTTGCGGTCGGCGTCCACGGCGACCCCGAGGAGCTCGTAGTGCGTCGCGTCCTGGCGGAGCGCGTGGTAGTGGTCGATCGCCGCCCGCTCCTCGGGCGGCAGGTCGGCGGCGGAGGGGGAGGTGTCGTCGCTCATCGGGTCGCGCGTCGATCATACCCCCCAACGCGAGCGGTCGGATACGGGGGGAAGCGGCTTCGGCGCGGCCGAAGGCGGAGGGCCGCCGCACCATTTCAGCGCGCCACGCGGACGCCGCGCCGCGGTATACCCGCTTCCCCCCAACAGCCCATGCGCATCGCCCACCTCGCCGACCTCCACCTCGGGCGGGTGTTCCACGGAACCTCTCTGCTCGACGACCAGCGCCACGCCCTCGAGCGCGTGGTCGAGCTCTTGCGGGCGGAGCGGGCCGACGTGCTCGTCCTGGCCGGCGATCTCTACGACCGCGCGCTCCCCGGCGCCGAAGCCGTCCGCCTCTTCGACGCCTTCCTCCGCGAGGTGGTCGAGGGCGCGCGCGTCCCCGTCGTCGCCATCGCCGGCAACCACGACAGCGCCGACCACCTGGGCTTCGGCTCGTGGCTCTTCTCCCGCGGCGACGTCCACGTCCGCGGTCGCCTCGAGCCCGACGCGCTCCCGATCACCCTCGAGGACGAGCACGGCGAGGTCACCTTCTACCCGCTCCCCTACGTCGAGCCCGAGGCCGCGCGCCCGCTCCTCGGCGACGCCCCCGAGGAGGCCCTCTCCCACCGCGCCGTCGTCCGCGCGATGGCCGACGCCGCCCGACGACACCGGGCCGCCTCGGGCGTGCGCCGCGCGGTGCTCGTCGCCCACGGGTTCGTCCGCGGCGACGAGGCCCCCGCGGAGTCCCGCCGCTCGGAGCGGAGCCTCTACCTCGGCGGCGTCGGCGCCGTGCCCGCCTCCGACCTCGAGGGCTTCGACTACGTCGCCCTCGGCCACCTCCACCGCCCGCAGTCGGTCACCCGTGACGACCGCGTCCGCTACAGCGGCTCGCTGCTCAAGTACTCCTTCGACGAGGTGAGCCACGCCAAGGGCGTCACCCTCGTCGAGCTCGGGCCCCGCGGCGAGCGCGCCGTCCGCCACGCGCCCATCACCCCGCGCCGCGACCTCGCCACCGCCCGCGGCACGCTCCGCGAGCTGCTCGACGACCCGGCGCTCGAAGCCCTGCGCGGCAGCTTCCTCTCCGTCGAGCTCACCGAGCACCCGCCGCCCCTCCAGGCGATGGAGCGCCTGCGCCAGCGCTTCCCCCACGCCGTCGAGCTGCATTTCCAGCGCCCCGACGCGCCCGGCGCGCCGCCCGTGGGGGAGGTCCCGCCGCCCGCGCGCGACCCGGAGGAGGTGTTCGCGGAGTTCTACGCGCGCTACGAGGGGGCGCCGTCGGACGAGGCGCGGGAGGTGTTTCGCCGCGCGCTCCTCGCCGCGCGCGGGCGTCAGGAGGGCCGGCCGTGAAGCCCCTCTCCCTCGACCTCGAGCACTTCGGCCCGTACACGAAGCACACCATCGACCTCGCGCCCTTCCGCGACGAGCCCCTGTTCCTCATCCACGGCGACACGGGCGCGGGAAAGAGCACCCTGCTCGACGCGGTCACCTGGGCCCTCTACGGCCGCGGCCTCGGCACCCGCGCCGACCCCGACCACCTCCGCGACCGCGCCGCCCCGCCCGACGAGCCCACCCGCGTCACCCTCACCTTCTCCCTCGGCGACCGAACCTTCGCCCTCCGCCGCTCCATGGGCTTCGAACGCCCCGCGAAGCGCGGCGGCGGCGTCACCCGCCAGCCCCCCGAGGCCACGCTCACCTGCGTCGCCGGCGACGCGAACTACGCCCCCGTCGCCACCCCGAAGCGCTGCGACGCCGAGGTCGAGCGCCTCGTCGGGCTGCCGTATGAGCAGTTCACCCGCATCATCGTGCTGCCGCAGGGGGAGTTTCGCGAGCTCCTCCTGGCGCGCGCCGACGACCGCGAGCGCCTCCTGGAGCGCCTCTTCGGCACCGCGCTCTACACCGACGTCGAGGCCGAGCTCCGCGACATGGAGGGCGCGCTCCGCGCCGAGTCCCACACCTCCGCCGCCCGCGTCGAGGCCGCCCTCCGCTCCGCCGACGTCGCCTCGCGCGAGGCCCTCGGCGCCGCCCGCGAGGCCCTCGCCGCCGCGCTCGCCGACGCCGAGGCCCGCACCCGCGCCGCCGAGTCCGCCGCCGCCGCGCTCGACGCCCGCCTCGCCGAGCTCCGCGCCCGCGCCGCCCGCAACGCCGAGCGCGCCTCCCTCCGCGACGCGCAGCGCCGACTCGACGACGACCGCGCCGCCGCCGAGTCCGCCGCGCGGGAGCTCGCCGAGGCCGACCGCGCCGCCGCGTGCGACGTCGACCTCGCCCGCGCCGCCGCCTCCCGCCGCGCCGAAGAAGACGCCGCCCGCTCCCTCGCCGACGCGACCGCTTCGCTCCGTGCCGCCGAGCGCTCGCTCGACGACCCCGTGCTCGCCCCCGCGGCCCTGCGCGAGCTCGCCGAGCGCCGCGAGGCCCTCCGCGAGCGACGCGCCCGCGTCGAGCGCCTCCGCGACGACGCCGCCAGCCTCGCCGAGTCCGCCCGCGCGCTCGACCGCGCCCGCCAGACCGTCCTCGCCGAGCGCGCCCGCCGCGACGCGCTCGACGCCCAGCTCGCCGAGATCGCCGCCGCCCGCGCGGCCCTCGACGCCCGCGCGGAGGAGGGACGCCGCGCCGGCCGCGACGAGCCCGCGGCGCTCCTGCGCGTGGAGGAGGTCGACCGGCGGCGACGCGCCCTCGCCGCCCGACGCGAACGCCAGCGCGAGGCCGACGAGGTCGCCCGCGCGCTCCGCGCCGCCGAGCGCGCCGCCGCCGCCGCCCGCGAGCGCGTCGAGCGCCTGCGCGACGAGCGCGACGACGTCCGCAAGCGCGAGCGCGACGCCCTCGCGGCGGCCCTCGCGCGGGCCCTGCGCCCCGGGGAGCCCTGCCCGGTGTGTGGCGGCGCCGAGCACCCCGCCCCCGCGGCCGCACCGCCCGACGGCGCCACGGAGGCCGACGTCCGCGAGGCCGACGCGCGCCTCGACGCGGCCCGCAAGCGCCTCGCCGACGCCGAGCGCGACGTCGCGCGGCTCCAGGGCGAACACGAGGGCCTCTCCCGCGCGCCCGACGACGGAGCGGGCGACGACGCCACGGAGGCCGAGCTCGACGCCGCCCACGAGGTTGCGACTTCTTCGCTCGACGCGCTCCGGCGGGCGAAGCGGTCGGGCGACGACGCCGAGCGCGCGCTCGCGGCGCAGGCGAAGGAGGCCCGGCGCGTCGAGTCGCTCCGTGCGGACGGCGACCGCGCGCTGGCCGAGGCCGAGGCCACCGCGTCGCACCTCGCGCCGCGCGTGGAGTCCTTGCGCGAGGCGCTGACGGCGGAGGGCGTCGACGCGGCCGCGGTGGAGCCCGCGCTCGCGGCGGCCGCGGCGGAGGAGTCGCGCGCGGCGGCGACGCTCACGGAGCTCACGCGGCGACGCGCGGCGGCGGAGGCGGCGCGGGCGGGCGCGGCGGCGGCGCTCTCGCACGCGGAGGCGCGGCGCGAGGAGGCGCGGCGGGCGCGCGACGCGGCGGAGGCGGCGCTCGTGGCGCGCGTCGCGGCGGCGGGCTTCGAGACGGAGGCGGCGTGCGCGGCGGCGGCGATGGACCCGTCGGCGCGCGAGGCGTTGCGCGCGTCGGTGGCGGCGCGGCGGGCGGCGGAGGCGTCGGTGGCGGCGCGGCGCGAGGCGCTCGGCGAGGAGGAGCCCGCGGGCGAGCTCGACGCGCTGGAGGCCGAGGCGACGCGGCGTCGCGCGGAGGCGACGGCGGCGCAGCGCGAGGCCGGGTCGCTCGGCGAGCGGGGCGCGGCGCTCGATGCGGTCGCGGCGCGGGTGGACGCGTGGGAGGCGGAGTCGGGGGAGGCGGCGCGCCGGTGGCAGACGGTCCGGCGCGTCGCCGACCTCGCCAACGGGCGCCACGAGGGCAAGACGCGGCTGAGCCGGTACGTGCTGCTCGAGCAGTTCGACCGGGTGGTGGCGTGCGCGAGCGCGCGGCTCGAGCGGATGAGCGACGGGCGCTTCGCGCTGCGGCGCAGGGCGTCGCGGCAGACGGGCGGGGAGTTCGACCTGCTGGTCGACGACGCCTACGCGGGGTCGACCGAGCGGCCGGTGGCGACGCTGTCGGGGGGCGAGATGTTCCTGGCGTCGCTGGCGATGGCGCTGGGGCTGTCGGACGTCGTGCAGGCGTGGGCGGGGGGCGTGCGGGTGGAGTCGCTCTTCGTCGACGAGGGCTTCGGCGCGCTCGACGAGGAGGCGCTCGACAAGGCGGTGTCGGTGCTCGAGGCCATCGGCGAGAGCCGGCGCATGGTGGGCGTGGTGTCGCACGTCCCCGAGCTGCGCAAGCGGATCCCCGCGCGGCTCGAGGTGCTCCGCACGGAGCGGGGCTCGGTGACGCGGAGCTCGGTGCGCGGTCGTGCGCGGTGAGGCGGCGGGGGAGCGGGTCGCGCGCGACTTGACCCCCCGCGCGCCGCCGCGATACGTCTCCCGGCGGAGAATGGCCCCCCGCGTCCTGGTCGTGGATGACAGCGCGACGCTTCGGGCGGTGATGGGCGACGCGCTCCGGGCCGCGGGCGTCGAGGTGGAGGCCGCGGTCGACGGCGCCGACGCGCTCGAGCACCTCCAGCGGGCTCCCTTCGACGCGCTGGTCACCGACTTCGTGATGCCGCGGGTCAACGGCTACCAGCTCGTCCAGGCCGTGCGCGCGAGCCCCGCGCTCCGCGGGCTCCCGGTGGTGCTCGTGTCCGCGAAGGCCGAGGCGATCGGCGAGCGCTTCGTCGCCCAGACCGGCGCGGTCGCGGCGCTCGCCAAGCCCTTCACCCCCGACGCGCTGCGCGAGGCCGTCTCACGCGCGCTCGGCGCCCGCTGGTCGCCGGTCCCCGCTGAAGCATCGCCCGACGACCCCTTCGCCGGGATGATCGCCGAGCTCGAAGACGTCATCTCCGACGCGCCGCCCGCGCCCGGGCCCCTCCCGGCGCTCGCGTCGAGTGCGCCCGGCGGTGCCGCGGGAACGGCCGTCCACCGCGCGGCGCAACGGCCCCCGGCGGTCCCCTCCGCGGCCGTGGTGGAGGCGGCGCACGCGCGCTTCACGGAGCTGCTCGCCCGCGAGCTCACGCCGGCGTTTCAGGACGTCGCCGGCGGCGGCCCGCAGGTCACCGAAGACGCCGTGGTCCAGGTGATCCGCTTCTACCTCTCCGCGGCGAAGGTGGCGGCGCTCGCCCGCGAACTCCGCCCGCTCGAGGCCGGGCTGCGCGGGAGCGTCGTGCTCGACGGCCTCGTGGAGGCGGTCCCGCTCGGCGAGGTGTTCCAACTGCTCGCGTTCCAGGCGCAGACGGGCGCGCTGACGGTGGAGCGCGGCGCCGACGCGGGCGGCGGCTCCGTGCGCTTCGGCGTGCGCGGCGGGCGCGTCGACCTCGCGCTCGCGTCGGAGCTGCCGCGGGAGTTCCTGCTCGGGCGCTACCTGGTGGAGGCGGGCGTGGTGTCGCGCGCCCACGTCGACGCGGTGGTGGCCTCGCTCGAGCCGCACCGCATGCTGCTCGGCGCCGCGCTGGTGACGGGCGGCTTCATCACCGAAGGCGACCTCGCCGCCGCGCTCCAGCGCCAGACCGCGGAGCTCGTGTACGAGGTGCTCCGCTGGCCGGTGGGGCGCTTCCGCTTCGAAGCGGGCGCGGCGCTGCCGGAGGCGCAGCTCGCGCGGCTCGGACTCCCGAGCGAGCCCATGGTGCTCGAAGGGTACCGCCGCCTCGACGAGTGGCGCGTGATCGGCGACTACCTCCCGGGCGCCGCCAGCGTGCTCGCGCGACTCGACGCGCCCCACGGCGCGGCGCTGGAGGGCGTCGAGCGCCGCGTGCTCGAGGCGGTCGACGGGCGCCGCACCGCCGCGGAGGTGGCCGACGCGCTCGCGATGAGCTCCTTCGACGCCTGCAAGGCGCTCTGCCGGCTGCTCCAGGGCCGCCTCGTCGCGCTCGCGGCGTGAGCGCGGGTCACCCGCCGAAGAGCGTCGCGTCCACCGTCGCCGCCGCGGCCTCCCACGTGTCGCGCAGCGCCCGCGCGCGCGCCGCGGCTCGCGCGGCCTCACCCATCGCGCGAACCGACTCCGCCGCCGCGCGCAGCGACGTCGCGTCCACCGACGGCAGCGCCGCGAAGAAGGGCTCCCCCGCGTAGAGTGCGAGGTGATGCGCGGCGGGGCCCACCACGGGCGTCCCCTGCGTCAGCGCCAGCACCGCCGCGCCCGACGTGTAGAACGCCCGATACCCCAGCAGCATCGCGTCGGCCGCGCCCACCGCCCGCGCCATCTCCGCGGCCGACAGGAACCCCTCGCGCACGGCGATCCACGGCGCGCCCTCGGCCTCGCGCAGGAGCCCCTCGTACGCGACCGCATCCTTCGCGCGGCCCGCCACCAGCCAGCGAAGCCCCGGCACCGCGGCCTCGCGGAGCGAGCGGGCGACGGCGGGGAGGTTCTTGTAGCCCTCGATGGCCCCCGCGGAGACCAGCAGCGTCTCGCCCGGCGCCACCCCGAGCGCGCGACGGTGCGCCTCGCGCGCGCTCTCGTCCGTGAAGGCCAGCGGGTAGTCCCGGTCGAAGTGCGCGTGCGGCGTCACCGCGAAGCGCCCACGAAATCCCAACGCCCGCACGTCGCCCTCCGCCGCCGCGAAGTGCCCGAACACCACCGAACACCGCGCCAGCAGCGCCCGCCGCGCGGCCTCGCCGAGGTCGGGGTGCGGGTCGTCGTGCGCCCGGAGGTTGTGCGCCGTCCACGCGACGGAGACGCCCTGCGCGCGCGCCGCGTCGAGCAGCGAGAGAACCCACCGCCCGCGCGCCCGGTAGCGCAGCCGCGAGGGCGACGCCACCATCCACTCGGGCCAGTGGACGTGGAGCCACCGCGCACCTTGCGGGCGCGCGCAGTGAACCGCGAGGAGACGCGCGTGGCGCACGTCGACGCCGCGCGCGGAGAGCGCTTCGGTGAGGCGGAGCACGTACGGGTTGGCCGGGTCGGGCCAGGGCCACGACAGCAGCGCCCGCATCAACGCATCACGAGCTTGCGCGCGGCGACCGCCACGTGCTGCTGCACCCCGCCGCCCTTCGCCATCTGCCGGATCGACTCCTGCGAGCACTGCGGCAACAGCTTCAGCGCGAGCTCGGCCGGCGCCCGCGGGTTGCGCACGATCGCCTCGGCCACCATCGAGCGCCCCGTCCACTCGCTCCGGTCGGCGATGAGCTTGAGCATGTCGGCGGCCATCTGCGGGTTCTTCGCGATCGCCGCCACCTCCTCGATCGAGATGCGCGGGTTCTTGAGCACGTGCGGGTGGAGCGCGCGGTTCTTGTCGCGGAGCACCGCCGCGCGCTCGTCGCGGCTGCCGTGCTGCGCGAGGCGGAGCTTCTCCGCGTGCGTGAGCTGGTCCCAGTGCGAGATCGGGTCGGCCAGCAGCGCGACGCGCGACGTCTCCGCGGGCGCGGCGGGCGCTGGCGCCGGCGCGGGGGCGGGCGCGAGGTCGGCGCGCTCATGGCGCGGGGGCGGCGCGTCGGCGGCGTCCGTTCCTCCGCGGTCGAGCGCGGCGCGGAGGGCCGCGACGGAGGACGCGTCGACCGCCACGGCCACGCCCTGGCCCGGCACCGACGCGAGCACGTCGCCCTCCAGCGCGACGCGCGTCCCGTCGGGCGCCACCAGCTCCAGCGGCAGGCGCAGCGCGTGGCCCGCCTCGGGCTCCACCATCACGAACATCCCGCCACGGGCGAGCTGCGCGTCGAGGTCGCGCCGCAGGTCCTCGCGCCGCGACCAGGTGACTCGGAGTTGCATGACGACACCTATACCACCGCGCGGTTGACGGATTGCAGCACGGATTTCGCGGCGCTTGCGCGGCGGCCGGGAGCCGGTCTAGGGTGCCTCCCGCAATGCCCCGGGCTCGCGAGACCTTGCGTCTGAGCGAGGGCCCCTCGCAGGAGAGCGCCCGGGGCACACCGGTGCCTCCGACGCCCGCCCCCGCTGAGCCCCCGGAGCTCCTGGGCCCGCCCGACCCGCCCCGCGCCGACCTGCCGAGCGTGCCCCCGCCGCCGCCCGCGCTGCCGGCCGAGGGACCCTGGCGCAGCTACAAAGAAAAAGTCGCGCTTCTGGCCGACCGGATCATCGAGGCGCAGAAGCCCATCCGCATCCTCAACGCGCTCAAGTGGGAGGGCGGCGCGTGGGAGGCGTTCCGCAAGAGCCGCTTCCGCGAGCCGCCGAAGGTCGACGCCGACAGCTACGCGCGCGTCGACCTCGGCTTCGACCCCGCGGCGCGCGCCCGCGACTACCAGGGCCTCGCCGACGACGTCCGCCGCACCCTCGGCGCCGACGACGCGCTCGCCCGCATCCTGCGCGCGACCTGCCTCGAGTACCGCGACGTGTGCCGGATGCTCGCCGTCCGCGGCACGCCCGACTTCTACGCCTTCTCGCGGCGCCTCTACGGCTCGCCGAAGGACACCTTCCCCGACGGCCACACCACCGTCCGCGACATCGCGCGCAACCTCTACGGCCACCTCACCAACCTCGGCGAGGTGAGCCTCGGCCAGCTCCCGCCGCGCGAGCTCGACGGGGCGCAGGTGGTCGAGACGCTGCGCGAGCGCTTCCGCTCGTACTTCGGCGACGACGCCGTCCACGTCATGCTCGACGACGGCATCATCGCCGACGCGGCCGCGGGCAGCGACTACGTGAAGATCCGCGAGGGCGCGCGCTTCAGCACGGTGGACGTCGACATCCTCGAGGTGCACGAGGGCTGGGTCCACGTCGCCACCAGCCTCAACGGCGCCAACCAGCACGTCGCCCGCTGGCTCGGCAAGGGCCCGCCCCGCACCGCCGCCGTGCAGGAGGGCCTCGCCGCGCTGATGGAGGTGCTCACCTTCCGGAGCCACCCCCGGCGCGCGCGGCGCCTCAACGAGCGCGTCCTCGCGGTCGACAAGGCCGAGGACGGCGCGGACTTCCTCGACGTGTTCGAGTGGTACCGCACCGAGGGCTACGACGAGGAGGACTGCTACAACGCCGCGCGCCGCGTCTTCCGCGGCGGCACCGTGGCCGGGGGCTACCCCTTCACCAAGGACATCGCCTACACCCGCGGCCTGGTGACCAACTACCACTTCATCCGCTCGGCCATCCGCGCGTGCCGCCCCGAGCTCGTGAGGTTCCTCTTCGTCGGCAAGGTGGCCCACGAGGACGTGCCCGTGCTCTACGCGCGCGTCGCCGACGGCGTGGTCCGGCCGCCGAAGTACCTCCCGCCGCTCTTCAGCGACCTCAACGGCCTCGCGATCTGGATGGCGTACTCGGGCTTCTTCTCGCAGATGGGCGCGCAGGAGATGTACGACTACTACGCCCAGCTCTTCGAGAGCGCGTAGCCCTACTTCTTGGGCTTGGGCTTCTTGCGGGGCGCGACGAGCTCGGCGTAGGTGAGCGTCAGGCGGAAGTACGAGAGGTACAGGTCGACCGCGCGCGTGGTGGCCCGGAGCTGGATCTCCTCCTCCTTCACGGCCCGCGCGTCGTCGCCGAGCGCCTGCACGTCGTCGCCGATGACCACCAGCATCGCGGCGAGCCCCACCAGCACGATGGCGGTGTGCAGCCAGCCGAGCTCGGGCCCCAGGGTGACGCCCGCGAGCGTGAGCTCGGCGACGCGTCGCACCACCTCCAGCGCCTCCCGCGCCTTGCGGAGCTTCACCGGCGACGCGAGGCCCGCCAGCACCATCAGCCCGAACGAGAAGCTCGCCAGCGCCAGGATGGTCATGAAGGGCGTTACCTTCAGCGCCACCGTCAGCACCGCGCCGAACACCCCGAACACCGTCGACACCGCCGCGAGGTAGACGCGCGCGAGCCGCTCGCCGACGCGCCGCCGGGCCTCGCCCCAGGCCATCATCAGGAGCACGCCCGCGATGAGCACGTAGCGCGTGTGCCCGGAGAAGAGCAGCCAGCGCAGCGCCGCGGGCGTGTTGAGGATCACGAGCGACGTGAGCGCCGTCCACGCGACGCCAGCGAGCGTCCACGCCGCCGTCCAGCGGAGGAGCCGCGGGTCGCGCGGGGGTGGTGGGCCGGCTGGCGCCTCCGGTGGCGGCGCGTCGGGCGGTGCGGCGGGGGGCGGTGCGTCGGGCGGAGGTGCGTCGGGCGGGGGTGCGTCGGACATCGGGCCGAGGAGGATACCGCAACGCGCGGGCGGCGGGGGCGATGTCGCGTGGGCGTCGGCGGGGCGACGATGCGGCGAGCGCGAGGGCCGTCAGCGGAGCGCGTCGCCGGCGGTGGCGGCGGTGGCGGCGGCGGCGAGCCAGCGGTCGAGGACAGCGGCGTCGTTGGCGGCTTCGACGCGGGCGCGGGCCGCGTCGTCGACGGCGATCCCGCGCGCGGTGAGCACGGCGAGCACCGCATGGCGGAGCGCCGCGAGGCGGCCGGCGTCGACGCCCTCCTTGATGCCCTCCTTGATGCCCTCTTCGCGGGCGTGCTGGAGGATGTCGTTCGCGGCCTCCGGGTACGCCTCGAGCAGCCGCTTCGTGTAGCGGGTCTTGATGCGGTACTGCTCCTCCGGGTCGTCGGGGACGTAGACGTAGCCGTCGGCGGTCTCGGGGCTCATCGGCATTTCCTTTACCACGGCCCACGTCCACGCGGGGCCCTTCACGGTCACCGACCACGCGAGAAACTCCGCCAGCGCGGCGCCGCTCCGCGCCACCAGGAACGGGATCAGCTCGACGCGCAGCGGCAGCTCGTTGGCGGCGATCCAGAGCGTCTCGTGGAGGCCCAGCGCGAGGCGCCAGCAGCCAGGCGCCGCCGCCTCGATCGCGAAGAACCCGGCGGCCGCGTCCTCCCGCACCCACCGCGCGAGCGCGGGCGCCACCAGCCAGGCCGCATCCTCGCGGGGGTCGCGCACTTCGAGGGGGCCGCCGGTCTCCCGGGCTTGATCGCGCAGGTCTTCGAGAAGGCGCACCCAGCGAGCGAGCCGGCGGAGCTCGTTGCGAACGAGGGCGGGGCGGTCGCAGTGGTCGCCGGGCATCTTGACGTCGAGCGTCGCTTCCGTCCGCAGCCGACACCAAGGCGCTGGCAGCGTCGACAGTCCGGTCGCCTGGACCACCCGAACAACCCCGTCAGGCGCGAGCGCCCCCACCGGGACCTCCGGCGGCACCTCGAAGCTCACATGGTGGCGCGTGGCGTCCCGCGTCTCCTCACGCAGGATCCGCTTGGCGAGCTGGTCGAGCTGTCCCATGAGGCCGCGAGTGTCGCGCTGGCCGGGGCGAAGGTCGAGCGCCGGACGCGCACCTCGGACATTGCTCGACCCGCCGCTCGATCGCGCTTCGCCGCCTCTGCGCCGCCCCCACTGGTGCCCGCGGCCCGCGGCGCGATACCCTCCGCGCGCCATGGCCTTCCACCAGACCCCGCCCGCCCTCGGCAACCAGTTCGACGACGACCGCGTGCTGCGCTCCTACCTCGCGCGCACGCTCCCGCCCGACGCGCTCGCGGCGCTCGCGCCCGACTACGCGCGCCTCGGCGAACTCTCCGGCGGCGAGCTCTACGACCTCCAGCTCCGCGACCGCCTCAACGAGCCCGTGCTCACCTCGTGGGACCCGTGGGGCCACCGCGTCGACGAGATCGACGTCTCCCCGCTCTGGAAGCGCGCGGCCGTGGTCGCCGCCGAGGAGGGCGTCGTCGGCGCCGCGTACGAGCGCCGCCACGGGCGCTTCTCGCGCGTCGACCAGTTCGCGCGCGTGTACCTCTTCCACGCCTCCACCGACGTCTACACCTGCCCGCTCGCGATGACCGACGGCGCCGCCCGCACGCTCCTCGCGCACGGCAACGCACCGCTCATCGAGCGCGCCGTGGGGCGACTCATCAGCCGCGACCCGAAGCACGCGTGGACGAGCGGCCAGTGGATGACCGAGCGCACCGGCGGCTCGGACGTCGGGCTCTCGGAGACGGTCGCGCGCAAGGTCGACGGGCAGTGGCGGCTCTACGGCACCAAGTGGTTCACCAGCGCGACGACGTCGCAGATGGCGCTGACGCTGGGTCGCCCCGAGGGCAGTGCCCCCGGCGGCCGCGGGCTCGCGCTCTTCTACGTCGAGACGCGCCGCCCCGACGGCACGATGAACCACCTCGCCGTCAACCGGCTCAAGGACAAGCTTGGCACGCGCAAGGTGCCCACCGCGGAGCTCACCCTCGACGGCGTGCCCGCCGAGCCCGTCGCCGGCCTCACCGACGGCGTCCGCAACATCGCCCCGATGCTCAACGTCACCCGCACCTGGAACGCCCTCTGCGCCGCCTCCGGCATGCGCCGCGGCCTCGCCCTCGCGCGCGACTACGCCCGCCGACGCGTGGCCTTCGGCGCACCCCTCGCGCAGAAGCCCCTCCACGCCGACACGCTCGCGGGGCTCCAGGCCGAGTACGAAGCGGGCTTCCACCTCGCCTTCCGCGCGGCGGAACTCCTCGGGCGCGACGAGGCCGGCGAGCTCGGGGCCCGCGACGCCGAGCTCCTGCGCGTGGTGACGCCGCTCGCCAAGCTCACCACCGCTCGCCAGGCCGTCCACGTGCTCAGCGAGACGCTCGAGGCCTTCGGCGGCGCGGGCTACGTCGAGGACACCGGGCTCCCGACGCTCCTGCGCGACGGGCAGGTTCTCTCGATCTGGGAGGGGACCACCAACGTCCTCTCGCTCGACGTGCTGCGCGCGATGGGGAAGGGCGACGCGCTCCGCTGCCTCGCCGAGGAGGTGGGCGAGCTCACCGAGCGCCTCGCCGACCCGCGCCTCGCCGACGTCGGGCGCCGCTGCCGGGCCGCGGTTGCCCACGCCGCCGAGCACGCCGGCTCGCTCCTCGCCCGCGCGGGGGCCGGGCCCGACGGCGCCCACGCGGCCCTCGGGCTGATGGAGGCGACCGCGCGGCGGCTCTCGCTCACCCTCGGGCGCGCGCTCGCCGGGGCCCTGCTCGCGCGCCACGCGCAGTGGTCGCTCGACCACGAGAAGGACGGCCGGGCCCGCGCCGCCGCCTGCCGCTTCGCCGCCCACGGCCTCGACCTGCTCGACCTCGACGCGCCCCTCGACGAGTCCCTCGCCCTCGCGGGCGATGCACCCGTTGCGCCGTGACCTTGTCCCGGCCCCCGCCGGGTGTTACAGAAATCCGCAACGATCATGGCGATCCGGACGATCCTCCGCTACCCCGACAAGCGCCTGCGCGACAAGGCGCTCCCCGTGGCCGTCGTCGACGACGACATCCGCAAGCTCTGCGACGACATGGCCGAGACGATGTACGCGGCGCCCGGCGTCGGGCTCGCGGCGCCGCAGATCGGCGTGTCGAAGCGCATCTTCGTGATCGACATCGCCTCGGCGGATGAGAAGAGCGACCTGCGGGTGTTCATCAACCCGGAGTTCGTCGAGCGCGACGGGGAGACGGTGTGGGAGGAGGGGTGCCTGTCGTTCCCGGGCATCCACGAGGAGGTGCAGCGGGCGGCGAAGGTGACCGTGCGCGCCACCGGCCTCGACGGGAAGCCCTTCGAGGTGAGCGCCGAAGGGCTCCTCGCCATCGCCATCCAGCACGAGTACGACCACCTCGAGGGGACGCTCATGGTCGACCGCGTCTCCCTCCTCAAGCGCCGCTTCATCGACCGCGAGATGCGCAAGCGCGCCCTCGCCGACGCCCGCCCGTAGGGCGACAGCGCAGGGGAGGGCGGCGGTCGACGTCGCCCCGCCGGTCGCCGAGCCTCCCGGCGGGTTACCTCACAGCGTGTTGGAGAGCGTAGGCAGCTCCTTGCGTGGCGACGGGTGACGAGCGCGGTGGGGCGGCGGTATCGTCGCGGCACCCATGGACGGACGGATCGCGCTTCTCTTCGCTGCGCACGCGCTCGCGGCGTGCTCCTCGGAAAACAACGGCCTCCTCGACGCCGCCGGGCCGCCCGATACGCTCCCCGTCGACGACATCGCCGACGCGCCCGCGATGGACGCGCCGGCCCCCGACGCCGCGCGCGACGCCGCGGCGGACGTCGCGGATGTGCTCGACGCGCTCGACGCGGGTGATGCGCTCGATGCGAGCGATGCGCGCGCCGACGCGGCCCCCGACGCGATGGACGCGGCCTCCGACGCGCGCCCCGACGTCGCGGACGCGGCCGACGTCGCCACCGAGCCCCCCGGCTGCGGCGCCCTCGCGATGTGCGCCGGCCGCTGCTTCGACCTCCAGACCTCCGCCGCCCACTGCGGATCATGCGACCGCGACTGCACCGTCCTCGCCGGCGTCGACCCGTCCCGCGTCCGCTGTACCGCTGGCGCCTGCGTGCTAACGGGTGCCTGCGCCGCCGGCCGCGGCGACTGCGACGGCAACGCCGCCAACGGCTGCGAGGCCGACCTCGCCACCCCCGAGCGCTGCGGCGCCTGCGCGACCCGCTGCGCCGACCCGACGCCCCTCTGCGCCGCCGGCTCGTGCACCAGCGGCTGCGCGGGCGCGACCCCCACGCGCTGCGGGATGGCCTGCGTCGACACCCAGACCAGCGTCGCCCACTGCGGCGCCTGCAACAACGCCTGCCCCGTCCCCGCCAACGCCGCCGCCACCTGCGCCGCCGGGCGCTGCGGCTTCACCTGCAACACCAGCGCGCACCTCTGCGCCGGCGCCTGCGTCAGCAACGCCTCCGTCATGTCGTGCGGGACGTCGTGCTCGCCCTGCGCCGCGCGCCCCAACGCCACCGCCTCCTGCGACGGAACCGCCTGCCGCTACGCCTGCGCCGCCGGCTTCGGCGACTGCGACGGCGACCCCGCCAACGGCTGCGAGCGCCCGCTGACGGCCGACGTCGCCAACTGCGGCCGCTGCGGCAACGCCTGCCCCGGCGCCGACACCGAGTGCGGCCGCCGCACCTGCTCCGCCGGCGTCTGCGGCGTCGTCAACGTCACCGTCGGCACGCGCACGATGGCCCAGACGCCGCGCGACTGCCGCGTGACCGTGTGCGACGGGGCGGGCGGCTTCGCCAACCGGATGGACGACGCCGACCCCCCAGTCGACGGCAACGCCTGCACCGACGACGTCTGCGCGTCGGGCGTCGCGAGCAATCCCCCCACCCCCGCCGGCCGCGCCTGCGGAACCGCCGGGATGCAGTGCAACGGCAGCGGGCTCTGCGTCGAGTGCGTGCGCGGCAGCGACTGCGCGAGCGGCGTCTGCCAGATGGGCCGCTGCGCGACGGCGCAGTGCACCGACGGCGTCCGCAACGGGACGGAGACCGGCGTCGACTGCGGCGGCGCCTGCCCCCTCTGCCCCGTGCTCGTGATGCTCGGCGGCGGGAGCGGCAGCGCGATCGCCGCGAGCTACGACGCCACCGCCGGCCTCTGGAGCCCGACGGCGCTCACGGGCACCACCGTCGACGGCGTGGCCGTGACCGTGGCGCGCGGCGGCGAGGCGGTGGGCTTGCTTCGCTTCACGCGCCTCGGCGACCCGATGGACAACCGGCTCCGCTTCACCGTGTGGCGCGCCGGCGCGTGGAGCCCCTTCGCGGACATCGGGCCCACCGTCACCACGCAGGGCGAGCCCGCGCTCACCCCGGCGCCCGCGGGGGGCGTGTGGGCGCTCTTCCACGGGTTCGACTACAACCACTACTTCGCGGCCTACGACATGGCGGCGTGGTCGCCGCCAGCGGAGGCGACGGGCGCGTCGGGCGCGCGCGCCGGGGCGATCGCGCGCAACGGGCTCAACCCGCTGATGGTGTTCTCGCGGGCGCTGCCCAACGAACTCTACGCACGCGAGCGGGTGGGGACGTGGGGCGGCGACCAGATGATCGACGCGCCCGCGGGCTTCGATTTCAACGTGTCGCCGACGGTGGTCAACCTCACCGACAACGCCCTCGTCGCGGCCTGGGTGGCGCCGGGGGGGCAGGTGCGGACGTCGTTCCGTACGGCGGGGGCGTGGCGGCCGGCGGCCGACGTGCCGATGTGCCTCGCGGCCGGGCGCGTGGCCCTCGCGAGACTCTCCGACGCGCAGGCGATGCTCGCCTTCCGCGGCACCGACAACGCCCTCTACGTCAGCCAGAGCAGCGGCACCACCTGGGGCGCCCCCGCCCGCCTCGCCATGGGCATCACGGGCTCGCCCGCGGCCGCCCGCGGCGTCGGCGGCGCGTCCGTCGAGATCGTGTACGTCAGCGCCGGCGTCGCCTGGCACGTCCGCTTCGTCGGCGGCGCCTGGGTCGGTCCGCGCGCCATCGGCGGGACGGGCCTCGTCTCCGTGGCCGTGGCCAGCGGGCCGTGAGCTGATCGATCGTGTGAGGGGGGGAGGGAGGGGCGGGGCGCTCGCGCGACGGCGGCGCCCCGCGGGGGAGGTGACTACTTCGCGCTCTGCGCGCGGCTCTCGATCGGCACGTACGCGCGCTCGGTCGAGCCGGTGTAGATCTGGCGGGGGCGGCCGATCGGGAGCTTCTGCGCGTTCATCTCGCGGAAGTGGGCGATCCAGCCGGGCAGGCGGCCGAGCGCGAACATCACCGTCATCATGTTGGTCGGGATGCCGAGCGCGCGGTAGATGATGCCCGAGTAGAAGTCGACGTTGGGGTAGAGCTTGCGCGAGACGAAGTACTCGTCCTTCAGCGCCACCTCCTCGAGCCGCTTGGCGAGGTCGAGGAGGGGGTCGTTGACGTTGAGCTTCGTGAGCACGCGGTCGGCCGCGGCCTTGATGATCTTCGCGCGGGGGTCGAAGTTCTTGTAGACGCGGTGGCCGAAGCCCATCAGTCGGAAGTTGGCGTTCTTGTCCTTCGCCAGGTCGACGTACTTCTGGAGGTTGCCGCCGTCGGCGTGGATCTGCCCGAGCATCTCCAGCACCTCCTGGTTGGCGCCGCCGTGCAGCGGGCCCCAGAGCGCGAGGATGCCGGCGGCCACCGAGGCGAACATGTTGGACTTCGCGCTGCCCACCATGCGCACGGTCGACGTCGAGCAGTTCTGCTCGTGGTCGGCGTGGAGGATCATCAACAGGTCGAGGGCGCGGGCGTACTCGGGGTCGACCTCGTAGGGCTCCGACGGCACCGAGAACATCATCTTGAGGAAGTTGGCGGTGTAGCCGAGCGCGTTGTCGGGGTAGACGTACGGCTGGTTGCGCGACCGCTTGAAGCCCCACGACGCGATCGTCGGGAGCTTGGCGAGGAGGCGGTAGGTCGAGACCTCCACGTCGTGCGGGTTCAGCGGGTCGTTGGAGTCCTGGTAGAAGGTCGAGAGCGCCGACACCGTCGACGCGAGGATCGCCATCGGGTGCGCGTCGCGGGGGAAGGCGTTGAAGAGGTTCTTCAGGTCTTCCTGGACGAGCGTGTGGCGCTTGATCGTGTGCTGGAAGGTGTCGAGCTGCTGCTTCGACGGGAGCTCGCCGTAGATGAGCAGGTACGCCACCTCGAGGAAGGTGCTCTTCTCCGCCAGCTCGTCGATCGCGTACCCGCGGTAGCGCAGCACGCCGCGCTCGCCGTCGAGGAAGGTGATCGCGCTCGTGCACGAGGCCGTGTTGACGAAGCCGGGGTCGAGCGTGACGAGGCCCGTCTGCCCGCGCAGCTTCGAGATGTCGATGCCGGGCTCCGACTCGGTGCCGATGGTGACGGGGTACTCGTAGGTCTTGTCGTTGTACTGGAGCGTGGTCTTCGACATCGCTGCCTCTCCTGCCGGGTGAAACGGGGCGCGAGAATACGTGAATCGCCCACCGATTCCAGCCCGCAATTTTCGCGTCCGATGGGGGCGCGTCCGCCGGGACTACAGCGAACGCATGTACTCGACGAGCGCGTCGAGGTCGTCGGGCGACAGCCCTTCGATGTTGCCCATCCGCCCGCGGGTGCGCTCGAGCACGTCCCGGAGCGTCGCCGCCGAGCCGTCGTGGAGGTAGGGCGCCGAATCCGCCACCCCCCGGAGCCCCGGCGTATCGAAGAAACAGGCTTGCCGGGCCGAGCCGTCGGCCGCCGCGTGGGGCCGGTCGGGCCACCGCGGGTCGGCGTTGCACGTCCCCACGTCGTAGAGCCGGGGCGCCGCCAGCGTCCCCGACGCCGAGTCGGTGAACCGCTCCCCCGCGTGGCACGTCGCGCACCCCACCGACGGGCGCTGGAAGATCTCCCGCCCCCGCGCCACCTTCGCCGGGTCGGTCGTCGGCGGGACGGGCAGCGGGATCCCGAGGTTGACGTAGGATTGGAGCGCGTCGAGCAGCGGCCGCAGGGTCGGGTCGTCGCGGAAGGCGGGCCCGTCGCCCCCCTGCTCCTCGCTGATGATCCGCCAGTAGTCGGTGACGGCCTCGAGCATCCCGGTGCGCAGGAGCGGCCCCGTCCCGAGCGTCCCGCCGGCGTTGGAGGGCGTGTCGCGCGGGCCCGTCTTGAAGCGCCACAGCACGCCGTCGCTCCGCCCCTCGACGTGGCAGCTCGCGCAGGCCACCCAGGAGTTCTGCGTGATGGGCAGCTCGGTGCTGTCGGCGCTGAAGAAGACGCGTTGACCGGCCCGGAGCTCCGCGGGCATCGGGTCGCGGGCGAGCCGCGCGATCGGCGCGCCGTCGGGCGTCACCCGGAGCCCCTCGTCGGTCGTCTCCAGCCGCAGCACCCCGAGGCTCGACGTGTTGCGCAGGTCGACCCAGGCGCGGCGCCCGTCCGGCGACACCACGATGCCCTCGGGCATCCGCCCACCGAGCGGCCGGACGAGCCCGTCGGGGGCCTCCACCCTGCGCTCCGCGTCGAGCACCAGCACGTCGTCGCTGTTGGCGTTGGCCACCAGCGCCCACCGGCCGTCGGGGGTGAAGTCCACGGCGTGCGGCCCCGAGGTGATGTGCTGCATCCCGAAGCGGCGGCGCGTCGCGAGGTCGACGCCCATCGAGGCCACCGTCATCCGCGCGGCGACCGCCCTGGCGCCGTCGAGCACCGCGACCGCGGGGAACACGGTGGTCTCGAAGTTGAGTTCGAGCGCGTCGCTCCCTTCGCGCACCAGCCGCTGGCCCGTCTCGGTGGAGAGGAGGAGGTGAGGCACCCACAGCTCCGCGGAGTTGGGGCGCGGGACGACGTCGTAGAGCCCGCGACAGTCGCCGTTGGGCAGCCTCGGGTCGGTCGCGCGCGGCACCGGCGCGAACGTCCGCGTCGACGTCACGCGCATGGAAACGGGGTCGATCGCGCTCACTCCGGGGCCGAGCAGGTGCGACGCGAGGAGGGAGCCCCCGTCGGACGACCACGCGAGCGACCAGGGCTTCGCGGGCGTTCGAACGCGGCCCGTCACCGCGCGCGAGAGCGCGTCGACGCGGACCACGACGTCGTCCATCGCGCAGGCGACGAAGACGGTCCGCTCGTCGGGCGAGACGAGCACGCCGACGGGCTCGGCGCCCACGCGGACACGGTCGATGATGCGCCCGGTGGCGAGCTCGAGGACGGCGAGGTCGCCCGAGCGCTGGCCGGTGACGTAGAGGCGCCCCGCGCCCGGCGAGAGGGCGAGCGCGCGCGGCGCGACGAGGGGCCAGTAGCGGCCCGTCGCGTCGGGGGCGGGGGCGGTGGCGCCGAGGGCGACCTCGCGCGTGGCGCGGCGCGCGGCGGCGTCGACGAAGGTGACGCTGTCGGCGTCGGCGTTGACGACGTACACCGACGCGCCATCGGGCGAGACGGCGACCGAGCTGGAGTGGCGCGCGACGGGCCCCGCGGTGCGGCCGGGGAGGAGGAGCGAGGGCGGCGCGGGGTCGGAGGCGCAGGCTGCGAGCGCGACGACGAAGGCGAAGGCGGCGCGGGTCACGGCGCCCTCGGGGAGAAGCGGATGCTCGCGGCGAGGGTGGCGGGGAGGTTGACGGCGCCGATCTCGGGGACGCAGTCGCGGTCGCGGTCGGCGATGACGGCGCCCTCGACGGAGCCCGTCTCGCCGGTGAGTGCGCGCTCGGCGAGCTGGAGCCCGCCGCGGGGCGTGCCGGCGACGACGGAGACGCACTCCGCCGGCCAGTCGACGACGTTGTCGTCGTCGCGGTCGTCCCAGCCGTTGAGCACGAGCTTGTGGAGCCGCGCGAGGTGGCCCTCCAGCGTGCGCGCGAAGGCCTCGCGGCCCGGCGCCGACGCGACGAGCTTGTACGTCTCGCGCAGCGCCGACTGGAGCATCCCGAAGCGCCGCGGCGTGAACTCCACCGCCCCGTCGGCCCCCGCGGTCGCGCGCCACGCGCGCATCGACGCGCTGTAGAAGACGCTCTCCATCCGGCGGTAGACGCGCTCGGCGCGGGCCTGGTAGCGCGGGTCGCCGGTGGCGAGCGAGGCCTCGAGCAGCCCGCGGACGCACGCGGCGTAGTCCTCCAGCGCGCCCTCCTGGGCGGTGGGCTGCATCGTGGCGAAGGCGATGGCGGGGTACGCGCGCCCGTCGTCGGCAGTGAGCCGGTTGAGCAGGAGCTCCGCCTCGGCGTTGATGAGGGCGGTGAGGCGCTGCGCGACCGTGGCGCCGTTGGGGGCGCCGCGCATGGACGTCCCGTCGAGGGCGGTGCGCGTGACGACGGCGTCGGGGGTGGAGTTGCTGTAGAGCGTGAGGTTGCCCGAGAGCGAGCGGCGCGCGACGCGGAGCGCGACGACGGCGTATGCGGCGCCCACCGCGGAGGCCGTGGGGCCGCGCGTCGGGGCGGCGCCGGCGAAGGAGACGGCGTCGGCGAGCACGCCGGAGGCCGGGTCGCGGTGCAGGCGGTCGAGGTCGACGAGGGCGAGCTTCATCACGGCGAGCGCGCGGTCGTGGGCGGTGGCCTCGCCGTCGGGCATCTGGTTGTCGGCGGGGAAGGGGTCGCCGTCGAAGTAGGCGCGCGCGGTCTGGGCGCCGCCGACGTCGCGGTTGGCGCGGTCGGTGAGGGAGAAGAGCTCGCCGAAGCCGCCGAGGAGGCCCGCGAGGTCGAGGAGCTCGGAGTCGGCGCGCCCCACCCGGTAGCGCGTCGGGCGGTGGTAGCCGTACGCCGTGTCGCGCTCCTCGTCGTAGTCGATGCGCGCGGGGAACCACCGCGCCGGCGACTCGTAGTCGTACGCGAGCGCGTCGCGCCCGGTCGCGAAGCCGCCGAGCGTGGCGCCGTCGGCCGTGGTGAGCGCCGTCGCCCACTGGTGCGCCTGCGCCTCCATCGACTCGAGCAGGAAGGCCGCCTGGAAGCCCTCGATGTCGTTGGAGCCGAGCCACGTCCCCGGCGCGCCCCGCCCGCCGCCCTGGAGCGTCCCGCGCACGGCGTTGCCCGTGCGCCCGACGTTGGGGAGCTCGGCCTCGGGCACCGACTCCACCACCCCGCCGTCGGTGTCGTGGAAGATCTGGAGGTAGTTGATGGCCCAGAGCGCGTACTTCCACGCGGCCCAGCCCGAGGCGCCCGGGGAGATCGCGCGCTCGATGGAGAGCGAGTCGCTGCGGCTGGTGGTGAGGTGGAGCGTCGAGTAGCCGCACTCGTAGTCGCCGACGAAGATCGACGAGCCGGCGCTGGCGCCGTAGCCGCCCTCGAGCGAGCAGCTCCGCGTGGCGCCGCGCGAGGGCGCGCAGGTCGGGTCGAAGGTGACGAAGGGGTGGACGGTGGGCCAGAAGCCGCCGAAGCCGAGGCGGTTGAGCTCGTTGTCCTCCGGGGCGGGCACGGTGACGAAGCCCGACGACGCCGCGCCGCCGTCGCCCGAGGGCGCGACGCCCGCGTGGCTGGCGAGGGCGTGGCGCTGCACGCGCTCGCGGAGGAGGCGCATCGCCATCTCGCCCGTCACGCCGGTGGGGTTGACGAGCGGCGCGTGGGCGAGCGAGGTGCCCGCGGTCGACTCGAAGGCGAGGGAGTTCATCGGCATCTTCGAGTACTCGTAGGACTCGACGGCGGTGGAGAAGCCCACGAGGTCGATGACGGACGCGCCCGCGTCGTCGGCCGGGTCGGCGTAGAGGTCGGGCGGGAGCATGAAGCGGTCGAAGCCCGCGAGGTCGCGGCCCATCGCCTCCGCGAGCGGCTCGCCGGACTGCTGCATCTCGATCGAGGCCATCATGTGCTCGCGCGTGACGAAGCGCGTGTCGCGGTCTGCCTCCGCGGCGACGACGAGGTTCACGCGGGGGGCGGGGGCGGCGTCCATGCTGTCGGCGGGCGCGTCGGCGCGGTCGGGCGCGGCGTCGGCGCGGTCGAGCGCGGCGTCCGCGGGCGCGGGCGGGGGCGTCGAGCAGCCGAACGCGAGGGCCGCGAGCAGGGGGGCGATGGGCGCGCGCATGTCGTCGGGAGGTTAGGGACGGAGCCGCCCGCCGAGCAAGGCGCAAGGCTTCTGTCGCCCCGGAGTTCAAGCGGAATCGGTGCGCCGCGGTTTGGAGCTCCGCGGGGCCCGGCGCGCGCCCGTGCGCCCCCGCGCGGCGCCCACCGCCCGCCGGGAAGTCGCAGAAAGCACCGTGAAAACAGGCACTTCGGACGCGCCGGGGCGCGCGTCGCGGTCGCGGTGGGGCCGCCCCGACCCGCCCGCGGCGCGGGGTGTGACGGCGTCGGGGGCCGAGAAATTAAGCCGATTGTGTGAAGAAACTCTTCCGCCTGCCGCGAACGTGTGTATCGTTGCGCACGCAATTCGATCCATGGGGGATCGGAAATCTCACAGCGACAGAAGGTGTAACGAGTCATGGCGAAGGCAAAGGCGCCGGCGAAGAAGTCCGGCAAGGGTGGCGCGAAGAAGCTGACGAAGTCGGCGCTCGTGACGGCGATCGCGGATCACCTCAACAACGAGGTCTCCAAGACGCAGGTGAAGGGCGTGCTCGAGGCGCTCGTCGACATCGGGCAGAAGGAGCTCAAGAAGAACGAGGTGTTCGTTCTCCCGGGCTTCGCGAAGTTCGTGGTCGCCAAGAAGGCCGGCCGCCCGGCGGGGATGTACAAGAACCCGTTCACCAAGCAGGAGGAGCACCGCGACGCGAAGCCCGCTTCGAAGACGGTGCGCGCCCGTCCGATCAAGGCCCTCAAGGACGCGGTGGCCTGAGCGCCACGCCCACGCCCTGAAGGCACCGACGCCCGGCGACCGCGCGAGACCCGCGCCGCCGGGCGTCGGCTTTTCGAAGGGGCGCTGTGATACCGTCCGCGCGCCCCAATGGTGCCGCCGACGTCGACCCGCCCCGCCGCCCTCCTCTGCCTTGCCGCGCTCGCGACCTCGTGCGGGCTCTTCAAGCCCGACCCGCCGCGCATCACCCCGCGCGCCGCGTCCGTCACGGGCGCGACGACGGAGGGCCTCGCGCTCCGCGTCGACCTCACCGCGCGCCACGCCAACCGGGTCACCGTCACCGTGCGCGCCGTCGACGTGCGCGTCACGCTGGCGGGCCGCGAGCTCGGCACGACGCACTTCGACACCCCGACGCGGCTCGCCCCCAACCGGGACGTCCCCCTCTCGTTCAACGTCACCGCGCCCTGGGGCGACCTCCCGGGCATCCTGCTCACCACCGCGCTCAACGAGAACGTCCCCTACCACCTCGACGGCACGGCCCACGTCGCCGCGGGGCGCTTCACGCTCGACGTGCCCTTCGCGGTCGACAGCACGCTGCCGCGCTCGGTGCTCACCGGCGCGCTCTCGGGCGCGGTGCCGTCGCTCTAAGCCCCCGGGCGCTCTAACCCTCGTCGCGCTCGCGGGCGGCGCGCGCGCGGCGGCGCTCGCTCTCGACGATCGGCTGCATCACCCGCACCGCCTCCGCGTCATCGAGCACCACCGCCTCCTCCAGCGCGCCCCCCGCGGCCGCGTCGAGGAACCACCGCATCGCCTCGCCCGCCGCCACGCGCCCCGCGCCGCGCCCCGGCAGCGCGAGCGCGAGGTTGCGCAGCCGCAGCCCGCGCGCGGTCTCGAACACCGCCGCCGTCACCGCGCGGAAGCGCCGCTCGTCGAAGCCCTCGCGCGGGCCGCTGCCCACCAGCAGCATCTTGTCGAACGGGAGCCGCGGCCGCGCCGGCAGCAGCGTCACCTCGCCGAGCGCGCCGGTGACCCGCGGCCCCGCGAGGATCGCCGACAGCCGCCCGCAGAGCCGCCAGTCGCAGAGGCCCGCGGCGCCGCGCAGGGGCCGCTCGTCTTCGAAGAAGGGCAGCGCCACCG
Source organism: Polyangiales bacterium (assembly GCA_046351555.1). Classification (GTDB taxonomy): domain Bacteria; phylum Myxococcota_A; class Polyangia; order Polyangiales; genus CAISKJ01. The sequence goes on from JAXLYI010000035.1 coordinate 90,607, forward strand.
CCTCGTAGCGGAGCGCGTCGATGCGCGCGAGGTCGGTGAGGACGAAGCGGACGTCCACCGTCGGGCTCAGCCCTTCTTCGCGGCGCCGAGCTTGTCGAGGATGCCGTTGACGAAGGCGTAGGCGTTCTCGGCGCCGAAGGCGCGGGCGAGCTCGACGGCCTCGTCGATGGCCACCTGCCGCGGCACCTCGGCGCCGTGCAGGATCTCCCACGCGCCGATGCGCAGGAGGTTGCGGTCGACGCGGGCCATGCGCTCGAGGCGCCAGTTGGGCGACGCGGCGCGCAGGGCGGCGTCGAGTGCGTCGCGCTTCGACGTCACGCCGCGGACGATCTCGTCGCCGTACGCGCGGCCGGCGGCCGGGCCGTCGAGGTTGGCCCAGTACGCCGCGAGGGCCTTCTCGACGTCGGCGCCCGCGTCGGAGTCGAGCGCGTAGAGCACCTGGAGCGCCGCCTCGCGCGCCTGGTGGCGAGGGCCGGGCTCAGAGGCCATGGCGGGTGAGGGCCTTCCGCAGCGAGGCCATCTCGATCGCGCTGAGGGCCGCCTCCCAGCCCTTGTTGCCGGCCTTGGTGCCGGCGCGCTCGACGGCCTGCTCGATGGTGTCGGTGGTGAGGACGCCGAAGGCCACGGGGACGTCGGTGTCGAGGGAGACGGCCGCGAGTCCCTTGGTCACCTCGCCCGCGACGTAGTCGAAGTGGGGCGTGCTCCCGCGGATGACGGCGCCGACGGCGATGATGGCGTCGTAGCGGCCGCTCTTCGCGAGGGCCTTGCACACGAGGGGCAGCTCCCACGCGCCGGGCGCGCGCACGACAGTGGCCTCGGCGCCGCCGTGGCGGCGGACGCAGTCGAGCGCGCCCTCGACGAGGCGGTCGACGATGAAGTGGTTGAAGCGGCTCGCGAGGACGGCCACGCGGAGCCCGGTGGCCACCAGGTCGCCTTCGATGACCTGCGTGCGGAGACCTTCGTCGCTCATGCGCGGGGCTTGTAGCGCCAGAGGCGCCGCCCGCGCAACGGTCAGCGGACGGTGATCTGGAAGGGGAACGCGCCGCCCGTCGCCGGGAAGCGGACGAACTGCGCCTCATGGGCGAGGCACGCGCGGGCGTTGGCCACGCTCGGGTCGACCGAGCCGAGCGACGTGGCGCCGTCGGCGGTCACGCTGAACTCCACCGTCCCGTGCGGCTCGCGGCACTGGTTGGTCTCGACGCAGCGGGTGAAGCAGTGCCGCATGCGCGCGTTGATCGAGCGCGACATCGCGTTGACCTCGGCGGCCGAGAGGTCGCGGCCCGCGGGGGCCGGTGCGGTGGCGGGCGAGGGGAGCGCGGCCGCCGTGGGCGCGGGGCGTTGGCCGGCGGTGTTGGCCGCGACCGCGGCGTTGCGGTGCCACTCGAGCACGCGGCCCGAGCCGACCTCCAGCGTGAACACCTGGCGCCCGACGCGGGCCTCGAGCGTCGCCGGGCCGCCGAGGCGCAGGGCCTCGATGGACGCCGGCAGCGCGCCGTGGCCGCGCAGCGAGACCGTCGCCGCGGGGTCGACCGCGGGCATCTGCCAGAGCGTGCCCCGCGCGGGGAGCGGCGCGAGGTTGAGGCGCATCGCGTCGACCGCGTCGCCGGGGACGGAGCGCGCGTCGCCCGCGGCCGCCGGGAGCTCGAGCACGACGGGGCCCGAGAAGCTGGTGACCGCGCCGCCCTCGGCGGTGGCCGTGGCGCGGCCGGCGAGCACCACCACGCGGACGAGGGAGCTCGTCGCGCGGACGGTGGCATCACCTTCGACGGAGACGTTCCAGCGGCCCGAGCGCACCGCCACCGCGCCGACGTCGCCCTCGCGGTCGACGGCGAGCTCGCCGCGGGCGAGGGTGACGGCGGTAGTGTCGACGCGCATCGCGGTGAGCGTCGCGTCGCTGTCGGGGCGGACGTCGAGCGTCACGGTCGGCTGCACCGCGAACACCGCGCGGCCCGCGGCGCCCGTCTCGACGCGCGCCCCTTCGCGCACGCCCGCGCCGCCGGAGAATCGAACCGGGGCCGCCGCGCCCGAAGGCGTCTGCGTCGCGCCGCCGGCCGCGAGGAGGACGGCCCCTTCGAAGGCCGCCGCGGGCTGCGCGACGGGCGCGGGCGTCGGGGACGGCGTCGGCATGGCGACGGGCGCGGGCACGTCCACGGCGGGGCGCGACTTCACGTACACCACGCCCACCGCGGCGGCCGCGAGCGCGACGGCGCCGACGGCGTAGGAGGCCCAGGGGCGGGGCGCGCGGAGCTTCCCGCTGCGGATGTCGGCGGCGGCCTGCTCGGCGGCAGCCTGGATGGCGCCGTCGAGGCGGCCCCAGTCGATCGCGTCGAGGTCGCCGTCGTCGGCCCGGGCGTCGTCGAGGAGCGCGGCGCCGGCGCGGAGGCGGTCGTAGGCGGCGCGGCACGGGTCGCAGCCGGCGAGGTGGGCGGCGTGGGGGCCGGGGGCGCCCTCCGCGGCGGCGTCGAAGAGCTCGTCGTGGGTGGGGTGCGTGTTCACTGGGCATCGCCTCCCGACGCGGCGGCGAGGTGGAGCTCGCGGGCGATCGGTTCGAGGGTGACGTCGCCGGCCATCGCCGCGTACACCTCCTTGCGCGCGTAGAAGAGGCGCGTGCGGACGGTGAGGACGGGGATGTCGAGGACCTGCGCAATCTGGGCGGCCGGCGTGCCCTCCAGGTCGTGGAGGATGAAGACCGCGCGCTTCTTGTCGCTGAGCGTGTCGAGGATGCGGTAGAGCGCGCGGAGCCGCTCGTTGCGCGCGGCGCCCTCGGCGGGCGAGGCGTCGTCGTTGGCGGGCGGCTCGCTCGGGGACTCGGGGCCGAGCTGCGGGCGGCTCTTGGCGGCCCGGATGTGCATGAGGGTCACGTTCACCGTGACGCGGTGCAGCCAGGTGGTGAAGCGCGACTCGCCCCGGAAGCTCACCAGCGACCGGAACACCTGGATGAACACCTCCTGGAGCACGTCCTCCACATCGGCGCGCGGGCCGAGCAGCCGGGTGACGAGCCGGGCGACGTCGCGCCGGTGCACCCGGTAGAGCTCCTGGAAGGCGCGCGCGTCGCCGGCCCTGGCGCGGGACACGTAGGCGGGGATCGCGTCTTCGGCGTCGCTCACGAGCAGGCTCAGGGGGGAGGCGTTGAACGTTACCACGGACATCACGGTTGCCCTCGGCGGGACCGCGCGTTCATTTCCGCGCGGCTCACTCTCCCCGTCCGATGCGGCCCCCGCGCCGCCCATTCACGAAACGGTCACCGGGCTCCGGGGCCCCGGTCGCGGAGGCGGGCCACGATGCCCAGCACGTCGCTCCCCACCAGCCCGAGAACCAGCACGATCGTCACGTACGCCATGCGCGACGAATGCGCCGAAGCGCACCCCCGCAGCCAGTTTTCGGCAGGCGAACGTCGACGACGCCGACGCGCGACTGCGCAACCAAATGCGCTTGCCGCGCTGCGTCGACGGATCCCGCGTGCGTTGGCGATGATCGTCGATCAACGATCGCTTCCGGCATCCCCCACCCCTGAATGGATGCCTTGGAAACGTGTGGCGCGCCCGAGAGGACTCGAACCTCTAACCTCCAGATCCGTAGTCTGATGCTCTATCCATTGAGCTACGGGCGCCCGAGGGAGCCGGACTTTTATCACCACCGTTCGGGGTGTCAATGAAAAATCTCGACCCCGCGCTTCGCTCGGTCGTGCGTCCTTCGCTTGCGGGCGCACGGCTGATTGGTGACAGTCGGGGGAGCCCGTGAAGTCCTGCCCCGCCTGCAAGTCGAACTTCCCCGCGAAGACCCCCCGCTGCCCGCTCGACGGCTCCGCGCTCGTCGACCTCGGGCCCGACCTGCTCGCGGGCCGCGTCGTCGCGGGGCGCTACCGCTTCATCGACCGCTGCGGCGCGGGCGCGGCGGCGGAGGTGTACCGCACATACGACATCCGCACGGGCGTCCACGTCGCCGCGCGCGTGCAGGCGCCCGGCCTCGTGGGCGACGCCTGGAGCCGCGCGCGCATCGACGACCAGGTGCGGAGCTACCACCGGGCGGCGCCCCACGAGGCGCTGGTGCCCGTGCTCGACGTCGTCGACGGCGGCGCCGCGGCGCGCACGCTGGTGGTGACGGAGTTCGTCCCGACGCCGCCGCTGTCGCAGGTGCTGATGGGGGGCCCCGTCCCGCTGCCCGCCGCGCTCGACGCCGGCGTACAGCTCGCGGCCCTGCTCGAGCACCTGCACGGTCGCGACGTGCTCGCGCGCGACCTGCGGGCGGGGGCGGTGTTCCTGCCGGTGGCGGCGGGGCAGAAGGTGCGGGTGACGGTGGAGGCGCTCGCGACCGGGCCCTCGTGCCCGCCCGACCCGGTGCCCGCGCTCCAGGGCGCGTCGGCCCACGTCGCCGCGGGCTACGTCAGCCCCGAGCGCGCGCGCGGCGAACCCGGCGTCGCCGCGGGGGACATCTACGCCCTCGGCGCGCTCGTCTTCGAGATGTGCACCGGGCGCCCGATGTTTCAGGGCGGCGTGCTCGAGGTGGCGCAGGCGCACGCGCAGGCGCCGCCGCCCGTCCTCCGCGCGGTGTCGCCCGCGATGCCCGAGGCGCTCGAGGCGCTGCTCATGCGCATGTTCGCGAAGGTGCCGCGCTTCCGCCCGACGGCCCTCGAGGTTCGCACCGAGCTCGCCGCCGCGCGCGCCGCGCTCAAGTAGTCAGCGCGCCGCCAGCGACCGCGCCGCGGGCCTCGTCGCGAGGCGCGCGCGCACCCACTCGTGGAAGGCCGCGGGAGACCCCGCCACGCGCCGCCGCGCCGGGTCGAACACCCCCGCGCCGCCCCACAGCGGGAGCTGTCGGTTGCGCAGGAAGACGGGCGCTCCGCCGCGGTACGTGAAGGGCCGGAAGTTGCGGAAGCCGCCGCCGAAGCGCGCCGTCCCCTGCTCCTGCCGCGCCGTGAGCGACGGGTGCGAGAGCGAGTTGTCCGGGTGCCCGTCGAAGAAGCGGACCTCCCCGTCGGGCGCCACCTCGTACACCACCAGCACGTGCCCGTTGGGGTCGTAGAACACCGTCCCCGGCCGCACCGCCGCGCGCGACACCGCCGCCTGGTACGTGTCGCCCGCGTCGAGCGACGGCGCCTGGCGGAAGTAGCCCGAGTGCACCTCCGAACCGATCCCTTCGAAGAGCGCGCGCGGCGTCGCGAACTCCGTCCAGCGCCGCAGCCCCGTCGGCCGCGCGTCGAGCAGGTACCGCGGGTCGCCGCCGCGCCCGGTCATCGTGCGCGTCCACACGAAGGGGAGCTGGTTGCGGTACGCGAAGTACGCCCGGAGGATGTACGGCACGTCAGCGCAGTCCGCGCGGAAGCGCAGCGGGCGCGCGCCGGCCTCGTGCAGCGGGTTGATCGCGGGGTCGTTGAGGCAGTCGTTGAGGTGGCGGCAGCGCCCCGCCGCCACCGCGCGGCCGACGCGCTGGACGAAGCGCCCGTAGCGGGTCTCGAGGGAGGCGTTCCACCCGCGGGCGGCGGGCCACGCGGCGGCCATCGGGCGGTCGAGGCCCTGCGCGAATGCGGCGGGCGACGCGAGCGCGAGCGCGAGCGCGGCGAGGCACAGGGCGGCGGGCTTCATCGACGGGCGCGACCACTACCACGGGACGCCGGGGCGCCGCGCGCCGCCGCCCGGGAGAAAACGAAGGGCCTCGCGGGGATTGAGACCGCGCACGGTTTCCGTGATACTCGTGCGCGGTCGCGCAGGGGCGCCGGAGCCCCCACGCGCGCGCTCCCTCGACGTAGCGTTTCCCCCTCGGAGGCGTATCCCCCATGATCTCGCGCCGTCTCGCCGCGCCCATCGCCCTCGCGCTCGCCACCGCCGGCTGCCCCGAAGACAGCGGCTCGCTCCCGCCCGAACGCATGGACGCCTCCGCCGACGCGCGCGACGCCTCGGGCGACCGCGCCGACGCCCGCGTCGACGTCGCCCCCGCGCCCGTGCTCGTCGGCCTCGTGCCCGACCACGGCTCCTTCCTCGGCGGCACCGAGGTCACGCTCCGCGGGTCCAACTTCGCCGACGGCGCGGAGGTCCGCTTCGGGGGCTCGCTCGTCCAGCCGCGCTTCACGCGCTTCGTCGACCGCAACCGCATCGTCGTCACCGCGCCCGCCGGCACGCCCGGGCCCGTCGACGTCGAGATCCGCTCGGGCGGCCGCACCACCGTGCTCCCGCGCGGCTACCGCTACGACGCCTTCTACGTCGACCCGGGCCTCGGGCCCACCACGGGCAACGCGCGCGTCTCCCTCCACGGGCTCACCACGCAGTTCGCCGACGGGATGACCGTGCTCTTCGACGGCATGCCGTGCACCGGCGTGCAGGTCACCAGCCGCACGCTCGCCTCGTGCCTCACGCCCGCGCACCCCGACGGGCGCGTCCCCGTCACCGTGCGCTACGGCAGCGAGGACATCACCATCCCCGACGCCTACCAGTACGCCAACTCCGCCGACCAGGTGGGCGGCGGGCTCTCGGGCGGCACGGTGGCCGGCTCGATCACCGTCACCGTGCTCAACTCGATGAGCGGCGACCCGGTGCCCGAGGCCTTCGTCTTCGCCAACAACGACCCGCGCGCCACGCCCCCGAGCTCGGGCCGCACCAACATGGGCGGCCAGGTCACCCTCTCACCGCCGATGCTCACGGCGCCGGTCACCGTCACCGCCGCCAAGGACTGCTTCACCACCGCCACGATCCAGTCCTTCGACGCGCGCAACGCCACCATCTACCTCACGCCGCTGATGCTCCCGCGCTGCGGCATGGGCTCGCCGATGGGGATGGGCCAGCGCCCGGTGTACCCCGGCCGCGTGAAGGGCGAGCTCGTGTGGGCAGGCCCCAACGAGTTCGCGCCCAACCCGTGGGCCAACGTGCCGGAGCCCCGCGCGGGCGAGCGCCGCGTGGCCTACGTCTACGCGACGCGCCCGGAGATCTTCACCGCGGACTTCCCCGAGGCCTCGCGCGCCCAGTTCGAAGAGCGCGTGCTCGAGGTGGTGCCCGAGGGCTACGGCGGCCGCGGGTACCCCTTCGACTTCCTCGTGCGGCCCGGCGCCATCGCCATCTACGCCCTCGCCGGCGTCGAGCGCCAGGTGCCCGTCGCGGGCATGCCCACGATGAGCACCCGCGTCTTCACGCCCTACATGATGGGCGTCGCGCGCAACGTGCTGGCCTCGCCGGTCAACCCGATGACCCCCGACGAGGGCGTCGTCGACGACCTCGTCGTCAACATGAACATCCCGCTCGACCACGCCACGCCGCTCGAGGTCGACCCCTACCCCCTCGGCGCCGGCGAGACCACGCCCAACGTCTTCCACGCGAGCGTCTTCATCGACCTCGGCGGCGAGGGCGTCATCCCGCGCCCCGACCTCACCGTCACCGGCCGCCGCGGCGGGCAGTACACCTTCGGCGGGCTGCCGGCCTTCTCGGGCGCGCTCTCCGACGCGCGGCTGAAGATCCACGCGCGCTACGCCTCGGGCACCGTCACCGGCCCCGCCACCTTCCAGGACACGCCCGCGCCCTGCTCGGGGCTCATCCTCGGCGGCATCACCACGCCCGACGAGACCGTCCGCGTCCGCGGCTGGATGGGCATCCCCGACATCACCGCGCCGATGCAGGGCGGCGCGCTCCCCGGCGACCGCACCGTGCGCTTCGGCGTCAACCCGACGCTCGCCTCGCCCGACCTGCTGATCCTCAACCTCGGCTGGGGCTCCGGCGAGCAGTGGCAGCACCTCGCGCCGGGCGCCGACCGCGCGATCCAGTACCCCGACCTCTCCACGGTCATGGGCCTCGCCGACCTGCCGCGCGGCTCGCTCCTCACGCTCTCGCTCGTCGGCGTGCGCATCCCCGGCTTCGACTTCAACCGCTTCACCTACGCGACCATCGGCCAGGCGTACTGGAGCGCCTACGCGGGCCGCGGCACCTACGTCACGCGCTGAGCGCGCCCACCCGATCACCCCTCCTTCGAGAAGCACTTCATGAAGTCCGCCCCCCCCCGCCGCCTGCCCGTCCCCCTGCTGCTCCTCGCGTCGCTGGCCGCCTGCTCGGGGCCGTCGCGCGAGTCCGACGCCGGGGCCGTCGGCGACGCCCTCGAGGACAGGATCATCATCACGGACGCCGACCCGCTGCGGTGGACGACGTGCCAGGTGGGGCAGCAGCGGTGCGCGCCGGGCACCAACGTGTACCAGCGCTGCGTGGCGGCGGGCGAGCTCACCGGCGTGGTCAACCGCGACTGCGCGGCCGAGGGCCTGGTGTGCGCGCCCGAGCGCTGGTGCACGCTCTGCAACCCGGGCGCGACGCGCTGCACCGAGAACAGCCTCTCGGTGGAGGTGTGCGCGGCCGACGGGATGTCGTGGGGCCCCATGCGCGACTGCGACGTGGCGGCGGGCGAGGCCTGCCGCGGCGGGCGCTGCGTGGTGCTCTGCAACGACGACTCGGTGCTCCGCACCAACATCGGGTGCGAGTACTACGGCGTCGACCTCGACAACATCGTGGAGTCGGGCGGGCGCTCGGCGGCCTCGCAGCAGTACGCCATCGTGGTGTCCAACCCCGACCCCGTGCTGACGACGCGCGTGGAGATCTTCCGCAACAACGCGCCGCCGGGCATGCCCCCGCAGACCGAGCGGGTGGCCATGGCGGTGATCCCGCCGCGCGACCTCGAGGTGTTCGAACTGCCCGCGCGCGAGGTCGACTGCTCGACGGTGGCGGGGCTCAACGACGGGACGGGGACGTGCCTCTCGTCGCGCGCCTACCAGGTGCGGAGCACCTTCCCGACGATCGCCTACCAGTTCAACCCGCTGGAGAACGTCGGCGTCTTCTCCAACGACGCCTCGCTGCTCGTGCCCGTCAACTCGCTCGACGGCAACTACCGGGTGCTCGGGTACCCGCAGCAGTGGGCGCGCACCACCGACCCCGACACCAACGGCCGCGAGGACATCCGCGCCTTCATGACCATCGTCGGCACGCAGGCCAACACGATGGTGACGGTGACCCCCACCGCGGACGTGATCCCCGGCGGCCCGCTGCGCGCGCGGAGCCCGGCGGGGACGCCCTTCCGCGTGTCGCTCGGGCCCTTCGACGTGCTCAACCTGGAGACGGGCGCCTTCCTCGCGGACTTCACCGGCAGCGGCGTGCAGGCCGACAAGCCGGTGGCGGTGTTCTCGGGGACGGAGTGCAGCGACGTGCCGTTCTGGCGGAGCTTCTCCGAGCGGCAGCCCGCGTGCGACCACATCGAGGAGCAGCTCTTCCCGGCGGCGACGGCGGGGCAGCGCTACGTGCTCTCGCGCTCGTCGTCGCGCACGCCCGCGGTCAACAACGCCGGCGCGATGGTGGCCCAGGTCAACGAGCCCGAGTGGTTCCGCGTGATGAACCCCTCGACCGAGCCCGTCCACGTCGAGACCACGCTCCCGGCCGACCTCGCCGACCCGGGCGGCGCGACGGTGGAGTTCGACCTCGACGACGGGGAGCACTTCGACGTCCGCGCCCTCACCGACTTCACCCTCCGCGCGAGCGGCCGCGTCGTCGTCGGCCAGCTCATGGGCTCGCAGAACACCACGGGCATCCCGCTCACCCTCCCCGGCGGCGACCCCTCGCTCATCATCGTGCCGCCGGTGGAGCAGTGGCGCTCGGAGTACGTCTTCCTCACGCCCAACAAGTACGCCTTCGACTTCGTGCAGATCGTCGCCCGCCCGAGCGCCGCGGTGTACCTCGACGACACCCCCGTCAACGATTTCGCCGACTGCACCCGCTCGCGCTCCGACGGCTGCGTCGAGACCGCGCGGCACATGTGCCCCGCGCCCACCTACGTCACCTACCGCTGCCAGCTCTCCTTCCCGCGCATCGACACCGCCACCATGCCGCCCACCATCAGCAACGGGCGCCAGGGCGACGGCGTCCACGTCGTGCGCGCCGACCCCCCGCAGCCGGGCATGCCGCCCGAGACCGTCATGGTGCTCGTGTCGGGCTTCGACCGCTACGTGTCGTACGCCTACGCCGGCGGGACCAACCTCACGCCGATCAACTGAGCTTCGCGCGCTGAACGCACGACGTCCCGGCGAGCCGGCCGTCCTGGGGAGATCAAGGGCTCGCAGGCATGGGCATCCGGTAGACGCCGTCGACGCGGGGCGAGAGCGACGAGCAGTTGTACCAGAGCTCGCCGCGCTGGAGCGCGATGGCTCCGAGGAGGTTGCGACCCGTCACAAGCGGAACTTCCCGCCCCGTCGGGATGTGGTAGCCGTAGACTTCGAGATACAGCAGGACGTTGCCCGCGACCGGGTACGTGTTGGGGTAGCCCGAGTTGCGCTGGTCGGTCCAGATGATCCAGTCGCCCGAGACCCGCGCGTAGTGTTGGATCACGGGGCGCTCGGGGGGGTCGTTGGTGATCCGCCGCTCGACGCGCGTCTCGATGTCGTAGAGGTAGACCTCCGTGTTGTCCAACTGCCACGCGGTGCCGCTCGGGCCGTGGCGCTGGTCGGTCCAGACGACGTAGCGGCCTGACACCCACGGATCGAACTGCATCGACGGGGAGCGGGTCAGGTTCTCGATCGTGCTCGGCGTGCCCGGGGCGCCGCGCGTGTAGAGGTAGATGTCGCCCGCAATCTCCATCACGAGGTGATCGCCGTCGGCCTGCATCTCCTCGATGAAGCGACCCCGCACCGCGTCGTTGAGCACGGGGTCGCTCTCCAGCGCCGAGCCGTTCGCGGAGCCGACGAGGAGCGCCTGCTCGTTGGGGACAGACCACATCACCACCGTCATCCGCGGTGTCGTGACGACTCGGTTGAACGCGGTGAGCACATCACTTCGAGGCTTGAAGTCGCGCGACCAGATGACAGCCCCCGCCTCCCGTGGATCGTCGAACAGCACGAGGGCCGCGTGTCCCCCGACTCGATCCGTTGCGCCCACCAGCAGCCCCCCCCGCGCGCCACATCCGAAGGAAATCGAGAGGGTCGTGTCCAGCAGGGGACGGACCCAAACGCGGGCCGCTCGATCGAATACCGAGGCGCCGCTACTCTGGGTGGCAGTCCACGAGTCGTCGGTGCAGAGTCCCATGCCGCGGCCGCTAAACTGCGAGCCCCGGACGGGGAGGCCGGGACCGCAAGCGGGCGGAAGAGGTTGCTCTCGTTCGATCCACGGGATGCTCCAATGTCCCGAGGCCCAGGGCGCGCCCGTTTGCCCGACATCCGCGGCGATCTCCTGCGGGTCGCGATCGGCCGCGGCGTCCGCTAGAGGCGTTTCGTCGACCTTCGTCGCATCGCGCGGTGAAACGCACGCTCCGTCCGAACGCACACTGCCGTCCGTACACGGCTCGACGGCGGGCTTCGCCCGATCGCAGCCCAGCGCTGCGACCAGAACCACTCGAAGGGCGCGCGCACTCATCGCGGCGTGCTGGGTGCCGTTGCCCTCGAAATCGCGCCAGAAGGACTGGCGCTGATGCGCGTGGGTGAACCGGAACCGCGAGGGTTGCGGAGCACGCGGGCAGGGGAAATGTCCGCCGAGCCGCCTCCGCCTGCGGATCGCGCGGCGAGCGTGGCGGAGCCGGTGTCCCCGAGCTTCACCACGGTCGCCACGCCATCCCGCAGGAAGCGGATCTCCGGCTGAGTGCCCGAAGGCAGGTGGCCCGGCACGCCCCAGAACATGTCGTGGTAGAGGTCTGCCACCACGGCGTAGCCCGGCGTGGCCGCCATCCCGTCGCTGCCGAAGTTGCGGACGAACGAGGTGATCGTCTGCGGCCCCTCGAAGCGGACAGTCCAGACGTCGGCGTACCAGGTGGCGCCGACGTAGCCGCCGCCGTAGACGAGTCCGTCGCCGTGCTCGTCGAAGGACATCGACGGCGCGGCACCGAGCGGGAGGGCGTTGCCGAAGTTCTTCAGCTCGCCCGTGAGCCCATCCACGCGGAGCAGATCGCCGAGGAAGGTGCCCGTGGCGGTCGCTCCGCCGCCGATGTAGAGCACGTCGCCGCGCACGGCGAGGCCCGCGTCGTAGCGCGCCGGGAGCGTGCCCGAGAGGGTGAGGGCGCTCCAGGTGCTCGTGACCAGATCGTAGGACCGCACGTCGTCGTAGGTGGTGGAACCATTGCGTCCGCCGACGAGGTAGAGGCGCTTGCCCGCGCCGTTGAAGCTCAGCGCCGCCCCCTCGCGCGCGGCCGGTGCGGACCCGGCGGGGGCGAGTCGATGCCACGTGTACACCGGCGCATCGTTTGCCCCCGCCGTGTGGGTTGTGTAGAAGAGCTCTGCCACCAGAGCGTTGTTCGCGTCGCGCCCACCGAATGCTGCGACATCACTCCAGCCATAGGCGTCAGGCGCACTCACCGCGTACGAGGCCCCGGCGTACACTGGCAGATCACTCGACGCACCCTGCGTGGTGGCCGTGGCGGTCACTGCGCCCTGACGCAGGTCGAGCTGCCCGACGACGATCCCTGTCACCGTGGCACCCGCGGGCGGGTTGGTGAACGCCCCCGCCTGCAACCACGTTGGAGACGCGCTGCCTACAGGGTAGATCGCGCTTTGGAAGCGGCTGACGAGGTGCTCGGGCGGGAGCGGCGGCGGGACCACGATCGGGGGCCGGACGAGGACGACGTGCGGCTCGTTGAACACGCGCCAGAGCGCCATGTTCTGGAGCGTCATCTGCTCGGGCGTGAGCAGCGGCACGCCAGCCGTGAGGTAGGCGTCTTGAAGGCGCTGCGAGAGCTGGGCGGCGGTCTCCGGGTCGTTGCTCGTCGGCGCGCCGGGAGGTGCGGGCGTCTGCGCACGCGTCCAGAAGATCACGCGCGCCGGTGTGGCCTGGTTCGCGCGGCCCTGCGTCACGGGGATGGGAGGGATGACCTCAGGGGCCGCGCTCGTGGGATCCCAGTTCCAGACCCAGGTGGCACGGCCAGCCGCAGCGCGCCAGGTCGACGACGCGACGCCCCGGCCGCTGCGCGGCTCGTAGGCGAGGACGGGCGCGGTCTCCGTGCCGCCGGTTTCGTGCACGACGCCATTGGATCCGTTGGTGAACTGAAGGTGTGCGAGGCGCCAGCCCTCCCCACCGGCGCCGGGTGCCGGCGCGCGGTATCGCACGGGGCAGGGGGAGGTGAGTTCGGCGTTGGCGCAAAGCTCGGGGTTGGTCACAACGAACCCATTGCTGTCCACACACACACACCGCCAGATCGGGCTGACGAGCGAGGCGGGCGTCGTCGACGGCGCGACCTCGAGCGAGTTGAGGGACATCCGGTTCGCGGCGTTCGCGACGTTGGGCGCGTAGCCCAGGTGGACGTCGTGGCTCCCGAGCTGGCAGCTCGTCGTCCAGGGGTAGGGCGTCGCGACCGAGTAGCAGTTCGTTCGCCGGTCGCCGGGCGTGTACGCCTCGTTCACCGGGTTGCAAGGGAAGGGATCGCAGGCATCGCCGCGCGGCCGCAGTCCGCGCTCCCGCTCGACGCGCGCGTTGCAGTTGGTCTGCCGCAGGTGGAGGGGCGCATCGCCCGACGTGATGGGCAGCTCGGGGCAGTTGTCACACGCGTCGCCTCGGCCGTCGCCGTCGCTGTCGTTCTGGTCGGGGTTGTAGACGGTCGGGCAGTTGTCGGAAGCGGGGTCGGGGACCCGCGCCTGGATGAAGGCACGGAGGCGACTCAGGCCGATGTAGGTGCCGGGGGTGCTATGCACCGTGCCCAGCACGTACTCGCGCTCGTCCGGGGCGGTGATCGCGGGCGGCGCGCCACCGTCCCCGACGAGAGCCGCCGGATCGATCGACCCGGTGGGACGCCAGAGCAGGGGGCCACCCGAGTCCCCAGGTTGGAGCGGCGCGTTGGTCTGAATCGTCAGGCTCGACGTACTCGAAATGGTGTTCTGCAGGACCTCCGTCGTCTGCCGCGGCCGCCGCGAGAGCCCCGAGTTGCCCAACGCGAAGCCTGCTGCCCGAAAGCGAGCTCCCACCAAAGCGGGCAGGAACGGGAGCGCTGACTCCGCCGGGCGGTCGGCGGGTTCGTCGCCGAAGAGCATGGGATAGGGGATCAGGTCGAAGGTCGGGGTGCCTTCCGGCAGCTCGAAGATCGCGAGGTCACCCTGCGCCAGAAACGCATCCGGGCTGCTCGTGACGACTTGTGGGTCGTCGCATCGGAGGGACGGCTGATCGAAGAACGCCCCCGGGGCGACGAAGCACCGCGTCCGATCGATCACGGCGAAGGTGCCCGGCTGGCCCGCAGCGCTGTTGAACAGGGCCACCAGCGAGACCGTCCCCTGCATCCCGCTGCCGAAGCAGTGGGCCGCCGTCAGTACGTGCCGCGACGACACCAACGTGCCCGTGCAGAGTGACGTGCCTGTGGTGCCGACGAGCTCCACCACCGCGTTGTGGCGGCGCCACTTCAGCGATCCGAGCGGGCAACTCGGATCCGTCGCGGTGTCACCGTCACGCGTACAGTCGTTCGCACCACCGGCGATCGACTGGACACTACGCGCGGGCTCCACCCCCCCCCCTGGGCAGGCGGCGCACAGCAAGACAACTACCATCATCCCGAGCTTGCGCATTCGAACACTCCTACTGTGGAGCTTCGCTTGCTCGCTCGCGGGTGTCAACGCGCGCGGCGCGGGCGCCCGTACCTTCGGGTCGCGATTGGGGGAGGGCTCAGTCGCGGCGGTACATCGTGACGACGCAGGCGCCGCCGAGGCCGAGGTTGTGCTGGAGCGCGACGCGCGCGCCCGGCACCTGGCGCTTGTCGGCGCGGCCCTGGAGCTGCCACACGAGCTCGGTGCACTGGGCGAGGCCCGTCGCGCCGAGGGGGTGGCCCTTCGAGAGGAGCCCGCCCGAGGGGTTGGTCACCCAGCGGCCGCCGTAGGTGTTGTCGCCGTCCTCGACGAGCTTCTCCGCGCCGCCCTCGGGGCAGAGCCCGAGGCCCTCGTACGTGAGGATCTCGTTGGCGGTGAAGCAGTCGTGGAGCTCGACCACCTGCACGTCCGTCGGGCCGAGGCCGGCGCGCTCGTACACCTGCTTCGCGGCCTCGCGGGTCATGTCGTAGCCGACCATCTTGATCATCGAGTCCTGGAAGCTCGAGTCGTAGTCGGTGGTCATCGCCTGGGCGGCGATGTAGACGGGGTTCGAGATGCCCTTGCGCTTCGCGAACTCGTCGCTGCACACGATGGCCGCGGCGGCGCCGCAGGTGGGCGGGCAGCACTGGTAGCGGGTGAGCGGGTCGAACACCTCGGGCGCCGCCATCACCTCCTCGAGCGAGAGCACGTCGGAGAAGAGGGCGAGCGGGTTGCGGCTCGCGTGCTGGCGGGCCTTCACCGACACCTTGCCGAAGGTCTCGCGCTTCGTCCCGTACTTCCACTGGTGCTCGCGGCCCGCGCCGCCGAACATCTGCGCGGTGGGCGGCGCCTGGCCGAAGCCCTGCTGCTCCGCCATCACGTTGACGTGCTGGTCCATCGGGTTGGTGCGGTCGGTCCACTTGGCCTCGAGCGCGCCCTTCTGCATCTGCTCGAAGCCGACGGCGAGCACGCACTCGGCGACGCCGCCCTCCACCGCCTGCTTCGCCAGCATGAGCGCCGACGAGCCGGTGGAGCAGTTGTTGTTCACGTTGAAGACGGGGATGCCCGTGCGCCCCACCTCGTAGACGGCCCGCTGGCCGCAGGTGGAGTCGCCGAACACGTAGCCCGCGTACGCCTGCTGCACCTCCGCGAAGTCCACGCCGGCGTCCTTGAGGGCAGCCTGGATCGCGCCCTTCGCCATCACGTTGTATTCGTCGCTCGCGCCGGGCTTCTGGAACTTCACCATGCCCACGCCGATCACGTTCACGCGTCGAGTCATCGTCGTACTCCTTGTCGTCGTCTCACATCACGCGAGCTGGTTGAGGATGCCGAGGTGGTGGGCGAGTCGCACGTCGCCGTCGACGCGGAGGTCGCCCCGCTGGAAGAGCTTCCGCGCGGTGGCCGCGCCCGACGCGAGGGCCGCGAGGCTGTCGTCGCTCAGCACGAAGAAGGCGCGCGCGTCGGCCGCCTTCCCCTCCGTCACGTTCGCGCCGTCGACCACCCACGCGCGGTCGAGGCCCGTGACGGTGAACTGCACCTTGCCCCCGAGCTCCGCGGCGAGCGAGGGCGTGGCGGCGAGGCGCGCGGCGAGGGCCTTGAAGAGGTCGGGCGCCTTGGCGGCCTTCGCGGGGGCTGCAGCGGGCGCGGCTGCTGCGGGCGCGGCGGGCTTGCGGTCGGCCATCGCGGCGGCCACGGCGGCCTTGTCGATCTTCGTGAGGAAGTCGAGCTTCTGCGAGGCCATGAGGTCGCCGGAGATCTTGAGCTTGCCCGAGGAGAAGAGCTTCATCGGGTTGGCCTTGCCCGACACCATCGCCATGAAGTCGGCGTCGCTGAGCTCCAGGGTGCAGTCGGGCTTCGCCGTCTCGCCTGAGGCCACGGCGTTGCCCTTCAGGTCGAGCGTCCACGCGCTGTCGGGCGCCGAGAGCTTGAAGAGGTACACCTTGTTGATCTTCGCGGCGGTGTCGGGGTTCTTCGTGAGCCACGCGCCGATGCCCGCGAAGACGTCGGTGCTCGTGGGCTCCGCGGGGGCCGCGGCGGCCGCCGGGGCGGGGGCGCCACCCGACGAGCCCGTGCGGGCGTTCATCGCGGCGATGACGTCGTTGGGGTCGACCTTCATCAGGAAGTCGAGCTTCTGCGAGGCCATGAGGTCGCCGGAGATCTTGAGCTTGCCCGAGGAGAAGAGCTTCATCGGGTTGGCCTTGCCGGTGGCCATCGCGAGGAAGTCCGCGTCCGACAGCTCCAGCGTGCACTCGCTCTTCGCCGTCTCGCCGGGGTTCACCGCGTTGCCCTTGAGGTCGAGCGTCCACACGCTCTCCGGCGCCGACAGCCTGAACTGGAACACCTTGCCCACCTTCGCGGCGAGGTCGGGGTTCTTCGCGAGGTACTTCCCGATGCCAGCGAAGATGTCCGCGGTGATCGGCGTGGCGGGGGCGCTCGCACCCGCGCCCGCGGCGGCGGGCTTCGCCTTCGCGCGCTTCACCGGGATCTCCTTGTAGAGCTCGACCGAGGCGGCCGAGAGCACCACCTTGTCGCGCTCCTTCACCTTCGTGCGGAAGGTGACCTTGTCGCCGTCGCGCCACATCTCGGTGACCAGCGTCTCGCCCGGGAACACCGAGTCCGCGAAGCGAACGCGCATCGACTTGAAGAGCCGCGGGTCGCCCTTGGCGAAGGCGTTGATCACGTGGCGGGCGGCGAAGCCGTAGGTGCAGAGCCCGTGGAGGATCGGGCGGTCGAAGCCGAAGGAGCTCGCGAAGCCCGGGTCGGCGTGGAGCGGGTTCACGTCGCCCGACAGGCGGTAGAGCAGCGCCTGGTCCTCCGCGGTCTTCTCCTCCACCACCGCGTCGGGGGCACGCTCGGGCACCGCCGCGCCGTCGCCCGAGGGGCCGCGATCGCCGCCCCAACCCCCCGCGCCGCGCACGAAGGTGGTCACCTCGTTGGTGCAGAGCAGGTCGCCGTCCTCGTCGAAGCTCTTGAACTCCATCACCACGACGGCCCCCTTGCCCTTGTCGTAGATGGCCTTCACCTTCGCGCGGTTCTTGAGCTTCTGCTTCGCCGGGAGGGGCCTGACGACCTCGGTGTACTGCTCGCCGTGGAGGATGCGGTCGAGGCCGTAGTTGAGCCCCGGCGCCTGCGCCCCCTCCATCGCCATCTTCATGATGAGCCCGACGCTCATCGCCGCCGTCATCGTCGGCAGGACGTGGAAGCCGTCGGAGTTCATCTCGTAGACGAGCGAGAGCTCCTTGGCGTCGAGGGCGTTGCGGCCCGCGCCGACGCCGAGCGCGTAGAGCGACACGTCGCGCTCGGTGTACTCGCTCTTCACCTCGGGCGACTCCCAGCCGAGCGCCTGGTCGACGTCGATGAACTGGTTGCCGCCCTTCGACGCGCCAGCCTCGACGTTGTTGATGATCGGCTGCATCGACTCGTTGATCGTCGCCGGGTGCGTGGTCTTCGCGAAGTCGCTCACCGCGCCCCAGGCGTCGCGCACGTCCTCGGGGCGGATCGCGCGGCCGAGGCGCCACGTGCGGCCCTCCGTGCGCTCCCAGCGGAGCTTGCCCATGAAGCCGCCGCCCACCTCGTAGAGCCCGCCCGTGTCGGTGTTGGACTCGTGGGCCAGCCACGCCACCAGCGGCGAGACGTACTCGGGCTTGAGCGCGTCGAGCAGCTCCTTCGGGAGCACCGTCTCCGTCATGCGCGAGCCCGCGATCGGGGCGATGGTGTTGACGAGGACGTTGGCCTTCTTGCCCTCCAGCGCGAGCGTGTTGGAGAAGCCCACGAGGCCGAGCTTCGCCATCGCGTAGTTGGCCTGCCCGAAGTTGCCGTAGATGCCCGCCGCCGACGCGGTGAAGATCACGCGCCCGTACTTCTGCTCGCGCAGGTGCGGCCACGCCGCGGCCGTCACCCGATGCGCGCCGAGCACGTGGACCCGGTAGATGAGGTCCCAGTCGTCGGCCGACATCTTCGCGTACGAGACGTCGCGGAGGATGCCGGCGTTGTTCACCACGATGTCGACGCGGCCGAAGGAGTCGAGCGCGCTCTGGACGATCTTCGCGCCGTCCTCCACCGAGTCGTAGTTGGCCACGGCCTCGCCGCCCGCGGCCTTGATCTCCTCGACCACCTTGTCGGCCGCGGCGCTCGACCGGCCGCCGCCGGTGTGCGTCCCGCCGAGGTCGTTGACCACCACCTTCGCGCCGCGGCCCGCCAGGAGCAGCGCGTGCGAGCGCCCGAGGCCGTTGCCGGCCCCCGTGATGATCGCAACCTTCCCATCGAAACGGAGCTCGTTCGCCATGTCTCTCCCTGCGGTAACCCGCGACGGCATAGGGGTCGTTCCCGTCCGACTGAATGGCCATTCAGTTTTGACGGCGGCCGGAGGATAGGGCTTCGCCCCCCGGAGGTCCATGCCCTCGGAGGGCGAACGCGCCGAGGGGGCGTCAGCCGCCGCGCAGCCGGGCCAGCTCGGCCTCGAGCGCCGCGACCTTCACGGCGAGCTCCGTCGCACGCTCCCGCTCGGCGTCGGCGCGCTCCCGCTCGGCGTCGGCGCGCTCCCGCTCGGCTTCGGCGCGCTCCCGCTCGGCCTCGGCCTCGGTGGGCCAGAGCCTCGCCCCCGCCTCGTCGTCGGCGACCCGGAGGAGGGCGTCGTCCGTCACCACCAGCCACGCGGACAGGGCCTCGCTGTAGGCCGGCCCGTCGCCCGCATACACCCGGCGGAAGCGCCCGCGCTCGTCGCGCCGCCACACCTGGAGCACGTGCGGGCCGCCGCGGATGCGGGGGCCCAGGAGCTCGGGGTCGAAGAGCCAGAGCTCCCACGTCCCGCTCGCGGCGTACTTGTCCGGCGCGATCTCGTAGTCCTTGCGGGCGTTGTTCTCGCTGACGAACTCCACCGCCACGAGCGGCGGGCTCACCCCGGGCTCCCAGGTGCGCAGCGAGACGTGGCGCTGGTTCGCCGGCGGCCGCGGGACGATGAGGTAGACATCAGGGTCGACCCCCCAGCGCGGGTGCGCGGCGTCCCAGCGGAGCCCGCGGTTGCAGCCGGTCTCCGCGTCCCAGCCCGTCCGCGTGATGCGGTTCGCGAACACCGACGCGAGCGTGGTCGAGCGGTCGCGGTGGTCAGGGGACTCCGCCATGTTGTCCTCGTCCACCAGCACCCAGGCCTCGTCGTCGGGGATCACGTCGTACTGGATCTGCGCCATCGCCATCGAGCATACCTCCATCGCCTCCGTCGCCGCGACGCAGAGCAGCCTGCGTGCGGCGCGGAGATGTCGGGCCTTCCTGGGTGGCGGCGGGGTGGCGACGGTGGCGGATCGGGGTGGCGACCGTGGCGGCCCGCCACCCGCACGAATGCGTTGACGCGCGCCCGCCCGCGGCGCTCTCCTCGCGGCCCATGACCCACCCCAACGCAGCCCTCGTCGAGCGCTTCTACCAGGCCTTCCAGCGCAAGGACGGCGAGGCGATGGCCGCCTGCTACCACCCCGACGTGCGCTTCTCCGACCCGGTGTTCACCGACCTGCGCGGCGAGCGCGCCGGCGCCATGTGGAAGATGCTCACCGGCCGCGCCGCCGACCTCACCGTCGAGTTCTCCAACGTCCGCGCCGACGACGCCGCGGGCGGCGCCCACTGGGAGGCCCGCTACACCTTCTCCGCCACCGGCCGCCGCGTGCACAACGTCATCGACGCCACCTTCGCCTTCCGCGACAACAAGATCGTCGAGCACACCGACGTCTTCGATTTCTGGCGCTGGTCGGGGCAGGCGCTCGGCCCGATGGGGAAACTCCTCGGCTGGACGCCCCTCGTGCGCAACAAGGTCCGCGCCCAGGCCGCCCGCGGTCTCGACGCCTTCCTCGCGAAGGCGGCAGCAACACCTTGACACCCGGATCGATGTCTGTAACCTCCGCGCTCCCCGACGCCCCAATACCCCCTATCCCCCGCGGCGCGGCGGCAACGATTCTGGAAGGACATCCCATGCAAGGCACCTACACCGCGAAGCCCGCCGAGGTCGTTCGGTCGTGGTTCATCGTCGACGCGACCAACAAGCCGCTCGGCCGCATCGCGAGCGACGTCGCCCGCGTGCTCCGCGGCAAGCACAAGCCCACGTACACGCCCCACGTCGACACCGGCGACTTCGTGATCGTGGTCAACGCCGACAAGGTCGCCCTCACCGGCGCCAAGGCCACCGACAAGTTCTACTACGCCTTCTCGGGGTACCCGGGCGGGCTCCGCAAGCGCTCGGCCGGCGACATGCTCAAGCACAAGCCCACCTTCCTCATCGAGAAGGCCGTCAAGGGCATGCTCCCGAAGAACCCCCTCGGGCGCGCCATGGCCAAGAAGCTGAAGGTGTACGCCGAGGCCACGCACCCGCACACCGCCCAGCAGCCCAAGTCCCTCCCCGCGACGTTCTGAGCCCCGAGAGAAAAGACCGATGAGCCTCCAGACCGACCGCCACTACGCCACCGGCAAGCGCAAGACCGCCGTGGCCCGCGTCTACATCCGCCCGGGCTCGGGCAACATCCTCGTCAACAACCGCCCGTACGACCAGTACTTCCCGCGCCAGGCGTCGCAGCTCCTCATCCTCCAGCCCTTCGAGATCGTCGAGACCGTCGGCCGGTACGACGTCGAGGCGCGGGTGGCGGGCGGCGGGCTCGCGGCCCAGGCCGACGCGGTCCGCTTCGGCATCGCGCGCGCCCTCACCGTCGCCGACGGCGAGCGCCGCGTGCCGCTGAAGCGCCAGGGGCTCCTCACGCGCGACGCGCGCAAGAAGGAGCGCAAGAAGTACGGCCGCCCCGGCGCCCGCAAGCGCTTCCAGTACTCCAAGCGCTGATCCCCCTCCGCGGGCGCCTGCACCCTCGCGCGGCGCCCGCGACGTCTCCCCCGAATCCCCAGTGCCACCGTGCACGTTCTCACGCGTCCGCGGCGTCGTGCCCAAGACGAGACCGAGCCCGTGCGCTCACGCGCAGCGGCTTGCCCAGCGCTTGTGGGGGCCTTGGGGATGCCGAGCTGCCGCGCGCTCGGGCGCGATGTTCCCGTGACGGCCGTCGCGGGCGGGTGGTAGCCTCGCGGCCCTGGCATGTCGTCCCCCGTGCGCCGCGTGCTGGTGATCTCCAAGCGGAGCTCCTACGACCTGTTCGTGCGGCAGCAGCGGCTCCCGCGCATCATCGAGCTGCTCGCCCGCAAGGACGCCACCGTCTCCCGGATGGAGCGCGCCGACCGCCACCACGCGGAGACGATCGAGGAGGTGCGCGAGGCCGCCGACGCCGTCGGGTGGCGCGCCACCTTCCGCGAGCGCGACCGCGTGGGCGACATCAACGGCTTCGACCTCGTGGTCACCGTCGGCGGCGACGGCACGCTCCTCTGGGTGAGCCACGCAGTGGGCGACACGCCAATGCTCGGGGTCAACTCCGCGCCGCAGGACTCCGTCGGCTTCCTCTGCGGGACGCGCCGCGGCGAGGTGCGCGCGCACTTCGAAGCGATCGAGGCCGAGCGCGTGGCGCGCGTGCGCGTCGCGCGGATGAAGGTCGAGGTCGACGGCGAGGTGGTGCACAGCCGCGTGCTCAACGACGTGCTCTTCGCCCACCCCGTCCCGGCGATGACGTCGAAGTACATCCTCGAGCTCGGGCACGCCCACGAGGAGCACAAATCCTCGGGCCTGTGGGTCTCCACCGCGGCGGGCTCCACCGCGGCCATCCGCAGCGCGGGCGGGCGGCCGATGGCCTTCCGCTCGCGGATGCTCCAGTACCTCGTGCGCGAGCCCTACCTTCCGCCGGGGGCCGAGTACGGGCTCTCGCGCGGGCACGTGCACCCGGGCGAGGCGCTCCGCGTCCGCAGCAAGATGCGCGACGCGCGGATCTACGCCGACGGCTCGCGCAACGCCGTGTCGGTGGAGTTCGGGCAGGAGGTGTCGTTCTCGCTCAGCGAGGAGGCGCTGGTGCTGATGGGCGTGTCGCCGCACGCCATCGCCGAGCGCCGGCGCGCCGAGGGGAGCCAGGCGCCCCCGCCCAACGAGTAGGAGGACGTCCCATGCACCGCGACCGGCTCCTCGAAGCCTTCCGACGCGTCCGCGAGCGCACCGAGCGCCTCGCCGCGCCGCTCTCCCCGGAGGACCAGCTCCTCCAGTCGATGCCCTCGGCGAGCCCCGCGAAATGGCACCGCGCGCACACCGCGTGGTTCTTCGAGGAGTTCGTGCTCGCGCCGCGCGGGGTGGAGCGCGTCGACCCGCGGTACGGCTACCTCTTCAACTCGTACTACGAGGCCGTCGGCCCGCGGCACCCGCGTCCCGCGCGCGGGCTCCTCTCGCGCCCCACCGCCGCGGAGGTGGGCGACTACCGCCGCGCCGTCGACGGGCGGATGGAGGCCCTCCTCGCGTCGCTCGACGACGTCGCCCTCGCCGAGCTCGCGCCCACCGTCCTCCTCGGCCTCGCCCACGAGGAGCAGCACCAGGAGCTTCTCCTCACCGACATCCACCACGCCTTCGCGCAGAGCCCGCTCCGCCCCGTGTACGCGCGCGAACCCGCGATCACGATGGCGGGCGTTCGCTCCGGCGGCGGCTGGGTCGAGCACCCCGGCGGTCTCGTGGAGGTCGGCCACCCGGGCGGCGGGTTCGCGTTCGACAACGAGGCGCCGCGGCACCGCGCATGGCTCGAGCCCTTCTGCCTCTCGCGCGACCTCGTGCGCGTCCGCGACGTCGCCGCCTTCGTGCGCGAGGGGGGCTACCGCACGCCGTCGCTGTGGCTCAGCGAGGGCTTCGAATGCGCCCGCGCGCAGGGCTGGGAGGCGCCCCTCTACGCCACGGTGGAGGGCGACCGCGTGCGGGCCTTCACGCTCCACGGCGAGTGCGAGCTCGAGCCCGACGCGCCCGCCACCAACCTCTCGTACTATGAGGCCGACGCGATCGCGCGCTTCCTCGGGGCGCGCCTGCCGACCGAGGTCGAGTGGGAGGCCGCCGCGCAGGGCGAGAGCCCCGACGCGGGCCATCAGCTCGACGTGACGCGCGACGGCGTCCGGAGCTCCCTCGCGCCGCGCGCCGGGGGGCTCTCGTCGCTCTACGGCACCGCGTGGGTGTGGACGGCGTCGAGCTACGAGGCGTACCCCGGCTTCGCCCCCGCGGCCGGCGCGGTCGGCGAGTACAACGGGAAGTTCATGGTCAACCAGCGCGTGCTGCGCGGCGGCTCGATGTACACCCCCCGCGGCCACCTCCGCGCCTCGTACCGGAACTTCTGGCACCCCGACACCCGCTTCCAGCGCACGGGCGTCCGCCTCGCCCGCGACGCCCGGTAACCGCTTCTCCCGCAGCGGCGAAGCACCGGTCGACAGGCGCACCCCCGCGCCCCATGGAGCCCCGATGGCATCGCCCGATCCCCGCCCCGCCGCCCGTGCGGATCACCCGCTCACCGGCGCGATCCTGCGCGGGCTCCGTGCGAAGCCCCGCACGCTGCCGAGCGCGCTGCTCTACGACGACCTCGGCTCCGCGCTCTTCGAGGCGATCACGCTGCTGCCCGAGTACGAGCTCACCCGCGCCGACCTCCGGCTGATCGAGGCGCACACGCCCGACGTGCTCCGCGCGCTGCCGGGCGCGCTGGAGGTGGTCGAGCTCGGGCCCGGCGGCGGGCGCAAGGCGCTGGCCTTCCTCGCTCCGCTGGTCGCGCGCCAGGGGGCGGTGACCTTCACCGGCGTCGACGTGTCGGCCGCGGCCCTGGCGCAGTGCCGGCGGACGCTCGAAGCGCTCCCGTCGGTGACCTTTCGCGCGGCGGAGGCGAGCTACCTCGACGGGCTCCGCGCCGCGCCGCGCGTGAAGGGGGCCCGCCGCCTCGCCCTCTTCCTCGGCAGCAACCTCTCGAACTTCGAACGCCGCGAGTCGCTCGACTTCCTCCGCGACGTCCGCGCGGCCCTCGCGCCCGGCGACGCGCTGCTGCTCGCCACCGACCTCGGCGCCGACCCCGCGCGGCTCCTCCCCGCTTACGACGACGCGCTCGGCGTGACGGCGGCCTTCGACCGCAACGTGCTCGTCCGCCTCAACCGCGAGTGGGGGGCCGACTTCGACCTCGCCGCGTTCGCCCACCGCGCCCGCTGGGACGCCGCCGCGCGCCGCGTCGAGATGCACCTGGAGGCCACGCGCCCCTGCGTCGCGCGGGTGCAGGGCGAGGACTTCGCGTTCGAAGCGGGCGACACGATCTGGACGGAGTCGAGCCACCGCTTCGAAGCCAACGAGCTCCGCGCGTGGGGCGCCGAGGCGGGCTTCGCCTGCGCGGGCCAGTGGGTCGACGCGGGGTGGCCGTTCGCGCACACGCTCCTGGTCGCGCAAGGGAAGTGAAGGAGACGTCATGACGAAGAAGATCGCCGAGTGGAACGGCGCCGTGCTCGCCGAGTCCGACGACATCGTGACCGTGGAGGGGAACGCCTATTTCCCCGAGGCATCGCTCCACCGCGAGCACCTCCTCCCGAGCGAGACGCACTCTGTCTGCCCGTGGAAGGGGACCGCCAGCTACCACCACGTCACGGCCGGCGGGAAGGTGAACCGCGACGCCGCCTGGTACTACCCCGAGCCGAGCGCCGCCGCGTCGCAGATCCGCGGCCGCGTGGCCTTCTGGAAGGGCGTCGTCGTGCGCGACGCCTGATGCGTCATACCCATGCACCACGGCGTCGTCGGTGAGTTCTCTTCGGGCGGGGCAAGCCCCGCCCCTACCTCGCTAGCTCGCTCCCCGACGCGAGCGGGGCCACAGCCGTAGGGGCGGGGCTTGCCCCGCCCGAACGGCAATTCGCGAACGGCCCGAGGCCACATCGGCGTCACGCCACCTCGGCCGCCACGCCCATCGCGCGCAGGGCCTCGGCGAGCGTCACCGTCGCGTCGCGCCCGTCCCACGCCACCCGCAGGCCGCGCGCCTTCTCCTCCGCCACGCCCGCCGCGACGAGCGCGCGCAGGCACTCGCCACGAGCCCGCGCGTCGACCGCGTCGAGCGCCGTGTCCGCGTCGAGCGCCTGCACCCACACCTCGGCGCGCGCTCCCTCGTCGAGCACGTCGAACACCGGCTGGAGCGCGGTCGCGTCGGTCGCCGCCCAGCGCTTCACCGTCTCCAGCGCCTCGGCCGGGACGAGCAGCCGCTGCACGTCGCGCTGGAGCCGCTGATCGGTCCACGCGTCGGCCTGGTGCGTCGAAGGAACGAGCCGCGCTCCCTCCTCCGCGGCGGCCGCGGGGAGCGAGGGGATGCGCGAGATCGCCGGCGGCGCCAGCTCCGTCGTGTCGTCCCAGGGCGCGGTCGCGAGCAGCGCGCGGGCGGCCGTCACGTCCTGCGGGCGCGCCTCGGGGTCCTTCGCGAGCATCGCCGCGATCACCGCGTCGAACGCCACGGGAATGCCCGCGCGCACGGCGCTCGGTGAGGGAGGCTCGGCCCCGAGGTGCTGCGAGACGAAGTCGGGCCCGGGGTACGGCGCGCGCCCTGTGAGCATCTGAAAGAGAACGCATCCGAGCGCGTAGAGGTCGGTGGCCGCGCTCACCGGCGCGCCCGTGATCTGCTCGGGCGCCATGTACGGGAGCGACCCCACGAGGCCGCCGGTGACGGTGGCGCCGAGGTCGCCGAGGTGGGCGGCGCCGAGGTCGCCCAGGCGCGCCTGGCCCGCGGCGTCGAAGAGGATGTTCGACGGCTTGAGGTCGCGGTGGACGACCCCGTTGCGGTGGAGCGTCTCGAGCGCCGCGAGCACCCGCAGCGCCACCGCGCGGATCTCCCGGAGCGACTGGCGCCCGACGCGTTCGGCGAGCGTCCCGCCCGGCATCCAGTCGTAGACGATGGTGGGGCCCTCGGGGTCGAGCGCGCGCATCCGAACGATGGTCGGGTCGTCGAGCATCTTCGCGAGCTCGGCCTCGCGCATGAAGCGAGCGAAGGCCGCGCTCCGGTCGTCTCCGACCGCGAGCACCTTGAGCGCGACGGGCTCACCCGAGAGTTCGTCGACGGCCTCCAGTACGCGCCCGGTGGCGCCCGAGCCCACCTCGCGGATCACCCGGTAGCGCCCGGCGTAGCGCTTCTCGGCGCCCGCGCTCTTCGGGAGCCGGTCGGCGTAGGCGGTGAGCTCGGCGGGGTGCGACGGGTCGCGGTCGCGCAGGCGGCGGACCCACGTGCGGGCGCCGTGTTCGAAGCCGAGTCGCGTGAGGCCGCAGACGAGCCGCGCCATCGCCTCGTCGGTGGGGTCGGCACGAACGGCCGCCTGGAGCGCGCGGACGGCCCCCTCGTCGTCGCCGCTCACCGCGCGCAACTCGGCGAGTCGAACGGCGGACGCGGCGTCGTCGGGCGTCTGGGCGAGGTGCTGTTCGAAGGCGCGGGCGGCGCGGAGGGAGTCGTTCGCGCGGTCCCAGGCGCGGGCGGCGCGGAGGTAGTCGCCGCGCTCGTACCAGCCCACCGCGGCCTCGGCGGGGGCGCTCCGTTCGAGCACCATGGCGGCCACGTCGTCGCGTCGCTGGAGGCGGCACTGGGCGGCCATGGCGATGGCGCGCGCGGGGTCTTTGCCTGCTTCGTCGGCGAGGGCCGCGAGGACGCGCTCGTCGCCCGAGGTGAGGGCGAGGTCCATCGCGAGGCGCCAGTCGTCGGCGCGGACCGCACACAGGCACGCCTCCGCGGCGCGCCCGAGGGAACCGAAGAGCTCTGCGGCGCGTCGCCACTCGCCCAGCTCGCGGGCGAGGGAGGCGGCCCGGTCGAGCTCGCCGATGCGGACGAGGGCGTCGATCTCGGGGCGCGCCACGGTGCGAGCGCTCAGCCGTCCGCGCCGTCGCCGTCGCCGCCGGCGGTCTGCTCGGCGACGCCCGACGCGGTCGCAGTCCCATTGCCCGGAACGGACGCCCCGCGCGTCCCGCCGAGGGGGTGGACGCCGCGGGCGCGGGCGGCCTCGTCGGCGCGGCGGGCCTGGTCGCCATGGACCTCCGCGAAGGTGCGCGAACGCCCGCGGCGGCGGCTCCGGCGCGAGCGGGCGGGGGAGCCGGGCGACGAGCGGTCGACCCAGTAGTAGCTCCGGTCGCGCACGTCGATGTGCGTGAACCCCCCGAGCGGATAGTGCCCGACGCCGAGGAAGCCGAGCGTGCGCGCGTACGCGGCGACGTCGGCGTCGGCGACGCCGGGGAGGAGGATGTCGGCGGCGCGACCGAGGCGGTGGTTGCTGGGCTGGCGCTGCGCGCGGTAGCCCGAGATGACGGTGACCTGGCCCGCGCGGAAGTGGCGCGCGACGTCGTAGATGACCTCGATGAGCCGGCGGTCGATGGCGCCGGTGGAGCGGGCGCGCGAGTCGCCGAGCACGCGCGATACTTCGGCGCAGGCGGCCTCGTCGAAGCCGCCCTCGCGGGTGGCGGGGGTCACCTCCGCGCTGCCGAGCCCGTTGACGGAGAAGACCCGGAGCACGAGCCGGCCGTCGTCGGTGAAGCGCGCGGCGGGGACGTGCGCGGCGTCGTGCCAGCGGTTGACGTTGCCGCGGTAGGTGGCGGCAGCGGTGCGGCGCCGGGGGGGATCGGCGGCCGCGGGCGAGGGCAGGAGCGCGCCCGCGAGCGACGCCACGACGATCCAGGGAGCCAGCGCGTGCCGCATCATCGGGCCGAGGTGATACGCCGGAACGCGTCGCGAGGGCAATGGGGGGTGGCGAGTGAGGAGGGGGCGGGCGCGCCCGGTGCGTGTGGTGGGGTGGCGGTGGTCAGGCGGGCTTCGTGGGCGTCGCGGGCGCGGCGGCGTCGTCGGTGGCCTTCGCGGGGCGGCCGCCCTTGAACGTCTCCTGCCAGCGCTTCTCCATCTGCGCGAAGGCCGCGCGCACCTTGCTGTGCTCGGGGCGGCCGCCACGAGGCGGTGAACCTCCGACGAGGCCGTGGCGATCGGGTCGACCGCGTCGGCGAGGTTGCGCTGCACGATCGCGAGGGCGGTGTCGAGGCGGTGCTTGAGCGCCCGGAGCGCCAGCGCGCGCGGGAGCGCGGTGAGCGCCTCCGACACGTCGACGTCGGCGGACTCGAAGAAGCTCCGGTAGCGCTGGAGCCCCGCGAGCGTCTCCTCGTCCATCAGCGTCTCGGCCTGCGTGAGCTTCGCGCGCTCCGCACGCGCGGCGCCCGTCGGCAGGCTGTTGAGCAGGGCGACCTCGTCGGCGTCGAGCGTCGACTGGTGCAGCTTCGCCGCGGCATGGGGCGCAGGCGCGACGGTGGTTTCGTCTGTCTTCTTCTTCATTGCGTCATCCTCCTTCCTGGGGGCGACGCGCGCCGCGAAGCCTCGAACCGCTCGGGCCGTGCATTGCGCGTCGCGTCCGGTGAGTTCAACGGAGGCCGCGGTGCGTTGCATGAGCCGCGCGGTGAGAATGACCGACGCGCGGGTGAGAACGACCGACGGTCGGGCGCATGGGATGGAGCGCGCGCGATGTGGGGGGTACAGCGCGCCGTGAGCGGATTGGACGCGCGCTTCCGTGCGATGCACGCGGCGGAAGGAGCAACGAACGCGCGCGAGTGGGGGAATGCAACGCGGCGTGAGAGGAAATGCGCGGCGCGGTGCGTGGGAGGCAGCGAAACGAAGGGCGAATGCTGCGCGCGGACGGTGGGATGGGGGCGGGGTAGGGGACGATGGAGGGGGCGGAGCGAGGAATGGGCTTGACCGAGGGTCGGACCGGCGTGACCCTCGGAATGACGAACGATGCGGGTGCGCGCGGGCACAGGTCGGTCAGCGGTCGAGCGGGCTCACGAGGCCCGGCGGGCCGCGGTCGATCTGCGTCTGGGAGTCGTGCCGGAGGTGAAGCACGGCGGGGCCGTTCGTCGGGCGGGCGCAGGCGCGCGGCGTGGGGAAGAAGACGTACTGGCACGCGAGGCTCGTGGCGGCGCCTGGTATCTTCAGGCGGAGGGCGCTGGGCAGGACAACCACACCACGGCCGGCGGCGAGCTCCTCGCGATGGCGACGGAGGACGGGGGCGAGCTGGATGCGTAGCGCGTCGCTGGCGCGGTTCGGCACGAGGGCGGAGCGGTCGCGCTCGTTCTTCGCCCGGCGGACGGTGAGCTGGCGGCGGTCGAGGTCGACGCCCTTCACGCGGAGGGAGACGGATTCGGAGAGGCGCAGGCCGGCGGAAGCCGGGTGCAGGATGGCGATGGAGGTGAGAGAACTTGGACGGCGCGGGAGGATCAGGCGGGGACGGCCAGCGGCCTCACGCGCGTGTTACGGGGTTGTCGCGCCGGAGCCGGCGGCTTGACGGGCGTGTTACGGGAATACGGATGGGTTCGGCAGTCGAAGATGATGATAGGGCGACGACATGACCACAGAGAGCATGGAGGGGACCGTGGGTCATTTGATCGTCAGGTTGGCCGCGATCTCGCGCGATATGGTGAGCAACCCGGTCCGGCGCGATGGTGACCGCGACGCGTGGATGCATCTTGGATCCGCTTACAGGTTGGGCGAGCGATGGTACGATGCCGCCATTGCCGTCGGCATCGCCGCCCAGACACAGGAGGTCACGGCAGAGATGCGGGCCCTCCTGGCGAGCGCGCTGGAAGGCACTTGGATCCTGGACGAGATGCACGCGGCGCTGGACTACCATTGCAACCCCGAGCTGTCTCATTGGCTCTCGGACTTCTATGAGTTCATCGGTGGTGATTGCCGCAAAAACCTTGAAGAGCATCACTGGGAGTGGATGTGTCGAATGCGATCGGCACTGGGGTTCGTGCGCGAACTGCTCGCCGGCCATGATGATCTGCTGGAGGAACTGGACATGGAGTCCATTGATTGGGTGATGGCGGAGTGGCATTGGGCCCTCTATACCCCGCAGGTGCTTCCGTCCGGGATGCCACCAGCGCACTGGTGGTGGTGCGCGGATGGGACCCCGGTCAGAGTCTCAGACGGCCCGTGAGCGCGGTGCGTAGCCCAACAAGCCGATGGTGCCGACCACCCTCACCTCCGCCCCCCGTCAACCCACCGCGTCCGCTGCGGCGGCAAATCGGCCAGCCGTTGGGCAAGCGTGGTCTCGGACTGCGAGTCGAGGTCGGTGTCGAGGCGACGTGACGCGAACCTTGGAAAATGAACGATGAGCTTCGTTGTCTCTTGCGACCGTTGCAACTTCAAGGCGACGCTTGAGAACAGGGGCGTCCCTCGCTACGACCTCGGTGATGATCTATACCACGGTATGTACACACAGAGCGCCTGGTGCCATACCTGTCGGTCGATGGTCGACGCAGAGAAATTGCCCGAGGTTGCTGAACTCCTCGAAAGGCGGGCACAACTGATGACGTTGGTGGGAACCGTTGACGAAAAGACCGGATTGGTGATCACCGAGCACCGTGTCAGCCGAAATGTCGATCCAATGGTGCGATGGCGCGTGAACCGCCTCTCACCACCACGCTGTCTCGATTGTGGCTCGACAGAGATCGTCCCGCACCAGCCGTTCGAGGACGGGGCCTTCGTGCACCCGGAGTGCGGGGGGAAGATCGAGTGCGATGGGGAGTTCATCGTCGAGCACTGGGACCACGGCCACTTCTTCGATCCGGAGGGCCAAGCTCTCGGTGTGACTCCCAAAGGAGTGACCCCACACCCCGCATTGCCCGGCGACAAGGAACCGACGCCATGAAGGGGTTTGTGCTTGTCAGAAAAGGCGAGAACGATGCCGGAGTTCCTTCCGACTGATGCGTGTTCGTGGCCTCAGCATCTGATCTTGTGTCGTCTAACAAGCCGATGGGGGCGACCGCCCCCACTGCGGTCGTCGAACAAGCACGTGGCCTACTGCGGCGGCAGACCGGCAGGCCGTTCGGCCCGTCCTCGCTGAGCGCTTTCTTGCTGGCCTACGCCGCGTCGTGCGACGTTCGCCACCGTGCACAACCCCTTCGATCAGCTCGCGAAGAAGGTCGGCAAGGAGGCGTTGACGCCCTCGGGGGCGACGCTGGTGCAGTATCTCGCGCGACGCCCAGCAGGCCGACCTCCGCCACGACCCGACCCGGCGCGCGGGGCGGAGCGCGCTCGGCTCGGCCTGCTGGGGCGCATCGCGTCGGTCCTTTGCCTCATCGATGTCTACGGCCACGCGCCCGACCGGGAGGAGTTCTGCGCGTGCATGAGCCGGCACTTCGCCCACCGGGCGGAGACCGTCCGCCGCGGTCGAGCGCACAACAAGCGGCGCCGGGAGAAGGGCCTTGCGCCCGAGCCGATCCCCGACGCCCACCTGTGGGTTCTCGCGGCGTCGTTCTCCGCGCCGATGCTTCGTGACCTTCGGGCGAAGCGCGCGCCCGGATGACCGCGGGGCGTCTACCTTCACGGCGGCGGCGTCTACGACACGGGGATCGTCGTCGCGAGCGAGCTCCCCCGCGTGCGCTCGACGATCCTGATTCGCATCATGGCCGCCGGGCCGGGGCTCGCCGACGCCGTGGCCGATCTCGCAGCCTTGCCCGCTGACGCGCACGAGCGTACCGTCGCGGAACAGATCCTGATTCACATGCAGAGCGTGCTCGCGAAGAAGCCGAGCCGCAGCTTGGAAGAAGAGGAGTTCATCGCCAACATGCAGAGCAACTGGGAGAAGGCCCGGAAGATGGGGCGCGATGAAGGGAAGGCCGAGGGCAAGGCCGAGGGCAAGGCCGAGGCGCTGCTGGCGGTGCTGCGCGTTCGCGGCGTCGCCGTGTCGGCCGCCGACCGATCGCGCATCCTCGCCGAGACGGACCCGAAGCGCCTGGAGAAGTGGATCGAGCGCGCCATCACCGCCACCGCCCTCGCCGACGTTCTCCGCGAGCCGGCGCGCGCGTCGTAGCCCTCCCTCTCGCCTGCTTCCCGCCCGCCTCCCTCCGCGCCCACTGCGCCGTCCTTGACGCCGGCCGCCGTCTCGCGTGGAGTGCGCCCCACCCCCTCTCCCGTGAGCGCGAACGCCCCGACGCCCGGCGACGCCCGGACTGCGCCCTTCCCGCAGCCCTTCGGTCGCTACACGCTGCTCGGGCGCATCGGGAGCGGCGGGATGGCCGACGCGCTGCTCGCGATGCTCGACGGGCCCATGGGCTTCCGCAAGCCCGTGGTCGTCAAGCGGATGCACGCCTCGCTCGGGCGGGATAGCCATTTCGTGAAGATGTTCCTCGACGAGGCGCGGCTGGCGGCGCGGCTCAACCACCCGCACGTCGTCGCCACGAGCGAGGTGGGCGAGTGCGACGGGCACTACTTCATCGCGATGGAGTACCTCGAGGGCCTCTCGCTCGACCGCGTCGCGCGGCGCTACATCCAGCAGGCCGGGGGCGTGCCGCTGGGGCTCCTGATGCGCGTGCTCTGCGACTGCCTCGACGGGCTCCACTACGCCCACGAGCTGCGCGACTACGACGGGACGCCGCTCGGGGTGGTCCACCGCGACGTGACGCCGTCCAACCTCTTCATCACCGCGGGCGGCGCCGCGAAGGTGCTCGACTTCGGCATCGCCAAGGCCGCCACGCAGGACGAGGCCACCCGCACCGGGATGCTCAAGGGGAAGCTGGCGTACATGGCGCCCGAGCAGTTCACCACGGCGCCGATCGACCGGCGCGCCGACCTCTGGTCGATGGGCGTGGTGATCTGGGAGATGTCCACCGGCCGCAGGCTCTTCAAGGCCGCCAACGACGCGCAGACCTACAAGAACATCGTCGGCGCCGACGTCCCCGCGCTCGCCGGCTGGCGCTCCGACGCGCCGAAGGGGCTCGACGCCGTCATCGCCCGCGCCCTCGCGCGCGACCGCGAGGCCCGCTACCCCACCGCCGACGCGATGCGCGTCGACCTCGAAGCCGTGCTCCGCAACGAGCTCGGTGCCACCTCCCACGGCGAGGTCGCCGCCGCGATGCGCGAGCACTTCGGCGACACGCTCGAAGAGAACCGACGGACCATCCGGGAGTTCTCACGCGAGCGGGGGCGCGCGTCGGCGGCCGACGACGACGAGGACGCGACCGCGGTGGGCGCGCGGACGCGCATCGACGTGAGCGCGTTCGTCCCCCAGGTGGCCGAGGAGCCCGACGACGACGCGTTCGCCCCGCGCCCCGCGCCCGCCCCGAAGCGCCAGCCCACGCTCGCCGCGCCGGCCGCCGCGCGCGTGATGGCGCCGCCCGTGCCGCGCGTCCCGACCGCGCCGGCGGCGCCGTTCACCGCGCCCGAAGCGCCTCGCGACGAGGGCGGGGTGGAGACCGTCGTCGACCTGCGCGTTCCTCAGGCGTACGTCGCCGCGGCGCAGGCCGTTGTGCGGGGAGAGCCTGTTCCGACGGGGCCCGCGTTCGTCGAGCCGCCGCCGCCCGCGGGCGCGACGCTGCCTCCCTTCGCGGAGCCGCCGCCCGCGAAGCCGAAGCAGGGCGTGCTCGTCGCCGCGGTGGGCTGGCTCACGCTGCTCGCGCTGGTGGGGGGCGTCGGGTTCGGCGTGTGGTCGCAGCGGGCCTTCATCGAGCGCGCGGTGCGGGAGTTCGCTGACGGAACGCCGCCCGACCCGGCGCGCATCGGGACGTTTCAGCTACGTCTGGTGAGCGAGCCGCCGGGGGCTCACGTGTTCGAGGGGACCAAGGACCTCGGGCCCACGCCGATCGAGATGCCGGTGGTGCGGGGGACGGTGGCCGACGCGCCGCGGCGCTTCGAGTTTCGCCTGGCAGGCTACACCACGGTGTCGGCGGAGCAGGGGACCACGCGGGCGCCGCGCGCCGAGCTGCGGGTGACGCTCACGCCGGCCAACCCTCGCATCGCGCCGCGGTAGGGATTCGTCGCGAAGCGCGCGGGGCTTTGTGTACGATCGCGCCGAGGTGACGATGAGGAAGTACCGCTGCATGATCTGCGAACACATCTACGACCCGGCCGAGGGCGACCCCGGGGGCAACATCGCGCCGGGCACCCCCTTCGAGAGCCTGCCCGACGACTGGACCTGCCCCGACTGCGGTGCGTCGAAGGCCGACTTCGAACCGATGGAAGGCTGACCGTTCGGCGCTTCCTCCGCGGAGCCTCCATCCCCCGCTCGCCGAGCCTCGCGCGTTCGCCCCTTCCCCCGGCGCAGTGCGCCAGGGGAAGGGGGCTTTGACCGTCTGGAACGCGTCGAGGTGCGACGCTCGTCGTCCGAAGCGCACATGGCGCAACACCCAGCGTCCGACGCACCAGCGCACGCCGCGTCACAGAGGCATTCACGACCCCTTCCCCTGGCGCACTGCGCCGGGGGAAGGGGCAAACGCGCGAGGCTCGGCGAGCGGGGGATGGAGGCTCCGCAGAGGAGCGCGGAGCACTCCGTGACCGTCAGCCGCGCCGACGACGCCGCACGAGCAGCGCCGCGAGCGCGACCGAAAGCACGCGACCGCCGCCCTCACGCACGGGGACGCTCCGGCACCCGCAGCCGCCGTCCTGCGACGCGCCCGAAGGCGCAGGCACCTCGTCGACCACGTCCGCGGCGACGTCCGCCGGCACGCTCGCGTCTTCGACGGGGGAGGGCTCCACCGGCGTGAGGCCCACGCCGTTGCCGCGCACGGTGACGCGGACGCGCGGGGTGTCGGGGTCGTTGGTCGAGACCACCACCGTCGACTCCGCGGGTCCCGGTCGAACCGGCGTGAACGACACCACGAAGCTCGAGCGCGACCGCACCGGCAGCGTCCGCGCGCTCCCGGTGACCGAGAATGGTGCCTCTACCTCGGCGCCCGTCGCGCGGCCGTCGAGCTCGCCGACGTTCTGGATCTCGACGGTGCGCTCGCTCGACCGGCCGACGTCGACGTCGCCGAAGTCCACCGTCTCCTCGGTGGCGTGGATGTCGGGGAGGCCGAGGCGCGCGGTCACCGCGTCGAAGCGGACGGCGCGGGGGAAGGGGCCGATCGGGATCGGCAGGTCGGCGAGGTCGAGCATCCACCGGCGGCCCGCGAGGCTCACGTAGAGCGACGGGTACACGTGGACGGCGCCCTCGTAGTCGAGCGAGCCCTCGAGCTGCGGCTGGTACTCGACGAAGGGCCCCGCGGTGAAGCGCCCGAGCGTCTCGGTCATCGTCTCGGTGAGCGGGTCGGCGTCGAGCCCGAAGCGCATCGCCGTCGACCGGTAGCTCGCCCGCACCTCGCTCGCCGCGTCGAAGCTGAAGCCGCCGGACACCCCCGGGATGCGCACGATCGCGTCGGTGAGCGCCACGTCGGCGATGTGCTGGCGCATCGTGCGGCCGCTCACCATCACGGGCTGCCAGGCCCACGGGTCGAAGGCGGACGAGGCCATCGCGCGGAAGTCGACCTGCGGCACGTACGGGATCGCGCCCTCCCACGAGATCGTGCGCCCCTCCACCGGCAGCGCCAGGCGGATGCGCGCGGTGAACTGGACGCCGTAGTCCACCGCGAGGCTGCCGCCGCCGCGCGTCCCCACTGCGCGCAGGCGGACGGGCTCGTACCAGGAGCCCACGAGCTGCCCGGCGGCGCGCACCTCGGTGTTGCCCGCGAGCGCGGTGTGGAGGCGCACCTGAACCGGCGCGCCGTTGGGCACCCAGCCCGTGTCGAAGTCGAACTCCACCGGGAGCCCCTGGCGCCAGCGGAACGCGAGGTCGGCGCGCGAACACCCCGCCGCGTCGGGCGCGCAGCCCTCGGTCTGCGCGCGGGCGAGGGCGGGGGCGAGCGAGAGCGCGAGCGCCGCGAGCGCCGCGGACGCAAGGGGGGCCGTCTTCACGGGCGCGAGCATACACAAGAACGCCCGTGGCGGTTGACGCGGGGGCGCGGGGCGGGCGATAGGTCGCCGCGCGATGAAGTTCTTTGCGAGCGCGGCCAAGGGTACCGAGGGGGTGTTGCGCGACGAGCTGCGGGCGCTGCGTCTGCCGCGGGTTCGCGCCGACCGGGGCGGCGTCCACTTCGAGGGCGGGCTCCCCGACGCGATGCGCGCGTGCCTGCACTCCCGGGTCGCGATGCGCGTCCTCTGGGAGCTCGCCACCTTCACCGCCGAGGACGCCGACGACCTCTACGCGGGCGTCCGCACCGTCCCCTGGCACGAGCACCTCACCGCGCGCCACACGCTCGCCGTCCGCGCGACGTGCGCCAACTCGGCGCTCACCCACACGCAGTTCATCGCGCTCCGCACCAAGGACGCGGTGGTCGATGCGCTGCGCGACCGCTCGGGCGCGCGGCCCGACGTCAACGTCGACGACCCCGACGTCGCGATCACCGTCCGCGTCGCGCGCGACGTGGTGGTGGTGTACCTCGACCTCTCCGGCGAGCCCCTCCACCGCCGCGGCTACCGCACCGAGCTCACCGACGCGACGCTGAAGGAGACGCTCGCCGCCGCCGTCGTCGCGCTCTCGGGCTGGCACAAGGGCTTGCCCTTCCTCGACCCGCTCGCGGGCTCCGGCACCCTCGCCATCGAGGCCGCGATGATGGCCTGCGACGTCGCCCCCGGCGCCCGCCGCGCCTTCGGCTTCGAACGCTGGCCCCGCTTCGAAGGCGAGCTGCGCGCGACGTGGCACGGGCTCGTCGACGCCGCGCGCGCCGCGGAGAAGCGCTCCCCCGAGGCGCCGATCGTCGCCGCCGACCACGACCCCCGCGCCACCGCCGTCGCGCGCCACAACGCCGAGCGCGCGGGGATTGCGGGCGCGGTGGAGATCCGCGAGGCCGACGCGCGCAAGCTCCCGGAGTCCACCGGCGAGGGCTACATCGTCAGCGACCCGCCGTACGGCGACCGGCTCGCGTCCCTGCCGCTCCAGCTCGCGGGCTTCTTCCGGCAGTTCGGCGAGGCGCTGCGGCTCCAGCACGGCCGCGAGGTGTCGCTGCTGTCGGGCAACGCGCTGCTCGGTCGCAACATCGGGATGGACCCGTCGCGCGAGCACACCCTCTTCAATGGTGCGATCGAGTGCCGCCTCTTCAGCTACTCGATCCCGTGAGGCGTAGACGCGCGCGGGCGCTGGGGTAGAGTCGCGCTCCCCTTCATGCGACCGACGCCTCTCGCCTTCGCCTTCGCCGCCATGGGCGCGCTCGCCGCGTGCGGTGAAGATCCCACGCCCGCGATGATGATGACCCCCACGCCCGACGGCGGTCGCCCGCCGCCGCGGGAGTGCCCACCCGGGCCCAACGTCTGCGCGTGCGCCGACGAGGGGCCGCCCGACTTCTCCCGCAAGTCCGACGGCGTCGCCTCGGAGAGCTCGGACGACGTCCAGCAGCAGGCGCTCACGCGCACCAACCACTGGCGCACGGCCGCGGGGCTCGCGCCGCTCAACGCCAACGCGCAGCTCGAGCAGGCGGCCGTCGCCCACTCACGCTTCATGGCGAGCAACGCCGCGTCCTGCTACCCCGGCGCCCACAACGAGGTGTCGGCCGGGTGCATGGGGTTCACCGGCGCGTCGCCGGCCGCGCGGATCATGGCCGCGGGCTACCGCCCGTCGCTCGCGGGCGAGGTGATCAACTGGGAGACGACGCCGACGCGCGCGATCGATGGGTGGATCTGGACCGTCTACCACCGCACCCCGTTTCAAGACCCCTCGTACACCGAGGTGGGCTTCGGCTCGGTGCGGACCGCGCGGACCAACAACACCATGGAGTTCGCGCGGCGCTCGGGGCAGCAGGGGCAGACGCTCACGGCGCCGTCGCTCTTCCCGCCGCCGGGGACGGAGGGCGTCCCCACGGGGTTCCAGGGCAACCTCGAGGGCCCGACGCCGCCGGTGCCCCTCTCGACGGGGCGCTGGCCGAGCGGCGCGGTGGTGAGTGTGATGTTCCCGTCGAACACCTTCACGCTCACCACGCACAAGCTCTACGACGGGATGTGTCGTGAGGTGGTCCACTCCGCCTTCCGAGCGGCGAGCGCGCCGGAGATGGAGGGCGTCCAGGCCGACCCGAGCAACAGCAACCGCAGGTTCGTCTTCCTCTACGGCGACGCGCGCCTGCAGACGAACACCCGCTACACCGTCGAACTCCGCGGCACCGTCGACGGCGCGCCGTGGTCGCGCGTCTGGGCCTTCACCACCGCCCCCTGATCGCCGCGCGTCGGCGGCGCGTGTCTCCGATTCGAACTGCGACCGCGTCTCCGCATCGTGCTGCGAACGATCGCGCTTCCACCGTGCGTGGCGCGCCGATACCTTCGCGGACCT
Source organism: Polyangiales bacterium (assembly GCA_046351555.1). GTDB lineage: Bacteria > Myxococcota_A > Polyangia > Polyangiales > CAISKJ01. Next base: position 129,041 of record JAXLYI010000035.1, read on the forward strand.
GCCCGACCGCTCGTCGGGCGCCGCATCCGCGTGTGCGGCCCACCAATGGAGGTTCCATCTTCCCATGAGATCACGATGGCATTGGCTCGTGCTCCCGCTCGGCGCCCTGGCCGCCTGTAGCGACGGAGCGACCCCCACCCCGCCGCGCCCCGACGCGACGCCCGACCTCACATCGCCCGACGTCGCCGACGAGCAGCCCGCCCCCGACGTCGGCCAGGACCTCGCGCCGCCCGACGTCGCCCCCGACGCCGCGCCCGACGCGTCCGAGGACGTCGCGCCCGACGCAACCCCCGACGCGCCCGAGGACGTCGCGCCCGACGCGCCCGCCGACATGGGCCCGATGTGCATGAGCGGCATGGCCCTCTGCGAAGGCGCCTGCGTCGACACGCAGACCAGCTCGATGCACTGCGGGATGTGCGGCCGCGCCTGCCCGATGGCTCAGTCGTGCGTGATGGGCGCCTGCGTCGACCCGCCCTGTCCGACGGGCCAGACGCGCTGCGGCGGCGCCTGCGTCGACGCGCAGACCGACGTCGCCAACTGCGGCACCTGCGGCAACGCCTGCCCGATGGGCCAGGTGTGCACGGCAGGCGCGTGCGCCGACCCGCCCTGCCCGATGGGCCAGACGCGCTGCGCCGGTGCGTGCGTCGACACCGGCTCCTCCAACGCGAACTGCGGCATGTGCGGCCGCGCGTGCAGCGCCCGCGAGATGTGCTCGATGGGCGCGTGCGCCTCCACCTGCGCGGCCGGCACCACCGACTGCGGCACCACCTGCAACAACCTCCAGACCGAGGTCGGCAACTGCGGCATGTGCGGCCGCTCCTGCGCGACGCCCGCGGGCGCCTCGCCCACCTGCACCGCGGGCGCCTGCGGCTTCACCTGCATGACGGGCCTCGGCAACTGCGACGGCAACGCCGACAACGGCTGCGAGACCGACACGCGCACCACGCCCGCCCACTGCGGCGGCTGCGGGATGGCCTGCGCCGCCGGGCAGCTCTGCGTCGCCGGCTCGTGCGCCGACCCGCCCTGCCCGACGGGCCAGACGCGCTGCGCCGGCGCCTGCGTCGACACCGCCACCGCCGTCGCGCACTGCGGCATGTGCGGGCGCGCCTGCCCGAGCGGCACCGGCGGCGCCGCGGCCTGCGTCGCGGGCGCCTGCCAGCTCGCGTGCACCGCGGGCCTCGGCGACTGCGACGGCATGTCCGCCAACGGCTGTGAGGTGAACGTCGCCACGTCGGCGATGCACTGCGGCGCCTGCGGCCGCGCCTGCGGCTCGGGGCAGACCTGCACCGCCGGTCGCTGCGAGGCCACCGCCTGCGCGCCGGCCGCGGGCTGCACCGGCGCGAGCTGCCAGACCTGCGGCCGCGTCGCCTTCGGCGAGGACTGGGAGTCGGGCATCGCGGCCTGGGCGCTGCTCAACGGTGGCAGCGCGCCGATCACGACCGCGACCGACAGCTCCGACTGCCGCGGCCGCTACCTCCGCGAGACCGAGCGCTTCAGCGCCGGCCGCGTCTTCACCCGCAGCGCCATCCCCGTCACGGGCGGGAGGGCGTACTGCATCAGCTCGTGGATCCGCGGGAGCGCGGGCACCTGGCCCTTCGTCGGCATCCGCGAGTCCAACGCGAGCGCGGTGGTCGGCGCCGAGCACTGGCTCATCGGCCAGCCCTGCTTCAGCAACGGCTTCGGCGGCTCGGTCGCGCCCGTCACCTCCGACGGCCAGTGGCGCTGGTACGCGCGCGAGTTCACCGCGCCCGCCGCCACCACGCACGTGCTGATCGAGCTGGAGATCTGGGACGGCGGCGCCGTCGGCACCGCGGACTTCGACCAGGTTCAGCTCCTCGAGGGCCCCTGCCCGCAGCTCCCGCCCGCCACCGTCTGCACGCCCGCCACCTGCACCGCCTGCCCGGCGGGCCAGGTGCCCTGCGGCACGACCTGCGTCGACCTCACGACCTCCGACGCCAACTGTGGCGCGTGCGGCCGCGCCTGCGCGTCGGGCGAGCGCTGCATCGCCGGCGCCTGCGGCAACGACGTGACGGGCAACGGCTCGTCGGGCGCGCTCGCGGTGTCGACGGGGACCACCACCATCAACACGATCCGCTCGGCCGCCACCGGCGCGATGGGCGCGACCAGCCTCGACCTGTCGACGCCCGCGGGCTTCGCGGCGGGGCAGTTCCTCTTCCTGCACCAGTCGCAGGGGGCGGGCGTGGGGGCGTGGGAGATCGCGGAGGTGACGGCGGTCGCGGGCTCGCGGCTGACGCTGCGCAACCCGCTCGCCAACGCCTACAACAGCGCCGGCACCAACCGCGCGCAGGCCGTGGTGATGCCGCAGTACACCACCGTCAACGTCACCGGCGGCGCCGTCACCGCGCCCGCGTGGGACGGCAACACCGGCGGCGTCCTCGCCTTCCTCGCGACCGGCGCGGTCACTGTCTCGGGCGGCGCGATCGACATGTCGTCGCGCGGCTACCGCGGCACCGCGCGCGGCACCGCGATGAACATCCCGGGCTTCCAGGGCGAGGGCTCGGTCGGCGTCGCCGCGCGCGCCACGGCGGCCAACGGCAACGGCGGCGGCGGCGGCGCCCGCACCGACTGCGACTGCTGCTGGGCGGGCGCGGGCGGCGGCGGCGGCCACGGCACCGCGGGCACCGGCGGCAGCGCCGGCGGCGCGACCTGCCAGGCGGGCGGCGTCGGCGGCCTCGCCGTCGGTACGCCCGCGCAGACCAGCATCTTCTTCGGCGGCGCGGGCGCGAGCGGCGGCGCGGACGAGGACGGCGTCGGCTCGGCGGGCGCCAACGGCGGCGGGATCGTCTACATCGCCGCGCTCTCCATCAACGTGACGAGCGGCGCGGTCGTGAGCGACGGCCAGGCGGGGCAGCCCGAGTTCAACTTCTCGGGCTGCGGGTCGGGCGGCGGCGGCGGCGGCGCGGGCGGGGCCATCTACCTGCGCGCGGGCTCGGTGGCGCTCGGGTCGAGCCGCGTCCTCTCGCGCGGCGGCACGGGCGGCGACGACGGCGGCAACTGCGGCACGCCCGGCGGCACCGGCAGCGTCGGCCGCGTCACCGTCCGCACCGCGGGGACGGTCTCCGGCGCGAGCG
>JAXLYI010000036.1:0-124740 GCA_046351555.1 Polyangiales bacterium
TCGCCGTTGGCCTCGATGCCGAGCGAGACGCGGCCCGCGCCGCAGGCCCCGCGGTAGCCCGCGCGGAAGTGCTCGCGGATCACCCCTTCGAAGGGGCCGAAGTAGCCGATGTTGTTGCCCGGCCAGAGCAGCACGCCGCGCGCGTCGCCGACCCGCTTCAACCGCGCCAGCGTCGGGAGCACCGTCAGCACCTGGTAGGGCTCCAGGAGGAGGTCGGGCGCGTCGCCGCCGCGGCCCATCGCGGTGGTGAGCTGGACCTGCCACCCGCGGATCCCCTCGTCGACGAGGCGCGCGAAGAGGGCCTCGAGCACCGGCAGGCTCAGGCGGTTGATCTGCGTGTTGGCCGTCAGCCGCATCGGGGTCGCGCGCACCGCGTCCATCGCGCGCATCGCGGCGGCGAAGCTCCCGCGGAGGCCGCGCTGCGCGTCGTGCTCGGCCTCGAGCCCGTCGACCGACACCGACACCGCCGAGAGCCCCGCGGACGCGGCGTCGCGCGCGAGCTCGTGGGTGAGCCCGCGCCCGCCGGTCGCCATGCCGCAGCGCATCTTGTGGTGGGCGATCCGCTCGACGATCGTGAGCCAGTCGGGGCGGAGGTAGGCCTCGCCGCCGATGAGGGTCACCTCGTTGACGCCGAGGTCGGCCATCTGGTCGACGAGGTCGAGGCACGCCGCGGTGTCGAGCTCGTCGGGCCGCGCCCGCCCCGCGCGCGAGCCGCAGTGGTGGCAGGCGAGGTCGCAGGCGAGGGTGATCTCCCACACCGCGTAGCTGGGGCGCCACGTGCGGTCGACGGGGCGCGAGGCGTCGTCGAGGGGGCGCCCGCGCTGGGCTGGCTGCGCGAGCGGGAGGCTGCGTCGTCGGGGGGCGTCCATCGCGGCCTCAGCGGGCGTCGGGGGGGATGCCGTACACCGCCGCGTCGGTGACCACGGGCGCGTCGGGCGATGCGTCCGCCGACGCGTCCGGGGGGATGCCGTAGACGGCGACGTCGGTGACCACCACCATGTCGGGAGCGGCGTCTGCGGCGCCTGCAGCGTCGCCCGCGGCGTCGGGCGCCCCCTGCGCGTCGGGCGGGATGCCGTAGACGTCCATCACGGTGAGGACGTCAGGCGTCCCGGCCTCGCCGCCGCAGCCCTGCGTCGCGGCCCCGGCGAGGCCGAGCAGGAGCACGCCGCGCCGCATCCCCACGCGGATCGCGGAGGCGCCGGGCAGCTCGCCCCCGCGCGAGGTGGCGCACCCGCAGAAGGGGCAGGGGAGCGTTCGGACGTGACGGAAACAGTCAGCGCACAGGAACATCGTTCGGGAGCCTCCGAAGGGGCGGATGAGTGCAGCGGCGATGCCAACACCCGCGCCGCCGGATTCTCGCGCAACGCCGTGGGGCAGGGGACAGGAGATGGGCCGCGCTGTGCCAGAACCCTCGCAGGCGCTGACAACCGCAGGGGCGGCTTTCTGGAGGGTCAGCGCGCGCAGTCGCGCAGCGGGGCGGCGTGCTCGCCCCAGGGAGCTTCTTCGGCGAGGAGGGCAGCGCAGACGCCGCGCGCAGCGGGCGCACCGGCGCGCGCCAGGGCGAGCGCGGCGCGGGCGCGGATCACCGTCTCCAACGGGCGCTCTCGCGCGACGGTCGCGAGCGCGTCATGGAGCGCGGGGGGCGGCGGGTCGGTGCGGTAGAGCGAGGCGCACGCGGCGGGGCCCGGCGACGCATCGACGCACACCTCGTCGAACACGCACACGGCGAGGCGCCCGTCGGCCAGCCGCCACGCCCTTGCGCGTCGGGCGAAGTCTTCCACGGTGCCGCGCATCACGTCGCGCGAGGTGCGGCCGCCGTCGTGCGAGAAGGCCACGGCGTAGTCGCTCACGGGGTCGTGGAAGGTGCTGCGCGTCCGGTGGGTCGCGACGACGCGGTGGGGCCCGTCGGAGAAGAGCACGGTCCGTTCGACGGGCCCGGACGTCACCGCGTCGCAGGCCGTGACGAGCAGCAAGGCGGCGAGCGGGCGCATCGCGCGTACCGTACCAGAACCTCCCGGCGCAACGCTGGCCAGCGCCGCCCGCTCACCGCGCGGACACCCCTCGCGTCGGTGGCGCAACGTTCTCGTCGCCGCCGCGTGGGCTTTCGCCCGATACTCGCGCCGATGCGCCCCGCCCTCGTCGCCGCCCTCCTCATGCTCTCCTGCCGCAAGCCCGCGCCGCCCGCGCATCACGACGCCGCGCCCGCGCGCCCCGCGCCCGCCGACGCTTCCCGCGCGCCCGTCGCCGATGCCTCGCCCGCCGACGCCGCGCCTGCGGAGCCGCCGCGCGTCCTCCCGCGCTTCACGCCGCCGCCGGGGATGCCGCGCCCCGACGGGGGGACGCGCCGCACCGTCGCCGCGCGCCGCGCGCCCGTCAACGCCGAAGACCCCTGGGCCCTCGCAGCGTCGCCGCGCGGCGCGCTGTGGGTCCGCGCGGTCAACCGCGAGGGGCAGCGGGTGAGCGAGATCGTCGCCACCGTCATCGGGCGCGACGGGCAGCCGGTGGGCGAGCCGAAGCTCGTTCGCCGCACGACCGGGCCCATCCGTGACGTCACCGTCGACGCGCAGGGTGAGCACGTCTGGATCGCGTGGCACGCGGTCCGGTCGCCCGAGGAGGGGGCGCGCGAGGAGCACATCGTGGCGGGGATCCACGGCAACGCCGACCTCACCGAGGTGGGCTCGCCGGTCACCGTGACGAACTTCTCCTACCAGCCGCAGCCCGACGCGCCCTACACGTGGTCGGGGCCGATGGCGCGGGTGTTCGTGCGCGACGACGGGGGCGCGCTGCTCGTCTCGACGGGCCCGCGGGCGGTGTGCGTCCACGGCGAAGACGAGGAGCACTCGGAGCGCGTCCCCTGCGAGGGGTGGAACGTCTCGCGCCTCGAACTCGATGGCAGCAAGCGCGTCCGCGGCGAGTCGCTGCTCTGCCCGGTGGGCCTCCCCCAGGCGTTCGTTCGCGTGCCTCGGGGCATCGCGTACCTCGTGCAGGACGACCACATCGGGACGAAGTTCGTCGCCTACACCGAGGCCTTCGGCGCCGAGGCGCCCGACGCACTGCCCGACGATTTCTCCCTCTGGCACTACGCCGACGCGGCGATGGCCTACGGTGACGGCGCCCTCGCGCTCCGCGCCCACTACACGGAGACGGAGACCTCCGACGCGCCCGCCGCCGACGGGGTCATGGTGCGCGGCGGCGCGTCGCCCACGCCCGCGCTCCAGGACGCCTACCGCATGCCCGTGATGCCCGGCATCCGTCGCTCCCCGCTGCGCTGCGTCGACGGCCACCCCGTCGTGCGCGTCGGGTGGGCGCGGGGCCCCGCCGCGGGCGTCGCCTTCGACCCGACGCACGCGGGCACCTCCCTCGACCTCGCGGCCTGGGCCGACCTCCGCAACCTCCCGCTCCCCGACGGCGCGGAGAACCCGCCCGACGACGTCGTGTGGGCCGGCGAGGCCCTCGTCGGCGTCGTCGGGACCGCCCTCGCCCGGTGGACGTGCGCCCCCAACGGCGCGCTCCGCCTCGCCCGCTGAAGGCCACAAACCACGTGACGCGCCGCGGCGCGCGGATTCACTTCGGACTCTACTGAATCCGGGTTAGCCTCCGCGACCTGTTCACCCCGCGTGACTTGCGCTGGCGGGGCGAGCGAAGGGAGAAATCGCATGGCGAGCGAGTCGGTGCTGCCCGAGGTGCTCTGGCGTTTCACGGCGGGAGGCGTCGCCGACGACCTCTGGGTGGTCACCCACGTCCACCTGCGCGAGGCGATGTCGTCGCTCTTCTCGTGCACGGTGGTGCTGGCCACCGAGGACGACGTCGCGGCGGAGACCTTCCTCGGCACGACGGCGAAGCTCGACGTGCTGCGCGGCGGCGGGCGGCGCTCGCTCCAGGGCGTCGTGCGGCGGGTGCAGGTGCTCGGGGCCCTGGCCTCGCACCGCTTCGTGCTGATGGAGGTGGTGCCCTCGCTCTGGCTCCTCTCGCAGCGCTCGGACGTCCGCATCTTCCAGGACATGAACGCCGTCCGCGTGGTGGAGGAAGTGCTCCGCCGCGCCGAGTCGTACAAGGGCGACCGGCTCGCGATCGACCCCGCGCTGCGCTCGCTCCCGGCGCGCGAGTACTGCGTCCAGTACAACGAGACCGACCTCGATTTCGTGCGGCGGCTGCTCGAGCACGAGGGCGTCCCGTTCTACTTTCGGCACGACGGGGAGGACGGTGAGACGCTGGTGCTCGCGGGCCCCGAACACGCCTACGCGCCCGTCGCGACGCTCGACGGGGCCGCGCTGCGCGTGCTCGACGAGGGCTCGGCGACCCACGCGGTGGAGACGGTGCGGTGGTTCGACGAGCGCCACGAGGTGCGGACGACGGGCGTGACGCTGCGCGACTTCGACTTCACCCGGCCGCGGGCCACGCTCGACATGACGTCGCACTCGCCGGCCGACGCCGGGAGCCTCGCGCGCTACGAGTACCCCGCGCCCGCGACGCTGCACGGCTACGACCGCGGGGCCCGGCGCTTCACCGCCCACGACGCGCCGCGGCTGGCGAAGGTGCGCGCCGAGGAGCTCGCCACCCGCGCGCACCTGGGCGAGGGGAGCGGCAACGTCACGGGCGTCGCCCCGGGGCTCACCTTCGACCTCGCGGGCCACGCGCGCGGCGAGCTCGACCGGGCCTACCTCGTCGCCGAGGCCGTCCACGTCGGGCAGGCCTGGTCGGTGCTGCCCGAGAACCTCCGCGAGAGCAAGCGGGTGCGCGCGATGCTCATCGACGCGGGGCTCACCGCGCCCGACGGCTTCGACGACCGCTACGAGAACCGCTTCATCACCCACCGGCTGAAGCAGGCCGCGTCGAGCGTCCCGTTCCGCCCCGCGCGGGCGACGCCGCGGCCGGTGGTGGAGGGCCCGCAGACGGCGCGCGTGGTGGGCCCCGCGGGCGAGGACATCCACACCGACGAGCACGGCCGCATCAAGGTGCAGCTCCACTGGGACCGCGAGGGCCGCGAGGACGAGAAGAGCTCGTGCTGGATCCGCTGCGCGCAGGGGTGGTCGGGCGGGCAGTGGGGCTTCGTCTTCATCCCGCGCATCGGGATGGAGGTGGTGGTGCAGTTCCTCGAGGGCGACCCCGACCGGCCGCTGGTCACGGGCTGCGTCTACAACGGCGAGAACCATCCCCCCTACAACCTCCCCGAGCACAAGACCCGCAGCACGATCAAGACGCTGAGCACGCCCGCGACCGGGGGCTACAACGAGATCCGCTTCGAAGACGCCGCGGGGCGCGAGCAGATGTACGTCCAGGCCGAGCGCGACCAGGACACGCTGGTGAAGCACGACCGCACGCTCACCGTCGGCCGCCACTCGACCCGAGACATCGGCGGCGACGAGCGGATCACCGTCCACCAGAACCGCGCCACGCAGATCGTGGAGCACGACACCTTCACGGTGGACGGCAACCAGGAGACCGAGGTGCACGGCGCCTCGGGGCAGTCGGTGACGGTCGACGCCAACGAGACCATCCAGGTGGGCAAGGTGCTCGCGGTGACGGTGGGCAAGCAGGTGGTGGTCAACTGCGGCGCGTCGACCTTCACGATGGACGCGATGGGCAACATCTCCCTCTCGGGCACCAACGTGTCCATCTCGTCGGTGGGGCCGGTGACGGTCAACGGCGAGGTCATCGAGCTCAACTGAGGGGGCGATGGAGTTCCGCAACCTCACCCCCTTCGCCGCGCAGCTCTACGGCGCGTACGACGTCCACGACCGCGAGCACCACGCCGTCGCCCTCCGCGTGGCCTACGCCCTCGCGCCGATGGCCGAGCGCGCCGCGGGCGAGGGCGGCGCCGTCCTCACGCACCGCTGCGAGCTGCTGCGGGGCGACCCCTCGGGCGAGCTCTGCGTGGCCGACCGCTACGACGGCGAGCTCAACCTGTCGAGCGTCGCGGCCGAGAGCGACCTCGCGGCCTTCAAGCCCCGCTGCGACGTGATCGTGCGCGCCACCGCCCGCGCGCCCGGCGGCGCCCCCGCGGCGCGGTGGCCGGTGCGCCTCCGGGCGACGGCGGGGCGAGGCGACGGGGCGCAGGCGGTGATCGACAAGTCGCTCACGGTCTGCGGGCCGCGGTGGTTCGTCCGAGACGGCGGGGGCTGGTCGCTCACCGAGCCGTCGCCCGTCGCGAGCGTGCCGGTCCGCTGGGAGAACGCCTTCGGCGGGCGGAGCACGGTGCGCGACGGTGACGGCAACGCGCTGCTCGACGAGGTGTGCTTCACCAACCCCCTCGGCCGCGGGTGGGTGGAGAAGCGCCACTTCGAGGCGCTGGAGAGGGCAGGGCACGCGCCGCCCGACCGACTGCCCGCGCCGCAGGTGGAAGACGCGCGGCGCCCCGTCACCGCGCTCGTGGTGGCCGAGCACCGCGCGGGGATGCGGAGCGCCCGCGAGGTGGCCGAGGCCGCGGCGGCGTATGGCGCGGAGCCCGCGGGGCTCTCGTGGGTGGGGAGGCCGTGGACGCCGCGCATCCAGAAGGCCGGCACCTACGACGACGCCTGGCTGCGCGAGCGCCACCCCTTCCTTCCCGCGGATTTCTCCTTCGCGTACTGGAACGGCGCCCCCGTCGACCAGCAGATCGAGCACCCGCGGGAGGGCCTCCAGGTCGAGCTCTGGCACCTCACCGAGGGGGCCGAGTACGCCGCCTTCGCGCTGCCGCCGCATCGCGCGTTCGTGATGGCGTGGGTCGGCGGGCTGCCGATGCCGGTGCCCGCGGTGATCGACACGGTGGCGGTCGACGCGGAGGCGATGAAGGTGGCGTGCGTGTGGCGGGTCCTCGTCCCGCGGGCGCTCGGCGCGAAGAAGCTGGAGGCCCGCTTCGAGGTCGACCCCGCCGCGCCGCTGCTTCGCTTCCGCGAGGAAGGGGGCGCGGCGTGAGCGGGGCGAACACCATCGGCCGCTTCGTCGGCCAGTCTCCGCCCGAGGACTGCGAGCCCGAGGAGTCGAACCCCCTCGCCGAGCTGATGGAGAAGCTCCAGGCGGCGAAGGAGATGTTCGACCACATCAAGAGCCTCGTGGAGACCTTCTCGCCGAAGGACGAAGGCGAGGGCGGGGCCGCGGGGGAGGGCGGGGGCGGCGACGAAGAAGACGAGCGCGAGATCCGCACGCCCGAGTCGCTCGCGGCGCAGCTCACGGCGCTCGGCGCGCGCATCGCGCCGACGGCGTCGTCGATGGAGGGGAGACCGCCGATCGACGCGGCGCGGGCGCAGGCGGTGACGCAGCGGCTGGTGGGGATCGCGACCGCGCTCTCGGGCGCGCCGGGGTCGCCCGTGGATCGCCGCGCCGCCGTGGAGGCCGCCCCCGAGGCGGCGCGCATCGCGGCGGAGCTCGAGGCGCCCCACCTCCGACGTCAGGCCGTGGACAACGCGCTCACGGCCGCGAGGATGCGCGGCGCGAGCAGGCCCGCGCTCGAGGTGCTGGAGAAGATCAAGAGCACCTACGAGGCGGTGAAGGGCATCATCGAGTCGGCGCAGAAGCTGGCGGGCAAGCACGGCGACGGCGCCTTCATCAAGAAGTCGGAGTGACGGGCACATGGCGGACAACGTCATCGCGCGCAAGAGCGGCAACTGGAACGCGGTCTCCACCCTCCCGAGCGTCAACCTGACGCCGATGGGGGGCACGATGCTGCCGACGCCCTACCCGGTGATCTCGCCGCTCGCGCCGAGCCAGGGGACCATCGGGTCGGTGAAGGCCAACTCGAACACGGTGTGGGGCTTCGACCCGACGAAGGCGCCCGCCACCCAGGGCGACGAGGCCGGCACCGGCAAGGGGGTCAAGAGCGGCACCGTCGGCAAGGACTCCTGGGCCCAGGAGAAGAGCAGCACCGTCAAGGCCGAGGACAAGAAGGTGGTCCGCCACGACGACAAGGCGGACATGGAGGGCGACAAGGAGGCCAAGGAGAAGGAGGAGATGAAGAAGCGGCAGGAGTGCCGCGAGGAGCAGGTGAAGGCCGGCGCCGCCTCCAAGAACCCCGAGATCCGCGCCCGCGCCGCGCGCTTCTCGGAGAACATCAGCGGCGCCCAGTACGCGGGCCTCAGCGACAACGTGTACGACCCGACGAAGGCCCGGCTCGGGTGGATCAACGAGAGCAACAACCCCGAGTTCCTGCGGTCGCAGGGGATCCGGCAGTCCGACCTCTCGGGGCCCGGCGCGTACCGCGCGCAGGTGTACCGCCCCGACCCCGCGGTGTGGGGCGACAACCCCCGCTTCGGCACCACCGTGGCCTTCCAGGGGACGAGCGGGGTCTTCAACGGCGACGTCGGCGCCAGCGTCGGCCAGGGGCTCAACCTCGGGTCGGACTACTACCGCCGCGCCGTCTCCATCGGCCGCTCCACCTACGCCAACGGCACCCGCGTGACCTTCACCGGCCACTCCCTCGGCGGCGGCCTCGCGTCCGCGGCGTCGCAGGCCAGCGGCTACCGCGGGTTCACGTTCAACCCCTCGGGCCTGAGCTCCGGCACGGTGCGCTATCCCCGCGGCAACGGGTCGCAGATCCGAGCCTACTACGTGCGCGGCGAGGCGCTCCGCGGGGCCCAGCAGCCGGGCGTCATCGGCGCCCTCGGCTCCTTCGGCACGACGCTGATCACCGGCGCGATCATGCCCAACGCCGTCGGCATCCCGCACGAGCTGTCGGCGTCGAGCTTCTCCCCGCTCAACCGCCACAAGATGGGCGACGTGATGAACGGGATCGAGGAGCAGAAGCGAGAGGACCAGCGGGCCATCGCCAACGACACCGGGAAGGAGTGCTGACGGTGGCCGCCGCGACGCTCCCGCCCGAGCGCTTCTTCACGGGCGACCAGCTCGCGCTCGCCCGCGCCCTCGTCGACGGCGACCTCGCCGCCGTCCGGGCCCTCGCGCCCCGCACCGACCTGCGCTCCCCCGGCGCCGAGGGGACGCCCCTCGCGCACTACGCCCTGCACACGGCCCTCGCGCGCGACGCCGTGCACCTCGCCTGCTTCGGCGCGCTCGGCGCCGCGGACCCCGGCGCCCTCCACGTGCCCCACGCCGAGCTCGGCACCGCGCTCCAGGCCTGCCTGGCGACGCCGCACCCGGAGTTCCTCGCGGCGCTGCTCGACGCGGGCCTCGACCCCGACGTGCGCGTGGAGGGCTCGCCGGCGATCCTCGTCGCCGCGCGCGACGGCCGCGGCGCGCAGGTGGGGCTCCTCGCCGACCGGGGCGCGCACCTGGAGGCGCGCGACGAAGTCGGCGCGACGGCCCTCGTGGCCGCGGTCACCGCGTCCCAGGTCGACGTGGTCGAGCAGCTCCTCGCGCGCGGCGCCGACGCGCGCACCCGCGACGACTTCGGCGTGTCGTTCATGTTCATGCTGGCGGTCGTGATGGAGGACGAGGGCGAGGACTCCCCCGACCACCCGCGCCTCGCCGCCGTCCGCGACCGCTTCGTGTGGGAGGGCGCCGCGTGGCCTCCCCTCACGCCCGCCGCCGAGCGGGCCCGCATGCGGGCGGAGGGCATGGAGCCCCGTGAGCCGCCCGGCGACGGAGGGCCCCCGCCTCGGTGACCGTCGACCTCCCCATCGGCGCCGAACTCGGCGGGCGCTTCCGCCTCACCGAGCGCCTCCCCGACGGACCCTACGGCCCCTGCTGGCGCGCCGACGACAGCGAGGGCCCGCCCGCGCGCCTCGCCGTCGTGCAGAGCCCCCGGCCGTGCGACGTCGCGGCGCGGTCCGCCGCGTTCGAACGCGCGGTCCGCTTCGGCCACCCCAACGGCGTGCCGGTGCGCGCGCACGGCCTCTGCGACGCGGCGCCCTTCGTCGCCTCCGCGCTGCCCGAGGGGAGGGCCCTCCGCGCGTGGCGGGACGAGGTGAGCGTCGGCGGCGCCCTCGCGCTCCGCGACGTTCGAACGGCGATGGACCAGGTGGCCCAGTGCCTCGCGGCGGCGCACCGCGGCGTCGACGGCGAGGCCCTCGTGCACGGCGGCCGGCTCGCGCCGAGCGTGTGGGTCGAGCGGCGCGGGGAGGTCCAGTTCGTCGCGCGCCTCGGCGACTGGGGCGTCGCGTGGGCGAGCGCGCCGGTGGAGGTGGTGCCGGGCGCCGGCAGCGAGCCCGCCGTGGCCGACGACGTCTTCGGGCTCGGCGTGCTGCTGGTCGAGCTGCTCGCAAGGGAGGCGTTCGGCGCCGCGCTGGAGGCGGCGGCGGCGTGCGACCGCGTGGCCCGCGCGCGCCCCGAGGTGCACGACTCGGTGTGGGCGGTCGCGCGGAAATGCCTCGCCGCGAAGCCCGCGGAGCGCCCCGACGGTGTCGCGCGCGTTCGCGAACTCCTGCGTCAGGCCGTGTGGGCCCCCCAAGAGGTCCGCGTCGCCGCCGAGCCCACGCCGCCACCGCCACCGCCGCCACCGCCGCCTCCACCCGCGGCCCCGGAGCGCGCGCGCGTCGTCGCCGTCCGCTCGTCGCTGACGCCGTCGCCGCCAGCGCCCGAGCGCGCGCCGTCGCCGCCTCCGCCGCCGCCCGCGGTGGAGCGCGTGTCGCTGCCGGTGCCCGCGCCGTCCCTCGCGCCGCCCTCCCCGTCGCCGCCCCCTCCGCCCCCACCGGCGCAAAGCCCCCACGCGGCGCAGCTCGTGGTGGAGGCCCCCGTGGCGCACGCGTCCCACGTCGACCTGGCGAACACCGAGCCGTCGCTCGCGTCGCCCGCGCCCGCGATGAAGCTCGGCGCGTCGCGGCTGGGCCTCGCGACGGTGACGCGGGTGCGCGACGACGACGCCCGCTCGTTTCGCGCGCCGGCCGAGCGGACCGAGGCGTTGGGTGACCTGCCGGCGGCCGCGTCCGGGGTGCAGCCGCTCGACACACAAGCGACCCTCCGCGCGCGGCGCTCGCTGCTCGACGCGGAGCCCACGGAGGTTCACGCGATCGCGCCGGAGCCGACGGAGGCGCACCCGATCGCGCCGGAGCCGACGTCGCTGCTCGACGTGTCGGCGCTCCCCGCGGACGTGCTCGATCGCCCGGCCGAGCCCGCGCGCAAGGGCCGCCGCGGCACCTACCTCCCCGTGGCGGGCCCCGACGCCGCGCCGGAGGCGGTCTCATCCGCCGCGCCCCTGACCCCCGCGGAGGTCGCGCGCGCCCGCGTGTCGACCGCGCCGGTGGAGCTCGACCAGCTCTCCGCGACGCCCGCGGTGGAGGCGACGCTCGACACGCAGCGCCCGGCGATGCGCCCGTCGCTCCCGTCGCCTTCCCCCGTGCTTCCGCCCGCGCCTCCGCTCGACGCGCGCACCGACCCGAGCATCGCGCTGCCGCCGCCCAAGGTCGCGCCGCCTGCGCCCGCCGAAGCGCCGCCCGACGACGCGCGGGTGCCGTGGTGGATCCCCGCGCTCGCGGCCGCCGCGCTCGTGACGCTCGTGGTGGCCGCGGTGTCGGCGCTGCAGTAGGCGCGCGTGGCCTCGGCGCCGCCGCGGCCCGCTCCTTCAGTCGCCGAGCGCGTGCGCGGTGAAGACGAGCGCCGCCGCCGCGACGAGGATCGCCGCAGTGATGGCGACGGCCCGCGCGACCGCCTCGCGCTTCGTGAGGTTGCGCCCGCCGCCCGCGTACGGGGCCTCGCCGCGCACCACGCGGACGTCGGGCGCGCCGCGCAGGTCGAGGTCGTACCCGAAGAGCGACTGGCGCACGGTGACGGTGCGCCCCGCGACTTCGAACGACTCCGCCACGCCGGGGAGCTTGACGCCCGAGCGCCAGGCGCGGGCCGGCGCGCCGTCGACGCGGGCCTCGCCCTGGCTCGTGATGACGACGTCCCAGTCGACGTCGACCCGGTGCGTCGCGCCCCCCACCTCGAGCAGCCAGCTCTTCTGCATGGCGCCGAGTCTGCCGACGTCCTCCCGCCGCCGCAACCCGACGCGCGTCAGGGCAGGTGGTAGCCCGCGGAGTACTCGCTGGTCTCGTAGAGCCCCGCGCCGACCCAGCGCGAGGCCGCCGCGGTGAGGTACTGCCCGGCGCTGTTGTAGTTGAGCTGGTAGGAGAAGGTCGCGTCGCCCCAGGCGTCGGTGGTGACGACCACGGTGCCGAGCGGCATCCGCCCCTCCGCGTAGCCCTCGGGGTTGAGCGTCGGCGTCGCGTACATGTCGATGAGGAAGGTGGTGTTGGGCACGGAGTTGAGCGCGCCGGAGATCGAGGTGACGCCGTTGCTGTACGACGCGGCGGTGATCGACGGGCGGTTCTGCCGGCTGTTGGGGCCGGTGTCGGGGTCCTGGTAGTCGTTGGTGAGGTTGCCGCAGGGGGCGGCCGCCGGCTGGATGCGCACGGCCATGCAGCGGTTGTTGAAGATGTTGTTGTTGCGCACGCTGTTGACGGCGCCGGCCGTGGTGTAGATGAGCACGCCGGTGGCGTGGTTGCGCGCGATGACGTTGCCGCCGACGCGGTTGTCGTGGGCGCCGGCGTCGATGCGGATGCCGTTGCCGAGGTTGCCGAGGTCGAGCGTCAGCGAGCGGTCGGTGCCGATGAAGTTGCCCTGGATGATGCTGTAGTAGGCGTTGTCCATGATGCGGATGCCGTGCTGGTTGCCGCCGATCAGGTTGGGGCCCGTGCCGTTGACCGAGCCGACCGTGTTGTCGACGGTGTTGCTGAGGTACACGCCCGTCTGGAGGTTGCCGGCGAGGACGTTGACGGGGTTCACGCCGACGTTGTTGCCGTCGATGGTGTTGTAGCCGCCGCCGAGCACGAGGATGCCGTGGTTGAAGTTGCCGATGGCGAAGCCGCGGAGCACGACGCCCGTGACGTTCTGGAGGATGAAGCCGTCGCTGCCGTAGTTCTGGTTGGGGTCGCCGGGGTGGATGACGGACGTGCCGTCGAGGTACACCTCGGGGCCCAGGGGGTTGGAGTTGGAGATCGCCGTCTGCGTGGTCGCGTCGATCACCGTCCCGCTCTGCGTGACGACCAGCGGCACGTTGAACTCGCTCGCTGGCGGCGCGATGCGGAAGTACCCGCTCGCGGCGACGTAGCCCGGGTCGCTGGTGGGGATCGCGAACGCGATGGTGGTGCCCGGGTGCGCGTTGGCGTACTGCACGGCGGCCTTGAGCCCGCCCGTGTTGGCCGGCGTCGCCGCCGCGAGGTAGTTGGTGGTGTTGACCGTGAAGGTGACGGCCAGCGCGGACGCGGGGGCGGCGGCGAGCGCGAAGGCGGCGAGGGCGGAGGCGAGCGTGCGGGGCATGGGCGGAGTTCTCCTTGGGTGCGTCGCGCGCGCCGACGTGGCGCGGCGGACGGCGCGGAGCCCTTGAGCCACGCGCGTGCCGACGCCGCGGCGCGCGGGATTCCGTGAGGTTCGCGCGCGGCGCGAGGGGCGCTGCGTGCGGGGGCTCGCACAGCGCCCGTGCGGTGCGCCACACGAGCCACCTCCGCGCGACGAGGGCAGATGGAACGATCGGTGCACCACACCCGGCAACCCCCAACCCATGGGCCGCCGTGTGCCATGCCTGGCCCGCTGCTTCCCACCGCAGGAGCTTCCATGACCCTCTCGATGCACCGCGCTTCTTGTGCCTTCATCTTCGCGCTGCTCGGCTGCGCTTCGAACCCGATGGGCGCCGCCCCCGACGCGACCCCCGACGTCGCGCCCGACGTCGCCGCGCCCGACGTCGCCCCCGACGCGCCGCCGCCCACCTGCACGCCCGGCGCGCGGTGCGGCAACGACTGCCTCCCGCAGGACGCCCCCTGCTGGGCCTGCGGCTCGCTCACGTACGACAACCAGTGCCGCTGCGTGGCGTCGGGCGGGGCGTGCGCGCCCGCGACGGGGTGTGACAACCCGGCACCCGCGGGGGTGGGGGAGTTCTGCGGCACGTACCGCTGGTGCAACCGGGCCTGCGCCGACGGGCTCACGTGCACCGGAACGCCGCCCGGCTCCGACGGCGGACTCGACTACCGGCACGTCTGCGAGCGCGCACGCGACGCCGGCGCCGACGCCGAGGACGCGGGCGAGCCGACCTTCCAGCTCCCGGCGCCCGACGGCGGCTCGACGGCGTGCGGGACGCTCACCTGCGCGCCCAATCAGATCTGCGTGCTCGGGTGCTCGGGCATCGACGCGGGCCCCGTCGACCTCCACCGCTGCGCGCCTCGCGCCGAGACGCTGTGCGCCGACGGCCGCTGCCCGTGCCGCGTCGTCTGCGGCTCCCAGCACTGCACGCAGGAGGCCTCCGGCGTCGTGGTCTGCACCCTCTGCGCGTAGGGGTTCGGGGCGGTGTAAGGTTCCCTGGGCGTCGCCCGTCAGCACGAGTGAAGCCCCCCGCGACGTGCGGCGGGCGTCACACCAGGAGAACGACCATGACCGACAAGAAGACCTGCGGCTGCCCCTCGTGCGGGGCCTCGTGCAACTGCTCCGCCCAGGGCCGCGCCCCCGCCGCCGGCGAGTGCTGCTGCGGCCCCACCTGCCAGTGCCCGCCCGACTGCGCGTGCCCGCCCTCGTGCGGTTGCGCCGCGGCGCAGGCCCGCAAGGCGGGGGGCTGATCGTGGAGGCGGCGGAGGAGCTCGCCGTCCGGCGCGTGGTCGAGGCCGTCGAGGCCGAGCGCGCGCGCTACGTGGACTTCCTCCGCCGCCGCGTCGGCCCCGACGCTGAAGACGTGTACCAGCAGAGCCTCGTCCGCGCGGTGGAGCGGGCCGGCGACGTGCGCGACCCGGCGCTCGCGCGGGCGTGGTTCTGGCGGGTGATCCGCAACGCGGTGGCCGACCACCACGCCGCCCGCGTGGCGCGCGACGCACGCCACGCCGCCCTCGCCGCGAGCGAGGAGGCGACGCCCGACGAGGCCCGCGCGGCCTGCGCGTGCGCCCTCGGCCTGCTCCCGAAGCTGCCGCCCGCGTACGCCGAGGTGCTCCGGCGGGTCGACGTCGACGACGAGCGCGTGGTCGACGTCGCGCGGGCGCTCGGCATCAGCGCCGACAACGCCAACGTGCGCCTCCACCGGGCGCGCAAGGCGCTGCGCGAGCGCCTCCACGGCTGCTGCAAGGTGTCGTCGATGCGCGCGTGCTTCGAATGCGACTGCCCCGACGAGCGCCACGCCGGCGGCTGAACGCCGCGCCGCCCCCTACCGCCGCTTCCGCCTCCGCACAAACGCCGCCAGCGCAGTGAGCCACGCCGCGCCGCCGCCCACCGCCCCGCCCCGCGCGCGGCACCCGCAGCCGCCGCGGTCGTCCGCCACGTACTCCGCCACGTCGTCCGCCGCGTCCATCGCCGCGTCGCGCCCGGCGTCCACCACGGCGCCCGCGTCGCCCGTCCCCGCGTCGCTCGCGCTCGCGTCGCTCACGGCGTCGGCGCCCGCGTCCATCACGGCGGGGCGCTCGCAGCGGCCGTCGCGGCACACCGCGCCGCCGGGGCAGCTCACGCCGGCGCAGCGGTCGACCACGCACCGCCCGAGGAGCGCGTCGCAGCGAGAGCCCAGCGGGCAACGGACGTCTTCGCAGAGCCCGCGGCACCGCGGCGTGAGCCCCGAGCAGTCGCGCGCCTGGTCGGGGGCGCACGTCAGCATCGCGCAGCCCGGCGCGCCGCAGCGCCCGGAGGACTCGTCGCACGACGTCCCGTCGCCGCAGGGGACGCACGGGCAGTTGGGCACGCAGCGCCCGGCCTCGCAGTGCTGACGCGTCGCGCAGAGCACGCCCGCGCACGGGTCGGTGCACGCGCCGCCGCGGCACACCTGGCCGAGCGGGCAGCGCGCGCCGTCGCACGGGTCCTGGCAGCCCGTCGGGCCGCACACCTGGCCCGCGGGGCACGACGTCCGCGCGCAGGGGGTGGGCAGGCACGACGCGGCGCCGCCGTCGCCCGAGACGCAGGTGAAGCCCGCGGCGCAGGCGCCCTCGACGCAGTCGGGCGCGCAGAGGCCGCCGACGCAGGCGGTGTTGGCGGGGCACGCGGTGGCGGCGCCGTCGCAGTTGAGGTCGCGCAGGGTGGCGCAGGTCTCGACGGCGCCGGGGTTCACCGCGGGGTCGCGGTCGTTGCAGTCGTTGCCGCCGCACGCGGCATCGCGGAAGCCGTCGTTGTCGCGGTCGGCGCACACCGCGGTCGAGTCCTCGTTGAGCCCCGCCACCGCGTCGAACTCGTACTCCGAGCTGTGGAAGGCGCAGCGCCCGTCGGGGTTGCCGTAGTTGCCCGGCACGAGCGCCACGTAGCGGAACGTCACCCCGCAGGGTAGCGCCCACACCGTCGCGATCGAGTCGGCGACGGCCTCGCCGCCCGGCGACATCTCGAGCGGGTGGACGGCCATGTCGGCGACGGTGCCGGTGGACTGGGGGTTGTTGGTCCAGCCGCGGGTGAAACCGCGGACGAGGACGGCGGCGTTCCAGCGCGACGGGTCGGGCGGGGCCCCGAAGCCGGCGAAGGCGCGCGAGGCGGGGTTGTTGGTGAGGTAGACGGAGTACTCGAACGCTTCGAGGCACGAGTCGGTGACGTGGTCGGTGATCGGGAACACCACCACGCGGTTGGCCTGGCCCTGGAGGTCCATCACCATCGCGCTGGCCCACGGCGCTTCGTAGCCGCAGCGGGCGCGGTCGCCGCCGCAGGGGTCGCCGTCCGCGACGAGCGTCCCGTCGCCGTACGAGCGGGCCGTGACGCTGAAGCCCCAGTCGAGCGTGTCGACGTACGCGGGGACCTCCGACGTCGCGAAGGGCCCCGTGCACGTGTTGGCGGTGAACACCCGCGGGTCGGTGTTGCGCCCGCCCATGCACGACGGGTAGTTGAACACGCTCCGCTCGACCATCAGCCGCGCGAAGGTGAGCTCCGGGGCGTAGCGCGGGGGCGTGTCGCTGGTGCGGAAGATCCCGTCGATGATGCGGGTCGGGTCGCGCGGCGTGGTCGCGCCCGCGGGCCGCCCGGCGATCGCGTCGAGGCAGGCCTCGTAGTAGTCGACGCCCGCGCACGTCTGCGCGGAGGCCGCAGCGGGGGACGCCAGGGCGGCGAGCGCGAGCGAGGCGAACGCGGCGCGCACGGGGCGCCTCAGGCCTTCCACGCGACGGCGAGGTCGGCGACGAGCCCGGCGGCCACGAGCACCCAGAGCACCACCATGATGATGAAGCGCGTCTTGAGCTTCTTCTCGCGCGCGTCGCGCTCGCGCACCATCTCGTCGAAGCGGTGCTGGTCGGCGGCGGCCTGGCGCTCGCGGGCCGCGCGCTCCTGCTCCCCGCGCTCCCACATCTCGCGGTTGAAGCGCTCGGACTCCTGCTGGTGAAACGACTGGAGCTGCGCGAGCTCGGCCTGGAGGCGCTCCTTCTCCGCGCGCTCGGCGGCGGCCTCGCCCTGCGCGCCCTGCACCGCGCGCTCGAGCTGCTCGCGGGCCTCGCGCTCGCGGCGCTCCTTGTCGCGCTTCTCGCGCTCGACGCGGTCGCGCTCCTCCTGCTCGCGGCGGGCGCGGGCGTCGGCCTCCTGGCGCTCGCGCTCCTGCTTGTTCCACGCCTCCCAGGCGACGCGCTCGGCGTCGGCGCGCTCGGCCTGCGCCTTCTGCTCCTGGATCATCGGGCGCATGTACGACAGCCCGTCGAGCAGCAGCCACCAGGGCTCGACGCGCCCCTGCGCCGCCGCCGCGTCGGGGGGGTACGCCACCAGCGCGCGCAGCGCCGGGAAGCGCTGCATCACCACGTCGGGCGCGCTGAATGCCTCGCGGTCGTTGCAGCGCCCGCACTGCGCGGTGAGCCGGCCGGGCGCCGAGAAGCGGACCGCCACCGGGTTGCGGCACCGCGGGCAGAGCGGCGCGCCGGGCCCGAGCCTCAAGCGCAAGGGCGTCTGCGAGGGCAGCGCGGCGCCGGGGAAGTCCACGTACGACTCGCGCGACCCGACCTGCGCGAAGGGGTTGAAGGCGCCGAGCGGGGCGTTCATCCCCTGGAAGTCGGGGAAGGAGAGGTCGGCGGCGGCGTGGGCCGTGTGGAGCGCCTCGTCCCACCACCCGAGGTCGACCTGCGTGGTGCGGCCGCAGTGCGTGCACGCCACCGGCGCGCCGATGGACTCGGGCCGCAGCGGGATCACCGTCGCGCAGTGGGGGCAGGGGAGCGTCACCTCCGCGCGCGTCCACGCGCGGCCGGGCATCGGGAGCGGGACCGACGGGCACAGCGGCCCGAGCGCCGTCTGACACACCGCGCAGCGGGTCCGCTCCGCCGGCGCGACGGAGCCGCACTCCGGGCACACCCGAAGGTCGCCCTGAACCACCGGACCGCCCGGTACGGCCGCAGACACCATGCGCGGACGCTAACACCGGCCGCCGCCCCGGGCGCAAGAAACGCCCCACCGCGCGGCGCCGCCCACCCGCCGCCCGCGCTCCGCGATATCCTCCGCGCCGACATGCCATCCATCGCAGGAGAGGGCCTCGCCGACGGCCGCCAGGGGGCGTCGCCCGCCGCCATCGCCCGCGCCGCGGCGCGCCAGGCGCTCGCGTCGGTGCGCGACCCGTCCGTGGTGTTCGTCTTCACCGCCGCGGGCAACCCCGAGCGCGCGACGCCCGACGGCGCGCTCGTCGCCGCGCGCGAGGCGCAACTGCTCGCGCCCAACGCCGTGGTGCTCGCCGCCGACGCGCCCGGCGTCCTCTCGATGGGCGCCGAGCGCGAGGGCCAGCCCGCGGCCGCCGCCCTCTGCTTCGACCGAGCCGTCGCCCGCGCCGCGCTCACCGCGCTCCCCGCCGACCTCGCCCGCGAGCGCCACGAGGCCGCGATCCGCGAGGCCGCGCTCCGCCTCCCCGACGGCGAGCGCCGCGCGGTGGGCGTCGTCGCGCTGCTCGCCACGCCCGCCCACACCCCCGAGGCGCTCACCGGCCTTGCCCGCCACGAGGGAGCGCCCCTCGTCGGCGCCGGCGCCGCCCTCGTCGCCGCGGCCTCGCCCGGCAGCGCGCCCGCGCCCTGCGCCGCCGCCGTGGTCACGCTCGCGGGCTCGCTGCGGCTGAGCGTCGTGGCCTCGCCCGCGGTGCGCGCGCTCACACCCTGGATGCGCGTGACGGGGCAGGACGGGCCCTTCCTGCTCTCGCTCGACGGCCGCCCCGCCCTCGACGTGGTGGGCGACACCGTGCGCGAAGGCCCGCGCCGCGACCCGCTGCTCGTGCTCATCCGGGGCTTGCCGGAGGAGGCCGCGCTCGTTCGAACGATCGCGGGCGCCGACCCGTCGCGCGGCGCGGTCGCGATCGCCGACGTGCTCCCCGAGGGCGCCGAGGTGGCCCTCGGGGTGCGCGACGCCGCCTCTGCTCGCGACGACCTCGCGCGCCGCCTCGCCGCCGTGGCCCGCGCGGGCGCCGGCGCGACGCCCGCCGCGGCGCTGATGTTCACCTGCGCGGGGCGGGGCAAGGGGCTCTTCGGCGTCGCGGACGTCGACGCGAAGGCGCTGCGCGGGAAGTTCGCCGCGCCCGCCGCGGGGATGCAGTCGGCCTTCGAACTCGCCCCCTGGGCCGGCGTCCCCCGCGCGCACCTCTACACCGCCGTGGCGGCCATCTTTCACCGCCCGTCGTGAGCCGCCCACTCCGCGCGGCGCGGCGCGGCCCCCTCGAGCTCCGCGCCTGGGGGGCGCCCGCCCCGACCGCGTGGTCGCGCGCGTCGCCCGAGGTGGAGGTGTGCGACGCCGACGGGCCCTCGACGCTCCGCTGGGAGAGCGCCCACCCCGCGCTCGGCCTCGCGCCCCTCACGCTCCTCGACCAGACGCCCTACCTCCTCGCGCTCGCGCCCGGCGCGCGCCTCGCGGGGGCCTTCGAAGCGCCGCGCGTCGCAGTTGACGCCGACGGCCGATCGCTCCACGCGCTCACGCTCCGAGGACACGCCGGGCGCGTCCGATTGCGCGCGGGGGACGACGCGCTCGAGGCCGAGGTGTGCCTCCGCCGCGCGGGCGCCACCGACGACTGGCGCGCGATGCTCGACGACCTCTGCGCCGCCGACCTCGCCCTCGCCGCCCGCGTCGGCGCGCTCAGCGAGGCCCCGCTCGCCGCCGACCCCCGCGCGCGCCGCCGCACGCCGGCGGAGGAGCTCCTGCTCCTCGACCACCTCGTGCGGACGGGCGCGCTCCGCGACGCGCTCGACGCCGTCGCTCGCGAGCCCGTCACCGCCGTCGCCGCGCGCGTCAACGTCGTCCCGCTCGACCGCGCCTCGCGCCTGCACCCCGACGAGCTCGCCGCCCGCGGCGCGCGTGCCGACGCCGTCGCCCGCGAGCACGGCCCCGCGCTCACCCGCGACGTCCCCGAGAACCGCTTCGTCGCCGCCTGCCTCGCCGACCTCTGCGCCGCCGCCCGCGCGCTCGCCTCGCCCTCGTCCGCGCTCGCCGACCGCGCGCTCCGCGCCCTCGCGGGCGACGTCTCCGCCGCCCTCGACGCCCTGCGCGACGAGGCCCGCCGCGGCCCGCTCGCCGGCGTGCGCGAGGCCCCCGATGCGCACGTCTCCGCCGTCGCCTTGCGCCGCCGCCGCGGCTACCGCGAGCTCGCCGCGGTGTGGGAGCGCCTTCGAAGCGCGCCGCGCCCGCACCCGCTCGTCGGGGAGGAGACCGTGGGGCTCGCCGACGCGCCGAGGCTCTACGAGCGGTGGTGCGGCCTCGCGCTCGCCCGCGCGCTGGGCGTCGGCGAGGACGAGGCGGCGGCCTTCGCGGCGGGCGGGTGCGTCGCGCGGGTGGCGGCGGCGGGCGGGGATGTCACCCTCGCTTCGCAGGCTTCGGGCGGGTCGTACGGCCTCGCCTTCCGGCCCGACTTCGTGCTGCGCGCGGGCGGTCGGGCGATGGCGTTCGACGCGAAGTACCAGGTCGACGACGACGAGCGCCGGGCGCCGCGCGACGCGGTGGTGAAGATGCACGCGTACCGCGACGCGATCGGCGGCGTCGGGACGGCGTGGGCGCTCTTCCCCGGCGAGCGGAGCGAGCGGTGGGACGCGCCGGGCGGGGGCGGGGTCGGCGCGCTCGCACTGCGTCCCGGGGGTGGCGGTGCAGCGGAGCTGCGCGCGCTCGTCGGCGCGTTTCTCCTTGCGGGGGCGTAGCCCGGGTGCGGTAGGAAATCACCGCCGATGAGACGCCCCACGCCCGAACAGCTCGCGCCCCTCAGCCGCTTCGAGCGCGTCGCCTTCGAAGTCGCCGACGCGATGAACCGCCCGCCCGCGGTGAAGGCCGCGGCCCACTCCTTCCTCCGCGTGGTCGGCGAGGCGTGGGTCACCGCGTCGACCGACAAGCTCCTCCACCTCCGCGGCGTCGAGCACGTGCGCGACCTCGCGCCCGACCGCGGCGTCTTCCTCGTCGCCAACCACCGGAGCTTCTTCGACTTCTACGTCATCTCCGCCGTGGTGCTGCGCAACACCGACTGGGTGAAGCGCATGTACTTCCCCGTGCGCTCGACCTTCTTCTACGAGGGCGTCGCGGGCATGGCCGTCAACGCGGTGATGTCGGCGATGGCGATGTACCCGCCGGTGATGCGCGACGGCCCCAAGCGCGCCTTCAACCAGTACACCGTCGACGTGCTCACCGACCTCATGCGCGAGCCCGGCTCGATGGTCGGCTACCACCCCGAGGGCACGCGCAACAAGGGCGACAACCCCTACGAGCTCCTCCCGGCCAACCTCGGCGCGGGCAACATCGTGTACCACGCGCGCCCCATCGTGGTGCCGGTGTTCACGCTCGGGCTCATCAACAACTTCCCCAAGCAGATCAAGAGCAACTTCGACGGGACGGGCGCGCCGGTCACCATGGTGTTCGGCAAGCCGGTCGACCTCGACGAGCACCTCCAGAAGCCCGCCCGCCTGCGCACCTACAAAGACGTCGCGGAGCACCTGCGCGAGGCCCTGACGCAGCTCGGCGCCGAGGAGCGGAAGATGCGCGAGGAGCTCGGCCTCCCCAGCCTCGCCCCGAAGCAGGGCTAACGCCCGAGGGCCTCGCGGCGCACGCGGCGCCAGAGGGCCTCGTCGCCCGCCACCAGCCGGAGCTTCTCGGCGCGCGTCAGGCGCTTGAGGGCGGGCTCGATCCGCCGGGCGTCCGTCGGGTCTTGCCGGCCGCGGGACCACGCGACCACCACCGGGAGCCGCGCGCGGGTGTATTTCGCGCCCCGGCCGGCGTTGTGGGCGGCGACGCGGGCGGCGAGGTCGCGGGCGATGCCCGTGTAGAGCGACCCGTCGGCGCAGCGGAGCAGGTAGACGGTGAAAGCGGGGGCCGCCATCGGGGGCGCGCAGGGTACACCGCCCGGCGGCGGGGATGGACGTCCCCCACGCCTCCGTGCGATGAACCCGCCCGACAGCACGGAGGACTCGCATGTCGATGATCACGCACTCCTGGGGCCCGGCCACCACCCTCTCCGCGGGCTCGACCCTCGAGCGTCACATCCTCGAGCGGCAGCGCCAGATCCCGGGCGCGACGGGCGACTTCACGGGGCTCTTCCAGCAGATCGCCCTGGCCGCGAAGATCATCAACTCGCGCGTCCGCCAGGCGGGGCTCGCGGGCATCCTCGGGCTCACCGGCGAGCGCAACGTGCAGGGCGAGGAGGTGCAGAAGCTCGACGAGTTCGCCAACAACGTGCTCATCCGCTCAGTCGAGGCCGGCGGGCACCTGTGCGTGATGGCGAGCGAGGAGGTCGACGACCCGATCCGCATCCCCGACCACTACCCCACGGGGAAGTACGTGCTGATGTTCGACCCGCTCGACGGCAGCTCCAACATCGACGTCGACATCTCGATCGGGACGATCTTCTCCATCCACCGCCGCGTCACCCTCGGGCGCCACGGCACGCTCGCCGACTGCCTCCAGCGCGGCTCGTCGCAGGTGGCCGCGGGCTACGTCATCTACGGGTCGAGCACGGTGCTCGTCTACTCCACCGGCGACGGCGTCCACGGCTTCACGCTCGACCCCGCGGTGGGGGAGTTCTTCCTCTCGCACGAGAACATCCGCATCCCCCCGCGGGGCAAGAGCTACTCGATCAACGAGGGCAACACGCACCTCTGGTCGCCGCAGCTCCGCCGCTGGGTCGAGCACCTCAAGACCCCGCGCACCACCCCCGAAGGCAAGCCCGAGGCGAAGTCCGCCCGCTACGTGGGTTCGCTCGTCGCCGACTTCCACCGCACGCTGCTCAAGGGCGGCGTGTTCGCGTACCCGCCCGACGCCAAGAGCCCCGACGGCAAGCTCCGCCTGCTCTACGAGGCCGCGCCGATGTCGTTCATCTGCGAGGCCGCCGGCGGCGCCGCGAGCAACGGCGTGCAGCGCATCCTCGACATCGAGCCGAAGAAGCTCCACGAGCGGACGGCCCTCTTCCTCGGCAGCCGCGACGACGTGGCGACCGCCGAGCAGTTTCTCCGCGAGCCCGCCTGAGCCGTGCGCGGCGCCGTCGCCGTCGCCCTCGCGCTCTCCCTCGCCCCCGCGACCGCCCTCGCGGTGCCCGGCCCCGACTCCGTCGCCGTCGTCTACAACCGCAACGACCCCGGCGGCAGCGCCCTCGCGACCCGCTACGCCGAGGCCCGCGCCGTCCCCGCGCGCCAGCGCTGCGGCCTCGACGCGCCCGCGGGCGACACCGTCACGCTCGCCGACTTCCGCGCGCGCATCGCCGATCCCCTCCGACGGTGCCTCACCGACGCCGGCGTCGACGCGCGCATCGAGGCCTACGCCCTCATGCGGGGGCTTCCCATCCGCGTCACCGTTCCGATCGCTTCGGGCGCGCAGGGCGTCTCGCTCGCCGCGGCCCTCATGGTCGAGCGCTCGCGGCTCGCCGACGGGACGGCCCTCCTCGACGCCGCGCCCGGCCTCACCCGGAGCTGCGCAGGAACGCCCTGCCTCGGCGCCCGCTGGGCCAACCCCTTCCGCGACGGAGCCTTCACGCCGGGATGGGAGTCGGAGGCTGGGGGCGTGCGCTGGAGCCTCCGCCTCGCGACGATGCTCCACGGCCGGAGCGACGCCGACGCTGAACGCCTTCTCCAGAGCGCCCTCGACGCCGAGCGCGCGGGGACGGTGCCCGGCACGTGGCTCCTGATGGACGGCGCCGACCGCGCGCGCGGGGTGCTCGACGTCGAGTACGACGAGGTGGCCGCCGCGCTCCGCGACCTCGGGCGGACGGACGTCGCGCGCGTCTCGTTCGACGCGGCGTCAACGGGTCGAACGCTCGCGGCCTTCGTCACGGGGACGGCCTCGCTCGGCGCGACCATCGAGGGCAACCGCTTCTCGCCCGGCGCGATCGTCGACAACCTCACCAGCCTCGGCGCCGTCCCGCAGAACTTCGCCCCCACGGGCGAGGCGCAGGTGTCGATCGCGCGCTGGGCGGCGATGGGCGTCGCGGGCGCGCACGGCGCCGTCGAGGAGCCGCTCAACAACTGCTTCCCGAGCCGGCGCTTCCTGGTCGACTACGCCGAGGGATCGACGCTGGCCGAGGCGTACCTCCGCAACATGCCCTTCGTGTACTGGCGCAACCTCGTGCTCGGCGACCCGATGGCCGCGCCCTGGGCCCGCCGCCCGCGCGTGACGATCGCGGGCGTGACGGAGGGCGTGACGATCAGCGCGCCGCGCGAGGTGACGGTGACCGCGGAGCCGCCCGAGGGCGCGTCGCTCGCGGGGGTGACGCTCTACGTCGACGGCGTGGAGGCGGCGCGCGCGGCGGACGGGCGGGCGACGCTGTGCCTCGCGGGGGAGGGGCCGCGCGAGCTCCTCGCGGTGGCGCAGGTGGCCGAGGATCCCGGCGCGGGGCGGCACGCGCCCAAGGGGTGGGCCCGCGTGCGCGTGACGCTGCGTGGGGCGGCGGGTGCGTGCGTCGCCGACGAGGATGCGGGCGCTGTCGTGGATGCGAGCGCCGACGCTGCGCGCGACGCGGCGCTCGATGCGGCGGTGGCGCCGGGCGAGGGCGGCGGCTGCGGCTGTCGCGCGCGGGGCGGCGGGCGCGGCGGCGCGGCGTGCCTGGTCGCGGTGGCGGCGGTGGCGAGGCGACGGCGTCGAGCGCGGCGCTGACGATCGAACGACGCGACCGTTCAGCGCGCGGCGCGGGTCGCGAGCGTCGCGAGCACCACCAGCGCCCCGAGGATGACGCGCGCGATCGGGCCCGTCGGGGTGGAGAGCGGCCCGACCCTGGGCGGCGGGACGGAGATGGTCCATACCACCTGCGGCGCGAGCAGGTTGCGCCGCCGCAGCGAGGCGAGCGCGCGCTTGCACGCGTCGCGCACGGCGGCCTCACGGTAGACGCGGGGGTGGAGCGGCCGGGCGTTGTCGCGGGGGATCGGCGCGAGCTCCTGAGCGCGCATCTCCGCCTCGCCCTCGGGGGACACGAGCACGACGGCCGCGGCGCGCGCCTCGCCCCGCGCGACGGCGACGACGCGTTCAGGCGCGACCAGGGGGTTCGCCACGCAGGTCACGGTCTCGTCGCGCCCGTCGGCGTCGGGGAGAAACGCGGGATCGCCCTCGTTCGCTACCGCGCGGGTCGAACAACCGCGTCCCGCAGCGCGACCCCGTCGGGCGGCGGGACGAACCGGACCGTGAGCCGGAGCAGCCGCCTCTGCCCCGCCGGGCGGGCGCGGGCGCGGGCCACCCGTTCGATGAGGTACGCGCGCAAGGGCGCCAGCGCCTCCGGCCCGAGCGCGGCGACGACCTGCATCGCGCCGTCTGGCTCGATCGCCACGTTGAAGCGGATCACGCCCTCGAGGCGCGGCGAGCGGACCACCATCTGCCGGTAGCACCGCCGGAGGGCCCACTGGACGTGGTGGCGGCGGAGGTCGTCGAGCCACGCGCGCACCTCCGGCTCGGCCTCCGGCGACCACACGAGACGGGGCTCGACCTGCGTCTCCACGAGCTCCTCCCGCTGGCCCTCCGGCAGGTCGGTACAGCGGAACCCGCGACCCTGCGCGGCGGCCTCGGAAGCGCCGAGGAGGAGGGCGAAGCAGAGCGCAGAGCGCACGGGAGGAATTCAGCACGGCGCCGCCGCGGATGTCCAGCGCTCCGAGCGAGGGCCTTCCCTCATGAGAAAGGTTCGCGTCGCTCAGCGCGGCGCGGGCCACCGCGAACACTTGGAGGGCGACCGCGGCTGCGACGGCGTCGTGGTGCCAGGGGCGGATCGGGTGGGTGCCGGGGGGCGCGGTCACCGCCGCGAGCGTATCAGGGGCGCGGCGCCCGGCTCCTTGCGACGGGGGGCGGGACGGGACGTTGCCGCGCGCCACCGTTCTCGATGCAGATCGGGCCGGATCTCGGTGGAGATCGGCGCGGGACTCTCCGAGATCCAGAGCAGCTTCGCGCAGCCGGATGAGCTCCGGGTGGGGTCGCCCGTCGCCCGCCGCTCGCCCCTGCGGCAACGCGCCCGTTGCGCTCCGCGGTGTACATCGGCGACCCTCCCGCCCGCGTCGCCCCGCGCGGCGCGGAGTGGGAGCCACCGTCACCATGAACCGTTCGAAGCACGTCCCCGTCCTCGCGCTGCTCGCCGCGCTCGCGCCGCTCGGCTGCCAGCGCGTGATCGACGCCCTCAAGGGCCTCGCCGGCGGATCGCCCGCGCCCGCCGCCGACGCGGCCCCCGCCGCCAACGGGGAGACCCCCACCACGCCCACCGACGCGCCGCCGAGCAGCGTGCGGACGCGCGCCCCCTCGCGCGCCACCGGCTGCCCGGCCCTCACCGACAACGCCGCCCTGCTCCCCGGCACCGAGCACGGCGGCGAGGTTCGCGGCAACGAGACCTGGACGCTCGAGGACTCGCCGCACCGCCTGCCCGAGGGCGTCGACGTCTCCTCCGGCGCCACGCTCACCATCGCCCCCTGCGCGGTCGTGCTCGTCGGCAACAACAACCAGATCCGCGTGATGGACGGCGGCGGGCTCGTGGCCGTGGGCGACGCGCAGCACCCCGTCCGGTTCGGTTCGAACAACCCGCAGCCGCAGCCGGGCGACTGGTCGCGGGTGCTCTTCTCCGCCGGCGCGCGGGCGGCGTCGCGGGTGTCGCACGTCATCGTCGAGCACGGCGGGAGCGCGGCGTACACGGCCGACGCCTCCGACTGCTTCTCCGTGGCGATGCGCGGGCTCCACGTCGACCACCTCACCGCGCGGCACTGCAAGGGCTTCGGCCTCGGGCTCTACGAGGGCGGCTCCTTCTCCATCGACTCGGGCGACGTCACCGTCGCGGAGATCGCCGCGGGCGCGACGCGCTCAGGCTCGGTGTTCGTGCAGCGGGCGCCGAGCGCCGCGAGCATCCCGCCGGGGCGCTACACCGGCAACGCGGGGGACGAGGTGTTCATCGCGGAGGCCAACAGCGACGACGAGCACGCCATCCGCCAGACCGCCACCTGGAAGAACCTCGGCGTCCCCTACCACCTCAACGACGACGCCGACCTCCGCGTCGAGGGCGCGTCGGGCCCCGTGCTCACCGTCGCCGCGGGCGTCACCCTGCGCATGGGCCGCAACGCGCGCGTGGTCGTGGGCGCGCTCGCCGAGGGCGGGCTCGTGATGGACGGCAACGCCGAGGAGACCCGCGTCGTGCTCCGCCCCGCGGGAACCGACGAGAGCCCGGGCCAGTGGGTCGGCGTCCAGTTTGGCGCGCGCTTCAACCGGACGGCGTCGCGGCTGCGCTTCGTCACGCTGCGCGGCGCGGGCGCCGAGGGGGACGGCGACGTGTGCGACTGGGCGGGCGAGACGAGCGACCGCGCCTTCCTCCGCTTCGACGCCGAGCCGCAGCCGGCCAACTTCGAACACCTCACCTTCGCCGCGGGCGCGCCCAACATGGCCGCGGTCGCGCGCAACTGGCGGAGCGCCACGGTCGTCGACTTCGCTGCTGCTGCCACCACCAATGACTTCGCCCAGTGGGGCACCGGGTGCAAGCAGTCGCCGCTGCGCAACGCCAACGGCGACTGCCCCGAGACCCCGCCCGCCTGCCAGTAGCCTTCAGCCGCCGTCCGGCCGCGGCGGCATCCCCCCGTCGCCGGGGCCGCCCATCATCATGCCCGAGCCCTGCGTCGCGCAGTTGGCGATGGAGGTCGACGACCGCACGATGAGGGTCTTCGACGCGAGCATCACGCCGTCGGCGGTGCGCTGGACGTCGCAGGTGTAGCGGGCGCGGTCGGTGGTGCCGCCGATGACGTTGTCGGTCGCCGCCGGCGTGTCGGGCTGACCGCGCGACGAGTAGAGCGGGACGTTGGCGAAGATGCCCTGGATGACGTCCTCGGGGAAGAAGAGCTGCGTGATCACCACGGAGGCGGCGTTGTCGGCCGCGGCGTAGTCGCCGGTCTGCACGCGCACGTGGATGTGGATCGCGCGCCCCGAGTACCAGCCCGGGAAGCACGTGTTGAAGTCGACCCGCCCGTCGGCGTCGGTGCGCAGGTACCCGCGGAAGAACATCGCCGCCCGGTCCGCCGCGGTGGTGTTGCACATCGTGTTGATGTTGCCCGAGTAGGTGCCGCGCGAGTTGGTGTGCCAGATCTCGACGATCGCGTTGGCCACGGGCCGGCACTGCTCGTCGACGACGCGGAGCGCGAGGCGGACGGGGATGCCGTCCACGCCGTCGCTCACGTCCTGGCGCATCGGCGAGGTGGTGTGGCAGGGCCCGATCGTGGTCTCGCAGAGGAGCGCGCAGGCCGTCCCGGCGCCGCCCGCGAAGGGGTTGGGGAGGGTGCCGCGGATCATCGCGGTGCCGCCGGTGGCCCACGCGCCCGCGGCGGCGTCGGTGAGCGCGACGTCGGCGGTGACGTCCGCGAGCGCGGCGTCGGAGCCGGCGTCGGCGAGCGCGTCTGCGCCGGCGTCTGCGCCCGCGTTCATCGCGTCGGAGGAGCAGCCGAGGACGGAGGCGAGCGGGCCCGCGGCGAAGGCGGCGCCGAGGCAGCGGAGCATCATGCGGCGGGAGAGCTGCGGGGCAGCGTCAGCGTGGCTCATGGCGAAGTCTCCTTGGGAAGAAGTTCGCCCGGTGGATGACCGCCGGCGCGCACATCCTTCGGAGAAATGTTCGCGATGCGTCGGCGCGGCGCCCGATCCGCTGGACGTCGGCGCGCCGGGCGCGATAGACACCCGCCCGATGCCCTCGTCGAGCCGGCACGCCGCAGCGCTCGTCGCCCTCGCCGCGCTCGCGGGGGCGCGCCCGGCGGCCGCGCAGGACGCGCAGGCCGAGGCCGCGCGGCGCGAGCTCATCTCCCAGGCCGAGCGGGCCGGCGACCGCGGCGACCACGCGCGGGCGGTCGAGCTCCTGACGCGGGCCGGGCTCGTGCGCTCGTCGCCGTCGCTGCGCCTCGCGCTCGCGGAGGAGCTCGCCCGCACCCGCGGGTGGTTCCGCGCGTACGTCGAGGCCGTCCAGTGTCAGCGCGAGGCCAACGCCGCGGCCGACCTCCACGACCGGCGCGGGATCCTCCACGACTGCGCCCGCGTCGAGGCCCGCGCGAGGCCGCACCTCGGGCTGGTGGTGATCCACGCGCCGCCGGAGCCCACGTCGCTGCGCGTGCGCGCGGGGGACGCCGAGGTGCCGCGCGCGTTCTGGGGCGTCGCGTACCCCGTGTCCCCGGGCGGCGTCGCGATCGAAGCGGTTGCCGACGACGGGCGCACCTTCCGCGAGGAGCTCACGCTCGGCGAGGGCGAGACGCGCGAGGTCACCGTCACGCTGCCCGATCCGCCGCCACCACCTCCACCTCCGCCGCCACCACCTCCGCCGCCACCACCGCCGCGCGTGGAGGCGGCCGCGCGGCCTGCGCCGCGTGGGATGCCTCCGACGGTGGCGCGGGGGCAGGGGATGCGCGTCGGTGGGTGGACGGCGCTCGCCGTCGGCGGCATCGGCGTGGGCGTCGGCGTGGTCGCGACGGTGCTGGCGGGGCAGCGGGCGCAGGAGTTCAACGACATGCAGGCGTGCGGCGAGGCCGACCCCGGCCGCGGCGGCGCGGGCTGTTCGGATGCGTACGATCGGTTCACCGCGATGCGCGCGATCGCCGTGACGGGGTGGGTGGTCGGCGGCGTCGGCGCGGCGGTCGGCGCCGTCCTCCTCGCGTGGCCCGCGCCGCGGGGGCGCGTTGCGGCCTCGTCGGGCTGGTCGATCGGGGTCGGTCCGGGCGACGTGGGGGCCGCGGTGGGCGGTCGCTTCTGACGACGGCCCGGCGATCGCGCGGTCAGCAGCCCTCGTCGACGGCGCCGTCGCAGTCGTTGTCGATCGTGTCGCCGCAGACTTCGACTCCGGGCAGGGCCGGGTCGACGTCGCAGCGCGCGCCCTGCGCCTCCAGGCGGACGCGCTCGGGGCTCCGCGAGAGCGCGAGGGTCGTGGCGCCGTCGCCCAGCTCGCCCTGGGTCGCGCGGCCCCAGCAGCGCGCCGAGCCGTCTTCGAAGCGGGCGCAGGTGAACGCCCCGCCCGCCGCGAGCTGCTGCGCGCCCATCACCCCGACCACGGCGGCGGGCGCGGCGGGGCTCCCCGTCGACCCGTCCCCGCACTGGCCGTTCTCGTTGGCGCCCCAGCAGCGGACTGCGCCGCCCGCGACGAGCGCGCAGGTGTGGTAGGCGCCGGCGACGACCTGCGTCGCGTCGGTGACGCCGGGCACGGCGACGGGGGTCGAGATGGCCGTCGGCACCCCGAGCTGGCCGCTCGCCCCCATGCCCCAGCACCGCACCCCGCCCCCCGCCAGCCGCGCGCACGTGTGGAACGTCCCCGCGGCGAGCTCGGCGACGTCTGCCAGACCCGCCACGACGCCCGGCGCGCCCCGGTCCGGGCCCGGCGCGCCGAGCTGGCCGTGGTCGTTGCCGCCCCAGCACCGCACGGTGCCGTCGCCGAGGCGCGCGCAGGTGTGGTACGCGCCCGCGGCGAGCTGCGCGACGTCCGCGAGCCCGGTCACCGGCGCGGCGCCCGCGGGCTCCCCCGCCGCGCCGACGCCGAGCTGGCCGCGCGCGTTGTCGCCCCAGCACACCGCCGACCCGTCGCGGCGCCGCGCGCACGAGTGCAGGCCGCCGAGCGCGAGCCCGTCCGCCATCGTGACGTTCGCGACGGGCGAGGGCGCGACGGCACCAGGGACGTTGCCCGCGACGCCGAGCTGCCCGCGGTTGTTGCTCCCCCAGCAGACGACGTCGCCCGTCGCGAGGACGGCGCACGTGTGGTCCTTCCCGGCGGCGAGCCGCGACGCGTTCGCCAGGCCGACGACCGGCGCCGGGGTCGCCCGGGGCGTGACGCTCCTGTCGCCGAGCTGCCCGCTCGCGTTGTCACCCCAGCACGCCGCCGACCCGTCCTGGCGCCGCGCGCACGCATGGCCCCCGCCGGCGGCGACCTCCACCACCCCCGAGAGCGCCGCCGGAGCGGCGGGCGCCGCGCGCGCGGCCGCGACGCCGATGCCCAGGCGCCCGTCGGCGTTGCTCCCCCAGCACCGCACCGCGCCGTCGACCAGGATCGCGCAGCCGCCGCTCGTGCCCGCCGCCACCGCGGCGGCGTTGGCGATGCCGAGCACGTCCCGCGGCATCGCGCTCCCCGCGTCGTCCCGCCCGTCGCCGAGCCCGCCGAGCGCGTTGGTCCCCCAGCAGACGACGCCCCCGCCGGCGAGGCGGGCGCAGGAGAGCTCGCGGCCCAGCGACAGCCCCGTCGCGGCGCGCGGCAGGGCCACGGTGGTGGGCCGCGGCCGCGGCGTGTCGGTGCGGTCGCCGAGCTGCCCGCGCGCGTTGTCGCCCCAGCACACCGCTCCGCCGCCGCGCCGGAGCGCGCACGCGTGCTGGTCGCCGGCGCGCACCTGCGCCGCGTCGTCGACGCCGGTCACCGCTCCGGGGCTGCGGTGGCCGTTGGTCGTGCCGTCGCCGAGCTGCCCGTTCATGTTGCGGCCCCAGCACGCGACCTGGCCGCCCGCACGGAGCGCGCAGGTGAAGGCCCCGCCCGCGGCGAGCTCGACGACGTCCGTCAGGTCGGTCACCGCCACAGGTGTCGCGCTCGACACCACGAAGCCCGTGCCGAGCTGCCCGTCGCCGTTGGCGCCCCAGCAGCGCGCGGTCCCGTCGGCGAGCGCGGCGCACGAGTGGCGCGCGCCGAGCGACACGTGGCGCGCGTCGGAGAGCCCCGCGACGGCCGCGGGCGTCAGCCGGTCTTCGCGGGTGCCGTCGCCGAGCTGCCCGCCGTCGTTGGCGCCCCAGCAGCGCAGCGTCCCGTCCGACAGGCGCGCGCACGTGTGCCCGCACCCGGCGGCCACCTGCACCGCGCCCGCCACGCCCGCGACCGTCACCGGAGAGGCCCGGAGGAGCCGCGTCCCGTCGCCGAGCTGCCCGCGGTGGTTGTTGCCCCAGCAGCGAACCGTCCCGTCGGCGGCGACGGCGCAGGCGTGGTCGCACCCGACGGCGACGTCGACCATCGGCAGCGCGCCGCACGTCAGGCCGCCGTCGCGCGCGCAGGCCCCGCGCCCCACGGCGCACGCCGCGCGGGCGGCGTAGCAGGCGCCCCCGCACGTGAGCTCGCCCGCGCGGCAGGCGCCCGCGTCGCCAGGGACGTCGGCGGAGACGTCGGCGGAGACGTCGGCGGAGACGTCGGCGGAGACGTCGGCGGAGACGTCGGCGGAGACGTCGGCGGTAACGTCGGCCGCGGCATCGCGGGTGGCGTGCTGCCGAAGTTCGAAGCACCCGGCGACCGCCAGGAGCGAAGCGAGGAAGAGCGGGCGTTGGGTGCGAGGGCCGGCGGGCGAGCTCACGGGGCTCCGAGGGGGAGGCATGGCAACCCCCGGAGGGCGCCGTCGTCAAGCACGATCCGTGGGGCGCCGTTCGCCGCTGCAACCGCGCCGCGATCGGCGATAGGATGCGCGCCAGCGATGACGAACGCGGACGTCCAGGAGGGCTCGTACGGGCTCGAGCTCCCCGTCGGCTCGCGCTTCGGCAACTACGAGATCGTCCGCAAGCTGGGCGAGGGGGGGATGGGCGCGGTGTTCGAGGCGCGCCGCCAGGGGCTCAACAAGCGCGTGGCCCTCAAGGTGCTGACGCTCGGTGGGAGCCCCGCGGTCGCCGCGCGCTTCGTGCAGGAGGCGCGCATCTCAGCGAGCCTCGAGCACCCGCACGTGGCCGACTGCTTCGACGTGGGCGAGGTGGACGGGCTGCCGTTCCTGGCGCTGGAGTTCCTCGACGGCGAGACGCTCGGGGCGCGGCTCGAGCGGGGGCCGATGGGGGTCGAGGAGGTGGTCGACCTGACGCTCCCGGTGTGCTCGGCGCTCGCCACGGCGCACCAGCGCGGCGTGGTGCACCGCGACCTCAAGCCCGACAACATCTTCCTCGCGCGCCAGCTCGGCGTGGTGGTGCCCAAGGTGCTCGACTTCGGCATCGCCAAGGCGCGCAACGGCAACGAGCCCCAGGGCCTCACCCGCACCGCGTCGATCATGGGGACGCCCGGCTACATGTCCCCCGAGCAGGCCAAGGACTCGAAGAACGTCGGCCCCGAGACCGACCAGTTCGCCCTCGGCGTGATCCTCTGGGAGGCCGTGGCGGGCCGCGGGCTCTTCCTGGGCGAGTCGCCGCTCGACGTGCTGATGCGCGTGGTGAGCGACCCGGCGCCCGCGCTCCGCTCGCTCCGCGCCGACGTCGACCCGGCCTTCGACGCCGTCGTCGCGCGCCTCCTGGACAAGGACGCCGCGCGGCGCTTCGGCTCGATGCGCGAGGTCGGCGCGGCCCTCCTCCCCTTCGCGTCCCCCGAGCGCCGCGCGCGCTGGGCGGCCGAGTTCAGCGACGCCTCCGGCGCGGGGCCGTCGCACCCCGTCACCGTCCGCGACCCGCCCCTGCCGCAGTCCTCCCCCGCCACCGACGCGCCGACGCTCGCCGCGTCGCCCTCCGCCGCGCCGCCCCCGCCCGCGAGGCGTCGGCGCGGTGTTGTGCTCGCCGCGGTCGTGGGCGGGGCCGTCGCCGTCGTCGCCCTCGTCGCGGCGGTGGCCGCGTCGCGCGCGCCGGGCCTGCCCGCGCCCGCGCCGGACGCGCTCCACCCGAGCGCCCTCGCCGTCACGCCCGCCGCCGCGCCGTCCCTTGGCTCCGTCGGCCCGTCGCCCTCGCCGCCGACCCCGCGCGCCGCGCCCGCGCCCCGGCCCGCGCGCGTCGAGCCCGCGGCGGATCCGGAGCCCCGTCGCGGCCGCCATCCCCGCCCGGAGCGACGCGGCCGCGGGCGGAGGCGCCGCCCCATCGATTGACGCGAACGCCGCTTCGCTCAGCGCGTCGCGACGGCCGCCGGCTTCGTCGGGAGCGCGAGCACCGCCAGCGCGGCCACCATCAGCAGCGCGCCGACGAGCTCGCCCGTCGCGGGCAGATGCCACCCGGGGATCAGCGCCGCGAGCAGGAGCGACGCGCACACGCCCGCGAGCACGCTCGACGCGCGGTTGACCGGGATGCAGAACGTGTGTTCGCGCCGGTCGAGGAGCACGAGCGCGCCGAAGATGCCCGTCCCCTGCGAGCACACGCCCGCCGCCACGCCCGCCCACGCGTATGGCCGCGAGAAGAACGCCCCGAAGCCCTCGCGCAGCGCCGCGCCGCGGGCCCCGCCGTCGAGCGCCGCCCACGCGACCAGCGCCGCGAGCACAACAGGCATGCACACGAGCTGCTCGTCGACGAAGAAGCGCCGGTTGCTCCCGCCGTCGTCGGACTTGGCCGCGCGGCTCATCACCTGGAGCCTCACGAAGTACGCCCCGACGTAGAGCGCGAGGCACACCACCGCGGGCGCCGAGAGCGTGAGCGACCCCCGCGCCCGGAAGGCCGACGCCAGCGCCGCGAACGACAGCCCGAGCGCCGCCCACGCCCGCGGGCGAACCGGCCGCCGCGTGATCGCGTCGATCAGCGGGGCGAGCGCGAGCACCAGGCCCCGCATGAGGAGCATCATCAGGACGATCGACGTGCCCTCGAAGGTGTACGCCAGCGTGGTGGTGACGGTGATAGTCGCCGCGCAGAGCCCCGACAGCGCGGCGAGGGGCGAGGGGAAGGGCAGCGGGACGCCCGCCACGGTGCGCCGGTGCGCGTCGCGCCACCACCCCGTCGCGAGGAGGAAGCCCGCGGTGGACGCGAGCGCGGCGAGCGCGTTGGCGGGGAGGAGCACGAAGCCGTCGACGCGGCCGCGCATCCCCGGGAGCGCGCCTTCGGAGAGCGCCTTGGTCAGCGCGCCGTAGGGGACGTAGGTGGCCCAGTACCCGAAGGCCCACCACCAGATCGAGACCTCGCGCGGCGGGGAGGCGTCGCTCACATCAGGATCCCGCGCTCGTCGGGCTTCGGCATCGGCGGCAGGTCGCGCTCGCCCATGCGCTGCCGGAGGTTGATCTCGATGGTGGTCGCGAGGGCCGAGAGCGGGAGGCCGTTGTAGAAATGCGAGAAGGGGTCTTCGAGCACGCGGCCTGCCTCGCTGATGAGCGCGAAGGCGCCGCACACGATGAGGTTGATCGGCACCGCGGCCCAGCCGAGCTCCCGCACCA
This sequence comes from Polyangiales bacterium, assembly GCA_046351555.1. GTDB lineage: Bacteria > Myxococcota_A > Polyangia > Polyangiales > CAISKJ01. The sequence continues at coordinate 35,214 of JAXLYI010000036.1, forward strand.
GCGCGAAGGGGAGGAGGCACCCGAAGGCGACGATCAGCCGGTCGACGATGTAGCCGTAGCCCTTGGGGAAGGGCGTCCGCTTGATGCGCTCGCAGCCGCCCTGCACGTCGACGATGTCCGTGACGGTGCGGTCGATGGCGGCGAGGCGGAAGGGGTCGAGGTGGCCGGCGTCGGCGGCGCGCGTCGCGAGGGCGCGGAGGTCGTGGGCGACCGCGTAGGGGACGTTGCGCTCGTCGGCGAGGCGCGCGCGGACGGCGTCGGTGGTGGCGGCCTGCACCTGCGGGTCGGCCCAGGGGTCGTCGTCGCGCAGGGCGCAGCGGAGCAGGTGGCAGAAGGCGATCTGGCCGCGCAGGAGGGCGCGCGCGTCGTCCTCCGGGAGCCACGCCACCGCCTGCGAGCCGAGCGTCCGCGAGGCGTTGATGAGGCGCCCCCAGAGCTGCCGCCCCTCCCACCACCGCGCGTAGGCGGCGTTGGTGCGGAAGCTCGCGAAGATCCCGATCGCCGCGCCGACGATCGACACCGGCAGCGTCGGGATGGTGAGGTGCGTCCACCGGGCGTACTCGTGGGCGAGCTGCGCGAGGAGCCCCGCGGCGGTGAAGAGCAGGGCCGAGCGCCACTGCCAGACGAGGATGCCGGCGATCGAGGGCTGGTAGGACACCATCATGGCGGCACCGTCACCCGGTGGCGTATCGCACGCGCGCGGCCCCGCCCGCAATCGAAGGCGCTTGACGGGGGGGCGGCCGGCGGGCGAAACCCCCGGCGCGCAGCGGGCGCGGCGACATCGGTGCCCCCGCCCCGCGCACCTGGAGGACACCGTGGCGATCAACCTGAACAAGGCGTTGGACAAGGCGTACGAGGGCAAGAGCTTCAAGGAGCTCGTCAACATGCCGCTCTCGGGCTTCGAGGGGCTCACCGAGGAGTCGCAGAAGCACCTCGAGAAGCTCGGCCTGAGCACCGTGAAGGACCTCGCCGAGTGGAAGTTCGTCGCCTGGGCCCAGGCGATCGTGACGCTCGCCAAGACCGAGGAGTGAGCGGAGAGGCGGCCCGTGCCCGCCCCCGCATCCTCGCATCCCCGCCTCGCGGCCGCGTTCGCCGTCGCGCCTGACGTCCCCGCCGTCCCCGTCTCCCCCCGCGTCGCCCGCGTCGGCAACCTCGCGCTGAAATCGTTCGGCCCCGAAGAAGTCCCGCGCGCGCGCCTGGAGGCCGCCATCCTGCGGCACCTCGAAGGGGGCGACGGGTACAGCGTCCAGTCGATCGTTCGGCCCCGAACGGGCGCCGACCTCCACGTCGACGCCGACGGCGCCCTCCTCGCGACGCGCTGGGAAGAAGGCGCTCCGGTTCCCTACGGCCGCATCCCGGTCGACGGGTGGCGGCGCCTCGGCGGGTCGCTCGCGTCGCTCCACCGCAGGCTCGAAGCGCCCGGCGCGCCGGCACCTCCCGCTCGCCTCGGTGAGCTCGTGCGCGCCCGCGACCTCGCCGTCGTTCGCTCGCACCTCCTCGCCGACCTCACCGCCGCGCGCGAGCGAGGCGAACGCGGCGACCCCGGCGCCCCGGCGGCACTGCGACTGCTCGACGCGCGGCTCCGGCTGCTCGACGTCCGCGGCGCGCGCGACCTGCCCGCGGGCTGCGACGACGCGTCGCTCATTCACAACGACTTCAACGAGCACAACTACCTCTTCGGCGGCGCCCGAGCGCCCGTCGTCGTCGACTGGGAGCGCGCGATCGGCGCGCCGCGCGAGTACGAGGTGGCCCGCTGCCTCGCGCACCTCCCCGCGGCGTGGCCCGAGGCGGCGCGGGCCTTCCTCGACGCGTACCTCGCAGTCCGACCGCTCGACGTCGACGCCATGCGCGGGTGCCTCGACGTCGCCCTCACCGAGCACGCCGCGAAGCGCTGGCCCGTCGCCCGGTGGCTCGCGGGGGAGCCCGACGCCGCCGCCCGCCTCGCGTCGCTGGCGCCCGTGGTCGAGTCGCTCTCGCGCGGGTGCGACGTCATCGAGCGCTTCTACCGGGCGGCGCTCGGGGGAGGGGGCCCGTGCTGAGCGTCGAGCCCGACTGGGCCCTCGGGGGGATGGGCGTCCCGCGCGGGGCGAGGATCCGCGCGGCGTGGCACGAGGGGCGCGTGACGAGCCTCGCGTGGTCGCCCGACGGGCGGGCGGTGTGCTCCGCGGGGCGCGACGGCGCGGTGCGGGTGTGGGACGTGGCCTCGGGCGAGCTGCGGTGGCAGTTCGAACGGCGCGCGCGGCTGCTCGCGGTGTCGCCCGACGGCGCGCGGGGCTACGCGCTCACGCCGGAGGGCGAGGTGTGGCCCTTCGACCTCGCGCGCGGCGAGGAGCTCGACCGCGCGTGGGCCCCGCCGAAGCCCCTGCGACGCGGGCTCTACTCCGAGCACGCCGCGGTGTCGCCCGACGGGCGCTGGCTCTTCCCCGCCTGCGACGACGGCCGCGGGGGCGTGGTGGTGGTCGACCTGCACGCCGGCGCCGCGCAGAGCTTCACGGCCCCGGGCGCGGGCGAGCTCCAGCCCGTCGGGGCCTTCACCGACGACGCGCGCGCGGTGGTGTTGCTCGGCGGCGTGCGGCCCGGGCGGACGGGGCGCGCCAACCCCGCGCTCTACCGCTACCCCCTCGGCGAGGCGCTGCCCGACCGCGTCCGCGCGCTGCGCACGGGCCGGCAGCGGACGCTCGTGCCGGCCACGCTCCACCGCGACCCGTGCAGCCTCGGTGCGCGCTGGCTGCTGGTCGGCGCGTCGCCCACGGTGCTCTCCCGCTGGCCCGTCGACGACGACCAGAGCTGCGACTGGATCGACCTCCCGACCCGCCGCGAGGGCCCGGTTCTCACGGGGGAACGCGTCGCGGTGTTCGCGTGCGAGCGGGGGCGCGCGGTGGGGGCGGTCGACCACGCAACCCGCTCGTTGCTCGGCGTGGCCGCGCTGCCCGCCGCCGTCTCCGCGCTCGCGCTCTCCCCCGACGAACGGACCGTCCTCGCAGGCACCGAGGGCGGCGAGGTGCTGGCGCTCTCGGTGCGTTGACCCCTCCCGCGGCGGGCGGCTTCGGGCCTATCCTCGGGGTCATGGCGAGCGGCGTGGTGCGAGCGGTCTCGATGGCGGCGATGATCCTCGGCCTGCCCGCGCTGTGCGGGGCGGGGATCCTCTACTATGGCAAGATGCTCGCGGAGGCGGAGGTGGCGGAGGGGACGCTGCGCTCGCCCGAGGAGTCGCGGCGCCTGTACGAGGAGCTCGAGCGTCGCTTCCGCGCGATGACGCCGGCCGAGCACGTCACCGCGGCGCGCCGCGCGCTCGACTGTTCGTACGACGCGAGGCGGCGCCTCGGGGGCAACTTCCAGGAGGCCGAGCGGCACCTCGCGGCGGTGCCCGCGGGCGCCGAGGTGGAGGGCGTGGCGGCGGTCCGCGCGCTGGCGGCGCAGCGCCGGGCGGAGGCGTCCGTGGCGGTGGCGGCGAAGGTCGGCGAGCTCTGCGCGACGGCCGACGCGCTCCGCGGCGACGAGTCTTCGCTCACCGGCGAGCCCCGGCGGGCGGCGGTGCGACGGCGGCTGGCGCGGCGGCTCGACCACTTCGGCGCGTCGGTGCTCGGGTGCGTCCACACCGAGGGAGCGGGCGACACCACGCTGCGCTTCGACGGCGGGGCGTGCGACGCGGCGACGATCGAGCGGCACGTGCCGCCGGCCAACCGCCCCGCCCTGCGCGCGCTGGGCTTCGCGCGCGTCCGTTGTCACAACGGGGCCGCCGAGCTCGCGCTGTAACGGCCTCTCCCCCCCGCCGCGGGCGGTGATACGCTCCGCCGCCCGCCGTGAACGCCGCCGCCTCCACCCCGCCCGACGTCGGCGCCCTCATCGACGGTCGCTACGTGCTGGAGGCCCTCCTCGGCGAGGGCACCTTCGGCGGCGTGTGGCGCGCGCGCGACGAGCGACTCGCGGGGCGGCCGGTGGCGGTGAAGTTCCTGAAGGCGGAGTTCCTCGAGCACGCGGGGGCCATCGCGCGCTTCGAAGCCGAGGCCACCGCGCTCGCGCAGCTCCCGCACCCCAACATCGTCGGCGTGCTCGACCGCGGGCAGTGGCGCGCGCAGCGCTACATCGTGATGGAGCTGGTCGACGGCCGCACCCTCGCCGCGTGGATCGAGGCCCACCGCGAGGACGGCGTCGCGCCCGACCTCGGCGCCACCTTCGCGCTCTTCGACCAGGTGTGCGCCGGCATCGAGGCCGCCCACAGCCTCCGCACCCCGGGGCCCATCGTCCACCGCGACCTCAAGCCCGAGAACGTGCTCCTGCGCACGCTCCCCAGCGGTGAGCTCGGCGTGAAGGTGCTCGACTTCGGCATCGCGCAGCTCGGCCGCCGCACCGGCACCCGCAGCGGCGCGCTGATGGGCACGCCACTCTACATGGCCCCCGAGCAGGCGATGGGGCAGGCCGGCGCCATCGGGCCGTGGACGGACGTCTTCTCGCTCGCGGTGATCCTCGTCGAGATGCTCACCAACCGGCAGCAGCCCACCGCCGACGAGCCCTGGTGGGGCGCCGCCCTCCAGCGCCCCGGGCAGGTGCGCGACCTCCTCGCCCGCCTCCGCCCCGACGTGCCCGCGGCCGTGTGGGACGTGCTCGCCCGCGCGCTCCGCCCCGCCGGGCCCGAGCGCTTCCCGCACGCCGGCTCCCTCCGCGCGGCCGTCCGCCAGGCCGCCGGGCTCCCGCCCCACGTGAGCTCGACGTCGCTCGTGCCGTGGGCGGCGTCTGCGGGCTCGTCCACGCCGCCGCCCACCGTCGCCCACCACGACGAAGACCCCGCCCGCGCCGCCACCGTCGCCTCGTCACCGTCGCCCACACCGCGCCTCGCGACGCCGCGCGACGCCGGGGTCTCCCCAGCGGGTTCGTCGCCCGCGCCCGCGGAGGAGGGCTTCCCGTGGTTCAAGCTGCTCGCGGCGGTGGCGCTGGGGGCGGTGTTCCTCGCGCTGGCGATCGTGGCGGTGCTGGTGACGCTCGACGGCCGCTCGCGCCCCGCGCCCACGCCCGCCCGGCCCGCTCGTCCCGCGACCGCTGCGGTGGCGGCAGGGCCCGCGCTCGACGGCGCCGCGGTGCAGGCGTTTCTCACGCGGTGGGCGCGCGCCCGACGTCGCGAGCGCGGGGCCGACGGGCTCGACCGGCTCTACGCGACGTCGCTCAAGTACCACGGCAACGCGCGCCCGCCCGACTTCGCGCAGATGGCCCGCGACCTCGACCGGCTCGCGTCGATCGGCGGCACCTTCGCGCTCGACCGCGCCCGCACCGAGGTGGCCGAGGAGTCGCTCGAAGACGACGCGGTGCCGAGCGCGTGCCGGCTCGTCCCGGGCGCCGAGGGGCGCGTGGTGCGGGTGCGCGCGTGGGCCACCGAGGAGCGCCCCGACCGCAACGCCGACATCGGCTGCCCGCGCCTGGAGGGTCGCTACGTGCTCCGCCTCCGCGCGACGCCCGCGGGGCCGCGCATCTGCCACGAGACGTGGTCGATCGACGAGGGCATCTGCGCGTCGTGCCCCACCGCCCCGCTCTGCCAGCGGCGGCCGTAGCGCCGCGGCGTCACCCCCCGCCGAAGAGCCGCGCGCGCGTCACCGACGGCGGCAGCCCCGCGTGCGCGATGTACGCCTCGAGGTGCTGGTGGACCACCTGCGCGAGGAAGCCGCTCGCCTTCGGGTCGATGTCCCCCTGGAAGCGTGACGTGCTCACGCCGACGTGGCGGTAGTCGTTCGCCTTCACCTCGCCCGCGACCGCGTCGGCGAGGCGGGCGAGCGCGCCCGGCATCGCGATCGTCGGGGCGAAGATCGACGCCGCCCCCGCGAGCGCGTCGTGGTCCCAGCCGCGGGTGACGAGGTCGCGGTCGTTGACGACGTGACGGAGGCGCCCGGCGAGCGCCCGGTCGACGCCCGCGGCGAAGGCCCCGTTGCCCGCCGTCGGCCCCGCGAAGGCCGCGCAATGAACCTCCGCGACGCCGTCCGGGTCCCACTGGTCCGCGCGCCCCTGCGTGTCGACGAGCCAGCGGGCGGCGGCCACCGCGAGCGCCGCGCCCTTGCTGTGCCCGGTGACCCACACCTCGACGGGCCGGCCCGCGTCGGTCTGGGCGCGGAGGAAGGTCGCGACGTCTTCGCCCTCGGCCGCCTGCGCCCGGAGGCGCTCGCCGTCTTCGAGGAAGCGGTAGAGGTCGAAGGTGACCTCGCGCTCCACCAGCGCCGCGGCCCGCTCCACCGACGCGCCGAGCGAGGCCCAGGCGCCGCTCGCCCGCGCCGCCAGGAGGGCCTCCGCGCGCGCCGCCGCGTCGAGCGTCGCCGCGGGGACCACCTCCGACGCGAGCGCACGGACGCCCGCGCGCAGCTCCCGCAGCGGCGCGGCGAGGGCCTCCGACAGGGGCTCGAGCAGCGCGTTGACGCCCGACTTCACCGCGGCCGAGAGGAGGCCGCGCCCCCCCTCGGCGGGCTCGCCGCGCAGGCCCTGGAGGATGGAGAGGCCCAGCGAGGTGCTGAGCGACACGCGCTCGCCCGCCGCCCCGCCGGGCCACGGGGCGGAGTGGGCGGCCCAGAGGTCGCCGAAGATCCAGTCGGGCATCGACACGGGGTTGGTCCCGCGGATCACCACCGCGAGCCGCGCGGGCTCGTCGCCCCCGCGCCCGACGTCGCGCGCCACGAACATCATCGCGTCGTCGAGCAGGCCGAAGCGGGGGCGGTGCGCGACGGGCCCCCAGGCGAGCTTCCAGCGCCCGTCGAGCGGCTCGAGCGAGGCGAGGAAGGCGTCGTCGACGAGCCCCGCCACGGAGCCGCCGAGGTGCGTCTTGGAGAAGCCGCGGTACGACGCGAGCGCGAGCGTGAGCATCTGCTGCTCGAGCGTGAAGGGGTCGCGCGCGTCGGGGGCGAAGAGGTCGCGGGTGGCGCCGGGGGGCGCCGCGGGGGTGCCGTGGGCGTGCTTGTATTCGAGCGCTTCGAAGTCGACGGCCGAGAGGCGCCCGACGCCGTAGATCTTCTTCCGCTGCTTCGGGTCGGAGAGGTCGCGCCGGTTGCGCACGGCGGCGTCGGCGTCGGCGTGGCCCTCCACCACGGAGCCGTCGGGGTTGACGCCCTTCGCGACCTGCCCGGCCCCGTTGCCCTCGAGCGTCACGAGCACGCCAGTCTTCGGGTCGTAGCTCTCGACGAGCGTGATGTGGTCGGGCTGGCCGTCGCCCTGGTGGTCGATGAGCGCGACGTCGCCGGGGCGGACGTCGAGGGCGGCGAGGTCGGCTTTGGCGATGGCGTCGTGGTCGAGCCACTGCCTCGGCGCGCCGCGCTCGACGTGGTAGGCGCGCAGCGGGCGCCAGGCGTCGGCGGCCGGGTCCCACACCCAGCCGGGCGTCCGCTCGTGGTAGGCGTAGGTGAAATAGTCGCGGACGTTGGTGACCTCGTAGAAGCCCGGGCGGAGCGCCTTGCAGAGCCCCGCGCGGTGGTACGACGCGGCCACGAACATCCCGCACCAGGCGTGCGTGCCGACGGTGTGGTCGAAGCCGGACTCCTGCGCGATGACGTCGGTGGAGCCGTGGCGCGACTCGCACATGCCGGTCTTCCAGAAGGCGGTCGCGGCGGCGACCGCGGCGTCCGCGTGGGCTTGCGTGGTGTTGGCGGGGGGCATGGTGGGAGGATCTCCTTCAGGCGTGGGGTGCGGGGGAGTGGGCGGGGCTCAAGGGGCGTTGGGAGGGGCGTCGGGGTGGGGCGGGTCTCGTCGGTAGGCCCCGGCGGCAGCGCGTCGGGCGACCTCCGCGCGCGCCTTGTCGTAGGCCTCCGTGGCTTCCTCGCCCGACTCGCCCAGGAGCGTCATGCGCTTCTTGACGGGGACGCAATACGAGGTGGCGTTCCAGAGCATCTCGGAGAGTGACGCCCAGGAGCGCCACCGCCACACGCACGCCCTGAAGTCGTCGGACACGGTGACCACGTACGCCCCGTCCGGCGAGAACGCCGCGCTTCTCACGCTTCTTTCGTGCCCCCGCAGGACCACGGGCTCGCCCGTGCCGTCCGTCCGCCACACGCGCGCCGTGTTGTCGCTGGACGCGGTGACCACGTACACCCCGTCCGGCGAGAACGCCGCGCTGTCCAAGCCGTCATCGTGCCCCCGCAGGACCACAGGCTCGCCCGCGCCGTCCGCCCGCCACACGCGCGCAGTCTTGTCGCGGGACGCGGTGACCACGTACACCCCGTCCCGCGAGAACGTCGCGCTGCGTACACTGTCTTCGTGCCCCCGCAAGACCACGGGCTCGCCCGTGCCGTCTGCCCGCCACACGCGCGCCGTGCGTCGGCGGACGCGGTGACCACGTACACCCCATCCGGCGAGAACGCCGCGCTGCGCACGTTGCTTTCGTGCGCCCCAGGACCACGGGTTCGCCCGTGCCGTCCGCCCGCCACACGCGCGCCGTGTGGTCGTGAGACGCGGTGACCACGTACGCCCCGTCCGGCGAGAACGCCGCGCTGTTCACGCTCATTGCGTGCGCCCGCAGGACCACGGGCTCGCCCTGCCTCTGCCCGCCACACGCGCACCGTGCTGTCGGCGGACGCGGTGACCACGTACGCACCGTCCGGCGAGAACGCCACGCTGTTCAGCTGTATTCGTGCCCCCGCAGGACCACGGGCTCGCCCGTGCCGTCCGCCCGCCACACGCGCGCCGTGTGGTCGTAGGACGCGGTGACCACGTACACCCCGTCCGGCGAGAACGCCGCGCTGTCACGCTGCTTTCGTGCCCCCGCAGGACCACGGGCCGCCCGTGCCGTCCGCCCGCGCCGCGTTGTCGTCAGACGAGGCGACCACGTACGCCCCGTCCGGCGAGAACGCCGCCCTGTCCGGATGGTCATTGCGCCCCCGCAGGACCACGGGCTCGCCGCTGCCTCTTGCCCGCCACACGCGCACCGTGCTGTCGACGGACGCGGTGACCACGTACACCCCGTCCGGCGAGAACGCCGCGCGCAGCACCTGGCCTTCGTGCCCCCGCAGGACCACGGGCTCGCCCGTGCCATCCGCTCGCCACACGCGCGCCGTGTTGTCGGCGGACGAGGTGACCACGTACGCCCGTCCGGCGAGAACGCCGCGTGCAGCACGTGGCCTCGTCGTGCCCCCGCAGGACCACGGGCTCGCCCGCGCCGTCCGTTCGGTACACGCGCGCCGTGTAGTCGTCGGACGCGGTGACCACGTACACCCCATCCGGCGAAATGCCGCTGTTCGCTTTCGTGCCCCGCAGACCAGCTCGCCGTGCCGTCCGCTGCCACGCGCGCCGAGTCTTCGACGCGGTGACCACGTACACCCCGTCCGGCGAGAACGCCGCCCTGTTCACGTTGCGTTCGTGCCCCCGCAGGACCACGGGCTCGCCCGTGCCGTCCGCCCGCCACACGCGGCCGTGTCGTCGGCGGACGCGGTGACCACGTACGCCCCGTCCGGCGAGAACGCCGCCCTGTTCACGCTCATTGCGTGCCCCCCAGGACCACAGGCTCGCTCGTGCCGTCCGCCCGCCACACGCGCGCCGTGTAGTCGCCAGACGCGGTGACCACGTACACCCCGTCCGGCGAGAACGCCGCGCGCAGCACGTGGCCGTCGTGCCCCCGCAGGACCACGGGCTCGCCCGTGCCGTCCGCCCGCCACACGCGCGCCGTGTAGTCGGCGGACGCGGTGACCACGTACGCCCCGTCCGGCGAGAACGCCGCGCGCAGCACCCGGTTTTCGTGCCCCCGCAGGACCACGGGCTCGCCCGCGCCGTCCGTTCGGTACACGCGCGCCGTGTAGTCGTCGGACGCGGTGACCACGTACGCCCCGTCCGGCGAGAACTCCGCGATGGACACCTTTCCCCAACACCCGAACACCGCCAGCGCCACGTCCGGGCGCAGGAGCGCTTCGCGCGCAACCTTCTCCCAGCGCGGCACCTGCGCCGGCGCCTTTACCTCGCGCAGGAGCGCGACCTGCGTCGTAGCGTCGTGCGCTTTCTCTCGCACCGCCGACATGAGCGCGTGGTCCCGCGCGCGCACCAGCGCCTCCTCCAGCTCCTTCACCCGCCGCTTCTCCCGCTCCGCCTCTTCGCGCCGGCGCCGCGCGCTGCCCTCCAGCAGCGCCGCCTCGTCCGCGTTGAGCGCGCCCGCGAGCAGCTCCGTCCAGTGGTCGAGCCGCGCGTCGCGGTCGAGCCAGCCCCCCTCGCGCTTCAGCCGCACCCAGTCCGCGGTCTTCTCGCGCAGCAGCCGGTGCGCATCCATGCGCTCGCGCTCGCCGGGCGCGTCGATCCACCCGCGCAGCCTCGTCCACCCGAGGACGAACTTGTCGTGCGCCGGCTCGGCGTACGCCGCCCCGTCCTGCTCGCCCCCCACCATCAGCCGCGCCGCGGTCAGCGCGTCGAGCGCCCTCCGCGCGCGGGCCGTCTCCGACGCATCCGCGTACGCGAGTTCGGACGCCGGCACGCGCCGCCGCGCCGGGAGCCCGCCCTCCAGCGTCACCGCGCGCAGCATCACGCGCCGCAGCGCCTCGCGGGACGCGTCGTCGGGCAGCCCCTCGTACACGCGGTCGGCCTGGCGGCTCAGCGAGCCCTCGACGCCGCCCACCTCGTTGTAGTCCTCGCGGGTGAGGACGCGGTCGTCGCGCAGGTTCCCTTCGAAGGCCCGCGCGTAGCGCAGGTACATCTCGCTCAGCGTGAACGACACGAGCGGCAGCGCGCCCGGCGCGTCGACCACCTCCCTCGCGATCTCGTCGACCAGCGACGGTGGGTCGAAGCTGAACACGCGCTCCTCGGCGGGGAGCTGGATCACGGCGCGCAGCTCGTCCATGCCCATCGACGGCACGCGGACGCGGCCCTCGGGGTGGCGCGCGATGAGCTGCGTGAAGTGGGGCTCGAAGTCCGAGCGAAGCGTGTAGACGACGCGCAGCCGCCCGCCCGACGCGGCCACCGCGGCGTCGACCGCGCCGAAGAACGCCTCGCGGCCGTCCTCCCCGCGGCGCAGCGTGACGAGCTCCTCGAGCTGGTCGACCACCGCGACGAGCCGCGCGCCGGGGCACCGCGCGGCGGCGGCCGCGAGCGCCTCCCCCTCGGGCGAGTCCGCGTCGAGCGCGACCGCCAGCGCGCGCAGGGCCCGCGCGGGATCGTCGCCCGGCCGCACCACCGCGACGACGCGCCAGCCGACGTCTTCGAGGGCGGGCAGCAGCCCCGCGCACACGGCGCTCGACTTGCCCGAGCCCGACGCGCCCAGCACCGCGACGACGGGCTGAGCCTCCGCCTTCGCGACGAGCTCCCGCGTGAGCGCGTCGCGCCCGAAGAGTCGCTGCCGGCGCGCCGGCTGCTTCGGGTCGCGGGGCTCGTAGGCGTAGGCCGCGAGGCCGCGGTACGGGTTGTTCGCCGCGACCAGCTCGACCGCGCGCTCCAGCCGGAGCGCCTCCGCGGGGTTGAGGAAGACGAACTCGCCCTTGCTGCCCTCGCGCGTGGGCCAGTGGAAGAAGAGCGGGACCTGGAAGCGCCGCGCGCCCTTCTCGCCCCACGCGCCGAAGAGGTTGGCGATGTACACGTGGATCTCGCTGCCGGTGATGACCCCGTCGGGCGCCTCCTTGCCCGCGACCGGGGAGTCGGCCTCGCCGCGGAGGGCCTTGACCAGCGCCACGGCGAAGGGCGAGCGCGCGCCGTGGACGTCCTCGGGCGCGGCCTCGTCGCGCTTGCCGCCGATGAGGAGCTTGCCGTCGACGGCGTCGAGGGCCTTCTCGTCGTGGGCGGCGGACGTGATGACGTGCCAGGCGCGGTCGCGCATGTAGCGCCGCACGCGCTCCTCGTAGAGCTTGCGGGGCGAGGGGGCGGCGGCGCGCGTGGCCAGCCAGCGGAAGGCGCCCGCGAAGCAGCAGTCGAGCACCAGCAGCAGGTGGTGGCAGGGGAGCGCGTCGAGGGCCTCGCGCACCTCGGCCATCGAGAGGTAGGTGCCCGCGTCGCCGACGCGCGCGTCCTGCGGGAGGAAGTAGCCCGGCGTGTCGGCGCTCACGTCGTCCGACGCCGTCGCCGAGACGCCGTGGCCCGCGTAGTAGATGAGCACGCGCGCGTCGGGCGCCCGCTCGAGCCTGGCGCGCAGCGCCTGGAACGCCGCCCGGATGCCGTCGCGCGTGGCCTCCGCGTCGAGGAGGAGCGTGACCTCGAAGCGGTCGGTGCGGCGCTCGTCGCTGAGCACCGAGGCGACGGCCCGCGCGTCGGCCACCGCGCCCGAGAGCGGCCCCACCTGCGCGTCGTAGGCGTTGATGCCGACGACGAGCGCGTAGTGCTTCACCTCGAAGAGCGAGCGGACGCTCCCGGCGGGCACCTCGCGGTGGGCGGCGCGCGCCATGCCGCGCTCGCTCGGGGGCGTGGGAGAGGGGGCGGCCACGGGCGCGCCTCAGAAGTCGAGCGGGCCGTCGGGCACACACATCTCGTCGAGGGACGCGCCCTCGCGGTAGCGGTACACGTCGGCGCCGCGCACCGTGAAGTCGTCGCCGAGCTCGACGAGCGCGAAGGTGGGCACCTGCCGGCGCCAGCGCGCGATGCCCTCGGCGCTCGTCAGGTCGTCGGCGAACCCGCCCAGCACGCGCAGCGCCTCGTCGCGGAGCGCGTCGTCGCGGAGCGCGTCGTCGCGGAGCGCCTCGGCGGGCACGCGCATGAGGTCGGCCCAGGTGCCGGTGTTGAGGTACCGCGCGGCGCCCTCGAGGTCGACGCGCTTGACGAGGTGGGTATGGCCGTAGACCACGACCTTCGCGCCGTGCTGCACGGCTTTGTTGGCGGCGGCGAGGTAGGTGGGCTCCTCCCGGTTGACGTCGAAGCCGCGCCCCTCGCCGCCGAGTCGCTCGACGAGCACCTTGCGGAGCTTCTCGAGGTAGACCTCGCGCGGCGTGAGCTTCCGCGCGACGATCAGCCCGAGGAGCGAGCGCGTGGCGCCTCCCGCCGCCGCGCCGTCCCACGCCTCGGGGGGGCCCGCGACCGCGTCGACCAGCGCGAGCATTTCGTCGGTGCGGGTCGCGCCCGCGGCGGCCGGGCCGGGGTCGTCGCCGAACGAGCGCGTGCTGTCGCCGCCGGCGCCCGTGGCGCGGAGGCGCGTCTCCACCCACGCGCCGACGGTGCCGCCGACGTCCTTCATCGCCTTCGCGAGGTCGGGGCGGAGCAGCGCGAGGAAGGGCAACACCGACTCGGTCTCGGGCTTGAGGAGGTCGACGAAGGGGTACTTCTCCTTGATCTCGTTCATCACGTCGACGACGAGCCGGCTGCCGGGCTGCGGCTTGAAGAATTCGGCCTTCTCGCCGCGCGAGAGGTTGCGGCGCACGCGGCGGAGCTGGTCGTGGTCGACCCAGTTCCAGTCGTCGTAGCGGTTGCCGTGCTCGATGAGGAGGTCGCCGACGCGCAGCGCCTCGTCGTCGTAGAGCACCTCGACGCGGCCGACCCCCAGGCGCTCGCGCAGCATCCGCCGCGTCCTCGGCAGCGACAGCTCGATGTCGTGGTTGCCCAGCATCAGCGTGAACTTCCCGCCCGCCGCCACGTGGCCGTGGAACGCGTCCCACACCTCGCGCGTCCGCTCGAAGATGGACGACAGCTTGAGCGCCGCCTCGGCCTCGCCGCCGGTAAACGCCTCGCTCGGGCGCTCGGCGAGGAAGTCCACGCCGTCGCCGGCGATGACGAGGTGGGCCTCGCGGCCCGCGCGCTGCTGCGACGTCACCCAGCGCGTGAAGCCCGCCAGCAGCCGCTGCCCCTCCGGGCCGCACATCTGGAAGCCCGGCTTGCCGCCGAGGTGGAGGTCCGAGATCACGAAAATCTGCTCGCTCATGTCGTCCGCGCTCCTTGCATGAAAGTCGTCCCGTCGCCCGCGTGCCCCGGCCCGGTCACCTGGAGCGCGTCCGCAGCGTCGCGCGCGCCGCCGTCCACCGCGCCGCGGAGGCCCCCGCCGGCTTGCGGCCCATGCCGCGCTCCGCGCGCAGCACCGCTTCGAAGGTCTCCGCGGGGTCCATCGCGAGGCACGACAGGTCCCTCCCCGTCTCCGTCGTGCCGACGGCGACGACGCGGTCGTGCGACGCGGCGCGCCCGCCCTGGACGGACATGTCGATCGCCCGCCCGACGCCGTCCGTGCGCCAGAACCGGTGGCGCTCGCCGGCCCCCACGATCGCGTTGCCCAGCAGCACGACGTAGCCCTCGGGCGCGCAGTCGAAGAGCCAGACGCGGAGCTTCTCCCGCGACGCGTTGGCGACCTGCACGCACACGTGGTCGCCGTCGGCGAGGTCGTACACGCCGTCGGGCCCGCGCGGCACCTCGGGCAGCCGGCGCGTGTCGGGGTCGTCGCCCCGAAACTCCCCGTCGACGAAGGGCTCGCCGCGGCAGTCGAGGATCTGCATCCCGAGGGCCCCGGGCAGGTCGGTGCAGCGCTCCGACAGGCGCAGCGGCGCGGCGTAGCGGGCGTAGTGCTCGAGCAGCGCGGCCGCCCGCTCGACCCGGTCCGCGGGGATCTTCACGAGGTACGGATCCTCGGTGCCGTGCAGCGCGTCGGTGACCGTCAGCACGCCCCCGGCGTCGCGCGCCAGCCCCACGTCGCCGGCCTCGCCGGCCTCGGCGAGCGCGAGCAGCTTCGAGGCGCCGACGGCGGCCCGCAGCGCGTCCTCGCCCGCGGGCACCGCCACGCGCAGCCGCGCGCCCTCGCCCCCCTCCACCACCCGCCCGCGCGCGCCCTCCGGCAGCTCGAACGGCGCCCCCACCGCCTCCGCCTTCGCGCTGGTGCGCTCCGCCTTCGTGACGCGGAGCAGCCCCCGGCGGTGCCGGAGGTCGTCGTCGGAGCCGAGCGCGGGGAAGGCGGCGGGCTCGCTCCCGTAGACCGCGACGACCGCGCCCGCGGTGACGCCCTCGAGCTCGCCCGCGTCGACCTGGTAGCCCTCGAAGGCGCGCTTGACGCCGAGGCCCGCGTCGCCCGCGCGGGGGGGGCCGCCGAACACCGGCCGCGCGAAGCTGCCGGTGAGCGTCGGGTGCTGCGGGTTCCTGCGCTCGACCCCCGCGACCACCCGCCGCCAGATGCGGCCCCAGGGCACGGTCGCGAGCTCGTCGGGCGATGTCTCTGCGAGCGCGCCGAGGAGCGTCTGCGTCAGGAGGCCGTGGCGCTGGCCGCGCTCGTCGTCGCACTCGAGGGCCTTCTCGTCGGCGAGGCACGCGGTGACCACGAGGCAGTCGCCGACGGAGCCCGCGGCGCCCACGCCGACCCCGCGCGCGTCGTCGGCGCCGGCGCCCTCGGGCCCCACGGCGCGGTCGATGCGCGCCGCGCGCTCGTCGCCCGCGGGGCCCCCCAGGACGTCGCGCGTCGCCCCGCCCGAGTGGCAGCAGTCGAGGACGAAGGTCACCTGGCGCGTGCGCGCCGTCACGCCGGCGAGCAGCCGGTTGAGCTCGACGTCGTAGAGGAGCCCGCGCGCGCACCCGCGGTCGACCGTCACGTCGGCGGGCACGAGCGCCTCGCGCCGGGTCGCGGCGCCGTCGGCCGCCTCCGCCACGACGCTCGTCCCGTGCCCGGAGTAGTAGATGAACACCCGGTCGTCGGGCCCGACGTGCTCGCCGCCGAGGCGCTCGAGCGCGGCCACCAGCGCGGCGCGCGTCGCGTGCGCGGACGGGACGTCGGCCTCGTGCGCGGCGCCCGGGTGGGGCGACGCGAGGCGCGTCACGTCGTCGCGCGAGACGCCCAGCCGGTCGACCAGCAGCCGCTGCACCGCGTCGACGTCGCGGACGCACCCCTTGAGCGGGTTGATGCCCGCGCCGTACGCGTCGATCCCCACGAGGAGCGCGTGCGTCCTCGGGCGTGACCCGATCGTCATGGTCCCTCCGTCCCTTCGAGCGATGGATGGTTCGTCGCGGTGGGGCGCGATGGTCGGCGCTCACCCGCGCGAGGCGGGAGAAATCCAACACGGCGCGGTGGGGCGTGTCTAGAGTTTCTTCATGCGATCGAACGCCTTGATATCAAGGTGAAATCGACGCGATATGGCGGTGATATTCCGGCGGCGCCGGGAGGCGTCGAGGCCCGATCGTGAAGAGCACGTCGGGATGGCCCGGGGCGTCCCGCGGGCCCCGTCGCGGTCAGCAGCCGACGACGCGGACGACGCGCCCGCCCGCGAGGTGTTCGCGGGTGAAGAGGCGCTCGCTCCAGGGGACGGTGCTGCGGAGGTCGAACATCACGAGCCACCCCTCGCGCAGGCCGAGGGAGTCGAGGTACCCCGCGACCTGCTCGACGGCCTCCTCCTCGGTCTCGGTGTCGCGCCGGAGCTTCACCTCGACCGGGACGCGCTGGGTCTCGGCGCCGACGCGCCAGTCGACGACGAGGTCGAGCGCCCCCTTGCCGAGGGCGTACTCACGCTCGACGCGGCCGCCGCCGTTCACGACGCGCTGGAGGAAGGCCATCAGCATCAGGTGCGGCCCCGACTCCTTGTAGCTGAAGCCCTCGGCCGCGAGGTGCCCGTCCTTGCGCCAGAAGGTCTGCCACGCCGCCATCAGCTTCGGCACGTCGAGCCGCCCGTCGGCGCCCACGTACCACGACGTCTTCTGGGGCAGCGAGGTCTGCTTCAACCAGGTGAGCGCCCGCGGGATCACCTCGCGGTAGATCGGGTTGGCGGGCTGCCAGGTGCCTTCCAGCAGGCGGATGAGGCCGAGTCCCACGACGTAGGCGACGTCGTCGTCGAGCAGGTCGTCCGGCGGCGCGAGGCCCGCGATCATCGGGTCGAGGACGCGCCGGACGCGCTCCTCGCGGAGCCGCGCGACCAGCGAGTCGATGTGCGTGCGCCGCTCGAGGATGATCGTCTCCTTCGCGGCCTCGACGTGCGCGGCGGTGACCGGCGCCGCGCGGTCGGTGACGTCGCGGCGGGTGCACTGGTCGAAGAGGGCGTTGACCAGCCACGGGTGCCCGCGCGTGAGGTCGTAGACGCGCGCGACGGCCTCGGGCTCGAAGCGCTGCCCGGTCTCCGCGGTGTGCTGCGCGGCGAGCTCGCCCACCTCCGCGGCGGTGAAGGGCGCGAGCCCGACGTTCTCCACCGTGACGTTGAAGGGAGAGGCCGTGCCGAGCCACGCGACCTGCCGGCGGTCGTCGACGGAGAGGAGGTAGTCCCGCACCGCGCGCTGGCCGATGATCACCGCCGCGTGGGGCCCCGGCGCCCGCCCGCGCGTCAAGTACAGCTCCCGCAACTGCGTGAGGAAGCTCACCATCGCGGGTCCCACCAGGCAGTCGACCTCGTCGAGCAGGAGCACCAGCGGCCGCGGCGCGTGCTCGCACACGAACCGGACCATGTGGATGACGGCGCTCGCCGGGGTGCGGAGCCACGCTTCCACCGTCGCGTGGTCGGGGACGGGCAGGGCGGGCAGGTCGCGCTCGATCGCCCGACTCCAGGCGTCGAGGACGGCGCGGAAGGCGGTCGCAGGGTCGGGCTGCTCCCGGGCGGTCTGGACGTCGACCCACAGGGCGCAGCGCTCGGCGCCGGCGTTGATGTGGTCGAGGAGCCACAGCACGCTGGTCGTCTTGCCCGTCTGCCGCCCCGACACCAGCGAGAAGAAGCGCCCCTGCTCGATGAGCGCGCGCGCCTCCGTCAGGCGCCGCTCCGGCGGGATCATGTAGTGCTCGCGCGGGTTGCAGGCGCCGGCGATGTTGAACCAGCGGGTCATGCCGGCGGTATCGCACGCCTCGACGACGCCATGCAACGCGGCGGGTCGATCGGCGCCGACCTCAGCCCGCGACGTCCCAGCGCCCCACCGCGCGCCCCACCACGTTGCGAACCGCCCGGAGCTCCCACGCCTCAGGCTCGCGCCACGCGCCCGGCGCCGCCTCCGCGAGCGCCCACGCCACCAGCGCCGGCAGCGCCTCGCCCGCGCCCGAGTGGACCTTCACCGCCACGGCCGTCCGCCGCGCCGGCAGCGCGATGCAGAAGAGCCCCATCGCGCCGATCTTCACCGCCATCGGCTCGCGCGCTGCCCGCACCACGTCGAGGTCGAGGCGCCCCGTCCCCGAGGTGAGCTCCGGGTGCGCCGCCATCGCGGCCCCGACGCGCCCGAGTCGTTGCGTCCACGGGTCGCCCGCGCGGCCGCTCGCGACGTCGTCCATCGCCTCCGCGACGCGGCCCCAGGCGCGCGCCACCGCGGAGAGCGGCTGGACGAAGGTCGGCACGCCGCAGCCGTCGACCGCGTGCGAGGGCGTGTGCCCCATCCACGCGGAGAGCTGCGCCGCGATGCCCTGCTGGAGCGGGTGTTCGAAGGGGCGGTAGTCCTCGTCCCAGCCCATGTGACGCGCGGCCGCGAGCATGAAGGCGTGCTTGCCCGAGCAGTTGTTGTGCAGGTCGGTGAAGCCGCCGCCCGCGCGCAGGATCGCCTCCGCGCTCGGCGTGTGGACGGGGGCGTGCGCGCCGCAGCGGAGCCCCGACGCGGGCGCGCCGAAGTGCCGGAGGACGTCTTCGACGAGCGCGAGGTGGACGGGCTCCGCCGAGTGCGACGCGGCCCCGACCGCGAGCCACTCCGCGGGGAGCGTCGGGTCGCCGAGCGTCGCGAGCGAGCACGCGAGCTGGAAGGGCTTCGAGGCCGAGCGGAAGGTGGTCTCGCGGTCGTCGCCGGCCCGCCACACGACGGCGCCGTCGCGGACGGCCACGGCCGACGCGGGGTGCTCGGACTCGACGCAGGCGCCGCGGGTCTGGAGGATGCGGGGGGTCGTCACGGGGCCGTTCCGTACCACAACCGAGGCGCTTGTCGGCGGCGCGCGGAGGTGCGAGGGACGTCGCGCAGGAGGATCGCCATGGGAGTTCCGGTCGGGTGGTTCGTCGCGGGGAGCTCGCCCGCGGACTACGAGGTGGTGACGGAGGGGGCGGCCCGCACGCTCCGCGCGAAGGGGAGCGCGCCGCGGGGCTTCGGGACGCTGATGCAGGAGTTCGAGCCCGAGGGCCTCCGCGGGCGCCGCGTCCGCCTGTCGGGGCGCCTGCGCAGCGACGGGGTGGCGGGCCGCGCCGGGCTCTGGATGCGCGTCGACGGCCCGGGGCGGAAGATGATCGTGCTCGACAACATGCACGACCGCCCGGTGACCGGCACCACGCCGTGGCGGGCCTACGCGGTGGTGCTCGACGTGCCGGAGGAGGCGCAGCTCCTGGCCTTCGGCGCGCTCCTCGACAGCGCCGGGAGCCTCTCGGTGGAGGGCGTGGCGCTCGAGGTGGTGGGCGCCGAGGTGCCCGTCACGGCCACGCCGCGGCCCCTCCCGCGCGCGCCGCGCAACCTCGACTTCGGCGAGGGAGACGCGGCGCCCGCGCGGGACGATTGACACCCCGCGCGGCGCGACGCTAGCTTCGCCGCCCTCCGCGCCCTACGTCTCCGGCGAACGAGGAGACGGCTCGAATGACGATCCAGCGCAAACCCGAGTGGCTGAAGGTCCGCGCCCCCGGCGGCGAGCGGTACACGCACATCAAGGAGACGCTGCGGCGCTACGACCTCCACACCGTCTGCGAGGAGGCCCACTGCCCCAACGTCGGCGAGTGCTGGGGCGAGGGGACCGCGACCGTGATGATCCTCGGCGACACCTGCACGCGCGGGTGCCGCTTCTGCGCCGTCACCACGGGCAACCCCCGCGGCGCCTACGACCCCCGAGAGCCCGAGCACACCGCCCGCACCATCGCCGCGATGGGCCTCGACTACGTGGTCATCACCATGGTCGACCGTGACGACCTCCTCGACGGCGGCGCGGCCCACGTCGCCGAGACCATCCAGGCCGTCAAGCGCGCGTCGCCCTCGATCCTCGTCGAGGTTCTGGTCGGCGACTTCCAGGGCGCGCTCCGTGATGTCGAGACCGTCGTGCGCGACGGGGTGCCCGACGTGTTCGCCCACAACGTCGAGACGGTGGCGCGGCTCCAGCGCTCGGTGCGCGACGCCCGCTGCGGGCTCGAGCGCTCGCTCGCCGTCCTCGCCCACGCGAAGAAGGTCGCGCCCGCTCGCTACACCAAGAGCTCGATCATGATCGGCCTCGGCGAGACCGACGACGAGGTGACCGAGACCATGCGCGCCCTGCGCGACGCGGACGTCGACGTGCTCACGCTCGGGCAGTACCTCCGGCCGTCGCCCAAGCACCTCGCGGTCGAGCGCTTCGTCACGCCCGAGCGCTTCGAGGCGTGGCGCGAGGAGGGGCTCGCGATGGGCTTCAAGTACGTCGCCTCGGGGCCGCTCGTCCGGTCGAGCTACAAGGCCGCCGAGGCCTTCCTCCGCGGCGCGCTCGGGGGCCCCGTCCCGCCGGCGCGCGCGCCCGAGCGGGCCCACCGCCGCCTGCCGCTGGTGCCCTGAAGGAGAGTCCATGGCGTTCGTGCTCGACGATGTGGTGCGGGTGCTGGGGGTCGAGGGCCCCGCGCTCGGCGACTTCCCCGCCGACCGGCTCGCGGCGATGCTCGCCCAGATGCGCGCGGCGCGGCGGCTCGACGCGCGCCTCACCGAGCTCCGCGACCAGGGGCGCCTCGCCGAGCACGCCAGCACCGCGGGCGAGGAGGCGGTGGCCGTGGGCGCGGCGGCGGCGCTCGACGGCGGCGACTGGCTCTTCCCCGCGGGGCGAGACGCGGCGGCGGTTCTCACGCGCGGCGTCCCCCTCGCGCGCTGGATGGCGCACGCGCTGGGCACTTCGCTCGACCCGGCGCGCGCCCGCCAGCGCCCCGACCGCTTCTCGGGACGCACCTGGCGGGTGGTGAGCGCCAACCCGCGCGGCGGCTCGCAGCTCGTTCAAGCAGCGGGCGTGGCATGGGCCGCGAAGACGCGCGGCGCCCCCGAGGCCGTCCTCGCGCTGCTCGACGAGGACGCGGTGGAGACGGGCGAGTTTCACAACGGGGTCAACTTCGCCGGCGTGTACCGCGCGCCGGTGGTGTTCGTCGCCCGCGCGCGCAAGGGGGACGTCGCGCGGCGCGCGTTCGCCTACGGGGTGCGCCCGGCGCGGGTCGACGGCGCGGACGTCGCGGCGGTGTTCGTCACCGTGCAGGACGCCCTCGCGCGCGCCCGGCGGGGCGAAGGGCCCACCCTCATCGAGGCCGACCTCTCCGCCAACGAAGACCCGATCGAGCGTGCCGCGACGCACCTCCACGCGCTCGGCGTCGCCGACGACCCGCGCGTGGCTGACGCCTACGACGCCGCGATCACCGCCGCGCTCGACGAGGCCGCGGCCGCCGGGCCCGTCGCGCCCGAGACGCTCTTCGACGACGTGTTCGCCGCCGCGCCGTGGCACCTCGAGGCCCAGCGCCGCGCGCTCCACCGCTAGCACCCACCCTCCTCCTCACCCGCCGCACCGAGACACCGCCGATGCCCCAGATGAACATGGTCGAGGCCCTCAACGACGCCCTCCGCCTGGAGATGCGGCGCGACCCGCGCGTCGTGCTGCTCGGCGAGGACGTCGGCAAGGTGGGCGGCGTCTTCCGCGTCACCAAGGACCTGCAAGACGAGTTCGGCGCCGAGCGCGTGCTCGACACGCCGCTCTCCGAGGGCGGCATCATCGGGACGGCCATCGGCATGGCGCTCTACGGCATGGTGCCGGTGCCGGAGATCCAGTTCTCCGACTTCATCTTCCCGGCCTTCGACCAGATCGTGTCGGAGGTGGCGAAGTTCCGCTGGCGCTCGGGCGGCGAGTACCCGGCCAAGATGGTGATCCGCACGCCGGTCGGCGGCGGCATCCGCGGCGGGCTCTACCACTCGCAGTCGCCCGAGGCGTACTTCATCCACACGCCGGGGCTGAAGGTCGTCTGCCCCTCCAACCCCTACGACGCCAAGGGGCTGCTGCTGTCGGCGATCCGCGACCCCGACCCGGTGCTCTTCTTCGAGCCCAAGCGCGCCTACCGCGCGGTGAAGCGCGAGGTGCCCGAGGGCGAGTACACGGTGCCGCTGTCGCAGGCGAGCGTGGTGCGGCCCGGCAAGGACGTCACCGTCCTCGCGTGGGGCGCGATGCTCTACGAGGCGATCGACGCCTCCAACAAGGCCGCCGCGCAGGGGATCGACTGCGAGGTCGTCGACCTCCGCACGCTCTGGCCGGTCGACATCGACGCGATCACCGCGAGCGTGACGAAGACGGGCCGCGTGGTGATCGTCCACGAGGCCCCGAAGACGTGCGGCTTCGGCGCCGAGCTCGTCGCGCTCATCAACGAGCGCTGCTTCCTGCGCCTCGAGGCGCCGCCGACGCGCGTGACGGGCTGGGACACGCCCTTCCCCTACACCCTGGAGATGGACTACCTCCCCCTGGCCGGGCGCATCCTCCCGGCCATCGTGGAGGTCGCGAAGTACTGACATGGCCGCGCGGTCGTGGGAGGTGCTCCGCTGGCGCGTGCGCGTCGGCGACGAGGTCGCGGAAGGCGCCCCCCTGGTCGAAGTGTCCGTGCAAGGATCGACCGTCACCATCACGGCCCCCGAGGCCGGCGTGGTCACCGCCATCGACGAATCTACCGGCGACATCGCCATCGAACCGAACCCCCCCACCCGACGAGACACTGCCGCCATGAGCCGCTTCGAATTCAAGCTTCCCGACATCGGCGAGGGCGTCGCCGAGGGCGAGATCGTCCGCTGGCACGTCCAGCCCGGCGACAAGGTCCGCGAGGACCAGATCCTCGTCGAGGTGATGACCGACAAGGCCACCGTCGAGATCACCTCGCCCAAGGCCGGCACCGTCGCCGAGCTCGGCGGCGCGGTCGGGCAGGTGGTCAAGGTCCACGCGGTGCTCGTCGTGCTCGAGCTCGCCGGCGGCGCCCCCGCGGCAGCCACGCGCAAGGACGAGCCCGCCGCCACGGCCGTCGGCGACATCAAGGACACGCTCCCCGGCACCGAGGTGATCGCCGCGCCGCCCGCGCCCGCCGCGCCCGCGCCCGCGGTGGATGAGTACGTCGCGCCCGACGGCCGCGCGCTCGCCACGCCCGCCACGCGCAAGCTCGCCCGCGACCTCGGCGTCGACCTCACCCGCGTTCGCCCGTCGGGCCCGCACGGCCGCGTGCTGCGCGACGACGTGCTCGCCCACCACGAGCGCCCCGCCGCCGCGCCCGCGTCGGTCGCCGTCACCGCGCCGCCGCCCGCCACGCGCCCCTCGGTGGCGCCCGCGGCCCAGGTCGCCCCGCCCGCCGCGCCCGTCCCGTCGGCCCCCGCGCCCGTGGCCGCCCCGCGCCCGGCGCCCGCGCCCGGGATCACCACGCGCGCGCCCGTCTCCATCGCGTCGCCCGCCGCGCGGCCCGGCGAGGTGCTGGAGGAGCGCGTCCCCTTCGCGGGCGTGCGCCGGAAGATCGCCGACCGCATGGCGCTCTCGAAGCACACCGCCGCCCACTTCACCTTCGTGGAGGAGTGCGACGTGGGCGAGCTCAAGGACCTGCGCGCGCGGATGAAGCCCCGCGCCGAGGCCCGCGGGGTGAAGCTCACCTTCCTGCCCTTCATCGTGAAGGCGGTGGTGGCGGCGCTGAAGAAGCACCCGCAGCTCAACTCCGCGCTCGACGAGAGCACCAACGAGCTCGTCTACCGGAGGTACTACAACGTCGGCATCGCGGCCTCGTCCGAGGCGGGGCTCATCGTGCCGGTGGTGAAGCACGCCGACCAGCGGAGCATCCTCGACATCGCCCGCGAGATCGACCGCCTCTCCACCGACGTGAAGAACGGCAAGGTGCGCGCGGACGACCTCCAGGGCAGCACCTTCACGGTGACGTCGCTCGGCGCGCAGGGCGGGCTCTTCGCGACGCCGATCCTCAACTTCCCCGAGGTGGGCATCCTCGGCGTCCACCAGATCAAGCAGAAGCCCGTCGTGCGCGACGGCCAGATCGTGATCGGCGAGGTGATGCTGCTCTCGCTCTCGTTCGACCACCGCGTGGTCGACGGGCACGTCGGCGCGGCCTTCGCGTACGAGGTGATCCGCTACCTCCAGGAGCCCGACGAGCTCCTCCTCGAGATCTGAGCCCCGGGGCGTAGCCGCGCGCGATGCCCACCTACGCCCGCTACCGCGCCGCCCTCCGCGACGTCGAACTCCCCGCCGCCTTCGTCGACCTCGACGCCTTCGAACGCAACCTCGCCCGCGTCGGCGAGCTCCTCGAGACCACCTCGGTCAAGCTCCGCGTCGGGAGCAAGTCCGTCCGCTGCGTCGCGCTCCTCGCGCGCATCCGCGAGGCCCTCGGCGTGCGCGACGGCGGCGTGCTGGCCTTCACCGCGGCCGAGGCCGAGCACCTCGTCGCCCACGGCTTCCGCGACGTGGTGGTCGCGTACCCGACGGTGCAGCGGGCCGACGCGGTCCGCTTCGCGCGGCTCAAC
Organism: Polyangiales bacterium; assembly: GCA_046351555.1. Taxonomy (GTDB): domain Bacteria; phylum Myxococcota_A; class Polyangia; order Polyangiales; genus CAISKJ01. Next base: position 59,439 of record JAXLYI010000036.1, read on the forward strand.
CGCGGGGGCGCGCGGGTGGCCGCGATGGTCGACGACGACCGCCAGCTCGCGCCGCTCGCCGAGGCCGCGCGGGCGGAGGGCGCGGTCGTCCCGGTGGTGATCGACGTCGACATGGCGTGGCGTCCGCCGGGGCTGCGCGACCGGGTGGCCCTCGGGGTGCGCCGCTCGCCGCTCTACGAGGCCGACGCCGTGGCCGCGCTCGCGCGCCGCGTCGCGGGGACGGCGGGGCTGCGCTTCCTCGGCGCGATGGGCTACGAGGCGCAGATCGCGGGGCTGGCCGACCGAGACGCGCGCGGGCGACGCGACCCGGCCAACGCGGCGGTGAAGGCGCTCTCGCGCGTGCAGGTGCGCGAGCGGCGCGCGGCGGTGCGGGAGGCGCTGGCGCGCGCGGGCATGGCGCCGGAGGTGTTCAACGGCGGGGGGACGGGCAGCGCGCGGTGGACGGCGGGCGACCCGGCGGTGACGGAGGTGACGGTGGGGTCGGGCTTCGTCGGGGGGACGCTCTTCGACGGGCTCGACGATTTCGCGCCCGAGCCCGCGCTCTTCTTCGCGCTCCAGGTGGTGCGGGCGCCGGCGCCGGGGCTGGTGACGTGCCTCGGCGGCGGCTACGTCGCGTCGGGCACGCCGGGCTGGGAGAAGCTCCCGCGACCGCACCTGCCCGCGGGGCTCTCGCTGCTCGACTGGGAGGGCGCGGGCGAGGTGCAGACGCCCCTGCGCGTTCCGCCGGGCGTGGCGCTCGCGCCGGGCGACCCGGTGGTGTTCCGCCACGCGAAGGGCGGCGAGCTCGCCGAGCGCTTCAACGAGTACCGCCTGGTGCGCGGCGACCGCGTCGAGTCGAGCGCGCCGACGTACCGCGGCGAGGGGAAGTGCTTCCTGTAGTTGGTGGTGTCGACCGGCGTCGACAGGGCGTCGCCCGCCGTCCGCGGCGCGCGTGGCGCCGTCGCGCGGAAAGCGCTTGTTTTGTTGGACGTTGCGCGTGCGGCACGCGAGGTGCTCCAGGAGGTTCGCGTCGCCGGCAAGTTCGCCGCGACGCCAACACGAGGACACCATCATGAACAAGCCCACGCCCCCCAACGCCCTCCCCGTCGACGTGCGCCGCGCCCCCGCCCTCCGCCTGAAGACCGGCGTCAAGGCCGGCGGGAGGAGCGTCTTCGGCATGCCCGACTGGACCATGGGCCCGCGCATCCCGATGTAGCGCGCGAGCGAGCGCCCCCGCGGTGAGCCGCTGCGGGGGCGCTCGTCCATTTCGAACGCCTCAGCGGCCGCCGTTGCCCGCGGGCGGCGCCGGCCTGGTCGCGCCCGTGGAGGGGACCGCGCCACACGAACCCGACGCGCCGCACGAGCCCGACTGCCCGCCGGCCGCGGGCGCGGGCGCGGGCGTGGCCGCAGGGTGCGCGCCGCACGAGCCGGCCTGACCGCCCGCGGAGGACGCGGACGCGGCGGCGGGGGCGGGCTGCGCAGGCGACGACGCGCACGCGGGGACGGCGGCGCCGAGCGCGGTCGACACCATGAGGAGGAGCGTGGAGCGGAGGTCGGTCTTCATCGTGGGGCTCTTCTTGTTCTGCGCTCCGCGCGGCGCGCCACCACGACGGTGGCGGGGCGGATGGCGACCCTACTTCGCCGCGCGCCGACGGTCCGTTACAGCCCTCGAGCGCGCATCGAACGATTCGAACGTGGCGTAACCGACCGTACGGCGTCGGCGCAGGAGCGACCGTCGTCGGCGCCCCACGCACCGACGCCCGGAGCCCCCAATGACCCACGTCGCCCGCCGCCTCCTCTCGCCGCTCGCCCTCGCGCTGGTCGCGCTCCCCGCGCTCGCACAGACGCCGCCCCGTACGGCGCGCCCGCCCCGCGCGCCCGCTGCGATGCCTGCGCCCGCTGCGATGCCCGCGCCCGCTGCGATGCCCGCACCCGCCGCGATGCCCGCACCCGCCGCGATGCCCGCCGCCGCGGCGGAGGCGACCCAGCGCTTCGCCCTGCGGCCCACGGGGCAGTCGCGCGTCCTCTTCACCTCCGACGCGCCGCTGGAGACGGTGGACGGCATCTCCACGCAGATCGCGGGGAGCGTCACGGTCGACGTCAACGACCCCTCGCACGGGCTCGTCGGGTCGTTCGAGGTGTCGTCGACGTCCCTGCGCACCGGCGTCGACCTACGCGACGAGCACCTGCGCGGCGAGTCGTGGCTCAACGCGCCGCAGCACCCCACCGTCAACCTCGCGCTGACGGGCACGTCGATCACGGCGCCGCTGGCCCCCAACACGCCCGTGCGCGGCGACGTGCGTGGTCGCTTCACGCTCCGCGGCGTGAGCCGGCCGATCACCGTCCACGCGACGGTGCGGCGCATCCCGCTCGGGCCCGAGCACGCCGGCCTCGCCAACGTCGGCATCGACGCCGACATGCTGCGCATCCAGGGCGAGTTCGAAATCGCCCTGAGCGACTACGGCATCCAGGTGCCCGCGCTCCTCCAGCTCAAGGTGTCGAACACCATCCGCCTGCGCGTCGACCTCACGGCCTACCGCGCCCGCGGTTGACGCCGGCGGCGCGGCCCGCAGCGCGTCGCGCGCCAGGCGCCGGGCGCTTCAACGCACGCGGTAGAGCGCGACGGACATCGCGCCCGTGACGAACAGGCGCCCGTCGGCGATGACCGGCGGCACCCACTGCCGCACGCTCGGCGGGGGTTCGGTGTTGGCGTACACCTCCATGCCGGTCGACACCTCGTACGCGCGGAGCGCGGCCGTGCCGCCGGAGGTGTTGGCGCCGAGCACCCAGAGCACCGCGTCGGCGTTGCCGTTGGACGACACCACCGGGGGGTTGGCGCCCGCCACGCTCGCGCTGCACCAGGCCGTGGCGAACCCGCGCGACGCGCCCGTCGTGGTGACGCGCAGCGCGACCACGCCGTTGGAGCCCGAGCACCCGGAGCGGGTGCCGCGCGCGGGGACGAAGGCGTAGGTGTCGGTCCCGTTGGTCCACGCGGACATCGCGCCGAAGACGCCGCCGGTGCAGAGCCGCGCGCTGAACACCTCGCCCGCGCCGAGGTTGTTGGCGTCGAGCAGGTAGGCCGTCCCCGCCTTGCCGCCCTGGAGCAGAAGCGGCGACGCGCCCGCGCCGACCGGGAGCACCACGGGGGCCACCGAGCCGATGTCGAGGTCTTGCTGGTCGAGGTTGCGCGCGTCGGCCGGGCTGAACTGACCGGCCGTATCCGCAAGCGCCAGCGTCGGCCCCGACGCACCCGACGCGAAGCGCAGCACGAACTCCCCGAGCGACCCGGGCGTCGACCCGCCGAGCGGCGTGCTGTTGCCCGTCGCGGCGAAGATCCTGCCGCTGGCGTCCATCGAGATGCCCGCGGGGGCCCAGATGCCCGAGCCGCGGCCCGGCGTCGCGAACGAGGTCTGGCGCGAGGGCGTGGCGACGTCGATGCCCACCACCCAGCCGTGGTAGATGCCGCAGTCGCCGTAGAGCCCGCCGAAGGGGACGTACACGCGGCCGTCGCGCAGGGCGAGGGCGCCGCGCTGGCCGGTGACCCGCGCGTCGAAAGTGGAGCCGTTGGAGTCGGGCGCCGCGATCACCGCGGGGTAGCCCGCCCGCTCGGCGCCGGTGACGAGGTCGAGCGCGTGGAGCTTGAAGCGGAGCGTCGCCTCGCTGTTGAACGACACCGCGTAGAGCGTCCGCGACGCGAGGTCGATGACGGGCGTGCTGGTGACGCCGATGGTGGTGATGTTGCCGCAGCTCTGCTGCGTGCGGGCGACGGTGGGCCCGAGCGCCGTGCGCCAGAGCTGCGCGCCCGTGTCGGCGTCGACGGCGTAGAGGCTGTTGGCCTCGGTGGCGACGAAGAGGACGTCGCGCCGCGCGCCGCCGACGGTGAGCCCGGGCACGTAGAGCGGCTGGCTGTAGAGCGGGCCGTCGAAGGTCGGGTTGAAGGCCGCGTCGCGCGCGAGCCGCCCCCCGCGCAGGGCGGCCGGCGTGAGTCGCGTCTCCGCGCGGTATCCGCCCGCGCGCTGCGGGTCGTTGAGGAAGGACGTCACCGCGTTGCCCGAGGGCGGCGTCACCACATCGGGCGCCGCGTCAGGGGCTGCGTCGACGCGGACGACGTCGGGCGCGGCGTCGAGCGCGGCGTCGGGGCGGGGGGCGTCGGGCGCGGCGTCGAGCGGCGGCGCGACGTCGGGCGCGGCGTCGGGGCGGGGGGCGTCGGGTGCTGCGTCCGCGGCGGCGTCGGGGCGGGGCGCGTCGAGCGGCGGGGCGACGTCGGGCGCGGCGTCGGGGCGCGGGGCGTCGCTCGCGGCGTCGGGCGGCGGCGCGATGTCGGGCGCGGCATCGGGCGCGACAGTGTCGGGCGCGGCGTCGGCGGCGAGGTCGTCGCGGACGTCGTCTCCGGAGGCGTCGGGCTGGTCGGCGTCGGCGCGGGGCTCGTCGGGCGCGTCGTTCGCGGCGTCGGGCGGCGGCGTCGCAGGCGGGTCGTCGGCGCAGGAGGCGAGGGCGGCGAGGAGGAGGAGGAGCGGGGCGCGGTCGCGGGGCATCGCGGCCGACGGTAACACGGCGGCTCAGCCGTTGGGCGCCGTCCAGACGTAGCCCGCGACGCCCTCGTTGTTGTAGCCGCCGCGCAGGGCCGCGTCGCGCTCGGGCGCGCTGGTGGTGTAGAAGTGGTCGCCCGTGCCGGGGTGCCACATGCGGTAGAGGGGCACGGAGCCGCACGAGGGCGAGGTGCCGATGTAGCCCATCACGCCCTCGACACGGCCGCGGCCCGTCTCGCAGTTGGAGGCCGTCGTGTAGAAGTGGAGCCCGTAGTCCATGATGCACCGGTAGAAGGGGACCGTCCCCGGCGCCGCGCCCGCGTAGAGGTAGTAGAAGTTGAGGTACTCCACGCTGAAGCCGCAGCAGCCGACCTCCGAGGGGCTCGTCGAGTAGAAGTGCTCGCGGCCGTTGTAGGAGCGGTGCACGGCCGTCCGGCAGCCGCCGTCCTCGTCGCAGCGGCCGTTGCAGTTGTCGTCGGCGAGGTTGCACGCCTCGGCCGGCACGCGCCCGCAGGCGCCGCAGTGCGAGGGGTTGTTGGTGAGGTTGACCTCGCAGCCGTTGGCCGGGTTGCCGTCGCAGTCGCCGAAGCCGCCGACGCACGCCCCCACCGTGCACGACCCGCCCGCGCACCCGCTCACCGCCGTGTTGGGCAGCGCGCACGAACGCCCGCAGGCGCCGCAGCTCGTGGGCGTGCTGGTGAGGTTGACCTCGCAGCCGTCGGCCGGGCTCCCGTTGCAGTTGCCGAAGCCCGCGGCGCAGCTCGCCACGGTGCAGGCGCCGCCCGCGCAGGCGCCGGTGGCGTTGGCCGGCGCGCAGGCGTTGCCGCAGGCGTTGCAGTTGCGCGCGTCGGTGGCGAGCGTCACCTCGCAGCCGTTGGAGGGGTCGCGGTCGCAGTCGGCGAAGCCCGGGTTGCACGCGAGCACGCCGCAGCGGCCGCCCGCGCACACGCCCGTCCCGTTGGCCGGCGCGCAGCGCGAGCCGCAGGCGCCGCAGTTCAGCGTGTCGCTCGCGAGGATCACCTCGCAGCCGTTGGCCGGGTTGCCGTCGCAGTCGGCGAAGCCCGCGTTGCAGGCCGCCACCGCGCAGCGCCCGCCCGAACACATCGCGCTCGCGTTGGGGAGCGAGCACGCTGCCCCGCAGCCGCCGCAGTTGCGCACGTCGGTGGCCAGCGCCACCTCGCAGCCGTCGGTGGCGGAGGCGTTGCAGTCGGCGAAGCCCGCGTTGCACGCCGCGATGTCGCAGCGCCCCGACGCGCAGGCCGCGGTCGCGCCCGGGAGCGAGCAGCGCATCCCGCAGCTGGCGCAGTTGGCGGCGTCGCTCCGGGTGTTGACCTCGCAGCCGTTGGCGGGGCTCATGTCGCAGTCGGCGAAGCCCGCGTTGCAGGAGGCGACGGCGCAGCGGCCGGCGACGCAGGAGGCCGTCCCGTTGGCGGCGGCGCAGGCCGTCCCGCAGGTGCCGCAGTTGCGAACGTCGGTGGCGAGGGTGGCCTCGCAGCCGTTGGTGCTGTCGCCGTCGCAGTCGCCGCGGCCGGCGGTGCAGGTGGCGATGCGGCAGGTCCCGCGCTCGCACGCGGCGGCCGAGCCGGGGAAGGAGCAGAGCATCCCGCAGCGGCCGCAATGGTCGGTGCTGGTCTGGAGGTTCACTTCGCAGCCGTTGGCGGGGTTCATGTCGCAGTCGGCGAAGCCGGCGTTGCAGGAGGCGACGGCGCAGCGGCCCATGGCGCACGCGGCGGTGGCGTTGGCGGGGGCGCACGCGCTCCCGCAGGTGCCGCAGTTGCGGGTGTCGGTGGTGACGTCGGCCTCGCAGCCGTTGGCGGCGTTGGCGTCGCAGTCGGCGCGGCCGGTGGCGCAGGCCGCGATGTCGCAGCGGCCCATGGCGCAGGCGGCCGTGGCGCTCGGGAGCGAGCAGCGCATCCCGCACCCGGCGCAGTGGGCGGCGTCGCTCTGGGTGTTGACCTCGCAGCCGTTGGACGCGTCCATGTCGCAGTCGGCCCAGCCCGACTCGCACATGGTGATCGCGCAGCGGCCGGCCATGCAGGCCCCCGTCGCGTGGGCCGGGGCGCAGGCGCGGCCGCAGGCGCCGCAGTTGGCCATGCTCGTTCGGACGTCGACCTCGCAGCCGGTGGCGTCGACGCCGTCGCAGTCCTGGTAGCCGATGACGCAGGAGGCGACGCAGCGCCCCCCGAGGCACCCGGGGAAGGCGTTGGCGCGCGCGGGGCAGGCGTTGCCGCACATCCCGCAGTGCGAGACGGCGGTGGCGAGGTCGACCTCGCAGCCGTTGGTGGCGTTGGCGTCGCAGTCGCCGAAGCCGGGGTTGCAGGCCATCACCCCGCACATGCCCATGGTGCACGCGGCCGAGGCGTTGGGGAGGCTGCAGGCGCCGCGGCAGCGGCCGCAGTTGGCGGGGTCGGCGTTGAGGTTCACCTCGCAGCCGTTGTCGGCGTTGCCGTCGCAGTCGGCGAAGCCCATGTTGCACGCGAACTCGCAGCGCCCCGCGGCGCACGACACGGTGGCGTTGGGGCGCGGGGGGCAGCGCATCCCGCACCCGCCGCAGTGGGCGACGTCGGCGACGGTGTTGACCTCGCAGCCGTTGGCGGCGTCGCGGTCGCAGTCGGCGAAGCCGGGCGAGCAGGTGCCGACCGAGCACGTGCTGTTCATGCAGGAGGCGGAGGCGTTGGGGGCGGTGCAGCGGTTGCCGCAGCGGCCGCAGTGGGCGGCGTTGGAGACGGTGTCGATGCAGGCGCCGGCGCAGCAGGTCTGCGTCTCGGGGCAGGGGCGCATCGCCGAGCAGCCGCGCACGCAGGTGTTGCCGACGCAGAGCATCCCGGGCGCGCAGTGGCCGTCCTCGGCGCACTCGACGCAGCGGCGCGACGAGCGGTCGCAGCGCAGGGCCGGGGGCAGGGGGCTCGACGCGTCGACGCCGGCGTCGCCCGCGGCGGCCACGCAGGTGTTGTCGTCGCGGCAGCCCTCGAGGCAGGCGTTGGAGGCGCCGTCGCAGTAGCGCCCGCTGGGGCAGGTGTCGCGCGCGGCCACGCACTGGACGCAGCGCCCGCTGTTGACGTCGCACACCTCGCCCGAGGCGTTGCCGCGGCAGTCCATGTCGCCGGTGCAGCGCGGCGCGTCGGAGGGGAGGTCGGGCGTCGCGTCAGGGGCGGCGTCAGGGGACGCGTCGGGCAGAGGCGGGAGGTCGGCGGGCGCGTCGGCGAGGTCGTCGACGCCGTCGGCGGGCGCGTCGGGGACGCCTCCGACGACGGGGACGCCGAGGCAGCCGGACGAGGCGAGCGCGAGGGCGAGCGCGGCGATGGCGAAGCGCATGAAGGAGTCTCCTCGCGCGCGAGTCTATCGCCCAGCGCGCGCGAAGAGAACGCGCGCCGCGCTACCCGCTCCACTCGGTGCCGCGGAGGAAATTCCTCCGGCGCGCCGCGAAGCCCACCAGGCGCGCCTCGACGCGGCCGTTGATGGAGCCGTCGGGGAAGCGCCCGTCGGCGCCTCGCTCGCCCGCGGGGACGCCCGTCAGCACCTCGACGCCCTCGTCGATGGTCTCCACCGCCCACACCCGGAAGCGCCCCGCCGCCACGGCCTCCACCACGTCGTCGCGGAGCATCAGGTCGCCCGCGTTGGCCCGCGGGATCACCACGCCCTGCTCGCCCGAGAGCCCGAGCGCGCGGCACACGTCGAAGAAGCCCTCGATCTTCTCGTTGACGCCGCCCACCGCCTGCACGCGGCCCTGCTGGTCGATCGCGCCCGTCACCGCGACGCTCTGCTTGAGCGGCACCTCGGAGAGCGCCGAGAGGAGGGCGTACGCCTCGGCCGACGACGCGCTGTCGCCGTCGACGCCCGCGTACGACTGCTCGAACACCAGCGACGCCGTCAGCGAGAGGGGCGTCTCCACCGCGTAGCGCGCGCCGAGCCAGCCCGTGAGGATCAGCACGCCCTTGGTGTGGATCTCCCCGCCGAGGTCGGTCTCGCGCTCGACGTCGATCACCTCGCCGTTGCCGACGCGGACGCGCGCCGTCACCCGGCTCGGGTGCGCGAAGGCGAAGCGGCCCATGTCGATCACCGCCAGCGCGTTGACCTGGCCCGCCACCGCGCCCGCCACCTCGACGCGGAGCATGCCCCGGCGGATGTCCTCCAGCACCGACTCGCGCAGGCGGTCGAGGCGGTGGACGCGCGCCTCCCACGCGCCGACGACGTCGTCCTCGGTGACGTGGGGGTGGCCGAGGCCCGCGGCGACGTGGTCGGCCTCGCGCAGGAGGTCGGCGAGGTCGTCGTAGCGCGAGGTGAGCTTCGCGGCGTGGCCCGCGGCGCGCGCGCTCTGGTCGACCACGCGGGCGCAGGCGAGGCGGGCGAAGGGCCGGAGCGACTCGCGGCGCGCGAAGGTCGCGATCCAGCGGGCGGTGGCGAGCTCCGTCTCGGGCGTCCGCGGCATGTCGTCTTCGAAGTCGACCGCCACCTTGAAGAGCTCGCCGAACTCCGCGTCGGCCTCCTCGAGCTCGTAGTACATCCAGCGCTCGCCGACGAGCACCACCTTCACGTCGAGCGGGATGGGCTCGGGCTCGAGCGCCCGCGTGGTGGCCATCGAGAGCATCCGCTCGAGCGTCTCGACCCGCGCCTCGCCCGCCCGCAGCGCGTGCTTCAGGCCCTCCCAGGCGCCCGGGTGAGACATCAGCCGGTCGACGTCGATCACGAGGTAGCCGCCGTTGGCGCGGTGCAGCGCGCCGGCCTTCACCAGGCGGAAGTCGGTGACGAGCGCGCCCATCCGCGCGACGTGCTCGACGCGGCCGACGAGGTTGCCGTAGGTGGGGAGGTCTTCGTACACGACGGGGGCGCCGGTGAGGCCCGCCCGGTCGACGAGGACGTTGACGGAGTAGCGACGTCGCGCGGCGGCGCCGGGGCGCGTGTCGCCGGGGCCGAGGAGGGGCGCGGCCTCGTCGTCGTCGTCGCCCGCGGCGTCGTGGCCGTGCTTGTCGTCCTCGTCGTCGTCGTCCTCCATGGGCGCGAAGATCCAGAGGCTCTCGGGGACGTCGCGCTTGACGGCGTCGAGGTGCTCGCGGGCGTCGGGCACGTGGGCCCAGCGCGCCTCGACCTTCTCCATCCGGGCGGCGACGAGCGTCGCGGTCATCCCGCGGTCGAGCGCGTCGACCTTGTCGTCGGTGTCGCGCTGGAGCCCCTCGAGCCCCGAGAGGAGCTGCGAGAGCGGTTCCTGGAGCGACTCGACCGCGGCCTCGTAGGCGGCGGTGGCCTCGTCGTCGAGCTTGTCGATCTCGTTGAAGGGGACGGGCTCGCCGTCGCGCAGGGCGGTGAACGCGAACCCGTCGGGCGCGCGGAGGAAGGCGACGCCCTGGGCCTCGGCGGCGTCCTCCATCGCCTCGACGAGCTTCTTCTCCGCGGCGTTGAAGGCCTTCTCGATCGCCGACCGACGCGCCCGGTACTCCTCCCCGCGGAACATCGCCGGCACGGCGGCGGTGAGCTCTTCGATGAGCTTGTCGAGGTCGCGGCGGAAGGCGTTGCCCTCGCCGGGCGGCAGGCGGAGCACGGCGGGCCGGTGCCACTGGTCGAAGTCCTGGACGTAGCACCAGTCGGGCGGCGTCGGCTCGGCCCGCGCGCGGCGCTCGAGGGCGTCGAACACGGCGGTGTGCTTGCCGGTGCCGCGGGCCCCGAGGACGAAGAGGTTGTAGCCCTTGCGGCGGATGCCGAGGCCGAAGCGGAGGGCCTCGGCGGCACGGCCCTGGCCGGTCATCTCGGCGAGGGGGGTGAGGTCCTCGGTGGTGTCGAAGGTCCAGCGGTCGGCCGCGGTGTGGCGGCAGACGTCTTCGGGGTGCAGGAGGCGGGCGGGCATCGTCCGGCGGTGCATATCACGCCCGCGTCGGGCCGGAGGGCCCGAGTTGCGCCCCGCCCGTCAGTGGAAGGTCTCGTACCGGATCACGAAGGGCGAGTTCTGGTAGAAGAGCGCGAAGCTGAACACCGCGTGCGAGAGCACCGCCGGGAGGAGCCTCCCCCGCCAGAGGAAGATCCCGCCCCAGAGCAGCCCCCCGACGAGCGCGAGGAGCCCGACCGCGACGTTTCCGGTGGCGAGGTGCGCCACGCCGAACAGCGCCGACGCCGCCAGCCACCCCCGCAGGCTCCCGAGCCGCTCTGCGAGCACCTGCTGCACGCCGCCGCGCCACGCCACCTCCTCGGCCGCCGCGATGAAGGCCACCGCCAGCGCGCGCAGCGGGCCGCGCAGCCCGGAGCTGCGGAAGTGGGCCGCGCACGCCTGGTTGCGCAGCCACTCGGCCGCCCGCGCGAGCCCCGCCGCGTCAGGCCGCGGCACCCACGCGCCGCGGGGCCCGCACACGTGGAGGTAGGGCTCGGGCGCGAGCCAGTAGTTGACCGCGGCGATCGTCGCGCCGAAGAAGCCGAGCGCCGCGAGGAGCGCGATCGAGGGGTCGCCGGCCTTGTGCTGGAAGGCCCCGCGCAGGAGCCCGTCGTCGTGGAGGAGCCACGCCGCGAGGCCCGCCGTCACGGCGCAGCCCGCGGCCTCGACGGCCCAGAGCGACACGCCGCCGAGGCGGTACGTCACCGCGGGGAGGAGCGCGCAGAGCGCGAGGAGGGCGATGCGGGGGGCGTTCATGGGGCGGAGGAAGCTACACCAGCGGGGGGCGCGGCGGGAGTCGCTACGCGGGCGCGGGGCCCGGCGCGGGGGCTGCCGGCTCGGGCTCACGCCAGCGGTCGAGCACCGTGGCGATGGTGAGGTCGCTCGCGACGTTGGTGGTGGCCCGCAGCCGCCCGAGCAGCCAGTCGACCGAGAGCAGCACGGGCAGCGCCGTCAGCGGGAGGTTGGAGGCGTGGAGCACCAGCGAGAGCGTGATGAGCCCCGCCTCGGGCACCCCCGCGATGCCCGCCGCCGCGAGCGCCGACGTCGCCGCCATCGTCGCCGTCTGCACCGCCGTCAGGTGGACGCCCGCGAGCTGCGCGACGAAGAGCGCCGCCACCACCTCGTAGAGCATGATCCCGTCGTTGTTGAAGTTGGTCCCGATGCAGGCCGCGAGGCGCGCGCTCGCGGGGGAGACGCCGAGCTTCTCCTCCAGCGTCTTCAGCGTGACCGGCAGCGTCGCCATGCTCGACCCCGTCGAGAGCGCCGTGAGCAAGGCGGGCGCCGCCGCGCGGTAGAAGGTCGCCGGGCTCCGCCGCGCCACCAGCACGAGGAGCGCCGTGTACCAGACGGTCACGTGGACGACGAGCCCGAAGGCCACCGTCGCCACCAGCTTGCCGAGCGACGCGAAGAGCCCGAAGCCCGTCGTCCCCACCACCTTCGCCAGCACGCCGAACACCGCCAGCGGCACGAGGTCGACCACCCACCCGAGCACCAGGGTGAGCAGCTTGAAGCCCTCGCCGACGAGCTCCGTCAGCCGCGCCCCGTGGCCCTCCGCGCGCAGACGTCGCAGCGCGACGCCGACGATCACCGCGAGGAGCACCACCGCGAGCACCTGGTTCTTCACGAAGGGCCCGGCGACGCTCTCGGGGATGAGGTCGCCGAGCGCGGCGCCGAGGTCGAAGCGCGGGGGCGGGCCCGAGGCGGGGTGCGCGTCGGCGGGGAGCGCGACCGTCACCCCGGCGCCGGGCTTCACGAGTCCGCCGAGCGTGACCGCGAGCACCCCCGCCACGGCGGCGTTGATGAGGCACACCGCGAGGAGCCGCACGCCCTGCCGTGGCGGCAGCGTCGCGTGGACGAGCGAGTCGACGATGGCGAAGAACACCAGCGGCGTCGCCAGGGCCTTCAGCAGCCGCACCACGATCGCGCCGAGCTCGCCGAGCGGCGCCGCGTGGCGGCCGAGCGCGAGGCCCGTGACGATCCCGGCCGCGATGGCGGCGACGATCCAGACGACCAGCGGAACCCTTCGCTTCGCTTCGCTCATGGCACCCTTTGACGTCGTTGGTACCAGAGTCCGCGCGCGGGGCGCTCTACCCGAATCGCGCCCGCTGTGGTACACGCGCCGTCACGCCCATGACGCGAACGATCCCCTCCCTCCTCGTCGTCGCCCTCCTCGGCTGCGTCCGCGAAAACCCCACGCCCCAGGTGCAGCCTGAGCCCACCGCCCGCACCAGCGCGGCGCGCACGGAGGCCCACGCGGCCTCGGTCGGCCCCACCGTGGCCGCCGCCCAGGGGGTCGCCCCCGCCGCCCCCACCGCGCCCGCCGCCGTGGTCGACGAGGGCGCGCCCGGCTGCGCCGCCCACGGCATGCACGCCGCTGCGCCGGCCCCCGCGGCAGGTGCGCAGGCGCTCGGCGCGCCGATCACCGTCACCGAGACCACGGCGCTCGCGGCCATCGCGGCCCACCCGGCGCAGTACGCTGGGCGCGCGATCCGCACGGAGGGGACGGTGAGCGCCGTCTGCCAGGCCGCCGGGTGCTGGATGCAGATCTCCGACGCCGCGCAGCGCGTCCACGTGAAGATGCACGGGCACTCGTTCTTCATCCCGCGCAACGCGTCGGGGCGGCGGGCGCGGGTGCAGGGCACGGTGGTCGGCGGCAACCCCAACGGGCACTGCGAGCAGGAGGCCGCCGAGGCCACCGGGCAGCAGGCGGCCCAGCGCCTCGAAATCGACGCGACCGGCGTCGAGCTGCTCTGACCCGCTCGTCACACCCTCCCCGCAAATTCCCCCGCGCCCGCCGTTGTGCGGTACGACTCCGCGCATGGCGGACGGCGGCATCGTCATCGAGAAGCTCCGGAAGACCTTCCCCGACGGCACGGTCGGCCTCGACGACATCACCCTGACGCTCGCGCCCGGCCAGCTCGTGGCGATCCTCGGGCGCTCGGGCGCCGGCAAGAGCACCCTGCTCCGCTGCGCCGCGCGGCTCGTCGAGCCCACCGCGGGCCGCGTCACCATCGGCGGCACCGACATGACCGCGGCGCGCGGCGACGCGCTCTACCGGGCGCGGGGGCGGGTGGGCTTCGTGTTCCAGCAGTTCAACCTGGTGCGGTCGTACACGGCGATGGAGAACGTGCTGGTCGCCCGCATGACGCACGCGCCCTGGCTGCGCGCGACGCTGGGCCTCTGGCGCGAGTCCGACCGCGCCGTCGCCCGCCGCTGCCTGGAGGAGGTGGGCCTCGCCGAGAAGCTCGACGCCCGCGCCCGCGACCTCTCTGGCGGCCAGCAGCAGCGCGTCGCCATCGCGCGCGCCTTCGCCCAGGAGCCCGCGGCACTCTTCGCGGATGAGCCCACCGCCTCGCTCGACCCGCAGCTCGCCGTGGTGGTGCTCGAGCTCCTGCGCGACTACGGGCGGCGCCGCGGCGTGCCCGTGCTGGTCAACGTCCACGCCGTCGACCACGCGCGCCGCTACGCCGACCGCGTCATCGGGCTCTCGCGCGGGCGCCTCGTGCACGACGGCCCCGCCGCGGGGCTCACCGACGACGTCGTCGCCGGCATCTACGGCGGCGCCGCGTAGCCGAGGCGCCCGGGGCGCGTCAGCTCGAGACGACGACCAGCCAGGAGAGCGTGCCGCGGCGCACGCGCACGGCGTAGGGGCGCGCCGCGCGGTCGGCCACGATCGACGCGAGGCCGTCGCCGCCCGCGGGGACGGGGACGTTGGGCAGGAGCGCGAAGCCCAGGGCGCCGGTGCCGGTCTCCGCGATCTCGACCCCCGCGACGCTGTCGTAGAGCGTCGCCGACGACTGCCCGTCGGCCTGGACGCGGACGTTGCGCACCGGCAGCGCGTCGCGCAGCGAGGACTGGCGCACGAGCACCGCCACCATCGCGCGGTCGTCGGCCTGGACGAGCCCGGCCGCGTTGATCACCGTGCGCACGGTGTCGTCGTTGACCGTGTCGAGCAGGAGCGACCCTGACTCACGCACCGTGAAGAGCGACGAGATGCGGCCCGCGGCGGGGGCCGTCGCGAGGAGCCAGTAGCCCGTTGCCGCCTCGCCCGGGAGCGTCTGGCGCAGCGGGATCCCCGGCAGCGTGAAGGCCCCGTTGCCGTCGGTGATCGCCGTGAGCTCGACGGGCACGCCGGCGTCGCCGTCGAGCGGCGGGAGCGTGCGGAGCGTCCAGCCCGCGGCGGGCACCTGGTTGGACGCCGGCGGGAGGTTGCGGAAGGTGCGGAGCGTCCCCGCGACCGACGTCGCAGGGACGTCCGCCGTCGCGTCGGCGCCGGTGCTCCCGCCGTCGCCGCTGATCACGCCGCCGCCTCCGCCGCCCCCGCCGCCGCCGCCGACGGGGGCGCCGCCGTCGCACAGCCGAACGCAGTTGGCGGGGTTGGAAGGCGGGGGGTTGGTCTCCGTCCCGCAGGCGGTGAGGGAGGCGCCGAGGGCGAGGAGCAGGAGGTCGCGGCGGTTCATGACGTCGCCGGATGCTATGCGGCCTCGGGGGCCGTGTCGCAATTCCGGCGCATTTCTTCCGCGGCGCGCCGCAGGTGGCGGGCGGCGGGCCACAGGGCCGCCACGATCGCCACGGAGATGAGCTGCGAGGTGCTGAGCCCGAGGAGCCCGCCGCGGTCGTCGCTCCGGAGCGTCTCCACCGCGGCCCGCAGCACCGAGTACGCCCCGAGGAAGAACAGGAACACCTGCCCGTCGTAGCGCTTGCGCGGCGTCACCACGGCGTACGCGACGGCGGCGATGGCGAGGCACCCCACCGACTCGTAAAGCTGCGTCGGGTGGACGGGCAGCGCCGGCAGCGACTCCGCCGAGAGCTGGTGGGCCTTGAACTGCGACTCGCTCGCCGGGCTCCACGCGGGGAAGTGCGCGGCCCACGGCGCGTGGCACTCGACCCCGAAGCAGCAGCCGGCGAGGAAGCACCCCATCCGCCCCCACGCGAGCCCGAGCGCGACGGTGAAGCCCGCCATGTCCGCCGCGCGCCAGAAGGGGAAGCGCTCGCGGCGGAGGAAGTACACCGCGTAGCCCGTCGCCCCGATGAGGCCGCCGTAGTACGTGAGGCCGCCGGCCCAGAAGGCCGCCCAGGCGAAGCAGTTGGCCTCGCGGGGGTGGCAGACGCCGCGCGCCGCGTCCCACACGCCGCCGACCGAGGCCGACGCGCAGTGCGCCTCGGAGATGCGCCAGGAGACGAGCGACGGGTCGGTGCAGAGGTGCACGTAGTCCCAGAAATACCCGTCGGCGATGACGTGGAGGAGGCGGGAGCCCACGACGCCGGCGATCACCATCGCGAGGCCGAGGTCGATGATCACCTCGCGGTCGAGGCCGTGCTTGTGGATCTGCCGCGCGCCCGTCCAGGTGGCGAGCGAGAAGCCGACCGCGAGCATCGCGAAGTAGGCCGGGAGGTCGACGCCGAACAGGCTGAGGAGGACGGGGCGCACGGCGACGGCGCCCTCAGGCGGGCTTCTGCGCGGGCTTCTTCGCGGGCTTGGGGCCGACGACGTACTCGAGGAGCATCAGGCCGATGCCGACGGTGATGGCGATGTCGGCGACGTTGAAGGTCGGCCAGTGGGCGCGCGCGCGCCAGTGGGCGTGGATGAAGTCGACGACGTAGCCGAGGCGGACGCGGTCGACGAGGTTGCCGATGGCGCCGCCGAGCACGAGCGGCAGGGCCCACTTCGAGAGCCGCTGGCCGGGCTCGACGGTGCGGAAGAGGTAGACGATGAAGCCGATGGCCCCGACCGAGACGAGCACGAAGAAGGGCCGCCGGAGCGACTCGCTCGCGCCGTGGAGGAAGCCGAACGCGCCGCCGCAGTTTTCCGCGTACTGGAAGTCGAGGAAGTCCCGGATGAGCACCACCTCGCGCGTCGCCATGCGCTGCGGGAGGTAGTGCGACATGCCCGGCGGCGGGGTGCAGAGCGCGGGCGGCTGCGTCTGCGAGCGCGAGAGCGCGTTGAGGGCCCAGTGCTTCGACCAGAGGTCGAGGACGGCGCTCACCACCGCGGTGACCGTGAACATCGCCCAGTCGCGCGCGGCGACGGGGGCCACCGCGGGGGCCTTGCTGTCGGGCTCCGCGGCGGCGGCAGCGGGGGCGGGGGCGGGCTCGGCCGCGGGGGCCTCGTCCTGGGCTTCGGTCTGCGCCGGTTCGGTCATGGTGGGGGTCACTTCTCGGGGAACGCCGCGCGGACCGCGGGCCTTCCTGGGCTCGTGGCTAACACACCCCCGCGGCCGGTGTCACGCCGTCGCCCCGGGGACCTTGCCCGCCGCGGCGTCCTCCTGGGCGCGGGCGTAGTCGTCGGGGTTGCCGATGTCGAGCCAGTAGGCGTCGTTGCGCCACGCGCCGACGTGCTCGCCGGCCGCGAGGAGCCTGGCGACGAGGTCGGGGAAGTCGAGGTACTCGCCGGGCGTGATGTGCGCGAGGGCGCGGGGCTCGTAGACGTAGACGCCCATCGACACCTCGTAGTGGAGCACGGGCTTCTCGGTGTACTTCGCCACGCGGCCGTCGGGGGTGACGTCGAGCACGCCGAGGCCGAGCGGGACGGGCTTGCGGTGCACGGCCACGGTGAGCGCCGCGCCGCTGGCCTTGTGGTGCGCCACGAGGGCGCCGAAATCGAGCCCCGTGAGGAGGTCGCCGTTGCAGACGAGGAAGGTCTCGTCGAGCCCGTCGATGCGGGCGAGGGGGCCCGCGGTGCCCGAGGGCTTCACGTCGCGGACGAAGCGGTAGCGCGCGAGGTCGCGGAGCTCGGGGTGCCCGCCGACGTAGGCCATCAGGAGCTCGGCGAGGTGGTCGACCGCGAGCGTGATCTCGGTGATCCCGTGGCGGACCAGCGAGCGGATGAGGATCTCCAGCACCGCCCGGTCGCCGACGGGCACCAGCGGCTTGGGGAACGCCACGGTGAACGGGGCGAGACGGCGGCCACGGCCGCCCGCGAGGATCACGGCCTTCACGGCGGCGGCGTCTAGCACCCCGGGGGCGCCGCCGTCGAGGGGTGAGTCTCAGGCCCCGACGGCGCGGCGAACGGCCGACGCGCCCGCGGTGCGGCGCGCGGGGGAGGGGTTCATCGCGTCGAGCACCATCGGGGGCGTGGGGGCGTCGGGCGCGAGGAGCCCACTCCCCTGGAGGAGCGAGCGGGCCGCGGCGCGGCGCACCTGGGGGTCGTCGTCGTCGAGCGCTTCGAGGAGGTGGCCCTGGGCCTCGGGCGCGTCGACGTGGGCGAGGGCCTCGGCGGCGGAGGCGCGGTCGACCGGGAAGCGCCCGTGCGTCGCGACGTCGCCGAGCGCCGCGGGGGCCTCGGCGAGGCGCTCGATGCGCCACAGCGCGAGCGCGAGGGTGACGAGCTCGCGGTCGCCCGGGTCGTCATCACGGTAGAGGTGCTCGAAGCGCGGGCGGAGCTTCGGGAGCGCGGCGGCGGAGCGCAGCAGCCCGAGGCCGACCACCGCGCGGCCGTCGTCCTCGGCGCGGGCCAGGAGCTCCCGCTCGGCCCGGTCGCGCGCGTCGCCGCGGAGGGCGAGGAGGGCCGGCTCGTCGAGCCCGTCGCGCAGCGCGGCCTGCACGTCGCCGAGGAAGGACCGTTGGAAGCGCTCGTAGGGGTCGTCGGCCATGCGCGGAGGGGCCTCGCTAGTGGACGTTGAGGTTGACGCCGCGGCTCGTGACGATGTCGCGCTCGACGCGGTTGAACACGCTCCCCGGGCGCGAGCCGCTGACGTAGGCGTCGACGGGCGTCCCGGCGAGGCGGCCGCCGGTGCCGTAGACGTCGGCGATGCCGTTGGCGTAGTGGGCCGAGCCCGCGTCCCAGACGCGGCCGGCGTGGTTCCAGTCGCCCGCGATGTCGGGGTTGTCGCGCATGAAGTTTTCGATGGAGCGGCCGCCCGGGGTGCTCTCGAGGGTGGAGTTGCCGGCGTTGCGCGCCGCGTCCTGCGCGCCGGGGCCCGACCAGAGCGAGGGGTTGTCCTTGGGCTCGAAGTCCTCCTTCTTCATCCCATCGATGAAGTCGTCGACCTTCTTCTTCTTCGCCGCCTCGGCCTCCTCCTTCTTCTTTTTCTTCTCGGCCTCCTCGTCGCGCTTCACCCGCGTGCCGTCGTCGCCCTCGCCCTCGCCCTTCCCCTTGGGCTTCTTCTTCGGCTCGTGCGCGTCGGGGATCTTGTCTCCCTTCGGCAGCACCTCGCCCGCCTTGCCGAGCACCTTGCCCGCGCCCTTCGCGCCGAGCGCCTCGAGCACCGCCGTCCCCGCCTGGCCCGTGCCGCGCCCGACCGCCTGCGAGAGCCCGCCCTCGGCGTAGGCGTCCGTGTAGCCCTGCTTGAAGCCCTCCCACGCGCCCGAGAGCCTGTCGCCGGTGCGCCCCCGCGCGGCCGGGTCGAAGGGTGAGTACACCGCGTCGCGCCCCGCGTCCCACATCCCGCCCGCCGCGTCGCCGATGCGACCGCGCGCGGCGGCCGCCGCCTCGGGCGTCGAGGTGAGCCCCGTCGCGTCCCACGCGGTCGACGCCGCGTCGCGGTAGCCCGAGAGCGTCTCGCCCACCGCGTCGTACGCGCCCTTGTAGAAGCCCGGCCCCGAGGGCTCGAGCAAACCCTTCGGCTTCGGGTCGGGCGGGGGCTCACCCTTCTCGTCCGCCTTCGCCTTCGGCCCGCCACCCTTCTGGTAGACCACCTCGCCGTCGGTGTTGCGGGAGTTCATCTGGAAGGGGTCCTGGTGCCGCACGATCTGGCTCCCCTCGGCCCGCACCGTGCTGCTCCACGACGTGGGCTCGCACACGCCGCCGCCCGCGTGCGTGCCCGACTTCACCCCGAGGCCCGTGCCGCCCTCGTCGCCCTGCACCCCTTGAATCTTGCTGACCTGCGTGAAGGTCGGCACCCGCGTCGCGTTCACCGTGTTGGCCACGTTGAAGCTCGTGCTGAACTTCGCCACGATCGGGTACGGCACCGGCGCGACCGGCGACTTGCACACGTCGGGGTGCGTGTACACCACCAGCGCCTCGCCGATCTTGCGCGTCTGCTCGCGGTCTTCCATCGCGCCCTCTACGCCCCCACGCGCGCGGCCATCCGCGGCTCGATCGCTTCGAACACCGGCGCCGTCGGCAGCGCGAGGCGCCACACCAGCGCGGCCGTGCCCGCGTCGACGTCGAAGCTCACCGTGTCGAGCTTCATCGGGAAGGGGAGCATCGGCCCATCCTCCGGGATCGCCAGCACGTAGACCCACACGCCGGGCAGGCGGAAGCGCCGCGGCCCGTCGGCGAAGAGCCCGACGAGCTCCACCGCCTCGTCGCCGCGCAGCCAGCGGCGCGCGGTGAGGTCGGGGTGCGCGGCGTTCCAGTAGGCGAAGTCGAAGTCCGAAGGGAGGCGCGGCCAGGTTCGCTCGAGCCAGGCGTCGTCGTAGGTGCCGGCGCGCGCGAGCCGCGGCTGCCACGCGCGCCCGAGGAGCCCGAGGCCCGCGGGCGAATGCGAGTCCCCGAGCGCGGTCACCGGGTCGTCGGGCGACTCGATGCGCGGCGCCTCGATCACGTCGACTCCCTCGCGCGCCCACGCCGGCGCGAAGCCCGTCCCCACGGGGTTCTCGGGGTAGGGCTCCTCACGCGCGCCGTCCGCGCTCCGCGCCGTCCCCCCGAAGGCCAGCTCGTACCGAAGCGGGACCTCCACGCACGGCTCCGGCTCCGACAGCGCCCAGTCGCGCCCACGCTCCCAGCGCCGCGGGCCCGTCACCCGCACTGCCTTCGCCACGTCGCCCACGCGGACCGACGCCTCCCACGACGCCCGCGCGACGCCGCCCGGCGCCCGCGCGTGGCCCACCACCGACACGTCCGCGCGCGGCTTGTAGGGCGCCAGATCGCTCTCCGCCCGCGGGCTCGAGTGACCGGGCGCGCCGTGGTACACGTCGGCCATCACCAGCGGCTCCTGCTCGGGGAGGAGCCGCATCGACTCGCCGTCGCGCGGGATCGACCACGTGCTCCGAAGCACCACCACGTGGAAGGGCTCGTCGTCGATCGAGCGTCCCTTGAAAGCCAGCGTGTGACACGCGGTCTGGTTGCGAAGCTCCATGATCGCGAGGGCCCGAGGATACCCGCGCGCCCTCGGCCGCCGTCAAGGCACAACGTGTGACAGTCGACGGATTCGCTGTGACGTCGGGGCCCCACACCGCGCCCGGTTTCTGATATGACCCGCGGCCTCACCCATGTCCCATCCTTCGGACGACCCCGAGAAGCCCGCGGAAGCCTCGACCGACGCCGCCGCTGCACCCCCCGCCGACGCGCCCGTCGAGAGCCCCGCGCCCGCCGCGCCTGCCGCCCCGCTCCCGCCGATCGAGGGCTCGCCGGAGAAGCCCTTCCGCCCGAAGCGCCCCGGCGCGCGGGACATCGCGCTCACGGTGGTCGGCCTCGGCGGCCTCGCGGTGCTGATGAGCCTCCACGGCCACAAGCCCTGGGGCGTGCTCACGGGCTTCCTGCTCACCGTGGCCGCGGTGCTCGGGCTCCTCGGGCTCCTCGGCGACTCGCCGCTCGACCTGCGCGGCGACGAGCAGGCGCCCGACGCCGACGACGCGCGCCCCTGGTGGCGACGCGAGGGCGTGTGGGTGCTGCTCTTCGGCGCGGCGCTCTACTACCCGCGCGCGGGCTCCTTCGGCCTGTGGGATCCGTGGGAGACGCACTACTCCGAGGTCGCCCGCGAGATCCTCTCCCGCGACGACTGGATCACCACCTGGTGGGGCCAGGAGGGCTGGTTCATGTCCAAGCCCGTCCTCATCTTCTGGTCGAGCGCCCTGGGGATGGGCCTCGGCACGATGTTCGGGCTCAACATCTACCCCGACGGCGGGCCGCAGTTTCAGGAGTGGTGCATCCGCCTGCCGATCTCCACGCTCGCGATCATCGCCCTCTACGCGCTCTACCACGCGGTCGCGCGCGCCTGGGGCAAGCGGGCCGGGCTCCTCGTCGCGATGGTGCTCGCGACGATGCCGCACTGGTTCTTCCTCGCCCACCAGGCGATGACGGACATGCCCTTCGTCGCGCCGCTCGTCACCGCGGTCGCGATGCTGATGCTCGCCATCAACGCGGGCGATCGCGTCGCCGCCCCGCGCCGCCTCTCGCTCGGCGGGCTCGCGCTGCGCTTCTCCCAGTGGCACCACGCCGCGGGGCTCACGCTCCTGCTGGTCGTGCCGCAGGTGATGTACCTCCTCACGCGCCCGATGGTCACCGCGTGCCCCGAGGACTCGCGGATGGCCCAGTGCGAGGAGATGCTCCGCGCCAACCGGATCGGGAGCTTCCAGTTCCCCGTCGAGACCTACTACTACGGCTCGGCCTACAACTCGTCGCCCGAGAGCCTCGCGTCGTCCGTCCCCGGCTCGCCCCAGTGGGAGCGCCTCGCCAACGTCGTCCCCTTCTTCCCCTCCGCGCTCCAGGGCCTGCTCTGGGGGGTGTTCACGACGATGGCGATGGCGCTCCTCCGGCGCGAGCGCCGCGAGCGGCACCTCTACTTCACGCTCTTCTACCTCTGGTGCGCCGTCGCCACGATGGGCAAGGGCCCCGCGGGCATCGTCATCCCCGTCGCCATCGCCGGCGTCTACCTCATCACCTCGGGCCAGTGGCGCCTCTTCCGCCACGCGCGCGTGCTCACCGGCTCGATCGTCTTCCTGGTCGTCGGGATGCCCTGGTACATCGCGATCCTCGGGCGCCTGGGCAACGAGTTCTTCGACCGCTTCGTCGTCCACGACATCATCAACCGCACCGTGGTGGGCGTGCACGGCGACACCGGCTCCATCCGCTACTTCATGTGGCAGCTCGGGTACGCGATGTTCCCGTGGACGGGGCTCGTGCCGGTGGCCCTGCTCGGCTGGCGCCAGGTGGTGCCGCGCGACGCGACGCCCGAGCAGCGCGCCGTCGCCACTGTCGGCGCGGTGTGGTTCACGCTGTCGTTCACGCTCTTCAGCGCGATGATCACGAAGTTCCACCACTACATCTTCCCGGCCGTCCCCGGCGCGGCGGTGATGGTGGGGCTCCTGCTCAACCGCATGCTCGGCAAGACGCGCCTCGCCGACCACCCGTCGGCCGCGCCGTCCCTCGGGCTCACCTTCGGCGGCGTCGCCGCGCTCTCCGTCGGCGTCGCCAACTTCTTCGGCTCGGCCCGCGGCGTCATCCCGCAGGACGCCAACGGCGTGCTCCCCGCCGGCTCGAAGGGCCTCGCCTACGCGCTCGTCGCCGCCGGCGGCGCCATGCTCGTCGCCGCGTGGCGCCTCACCCGCGAGGTCGACCGCGCCGCAGAAGCCCCCGCCGACGCCGACGGCGAGGCCCTCGCGCGCGACGACTCCGCATACGGGCCCGTGGCCTACGGCGCCATGGCCGTCGCCGCCGCCGCGGTCGTCGCCTTCGTCGCCCGCGACCTCGGGTACCACGGGAGCTCCCGGCCCCCCGGGTACCAGCGCCTCCTCCAGCTCTTCACCTACCAGTACGAGCGCCAGTGGCCGACGGCCTCGCTCGACTACCACCCGATCCTCGTGGGCTTCGGGCTCGTCGCCGTGCTCGGCTGCGCCGCCCTCGCCGTCCACTCTGCACGCGCCCACGCCGTCCGCGCGATGGTCGCCCTCGCCGCGTGCTTCGCGGTGTGGGCGCTCGACGTCTACCAGGTCGACATCTCGCAGCACTGGTCGCAGCGCTTCATCTTCGAGCGCTACTACGCCCTCCGCCGCCCCCGCCCCGAGCGCGACCGCTCCGGCGAGGACGCCCGCTACCGCTACGAGCCCATGGGCGCATACCAGATGAACTGGAAGGGCGAGAACTTCTACACCGGCGGCCGCGCCGCGATGCTCGACTGCGGCGACCTCCCCTTCTGCAACAGCCACCCCCAGAACCACATGCCCCAGTGGCTCGCGCAGCGCCGCGGCGAGCGGGTGTTCATCGTGACCGAGCGCTCGCACTCCGGCGGCGCCATCGGCCACGTCCGCGCCACCGGCGGCGAGGCCCACGAGGTCACCTCCGAGTGGGAGCAGAACAAGTTCGTCCTCATCGAGGCCACCGTCGGCAACGGCGCCCCCGCGCAGCGCCGGGCCACCCGCTGACGAGGAGCGCCGTCGTCCCGTGAGCGCGCCCGCCCCGCCCCCCTCGAAGCCCCGCGACCGCTGGCTCGCCGGGCTCTCCCTCGCCGGCCTCGCCCTCTGGATGTCGCTCCGCGGCCACCACCGCGGCGGCGTCCTCGTCGGCCTCGCGCTCACCGTTGGCGCCGTGCTCGGCGTGATGGGCCTCCTCGGCGAGTCGCCCCTCGACCTCCGCGGTGACGAGAGGCCCTTCGGCGATGGCGACGCGCGCCCCTGGTGGCAGCGCGAGGGCGCGCTCGTGGTGCTCTTCGGCGCGGCGCTCTACCTCCCGCTCGCCGGCGCCTTCGGCCTGTGGGATCCGTGGGAGACGCACTACTCCGAGGTCGCCCGCGAGATCCTCTCCCGCGACGACTGGATCACCCTCTGGTGGGCGCAGGAGGGCTGGTTCATGTCGAAGCCCATCCTGGTCTTCTGGATGGCCGCGCTCGGCATGGGCGCGGGCTCCCTCTTCACCGGGAGCAACTTCGTCGACCAGGCCCCCGGCGCGCAGGAGTGGTTCATCCGCGTGCCGATCTCGGGCCTCGCCATCGCGGCGCTGTACGGGCTCTACCGCGCCGTCGCGAAGCCCTGGGGCAAGCGCGCGGGGCTCCTCGTCGCGATGGTGCTCGCGACGATGCCGCACTGGTTCTTCCTCGCCCACCAGGCGATGACCGACATGCCCTTCGTCGCGCCGCTCGTCCTCGCGATGAGCGCGCTCATGCTCGCGATCACCGCCGACCCCGAGGAGACCGCGCGGGCGTACTCGTTCACCCTCGGCGGGCGCCGCCTCCGCGTGTCGCTCTGGCACCTCGCGGTGGGCCTGGTTCTCCTCGTCGCGCTGCCGCAGATCACCTACCTCCTCACGCGCCCGCTGGTGCTCGGGTGCCCCGACGACGCCGACCTCGCGCAGTGCCACCTCGTCGCGCAGTCCAACCGGGTGCTCAACGTCCAGCTCCCCTTCGAGACGTACTTCATCGGGTCGGCGGGCAACTCGTCGCCCGAGAGCCTCGCCGCCAGCGTCCCCGGCTCGCCCCGCTGGGAGCGCCTCGGCAGCGTCGTCCCCTTCATGCCCTCGATGCTCCAGGGCGTCGTGTGGCTGCTGGTGCTGCTCGGGCTCTTCCCCACCTTCGCCCGCGAGCGCAAGACGCAGGCGCTCCACTACGTGCTCTTCTACTTCTGGTGCGCGATCAGCACGATGGGCAAGGGGCCCGCGGGCCTCGCCATCCCGGGCGCGGTGGCGCTGCTCCACTTCGTCGCGTCGGGCCGCTGGCGCGAGCTCCTGCGCATCCGCCTCGGGCTCGGGGTGACGGTGTTCCTCGTCGTGGGGATGCCCTGGTACGTCGCCATCACGGGGCGCCTCGGTGGGGAGTTCCTCCAGCGCTTCGTCGTGCACGACCTCATCAACCGCGCGACGCTCGGCGTCCACGGCGACACCGGCTCCGCGCGCTACTTCCTGTGGCAGCTCGGGTACGCGATGTTCCCGTGGTCGGGGCTCGCGCCGGTGGCCCTGCTCGGCTGGCGCTTCGTCGTGCCGCGCGACGCCACCGACGCGCAGCGCGACGTCGCCCGCATCGCGCTCCTCTGGTTCGCGCTCGCCTTCACGCTCTTCAGCGCGATGATCACCAAGTTCCACCACTACATCTTCCCCGCGGTGCCCGCGGCGGCGATCGCGGTGGGGCTCCTCCTCGACCGCGCGATGGGCCCGTCGCCCGCCGCCCCCTTCCTCGACCGCCTGCGCCCCGTGCTCGTCCAGTCGGGCGCGCTCGTGCTCGCGGTCATCGGCGCGTCGCGGTTCATGGGCTCGTTCTCCGGCCTCGTCCCGCGCGAGGGGGCGACCCGCGCCAACCCCGCCCTCGGCGCGGCGATGCTCGTGGGCGCCGTCGCGGTGTGGCTCCTCGGGCTGCGCCTCCACCGCGACGCGAACGCCGCGACGCCCGAGGTGGTCGCCGCGCCCGACGCGACCAGCGGCTACCGTGACGCCGACCTCGAGCCCGCCCCCGAAGCCGCCGCCCCCGAAGACCCGCACGTCGCCGCCGGCCTCGGCGCGCTCGCGGTCGGCGCCGCCGCCGTGGTGGCCTTCGTCACGCGCGATTTCGCCACCGCGCGGAGCACCGTCCCCGGCTCCGAGCGGCTCATCCACCTGTTCGTCTACAACTACGACCGCCCGTGGCCCTCGCGCGTGCTCGACTACCGCGCCGCGCTCTTCGGCTTCGGCGCCGTCGCGGCCGCGGTGCTGCTCACCTTCGGGTCGCGCCGGGCCCGGCCCTACGCCGCCCGCGGGGTCGTGGCGCTCGCGGCCCTCTTCGCCGCGTGGGGGCTCGACGTGTACATGGTGCAGGTGACGCCGCACTGGACGCAGCGCCCGCTCTTCGAGCGCTACTACGCGGCGCGCCGGCCCTCCAACGCCGACCCGCGCTTCACCCACGACCCCATCGTCGCCCACCAGATGAACTGGAAGGGCGAGAACTTCTACACCGGCAACCGCGCCGTGGCCGAGGAGTGCGGGCTGAAGTACTGCACCGGCGGGACGGCGGAGTTCCTCCGCGGGTACCGCGGGCGGCGGGTGTTCTTCGTCACCGAGCACTCGCGCCTCGGCGGGCTCCAGAGCACCATTCGAACGGCCGGCGGCGAGGGGCGCCCGCTCACCACCGAGCGCGACAACAACAAGTTCGTGCTCGTCGAGGCCAACTTCCCCAACGGCACCACGGGCGGCGCCGCGCGCGCCGGCGAGGCCCGCTGGGGGTCGAAGTCCTCCCCCTGACCGGGCCCCGCGCTTGCGCCCGCGCCGGCCGGCGGGCGACACTCCCGACCGCGATGCCCCCCACGAGACCGCCGCGCGCGGCCCTGCTCGCCGCCGCCCTCGGCCTCGCGTGCGGGGCGAAGACGGGCCTGCGCGTGCCCGACGCGTCCGACGACGCCACAGCCGACGTCGACGACGCCTTCGTCCGCTTCGACGCCTGCGTGGCCGGGCGCTTCGCCCTCGCGCGCCGCGAGGCGCAGATCGTGTTCGTCGTCGACCGCTCGGGCTCGATGTCGCAGCCGATCAGCGGCGGCGGCCCCTCGCGCTGGGACGCGATGCGCGCCGTCTTCGGGCAGACGCTGCGGCCCTTCGAAGGCGCGATCCGCATGGGCGCGCTGCTCTACCCCCGCCGCCCCGACTCCGCCGCGCTCGCCTCGGCGCAGGCCTGCGACCAGCTCCCCGGCGCGGGCGTCGACGTGGCGCCGCGGCAGCGCAACGCCGACGCCGTGCTGGCCGCGATCAACGCCGTCGGGCCCAGCGGCGCGACGCCCACCGCCGCGGCGATCGGGCGGGCGACACGCTACACGCTCGCCTCGGGCGCCCGCGAGCTCGCGCGCTACCTCGTGGTCGCCACCGACGGCGCGCCCAACTGCAACCCGACGCTCGACCCCGCCACGTGCCCGTGCTCCTACGGCACCGTGAGCTGCGCGAGCGCGGGCGTCGGCGCGCGCTACTGCCTCGACGACGACGGCGCGGTGGCGGCCGTCACCGCGGCGCGCGCGCACGGCGTCACCACCTACGTCGTCGGCATCGACGGCGACCTCGCGCCCGAGTACGTCGCCGTGCTCGACCGGATGGCCGTCGCCGGCGGCCGCCCCCTCGACGGCGCGCGGCGCTACTACAGCATCCAGAACGCCGCCGCGCTCACCGCGGCGTTCGAGAGCATCCAGCGGACGATCGTGCGCTGTGCGTACGTCACCCCGTCGCGCCCCGACGACCCGGGGCGGATCACGGTGCGGGCGGGCGGCGCCGAGGTGCCGCGCGACCCGTCGCGGCGCGACGGGTGGGACTGGACCGACGCGGACTACGGCGAGCTCACGCTCTTCGGGCCCGCGTGCGAGCGCGCGGTGGCGGGGGCGCTGGCGCTCGAGGCGACGGTGGCCTGCGGGCGGTAGCCTGCGGGCGGTAGCGGAGGTTCGGACGGGGCTCAAGCGGCCGCGCGCGCCGCCGTTGAAGGGAGGGCCGGACGGCGAGGACGCGCCGCGCCGGACCACCCCCAACGTCACGAAGGGAAACGCCCGCCGCCATGAAGACCCACCGCACGTTGCTCGTCACCGCCTTCGGCTTCCTCCTCGCGACCCTGGTCTCCGTCACCGCGCCGCCCGCGCGCCGGGGCGCGTCCGCGGCGCACCCCCAGGTGACGCTCGGCGTCGTCGCGCGGGCGCAGTCGATGGCCTGCTTCTCCCGCTGCCGCGAGACCGAGTCCGCCTGCCAGAGCGCGTGCTGGGAGGGGACGGGCGAGTGCCAGCGCGGGGGCTCTACGGCCGAGGTGTGCTCCGCCGGCCGTGAAGCGTGCGTACAGCGCTGCCGCGAGGCACAGGCTGCTTGCTCCCGCGGCTGCTTCTGAACACCCGAAGGAAAGGGGCCGCGCGCGAGACACGGACCCCCCGACGGTGTTAGCGTTCGTTCAATGGAACGCACGGATACGTCCACGCTTGCCGACGACCCCAACAAGGCGGCGCAGTCGGCGCGACTCCTCATCGAAGAGCCCGAGCGCCCCGCGCGGACGATGCTCCTGGTGCCGGGGGCGTCGGTGCGGATCGGCCGCGCGGCCGACCTCGAGGTCTGCCTCGACGACACGCGGGCCTCGCGCGTCCACGCGATCGTGCGCTACGAGGGCGGCGCCGTCCGCCTCGAAGACCGCGAGAGCAGCAACGGGACGTGGCTCGGCGACGAGCGGGTGAAGGGCACCGTCACGCTCGCGTCGGGGGGCCAGTTCCGCGTCGGTGGGACGCGGGTGACGGTGCTGCTGCCCGACCGGTCGGCCGCCGGGCGCTCGGCCGCGCGCGCGCTCGCGGACGACGCCTTCGGGCTCGTCGCGGTCGACCCGGCCACCACGTCGCTGCTCGACCTCGCCCGCCGCCTCGGCCCGAGCGAGCTCTCGGTGATCATCCAGGGCGAGACGGGCGTCGGCAAGGAGCTCCTGGCCCGCGCGATCCACCGCGCCGGCCCCCGCGCGACGAAGCCCTTCCTGGTCGTCAACTGCGCGACGCTCGGCGAGGAGGCCCTCTTCGGGCGCGAGGACGGTGACAGCGGCGAGCGCGGCGCGCTCGAGGCGGCCCACGGGGGCACGGTGCTCCTCGACGAGGTCGCCGACCTCACCGCGGCGGGCCAGGCGCGTTTGCTCCGCGTGCTCCAGGAGCGCGCCGTCACGCGCGTCGGCGGGAGCCGCCCCGTCCCGGTCGACGTGCGCGTGGTCGCCACCGCGACGCGCGACGTCGCCCGCGAGGTGGCCGCCGGCCGCTTCCGCGAAGACCTCTACTTCCGGCTGAACGGCGTGACCCTCGAGGTGCCCCCGCTCCGCCAGCGCCCGCGCGACGTCCTCCCCATCGCGCAGCGCGCGCTCGACGAGGCCCGCCCCGGGCTCACCCTCGCACAGGGCGTCGCCGCCGTGCTGAGCGCCCACCGCTGGCCCGGCAACGCGCGCGAACTGGTCAATGCCATGCGCTCGGCCGCGGCCGTGGCCGACGGCGCCACCGTGCGCGTCGAGCACCTGCCCGCGTCGGTGCGCGGCGAGGCCGGCGGCGCCGCGCCCCAGGTCCCCCTCCGCGAGCGCGTCGACGAGACCGAGCGCAAGGCCATCGTCGCCGCCCTCGAGAGCACCCGGTGGAACCAGTCTCGCGCCGCGCGCGTCCTCGGCATCTCCCGCCGCGCCCTGATCTACAAGATGGAGCGCTACGGCCTGAAGCCCCTGCCCAACAGCCAGCGCCATGCGTAGCGCGCTCGCCCTGCTCGCGTTGACCGGCTGTACCGTCGGCCTCGACTGGACCACGCCGGCCGTGCCCGCCGACGCAGCGACCCCCGTCGACGCGCGCACCGACGCGGCGGCCCCCGACGTCGCCCGCCCGCCCGACGTGGCCCCCGGCGGCTGCGCGTCTTCCTGCCGCGGCACCACGCCCTTCTGCTGCGGCGGCCAGTGCCGCGCCGCGTGCTGTGCCGACGCCCAGTGCACCGACGGCAAGCGGGCGTTCTGTTGCCCTTCGGGCGCGTGCCGGGCGTGCTGTGAGGACGCCCAGTGCGGCACCGGCCGGCGCTGCTGCAATGGCCAGTGCCAGACGCGGTGCGGCTGAGGTATGATGCGCCCCGCTGGCGCAGAGAGCGCCCACCGCGGAGGCAGTTCGGCCGTGACCACCAGCCCTGAGTTCCCTGAAGGCACCGAGCTCGGTGGGCGCTACCGGCTCATCCGGATGCTGGGGGAGGGGGGCATGGGCACCGTCTACGAGGCCGAGCACGCGATCATCGGCCGGCGCGTCGCGGTGAAGGTGCTGCACCCGAAGTACTGCATGCAGCACGAGGCCGTCGTGCGCTTCACCCGCGAGGCCCGCGCCGCGGCGGCGATCGGCCACGAGAACATCGTCGACGTCACCGACTTCGGCACCCACGAGGGGCAGCCCTTCCTCGTGATGGAGCTCCTGCGCGGCGTCACGCTCGACGAGCTGATGGTCGACCGCGACCAGTTCGAATGCGCCCGCGCCTGCCAGGTCATCGGGCACATCCTCTCCGCGCTCGCCTCCGCCCACGCCGCCGGCATCGTCCACCGCGACCTCAAGCCCGAGAACATCTTCCTCGCCGAGGTCGGCGCGCGGAAGGTGGTGAAGATCCTCGACTTCGGCATCTCGAAGTTCCAGGTGCAGAGCGACGACCTGCTCACGACGGAGGAGGGCGCGATGCTCGGCACCCCGAGCTACATGTCGCCCGAGCAATGGCTGAGCGAGCGCGACATCGACCACCGCGCCGACCTCTTCGCCGTCGGGGTCTTCTTCTACGAGATGCTCACCGGGCAGCTCCCCTTCGACGGCGCCACCCGCGGCGAGCTGATGCTCCGCGTGGTCACCGGCGCCGAGCCCGTCGTCCCGCCGAGCGAGCTCGCCGCCGGCCTCCCGCCCGAGCTCGACGCCGTGGTGCTCAAGGCCATCGCGCGCGACCGCGGGGCGCGCTACCAGACGGCGCAGGAGTTCCTCGACGCGCTGCGGCCCTTCGGGTGCGCGGACATCGAGGTCACCCCGTCGCTGCCCGTCGCCGCGGGGATGGGCCCCGCCGACACCTTCACCGGCCAGCTCCGCATCCCCCCCCTCCTGCGCCCCGACGCCCGCTCCGAGGTGCGCGACCGCCCGACGCTGGACGACGCCGCGCCGCCGCCCGTGGAGGTGTTCGTCCGGCCCTTCCCGTGGCGCGTCGCCGCGGCGGGCGCGGCCGCCCTCGGGGCCCTCGGGGTCGTCGCGGTGGTGAGCCTCCTCGCGCGTGAGCCCGTCGCCTCGCAGCCGCGCCCGGTGACCGCCGCGCTCGACGCCGCGCCCCGCGACGAGCAGCGCGTCCGCGTGGAGCTCCGCGGCACTCCCCCCAACGCCACCGTGACCGTCGACGGCGTGACCTCGCCGTCGGTCGGGCAGGTGACGCTCCCCCGCGACCGGCGCAACCACCTCATCGCCATCGCGCTCGGCGCCGCGCGCAGGGAGCTCTCGGTGCGCGGCGACGCGGACCAGGTGCTCGTCGTCGAACTCACGCCGCCGCCGCCACCCCCCCCACCGCCCCCGCCCGCCGCGGTTGAAAGTCCCGAAGAAGCCCACCGACGCCGCCACCGCAACGACCCCGTCCCCGATCAACGGACGGGGCGCGGGGGGCGGCATCAACGCGGCCTCGACATCAACCGCAGATTCTGACAGGTAGGGGTGCGCCGAGCGCCCCTTACGATGCGTCCCGCCCGAACAACTTGCCGGCGCCTTGCCGCGTTTGCCATCGCCTCCGCGGCCCTCCTGCCCGCGATCGCGGCGGCGCAGGTGCAGCCGACGCAGCCCGCACAGCCCACCCAGCCGGGGCCGCAGGCGCAGCCGCCGCAGCCCGCGGGTCCGCCGCCCACGGAGGAGCAGCTCGCCGAGGCGCGCGCCCACTTCGACCGCGGCGTGCTGCTGTTCGACGGCGGCGACAACGACGGGGCGCTGGTGGAGTTCCAGCGCGCCTACGAGCTCTCGCGGCGGCCGACGGTGCTCTTCAACATCGCCGCCACCTGCCAGTCGCTGCGCCGCTACGGCGACGCGATCGAGGCCCTCCGCCGCTTCCTCGCGGAGTCCACCGAGGAGCAGCGCCGCCAACGCCGCGACGCCGAGCGCACCCTCCACGACCTCGAGCAGCTCATCGCGCACCTCACGGTCGCCGTCGACCCGCCCGACGCGACGCTCCAGGTCGACGGCCGCGTGCAGGCACCCGGCACTGCGCTCATCGTGGGCCCCGGCACGCACCGCATCCAGATCACCCGCGACGGCCGCCGCACCCACCTCCAGGAGTTCACCATCGCGTCGGGGGAGAACCGCGAGCTGCGCGTCGCCCTCGCGCCGCTCGACGGCGCGTCCAACACGGTCACCGTCACCCCCGCCGGTCGCGCGTCGCTCACCCTCGTCGGCGCGCCCGCGGAGGCCACCCTCTCGATCGACGGCCACCTGTCGTCCGCCGCCGCGCCGCTCGCGCTCCCTTCGGGGCCGCACCTCGTCGAGGTGCAGGCGCGCGGGCACCGGCCGTGGTCGGGCACCGTGCTCCTGCGGCCGGGCGGCGCGCACCGCCTCCAGGTGGCGCTCGTGCGCGACGAGGGTCGCCTCGGGCCCACCGCGTTCTGGGCCGTCACCGCGGGCGCCGGCGCGATGCTCCTCGGCACGGTGATCACGGGCGCGGTCGCGCTCGACACCAACGCGCAGTTCCTGTCGCTGCCGGGCAACGACCCGCGGCTGCCCGACCTCGAGTCGCGCGGGCGCTCCTTCGGCCTCGCCGCCGACCTCATGGGTCTCGCCACCATCGGCCTCGCCGCCACCGCGGTGTACCTGTACCTCAAAACCGACTTCCGCTCCTCCTCCGCGCAGCTCGTCGCGGCCCCGTCGTCGTTCGGCGCCGTGTGGAGGTTCTGAGGGCGTGGGCCGTCGCCGGGTCTGGTGCGAGACGCTCCCGCTCGACGCGCTCGCCGACCCCGCGCTCCTCGGCGCGCTCGCCGTACGCGACGTCGGGCTCCTCGCCGCGGTGCGCCCAGGCGACCTCGCGCTCGTCCCGCCGCTGCTCGCGCGCGCGGCGGAGGCGGGCGTGCGCGTCGGGCTCTGGCCGATGCTCGACGACGCCGACGGCCGCTGGGCGAGCGCCCACAACGCCGAGCGCTTCTGCGCCTTCGCGGACGAAGCGGTCGCGCGGGCCGAGGGGAGCCCCGCGCTCGTCGAGGTGGCCGTCGACCTCGAGCCCCCCTTCGGCCTCGCGTCGCGGCTGGTGTCGCGGCACCCCCACGGCGGCGGCGCGTCGCTCCCCTTCGCGCCGCTCGCGCCCGCGCGGCGCCACTTCGCGCGCCTCGTCGACCGGCTCCGCGCGCGCGGCCTGGGGGTGATCGCGGCGGTGCTCCCGATGGTCTTGTTCGAGCGCGGCGGGCCCGACGGGGGCTGGCAGCGCCTGCTCGCCACGCCCGTCGACGGGGTCGCGTGGTCGCACGTCAGCGTGATGGCCTACACCTCGCTCTTCGAAGGCTGGTCGCTCCGCGCGATGCCCCGCGGCGCCGCCGTGGCCCTGCTCGGCGAGTGCTGCCGCCGCGCGAAGGAGCGCTTCGGCGACCGGGCCGGCGTGTCGCTCGGCGCCGTCGGCACGGGCGCCTTCGGCGACGAGCCCACCTTCCGCGACGTCGCAGAGCTCCGGGAGGACGTCGCCGTCGCGCGCGCGTCGGGCCTCGCGGACGTCACCCTCTTCGACCTCGCCGGCGCGCTCCGTCGCCCGCCCGCGTGGCCCTGGATCGACGCGCTCGACGCGCCCGCGTCGGCCCCGCCCGCCCCCTCCCGCCGTGCGCGCGCCCTCGGCGTCCTCGCGGATGTGCTGGGGCGCGTCGGGGCTTCGCGCGGTTGAGGGGCTTTACCGCCCGTCGCGGAGGGTGTTACGCTTCGAAGCGCCTTGGATCCGTTCCGTGCCGCCTCGAGGTTCACGCTTCTGTGACGGAGGGAGAGCGGGTTCGACCG
Source organism: Polyangiales bacterium (assembly GCA_046351555.1). GTDB lineage: Bacteria > Myxococcota_A > Polyangia > Polyangiales > CAISKJ01. The sequence continues at coordinate 92,835 of JAXLYI010000036.1, forward strand.
TGACGGCGGCCGCTCGGGCGGTCAACGTCCGGTGGGGTGGCTGTCACCCCGGTCGCGTGTCCGTTCGTCTCCCGCCGCTTCCGTCGCGCGTCGGGGGCCGTCACCAGAGCCCTCGCGGGGCCGCGGCGGCGGGTCAACGGGCGGGCCCGCGGTCCCCAACACAGGACGGAGTCACCGGCGCCGCGCCGGTGCCCGAAAGCCGCGGCAGAGGTCACGAGTCATGGGTGCAAGGATCTACGTGGGCAACCTCCCCTTCAGCGCGGGCGAGGCCGAGGTGAAGGCGCTCTTCGAACAGAACGGCCGCAGCGTGAAGGAGGTCCGCATCGTCGAGGACCGCGACACGGGCCGCCCGCGCGGCTTCGCGTTCGTCGAGATGTCGACCGACGACGACGCGCGCGCTGCGATCGCGGAGCTCAACGGCTACAGCTTCGCGGGCCGCTCGCTCACCGTCAACGAGGCCCGCGAGCGTGAGCCGCGCGGCGGCGGTGGCGGCGGCGGGTTCCGCGGTGGTGGCGGCGGCGGCGGCGGTGGTGGCGGCGGCTTCCGCGGCGGCGGTGGCGGCCGTGGCGGCGGCGGCGGCCGTGGCGGTGGCGGCGGCGGCCGTTACTGAAGCGATCCACATCCCTCCTCCCTCCGCGCGCCTCCCCGTAACCTGCGCCGTACGCTCCGTACTGTACGGCGCGGTCGCCACCCTCCGGCGGCCCCGACACGCGAGGAGACGACTCATGGCCTTCCTGGGACGCGCGCTCTACTTCCTGCTCATCGGCTGGTGGCTCGCGGCGCTGTGGGGCCTGCTCGCGTGGCTCTGCTGCGTGTCGATCGTGCTGCTGCCGCTCGGCACGGTGATGTTCAACCAGCTCCCGAAGGTGCTCACGCTCAAGCCCGTCGACGACGACCCGGCGACCGGCCGCCCCGCGCCCGAGCTCCCGTGGATCCTGCGCGCGGCGTGGTTCGTCTTCGTCGGCTGGTGGGCCGGCCTGCTCGTCTTCAAGGTCGGCTACCTGCTCTGCCTGAGCATCGTCGGGATGCCCTTCGGCGTCTGGTGCCTGCACCGCGTCCCGCTCGCGATGACGCTCAAGCAGGCCGCCTGAGCGCCTACCCGTCGAGCCCGAGATCGCCCAGGTGGTGCTGAACCACCACCAGCCCCGCCGCCACCGCCGTCTCCGCCCGCAGCACCCGCCCGCCCAGCCGCAAGGGCTTTGCGCCCGCCGCCACCAGCTTCGCGCGCTCGACGTGGGCGAAGCCGCCTTCGGGGCCCACCACCAGCATCACGTCGGGGTCGGGGTGCGGCGCGAGCACGTCGGCGCCGCGCTCCTCCGCGCGGTCGTCGAGGAAGACGCGGACGGTCGCCGCGCGCCACGCGTCGCTCGCCAGCACCGCGTCGAGCGCGACGGTCGGCAGCACCTCGGGCACGCTCGCGCGGCGGCACTGGCGCGCCCCCTTGAGCGCCTGCCCCGGCCAGGCGTGTGCCTTCTCGTGCGCGAGCCCGTCGGCCTGAACCGACTTCAGCGTGAACACCGGCCGCACCCGCGCCGCGCCGAGCTCCGCGGCCTTCTGCGCCACCCAGAGCATCCGCTGGCGCTGGAGCACCGCGCACACCAGCGTGACGAACGCCGGCGACTCGGGCGCCGCGGGCATCTCCTCGTAGACGAGCGCAGTGGCCGACGTGGGCGACAGCGCCTCGAGCGACGCGCGGAAGTAGCGGCCCGCGCCGTCGACGACGGTGAAGGCCTCCTTGACGTTCACCTTGCGGAAATGGAGGCCCGCGGTGGCCTCGGCGTCGAGGGAGACGCGCGCCTGGAGCGCGAGCGGCGCCGGGTGCCGGAGCGCGGCGAAGGGGGGCGCGAGGCGCGGGCTCACCGCACGCCGAGGAGCGTGCCGACCGCGAGCGCGGCGGAGGCCGAGGCGAGGGGGATGGTGAAGTTGTCGTCGAGCCGCTCGGTGTAGAGCTCGGCGACCGCGCCCGTCACGGCCGCGGCGAGGGCGGTGAGCGCGAAGGCGCCGGCGCCGCCCTGGTGGCGGAGCGCGAGGACGGCGAGCGCGGCGACGAAGCCCACCGCGGCGAAGGCGAGCGTGCCCTGGAGCGAGCGGCCCGCGCGGAGCTTCGTGCGCCCGAAGCGGCGGCCGACGAGCGCGGCGGCCGGGTCGGCGAGGCCGAGCACCGCGACGCCCACCGCGGTGGCGTAGCGGGGGAAGGCGGCGCCGAGGATCAGCAGCGCGGTGACGAACCACGTCGACGAGTTGACCCGGTGTCGCTCGTGGGCGTGCGCGACGTTGCCGAAGAGCTTCATCAGCCGGTCGTTGACGGAGGGCCAGACGCGCCGCGACACCTCCGCCGACCACGCCCACAGCCCCACCGCGAGCGGCAGCCCGACGAGCCACGCGCGCGACGGGAGGAACTCCGTCAGCGCCACCACCGAGAGCCCGCAGCTCACGTGGAAGACGTTGCGCGTGTAGTTGGTGGGCCGCAGCGGCCGCGGGCCCGTCAGCGTCATCGTGCGCAGGCTCGCCGCGAGCGCCTCGTAGGCGGGCTGCACCTCGCGCTGGAAGGCCGCCCACTGCGCGCGCCGCTCGGCCACCGAGGAGGCCAGCGACTCGCGCGAGGGCATCGCCTCGAAGGCCCGGTCGATCGCCGCGCCGAGCTGGCCCAGGCGCTCGCGGAGCTGCGCCGCCGCCGCGTCGCCCGGGGCCGCGTCGCCGAGCGCCTCCCGCAGCCGCGCCGCGATCGCGTCGGCCCGCTGCCGCGCCGCCGCCTCCACCTCCTCGCGCCAGCGCGCCGGGTCGACCTCCTCCAGCAACGCACGGACTTCGTCGGCGACGGACTGGGAGGCGTGGTGCAGCGCGCTGTCCATGGGCGTCGGTGGGCGTAACGTCGAACGCGCCGACTGTCAACGTACGCGCGCGTCGACGCGGCGCGCCGTCCGCGCGTGTCAAAGGGGCGAACGGCGCGCGCGGCGCCGGGGTCGTGATAGCGTCCGCGCCCGACATGCTCCGACGGTTCACGTGGGTCGCGCTCCTCGCGGCGGGTTGCAGCCAGACGATCACGCCGGCGGCCCCGCCCGACGCGTCGCCCGACGTCGCCCCCGACGCGTCGCCCGACGACGCTTCGAAGCCCGCCGACGTCGCGCCCGACGAGGCTTCGAAGCCCGCGGACGTCGGGCCCGAGGTCGACCCCTGCGGCGAGGGCCTCACGCGCTGTGGCGAGACCTGCGTCGACACCGCCACCGACGGCGCCCATTGCGGCGCGTGCGGGGCCCCCTGCGCGGAGGGCGAGCGCTGCGAGGCCGGCGCGTGCGCGTCAGTGTGCCCGCCGGGCCAGACCGACTGCGGCGGCCTTTGCCGCGACCTCTCCACCGACCGGGTGAGCTGCGGCGCGTGCGGCAACCTCTGCCCGTCGGGGCAGTCGTGCGTCGAGGGCGCCTGCGTGGTCGTGTGCGCCGCCACCCGCACCAACTGCGGCGGGCGCTGCGTCGACCTCCAGTCCGCCGACGACAACTGCGGCGCGTGCGAGCGGCGTTGTGCTGCCGGGACGCGCTGCATGGCGGGCGCGTGCCGCGGCGACCCCTGCGGCCCCGCCGACACGGCGGCCGGGCGCTGCGACGGCAACGCGGTGGTGCGCTGCGTCGACGGGGTGATCGCGCGGGAGGCGTGCGATTTCGGCGAGGTGTGCGCGGGCACGCCGGCGGCCTGCGCGCCGCCGACGGGGCCGCGGCGGGTGAGCGGGCGCGTCACCTACCAGCTCCGGCCGGCGGGGCCGTCGGGCGTCGGGAGCCTGCGCTACGAGCCGCTCGCGGGCGCGCCGGTGGAGCTCGTCGACGCGGCGGGCCGCGTGGTGGTGCAGGGGCTCACCGGCGACGACGGCGCGTACGGACTCGGGCACGCCGAGCCGGAGGGCTCCATGCTGCGCGTGCGGGTGACGCTCTCGCGCGGCGACGCGCACTACAACTTCGTCGTGCGCGACTACGCGAGCGCGACCTTCGCGTTCACCACCATGCCCTTCGCGGCGGGCGCGGCGGACGCGCGCGACGTCGCGATCCCCGTGGAGGGGAACTCGGGGGCGGCGGCGATCTTCGCGTCGGTGCGGCGCGCGTTCGACTTCCTGCGGCCCTACGTCACGGGGCGCCCGGCGGCGCTCTACGTCACGTGGCAGCGCGGGCGCGCGACCGGCACCAACCAGTCGAGCTACTTCACGGGCACGTCGAGCACGATGTTCATCAACGGGTCGGACACCGACCCCGACGAGTTCGACCCGCCGGTGATCTCGCACGAGTTCGGGCACTACATCCAGCGGTGGTACTCGCGCTCGAGCAACCCGGGCGGCGCGCACGACGGGCGGCCCGCCGACCCCAACCTCGCGTTCGGCGAGGGGGGCGCGTCCTTCCTCGGGTCGCTGATCACCGGGTCGCGGTACTACATCGACGCGGGCGTCTCGCGGCTGCGGCTCCTGCAAGACCTCCAGGCCGTTCCCCTCTTCCGCACCTACGTCGCCGACGCCTCGCTGCCGATGTCGCAGCCGATCAGCGAGTGGCTGGTGGCGGGCGCGCAGTACGCGATGTTCCGCGCGAGCACGGACGTCGAGCAGCAGACCGGGCGCGCGATGCGGGTGCTCACGGGCTACCTCCGGCGCAGCCCCTACCCCGACCGGGGTGAGCCCGGCGTCGACCTCGTCGAGTACCTCGACGGCTACCTGTGCGTGAACGACGGCGCCGAGCGCGCGATCATCATGAGCTACCTCGTCTCCCAGCGGCGCTTCCCCTACGACTTCGGCTACCCGGCGGTGTGTCGATGAGGCTCCCCCTCGCGCTCTCCCTCGCGCTCCTTGCGTGCCGCGCCCCGGCCGACCCGCGGCCACCGTCCGCGCCCGCCACCGCCGCGTCGCACGGGCCCGGCCACGCCGACCCCGCGGCGCCCTTCGCGCTCTCCGTCGACGCCGCCCCGCAGCCCGACGGCAGCGCCCTCGTCACCGTGCGCGCCGTCCCGCGCGCCGCGCTCCCGTCGATCGAGCTCGGCCTCAACCTCCCGCAAGAGGCTTCGCTCGTCGAGGGCGACCTCCGCAAACTTGCCCGCGCGCCCGCGCCCGGCGCCGCCGTGCTGCTCGTCGCGCGCGTGCGCCGCGCCATCCCCGGTGCCGTCGGCGTGACCGCGCGCGGCTGGGTCGAGCACCGCGCCGAGGGCCTCGTGCTCGGCGACGAGCGCGCCGTCGTTCTCTTCGGCCCCGCCCCCTCGACGCAGGCGCCGGTCGAGCGCACGGTCGCCGCGCCCGACGGCGGCGCGCTCCACGAAACGGTCATCCCGTAGCGTTCGACTGCGCGAAATCCCTGCGCGCACGCGGGAATCGCTGGCGGCGCCCTTCGCCCGTCGCGTACCTTCGCGCGCCGAGATGAGCGACCCGCTGCCGCGCCTCGACTACGAGGCCTTCGCCCGCGACCTCGACACCATCCGTGCGGAGGCTCTCGCGTCCATCGACGAGGGCGACCTCGCGCACCTCCGCAAGCTCGAGCGCTGGGGCCGCGCGTGCGAGGTCGCCGGGTACGCGACGGCGTGGCTGATGCCCAACCCGCTCTCGGCCGCGCTGCTCTCGCTGGGCTCCACCGCGCGCTGGACGATCATCACGCACCACGTCGCGCACGGCGGGCTCGACCGCGTGCCGAACGTGCCCGAGCGCTACACCAGCAAGGGCTTCGCGGCGGGGCGGCGGCGCCTGGTCGACTGGTTCGACTGGATGCTCCCCGAGGCGTGGCGCTACGAGCACAACGTCCTCCACCACTACCACACCAACGAGGTGGCCGACCCCGACCTCGTCGAGCAGAACATGGAGGCGCTGCACCGCGCGGGCGTCCCCACCGCGCTGCGCTACGTCGCGGTGGGCTTCTACGCGATGACGTGGAAGTTCACGTACTACGCGCCCAACACCTTCCAGGTGCTGCGCCGCGCCGAGCGCGCGAAGGCCGAGGGGCGCCCGGTGTCGGTCGACGAGATCGCCAACCCCGACCCGCTGCTCTCGGCCTTCGACCCGCGCACCCCCGACGGGCGGCGCTTCTGGCGCGAGTGCCTGCTCCCGTACGGGCTCGGGCGCTTCGTGGCGATCCCCGCGCTCTTCGCGCCGCTCGGGCCCTGGGCGGCCTTCAGCGTGTGGGCCAACTCGGTCGGCGCCGAGGCGCTCACCAACCTCCACTCGTTCGCGATCATCACGCCCAACCACGCCGGCGATGACATGCACCGCTACGACCGCCGCGTGACCGACCGCGCGGAGTTCTACGTGCGCCAGGTGCTCGGCAGCGTGAACTTCTCCACCGGCGGCGACCTCAACGATTTCCTCCACGGCTTCCTCAACTACCAGATCGAGCACCACCTCTGGCCCGACCTGCCGCCGCGCGCGTACCAGCGCGTCCAGCCCAAGGTGAAGGCCGCGTGCGAGAAGCACGGCGTCCCCTACGTGCAGGAGCCCTTGCCCCGCCGCCTCGCGCAGCTCGTCGCGGTCGCCGTCGGCGCGAAGAAGATGCTCCGCAGCGCGACGCGCTCGAAGGCCGAGCGGCGCGCGGCGGGCACGGCGCCGGGCGACGTCGCCGACGCGGCGGAGTAGCCACCGCGCCGATCTTCCCCCCCAACGGTCGATTCCTTCATGGAATCGTCGCCGCCGCGTCAACCACCGTACGACCGGCGCCGTGCACCCCTCCTCCACCCAAACTGTCACGCCCCTCCCGGGCAGCGTCGAGGGCGCGCGGCAGGCCTTCGACCTGGAGTCGTTCTACCGGGAGCACCTGGGCTTCGTGGTCGCCGTCCTCCGCGGGCTCGGCGCGCCCAACCAGGCGCTGCGCGAGCTCGCCCACGAGGTGTTCGTCCGCGTCTTCGAAGACCAGCACGCCTACGACCCGGCGCGCCCCATCCGCGGCTGGCTCTACGGCATCGCGCGCAACGTGGTGCGGGAGGCGCGCCGGGCGCAGGGGAAGGCCGAGCGCCACGAGGAACTCACCGAGGCCGTCCTCACGTTTCAACCCGACCAGCAGAGCCTCCTGGAGGTGAGGGAGCAGCTCGTCGTCGTCCGCGAGGCCCTCGCCGTGATCGCGCCCGAACGGAGCGTGGTGTTCACCATGCGCCACGCGCTCGGCATGACCGTCCCAGAGATTGCCGCGGCGCTCGGCGGCCTCCCCGAGCCGACCGTGTACTCGCGCCTGTACGCGGCGCAAGGCGTCGTGGAAGCCGCCCTCGCGCGGCACGGCAGGATGGCCTGACATGCGCGACGAGCTCTCCCCCGCCACCCGCAGGCTCTTCGAACGCGTCCAGCGCGCGGGCGCGGACGTCCCCTTCGACGCCGACGCGCTGCTCGCGGAGCTGAAGGTCGACGTCGGCCTCACCCGCCCGCCCTCCTCGCCCGCGACGGCGAGCCCGCAGAGCCCCCGCCCGCCCGCGCGCGTCGCTCCGCCGATGAAGGGCGCCGTCCTCCCCTTCGCGCTCAAGGTCGGCCTCGCGACCGTCCTCCTCGTGGCCGCGGGCTTCTTCGCGCTGCGGGGTCGCCCGCCGGCGCGCCCGGTCGCGGAGACGCGCCCCGCGCCGACTCACGCGCTGGTGCCCGCGACGCCGCCCGCCCCCGCGTACGAAGCCGCAGCGCCGCGCGCGCCGTCGCTCCCTTCGCCAACCGAAGTCGCCCGCGTCGCCCGCGTCGCGCCCGTTTCGCGGGCCCCCGCGCGCCCGCCGCGTCGGGCCCCGAGCGCGTCTCCGACTCCCGCCGCACCACCTGCCGCTGCGCCCGAGGCGCCGCTCGCTCCGCCCGTGGCTCCGACGCCCGCAGTCCAGCCTGCCGAGCCGCCGCCCGACGACCCGCTCGCGCGAGAGCTCGATCTCATCCAGCGAGCCGAGGCCGCGCTGCGGGCCGGCGACGCGCTTGGGGCGCGTGCTCTGCTGCGTCGCTATGCGTCCGAACACCCGCGCGGCGAGATGCGACCGGAGGCGTTGGGCGTCGACCTCCGCGCCCTCTGCGCGCTCGGCGACCGCGAGGAGGCCGCCCGCGTCGCCGCTCGACTGCAGGCGTTGGCGCCTCGCTCCACGCCGGCGCGGCGCATCCCCACCACCTGCGTCGGCGACCTGCGCGAGCCGACCTCGGAGGAGCCGCGCTGACGTGCGGGCCTCCCTCCTCGCCTGCGCCCTCGGGGCGGCCGCCGCCCTCGTGGGCCGCCGGGGCGCCGCGGAGGAGATCGACCTCGTGTGGGACGCGCCGCCCGCCTGCCCCTCGCGCGAGGTGGTGCTCGAACAGGCCTGGCGACGTGGGCTCCGACGGAGCTGGCGACCCTCTGGAACCGCCCCCGTCGTCCGCGCGATCGTGCGCGGCGACGCCGCCCAGGGGTGGCTCCTCGCGCTCCGCTTCGAGCGCCCCAACGACCTCGACGCGCGCGCGATCCCCGGCGTCGCATGCGACTCGCTCGCCTTCGCCGCCGCCGTGGTGCTCGCCGAGCTCTTCCCCGAGGCGCCTCCGCCTTCGCCGCCCGTCGTCCGCCCGGCGGTTCCCCGCTGGCACGTCACCGCCCGCGCCGCCGGGGCCGTCGTGTGGACCGCCACGCCCGGCCTCAGCCCCGGCCTCGACGTCGGGCTCGGTCTCCGCCGCGGCGCGTGGCAGTTGGAAGCCTTCGCCACGCACCTCGCGCCGAGCGAAGCGCGCGACCCGGTCGGCGGCCTCTTCGAACTCGCCGCCACGAGCGGCGGGCTCCGCGGCTGCCGCGCCTTCCGCTTCGAGCGGGTGGAGCTCGGGCCCTGCGTGTCGGTCGACGGTGGCGTCCTCGCCGCGACGCCGCGCAACCGCCCGACGCTCGTGGCGGCGAGCGCGCCGTGGCTCACCGTCGCGGCCGACGCCCGCTTCGCGTGGTGGTTCCACGAACATCTCGGCCTCCTCCTCGGCGTCCGCGTCGGCGTCAACGTCGTGCGGGCGCGCTTCCGCTACGTGGTCGAAGACACCGGGTCGGAGGTCGAGTCCTACGCGCAGCCGCTGTTGCGCGCGCAGGCCGAGCTCGGGCTCATCACCCGCTGGCCCTGAGCGATGGAGCTCGTCCCCGTGGACCTCGCCCGCCCGATCTGCCTCGCTGGTACGGCCGCCGTCGCGGTCGCCCTCGGATGCGCCAGCACCGTCGACCAGGGCCGCATTCCGCGCGACGCGGGGAGCGACCCGTCGCCCATCGCGCCCGACGCCGCCGCCGACGCGCCGGACGTCCCCGACGCGGCCCCGCGCGCGTGCCCCGCCGCGCCCTCCCTCGCCGAGCCCGCGGCGTGCGACGTGGCGTGCGGCGCGCTCGACGGCGGCGTCTCTCCCCTCCCGGCGTGCTGCCGCCGCTGGGCGGTCAACTGGTCGCCGGGGCTCGTCGGCATCGCGCCCTTCCCTTCGCCCCTCGACGCGCGGGAGACGGTGCTGGGGATGTTCTCGCGCGGCGAACACCTCCTCTGGGTCTTCGACCTCCTCCCTGATTCCGCCGCGATGGTGGGGGTGACGGGGCGCATCGAGGCGGCGGCGCTCGCGGGCGACGTGTCGCAAGTCCTCGCCTACCCGCGCGCCGGGGGCTGGTCGATGGTGGCCTACGGCGACCGGAGCGGCGTCGCCAGCTTTACGCGCGTGCCCGCCGAGCCAGGGCGACCTCCCCTCGGCGCGCTGGTCGCCCCCGCCGATGCCTGGGGGGCGGGGTACAGCGTCGCGGTCCCGATGGCAGTCGGCGCTGAGACCTTCTTCCTACGCTACGACCCCGGCGCGGCGCGGCTCCGCTTCGACCACGCCGTCGAGCGCTCGTCGGGCTCGACCTCGGAGTTCGTGAGCGAGCAGGCGTGGCGGCCCGTCTTCCACCGCGCGGTTCGCGTGGGCCCGGCCGACTGGCGCCGCGTCGTGTTGCACAACGACGACACCGGCGAGACCTTCCTCGCGCGCGTGGACGTCGGGAAGCGCTGCAGCGCGGCGGGCGCGTGCGCGATCGCCCCGACGGGCCTCACGCTCGACGGCCCGTGCCGCGTCGACCCGCGCGAGTCGCTCCTCGCGGGCTGGCACACCGACGACCGCGATTTCGCGCGCTACGACCGGCGCACCGGCGAGCTCCGCCAGACCCGCCTCGACGCCTCGGGCGCGGGCGTCGAGCGGGAGCGCGTGGTGCAGCTCGGGTCCGACTTTGCCGCGGTGTTCCTCTACACGTCCGAGGGGCGCCGCTTCGCGGTCACCTACGGCCCGCCTGCGACCGCGTATCGACTCGCGGACTGGTGAGCGGCAGTGAAGTGACGCGCGACGTCGATTCCGTCATGGAACGACGCCCCTCGCGTCCACCACCGCCGAACGCATCCGCGTTGCGGGAGTACATCATGAACGCCCTCACTCGCCTCGTCGGCCTCGCCGCGGCGGCGTCCTCGTGCGCGCCGACGCCCGACGACGACGCCCACTCGCTCACGCAGGAGGTCCTCACCGCGAGCGTCGTCACGCCCGCCACCACCGGGGGCTTCCAGAACGTCACCCTCAACACCGCGGTCGGCACGCAGCTCCTGTGCGACGCGACGCGCCAGTTCTGCGCCGTCCGCAACATCCCGCTGCTCAGCCAGTCGACCGCGCTCATCGACCCGGCCGTGGCGGCCAACATGGCCTCCGGCTGCTACGACGCGTCGATGGCGACCGTGCGCCTGACGGCGCTCGAAAACCGCGGAGCCATCGGCGCGCCCGCGGGGCGCACGGCGGCGTTCGACGGCCTCGTCACGGGGATGGAGGCCCGCGGCCTGCTGTACATCAGCATCCCGCGCGAGTACCGCCACGTCTCGATGCAGTACTGGCCGCAGATCGTCGCCAACCCGCCGGTGACGGGCCTCCCCGCGCGCCCGTCCTACTTCCCCAGCAACATCACCTACGGGTACTTCGGGCTGAACGAGGTGATCCGCGACTACGGGCCGATCCACCAGCCGTGCAACGGCTACACGTACGCCGCGAGCGACTCGTGCATCTCGGCCTCCAACAGCCGCGGCATCTCCTTCAGCGACACGATGAACACGAGCACCGGCGACCACGCCACCGACGAGTACGTCCGCTCCCGGCTGCGGGACGGCTACAACCTCATCGTCGCGTTCCAGCGCTACAGCCCGAAAATCTCCCTGACGGGGACCGTCTCGTTCGTGCAGATGAACTCGCCCCACAAGGTCGTCGTGAGCGGCTTCCGGCCCGGGGCGTTCCCGCTGCGCATCAACGACGTGGGCAGCGGCACGGTCCGCTTCGCGCGGCTCATCAACACGCCGCCCACGGGGACGCACCAGGGCGTCGCCATCCCGGCGGGGGCGTTCGAGATCCTCCCCAACATCCGCGGGCGACAGCCTCGCCTCGAGTTCGAAGACGACCCGACCGGGCCGGTTCAGTTCGTCGAGCACATCGACGGGCTCCGCCTCGGCGTGGAGGCCCCTTCCCACGCGCTCTACAGCGGCGTCTGGACGTCGGGCTTCACCCGGATCGCGACCTTCGAAACGTCCGGCGGTCCGCACCTGATCCTCTACAACGCCGCCACCGGCGCGACGCAGTTCTCGTGGCTCTACCCCTCCGGCAACGGCGCGCTCGCCATCTGGAACGGCACCTGGGCGACGGGGTGGACGCACCTCGCGACCTACCCCACGGACAGCGGGACCAACGTGGTCCTCTACAACGCCGCGACGGGCAACGCGCAGTTTCAACAGGTGCGCGCCGATCGCCTGGGGGCCACGTCGCTCGGGTCCGCCGCGTGGGGCACCGGGTACACGACGGTCGAGCCGTTCGCCGTCAACGGCATCCGCTACGTGCTGCTCTACAACGCCACGAACGGCGCGGTGCGCTACATGCGGATGGACGCGTCGGGCGCCTCCGCGACCGTGAAGTGGTCGTGGACGTGGGGCGCGGGCCTCACCCACTTCACCTCGGCCACCCTCGAAGCCGAACCGCACCTCCTGCTGTACAACAACGCCACGGGGGCGATGCAGTTCGACCGCGTGCTCCCGACGCTCAACGGGGTGATGCCGCACTTCGAGGGGACGTGGGCGCAGGGCTGGTCGCGGCAGGCCGCCGTGATCGGCGACGGGCTCGCGGCCTTCACGCTCTACAACCCGACCACCGGCGCGACGCAGGTCGTCCGGTCGCGCCCCGATGGCGCCGGACTCGACATGGCCTGGTCGGCGACGTGGACCGCCGGCGCGACGCACCTCGTCTCGTATCACCTCGGCGCGCAGCCCGCGGAGCTGCTTTACAACGCCACCACGGGCGCGTGGAGCACGTACACGGTCCCCACGTTTTGACGTTGGTGGCGCTGACGCAACGCCGCACGCGACTCAGCGCAGCCGCCGGAAGGAGTCCGCGCAGCGCTGGAGGCGCACGTCGCTGCGGTCGCCGGTGACCGTGACGTGGAACTTCACGCGGTCGTCGACGGCCACCCAGGTGCGGAGGCGCTCGTCGCGCGGGAAGTCCGCGGACACCTCCATCGCGTCGAGGCCGCCGAGCGTTGCGCGGCGCGGCGGCGCCACCGTCACGCCGTGGTTGGTGCGGAGGTACTGGGCGAGGGCGGCGGCTGACTCGTCGAGGCTCCACGTGTAGCCCTCGGGCTGGGTGAAGGTCTGGACGATGCACGTCGCGACGCCGCCGCTGCCCGCGTGGGCGTTGAACATCCGGGTGGCGATGGGGCCCGCCGGGGAGGGCGTGGTCTGCTCCTGCTGCTCGGGCGCCCCGGGGAGGTCGATCGCGAAGCCCGCCGCGGGGCTGGAGAAGCTGCGCCAGGAGACCTCCGCCCACCGGTGCTTCGCGCGCGACAGCGCGGCGCCGCCGCCCAGCGCGACCGCGAGCGTCAGCGCCCACGCGCCGACGAGCCGAAGGGCGTCGCGCCACGGCGGGATCGCCCGGTGGGTGAGCTCGATCAGCGCGATCACGTGGTTGGCCACCACGGCCTCCCGGCCCCGGTACGCGGGGTCGACCGCGTCGCGCGCGGCGACGTAGACGTGTCGACCGACGTCGCCGTCGAGCGCGCGCGGGTCGGCCGGCGGGTGGACGCCGCGCTCGCGCAGGTCGTCCGCCGCGCGGAGGAGGCGGTACCGCGTCTTCAGGCCGGCGATGGCGAAGATCCCCACGTACATGAGCGCCTGCGCGTCCCGGGCCACCGCCCAGCCGATGAGCGCGAGGGAGGTGAGGACGAGGAAGGCCGCCTCGATCGTCCGGCTGCGCGCGAACAGCGCGAGCTGGAGCAGCTTGCCGCCATCGAGAGATGACAGGGGCAGGAGGTTGAAGCCGTTGATCGCGAGGAGGAGCCACGCGAGGTCGAGCAGCCAGCGGGGGCTGTCGCTGTGGAGCGTGAGCGCGAGGCCGGCGCCGAGGACGATGCCCGGCGCGGGGCCGAGGAGGAGCATCACCCCCTCCTTCCAGGCGGCGACGTCGCCGCGGTGCCCCGTCACGGCGGCGCCGAACAGCGGGACGAAGAACATCTTCACGTCGCGGTAGCCGAACGCCCGCATGGACGCGTAGTGCCCCGCCTCGTGGAGCGCGAGCACCGCGACGAGGAGCGCCACCCCGCGCAGCGCCGCCCCGCGCTGCCCTTCGAGGACGACGAAGGCCCCCAGCGACAGGACGAGCAGGAGCGCCGCGAGGGCGGGCCGCGGCGGCTTGCGGAGCCGCTCGAGCACGGCCTGGTACTGGGCCTCGTCGCCGGGCTCCTGAATGATGGGCGGGGCCTTCGGCGCCTCGACGTCCGTCGGCAGCGTGCCCTCCTCACGCATATCCATGGACGCATCTCACGACGGCGCGCGCGGCGGTGTCAAGGGCCCGTCGTCGGCGGGGTGGTTGACGCGCGCACCGGGTTGGGCGCATTGCTTCGTCTCGGCGGGGATCGCCGCCCTCGCGTCACCAGTGCCTCGTCCACCCATCGCCCGGGGATTCGCCGTGAGCCTCACCTCCCTCTTCCGCCCTTCGCGCGTCCTGCTCGCGCTCACACTCGCGACGCTGTTCCACTGCACGTCCGACCGCGTCCCCGACGGGCAGTGCGAGTTCAACGCCGACTGCGCGAACGGGCTGGTGTGCGCCAACCGCTACTGCCGCGCCCCCTGCCGCAGCGACGCGGACTGCGCCGCCGGCGCCCGCTGCGTGGCGGGCGACAACCCCGGGGCCACCGCGTGCGTGCCCCTGCCCGCCGGCACCCCCGCCTGCCAACGGGACAGCGACTGCGCACCCGGGCAGGCCTGCTTCGACGGCCTCTGCCGCCCGCAGTGCCAGACCAGCTACGACTGCCAGGTGGTCAACCCGCGCTCCACCTGCGTCGCGCACCGCTGCGTGCCCGGCTGCGCGGTGTTCCGCGCCGACTGCGACCTCGTGCTCTCCAACGGATGCGAGGTCAACACCCAGAGCGACGTGCGCAACTGCTCGGCCTGCGGGCGCGCCTGCCCGGCGGGCCAGGTGTGCTCGGGCGGGGCGTGCCGGGCGTCCGGCTGCGCGGGGGCGGGCGAGACGAGCTGCGACGGCTCGTGCTTCAACCTCCAGACCGACCTCGCCAACTGCGGGAGCTGCGGCCACGCCTGCCCCGCGGGCGCCAACGCCAGCGCCACCTGCGCCGCGGGCGTCTGCGGCCTCACCTGCAACCCGGGCTTCGGGGACTGCGACGGCAGCGCCAGCAACGGCTGCGAGGCGCCCCTCAGCACGGGCGCCAACTGCGGCGCGTGCGGCGTGCGCTGCTCGGGCGACACGCCCACCTGCGCCATGGGCGGCGGCGGGGCGTACGCCTGCACCGCGGCCGCGTGCGACGGGACGCTCTGCGGCGGCGCCTGCGTCAACACGCAGACCGACCTCGCCAACTGCGGCGCGTGCGGCAACGCCTGCCCCGCCGGCCCCGACAGCACGGCGTCGTGCGAGGCGGGCCGCTGCCTCCTGCGCTGCACCGACGCCGCGCGCTACGCCGACTGCGACGGCAACCCCCGCACCGGCTGCGAGGCCGCCATCGCCACCGACGCGATGAACTGCGGCGCCTGCGGCGCCCGCTGCGCCGACCGGTCCAACGCCACGGGCGTCTGCGCGGGCACGGCCTGCGGGATCACCTGCGCGCCCGGCTTCGGCAACTGCGACGGGGTGGAGGCCAACGGCTGCGAGGCGGACACCCGCGCCGACCCCACGCACTGCGGCGCCTGCGCCACCGCGTGCATGGCGCCCGCCAACGCCACCGCCACCTGCGCGGCGGGCGCCTGCGGCTTCACCTGCAACGCGGGCAGCGCCGACTGCGACCGCGCCGCGGCCAACGGCTGCGAGGTCGACACCCAGAGCGACCGCGCCAACTGCGGCGCCTGCGGCCGCGCCTGCGCGGCGGGCGAGGTGTGCTCGCGCGGGGTCTGCACGTCCACCTGCGGGGCGGGCGAGACCAACTGCGCGGGGAGCTGCGCCAACCTCAACACCAGCGAGGCCAACTGCGGGGCCTGCGGCCGCGCGTGCGCCAACCCGGCCAACGCGTCGGCCTCGTGCGCGGCGGGGCGCTGCGGGTTCACCTGCACCGCGGGCTTCGGGGACTGCGACGGCAACCCGGCCAACGGCTGCGAGACCAGCCTCCTCGGCTCGGCGGCGAGCTGCGGGCGCTGCGGCAACGCCTGCGCGGTGCCCAACGCCGTCGCGGGCTGCGACGCGGGCCGCTGCGTGGTCGGCGCCTGCAACCCGGGCTTCGCCGACTGCGACGGGGCGCCCGCCAACGGCTGCGAGGTGGACACCCGCTCGACGCCCGCGAGCTGCGGCGCGTGCGGCCGCACCTGCGCCCCGCCCAACGCCACCGCGGCCTGCGCCTCGGGCGCCTGCGCCATCGGGCGCTGCAACGCCGGCTTCGCCGACTGCGACCGCAACCCGGCGAACGGCTGCGAGGTGAACACCAACACCAGCACCGCCCACTGCGGCGGCTGCGGCGCGGCCTGCAGCAGCGCGGGCGGCACCGCGAGCTGCGCCGCCGGCGCCTGCGGCATCGCCTGCGCGACGGGCCGGGGCAACTGCAACATGAGCGCGGCCGACGGCTGCGAGGTCGACCTCAACACCGCCGCCGCCAACTGCGGGACGTGCGGCCGCGCGTGCGCGCTCCCCAACGCCTCCGCGGTGTGCGCCGCGGGCGCGTGCGCGGTGGGGACGTGCAACCCGGGCTTCGGCAACTGCGACGGCGCGGCGGCCAACGGCTGCGAGGTCAACACCACCAACACCGTGGCCCACTGCGGCGGCTGCGGGCGGGCGTGCTCGCTCCCCAACGCGACCGCGGCCTGCGGGGCGGGCGCCTGCGTCGTCGCCGCGTGCAACCCGGGCTTCGCCGACTGCGACCGCAACCCCGCCAACGGCTGCGAGGTGAACCTCAACACCGACCCGGCCCGCTGCGGCGCCTGCATCACCGCGTGCAGCACCGCGGGCGGGACGGCGAGCTGCACCGCCGGCGCCTGCGGCATCGCCTGCGCCGCCGGCCGGGGCAACTGCAACGGCGCGGTGGGCGACGGCTGCGAGGTCGACCTCACCACCGCCGTGGCCAACTGCGGCGCGTGCGGCGCGGCCTGCGCGCTCGCCCACGCCACCCCCGTGTGCGCCGCGGGGTCGTGCGCGGTGGGCGCGTGCGCGCCGGGCTTCCTCAACTGCGACGGGCTGGCCGCCAACGGCTGCGAGGTGAACCCGCAGACCGACACCGCCAACTGCGGCGCCTGCGGCGCGCGCTGCGGCGCGGGCCAGGTGTGCTCCCTCGGGGTGTGCACCCTCGTCTGCGGGACCGGGCTCACCAACTGCGGCGGCCGCTGCGTGGCGCTCGCCACCGACACCGCCAACTGCGGCGCCTGCGGCACGGCCTGCCCGGCCCGCGCCAACGCCGCGGCGACCTGCGCGGCGGGCGCCTGCGGCTTCGCCTGCAACCCTGGCTTCGCCAACTGCGACGGCGCCGCCGCCAACGGCTGCGAGGTGAACCTCAACACCGACCCGGCCCACTGCGGCGCCTGCACCACCGCGTGCAGCGCCGCGGGCGGGACGGCGAGCTGCACCGCCGGCGCCTGCGGCATCACCTGCGCGACGGGCCGGGGCAACTGCAACGGCGCGGTGGGCGACGGCTGCGAGGTCGACACCACCGCCTCGGTGGCCAACTGCGGCGGCTGCGGCAGCGCCTGCTCGCTCCCCAACGCCACCGCGGCGTGCTCCGCCTCGCGCTGCGCCGTCGCGAGCTGCAACGCGGGCTTCGCCGACTGCGACGGCGTGGCCGCCAACGGCTGCGAGGTCAACACCAACACCTCGGCGAGCAACTGCGGCCGCTGCGGCAACACGTGCTCGCTCCCCAACGCCACCGCCGCGTGCTCCGCCGGCGCCTGCGCCGTGGCCGCGTGCACCGCGCCCTTCGGCAACTGCGACGGGGCGGCCGCCAACGGCTGCGAGGTCGACACCAGCAGCACCGTCGCCCACTGCGGCGGCTGCGGGATGGCCTGCAGCGCCAACAACGGCGTCCCGACCTGCGCGGCGGGCGCCTGCCGCATCGCGTGCACGCAGACGCGGAGCTGCCCGGGCTTCACGTGCCTCTTCACGGCGGACTGGGGCGACTGCAACGGCAACCCGCGCGCCGACGGGTGCGAGACCAACCTGCTCACCACGTCCAACTGCGGGGCCTGCGGCGCGGCCTGCTCCTTCGCCAACGCGTCGGCCATCTGCGGCGCGGTCGGGCCCGCCTGCGGCCTGAGCGCGTGCAACGCGGGCTTCGCCGACTGCAACGCGGCGTCGTCCGACGGCTGCGAGGTCAACACCACCAGCGACTCGGCCAACTGCGGGGCCTGCGGGACGAGCTGCGCCGCCGCGACCCGCGCCAACAACTACCCGCACACCTGCCGCACCTCGGTGTGCCGGCCGGCCAACGACGCGTGCGCCGCGGCGACGCCCATCAACCTCGCGTCGGGCCGGGACATCTGGTTCGAGGGGTTCAACACCGGCGCCACCACCGACCTCGTCGCGCCGTGCCAGGGCGGGTCGCAGGCGGACGTCTGGTACTCGTTCACGCTGACGCAGCGGGAGGTGGTGTACGCGGACACCTTCGGCGACGGCGCGACGCACGCCGCCGCCACGTGGGACACCGTGCTCTTCCTCGCGAGCTCGTGCACCACCGCGATGACCTCGCCGCCCGCGAACGAGCTGTACTGCGACGACGACGCCGCCCTCACCGGCTGCTCGACCGGCAGCAACCGCTCGCACGTGTACGCGGTGCTCAACCCCGGCACGTACTACCTCGCCCTCGCGGGCTACAGCGGCAACCGCGGCCGCGCGTGGGTGCGCTTCCAGCACCTCCCCGTCGGCACCAGCGCGATCGCGCTCAGCGTCAACCCCCTGGGCAGCGTCCCCACCATCACCGGCACGCTGGCCGCGGGCGCCAGCCAGATCGCGGGCACCTGCGGCGGGGCCGGCACCGAGGTGAGCTACTGGTGGCGCACCTGCCCGGGCGACAACCAGGCCCGCTACGGCCGCTCGCTGCGCGCCTCCACCTGCGACGCGCGCACGGCCTTCGACACGGTGGTGTACATCCGCCAGAGCGACCCCACCCAGGACCAGTGCATCGACGACGACGGCGTCACCAACTGCGCCGCCCACAGCACGTCCTCGACGGTGGGCACGCGCTTCGTCCCCGACGCGGGCCTCCACGTGGTCACCGTCGACGCGTACGCCTCGACGGTGGGCTTCTACGTGCTCAACATCAGTTGGATGGACATCATCGGCGCGCTCGACCCGCTGCACCTCCTCCACCGCCCGCGCCGGCCCGCGCCGGCCCCGCGGCGCCGCGCGGAGCTCGGGGCCGACCGACCCCGGGGCTGAGGCCCGCCGCACCCGCCACGCCGGCAGGACGGGCACGGTATCACGGCGGCGGGGCCCCCGACGAGGGGCCTCCCGCCGCGGCGTGTGATCGACGTGTGATCGGAGACGCGGGGCGACGCGGGTAGCTTGCCTCCACCTCGCACGCGATCTCCGCGGCGCGGTGAAGGGAGCGGAACCGCGTTGAGCAAGCAGCCCAGGTTCTACAGCCTCGCGGGGCGATTCGACGACCGCCTGGCGCAGATGGACTCGTACCGGCGGATGATCCAGTACTGGGGGGTCATGTTCGACCGGCGCAACGGGCTCGCGCCGTTGGACTGCATGAACTTCAGCCTCGGGCACTTCCCCGAGGTGCTCCGCGTGTCCGACGTCGCCGCGATCCACCGGCTCGAGTCGGGCTACGCGTCGCCCGACGGCGTGCCCGAGCTCGGGCCGCTCATTCGCTATGTCGAGTACGCGCGGCTCCAGCGGCACAGCCCCCACCGTGAGCGCGTCAACCGCGCGCTCGTGGAGGGCGCGGGGCTCGGCTGCGCGGCGGGCACCACCGGCGCGATCATGGCGGTGATGAACGCCATCACGCGGCTCCCGGCGTCGGTGTTCCCCCGCGCCAACGACGCGCCCGAGGTGATCGTGCCGCTGCCGAACTACCCCGTGTGCGCGGCGCAGCCTCAGCACATGCGCGGGCTCACGGCGCGCTACGTCCACACGCGCGCGGAGAACGACTACCTCCCGACCTTCGACGAGATCGTCGCCGCCGTGACCGACCGCACGGTGCAGATCGCGCTGACGTACCCGAACAACCCCGCGCAGGCCACCTACGAGGGGCATCGCCTCGCCGACCTCCAGAGGCTCGTGCGCTTCTGCCAGGACGAGGGGATCTTCCTGCTGGTCGACAACATCTACCAGGAGCTGGTCTACGGGCGGCCCTTCGAGGAGGTGTTCGCGCACACCGACCGCCTGGACTACCTCGTGAAGTTCTACGGCCCTTCGAAGGACACGCCCTTCTTCGCCGGGTACCGCATCGGGTACTGGTTCGGCGACCCGCGCCTGGAGGATCTCTGTCGCGAGCACGCCTGGGTCGCGGAGAACAGCGCCAACCCGCTCTCGATGGCCCTCTTCGGGGTCAACCTCCTGCTCCGCGCGGTGGCCGCGTCGGGCGAGACCCTCGGCGAGGACCACATGCGCTTCCTCCAGGACGGCATGTTCGGCTGGGGCCAGCGGATCGACCGCCGCGAGGCGCTCGACCGCATCCGCGAGACCGAGCTCGCGGGGCGCTTCCACGCGAGCCTCGACGGCGCCGTCGCGCTCCAACGCGACGCGGTGCGGGCGGTGCGGGCCTTCGTCCGGTCGTCGCGGTCGTTCTCGCGCATGCACAACGCCGACATCGGCAACGTGTGTTTGCTCCAGGTCGACCCCGACGCGTTCGGCGGCACCGACGTCGAGCTCTTCGAACTGCTCTGCCAGCACGGCGTCGCGGTGCTGCCGGGCAACGCCTTCGGACTGCCAATCGCGCGAGGCGAGGCGAGCTTCCGCATGACCCTGATCCACGAGCCCATCGACGCCCTCCTGCGCCGGCTCGCCCGCGTCGACGAGGTCATCTGGGCGCACCGGGCGTCGATGGGTCCTACGCCCGCGACGACAGCCTTGCGGCCGCGGTGCGCCGACGGCATGGTGGCCGAATGACGACCCTCGAGGACCGCCCGGTCGCCTCCGCCGACGACGCCCGGCGCCTCATCTGCGAGCTCGGCCGGCGCTTCTACGCGCTCGGCTGGGTGAGTGGCACCGGCGGCGGCATCAGCGTCCGGCACGGCGACCGCGTCTACATGGCGCCGTCCGGGGTTCAAAAGGAGCTTCTGACCCCGGAGGTCATCTACGAGCTCGACCTGCAGGGTGAGGTCTACAGCGGGCCGCCCGCGTCGTCGGGGCTCGGGGTCTCGCAGTGCCGCCCGCTGTTCCTCGCCGCGATGAACCTGCGCGGCGCCGGCGCCGTGATCCACACGCACAGCAAGCACGCGCTCTACGCGACGCTCGCCTTCGACCGCGAGGTGGTGCTCACGGAGCTGGAGATGATGAAGGGGCTGAGGGGCGTGGGCTACGGCGACGTCCACCGCGTCCCCGTCATCGAGAACACGGCGCACGAGTGCGACCTCGCCGACGGGCTCTCCGCCGCGATCCGGTCGCACCCGCAGGCCCACGCCGTCCTCGTACGGCGGCACGGCGTCTACGTGTGGGGAGCAGACTGGCGCGAGGCCAAGCGCCACGCGGAGTGTTACGACTACCTCTTCGAGGTCGCCGTGGCGATGCAGCAGATGAACCGGAACCTTCCGCCGCAGGGGTGATGTGATGCACGCGTTCTTCCGCGACGACCAGCAGTCGATCGACCAGGGCCTCCTGGAGGCCAACGGCGTGATCTACCGCGACCTCCCGATGGACAAGGCCGGCTATCAGCCGCACCTCGACGAGCTCACCCGGCGCCGCGGCTACGTCACGCAGGACGAGGTGAAGCTCGCGCCGGACACGCCGAACCTCGAGGCCATCCTCGCGAGGTTCGACCCCGAGCACCACCACGAGGACGACGAGGTTCGCTTCGTCCTCGACGGCGCCGGCGTCTTCGACGTGCGCGCGGACGACGGGCGCTGGATGCGCATCGTCGTCGAGCCCGGGGACCTCATCGTGGTGCCGAAGGGCAAGCGCCACCGCTTCGAGCTGACCGACCTCAGGCGCATCCACTGCGTTCGCTTGTTCAAGGACCCCGCCGGCTGGGCCGCCATCTACGAGGCGCCATGACGGCGTTGCTGCCGCGTGGTGCGCGTGAGGGCCGCGCGATGAGCCGCCACACGATCCGACAGCTCCACGGCGGGGACGCGGCGGCGTACCGCGCCCTGCGGCTCCGGGGGCTGCGCGACGACCCGACGGCCTTCGCGCGAAGCTACGAGGACGAGCGCGAGGTGGGCGTCGAGGAGTTCGCCCGCAGGCTCGACGGGCCCAACACCTGCGTCTTCGGGGCGCACCCGCGCGGCGAGCCCGAGGCGCTCGCGGGCATCGCGGGCATCACGCGCGAGCCGCAGGCGCGCTTCGCGCACAAGGTCGTGGTGTGGGGCGTCTACGTGGCGCCCGAGCACCGCGGCGGCGGCGTGGCCCGCGCGCTCGTGACGGAGTGCGTGCGGCGGGCGTTCGCGATGCCCGGGGTGCGCCAGGCGCAACTGCGCGTCAACGCGGCCAACGCCGCGGCCAACGCGCTCTACGCGAGCCTGGGGTTCGCCCCGTTCGGCGTCGAGCGCGCCTCCATGATCGTCGACGGCGTCGCGCAGGACGAGGTTCACATGGCGCTGTTTCGGCCGACGTGAGACCGGCGCGGTGAGGGCGCGGAGATCGCGCGGCTCGCCTGGAGGCCCGAGGCGACCGCGGCCTCGATGCAGCCGAGGTTGACGCCGTTGTCGGTCCAGTCGCCGCAGAGCGCGAGGTTGGCGAGGCCCGACGCGCCCGGCGCGAGGCGGTGGCGCGTGGAGCCCGGCGGCGTGAGCGTGTAGCGGTCGGAGGGCTCAAGGTTCACCCGGACCACCTGCGCGTCGAGGCGGGCCTCGCCCGCGCGCCCCTCGGGGTCGTGAAGGATCTCCCAGCGGAACCCCGCGGGCCCGCGCGTCGCCGGCCAGAGGCCCCCCGCGCCCGCGTCGAGGAAGCGCGCGAAGCGCTCGCGGAACGCCCGCTGCTGCGCGTCCGCGTCGTCGCTCGACTCGCGCCACGGCCCGCAGAAATAGTGGAGCGAGCGCGGCCCGTCGGCGCCCCAGCGCTCCGCGGCGCCGAGGTGCGTCATCTCGGCCCACGTGTCCACCGGGTCGTGCCAGCCGCCGTAGAGGGTCTGCTCCCCGCGCCGCGCGGCCGACGCCCACCCGAGCGCCGTCGTCGGCACGCGGAGCCACACCTGCGCGTTCACGGTGGCGCACGTGCGGCCGTGGGTGATCATCGCGCGCCACGCGGGCAGCGCCTCGATGAGCTCGCCCGCGATGCGCGGCAGCACCGCGAGGGGGATGCCGAGCACCACGCGATCGAAGTCCACGCCCTCGCGCAGCACCACCGGCTCCGCGGGCCCCGGCGCGAGGTTGGACATCAGCGACGCCGCGCCGCGCGTACGCAGGCGCTCGCCGTCCTCGAGGGCGTCCCAGTCGGGCTCGTGCGTCCACGTCGCCACACCGCCCACGTCGCGCAGCGGGCTCCATTCGGGCTTCGGCACCGCCTGCCGCCCGAGCGTGATCGCCCCCACCCGCGCGCGGTCGTCCGACAGGTGGAGCGCGTCGACGCGGTGGAAGAACGCGAAGCGGACGCCCCGCCGCCGCAGCGCCTCGTACATCGGCGCGACCACCGCCTCGCCCATCCCCTGCGTCATCCGCCACTGGTAGGCGCCCTCGTACGCGAAGAGCAGCCGCAGCAGCGCCGCGAGCAGCGCGCCCGCCGCGCACGCGGGCCGTTCGACGTCGCCGTCCTCGTAGGCGAAGCCCGGGACGTAGGCCGCCCGCAGCGGCGCGGCGTCGAGGGCGGCGCGCGAGGCGCCGTGGCGGCGGAGCCACGCGCGGAGGTCCTCGTCGTCCACGGCGGAGAAGCCGCGGCGCAGGAGGTCGTCGCGCGCGATGCCGAGCAGCGCCGTCAGCGCGAGGTCGACGGGCACCCACGCGCGGTGCCGGGTGACGTCCGCGGTGAGCCACGCGCGGGCGAGGTCGCGCAGCGCCGTCCGCAGCGCCTCGGCGCGCCCCGCGAGGGCGGGGGAGGCCTCGCGCAGGCCCTCCACCGACGGCCCGACGACGCCGTCGAGGAGGCGCCCCAGCGCGCCCGCCGTCGCCACCGCCGCGCGCGTCGCGACGGCCTGCGGGGTGCGCTCGCCGTCGGCGGTGAGAAGCGCCATCCGCGCGGCGGTGAGCGCCCAGCGGCCGAGCGCCTGCACCCACGCGGCGGGCGTCCCCAGCGCGCCCGTCCCGGGGGTGCGGCCGTTGGGCGGGAACCGCAGCGTCCAGCGGCCGTGGGGCGCGCCGGGCGCGGGGTCGTGGAGCTCGACCAGGCCCGACGGCGCGAAGGCCTGCTCCCAGCGCGCGAGCGGGTGCGACGCGGGCCGGTCGAGCTCGGCGTACACCGCGCGGAGCATGGCGAAGGCCTCGTGGTAGAAGCCGAACCACACGTGGAGGCCGTGCTCCTCGATGCGGTCGCCGCGCGCGGGGTCGCGCGTGCTCGCGGCCTTGCCGCCGAGCTTCCAGCCCTGCTGGTAGACGGTGATCTCGTAGCGGTCGCGCCACGACGGGTCGCGGGTGAGCGCCCAGACGGCCGAGAGGGCGCCGACGCCGCCGCCGAGCACGGCGATCTTCTCGCGGCGGGGCGCGGCGAGGCCGGAGCGCCAGACGCGGCGGGGGACGTCGAGGTCGAAGTCGAAGCGCGCTTCGAAGGCCGCCGCCACCGGGTTCCCCTCGGGTCGCAGCCCGAGCGCCTCGGCCAGCGGCCACCCGCGCGTGCCCGCGGCCCGCAGGGCGTAGCCCTCCGTGAGCAGCCGGCCGCCGCGGAAGTTGAACCCGCGCAGCGGCGCGTGCAGCACCTCCACGAGGGCTTCCGTCCCCTGCGCGGCGGGGAGCTCGCGGCGCAGCAGCAGCGACACGTCGAGCGCCGCGGCGCCGTCGCGGAGCCAGCGGGCGGGCCGGTCGGTGCCCGAGAGCGCGGCGAGCGAGCGCAGCGAGCGCAGCGCGCCGACGGGGCGGTCGGTGGGCACGACCTCCAGCGTCGCGCCGCGGGCTTCGGGGCCGCCCAGGGTGGTCTGCGCGTCGAGGCGATGAGCCGCGCGGGCGTCGCGCGGGAAGGTGACGCGTCCGAGCCACTTGTCGAAGCCGTAGAGGTCGCGCCCGAGGTGAAGCGCCAGCTCCTCGTCGACCCAGATCCACGGCACGGTCCAGCGGACGGCGCCCTCGTGGCGGACGGGGATCCACACCGCCACCTCGGACTCGGGGCAGGGCGGCAGCGACGCGCAGCGCGGGTCGAGCGAGCGCACCGCGGCCACCTCGGTGAACGACACCGCCACGCCCTCGCCGAGTGCCTCGGGCGCGACCGCGCCGCCCGTGCGCCGCGACCAGCGCGCGTCGACCAGCGCGCGCAGCTTCGCCGCGTCGGCGCGCAGCCAGAACACCCGGATGCGCACCCCCTCGTGGCGGAAGGGCGGCGCGAGGCTCGCGGGCGCGGCGAGGTCCCAGGGGTCCGTGTGGGCGTGCGAGGACTCGCTCATGACTCCGCTCCGTCGTGCGCGGCGCGCCAGCGGCCGAGGCCCTCGAGCGCGTACGCGTGGGTCGACTCCTCGTGCACGTAGAAGCTGTCGGGCAGGAGCAGCGGCGTGAGGTACCCGCCGCGGGGCCACGTCCCGTCGTCGCGCTGCGCCGCCAGGAGCCAGCGGGCGGCCGCGCGGGCGGCGTCGGTGCGCGCGAGCCCCGCCGCACAGAGCGCAGAGAGCGCGAGCCCGGTGAGCGGCGCGCAGCCCTCGCCGACGCCCGCCAGCGCGGGGTCGCGGTACGACCTGGCGGCCTCGCCGAAGGAGCCGTCGTCCCGCTGCTTCGCGCGCAGCCACGCGATCGCGCGGAGCAGCCACGGCGCCTCCGCCGGCTCGCCCACCGCGCGCGCGCCGAGCACCACGAACGCCGTCGCGGCCACGTAGTTGAGCATCCAGCGCCCCCACCAGTGCCCCGCGTCGAGCTGCTGCTCGCGCAGGAAGCGGAGCGCGCGGTCGACCCGCGGCTCCCCGACGCGGTGCCCGACGGCGCCGAGGCCCTCCAGCACGCGCGCGGTCACGTCCTCGGTGGGCGGGTCGCCGAGCGCGAGCGGCGCCTCGCCGTGGCGGACGAAGTGGCGGAGCGCGTCCCGCGGTCGGAAGGGCTCCGCGAGGATCGGCCCGCGCGGCTTGGCGGGCAGGCCCACCGTGTAGGAGGCCCAGCCCCCGTTGGCGTGCTGCATCCCGTCGAGCCACGCCACGGCCCCGCGCACGACCGCGCCGCGCGCGTCGCCCGGCTCCGCCGCGCCGAGCAGCGAGAGCGCCGCGCCGGTGTCGTCGCAGTCGGGCATGGTCTCGTTGCGCGGGAGGAAGGCCCAACCCCCCGCGCGCGGCGCGCCGGGGTCGGGCTGGTTCCAGCGGGCCTGCGGGCCGGAGGAGACGGCGGCGCGGAGCCAGCGCGTCGCGGCGTCGATCGACCCGCGGGCGCCCGCGCGGCGGCTCGCGACGAGCGCGCGCCCCGCGAAGACGGTGCTCCACACGGGCAGCCAGAAGCCCGGGTACCACCACCCGCCGGGCGCCTCGCGGCCCTGGGCGCGCAGCCACGCGACCGCACGACGCACCCGCGCGTCACGCGCGTCGACCCCGAGCGAGGGGAGCGCGCCGAGGGCCACGGTGGTCTGGAGGACGGTGGCGTTCCAGTGCCCGTCGGCGTTCTGGAGGGCGTCGAGGAGCGCGAGCGACCAGCGGCGCTCGAGGCGGGTAGCGGCCGTCGGGCGCGCGGCCGGGCCCTTCGCCACGGCGCGCCAGCACGCGGCCATCATCGGGACGCCCGCGTGCACGCGCCGCGTCCAGCGGTCGAGCAGCGGCGGGCACACCAGCGGAAGCGCCGACGGGGCGCCGGGCGCCGGGCGCGCGACGAGGCCGCCGAGCGTCGCGTAGTACCCGCCGAGCTCGCCCTCCCCGAGCCGTCGAACCACCGCGTCGACCCCGCCGCGCGCGTCGAGGAAGCGCCGCGCCGCCGTGCACGACGCCGCGTGGGCGGGCCTCCGCGCGAGCGCGGCGAGGGCGGTGGCGGTGACGCCGGGGTCGCTCGTCGCGGCCGCGGGCCACGGTTCGAAGCCGCCGTCGTCGCGCTGTTGCGACGCGAGCCAGCGGGCGGCCGCGTCGTCGCGCTCGGGGTCGCGGTCGCCGACGGCGTCGAGCGCCACGAGCGCCTGCGCCGTCGCCGCCGGGCCGACGTCGCCGGGCGTGGTCCACGCGCCGTCGGGCTGCTGCCGGGCGCAGAGCGAGGCCACCGCGCGGTCGATCGCCGCGTCCACGTGTTCGGGGGAGGGGTCCACTGCCACGCGGGGCGTAACTCCGCGCGTTACGCCGTAACGTTCGGCGGTTCACCGCGACGGACGCGGACGACGGGCCGTGTGTGGAGCTCGGGGACGGTTCAGCGCGCGGAGGCCGCGAGGAAGGGCCACGCGCTGGTGAGGAAGTCGGGGCGCAGCGTGTGGCCGCCGCTCCAGAGGACGATCTGCGACGGAGCGTTCACCGCCGCGAGGCGCGAGGCGAGCGTGCAGGAGTAGTAGACCGACACGGAGTTGTCCTCCGCGGCGTGCCAGAGGAAGCCGCCCCGCGCGCCCGTCGCCGGGAGCGTGATGGGCTTGTCCGGCCCCGTGCACGCGCAGTAGCCCGCCTGGCTGGCGAGGCCCCCGCAGGTGTACGTGCTGCCCACGAACGCGCAGTCGGGGCGCGTGGCGCACGGCACGATGCCCGCGCTGCTCTCCGCGAAGGCGGCGATGCGCGAGCGCAGCGCGACGGAGGCCTCGAGGGCCATGAACCCGCCGTTGGAGAAGCCCACCGCGTACACGTGGTCGAGGTCGGCGTTGAAGGCGCGGTTCGACTCCTTGATGAGGGCGCGCGTGAGCACCAGGTCGGGGTTGGTGTCGGGGTTGGTGTCGTTGGCGGTCACCCAGAAGATGGAGTTGCCCGCCGGGCGGTTGAAGTCGCCGGCCGTCTGGAAGCGCGCGTCGGCCGCCACGACGACGACGCCGTACTGCTCGGCGAAGGACTGGGCGTCGGAGTTCATCACGAAGTCGGTGCCGTTGAGGTCGGCGCCGTGGAAGGCCACCACCAGCGGCGGCTTCGGCCCGCGGCTGTAGGGCGCGTAGACGTGGACATCGCGCGCGAGGCCCGCCGCGGTGATCGACGCGTACTGGTACCCGCCGCGGGTCACGAACGCCCCCGTGTACGTGACCGGGTCCGCCGCGAGCGGCCCCGCGTCGCTCGGCGCCGTGTCCGGCGTGACGTCCGTCGGGACGTCCGCCGTGAGGCCGCCGTCCGGCATCACGCAGGGCACGTAGCCGTCCTGCCGGTAGCAGTCTCCCCACGTGTCGCAGTAGCACCGGGGCTCGCCGGGGAAGCACGTGGCGGCCGACCCCCCGTTGCCCGCCACCGGGCAGACGCGCACGCCCGAGTCCGTGCCGCCGTCCATGGCGGCGTCGGTGGCGCTGTCGCTGGTGGCGTCGAGGCTCGCGTCCGTCGTGTCGCTCGCGGCGTCCGTGGTGTCACTCGCGGCGTCCGTGGTGTCGCGCGCGGCGTCCGACGCGTCGGAGGTGGCGTCGGTGCCCGCGTCGGCGCCCGTGGAGTCCGGCGCGCCGTCGTCGATGACGACCGCCTTCACGTGGGCCAGCACCTGGAGCGCGGTGAGGTTGCGCTGGTTGTAGCCGTACGTGAGGGCCGCCGCGCTGAAGTTGAACGCCTGCGACGTGCTGTACACGTTGGGGAGGATCCCGCCCGTGCTGATGCCCTGGTTCACCATGCCCGGCTGCGTCTCGGCGACCCAGTAGTCCCAGACCGGCACCTGCTGCGCCGCGGCCACCGCGAGGATCGCGTCGTTGTACGCGGCCACGCGCGAGGCGCGCGTTGCGTTGTCGAGGCGCGGCGGGATGGTGGCGAGCACCGGGATCACGCCCGCGGCGACCGTGTCGGTGACGATCCGCGTGAGGTTGTTGGTGAAGGTGGTGACGTTGTTGATGCTGGCGAGGTCGTAGGTGCCGAGCTCGATGAGCGCGACGGAGGGGCGCGTCAGGCGGAGCTCGCACTTGAGCGCCGTGTTGTAGGGCGCGGCGCAGCCCGAGCGCGCGATGGAGCCGAGCACCGACGCCGTCGTCCACGACGAGCCCGCCGCCACGCTGGTGAGCGTGAAGGAGTTGACCGCGGTGCACCCGGTCGACGAGCGCCCGGTCAGCGCGGTGCCGCGGAAGTACGAGATGGTGGGCGCGAGCTCCGTGTGCGTCGAGAGCGACTCGCTCCCGCAGCCGAGGCCCGTCAGGCTGGACACGTTGGTGGTGATGTTGTCGCCCACCTTCGAGAACACCGCCGCGCGGTTGCCCAGCGCCTGCCCGTTCAGGTACACGGTGCGCAGCCGCGCCTTCATCGACGCGTCGATGAAGGGGACCACCGAGCGCGTCGTCGCCGCCTGCTGCACGGTCGCCGCGCGCTCGCCGACGTCGTCGCAGCCGCTCAGCGCCATCGCCGCGAGCGCAGGCACCCCCACGGTGAGCGCCGCCCGCGCGGCGCGCCGTGCCCTCGTCGTCTTCGTGTTCATCGTCCGTGTCACCTCGTCCCTGGAGGAAGCCGGAAACCCTTCGTGCGGATCGTAGCGGCTTCGATACGCGATGTACTTTCGAAACACACGCAATTGACATGACGTGTTGCGGCATCCCCACGCGCGCCGCGCACGACCGTGTCTACACACGAGCTGTGAGGCTACCGGGGGCGGAGAAGCACGGGCCGTCGATCCCACGACGCGGCGGCGCACTCTCCGAAACGTCATTTTCACAGGCTGTGCCTGTCGGCGAGGTCGCGATGTCGCCGGGTGGCGCGTGCGCGGCGCGTGGCCGCAATCCAGCCAGGGGATGGCCGACCTGGCCCCTGTGTCGCGCGGGTATTGGGTGGTATCGCGCTCGACTATGAGCCCCGCGACTTCCCACGGAGCCTCCGCGATCGGGTTCGGGCGCCGCGCCGTCGCGTCGCTCTGGGCCGCCGTGCTGGGGCCCTACCTCGTCCTCGCGCTCTGCGTCCCGGTCGCTCGCTCGCTCGGCGCCTTCGAACGCCTCCCCGTCCCGACGCTGGCCGCGCTGGGGGTGATCGCGGGGCCGCTCTCGATCGCCGCCTTCCCGCGTTTGTGCGCCGCCCTCCCCGAGGCGCTCGACGGGTGGTTCGGCCCGCAGCACCGCTGGCGCGCGGCGCTCTGGGCCGTCGGCGCGCTGCTCGCCGCGCTGTCCTTCGCGCGGATCGCCGTGTTCCTGGCGGACCCGTCGCGCGTCGACTGCTCGCTGATGCCCGCCGACGCGTTCCTCGTCCGCCACTCGTGCCTCACGGCCTACATGCACGGCGCCATCCTCTCGATGGACCCTGGCGCCAACGTCTACGACCTCGCGATCGTCGAGGGCGTCGGCGACGTGCCCCCGCCGCTCCCGCCGACCGCCGCGCACTTCGCGCCGTTCATGCTCGACGCGTACGGGTACCCGCCGCCGTTCCTCCTCCTGCCGCGCGCGCTCCTGTGGGTGACCCGCAGCTTCTTCTCGCAGCGGCTCCTGTTCGGTGCGGCCTCGCTCGCGCTGGCGCTGTACGCCTGCGCCGCGATGGCGGCGACGCTCGGCGGGGCGGCCGGGCGACGCGCGTGGCTCCTCGCGCCCATCCTCCTGGCCAACCCGTCGGTGCTCGTGACGCTCCAGGTGGGCAACTTCCACCTCGCCGCCGTGGCCCTCTGCGTCCTGTGCTGGGTCGCGCTCGAGCGGCGCCATGACGGCCGCGCGGGCGCGCTCCTCGCGGCCGTCACGCTCGCGAAGATCTTCCCGGGCCTGCTCGGCGTGCTGCTGCTGGTGCAGCGGCGATGGCGCGCCGCGGCCGTGACCGGCGCGGCCGCGGCGGCCCTCTGCGCCCTCTCGGTGCTCGTGCTCGGGACGAAGACCTGGGGCGACTTCCTCTTCTACCACCTGCCCCTCGTGCAGTCGGGCGAGGCGCTACGGTTCCTCGACCGCTCCACGCGCGAGATCGCGTTCAACCTCGCCCCCTTCGGCCTCGCCTTCAAGCTCCGGGAGCTCGGGTTCGCCGGCTGGGGGTGGCCCCAGGCGCGCATGATCGGCAGCGTCTACACGGTGCTCCTCCTCGCGCTGGCGGCCCTGGCCGGGCGCAACCGGGGCTCGGCCGCGCACCGCCTGACCGTGTGGCTCGCGGTCGTGATGCTCGCCTCGCTGCGCAGCCCGTACGCCGCGCCCTTCGTCCTGTCGACGATGGTCGTGCTGCTGGTGGTGCTCGCCGCGGAGGTCCACTCGCGGCGCGGCCTCGCGGCCTACGTCGCGTTCTGGGCGCTCGTCTCGGTGCCGACGCCCGGCCACGACGCCGCCGTGCTCGTCGCCGTGTCGCTCGCGCGCGCGCTGGCGCTCTACGCCGTCCTCGGGTGGGCGGCGCTGCGCCCGGAGCGCGTGACGGCGCCCGAGCCGTAGCGCGACGAGTTCGACCGCCGCGCGCCGTCATCGGCCGGGCGCGCGGAGCGACGCGACGAGCCGCGCCAGCGCTCGGGTGGCGGCGTGGTCGGGGACGCGCCGTCGCGCGCGGTTGAGGGCCCGTCGGAGGCGCTCCTCGTTGCGGAGGACCCCTTGCTCCCACAACGCGCGCGCGTCGTCCGCGAGCGTCGCGAGCTCGCCGTCGGTCAGCTCCGCGCGCGTCAGGGCCTTCGCGAACCGCCGGTCGCGCGCCGACCGCTCATGCTCGACGCGCCGGCACGCCGGGCACCGGACGCAGTCGGCGTCGACGTAGAAGCCCAGCGTCTCGTACCAGTGCTGCTGCTCGCGGGCGAAGAAGATGAACGGTCGGCCGCAGTCGCGGCAGTTGCGGAGGAGGTCGACGTAGTACAGCCGCGCCATCGTCGAGAAGTTCTGCCGGGCGAGGTCGGCGGGGATCGCGGACTCGGCGTAGAGCGTCTCGCGCCGGTACTGCCAGAACGAGCCGCGCACCACCGCCTCCGGGATGTCGAAGCCCGACGCCACCACCGCGCCCCCGTAGCGCGGGTGCGGCACGAGGTCGGGGAGGGACTCGGGGGCCGGGCGGGCCCGGCGGCTGCGCGTCATCGCGGGCGCCTCACGTCGCGCGAGGATGGACCGCGCCCCGGGGCCCCGTCGAGCGGGTCGACGACTGCGACGTCGCGCCCCTTCGCGGCGTACCTGCGCGGGATGGTATGGACGCCGGCTGGATGACGCGTTGTCACCGTGGTGGACGTGGCTGACCCGCAGGCGTGGCGCCAGGCGCTCGCGCCGATCGTGCGGGGGTGAAGGGGAGGCGGCGCCTCACCGCCGCCCGCGCATCACGGACGGAGGGTGCGGGTGTCGACGGCGAAGTAGTGGAGC
>JAXLYI010000037.1:0-115233 GCA_046351555.1 Polyangiales bacterium
GCGCGCGCCTGGGGGCGGTGCCCCGTCATCACAGTGCTCGACGCCGGCCCCATGACCTCGCCGCCGCGGTGCGGGTGGTTGCCGTCGACCTGGTGGCACTCGTGGGAGTCGCCGATCCTCGCTGCTTCCGGCATGGGTCACCTACTGCCCCGGCTGTTGAGGTTGATGTGGGGCGCCTGGAGGTCGATCGTGTCCGTCGAGGTGGAGAAAACGTCCTTGGAGTCGATGTCGATCTTCTGGCGGCCAAGGTTGATGTGCGTGTCCTCCACGCTGAGCGTGATCATGTCGGGGGTCATCGCGATCTGCGCGTCCCCACAGACCAGCACGATGCTCTGGTCCGCCTTGAGCCGGAGCTGCTTCGCGCAGGAGATCTCCATGTCGCCTTCGCCGCGCACCGCGGCCGCGTTGTGGGCGTGATTTCTCGCGTCGATCCTCACCCGCACCTCGCCCCCCACGCGCACCCCCACGTCGCCCCCGACGTGCTCGGTGACGCTCCCCTCGACGCTCGTCCTGTCGTCGCCGCGCATGTGCGCGATGCGGTCGTGGTGCACCTCCTGGCGCAGGTCGCGCTGCGCCCGCACGTACACCTCCTCGCGCCCCGCGAGGTCTTCGAACGACAGCTCGTTGTGCCCCTCGCCGCCGATCGTCTGCGTGCGGATGCCGCTCCGCCGCGTGTCCTGGCCCACCGGGAAGGGCGCCGAGTCGGTCCCGTTGTGCAGCGCGCCCACCACCACCGGCTGGTCGACGTCGCCGTCGAGGAAGGCCACCAGCACCTCGCGCCCCGCGCGCGGCGTGAACTGCGTCCCGTACGCGTCCCCGCTCCACGGCGTCGCCACCCGCACCTTGCACGAGCACTCGTCCGCGCTCGCGCCCCGCGCGTCCCAGTGGAACCTCACCCGCACCCGCCCGTCCCCGTCCGTGTGCACGTCGTCGCGCACGTCGCCCACCACCGTCGCGCTCTCCACCCCGCCGGCCCGCGGCGCGCGCGGAGTCCTCGGCCGCACCAACTGCGACGCCGGCGCGCAAGCGAACTCGTTCACATACGACGGGCTCCCCTGCCCCGCCTCGCCCCGGTGCGTCGCCGACGTCACCACGTACGCCCCGTCGAGCTCGACACACGCGTGCTCCGCGAGCGTAAACCGCTGCCCCGGCGCCACGTCCGCGAGCCCGCACCGGCCCCTGCACCGCGCCGCCCCACGCCGCGCCGCCTCCAGCAGCGCCCGCGCGCTCGCGGCCTCCACCGCGGTCGCGTGCTCCGCGTCGAAGCGCTCCACCTCCAGCCCCAGCGCCGCCTCCGTGGTGTTCGCCTCGCGCAGCTCCGTACGCTCGCTCAGGTGCGAACCGCCCTCGGGCCGGTAGCGCGGCGGCTCGTAGCGCGTCACCCGCGCGGCCGTGGGGCGCAGTCGGTCGTCCGCCACGAAGCGCGTCACGTCCCCCGGCGCGGGGTCGTCGCCCTCCGCCTCCTGGCCGACGTAGCGCAGCACCCGCGGCGCGGCGCCTCCCCCGAGCGCGCTGTAGCGCTCCGCCGCGTCGCAGAGCACCACCTTCTCGCGGCCGAAGCCAGCGTCGCCGAGGTCGCCGTCGCCCGCCACCGTCGCCCCCACGAGGTCGGTGCGGGTGTCGTCGGCCTCCGCGTCGCCGTCCGCCTGCGGGTGCTCGAACCACCACGAGAGCCCGTGCCGCGCGAGGACCCGCGTGACGAACGCGAGGTCGCTCTCGCCGCGCTGGACGCAGTGCTCCAGTCGGGCCGGGAGACGGGTGAAGCGGCCCTCGGGGTCGATCCGCCACTCGCGGAGCACCGTCCCCACGACGGCGGCCGGCGTGAGGTCGTGGAAGACGCGCGAGCGGACGCGGTGGCGCAGCAACGCCATCCGCGGCTCGAGCCGGAGGCGTATCACGCGCAGCTCGTGGGACTCGTCGTGCGCCTCGACCTCCTGCCGCGTGACGACGCCGTGGACGCGTCGGACGGCGCCGTCGGACGTCGCGAGGCTGAGCGTCGCGGCCCGGCCGAGGAGCGCGCGCCCGCCGGCGATGAGGCGCCGCGAGGTGACGAGGTGGAGGGCGAAGCGGTAGAGCCCGCAGAGCTGCTCACGACCGAGGAGGCGGGTCACCTCCAGGTCGTGCGGCAGCCCCGCGACGCGCAACGAGAACGGGCGGTCGGGCATGGTCACAACAGCGCGCATTCCATCGCGCGGCCGTCGGCCGGGTCAAGGCTGGAGTGAAGACGGGAGCGCGCTACTCGCCTGAAACCGTGCGGATGCGGAGCTCGGCGAGCTGGGCGGGGGAGACCTGGTTGGGCGCGTCGGTCATGAGGTCGGTGCCCTTCTGGGTCTTGGGGTACGCGACCACGT
Organism: Polyangiales bacterium; assembly: GCA_046351555.1. Lineage (GTDB taxonomy): Bacteria > Myxococcota_A > Polyangia > Polyangiales > CAISKJ01. The sequence continues at coordinate 2,352 of JAXLYI010000037.1, forward strand.
CGCGGATGCTCTCGGCGCCCGAGAGGAGCATCACGAGCCGGTCCATCCCGAGGGCGATGCCGCCGTGCGGGGGCGCGCCGAAGCGCAGCGCTTCGAGGAGGAAGCCGAACTTCGCCTTCGCCTCCTCGTCGCCGATGCCGAGCGCGCGGAACACCTTCGCCTGCACCTCCGGGTCGTGGAGGCGCACGCTGCCGCCGCCCACCTCGAATCCGTTGAGCACGAGGTCGTAGCGGTGGCAGAGCACCCGCCCGGGGTCGCTCTCGAGCAGCGCCACCGAGTCGTCGTGGGGGCGCGTGAAGGCGTGGTGCGCGGCGACCCAGCGGTTGTCCTTCTCGTCGAACTCGAAGAGGGGCGGATCGACGACCCAGAGGAAGTTCCAGTCGTTGCCCTTCGTCCCGTACTCGGGGATGAGCCCGAGCTTCTTGCCGAGGTGGAGGCGCAGGTTCGCCATCACCGTGTGCACCATCGACGCGCCGCCGAACTGGAAGATGATCAGGTCGCCGGCCTTCGCGCCCACCGCGGCGTTCACGGCCGCGCGGAACTCCGGCGTCGCCGACTTCGCCAGCGGCGACTGCGTCCAGGTGCCGTCCTCCGCGACGCGGGCGCGGGCGAGGCCCTTCGCGCCCATCTGCTTGACGTAGTCCTCGAGCTTGTCGGTGTCCGCGCGCGAGAGGCTCGCGCTCGCGGGCACCACCAGCGCCTTCACGATGCGGCGCGGCACCTCGTGGCGGTCTTCCCCCTTGCGGTACGCCTCGGCGATGTCGAGGAGCATCGGGACGCCGCCGCCGCCGTGCTCCACCACGAGCGCGGTGAGGTCGGTGTGGGGCAGCCCGAAGCGCAGGTCGGGCTTGTCGTTGCCGTAGAGCCGCATCGACTCGTCGAAGCGCATCTGGGGGAAGCGCCCCGTGGGGTAGCGCTCATGCAGGTCGACGCCGAGCGCCTCCTTCCAGAGCGCGAAGACGAGCCCCTCGATCATGCGGAAGATGTCGTCCTGGTTGACGAAGGACATCTCGACGTCGATCTGGGTGAACTCGGGCTGGCGGTCGAGGCGGAGGTCCTCGTCGCGGAAGCAGCGGGTGATCTGGAAGTAGCGGTCGAAGCCCGCCACCATGTAGAGCTGCTTGAAGAGCTGCGGGCTCTCGGCGAGGGCGTAGAACTTCCCCTGGTGCAGGCGCGACGGCACGAGGAAGTTGCGCGCGCCGCCGGGCGTGTACTTCACCAGCACGGGCGTCTCGAGCTCGTAGAAGCCCTCGCCGGTGAAGTAGCGCCGCACCGTCTGGTTCATCAGGTGGCGCGTGCGGAACACCTTCTGGAGCTTGGGGCGCCGCAGGTCGAGGTAGCGGAACTGGAGGCGCTTCTCCTCGTTGGTGACGGTCTCGTCCTCGATCTCGAAGGGCGGCGTCTCCGAGCGGTTGAAGATCACGGCCTCCTTCACCAGCACCTCGACCTCGCCCGTGGGGAGGTTGGGGTTGTGGGCCGAGACCATCTCGTTCTTCTTCTTGGAGAACTGCACCCCGCGGTCGCGCACGACCCCGCGGATGCCGACGGCGTACTCGTGGCGCATCTCGTTGGCCAGCGCGTGCGCATCGGCGGACACGTCGGGGTCGAACACCACCTGGGTGATCCCGTCGCGGTCGCGCACGTCGATGAAGCGCAGCCCGCCGAAGTCCCGGTAGTACTGCACCCACCCGAAGAGCACGACCTCCTTGCCGATGTCCCCCGCGCGGAGCTGGCCGCACAGGTGGGAGCGCTTGAGTTCGTCGATGAACCTGGCCACGAGAATCCTCTCTGTTCGTGGTAACGCCCGCGCGCGCCGATCGCCCGCGGGGGAGCGGGCGAGACTAGTACACGGCCGCGGAGTTTTCGAGGCGCTTCGGAGGGGACGCTCAGGGCGGGTCGAACACGGTCACGTCGCCCGCGGGGGCCTGCTCGACGAGCTGGAGCGCGCGGAAGCGGTAGAGCGTGAGCTCCGGACGCAGGTGCCACGGCGGCGCGACGCCCCGCTCGCGGGCGAGGGTGCGCAGGGCCATGGTGGGGTCCATCGCGGGCTTCCACGGCGACGGCGGGAGCGCGTACTCCCACGCCGCGAGGCGCTCGTACCCGACGGCCCATACCCGCGGGTCCGCCGCGCGCCGCAGGAACTCCGGCGACCGCGACCCGAGCACGCCCTTGTCGTAGAAGACCGCGACGGTGAGCGAGAGGCGCCGCATCGCGTCGCGCAGCCGGCCGTAGGAGTCGGTCTGCCGCGAGGTCCACCGGTCGACGATGGCGAAGCACCCGTCGAGGAAGGCGCGCGCCACCGACTCGCCGCGCGTCGAGCGCCAGAGGATGGGCTCGCGGCCGTCGCGCAGGAAGATCGCCACCTCCACCGGGCGCGTGCGCCGGAGGTACTCCGGGAAGGCGCGCTCCGACGGCGCCACCGCGCCCGAGAACACCAGCCGCGCGACGGTGACGAGACGTCGCGCGTCGGCCGCGTCGACGGTGAGCGGCTCGCGCGGCTCGTACACGGCGGCCTGCTCGTCGAGGTACACCGCGCCGAAGCGTTCGGCGGGGCGGAGCGAGGCGAGGTCGCGGAGCGTGCTGTCGGCGGGCCCGAGCGCGGCGCCCGTCTGCACGTGCAGTCCGTCGAGGTGCGCGCCCCGGTACGCCGCGAGCGCCGCGGCTTCGTCGCGCCCCGCCAGCGCGCGCGCGATCGTGGGGTAGCGGTCGAGCGGCGCGAGCGGCGTCTCCCCGTGGCGCACCGACCAGGACACCTCGCCGGCCACCAGCACCGTCGCGCGGTCGCGGAGCTGCGCGTCGAGCTCGGTGGGCTGCGCGAGGAAGGGGACGCGGCTCGGCCCGCCGCGCAGGATGAAGGCCCGCAGCCCGAAGCCGAGCCCGACGAGGAGCGCGACCGCGACCGGCACGAAGGCCCACTGGAGGAGCCTCACCTGCTTGTGGCGCGCGGCGGCGCGCTGGAGGTCGCGGGGGTCAGTCACGGGTCGGGCGCGGAAGCTACCGCAGCTCCCGGCGACGCGATAGGGCTCGTTTGGCGGCGCGATGGGCGGTATAGGCTCGCGCGCGATGCTCGGGAGCACGGTTCGGCACTACCACGTCTGGGGTCTGCTCTCCGCCGGGGGCATGGGCGAGGTGTGGCTCGCGCGGCACGCGGAGCTCGCGCTGCCGGTGGTGATCAAGACGCTCCAGCAGCACGACCCCGCGACGGCGGAGGCCGAGTGGAAGAAGCTGCTCACGGAGGCGCGGATGAGCGCGCGGCTCACCTCGCCGCGGGTGGTGCGCGTGATCGACGTCGGGCGCCTCGACGGCGGTGGGGGCGCGCCCGGGCAGGCGTGGCTGGCGGAGGAGTACGTCGACGGGATCGACCTCGCCGAGCTCGACGCCCTGCGCCGCCGCGCGACGCGCCGGGGGCTGCCGCTGTGGTTCGTGTGCGACGTGCTGGCGCAGGCGGCCGACGGGCTCCACGCGGCGCACCAGGCGGGGGTGGTGCACCGCGACGTGAAGCCGAGCAACCTGTTCGGGCACGGGCACGGGCAGGTGAAGGTGGGGGACTTCGGCATCGCGGCTGCCTCTGGGTCGGAGGACGCGCCGCGCGCGGGGACGGCGCTCTTCATGGCGCCGGAGCAGTTCGAAGGCGGCAAGGTGGGTCGCCGCGCGGACGTGTATGCGCTCGGCGCGACGGGCTTCGCGCTGCGCTACGGGCGCGTGCCGTGGCCCTCGCTCGCGGTGGCGCTCGCGCCCGACCGCCCCGACCCCTTCCCCGCCGCGCGCACGCCCGAAGAAGCCTACTTCCAGCACGTCATCGCGCGGATGCTGACGCGCTCGTACGACCGGCGCGACCCGCACGTCCTCGTGGCGCGCCACCAGCTCCACGCCATCGCGCGGGCGACGGCGCCGCGCTCGCTCCCCGCGCAGACGGGCGACGGCCGCTACGTGATGAACGGCGTCACCGTGAGTTTCGAAGTCGGCGACCTCGCCGAGCAGGCGGTGGACGCGGTGGTCAACTCGGCCACCACGTCGCTCGCGATGCAGGCGGGCATCGGCGCGGCGCTGCGGCGGAGGGGCGGCGACGCGGTGGAGGCGGAGGCCGTGGCGCAGGGCGAGCGGGCGCTCGGCGAGTGCGTCCACACCGGCGGCGGCGCCCTCCCGGTGCGCGGCGTCCTCCACGCCGTCGCCGCGTGGAACGAGGTGTCGTGCATCGCCCGCGTCACGCACCGCGCGCTGCTGGAGGCGGAGGCGCGGGGCTACCGCTCGGTGGCGTTCCCGGCGCTGGGGACGGGGCGGAGCCGCATCTCGGTGGAGGCGAGCGTCGACGCGATGGTGGGCGCGCTGCGCCTGCACGTGTTGCTCGGCGGGTCGAAGCTGGAGCAGGTGCGCTTCGTGTTCCTCGACGAGGCGACGCGGCGGCGCGCGCTGGAGGTGAGCGCGAGCGTGATCCTCGGCGCGGAGGACGCGTACCGCTACGTCGAGGGCGACGAGCCGGTGCCCGTGGACGACGAGTTCGCGACCGCGCGGACGCAGTACGTCCCACCCGCGGGGAGGCCGCTGACGGAGAAGCTGCCCGAGGGAGAGTGAGCGGGGGCGGACGTCGCCGCGCACACTGGCCACGCCCCCTCCCCCGGTGGTACGTCCCGAAGGCGCCGCCATGAGCACCCTCAGCCTCGGACAAATCACGGTTGAGCACATCGCCCGCATCACCCCGCTGGAGGCGCGGCCCCTGACGACCGTGCCGTGGGAGGCATTCGAAGCGACCCCGCTCACGCCCGAGCAGGAGCAGCAGCTCGCGTGGGTGAGCGCCCGGCTCCGCACCTTCCACACGACGCGGGCGAACGAGTCGACGCTGTGGGCGCGCGCGATCTACCCCCTGCTGGTGCTGGCCGAGCAGGGAGACGTGCGCGCGTGGTCACAGGTGACGCTCCAGGCGACCTTCCCCGTGGACGGCGGCGAGGTCGAGCTCGTCGGCGTCGCGGACGGAGTGCTGGCCCGGGAGAGCGGCCTGGGCGGCGAGCCGAGGCCCCCGCTCCTGCTCGTGGTGGAGGCGAAGCGCGCGGTCGACGCGGTCGACCCCGCCCCGCAGCTCCTCGGCGCGCTCTACATCGCCCTGCACGGCGCGCAGGAGGCCCGCGGCGCGCGCGTCTCCTACGGCTGCTACACCGTCGGCGACACCTGGACCTTCGCCCGCGCGACGCGCACCGCCGACGCGGCGCCCCGCGTGACGGTCGACTGGTCGCGCGAGTACACGGAGCGCAACGAAGCCGCGGCGATCCTGAGGATCCTCAGCGCGATCGTGCGCAGCGGGGACGCGCCCACCGGCTGAGCCCCGATTTCGGTTCGCTCATCGAGCCCGCCACCCCCGCCACCCCTCCGCCACCGCCCGCCACCCCCTCGCCACCCCGCCGCCGCCACCCCGGCGCACGAAATCCCCTGGGAATCCCGTCTAGCACGCGCGCCGCAACCGCCCGCCGCCCGTGCGACGCAACCCCTTCGACCTCTTCGCGAAGGACTGCCTGGAGCTTCTGCTGGAGGACGCGGGCCGCGTGGAGCGCTCGCTCGAGGTGGCGGCGCCGGCGCAGCTCATCGACGCGGCCTTCACGCCCTCACCGCGGGGCCTCGCGAAGCTGCGCCGCCGCGGGCTGCTGGGACGCCTCGCGCGCCAGCGCTGCGCCTGGGAGTGCTTCCACGACGCGCCCTCGCTCGACGACCTCCGCGCGCTCGTGCGCAAGCACCTCGGCTGGCACGCGCTCCTCACCGCCCGCGCGCGCCGCGGCGACCGCGACGCCGTCGTCCCCCTGCGCCGCTCTACGTCGTCTGCGCGGCGCGCCCCTCCGCGGCGCTGGCGGCCTCCTCGGCGGTCGCGATACGGACGCACGGCGCGGGCTTCCACGCGATCTCCTTCGGGCTGGTGGGCCTCTGCGTCATCGTCGTGAGCGAGCTGCCGACGACGCGGGCGACGCTGCCGCTGCGCGTGCTCGGGCGCGACGCGGTGCTCGACGCCGCGCTCGCGGAGGTGGCGGCGCTGCCACCCGACGCGTGGGAGCGCAGGATCCGGCAGGCGATGGTAGACTTCGCAGCGCGCCGCAGCGACGGCGCATGGAGCAAGGACATGGAAGGGATCCACGAGCGCTACGCGAAGATCGAGAAGAGGCTCCTGGAGCAGGGAGAGCGGAAGGGCATCCGGCGCGGGCGCGCGGAGGGCCGCTCCGAGGGCAAGGCCGAGGGGGGCATCGAGAGCCTCACGCCCGTGGCGGAGGCGCGCCTCGGCCGCCGCCTGAAGCGCGCCGAGCTCGCGACGCTGCGCGCGAAGGTGAGCTCCCTCGGCCCCGCCCGCGCCGCCCGCGTCGTCGTGAACCGCGAGCCCGACGCCCTCGCCGCCTGGCTCGCCGGCGCCTGACGCGCCCGCCCCCTTCGCTTCAGGGCCCGAACAGCGCCGCCCAGCGCGACGCGTTCTCCACGCACTTGACGCTGGCGCCGTGGGCCGCCTCGCTCGCGCAGACCACCGCGGTGTTGTCCCGGTTGCCCGCGGGCAGCCCGAGCGCACCCCACGCGGGGACGTGCCCCGGGCAGACGACGTCGCCCATCGACCCGAGGCCGAAGAGGCTCGCCGACGCGCTCGCCCACGCGCCGTCGTGCGTGAGCCACGACGCGGGCGCGCCCGACGCCAGGTCGCACGGCGACGAGAACATCACCGCGCGCCGCACCGGGTGGAGCCGCGCGAGGAGCGCCGCGTGCCCGCCCCCCTGCGAGTGCCCCGCGACGGTGACCACCCCCCAGCGGACACCACGCGCCACGTCCCGCCCCGCCGCGGGGTCGTAGAACTGCCCCCAGCGCCCGTCCGGGTCGCGCTCCGCCAGCGCGAGGAGGGCGGCGCCGACGCGCGCGTAGACGCCCTCGTTCACGGCGATCGACGCGAGCGGCGCGGCGGCCCCGGCCTGTGGGACGCCCGTCACGATGGCCGTCCGCGTCGCGAGGAAGCACGCGTCGCGGTCGGCGGCCGCGGCGCAGAGCTCGCCGACCGCGTCGTCGCTGCGGTAGGCGACCGAGAGGACGTGGAGCCCCTGCGCGCGCGCCGCGGCGTACACGTTGACGTCGGGCGAGGCGATGACGCCGCGCGGCGTCCCCCCGCTGCCGTGCAGGAAGATCATGAGCCCGCCGCGCGCGCCGCTGGCGGGGCGGAGGGCGTACTGGTCCTCGGTCGCGTTGGCGCCCGACGCGGCGAGCCCCGTCTCGGCGGGCGTGAGCGTGAAGCAGAAGTCGCCGGTGAGCGCGCCCCGCCCGGTCGTCGGGCAGCGCCGGAGCGCGCGGGGAGCGTCGTCGGGCGCGTCGTCGGCGACGTCCGGTGAGGCGTCGACCGCAGGTGCATCGGCGACGGCGTCGAGCGCAACTTCCGGCGCAGCATCAGCCGCGACGTCGGGCGTGACATCGCCGGGTGCGTCGGGAGCGCTGGAAGCGTCGGGGGGAGTGGCCGTGCTGCTCGAACAAGCACACAGGGCGAGGGCGGCGAGGAGGGCGGAGGGGCGTTGCGTCATCGGAAGATGGTGGGGGTGTCTCGCGAATCCCGGGCCAGCGGCGCAGGCCGCCCATTCGCGCCTCCGGACGGCGCCCGCTGCGTGGCGGCCCGGCGACAGGTGGCGCGCGGCGTCGACAGTAGCCCGCGCCTCGGACGTCGCGGAAGGCGAACGCCGGGCGTCGCTACATCGCCCGGACGAACGCCGTCACGCTGCGCGCGACCTCGTAGAGATCGCACCAGTAGAAGCCCGCGCTGTTGAAGCAGTTGGTCTCCACCACGCGGAGCCCCTCGTCGACCTCGCCCACGTCGAGCGCGAACACCGGCGCCGGCTGGTACCGCGCGGCCATCTCGCCCGCGAACCGAATCACGTCGTCGGGCACGTCGCCGGTGACCTTCAGGCGCCCGCTGCTGCGGTACTGGCTCGCCGCGACCACGCGGCCGTCGACCACCACGGTGCGCCACTCGCGGCCGAGCGCGCGCGGCGGCGCCACCTGCACGAGCGTGTCGAGGCCGAGCGGGCCGTTGCTCGACGCGAGCCCGTCGCGCCACGGCGCGAGCTCCGCGAACGTGTGGACGCGCCCCGCGAACTCCTTGAGGTCGCCCGCCGGCCGCAGGAAGAACTCCGCGTCGGGCGCGAGGTCGCGCGCGAGGAGCTCGCCGACCGTGACCACCTCGCTCGCGCCGTTGAGCAGTGACTCCGCGCCGAAGCCCTCGCGCAGCGCCTCGAAGGAGAAGCGCGCCTCGTCGAAGAAGACCCCCGGCGCCCACCGGCCCTCGCGCGCGACGTTGCGCATCAGGGTGGTCGACCCGTAGAAGATCACGCGCCCGTCGGCGGGGACGTCGGGGGGCGTGTCGTCGAAGGGGATCACCTTGAGCTTGACGAGCTCGACGTCGAGGCGCTCGAGCGTGAGGCAGAGCTTCTCGATGTCGTCGGCGCTCCCGAGGTTGGTCTGGACGGCCCAACGGACGTGGTTCATGGCGGGCGCCGTTGTAGCACCGGCCCCGCCCGTCGGTGCGCTCACCCTGCTTGACGCTCTGGGCGCCAGCCCTTTACGCTCCCGCCACCCCGACCTTCGCCATCGCAAGGAGAGAGCACCCCATGAAGACCCAACGCCGCGAGACCCGCACCGAGCGCCGTGAGACCCGCAAGACCGCCCCGCGCGCCTGGCAGAAGCCCGACTTCGTCGAGCTCTCCGCCTGCGCCGAGATCGGCGCCTACGCCTTCACCGGCTGACCGCTCCTCCCCCCTCCCCGCCCCTCACTCCCCTCATGCGCGTCATCGTCCTCGGGTCCGCCGCCGGCGGCGGGCTCCCCCAATGGAACTGCGGCTGCCCCCGCTGCACCGCCGCCCGCACCGCGCCCGACCGCGTCCGCCCCCGCGCGCAATCATCCATCTGCGTGTCGGCCGACGGCGAGCGCTGGGTGCTCTTCAACGCCTCGCCCGACGTCCGCTCGCAGCTCGCCGCAACGCCCGCGCTCTGGCCGCGCTCGCTGCGCCACAGCCCCGTCCGCGCGGTCGCCCTCACCAACGCCGACATCGACCACGCCGCGGGGCTCCTGATCCTGCGGGAGGGCGGCGCGCCGGCGATCTACTGCACCGCGCGGGTGGAGGAGGCGCTCACCGAGGGGCTCCGCGTGCTGCCCGCGCTCGCCGCGTACGGGCGCGTGGTGGTGCGCCGGGTGACGTGCGGCGAGGCGCAGGCCGTGTGCGACCGCGACGGCGAGCCGACGGGGGTGACGGTGCGGGCCTTCCCCGTCACGAGCAAACCCCCGCCGTACATGGTGGGCCGCCCCGCGGTGGAGGGCGAGCTCGACACCGTCGGTTACGTCATCAGTGCGGGCGACGCCTCGGTGGCGTACGTGCCGGGCGTTCGGGTGCTCGACGAGGCGCTGCGGAAGGAGCTCGCGGCGGTGCGTTGCGTCTTCATCGACGGCACCTTCCTCACCGACGACGAGCTCGTCGCGATGGGCGCGTCGGCGAAGACCTCGAAGGAGATGGGGCACGCGCCCCTGCGCGGCGACGACGGCCTGGTGGCCTTCCTCGACGGGGTGATCGGGCCGCGCAAGGTGCTGGTCCACATCAACAACTCCAACCCGATCCACGAGGAGGGGGCGGAGGCGCGCGCGTGGCTCGCGGCGCACGGCGTCGAGGTGGCCCACGACGGTCTCACCGTCGACGTGTGACGGGCACCGTCAGGGATCGCGGAAGCCGCTCGCCACCCAGCGGCGGGCGCTCTCGGCGGAGAGCTTGAAGTTGGGCATCACCCGCGCCTGCGCGACGCGCTCGTTGGCGCCGTCCCAGGCCGAGAGGAGCGCGTGGGGGTCGTCCTCGTCGGGCACCACATCGAGGTCGACCCGCAGCCGCGCGCCGTCGACCTCCACCGTCACCGTCTTGTGGAGCATCGCGCGCCGCTGCTGGGCGTGCCGCTGGAGCACCTCGGTAGCAGTCTTCACCAGCGTGGCGAAGGCCGTCTGGTCGAGGGGCTTGGGGTTCTTCTTGTCGCGGCCCATCGTCCACGGGCCGACGAGGGCGGGCTCGGACTCGCCGTCGCGGGTCATCTCCACGGCCCAGCCGTCGTCGTCGATGTTCTTCACCACGCGGGCCGTCCAGCCCACGTCGCGCCAGAGCCGCGGGTCCTGATCCTCCGGGCGGACGGGGCGCCGCGCGGCGCCGTTGGGGTTGTCGGGGTTGTCCTGCGTCATGGCTTCCATCTCGCGTGCCTCTCTCCGGAGGCGATTCGTGCCCCATGCGGTGCGCCGCGTCCAGCGGGGGCGCCGCGCGGGGGGACGTACCCTGTCACTTCGCCTCGGGCACGTAGCGCGTGGAGAGCGCGCGGCGGGTGGCGTGGCGCTCGAGCGCGAGCGCGATGAGCTTGTCGACCAGGGCGGCGTAGGGCACGCCCGTCGCCTCCCAGAGCTTCGGGTACATGCTGATGCTCGTGAAGCCCGGCATGGTGTTCACCTCGTTGAGGAACCACTTCCCGGTCTGCTTTTCGAGGAAGAAGTCCACGCGGGCGAGGCCCTGGAGGTCGAGCGCGCGGAAGGCCGCCAGCGCCATCACCCGCACCGCCCGCATCTGCCCCTCGTCGATCGACGCGGGGATCTTCAGGGCCGCGCCGTTCTCGTCGAGGTACTTCGCCTCGTACGAGTAGAAGTCGTGCGTGGGGACGATCTCGCCCGCGACCGATGCCTCGGGGCGGTCGTTGCCGAGCACCGCGACCTCGATCTCCCGCACCGCGTGGCCGCGCTCGACGAGCACCTTGGTGTCGTAGCGAAACGCCGTCGCCAGGGCCGCCTCGAGCTGCGCCGCGTCGCGCGCCTTCGACACGCCCACCGAGCTCCCCATGTTGCAGGGCTTGACGAAGCACGGGTACCCGAGTCGCTCGCTCACCTCGCGGTGCACGTCGGCCGCGCTGCGCCCCTCCGACGCGCGCACGACGAACGCGTCCACCAGCGGGAGCCCCGCGCCGCGGAAGAGCCTGCGCGCGAAGTCCTTGTCCATCCCCGCCGCCGACCCGAGCACGCCGCTCCCCACGTAGGGGATCCCCGCCATCTCCAGCAGCCCCTGGATGGTCCCGTCCTCGCCGTACGTCCCGTGCAGCACCGGGAACACCACGTCGATCGGACCGACGCCGCCGCCGCCCACCGTCACCAGCGATCGTTCGTCGGCCTCCGCCGCGGGCGCCACCGCCACGGCGGGCGCCCCGGCGTGGAGCGCGAGCGGCGTCCCCGGCGCGTCGAGCAGCGCGCGCGCGGACTCCTGCAGGTGCCAACGCCCGTCGTGGTCGATGCCGAGGAGGACGGGCTCGTAGCGCTCCCGGTCGAGCGCGTCGAAGATCGACCGCGCCGAACGGAGCGACACCTCGTGCTCGCCCGAGCGCCCACCGAACACGATGCCCACGCGGATCTTCCGGCTCATGGGTCGCGCCCTAGCACGTCGTGCGTCGCTTCCTCCAGTTTCCGACGGCGTAGACAAGCGCCGCGCCTTCGGTAGATTCGGGCACGCGCGTTGCTCCGACGACCTCGTCGCCCCGATTGAGCCAGTGGGGGGCGGCACACCCAGCAGGTACCGCGACAGCCATGTCAGAGATCGGCCCCCGCCCCCGCCACCTCCCCATCGCCCCGAAGGCCGAGCCCGCGCGGCGCCACCTCCCGCTCGCGGACGAGGTGCGCGCGATCGACAAGCGCTGGCAGCCCATCTACGCGGTGTGGGAGATCACGCTCCAGTGCGACCTCGCGTGCCGCCACTGCGGCTCGCGCGCGGGCCACGCGCGGCCCGACGAGCTCTCCACCGCGGAGGCGCTCGACCTCGTTCGGCAGATGGCGGAGCTCGGCACGAAGGAGGTCACGCTCATCGGCGGCGAGGCCTACCTCCGTGATGATTGGGTGGAGATCGCGAAGGCCGTCCGCGCGCACGGGATGGAGTGCACGATGACCACCGGCGGCCGCGGGATGACGGCCGAGCGGGCGCGGCAGGCGAAGGCCGCGGGCATCCAGAGCACGTCGGTGTCGGTCGACGGGCTGGAGGCCACGCACGACAAGCTCCGCGGCGTGAAGGGGAGCTGGCGCGCGGCCTTCGACGCGCTCAAGAACCTCAAGGCCGCGGGGGTTCACGTGTCGGCCAACTCGCAGTTCGGGCGCCACTCGCTGCGCGAGATGCCCGAGGTGTTCGAGCTGCTCGTCGCGGCGGGGATCCACTCGTGGCAGGTGCAGCTCACCGTCGCGATGGGGCGCGCGGCCGACGAGCCCGACCTGCTGCTCGAGCCCTACCAGGTGCTCGAGGTGATGGCGATGCTCGCCCGCCTGAAGAAGCGCGCCGACGCGGCCCGCGTGCGCATCTGGCCCGGCAACAACATCGGGTACTTCGGGCCCTACGAGCACCTGCTCCGCGGCACGCTCCCGCGCGGGCACATGGCCTCCTGCGGCGCGGGGCGCAGCACGCTCGGCATCGAGGCCGACGGCTCGATCAAGGGCTGCCCCTCGCTCACCACGAAGGAGTACGTCGGCGGCAACATCCGCGACAACTCCCTGCGCGACATCTGGGAGCGCGCGTCGGCCCTCCGCTTCACGCGCGACCGCACCGTCGAAGACCTCTGGGGCTACTGCCGCGACTGCTACTACAACGACACCTGCCGCGCGGGCTGCACGTGGACCACGCAGGTTCTCTTCGGCAAGCCGGGCAACAACCCCTACTGCCACCACCGCGCGCTCGAGCTCCTGCGCGTCGGCAAGCGCGAGCGCATGGTGCGGGTCGAGGCCGCGCCGGGCCTCCCCTTCGACCACGGCACCTGGGAGATCGTCCTCGAAGACTGGCCGGCCGACGAGCTCGCCCGCGCGAAGAAGCTCGCCGAGACGGGCGAAGGCTGGCTCACCGACTGACCGATCGTACGGAGACCGAACGATGTACCGCCCGCTCGTCCCCTGCCCCGCCTGCGCCCGCCACGTCCTCGCCACCGAGCGCGCGTGCCCCTTCTGCGCCGCAGCGACGCCTGCCGACCTCGCGGCCCGCGTCCGCCCCGAGGTGAAGGCCCGCATGAGCCGCTCGGCGATGGCCGCGCTCGGCGCCGCGCTCGCGCTCTCCGCGTGCAGCAGCACGGTGGCGAGCGGCGACGGTTCGGCGCCGAACGACTCGCCCGCGGCCGACGCGACGCCCGACGCGCCGCGCCCGGACGTCCCCGCCGCCGACGCGCCGCGCGCCGACGTGGTGGACGACGACGGCGGCCCGGTGGCGCTCTACGGCGACCCGCCGCCGCGCGACGCCGGGGTTGATGTGGTGGACGACGACGGCGGCCCGGTGGCCGAGTACGGGGCGCCTCCCCCGCAGGACGCCGGCACCCAGGACGTCGAACCGCGCGACGCCGACATCGCCCTCTACGGCGCCCCGCCCCCGCCGCGCGACGCGGGCGCGGACGGCGACGTCCCGGTCGCCCCGCTCTACGGCGCCCCCGCCGACCTCATGGTGTAGCCCGCAACTTCTTTCCCCACCGAAGGAGACGAATCGAATGAGCCTGGTCCCCTGCCCGAGCTGCAACCGCCACATCCGCACCGGCGAGCACGCCTGCCCCTTCTGCGGCAGCGCGATCAGCGCGTCGCTCGCCGCGAAGGCGATCCCCGGCGCCACGCAGCGCCTCTCGCGCGCCGCGGCGTTCGCGTTCACCGCGACGCTGGCGATGGCCAACTGCGGCCCGGGCACGACGCCCGCGCCGACGGACGCCGCGTCCGACGGCTCCGGCAACGGCGACGCCGCCCCGACGCCCGACGCTTCGCCCGACGTGGTGAACGACAACGGCGGCCCCGCCCCGCTCTACGGCGCCCCCGTCGACGCGACGCCCCCGCCCACCGACGCGACGACCCCGATCGACAACGGCGGCCCCGTCCCCGCGTACGGCGCGCCCGCCGACGCCTCCATGCCCCCGGCGGACGCGACCGGCCCCGGCGACGGCGGCATCGCCCCGCTCTACGGCGCCCCCACCGACGCGGGCCCCGCCCCCGACGTGCAGGACCGCGACGGCGGCGGCGTCGCCCCGCTCTACGGCGCCGTGCCCGCGCCCGACGCCGGCGACGACGCGGGCGACGGGAGCATCGGCGTCCGCTACGGCGCGCCGCCGCGCGACGCCTGATCCGGTACGCTCGCGCCCGATGGCCCCGCCCCTCCCCGACCGCCCCCGCCACCTCCCGATCGCCCCCACCGCCGAGCCCGCGCGCCGCCGCCTGCCCCTCGCGAACGAGGCGCGCGCGAGCGACCGGCAGTGGCGACCGATCATCGCGGTGTGGGAGCTCACGCTCCAGTGCGACCTCGCGTGCCGGCACTGCGGCTCGCGCGCGGGCCGCGCCCGCCCCGACGAGCTCAGCACCGACGAGGCGCTCGACCTCGTGCGGCAGATGGCGGAGCTCGGCACGAAGGAGGTCACCCTCATCGGCGGCGAGGCCTACCTCCGCGAGGACTGGGTCACCATCGCGAAGGCGATCAAGTCGTACGGGATGGAGCTCACGATGACCACGGGCGGCCGCGGGATGACGCCCGAGCGCGCGCGCCAGGCGAAGGAGGCGGGCGTCGAGAGCGCGTCGGTGTCGGTCGACGCGCTCGAGGCGATGCACGACGCGCTGCGTGGCGTGAAGGGGAGCTGGCGCGCGGCGTTCGAAGCGATCAAGAACCTCAAGGCGGTGGGCATCCCGGTCTCGGCCAACACGCAGATCGCGCGGCCCGCGCTGCGCGAGGTCGAGGCCCTGCTCGAGCTCCTGATCGAGGCGGGGATCCACTCGTGGCAGGTGTCGATGACGGTGCCGATGGGGCGCGCGGCCGACGAGCCGGGGCTGATCCTCGAGCCCTTCCAGGTGCTGGAGGTGATGCCGCTCATCGCGCGGGCGAAGCGCAAGCTCGCAACGCACAAGAAGCGCCTCTGGCCGGGCAACGACATCGGGTACTTCGGCCCCTACGAGACGCTCCTGCGCGGGACGATGCCGCGCGGGCACATGGCCTCCTGCGGCGCGGGGCGGCTCACGCTCGGCATCGAGGCCGACGGGTCGATCAAGGGCTGCCCCTCGCTCCCGACGGCGGACTACGTCGGGGGCAACGTCCGCGACGACTCGCTGCGCGACATCTGGGAGCGCGCCGAGGCGCTTCGCTTCACCCGCGACCGCACGAGCGACGACCTCTGGGGCTACTGCCGCGAGTGCTACTACGGCGACGAGTGCCGCGGCGGGTGCTCGTGGACGGCGCACGTGGTGTTCGGGCGCATCGGCAACAACCCCTTCTGCCACCACCGCGCGCTGGAGTACCTGTCGCAAGGGCTCCGCGAGCGGCTCCGGCAGGTGAGGCCCCCCGAAGGGAAGCCCTTCGACCACGGGGTGTTCGAGTCGTACCTGGAGCCCTGGCCCGACGACGAGCTTCGCCGCGCGCGCGAGGTCGCGGCGACGGGCGAGGGCTGGCTCCTCCACACCGAGCGCGCGAGCGCCGCCCTTGACGGGGCGGGCGATCCGCGGGCATAGCGTCCCCCCCGCGCAGGAGAAGCCCGATGGCCCACGACGACCACGACCACGACCACGACCACGACGAGGACGACGAGCGGGACGTCCCCCCGCCGGCCGACCGCGAGGCGGTGACGGAGGCGCTCCAGGCCGCGATCGACGCCGGGCGGAAGGTTCAGTTCGTCCGCGCCGCCTTCGAGCAGGACGCGTGGAACGGCTTCCCCCTCGTGCTCGGCGAGGAGCTGGTGCTGGCCCGCACGCTCCACGACTTCGCCCTCGACGGCTTCTCGATCCTGCGCGTGGGCGACCTCACCGAGGTGCGCTCGGGCGAGGTCGAGCGCTTCTTCGAGCGCGTGATCAAGGCCGAGGGGCTCGACCGCGACCTCGCGCCGCCGAAGCCCGTCCTCCTCCGCTCGATGCGCACCGCGCTCGAGTCGGTGCGGGCCCACTACCGCTACGCCATCGTCGAGTGCGAGGGGGCCGACGACGACGCCTTCTACCTCGGCGAGATCGCCCGGGTCGACGACGAGGCCCTCCACCTCCACTACATCCACGTCGACGGCACGCGCGACCGCGAGCCCACGCGCATCCCCCTCGACGAGATCACCCTCGTCCGCTTCGACGAGGCGTACCTCCGGCTCTACGGCAAGTACTGCGTCGCCGAAGACCGGCACTGACCCCGCCGACCGCTCACGCGCCCCCGAGGAGCCGCGCGAGCACGTCGTCGAGCGCGCGCGGGTCGGCCTTGCCGCCGGTGGCCTTCATCACCGCGCCCTTGAAGAAGCCCAGGAGGTTCTTCTTGCCGGCGCGGTACTGCTCCACCTGCTTGGGGTTGGCGTCGAGCACCGCGCGGCACGCGGCTTCGATCGCGGCGACGTCGGTGACCACGCGCCACCCGTTGCGGTCGATCACGTCGTCGGCGTCGTCGTCGGTGCCGGCCATCTGCGCGTAGACGTCGCGCGCGAGCTTGCCCGAGAGGGTGCCGTCGTCGACGCGGGCGAAGACACCTGCGAGCTGCGCGACGGTGACGGGGAAGGTCGCGTCGAGGCCGTCGGTGGCGATGGCGGGCTTGAGCACGTTGCACACCCAGTTGGCCGCCCGCTTCGCGTCGCCCGTGCGCGCCGCGAGGGCTTCGAAGTAGTCCGCCACGCGCGGGTGCTCGGTGAGGACGCGCGCGTCGGCAGTTGAGAGCCCGAGCTCGCCTTCGTAGCGCGCCCGCCGTGCCGCGGGGAGCGCCGGGAGCGCGGCGCGCGCCTCTTCCATCAGCCCGTCGGGCACCTCCAGCGGCGGCAGGTCGGGGTCGGGGAAGTAGCGGTAGTCGTCGCTCGCCTCCTTGCGTCGGAGCAAAACGCAGCGCGAGGCGACGTCGTCCCAGGTCTTGGTCACCTGCTCGACGCGCCCGCCCGCGTCCACCGTCGCCACCTGCTCGGCCGCCTCCCACTCGATCGCCTTCTGCACGAAGCGGAAGGAGTTGACGTTCTTGATCTCCACCCGCGTGCCGAGCGCGTCGCTCCCCTTCGGCCGCACCGACACGTTGGCGTCGCAGCGGAACGACCCCGCCTCCAGGTTGCCGTCGTTGACGCCCGCAAAGAGGAGCACCGCGCGGAGCTGGCGCAGGTACTCCGCCGCCTCCGCCGCCGAGCGCAGGTCTGGGTGGCTCACGATCTCCAGCAGGGGGACGCCCGCGCGGTTGAGGTCGACGACGGAGGTGCCGCGGCCGTGCTCGCCGTGGAGGGCCTTGCCGGCGTCCTCTTCGAGGTGGGCCCGCTGGATGCGGACGGTGTGCGACCCGCCGTCGGGCAGCGGAACCTCCAGCGCGCCGTCCTCGCAAAGAGGCTCGTCGTACTGGCTGATCTGGTAGCCCTTCGGCAGGTCGGGGTAGAAGTAGTTCTTCCGCGCGAAGCGGCTGCGCGCACGAATGGAGCAGCCGAGCGCGAGCCCCGCGCGGACGGCCATCGCCACCACCTCGCGGTTGAGCGCGGGGAGCGCGCCGGGGAGCCCGAGGCACGTGGGGCACACGTGGGTGTTGGGCGGCGCACCGAAGGCCGACGGGCAGCGGCAGAAGATCTTCGTGCGCGTGCGGAGCTGCGCGTGAACCTCCAGGCCGATCACGGTCTCGTACGCGACGAAGGACATCGGAGGCGCGCGAGGATAGGCGCAACGCCCGCCGCGGGGCAACGGCGAGCGCCCGTGCGCGGCGCGGACAACGAGGCGCCGCGCCCCGCTACAGCCCAGCCTCGCTTGCGGCGTTGGACGTCGGGAGAGGCCCCACCCATGTCACCAACGCCCCCCGCCCCGCCGAAGGCCCGCACCTGCACGGTCACCGTCTCCCACCTCAACGGGCAGCTACGCGCCGGGAAGATCACGGCCTTCGACCCGAGCATGACCGACCTCCCCCTCGTCGTCGGCGACGGGGGGACGCGCGTGTTCGTCCCCGCGGAGACCGTCGCGTACGTGGCCTTCCACCGCGGCGCCGACGACCGCCCGGCGCCCGAGGGCGAGGCCGTCCGCGTGACGCTCGCCGACGGGCAGACCTTCCGCGTCCGCGGGCGCAGCGCGGGGGCCGCCGTGGGCTTCTTCGCCGCCCCCGACGACGCGTCGAGCCCCTTCGCGTGCTTCTTCTTCTACCAGGCCGCGGTGCGCCGCGTGGAGCGGGCCGCGCCCATCGGTGACCTCCTCGTGGCGCGCGGCTCGGTGCGCCCCGACCAGGTCGACCGGGCGGTCGCCACGCAGGCGCAGGGCCGCGCCGCGACGCTCGGCGAGATCCTCATCGAGCAGCACAAGGTGAGCCCCGAGGCGGTGCAGGAGGCCGTCTCGCTCCAGGCGCGGCGGGGCGTTCGCATCGGGGAGATTTTGGTCGAGGCGGGCGTGGTCACCGAGCAGGACGTGGCGCAGGCCCTCGAAGAGCAGCGGCGGCGGCGGGGGCGGCGCCTCGGCGAGATCCTGGTGTCGGCGGGCGCGCTCTCCGAGCTGGCCCTGGCGAAGGCGCTGGCGGTGAAGTTCCACCTGCCCTTCGAAGACCTCGACCGGGTGCAGGTCGACCCGGCGGCCATCGCCCTCCTCCCGCGCCCGCTGATCGAGAAGCAGCGCGTGCTCCCGATCGCCTTCGACGACAAGACGCTCACCGTCGCCATCGCCGACCCGCTCGCGGTCAACGTACTCGACACCGCGATGATCCACTCGCGCCGCCGCCTCCGCGAGGTGGTGGCCGTCCCCTCGCAGATCGAGCGCCGCATCGCAGATCATTTCGGCCCGCCGAGCGACCTCGTCGACGCGATCGACGACCTCCGCGAGGAGCCGCCGCCGCGCCTCGGCGCCGGGCCCCGCTCGACCTTCGCCGGCATCACCCCGCGCGACGAGCCCGACGACGACGGCGTGGTGCGCATCGTCAACCAGATCCTGCTCGACGCCTGGCGCCGCGGCGCGTCGGACATCCATTTCGAGCCCGCGGGCGTCGACCGCCCGACGGTGGTGCGCCTGCGCATCGACGGCGACTGCCAGCGCTACCACGAGCTCCCGGGCGCGGTCGGGCTCCAGGCCGTGACGAGGCTCAAGATCCTCGCCAACCTCGACATCGCCGAGCGGCGCCGCGCGCAGGACGGCAAGCTCAAGGTGCAGGGCCCCGACCGGGCGGTGGAGTTCCGCCTCGCCACCGTGCCCACCGTCAACCAGAACGAGGACGCCGTCCTCCGCGTCCTCTCCGACTCGCGGGCGATGCCGCTCCACGCCGCGGGGCTCTCGCAGGGCAACCTCGTCTCCCTCAAGGAGCTCGTCGCGCGCCCCTACGGCCTCCTCCTCTGCGTCGGGCCGACGGGCTCGGGCAAGACCACCACGCTCCACGCGCTCCTCGGCCACATCAACACCCCCGACATGAAGATCTGGACCGCCGAGGACCCGGTCGAGATCACCCAGCCGGGGCTTCGTCAGGTGCAGGTTCACCGCAAGATCGGCGTCACCTTCGCGTCGGCGCTCCGCACCTTCCTCCGCGCCGACCCCGACGTGATCATGGTCGGCGAGATGCGCGACGAGGAGACCGCCACCATCGCCGTGGAGGCCTCGCTCACGGGGCACCTGGTGCTCTCGACGCTGCACACCAACAGCGCCCCCGAGACCATCACCCGCCTGCTCGACATGGGCGTCGACCCCTTCAGCTTCTCCGACGCGCTCCTCGGCGTGCTCGCCCAGCGCCTCGTGCGGGCGCTCTGCCCGTCGTGCAAGTTCCCCGCGCGCGGCAACCTGGAGGCGTGGGAGCGGTACGCGCGCGCCTACGGGGTCGAGGCCTTCGAGGCGATGCACCCCTACGACGACGACTTCATGGTGTGGACGGCGCCGGGCTGCCGCGCCTGCCGCGACACCGGCTACAAGGGCCGCATGGCCATCCACGAGCTCCTCACCTGCGACGACGGGATGCGCCACGCGCTCGCCCGCCGCACCCCCGCCGACGAGCTCCGCGGGATGGCCGTCGCCAACGGCATGATCACCCTCGTGCAGGACGGCGTCGAGAAGTGCCTGGAGGGCAAGACCGACCTCGCCCAGGTGCTCTCGGTCGCGCAGCGGTAGAGACTCCCCCGGGCCCCACCCCCTGCTGTACCCTCCGCGCCCATGTACACCCGCGCGAAGGAACTCTACGCCCACACCCTCGACGAGATCCGCGCCGCCGGCCTCTACAAAGAGGAGCGCGTGATCGTCACCCCGCAGGGGGCCCGCATCGGCGTCGCCGGCGCCGCGGGCGCGACGCGCGAGGTGCTCAACTTCTGCGCCAACAACTACCTCGGTTTGAGCGCCCACCCCGCGGTGATCGCCGCCGCCCACCACGCCCTCGACTCCCACGGCCACGGGCTCTCGTCCGTCCGCTTCATCTGCGGCACGCAGGACATCCACAAGGAGCTCGAGGCCAAGATCGCCGCCTTCGTCGGGATGGAGGACGCGATCCTCTACGGCTCGGCCTTCGACGCCAACGGCGGCCTCTTCGAGACGCTCCTCGGCGAGGAGGACGCGATCATCTCCGACGCGCTCAACCACGCCTCCATCATCGACGGCATCCGGCTCTGCAAGGCCGAGCGCCACCGCTACCCCAATGGCGACCTCGCCGCGCTCGAGCAGGCCCTCCAGGCCACGCAAGGGAAGCGCCTCCGCCTCGTCGCCACCGACGGCGTCTTCTCGATGGACGGCTACCTCGCGAAGCTCGACGCCATCGCCGACCTCTGCGACCGCTACGACGCCATGCTCATGGTCGACGACTCGCACGCGACGGGCTTCGTCGGCGCCACCGGCCGCGGCACCCCCGAGCATTGCGGCGTCACCGCCCGCGTCGACATCGTCACCGGCACCTTCGGCAAGGCCCTCGGCGGCGCCTCCGGCGGCTTCACGGCCGCGCGACGCGAAATCGTCTCCCTGCTGCGCCAGCGCTCGCGCCCGTACCTCTTCTCCAACACCGTCGCGCCCTCCATCGTCGGCGCCGCCATCGCCGCGCTCGACCTGCTCACCGCGTCCACGGCCCTGCGCGACAAGGTGATGGGCAACGCGCTGCGTTTCCGCGAGGGGATGGCCGCGGCGGGCTTCACCATCAAGCCCGGCATCCACCCGATCGTGCCCGTGATGCTCGGCGACGCGGTGCTCGCGCAGAAGATGGCCGCGGCCCTCCTGGAGGAGGGCGTGTACGTCATCGGGTTCTTCTTCCCAGTGGTGCCGAAGGGCGAGGCGCGGATCAGGGTGCAGCTCTCGGCCGTCCACGAGCGCGAGGACGTCGACCGGGCGATCGGGGCGTTCACCCGCGTGGGGAAGGCCCTCGGCGTGGTGAAGGGCTGAGCGCGGGCGATGCCGATCGACGCCGTCCGCGAGGAGCTCAAGGTCTACATCCGCGCCCGCTACCCGGTGGTGTGGCTCACCACCGAGGAGGAGGACCGCACCGGCCGCATGATCGCCGCCGCCGCATCCGACCTGAAGCGCCCCGTCTGGACGTGGACGTGCACGGCGGGCTTCGACGACGCGCGCGGCGTGCTCGAGCGCGGCATCGCCCGCAGCGTCGACGCCGCCACGGGCTCCACCATGCGGACGCCCGACAAGGCCCTCGACTGGGTCGTCCAGCACTCCGAGCGGGCGATCTTCGTCCTCAACGACCTGCACCCCTTCCTCGACGACCCGGCCGTCGTGCGCAAGCTCCGCGACGTCGTCGCCCACGCGCGCCGCACCAACA
The DNA here is from genome assembly GCA_046351555.1 of Polyangiales bacterium. Classification (GTDB taxonomy): domain Bacteria; phylum Myxococcota_A; class Polyangia; order Polyangiales; genus CAISKJ01. Next base: position 24,020 of record JAXLYI010000037.1, read on the forward strand.
AGACGGTGCTCCTCGTGTCACCCGCCGCGAAGGTGCCCGACGAGCTCGCCCGCGACGTCACGGTGCTCGACGTCCCGCTGCCCGACGACGCCGAGCTGGGGGTGCTCCTGCGCCAGTTCGTCGACTCGCTCCGCTCGGTGGGGAAGATCCCCGTCGACGACGACCCGAGCCTCGTCGAGCGCGTCGTCCACGCGGTGCGCGGGCTCACCGAGGCGCAGGCGATCCAGGCCTTCTCGCGCGCCGCCGTCAACGACATGCGCTTCGGCGTCGACGACGTGCCGCTCCTGCTCGCCGAGAAGAAGCAGATCGTCCGGCGCGCGGGGACGCTGGAGTTCTTCGAACACGACGAGTCGCTCGCGTCGGTGGGCGGCATCGACGGGCTCAAGCAGTGGCTCTCGTCGCGCGGCAGCGCCTTCGGCGACAAGGCCCGCGAGTACGGGCTGCCGCAGCCGCGGGGGCTGCTCCTCCTCGGCGTGCAGGGCTGCGGCAAGAGCCTCACGGCCAAGGCCATCGCCGCGCACTGGCGCCTGCCGCTGCTGCGCCTCGACATCGGCAGCGTCTTCAGCCCCTACGTCGGCGGCAGCGAGGCCAACATGCGCAAGGCCCTGGTCGCGGCCGAGAGCCTCGCCCCCACCGTCCTGTGGATCGACGAGATCGAGAAGGGCTTCGCCGGCACCACGGGCTCGGGCAACTCCGACGCGGGCGCGTCGCTGCGGGTGTTCTCCACCTTCCTCACCTGGATGCAGGAGCGCAAGCGGCCGGTGTTCGTGGTGGCGACGGCCAACCGGATCGCCGACCTGCCGCCCGAGCTCCTGCGCAAGGGCCGCTTCGACGAGATCTTCTTCGTCGACCTGCCGACGCCCAAGGAGCGCGAGTCGATCTTCGCGATCCACCTGCGCAAGCGGCGGCGCGACCCGGCGCGCTTCGACGGCGCGGCGGTGTCGGCGGCCACGGAGGGCTTCAACGGCGCGGAGATCGAGCTGGCGCTGGTGTCGGCGATGTACGCGGCCTTCAGCGCGAACCGCGAGGTGGCGACGGCCGACGTGGTGGCCGCGGCGCGGGAGACGGTGCCGCTGTCGACGACGATGGCGGAGGACATCGCGGCGCTGCGGCACTGGGCGAAGACGCGCGCCCGCGGCGCCAGCGGGGGGTGAGGGGCGCGGGGCTTCAGCCCGTGGGGGGCGTCGGCGACGGGAACGGACGGGTGCCCATCGTTCGCAGACGAGACCGCGCGGGCCGCCACCCCCGCCACCTACCGCCACCCCCTCGCCACCCGCCGCCACCCCCATCGCGCCACCCCGGCGCATGAAATCGCCGGCGATTCCCGCATGGCACGCGCGCCGCAATGTCGCGCGCCGTGCGACGAAACCCCTTCGACCTGTTCGCGAAGGACTGCCTGGAGCTTCTGCTGGAGGACGCCGGTCGGGTGGAGCGCTCCGTCGAAGTGGCGGTGCCGGCCCAGCTCGCCGACGCGGCCTTCACACCCTCGCCCAAGGGCCTCGCGAAGCTGCGCCGCCGCGGGCTGCTGGGGCGCCTCGCGCGACGGCGCTGCGCGTGGGAGTGCTTCCACGAGGCCCCCTCGCTCGCCGACCTCCGCGCGCTGGTGCGCAAGCACCTCGGCTGGCACGCGCTGCTGGAGGCCCGCGCCCGGCGGAAGGACCGCAGCGCAACAGTTCCGCTCCCACCGCTCTACGTCGTCTGCGCGGCGCGCCCCTCGGACGCGCTGGAGGCGGCGCGCGCGACGCCGGTGCCGGAACACGGCGCGGGCTTCTACGCGCTCTCGTACGCGCTGGTGGGGCTGTGCGTCATCGTCGTCGGCGAGCTGCCGAAGACGCGGGCGACGTTGCCGCTGCGGGTGCTCGGGCGCGACGCTGTGCTCGACGAGGCGCTTGAAGAGGTCGCGGCGCTGAAGCCCGGCGCCTGGGAGCTCAGGATCCGACAGGCGATGGTAGACTTCTCGGCGCGCCGCAGGGACGGCGCATGGAGTGCCGACATGGAAGGGATTCACGAACGCTACGCCAGGATCGAGAAGAGGCTCCGCGAGCAGGGTGTGCGGCAGGGGCTCTCGCAGGGTCGGGCGGAGGGCAAGGCCGAGGGCAGGCTCGAGAGCCTCGTCACGGTGGCCGAGGTGCGCCTCGGGCGCGCGCTCACGACCGACGAGCGTGTCGGACTGCGCGCCAGGGTGCTCCAGTACGGGCCGACGCGCGCCACCCGCATGCTGGTCCGCCGCGAGCCCGACGCGCTCGCCACTTGGCTCGCGGACGCGTAGGGCGCGCGAAGCGCGGTGCGCGTCTCCGGGTGCGCCGCTGACCGTCACGCAGGCACCTCCACGCCGTCGACACGCTCCCTGGCATCTCCCCCTCGCGTTCTTCGCGCGAAGAAGGCTCCCGTGGCGGCGACACCTCGCGATCTTCGGCCACGGAACGCGAGGGAGCGCTCCACGGGAGGCGTTCCTTGCGCCAAGAACGCCCGCGGTGCTTCGTCACTCCGCAGTTTTCGGCCGCAGAACGCTCCCTGCACGGCGCCGCTTGCGTTCCTGGCGCCAGGAACGCCTCCGGGCGACGGCTTCGCGGCCTCGCAAGCGCGTCGAGGCTCACCACCGCACGGCGACTGGCGCCGGTCGGGTCTCCCGCGCACCGTCGCCGAGCTGCCCGCTCCGCCCCTCCCCCCAGCACCACACCGAGCCGTCGCCGCGGACCGCGCACGTGTGGTCCCACCCCGCAGCGAGGTCGGTCACGTTCGTGAGGCCCGGGACCGTCGTCGGCGCGTCGTGCGGCGCGCGGTCGCCGACGCCGCGCTGACCTGAGCCGTTCGCGCCCCAGCACCGGACCGTTCGGTCCCGGACGATCGCGCAGGCGTGGTAGCGGCCGACCGCGAGCGCGACGGCCTCGGTGAGGCCCCGCACGGCCACAGGCAAAGCGCGGTTCACGACGGTCCCGTCGCCGAGCTGGGCGCTCTCGTTCCACCCCCAGCACCGCGCGGTGCCGTCGGCGAGGCGGGCGCAGACGCTGGCGACGCGCGCGGAGAGTTCGATGGCGCCGCGGAGCCCCTCCACCGCGCGGAGCTCGCTCGTCGTGTCGAAGGTGCCGTCCCCGCGCTCCCCGCGAGATCCGTACCCCGCACAGCGGACCACCCCGCCGTCGAAGCGAGCGCACGTGAGCGAGTGCGCCGCGACCACCTCGACCGCGCCCGTGAGCTCGGGCCACGCCGCCACGTGGTTGTCACCGGGCGACGTGCCGCCGCGCGATCCACTGGCGTTGAGCCCCCAACAGTGCACCGCGCCGGCCGCGCCCAGGGCGCACGAGTGGATCGCCCCCGCCACGAGCGCGACGGGATCGCTCACGCCATCGATCCGAGCGGGCACCGGCCCCGCGCCGGGCGGCACCGCCCCCCAACACCAGACCGTACCGTCGGCGCGGGCCGCGCAGTTGTGGTAGTCGCCCGCCGCGAGGAGGCGCGCGTCGTTGAGCCCGTGCACCGCGACGGGACGCGGGCGGGGCTCGGTCGTGCCGTCGCCGAGGTGCCCGAAGTCGTTGGCTCCCCAGCATCGCACCGCGCCGCCGACGAGGCGCGCGCAGGTGTGGGCGAGCCCCGCGACCACCTCGGCCGCGCGGACGCAGCCGCCGTCGTCGCAGCCCACGGCGCAGCGGCAGCCGCTTCCGTCGGAGACCACGTCCGCGCAGGCGGCGAGGCCCAACGCCATCACGATGCCGACGCGACGGGGCGTGCCCACGACGTGACGGTACACCCGCGGCGCGACAAGGGAACAGGGGAGGCCCTCCCGGAGCGCCCCCTCACGCCGGCGGCGGCGCGTCGGCGTGGCACACCGCGCCCCCCTTGCGGTATCGCGCCATCACCACGCCGCCGTCGCTCACCGCGTGCGAGGCGAGCGCCCACGCGGCCGACGCGCCCTCGTTGGGGAAGAGCCGCTTGCCCGCGCCGAGCACCACCGGGAAGGTGAGCACGTTGAGCTCGTCGACCACGCCCGCGCGCAAGAGCGAGCTCGCCAGGGCCGCGCTGCCGTGCACCTGGAGCTCGCCCGCGTGGCGCCTCTTCAACGCGGCGAGCTCGGCCACCGGGTCGCTCACGACCGTGGAGCCCGCCCAGTCGGCGCGCGCGAGCGTGCGGCTCGCGACGTACTTCGGCAGGCGGTTGAGCGGACCGGCGATCGGGTCGTTCGCGTCGGTGACCTTCGGCCAGTGGCTCGCGAAGATGTCGTAGGTGCCGCGGCCGAGGAGGAAGGCGCCGGCGCGGCCGAAGATCTCCGTCATGAAGGCGCCCATGCGCGCGTCGAAATGGGGGATGACCCAGCCGCCGTGGGCGAAGCCGCCGGAGGGGTCTTCCGACGCGCCGCCGGGGGCCTGCATGACGCCGTCGAGCGAGACGAACGTGGTGATGGAGAGGATCGTCATGCCCTACAGACCGACGAGCCCCGCGAGGCTCATCGGCGGGCGCGCGATTATCTTCGCGACGATCAGTCGGGGAGCGGGAGCGAGAAGCCGAGGTGGAACATGATGCCCGCGAGGAGCGGCGCGGCCGACACCTGGAGCACGACGCTGCGCGCGCCGCCGTCCTTCGCGGCGACCACCTGCGCCTCCAGCCGCGCGGACTCCTGCGCCGCGGGGAAGAGGAACACCGAGGCCGCCTGTTCGAAGAGGTTCTTCACGTCGGGCTCGGGGCAGTTGGCGGGGAGCTGCGCGAGCACCCAGCGGGCGAAGCGGACGATGCGCCCGGTGAGCATCTGCGCGGGCAGCGGGATCACGTCGTCGCCCTCGCGCACCGTCGGGACGCCCTTGAGCACGAGGTTGCCCGAGTTGCGCCGCGAGCCGAAGCCCACGATGCCGAACTTGTGCAGCGCCGACTGCGCCGACGCCGACAGGAACGCCTCCGTCGGAACCAGCATCCCCGCCTCGCGGCCGGTGGGGAGCTCCCACGCGGCGGGCGCCTGCATCGACGACCCTTCGCCCACCACCTGCGCGAAGGCGCCGGTGCGGTTGTAGCTCTGCGCGATCATCGCGGCGAGCGCGAGCACGGGCGAGCCGAACACCGGGCGCTTCACCGTCCCCGTCCCCTCCAGGCGGAGCACCACGCGGTTGTACACGACGGAGATCCAGCGCGAGGCCTCGTCGGCGCGCAGGGCCTTCCACGCGTCGGGGAGGCCGCCGTCCTCGTCGTCGAGCCGCGCCGCCACCGCGCCCGGGTCGGCCACGCGGAAGAAGCGGTGCGACACGCCCGCGAGCACCGGCACGTCGTGGTCGGCGCCGAAGTTGGCCCACGCCGCGAGCGCGTCGACGTCGTCGCAGAGGTCGCTGACGAAGAGCGCGTCGGGGAGCTCGTCCTGCTCGACGTGGGCGAGCGCCTCGCGCGCGGCGTCGACCGCGCCCGCGGGGGCCACGTCAATCACGTCGATCGCCATCCCCGAGGAGCTCGGGCAGGCGTCGACGAGCATCTTCACGCCGCGCCAGGCGGACTCGAGCGCGGCGACGCCGGGCTCCTTCAGGATGTCCACCGCGGTGAGGAAGATCTCGCCCTCGATGAGGTCGCGCGCGGCGCGGCCGGCGGAGGGGGCGGTGACGGGCGCCGAGGGCTCGCGCACGGCCTTGAGGAAGCTCCCGATAGCCGTCGACGCGGTGGGCGTCGGGGCCGGCGCCGTGGGCGCGTCGAGCAGCTCGTCGACCGACACCGAGGGCGCGGCGGGCGCGGACGGCGACGACGCGGGGGCGGCGGTGGCGGGCTTCGCGACGCCGAGCTTCGCGCGGAGGCCGGCGGCGAGCTTGCCGTCGCCGACGAGGGCGACGACGCGGGCGACGGCGTCGTCGGGCGCGGGGCGCTTCGACGGGTCGGTCTGCGCGAGGCCGTCGGCGAGGGCCTTGAGCTCGCGGAGGGGCGAGACGGCGGCGACCACCTCGTTGGCCTGGAAGGACTTGAGGGAGGGGAACGACGCTTCGAACGTGCGCGTCGCGTCGGCGCCGAGGCGGTCGGTCACCGTGGCGCGCGCGCTCACCTTGGCGGCCTCGAGGGCCGCGCCGAGGTCGTGGAGGGAGAGCGGGAAGCGCCGCCCCGCGGGCGTCGCGCTGAAGGCGCCGACGACCAGCCAGCGGACGCTCGTTCCTGTCTTCTGCTCGGTAGCTTCCATGGGGGTGCTGTGGCCTCGCTGCGAGGGGGGTTTCGGTGGGGTGGAAGGGGCGGTCAGACGCCGCCGTCGATGTAGTCGCCGCGCATGTCGTCGCCGCCGTCGACCACGTCGGCGTCGCGCACGTCGGCCGCGGCGTCACGGCCCACGCCGGCGTCGCCGGGGCGGTCGACGCGGGCCTCCTGGGAGAGCACGCGGCTCCAGAGCGACGGGTCGGACGAGACGAAGGTGTTGCCGCGGACGTAGACGGCGCGGTCCTGCCCGGCGCGGCGGTAGGCGCGCGGCGGGTCGTTGGGGCGCGAGGGGTCAGCGTCCTGCACGAGCACGGTCTCGTGCACCTGCACGCCCTCGAGCCGCACCTGGATGCCCGTCGAGAGCGAGAAGCGCCGGCGGAAGCCCGTCGCGAGCGTGACCTCCTCGTCCTTGGTGAACTCGAAGCGGGCCGGGCCGTAGCACCGCCCCCGCACGCTGCGCAGCGGCTCGGGGAGGAAGCGCGCGCCGTTGGGGTTGCCCGTCGCCTGGAGCAGCATCAGCCGCGCGGCGCGGTGGCAGGTGGTGCGGTCTTCCTCGTCCCCGCAGATCTCGCCCTCGTGCACGAGCACGCGCCGCTCGCCCACCGTCTCCAGGCGCATGCGGGCGCGCTTGGGGAAGTTGCGCACGGTGCCGATCGCGCGCACCACCACGCGGCTGTCGTCGGTGAACTCCGTCAGCGCCACCGGGCCGATCGCCTCGCCGTTGGTGAAGCGGTCGGTCACCACCCAGACGAGCCGGAGGTTGCCCGAGACGCGCGACACCACCACGTCGTCTTCGTTGATGGGGCGCTGCGCGACCACGTCGCTGAGCGGGACGCGGCAGCGCTCTCCCTCGGGGCGCTGCGCGTTGGAGGGCTCGTCGCAGTACTCCGAGCACGCGCCGTTGAACTCGCGCCACGCCACCGGCTGGTTGGTGCAGTCGCGCGGGTTGTTGGCCGGGAAGCCCGGGCTGTAGTCGCGCAGGAGGAGCCGCGTCCACTGCTCCCAGCGCAGCGTCGGCACGATGCCCTGGCGGAGCTGCGGGCCCTGGACCGTGCAGAGCGCCGGGATGGGCAGCGGCGGGGGCGGCGGGCGGTTCGAATTGCTCGACGAGCACGCCGCGGCGACCGCGGTGGCCGCGAGCGCGCCCGCCGCGCCGGCCTTCATGAGTCCCCTCCACACGCTCGGGTGTTGCTCCGTGGAATGCATGTCTTTCCCCATCGATGCCAGTGGTGGCGCCCTACCGCGGGCCGCCGGGAGAGCCTATACGTCTCGGCCCCGCGTCGGAGAAGTTTTCTCCGAGGGCCTTGCTGTAGGCCCGCGCGAAGCCCTTGCCGAGCACGGCCTGCGTGAGCTGCTTTTCCTCCGAGAGGTCGTCGTGCTCGGTCAAATACTGCTTCCAGTAGAGCGCCCCGCGGAACGGCCAGATCTTCCAGAAGCCCTGCGCCGTCTCCTCGGCGCGGTTGACGAGGCGCTGCGGGGCGAGGCGCTCGGACATGAGCTTGCGCACGCCCTCCATCAGCCCGCCGAGCAGCGCCACCTGGTGGGTCATGATCTCGGCGTAGGCGCCCGTGAGCGCCGCGGTGCGGGCGCCGGTGTCGGCCGCGCGCCAGTCGAGCAGGTAGGCCAGCACCGCGCGTGGGTCTTGTGCGTCGTCGATGGGCGTGGGCTGCGCGGCGCGCCGCGAGGCCCCGACCAGCTCGGTCTCGAACTGCTCGTGCCCCTGCCGGAGCCCCACGTAGGCCGTCGCGAAGGCGTCGAGGGCCGTGAGGATCCGCACGAGGAAGCCCTCCATCTCCTCCGCGGTGGCGGGCGGCGGGGCCGCGGGGGCGATCGCCTGCGCGAGGCGGGCGATGAGCTGCGACCCGGCGCCGTCGGCCGGCGCGGGCACCCCCTGCGACTGCGCCAGGGCCTGCATCTGCGGCTCGTGCGCCAGCTCGGCGAACTGCTCCAGGATGAAGGCCACCGCCGCGGGGACGAGGTGCGGCGGCATCGACTGGAGCACGCCGTAGAGGGCGGTGTAGAGGTTGTTCCACGCCTGGCGGTAGGCGGTGACGTACTGGCCGAGCGCGAGGAGCTGCGCGCGCGCGGGCCCGAGCTGCGTGGCGCCGGCGGCGGGGCGCTGCGACGGACCGCCCCCGGGCGTGACCACCGTGGCCCCGGCGGCCCCCGCGAGCAGGGCCGTCGAGTCGAGCATCATCGTGGAGCTGCCGCGCTCCTCGCCCGGGCCGCCGCGCTGCCCGCCGAGGAAGGCGTCGGCCGTCATCGTGCGCTCGGAGGCGTCGGCGCCCATCCCGACCGCGCCGAGGCGCTGGTGCTGCGCGGCGACGGCGTCGGAAACGTGGGCCCGCGAGAAGGTGAGCCGCAGGGCGCCGATGCGGAAATCGAGGTCGGGGCCGGTGATGCCGACGGGCGCGTTCTTCGAGAGGCGCTGGCCGTTGCAGGTGGTGCCGTTGGTGGCGCCGAGGTCGTAGTAGGCCGCGCCGTTGTCGTCGAACTGCACGACCGCGTGCCACTGCGACACGAAGGGCCAGGCGAGCGCGAGGTCGTTGAGCGGGTTGCGCCCGATGCGAACCGGCGACCGCGTGAACGTGTACGACCGCGTCGACCCGTCATCGAGGCTATCCACGCGGACCAGGAGCGCCAGCATCGCGGTGTCGGTCTCTTCCCTTCGTCGGTGCGCGCGGCGCCGCTTCCGCGCTACGCCGCGGCCGGCGACACTACCACCGAAGGCCACGGGCGGTGGTAGTGCAATCTTCCCGGCCCCGCCGCCGGCTTCCCGTGGGATATCATCGCAGTTGACCGATGAGCGACGACCGCACGATGACCGTGCCCGCGATGCGCCCGCGCGCGCCCTCCACCCGCTTCGTGGAGGTGATCTCCCAGGGCCGTCCGGCGTCGTTCAAGGCCCGGGAGGGCGTCGTCCGCATCGGGCGCGACGCGGGCAACGAGGTGGTGATCGACGACCCCTTCCTCTCGCGGATCCACCTGGAGGTTCGCATCTTCCCGCACGGCGTGGAGGTGGTGGACCTCGACACGAAGAACGGGACGCACTTCCAGGGCGCGCGCATCCGGGAGCTCCCGGTGAAGGACGAGGTCACGCTCCTCCTCGGCAAGCAGTGCTCGGTGCGGATCCGCGTGGGCGACGACGCCGCCCCCTCGCCCCGGAGCCGTGACGACGCCGAGCTGGTGGGCGATTCCGCCGCGATGCAGCGCCTCCGCGGCGCGCTCGCGAAGCTGGCGCCGTCGCACCTGACGGTGCTGGTGGAGGGCGAGACGGGGACGGGCAAGGAGGTGGTGGCGCGGACGATCCACCGGCTGTCGGCGCGGGCGTCGAAGCCGCTGGTGGTGTTCGACTGCGCGGCGGTGTCGCCGTCGCTGATCGCGTCGGAGCTGTTCGGCCACGTGAAGGGCGCGTTCACGGGGGCGGTGGGGGCGAGCGAGGGGTCGTTCCGCGCGGCCCACGGGGGGACGCTCTTCCTCGACGAGATCGGCGAGCTCCCGCTCGACCTGCAGCCCGCGCTCCTCCGCGCGCTCGAGGCCCGTCAGGTGAAGCCCGTCGGCAGCGAGCACTACGTCCCCGTCGACGTCCGCGTGGTGGCCGCGACCAACCGCTCGCTCGAAGACGAAGTCGCCGCGGGGCGCTTCCGCAAGGACCTTCTCTTTCGCCTCGCGGTGGGCCGCGTGAAGGTGCCCGCGCTGCGCCAGCGGCCGGAGGACATCCCCGCGCTCGCGGCGCATTTCGCCCGCGCGCTCGGGGCGACGCTCGCGCCGGACTACGTCGCGTCGCTCGCCGCGCGGCCGTGGCCGGGCAACGTGCGCGAGCTGCGCAACGCCGTCGAGCGCTCGGCGATGCTCGCGGGCGGCGCCGGCGCGGTGGTGACGGGCCTCGACGACCTCGACGACTTCGACGACGAGCCCGACGGCCGCGAGACGCTCGCCCCGCCGCAGGACCCGTCCGACGCGCTCCTCGGCGCGATGAAGAGCCCCGAGGGCCAGCGCCTCCTCGCGATGAGCTTCCAGGACGCGAAGCAGGCCGCCGTCGAGACCTTCGAACGCGAGTACCTCGTCCGCCTCTTCGAAGCCTCGGGCTTCAACCTCTCGGAGGCCGCGCGCCGCTCGGGCGTGCACCGCCGCTACCTCCGCGAGCTCTTCAAGAAGCACAACATCGACACCGCCGCCCTCCGCGCCCGCAAACCGTGAACGCCCTCCTCGCCCGCGTGTCCGCCGCCCTCGCCGGGGGCGTGCTCGCCGGTCTCCTCACCGGCCCCCTCTTCGCCCTCCGCGCCCCTTCCCTCCGCGGTGACCTCGCGTGGCGCCTCGCCGCCCTCCTGTCCGTCCCCGGACTCGTCGTCGGGTGCTGCCTCGCCGCCGCCCTCGCGCCGCTCACCGAGGCCCGCGCCGATCGCCTGCGCGCGCTCCTCCTCGCGCGCCGCCAGACGCTCGGGGCCGCGCTTCTCGTCGCGCCCGCGGCCTGCGCCGTGTGGGTGGGCCTCGCCGCGCTCGCCGGCCGCCACTTCATGACGGCCTACCACCACGTCGGCCTCGCGACCTTCGCGCAGGCCGCGGCGCTCCTGGTGCTCACGCTGGTCGTGGGCGCGGCGGCGGGTCTCGTCGCGCGCATGGTGGCGTCGCGCATCCCGGCGGACGGAACGCTCGCCCGCACGGTGTACGGGCCCGCGGCGGCGGGCGTGGTGGCGGCGCTCGCGGTCGCGGGCCATGGCGTGTACCACGGCGACATCCACGGCCACGGCGGCGCGGCGGCGCTGCTGATGGGCGGGTACGGCGTGCTGAAGAAGCCCGAGCTCGACCTGACGCCGGTCGCCATGCTCGCGAGCATCGGGGTCATCACGCTCGGCCTCGGGATCGCGCTGCGGAGGTGGTGGTTCGTCGCGCTGCCGGTGGCGCTCGCGGCGATGGCGGGGCTGCTGGTGCAGGCGTCGGGGCGATTCGGCGACTCGCCCGTCTCCGCGGAGATCGACGCGCGCCCCGGCCTCCCCCGCGCGGTGCTCCGCGCGCTGCGCAAGCGGGGCGACCGCGACCATGACGGCTTCGCGGCGACCTTCGGCGGCGGCGACTGCGACGACCGCGACCCGCGGCGCAACCCCGGGATGGCCGACGCGCCCGGCAACGGCGTCGACGAAGACTGCTCGGGCGCCGACGCGCGCCGCGTGGTGGTCGAGGCCCCGCCCGCGCGGACGGACGCACCGCGCCCGACGCTCCAGGCGCCGCGCGACCTGAACCTCCTGCTCATCACCGTCGACACGATGCGGGCGGAGATGCACCACGGGGGCTATCCCCACCCGATCACGCCGAACCTCGACGCGCTCGCCGCCGAGTCGGTGGAGTTCGACCGGGCGTATGCGATCAGCTCGTACACCGGGCGCGCGATCGGCCCGATGATGACGGCGCGCTACCCGACGGAGTGCCCGCGCGACGGCGAGCATTTCACCCGCTACACGGCGGCCAACGTCTTCCTCGCCGAGCGGTTGAAGGCCGCGGGCTTCCGCACCTTCGGGGCCGCGTCGCACTTCTACTTCGAGCCGCGCTTCGGGCTCTCGCAGGGCGTCGACGCGTGGGACCTCTCGGCGAAGCCCGAGGGCGATGGGCAGGAGACCACCAGCGCCGACGCCGCCGTGGCCGACAGGGTGATCGCGCAGCTCCGCCAGCCCGAGAACGCCGCCGGGCGCTTCTTCGCGTGGGCCCACTTCTTCGATCCGCACAAGCAGTACGTCGAGCACCGCGACCTGCCCGTCTTCGCCCGCGGCGAGCGCGGCCGCTACGACCGCGAGGTGATGAACACCGACCGCCAGATCGGGCGCATCCTCGCGGCCCTCCGCGCGCTCCCGAACGGCGTCGCCGACCGCACCGTGGTGGTGGTGACCTCCGACCACGGCGAGGCCTTCGGCGAGCACGGGATGGGCTACCACGGCGTCGAGCTGTGGGAGGAGCTCGTGCGCATCCCGTGGATCGTGCGCGTGCCCGGCGTGGCGCCGCGCCACATCACCACGCCGCGGAGCCAGATCGACCTCACGCCGACGCTGCTGGAGGTGCTCCGCGTGCCGGGGCCCGCGGCGGGCGCGCCGGACTCGTTCTCGGGGCGCTCGCTCGTGCCCGAGATGCTCGGCGAGGCCGCGCCCGAGCGGCCCGTCTACATGGAGCTGCCCGAGGGCCCGTACAACTCGCTCCGGCGCGCGCTGGTGTTCGAGGGGTACAAGCTCTTGGAGCGCGGGGCGCGGCGCTACCTGCTCTTCAACCTCGCCAACGACGCGGCCGAGCGCAACGACCTCGCAGCGACGGACGCGACGCGCCTCGCGCGGATGCGCGCGGTGATGGAGCAGGTGCGGGGGGAGCTGCGGGTGGTGGAGGCGCCGCCGCCCCGCGCGCGCGCCGAGTGAGGGCGCGCGGGGGACGCGGCGAGCGGGTCACATCGAGAGGCCGCCGTCGACGTCGATCGTGCGGGCGTTGAAGTACTCGCACTCGAGCACGAACTTCACCGCCACCCAGATGTCCTCGGGCACGCCGATGCGGCCGACGGGGATGTTGGCGACGAGGGCGTCGCGGGCCTTCTGGTTCATGCCCTGGGTCATGGGGGTCTCGATCATGCCGGGGGCGACGGCGCCGACGCGCACGCCGAAGGGCCCGAACTCGCGCGCCCACGTGACGGTGTTGGCGGCGAGGGCGGCCTTGGCCGAGGTGTAGTTCGACTGGCCGCGGTTGCCGTGGCGGGCGATGGACGACATGTTGACGACGACGCCGGGGCGCGAGCCCGTCTCGACCATCTTCGCCACCGTCTCGCGCACCATGAAGGTCGCGCCGGTGAGGTTGACGCCGATCACGGCGTCCCACTGATCCTTCGAGAGGCGGATGACCTTGCCGGTCTCGCGATCCTTCTTCACGAGGAGGCCGTCGCGGAGGATGCCGGCGTTGTTGATGAGGCCGTTGAGCCCGCCCATCGCGCCGTTCGCCCACTCGACGAACGCGACCACGTCGGCCTCGTCGGCGACGTTGAGCTTGCGCGCGTGCACCTTGCCCGGCAGCCCCTTGGTCGACTCGACGAGCGTCGCGAGGCCGTCCTCCTTCACGTCGCCCGCCGCCACCTGCGCGCCGGCCTCGGCCAGGCGCCGCGCGAAGTGAGCGCCCATGCCCTGCGCCGCGCCCGTCACGATGATCTTGAGATCCTTGAGTTCCATCGTCAGCCTCCGTGTGTGGGCCGCGTCATAGTGCCGGCGAGGGGCCGCTGGCAAGCGGGAATGTTGCGCTGCAACAAAGGGGGAGGAGGTCAGCTCGTGGCGCGGGCGCCGCAAGACCTGCACTCGACCTCGTAGTCGGGCATCGGGTTGCGGCAGTACGCGCAGAGCTTCTGGCCTGGGAGCGTCTCGGGGTTGAGGGCGGTGAGGAGCGGCGCGGGCTCGCCCATCTTCGCGGACTCCGGGAAGGTGAGCTCGGCGCGCGCGAGCGATCCCTGGGGGAGCCCGACGAGGGCCTGGAGGAGCCCGGCGATGGCGTTGCCGTCGGCGTAGTTGACGGGCTGGGTCATCGGCACGTTGAGGAAGAGCCGCGCGGCGACGTGGGTGCCGTCGTCGTCGACGTCGACCGGGAGCTTCACGTGGGTGAGCGGGATCTGCGGCGCGGCCCAGACGTAGGCGTGGGTGGCGACGCCGACGCCGCGCGCGAGGCCGCGGAGCAACTCGCGGCACTGCCCCTCGGGGGGGAGCGCGCTGCGGAGCGCGCCCTCGGCGGTGGCCCGCATCGCGGGGCCGTAGTCTCGATCGAAGCGGAGCACGACGTCGACGACGTGCGCTGGCTGCCAGGCGCTCACGGTGCCTTCTCCTCTCCCGCCACGGGGAACCACACGCGCACGACGGAGCGGGCGCCGTCGCGCGCGGTCTCGATCGCGCCGTCGTAGGCCCGCGCCACCAGGCCGACGACGTAGAGCCCGAGGCCGCGCTCGTAGCGGCCGCCCGGGCGGAGCTTGAGGTCGATCTGCGCCTCGCGGGTGAAGTGCTGCTCGGGCGCGCCGAAGGGGGTGCCCTCGTCCGTCATCACCAGCGCGGCGCGCGCGCCCCGGCGCTCGACGGAGAGCACCACCTCGGCGCCGCGGCGCGAGTGCTGGGCGCCGTTGCAGGCGAGGTGCGTGGCGGCGGCGGTGAGCATCGCGGGGTCGGCGAGCACCTCGGCGTCGGGGCCGCGCTCGTCGACGCGGACGGGGGCCCGGCCGTTGCTCGACGCGGCGTGCGCGGCGGCGCGCGCGACGTCGCGGAGGGAGACGCGCGCGCGGTGGGCGCCAGCCTCGGGGGTCTCGAGCGCGGCGATGGTCACGGTGCCGTCGATGAGCCGCAGGAGCACGTCGGCCGAGGCGTGCAGGTCGGCGATGGTCTCGCGCACCTCGCGGTCGGCGTCGCGGCAGGCGTGGTCGAGGAAGGAGAGGTTCGCCACGATGGCCGCCAGCGGGTTGCGCATGTCGTGGGCCAGCATCTGGGCCAGCGCGTGCTGCGTCCTGGCGGAGTCGGGCGAGAGGTGGGACGCCACGGGCGAGACCGTACGCCAGTCGCGCCCCGGGTTGTCAATGCTTCGCTGCGGGGCGCTCGCTCAGGCGGCCGCGCCGCGCTCGAGGAGTTCGGAGACGTAGCGCGTCGCCGCCGTCACCATCTCGCCCGGCGTCTCGACGAACTGTAGCCCCACCACGAACGCGTCGGCGCGCCGCACCTCGACGTCGACCTCGTGCGCGCCGAAGCGCGCGAAGGTGAGCTTCAAGCGCAGCCGGTCGCCGACCTTCACCGCCGCAAAAGAACCCGACCGCGCGACGGCCACGCCGCCGACGCTCACGTCGAGCACGGTGATCGGGGACTGCAACGCCCCTCGACCGGGGATCATGGCCCGCAGCGGCAGGTCGGCCCGCGGCACCACCCGCACGTACCTGCGGCGCTCTGAGAAGTTGTTCATGCCGTGATTGTGCATCAATTCCCGTGCCGCGCACCCCATCGGAATGAGCTTTCCGTTCTTCGAACGCGCGCTCGGTGCTTGACCGCGGCGCCCGTTTTCTCCAGTGCTCTTCCTCGCCATGATCGACCGCGACAGGAACGGGATCGACGACCGCGACGACCTGGCCCGCCTCGCGCGCCGCGCGATGGAGGAGCGCGGGCTCCGCACCGAAGAAGCCGCGCCCGACGACGCCCCCCCGGCGCCCGACCCGCGCGACGACCCGCGCGTGCGCGACCTCACCGGGCTGCCGTGGAGTTCGATCGACAACGAGGGCTCGCGCGACCTCGACCAGGTCGAGCTCTGCGAGCGCCACGAGGGCTTCACCCGGGTGATGGTCGCGATCGCCGAGGTGGCCGCGTACGTCCCGCCGGGCGGCGCGTCCGACCGCTTCGCCGCGGCCAACGCGACCACCGTGTACACCGCCGCGGGCGTCTTCCCGATGCTCCCGCGCGCCTTGTCCGAGGGCCGAACCTCCCTGCTCGGCGGCACCGTGCGCCTCGCGATGGTCACGTCGCTCGACGTCGCCGACGACGGCGCGGTGCTCGCCCGCGCGCACTTCCCCGCGGTGGTGAGCAACCGCTGCCGCCTCGCCTACGACACGGTGAGCGCGTGGCTCGACGGCGCGCCCCCGCCGCCCGCGCTGCGCGACGACCCGGCGATGCAGGCCCAGGTTCGCCTCCAGGAGGAGGTGGCCGACCGGCTGCGCGCGCGTCGCGTGGCGGCGGGCGCGCTCGGCTTCACCACGCCGGAGCCCGAGCTCGTGTACGACGCCGAGGGCCGCGTGGTCGACATCGTCGCGCGCTGCCCGACGCGCGCCAACCGCGTCGTCGAGTCGCTGATGCTCGCGGTCAACGAGGCCGTCGCGCGCAGCCTCGCCGACGCCGGCTACCCCTGCCTCCGCCGCGTGGTCCGCGCGCCACCGCGCTGGCGCCGCCTGCGCGACCTCGCCGCCGCCCGGGGCCGCTCGCTCCCCGAGGCGCCCGACCCCGCCGCGCTCGCGCGCTTCCTCGACGAGGAGCGGGCCGAGCGCCCCGACACGCTCGAGGAGGTGCAGGTCGCGGTGATGAAGCTCATCGGCCGCGGGGAGTACCGCGCGTGGTGGCCCGGCGACCCGCCCGCAGGGCACTTCGCGCTCGCCGCCGAGGCCTACGCGCACTCCACCGCGCCCAACCGGCGCTACCCCGACATCGTGGTGCAGCGGCTCCTGCACGCCGCCCTCCGCGGCGACGCGCCGCCCGACGACCGCACCGCCCTCGACCGCGTGGCTGAGCGCTGCACCGAGCGCACGGCCGACGCCCGCAAGGTCGAGCGGCGCATCTGGAAGAGCGCCGCCGCGCTGCTCCTCGCCGACCGCGTCGGGGACGTCTTCGACGCGGTGGTGAGCGGGGTCAACGGCGAGGGCGTGTGGGCCCGCGTCCTGCGGCCGATGGTGGAGGGGCGCGTCGGGGGCAACGCCGCCGGGCTCGACGTCGGCCAGCGCGTCACCCTGCGGCTGCGGGCCTACGACGTCGAGCAGGGGCACCTCGACTTCGAGGTCGTGTCGGCGGAGCGGGCGTCGTGAGCGCGCGCGTCGTGGTCGCCGGCGCCGGGGTGATGGGCGTCGCGGCGGCCCGCTCGCTCGCGGCGCGTGGACACCGGGTGACCCTGTGCGATCCGGGGCCGCTGCCCCACCCCCTCGCGGCGTCGACGGACATCAGCAAGGTGGTTCGAATCGAGTACGGCGACGACCAGGGCTACATGGCCCTCGGCGAGCGCTCCCTGGACGGCTGGCGCCGGTGGAACCGCGACCTCTTCGCCGGCGACCCCCTCTTCCACGAGACGGGCGTGCTGTTCGTGCGGCGCTCGGCGATGACCCCGGGCGGCTTCGAGCACGACAGCCACGCCGCCCTCCTCGCGCGCGGTCACCGCCCCGAGCGCCTCGACGCCGCGGCCCTCACCGCGCGCTTCCCCGCGTGGCGCACGGGGCGCTACGTCGACGGCTTCTTCCACGCGCGCGGGGGCTTCGTCGAGAGCGGGCTCGTCGTCGAGCGCCTGCTCGCCCGCGCGGTGACGGAGGGCGTCGCGCTCGTCCCCAACGCGTCGTTCGCGCGCGTGGTGGACGGCGGCGTGGCGCTCGCGTCGGGCACGGTGCTCCCGGCCGACCGCGTGGTGCTCGCCCTCGGCGCGTGGACGCCGTTCGCGGTCCCCTCGCTCGCGACGTCGCTGCGGGCGACGGGGCACCCGGTGTTCCACCTGCGGCCGCGGGACCCGTCGCGCTTCGAGGCGACGCGCTTCCCGGTGTTCGGCGCGGCCATCGCAGACACGGGGTGGTACGGCTTCCCGCTCCACCCGCGGCAGGGCGTGGTGAAGGTGGCGCGCCACGGCGTCGGCCGCGCGATGCACCCCGAGTCGCCCGAGCGCGCCGTGACGGAGGGAGACTTCGCGGCGCTTCGATCGTTTCTCGCCGACACCTTCCCCGACCTGCTCGACGCGGAGGTAGCCGCGACGCGCGTCTGCCTCTACTGCGACTCGGCCGACGGGCACTTCCTCATCGACCGCGACCCCGCGCTCCCCCACGTCACCGTCGCGGCGGGCGACAGCGGGCACGGGTTCAAGTTCGCGCCTGCGCTCGGCGACCTGATCGCCGACGTGGTCGAGGGCGCCCCCGCCGACCCGCGCTTCCGCTGGCGCACGGGCGCGACGTCGGAGCGCTACGAAGAAGCCGCCCGCTGCGTGAGCGACCGATGAGCCTCCGCGCGCTCGCCGAAGACGCCCGCGCGGGCTTCCCGTCGCGCCCTGGGACCGCCCGTGTGAGGAAAGCCCGCGCCGCGCTCGCCAGGGCGCTCTGGCGTGCGGACGGAGCGCGTCGGCTGCCCGGTGCGCGCGAGCTCGACGCGGCGCTCGCGGCGCTGCCCGAGGAAGAGCTCGCGTGGGTGTGCGAGTTCGCGGCGCTCGGGCCGCTCTACCTCCTGCCGACGCAGCGCTTCGTCAACGCCCTCGCGCGCAAGCTCACCGAGCTCGGGGCGAGGCGCGTGGTGGAGGTGGCCGCGGGCGACGGGTTCCTGTCGGCGGCACTGGCGGCGCGACTGCCGAACGTCGAGGTGATCGCGACCGACTCGGGCGCGTGGGCGAACCCCGCGGCCCGCATGAGCGCGAAGGAGCGACGGCGCCACGCGCGCGACGCGGTGCCGGGTGTCCGCGCGGGGGCGCACGTGCGGCGGATGGGGGCGCTCCAGGCAGTTCGCTCGCTCGCGCCCGACGTGGTGCTGGCGTCGTGGTTGCCGCCGGGCACGCTGCTCGACCGGCTGATCCGCGCGGACGTTCGGTACGTGTTGGAGGTCGGCGCGGCGGGCGACGTCACCGCCGGCGGGGCGTGGTCGTGGCGGTTCGCGCACGATACCTGTGAGGGCGCGCTGGAGTCGTCGGCGCGGTGCAGGCTCGACGCGCGCCCGGCCGAGCGGCTTCACTCGCGCGTCACGCTGTACTTCGGCCGCGCCCACGAAGAACACCGCTGCGAGCGCGTGCGCCCGGGCGACTGGCTCTGGCAGTTTCGCCCCCGCTGACCGGCGCCCCCGGCGTATCCTCCGGCGCCATGGGAGTGAACCTCGGCGCCACCGTCAAGCTCAAGGAGCACCACTGGCTCGTCGACGACTTCCGCGTCGACGTGGTGGCCGGCCCCGACGCCGGGCAGTGGACCCGCTCGGTGGAGGGCAGGCTCACCGTCGGCACCGCCGCCGACGCGACGCTTCGCCTCAGCGACAACACCGTCAGCGGCTACCACGTCGAGCTCGAGTCGCAGGCCGGCGCGGTGACCCTCCGCGACCTCGGGAGCACCAACGGCACCTTCGTCGGCCCCCTCGCCATCAAGGAGGGGACGCTGCGCGGTTCGGCCGACATCGTCGTGGGGCGCTCGCAGTTGCGGGTCACCTTCGACGGCGCGCGCACCAGCGTGACGGTGCCCGCGAGCAGCAGCTTCGGCGCGCTGCTCGGCTCGTCGCAGGCGATGTGCAAGGTGTACGCGACGCTCCAGCGGGCGGCGCCCACGACGGTTCCGGTGCTGGTGCTCGGCGACAGCGGGACGGGCAAGGAGCTCGCCGCGCGCGCCGTCCACTCGGCGTCGCCGCGGGCCGCGCAGGCGCTGGAGGTGGTGGACTGCGGGGGCCTGCCGCCGACGCTGGTGGAGAGCGAGCTCTTCGGCCACGAGCGCGGGTCCTTCACCGGCGCGACGCACGACAAGGAGGGCGCGTTCGAGCGGGCGGACGGCGGCACGCTCTTCCTCGACGAGCTCGGCGAGCTTCCGCTGGAGGTGCAGCCCAAGCTCCTGCGCGCGCTCGGCGAGGGCGAGGTGCGGCGCGTCGGCGGCAAGAAAGCCCGCAAGGTCGACGTGCGCGTCGTCGCCGCCACCAACCGCGACCTGCGCGCCGAGGTGAACGCCGGTCGCTTCCGCGCCGACCTCTACTACCGCCTCGCGGTGATCACCGTGCGGATGCCGCCGCTGCGCGAGCGCCTCGACGACCTCCCGGTGATCGTCCCGCGCCTCATCGAGCGCATCTGCCGCGAGCGCGGGGTGACGGCGCCGGTGCAAGCCGACCCGGGGCTCTTCGCGAAGCTCGCGGAGCACTCCTGGCCCGGCAACGTCCGCGAGCTGCGCAACTACCTGGAGCAGTACGTGATCCTCCAGGTGGCGCCGCCCTTCGAGGGCGAAGGGGCGCCGGGCGGCGGGGCGGGCGCGCTCGGCGACGAGGGGGCGCTCACCGCGGGGCTCCTCGGGCTGCAACTGCGCGCGGCGAAGGCGGAGCTGGTCGACCGCTTCGAGCGCCAGTACCTCTCGAAGCTGCTGGCGGAGACGGGCGGCAACGCGTCGGAGGTGGCGCGGCGCGCGGGGGTCGACCGGAAGACGGTGTTCCGCACGATGCGGCGCATCGGGATGCGGTCGGGCGAGTCGGAGGAGTAGCCGATGCCCGTCCGGGCGGACTTCCCGATCGGCTGGGTCGGCACCCCGCTGCCGGGCGATCGCACCGCGTCGCTCACCTACGCGGCCGCCCTCGAGCCGTCGCCGCCGACGCTCGAGGCCGCCTTCGACGGGTCGTTCGCGTGGCTGCCGCCGATGGAGCCCGCGGTGCGGCGGCGAATGGAGCCACACTGGCGCAGCGACGCCGACCGCTGCACCCTCGCGTCGAGCTTCGAACCCGCTGTGGCCGAGGCGACGTCGAAGGGTTTCGCGCTCCCCGAGGGCTTCCTCCACTTCATGCGCTCGACGGAGTTGCAACAACGCGTCCCCTCGCCGACCGCGTGCTACTTCGACGCCCCGGAGCGGATCGTCGAGGCCCCCGCGCCCGGCGACGGGGTGCTCGTTCGCTTCCTCAACGACCAGCAGTGGTGCCAGCACTGGTACCTCTACGTCGAGCGGGGCGGCGCGCACGCGGTCGTCACGTCGCCGTACGCCCTCGACTGCGACTTCCTGGATGACGGTGGGGGCAACGACGGCGCGCCCCTGCTGCTGTGCGCTCCCGACTTCGAACGCTTCGTCTACCGCCTCTGGCTCGAAGGGTCGGCGTGGTTCGCGCTCGCCCTTGGGCACCGGGCGCTCACGCCCGCCGAAGCCCGCTACGTCGCCGAGGCGGCGCGCGAGGGGGACGTCCCCACCGCGTAGGGCGAAGCCGCGCGGATCGGCTACGCTCCGACGGTGCCCCTCGACGACAGGCCCGCGCCGGACACGGTGCGCGCGGCGGATGATGCGCGCGACGACGCGATCGTCTGCGCGCGCTGCGGCCACCCGGTGACCCGGCGCGCCGAGCGCATTGAAGTGGGCGGCGGGCACGAGCACGTGCACATGAACGCGCATGGGTACGTGCACCGCGTGGGGTGCTTCCGTGAGGCGGATGGCGCGCGCCCGGTGTCGATGCCGACGCGGGAGTGGACGTGGTTCCCGGGCTACGCGTGGCAGCTCGGCGCGTGCGCGGCGTGCGGCGCGCATGTGGGGTGGCAGTTCGTCGGGGCGGAGGGCGGCTTCTGGGGCGTCGCGCTCGACGCGGTGCGCGACGCGGGGTGAGCGGCGGGCGGGAGCGTTCTATCGGCGCCGGCGGCGCGCGAACGGCAGCAGCGCCAGCAGCGCGACGGCCGCGCGGGAGGCGGCCGGAGAGGCGGGCGCGGCGGTGCACTGGCAGCCGCCCTGGCGGAGCACGCCGGGGGGGCCGCCATCCTCGCTCGCGACGTCGTCCGTCATGGCGTCGTCCGACGCGTCGTCGCTCACGGCGACGTCGCCCGGCGTGGCGTCACGCGGCGGCGGAGGCGCGGGCGGGGGCGGAGGGGGCGGCGGCGGTGGCGGCGGTGGCGGCGGCTGCCTCCCGATGTCCGGGCTCCCCGCCCCGCCGTCGGCCGTGACGACGCACTGCGACGCGACGCACCGCATCCCCGTGCAGCCGGGCGAGCAGTCGTCGTCGGTGCGGCATGCCTGCGGGGTCGGCGGGGCGGCGAGCACGCAGTAGCCGCTGCTGCAATACATCCCACAGGCGCAGTGGTAGTGGAACGAGCAGACGGGCCCCGCATCGATCGGGCTCGGGGTCTCCGCCCAGGCCGCTCGCCCGGGTCCCGCCATCGCGCCGAGCGCCATCACCCCCGAAATCACCCAGGCCGATCGCAACGTCATGGTCACACCTCTCAGTCGTGTGCCAAGCGAGCGTTGTGCCAGCGAAAACACCTTGAATTCAAGAAGTTTCGCTGCGCCACGCTGTGCCGGCGCTTGCGGCGAACGCTCCCTGATGGAGGCGCAACGCGTGGGCGGGCGCCTCGACGCTCGGCCGTCGCGCGGCCTGTCGGTTGCACCATGCGTCGACATGCCCCGACCTCCTCGCCTCGCGTTCGATGTGCTCTTCCTCGCGGCGACGTGCTGCGCGCCCGCGGCGCTCGCGCAGTCCGCCGCTTCGAACGTCGCGTGGCCCTCGCGAGCCGCCGCGCCGGCGCCCGCACGCGCCGTGGCGCCTCGCGACGCCACGCCCCCCGCGGCGCCGCCCGAGCCGGTGACGTTCACGACGCGCCCCGCGGCGCAGCACGCGCTCTACGTCGAAGGCAACACCCTCGGCGCGATCGGGTCGCTCGGCGTGGCCTACGCGTACCGGCCGCTGCGCGGCGTCGCCGTGAGCGTCGGCGCCGGCGGGTCGTACTTCACGCTCCTGCGCGCCAACGACGCGTTCTACGGCGCTCAGCTCATGGTGCACGGGCTGATCGGCGGCGACGGCGCGGGGTCGTTCGAGGTCGCGGGCGGCGCCGCGGTGGTGGTCGCCGACGGGGGCGCGTCGCTGTTCGCGCAGGGCCACGTCGCGCACGGCGCGGTCGCGGTGTCTCCGGCGGCGTTCATGGGGTACCGGTACCAGCCGCTGGCGGGGGGGCTGCTGTTCCGCCTGGGCGCCGGGTGGTCGTACGGCAACGGCGTCGGCCTGAGCGCCGCCGTCGGCGGATCGTTCTGACGCGGCGACGCTGGGATTGACGGCGGGCGTCGGCGCGTCGGGCTCGTCGTCCGTGAGCGCCGATGGATTCCGCCGACCGCGCCGCGCCCGCGTCGCCTATCCTCCGGCGCCATGTGGGTGCTCCACGAACGCTTCGACCGCGCAGCGCGCACGCACCCCGTGGTGCGCGCCAAGGCGGCCTTCCGCGACGCGCTCCGCCGGGCCGGGGCGCGCGTGGCGGAGCTCCCGGCGCACTGGGCCCTCGTCGGCGACGCGCGCGCCGCGCTCTCGGCCCTGCCCCGCCTGCCGCGCCCCGAGGCCGCGCTCCTGAACGGTGCCCTCCACACGCCCGACGAGTACGCCGAACTCGACGACGCGTGCCGCGCCAAGAACCTCCTCCTGCTCAACGCCCCGGCGCACTACGCCGTCGCCCGTTCGCTGGAGCGTGCGTGGCCCGCGCTCGAGGGGCTGACGCCCGCCACGCGCTTCGCCTCGAGCCCCGAGGCGCTCTTCGAAGCGGTGAAGGAGCTCGGGCTCCCGGTGTTCCTCAAGGGCGCCGTGCAGGCCCTCAAGCACCGCGGGTGGTCGCACTGCGTCGCGCGCTCCGACGCGCAGGTGGCGCGCATCGCCGAGGGCCTCTGGGGCGACCACGAGCGCTCGGACGGGGTGGTCGCCGTCCGGCGCCTCGTGAGCCTCCGCCACGCGCGCACGGCGGACGACGGCTTCCCGCTCGGGCGGGAGTACCGGGTGTTCGCGCTCGACGGGGAGCCGCTCGCGCTCGGGGCCTACTGGCCCGGCCACGACGTGCTCACCGCGTTGCGCGCGGACGAGGAGGCCGCGGTGCGCGAGCTCGCCCGCACCGCCGCCCGGCGCCTCGGCGTGCCCTACCTCGCCGTCGACGTGGGGCAGCTCGACGACGGGTCGTGGACCGTGATCGAGTGCGGCGACCCGCAGTTCTGCGGGTTCTGTCAGGTGGACGTCGGCCGCCTCGCGGGGGCGCTGCTCGGCGCGGTGCGGTCGCGCGAAGTGGGCACATGAGCGGAGACGAGGTAGTCAGGGTCTCCGCAGCGCAGAGGCTCAGCGGGCGCGCTTGCGGGGCGCGGCGTCGCCGAGGACGGCGGCTGTGGTCTGCGCAGTGGCAGCGCGGGCGACCCACGCGTCGAGCGCGGCAAGGTCAGCGCAGGCGCGCACCTTCGCGCGCTGCGCGGCGGTGACCGGGAGCCCGCGCGCCTTCAGGATCGTCAGCAGGGCCTCCGCCTTGCCCGCGGCGAGGCCCTCCGCCTTGCCCTCCGCCTTGCCCTCCGCCTTGCCCTCCGCCTTGCCCTCGTCGCGGCCGTTGTCGAATCCCATGAGGTAGGAGTCGGTGGCGAATCCGCGCGGGAGGTTGGCGCGCGCCATGGCGTCCTCGAAGGGCTTCATGCGCTTCTTCATCTGTGCGGTGATGGCGGCCATGTGTCGTTGATACCAGCTCGCGTTGTTGTCGACCAGCGCGGCGACCACGCGCGCGCAGAGTTCCTCGTCGCTCATGTCGCCGGCGTCGGCGCCCGCCGCCAGCCACGCGGTGCGCGGGTCGGCCAGCAGCGCGCGGGCGTCGAGCTCCCCCAGCACCACGTGCTCCACCGTCACCGTCACCCCGCGGCGCGTGATCCTCCGCTGCCGCTGCGCGCGGGAGGGCGTGCGGAGCCACAGCGCCACCGTGTACACCGTCCGCCGCGGGTGCAGGAGCGTGAGCGCGAGGTGGTAGCGGAACAGCCGCCCCATGAAGCCCGGGTCCCAGTACCCCTGGCACTCCAGGTGGTACACCGCGCGCCTCCCCGACCGGACCACCCAGTCGACCTCCTGCGCGGGGGCGAGCGCCTCCAGCCGCGTCGGCGAGAGGTCCTCCGGGCGCACGGGCGCCGCGTCCGACGCCACGCTCGGCACCAGCGCGCGGAGCATCCCCATCATCACCTCGGGCTCCGCGTGCGCCAGCGCGCGGAAGGGTCGGTCGGACGCCGTCATCGCGACGAAGGCATGAGCAGCGCGCGTGCCGCGACGAGAACGCGGGCGTTTCCGCGCGTGGGGGTGGCGGATCTGGGGTGGCGGGCGGTGGCGGAGGGGTGGCGGAGGGTGGCGACGGTGGCGGCGCTGCGGGGCTATACCCTCCGTCCCCGTCATGGACCTCTACCGCCCCGTCGGCCTGCGCGAGCTCGAGCTCATCGCCGAGGCCGCGTACCGCGCCTTCCCGCCGCGCCTCTCGCACCAGCCGATCTTCTATCCCGTGCTCGACCTCCCCTACGCCCGCCAGATCGCGCGCGAATGGAACGCCCCCGACGCCTTCTCGGGCTTCGTCGGGTTCGTCGTGGCCTTCTCCGTCGACGACGCCTTCGCCGCCCGCTACCCCGTGCAGGTGGCGGGCGCCTCGCGCCACCGCGAGCTGTGGGTCCCCGCGGAGGAGCTCGACGCCTTCAACGCCCACCTCACCGGCCCCATCCGCGTCCTCGAAGCGCACCCGGGGCCGGCGTTCTCCGGCGCGATCGACGCGGCCACGCGGCTCCCGTCGCACCTCGCGCCGGCGCGGTACGAAGCGCCCGCCGCGGAGAGGAGATGACGCAGCCATGACCCGCCCCAAGCCACACACCGTGAGCGACGCGCGACGCCGCGAGGCACTCGCCGCGATGCGCGCGATGCGGAGCGAGGGCGCCCCGATGCTCGTCGGCGTGGCCCGCGTGTGGGACGCCGGGCAGCCGCTGGCGCCGCTGTTCGCCGACGACCTGGCGGCGGCGGGCGCGCGCGAGATCGCGGAGCCCCCCGAGCGGCCGTGGAGGCCCCTTGCGCCCGAGGAGGCGGTGACGCTTCTCGCGTTCCGTCGGTACCGCTCGCTGGCCTACAACTGGCCGCGCGGCGACCCCGCGCAGCATCGGCTCGTGGCGCAGCGGCTCGCCGACGCGCTCGGCGTCGCGCGCGCGTGGTGCAACACCGACGTCACGCGCGGCGTCGACCCCGTCACGCTCACACTGCCGCCCGGCTGCTCTTACGGGTGGACGGGCGGCCTCACGAAACACACCTTCGAGGAGGTGGTGCTGCTCGAAGGGGACGGCTTCGCCGCCCTCGCGCTCTGGGCCGACGAGGATTGAGCGCGGCGCCTCACCCGTCGCGCATGCGGACGAGCTGGTACACGTTGGTGAGCGCGTAGTCGCTGAAGCGCCCGGGCGCGTCGCGGTTGCCGCCGGGGTAGCTCACCATCAGCGCGACGCGCCTCGGCTCGTCGACCCACGCCACGAAGATCGCGCTGTGCGTCACGTCGCCGAACGAGTGGTTGATGAAGAACACCCAGTCCCCCGGCCGGAGCTGCGACGCCTCGGCCCAGCGGGTCCGCCGGTCGCCTTCGAACACCGTCTGCCGCTGGCCCCCCGCGCGGCGGTACACGGCGTTGACCCAGGTGAAGCACGAGCCCCGCGTGACGACGCCGCCGTCGATCATCGCCTTCGCCGCGTCGAGCACGCGCCGCGCGCCCGGCGAAGCGTGCTGCGAGGCCCGCGTGAGCGCGCCCATCGGGTCGCCCCAGGGGTCGGGCGGCGTGGCGGCAGGCGGCGGGGCGACCGGCGGCGGGGGCATAGTGGGGGTGGCCCCCTCCTCCCAGACGACGCGCGGCTCCGCGGCGGCGCGGCTTGCGCGCGGGGTCAACGCGTCGTGCTGGGTGGCGCCGCAGCCGGCCGCGGCGAGGCAGAGGAGGGCGAGGAGCGGGGGCTTCACGAGGCGATGGTACGACGCGCCAGGGGCGCTTCTGCGCGCGGCGCGGGGCGCGTTGCCCATTGCGCGGCGCGCGCCGGCGGGGGTAGACGTTGCGCCACGATGCGCTTCGTCGAGGTCGAGGTCGATGCGGGGCCCGCGCACGAGGACGGGCTCTCCCTGCGCTTCAAGCGGGCGGGCGACGCCCCCACGCGCGCGATCACCTGGGTGGACTACGAGTCCGAGTCGGGGCTCGACGGGCGCTGGCGCCTCTTCGCCGCGCACGCGCCCGACGACGAGCCCGAGCTCGGGGTGACCGGCGTGCTCGTCGAGGACTCGAGCGACGGCGCCGTGTGGCTCCTCGCGGGCGGGCGCCAGGGCGTCGTGCTCGTCCACGAGGCCACCGGCGCGCGCGAGCGGGCGCCCTACCTCGTCGTGTCGCAGCGCACCCCGATGGGCTGACTCACGCGCCCATGTACGCGCGAATCTGCTCGAGGCAGAGCGCGCGCATCTCGGCGCCCGTCGCCCCGCGGTAGAAGTCCCGGTACCACTGCGCCGTGCGGGCGAAGGTCTCTTCGAAGCCCCAGCGCGGCGACCACCCGAGACGCGCGTGCGCCTTCTCGATGCTCAGGCGCAAGAGACCCGCCTCGTGCGGCGCGTTGGGGTCGCGGCGGTCGACCCACGTCCCCTCGCCCCACGCGGCGATCATCGCCTCCACCACCTCGCGGACGGTGCGGGTGGAGTCGACGGCGGGGCCGAAGTTCCACCCCTCGCAGAAGTCCTGGGGGCGGTCGGTGCCGTGGCCCGAGAGGCGCGCGCCGAGGAGGAGGTAGCCCCCGAGCGGTTCGAGCACGTGCTGCCAGGGGCGGACGGACAGCGGGTTGCGCACCACGACGGGCTCGCGCTGCGAGAGGGCGCGGGCGCAGTCGGGGACGATGCGCGCATCCGACCAGTCGCCGCCGCCGACCACGTTGCCCGCGCGCGCCGAGCCCAGCGCGACGCCGTGCGCGGAGAGCTTCGCCGGCGGGAAGAAGCTGCGGCGCCACGACGACACGGTGAGCTCGGCGGCCCCCTTGCTCATCGAGTACACGTCGTGGCCGCCCATCGGCTCGTCCTCGCGGTAGCCGTAGACCCACTCGCGGTTCTCGTAGCACTTGTCGCTCGTGACCACGACCACCGCGCAGGGGCGGCCCTCGGCGCGGACGGCCTCGAGCACGTGGGCGGTGCCCATCACGTTGGTGGCGAGCGTCTCGACGGGCTCGGCGTAGCTCCTCCGGACGAGGGCCTGCGCCGCGAGGTGGAACACCACGTCGGGCCTCGCCTCGCGCACGGCCTCGCGGACGGCGGCCGCGTCGCGCACGTCGCCGCGCAGGTCGCGCAGCGCGGCGCCCGCGCCGGTCACGTCGAAGAGCGAGGGGGAGGTCTCGGGCGCGAGGGCGAAGCCGGTCACCTCGGCGCCGAGCTCGCGGAGCCAGTGGGCGAGCCACGGTCCCTTGAAGCCCGTGTGCCCGGTGACGAGGACGCGCCGGCCCGCGTAGGCCGCGCGCAGGAGGTCGGGCGAGAGTCCGGCGCCTACCACGTCTTCCAGGGGGCGACGCCGCGCGTCCAGAGGTCGTTGAGCATGGTGTACTCGCGGTAGGTGTCCATCGGCTGCCAGAAGCCCTGGTGCTCGAAGGCGACGAGCTCCCCCGCGGCGGCGAGGCGGCGCAGCGGCTCGCGCTCGAGGATGGTCAGCGGGTCGGCGCCGAGGTACTCCCAGGCCCGCTTCGCGTCCATGACGAAGAAGCCGCCGTTGATGAAGCCCGCCGTCGTCTGCGGCTTCTCGTTGAACTCGCTCACCGCGCCGCGCTCGATCACCATCTCGCCGAAGCGCCCCGGCGGGTGCACCGCGGTCACCGTCGCGATCTTGCCGTGCGACCGGTGGAAGTCGACGAGGGCGCGGATGTTCACGTCGGAGACGCCGTCGCCGTAGGTGAGCATGAAGAGCTCGTCCTCTTCGACGTAGCGGCGCACGGCGGAGACGCGGCCGCCGGTCTGCGTGTGCTCGCCCGTCTCCGCGAGGGTGACCGTCCAGTCCTCCTCGTCGTGGGTGCCGAGCACCTCGACGGCCTTGTGGGCGCCGAGCGTCACCCGCAGGTCGGTGGTCATCGCGCGGTAGTTCAGGAAGAACTCCTTGATGACCCAGCCCTTGTACCCGAGCGTGAGCACGAAGTCCTTGAAGCCGTGGCGCGCGTAGCCCTTCATGATGTGCCACACGATCGGCTTCGCCCCGATCGGCAGCATCGGCTTGGGCAGGTGCTCGCCCGCGTCGCGGATGCGCGTGCCCTGGCCGCCACAGAGGATCACGACCTTCATGCGGTCTCCTGCGTCTGCCGTCATGGTGCCGCTCCCATTGCCAGAGCGCGGCGCCGCAGACAACGGGTTTCGGTGCTTCCCCCGCCGCCCGCGTTCAACGCCGGCGGAACACCATCCGCCACACGGGCAGCCCGTCGGCGATGGCGCGGGCCTCGCGGTTCGACCGGGCCGGGGCGTGCGGGCTCTCGGGCACCCACGGATCGCCCACGCATTCGAACTCCGGCGCCGCCTCGAACCGCGCCCGGTACTCCTCCGCCCGCTGCTCCACGTCGGTCTGGATGAGCACGGTGCCGCCGGGGCGCACCAGCCGCGCGAGCTCGGTCACCAGCCCGTCCTTCAGCACCAGGCGCTTCTGGTGCCGCTTCTTCCACCAGGGGTCGGGGAAGTGAACCGCCACCCACGCCACCGATGCGTCGGGGCCGAGCCGCGGCAGCGCGAGCCCCGCGTCCTCCGCGAAGGCCCGCGCGCGCGTGAAGCCCTTGGCCGCGAGCCGGTCGGCCAGCACCGCCGCGAGCTTGCGGCGGATCTCCAGCGCGAGGAGCCGCGACTCGGGGTGCTGCTCGGCCCACTGGAGCGCGAACATCCCGCGCCCCGGGCCGATCTCGAGCATCAAATCACCGCCGCCGGGGATCAGGGCGTCGAGGTCGACGCGGTCGCCTTCCGGCAGGCGCGGCGCGTGGTCGTATTTCGTCAGGTGCATCGTCGGGGCCCGTGAGTACAGCGCCCCCGGCGCGCGCGACAACCCCCCTCGCGCGCCCGCCGCGCTGGTGTACCTTCCGCGCCCCGCGATGAGAGAACGGAAGGCATGCTGCGAAGACCCCGCCCAGCGCTGCGGAACGCGCTGGAAGGAGCTCTGCGCCTGGGTCGGCAAGGTGACGGGCAAGGGCTGGCGGCTCGTCGAGCTCCAGGGCGACGAGCAGGGGCGCGCGCCCTTCTTCGCCCAGCCCGTGGGCTACGACGGGCGCACCTTCTTCATCGCGCGCGACGGCCTCTGCGACACCGAGAAGCTGATGCACGAGGCCTGTCACTTCCTCATGTCCCCCAAGGAGCGGCGGCACCTCGCCAACTACGGCCTCGGCCCCGGCCCCTTCCGCCCCGTCGACGACCTCACCTCCGACAACGAGGAGGTCGCCGTCACCCTGCTCCAGTACAAGCTCGCCGCGCGCTTCAGCCTCCCCGAGGAGAAGCTCGCGAAGCCCGACTACAACGTCGCCAACAAGCGCCACCTCGACTGGGACGACTGCCACGCGCGCGCCGACGCCCTGTTCGAACAGATCGCCCCGTCCCTCCCCGCCCTCCCCCCGGGCGCGGTCGACGCGCAGGCCCCGAAGCGCGGGCGGAAGCGGCGCTGACGTTTCGTCATCCCGACGGCCCGTCTGGATTTTTCTAGCAATCCCCCGGCGGTTCTTCGCACACTCGGGCGCAAGGAGTTTCTGATGTCCCTTCGTTCGTCCCATCGTCCGCTGTGGCTCGCCGCGGCGCTCGGCCTGACCCTCGCGCCGGCCGCCGCGCACGCGCAGTTCCTCGAGCGCCTGTCGCTGTCCGCGCACCTGGGCGGGGGCACGATCCTGTCGGCGCCGCAGAGCAACGAGTTCGGCTTCGGCGGCGCGCTGGAGCTCCGCGGGGGCGTGCGGCTCGTCGGGCCGCTGCGCGTTCACCTGATGTTCAGCACCGCGGTTTGGCCGGTCACCCAGGCCAACGCCGCGGACTCGGTCGGCACCTCGACGGCCATCGGCGGCGGCCTCCGCGTCGACCCGATCCTGTCGCGCTCGCTCGGCGGCTTCTTCATCGACGTCGACGCGGCCTTCAACGCCACCGGGGCCGACGGCGCCGGGCGCTTCGGCTACACCGCGGGCGCGGGCTGGCTCTTCCCCATCACGGGCATCCTCTACCTCGGCCCCTCCGCGCGCTTCGGGCAGGTGGTCGGGTCGGACTCCGACGCCGCCGCCGGCCGCGGCACCGCCACCTACTGGCGCGCGGGCCTGGAGATCACCCTCCGCGCGCCGCCCGAGGCCCCGCCGCCGGTGGAGACCGAGACCGCACCGAGGCCGACCGCCACCAACGACCCCGACCACGACGGCGTTGTGGGGCTCGAAGACCAGTGCCCGCAGCAGCCCGAGACGCGCAACGGCTTCCAGGACGAGGACGGCTGCCCCGACGACCCCGACCCCGACCACGACGGCGTGCCTGGCATCTCCGACCAGTGCCCGCAGCAGCCCGAGACGCAGAACGGCTACCAGGACGACGACGGCTGCCCCGACACCGTGCCGATGGCCGAGCCCTCCGCGCCGACCGGGCCCGTGGCGCCCGTCGAGCCCGCGGCGCCCGCGGCCGTGACCATCACGCAGGTGCTCCAGTACGAGGCGCGTCGCGACCGGGTCGAGCGCGACATGCGCGCGACGCTCGACGCGGTGGCGGCCTTCCTCGCAGCGCACCCTGAGGTGCAGCGCGTCCGCATCGAGGGCCACGCCGACGACAACGGCAACCCCGGCCGCGATGAGCGCCTCGCCCGCAAGCGCGCGCAGAACGTCGAGCGCTACCTCCGCCGCGCCCACGTCGACCGTGGCCGCATCACCGTCGCGGCCGTCGGCGCCACGCGCCCCTGCACCGGCGGCTCCAACCGCTGCGTCGACTTCGTGGTCGAGGCGACCGGCGCCGCCGGCGCAGCCCCCGCCGCCCCGGCAGAGGAGGGCGGCCGCCACGGGCGCCACGGCCGCCGCGGCCGCCGCCACCACTGACCGACCGCGCGAACAGCCCTCTCCCCCGTCCCCTCTCCCGTACCGGGAGAGGGGGGGACTGGCTCATCGAACTCCCCATGAATCCAAGGCTCTTGCTCCCCTCTCCCGGTACGGGAGAGGGGCTGGGGGAGAGGGCCTACGAGGCCGCGGAGCGAGAGGAAACCGCCCCTCAGTACCCCGCGCCCCCGGCGCCGCCCGACACGATCGCGACGCTCGAGCTCGCGCCGACGCGCGTCGCCCCGGCGGCCACCATGCGGTCGGCGTCGCCGGCGGTGCGGACGCCGCCGCTGGCCTTCACCCCGAGCTCGGGGCCCACCACCGCGCGCATGAGCGCGATGTCCTCGGCCGTCGCGCCGCCGCCGCCGAAGCCCGTCGACGTCTTCACGAAGCTCGCGCCCGCGGCCTTCGAGAGCGCGCAGGCCACCACCTTCTCGTCGCGCGAGAGCATCGAGGTCTCGAGGATCACCTTCACCACGCGCCCCGGCGCCGCGCCCACCACGCGCGCGATGTCGTCGAGCACGAGGGCGTAGTCCTTCGAACGGAGCGCCCCGACGTTGATCACCATGTCGATCTCGTCGGCCCCGGCGCGCACCGCCTCGGCCGTCTCGAAGGCCTTGGCGTTGGGGGTCATCGCGCCGAGGGGGAAGCCGACCACCGCGCACACCGCGACGGTGCTCCCGCGGAGCTGCTCGCGGACGAAGGGGACGTTGGCGCTGTTGACGCACACGGAGAAGAAGTGCCACGCGGCGGCCTCCGAGCAGAGCTTGCGGAGGTCTTCCCGGGTGGCCTCGGGCTTGAGGAGCGTGTGGTCGATGAGGCGCGCGAGGTCGGGCCGGGGGCGCCCGCCGGCGCCGGGCGTGGCGGGCGCGGCGCCGCCGGAGGACACCTTCGGGGTGACGGAGCCCGCCGGCGCGGCGGGCCCGAGCTCCTGCTGGACGCGCGCGACGACGGCGTCGACGAGGCGGTCGAGGTCGCTGGACATTGCGCGCGGACGCTACCACGGCGCCCGCCGGCGCGAACACCCTTCCGCGCGCGCCCCGGGTTCGCCTATGATCCTCGAAGTTTATCCCGCCAGGAGAACGCCCCCGATGTCGCCCCGCGCCCTTCGCACCCTTCCTTTCGCGATCGCCCTCGCCCTCGGCTCCGCCGGGGAGCTCGCCTGGGCCCAGCAGATCAACCGCGGCCCGATGCACGTGGTCGGGCTGCGCGCGCCCGACGGGGACGTCGACGCCGCGACGGCGCTCACCAACGCCCTGCGCGAGCAGGCGACCGCGGCGGGCTACCAGGTGCCCGCGGGGACGCCGCCCTTCGACCAGGAGTTCGCGATGGTGGGCTGCACCTCGACGAGCCCCGAGTGCCTGTCGCTCATCGCGCAGGACATCCACGCGCCCAAGTACATCTACGGCACGGTGGGGCGCCTCGGGCGCGGGCGCGACGCGCAGCTCAGCGTCGAGGTGAGCCTCTGGGACGAGACCACGCACCGGGAGATCCACCGCGAGTCGACCACCATCTCGCGCTCGGTCGCCAACTCGCGCCCCGAGGCGCTGCGCGAGCTCGCCCGGCAGATCTTCGTCGCCATCGGCAACCGCGACATGGTCGCGCAGCAGGAGGCCGTGGTGGCGCAGCAGCAGACCGCGGCGCAGCAGGCCGAGACCGACCGCCTCGCGCAGGAGGCGGCCGAGCGCGCGCGGCAGCTCGAGGCGGCGCGGCAGCAGCTCAACCGGCGCACGGTGATCCAGCGCTCGCACGTGCTGCGGTACGTCGGGCTCGGGGTGCTCGGCCTCGGGGTGGTCGCCGGCGCGGTCGGCGTCTGGCAGGCGGTGGTGACCAGCAACCAGGTCGACCTCACGCAGGGGGCCAGCGGCACGAACAGCGACCCCTCGGCGCAGGCGTGGTTCTTCTACAACAACACCGTCAACACCAACCGCTCGCTGACGGCCGACCAGGTGTGCGCGCGCGCGGCGCAGGACGCGACGACCAACCCCGACGCGGCGCAGGCGCACAACGTCTGCGAGGCCAACGCCACGTCGCAGGCGCTCGCGTACGCCTTCGGCATCGGCGGCGTGGTGCTGGCGGGCGTCGGCGCGGCGCTGGTGATCATCGACACGATGCAGTCGAGCGGCGCGGCGACCGAGGGGCAGCCGCAGCCGGGCGCGCCCCCGCGGCAGGCGCGGCTCCAGGTGGCGCCCGTGCTCGCGCCGGGGCTCGGCGGCGTCAACGTGGGGCTGACGTTCTGACATGCGGGTGATCGCGGGACAGTGGCGCGCGCGGCGGCTGCTCGGGCCGCCGCGGGGGGCGGAGACGCGCCCGACGAGCGACCGGGTGCGCGAGGCGGTGTTCAACCTCCTCGGCGAGCGGGTGGAGGGCGCGCGGGTGCTCGACCTCTTCGCGGGGACGGGCGCGCTCGGCATCGAGGCCCTCTCGCGCGGCGCGGCGCACGTCACCTTCGTCGAGGCCGACCGCGGGCTCTGCGAGACGATCCAGACCAACCTCGAGAACCTCGAGGCCGCGCCCGAGACGTTCGCGCTCCTCAAGCGCGACGTGCGGCGCTCGGTGAAGAGCCTCGCGGGCCCCTTCGACCTGGTGTTCGTCGACCCGCCGTACGGGCACCTGCTCGAGCGCGAGGCCCTCGCGGTGCTCTGCGCCGAGGGCGCGCTCTGCCCGGGCGCGACGGTGGTGGTCGAGCACGCCTCGCGCGAGGAGGTGTCGCTCCCGCCCGCGGCCGCGGACGTGCTCGGCGACGCCGACACGCGGGCCTACGGCGACACGTCCGTCACGCTCTTCACCGCGCGCCCCGCGAGCGCCCCCGACGCGACCGCCGCGACCGACGGCGCCCCGCATAGCTCGTCCCCGGCCTCGCTGCCGCCGCGCGGCGGGCGGGTGGCGATCTACGCGGGCTCGTTCGACCCGCCGACCAACGGGCACCTCGACATCATCCGCCGCGCGGCCTCCCTCTTCGACACGACGGTGGTCGCCGTCGCGCAGAACCAGCGGAAGCAGTACCTCTTCGACGTCGGCGAGCGGGTGGCGCTCCTGCGCGAGGTGATCGGCGACGACCCGCGGGTCGAGGTCGACGTGATCGACGGGCTCCTGGTCGACTACGCGCGGCGCAAGGGCGCGGCGGCGGTGATCCGCGGGCTGCGCGCGGTGGCCGACTTCGACTTCGAGTTCCAGATGGCGTGCATGAACCACCACCTCGCGCCGCGGGTGGAGACGGTGTTCCTGATGACCGCGCAGGAGCACCTGTTCGTGAGCTCGTCGCTCGTGAAGGAGGTGGCCTCCTTCGGCGGCGACGTGACCCCTTTTGTCCCTGCCCCCGTGCTCCCCCGCCTCCTCGCCCGCCTCGCCGAGCGCCCCGCCGCCCGCTGAAGAACTCTCCGCCCACCGCACCGGGTGCGATATAGTGCGCGGAGCCATGCACCTCCCCCGCGGGGCCCTCCTTTCGTTCACCCTCTCGCTGGCCACGGCGGGCCTCTCCGCCGGCGCCCAGCCCGCGCCCGTCAACACCGTCTCGCCCGAGGCCGACCGCGCCGCGCGCGAGCACTTCACCCTCGGCCGCGACGCCTTCTCCAACGGCGATTTCGCCACCGCGGCGCGCGAGTTCACCGCGGCCTACGAGCTCTCCGGGCGGCCGCAGCTCCTCTACAACA
Organism: Polyangiales bacterium; assembly: GCA_046351555.1. GTDB lineage: Bacteria > Myxococcota_A > Polyangia > Polyangiales > CAISKJ01. The sequence continues at coordinate 59,027 of JAXLYI010000037.1, forward strand.
TCGGCGCCGCGTACGAGCGGATGCACGACTGGGAGCACGCCAACGACGCCCTCTCCCGCTACCTCCAGCGCGTGCCCGACGCCAACGACCGCGCCGAGGTGCAGGCCCGGCTCAATGTCATCCAGGTCGAGCTCCAGCACGAGGCCGAGGCCCGCCAGGCCCCTCCCCCCGAGACCGCCACGCGCGTGGTCGTGGTCGAGCGCCGCGTCGAGGAGCCGCCCCGCTACTTCCGCACCGCGGGCTTCGTCGCCGCCGGGCTCACCGCGGTGGGCGGCGGCCTCACGCTCGCCATCGGGCTCCTCGCCGACGCCCGCTACAACGACCTCGCGCGCAACTGCGGGCAGACCGCGGCGGGCTGCGCCCAGGACGACATCGACGACATGCAGCTCCGCCAGGGCCTCGTCAACGGCGGCCTCGTCGCCACGGGCGTGCTCGCCGCCGCCACGGTGACCTTCTTCCTCCTCGACGCCTTCCGCCCCGCGCGCCCGCCCGTCGGCCCCATCCCCGCCGCGCCCGCGCCCACCGCGCGCGCCGGCTTCGCCCCGCTGCCGGGCGGCGGCGTCTTCGCCATCGAGGGCTCGCTGTGAGGGCCGCGCTCGCCCCCGCCGCGGCCCTCCTCTGCGCGGCGTGCAGCTACGACCTCGACGTGCTCCGCGGCCGCGACGCCGGCGCCGACGCGCGCCGCCCCGACGCGTCCGGCGACGTCGCCGCGCCCGACGTCGCGCCCGACGCCCCCGCCGACCGCCCCGCGCCCGACGTCGCGCCGCCCGACGTCGCGCCCCCGCGCGACGCCTCCATGGGCACCTGCATGGGCCACGACGCAGTACTGCTCAGCGGCGCCACCCCCGGGGTCGTCAGCGCCGACGGCGTCCTCACCGTCACCGGGACCACCGTCGGGGGCGAGGCCGCGATCGCGGGCTGCCACGAGGCCGCCTCCACCACGATGAGCACCCGCGTCTACCGCTACGTCGTGCAGAGCGGACCGCGGCTCGTCGCCACGACCAACACCGGCCTCTGCGGCGCGGGCATGGCCGCGGCCCACGACACCATCCTCGGCGCCTACCTCAACTGCAACGCGAACGGCCTCGTCCCCGGCCCGCGGAGCTGCGTCGACGACGACGACACCAACGTCTGCCTCGGGATGAGCGCCTGCGCGACCAACACCGAGCTCGGCTGCAACATCGCCTTCTCGACCCTCGAGCTCTCGGGCCTCGCGCGCGGCGACGTCGTCTACCTCGCCGTGTCGAGCTACCCGATGGCCGGCCTCCAGTCGCGCGGCCCCTTCCGCCTCTCCGTCGCGGAGAACGGCCTCCCCCCCGCCGCGCCCCCGACCACGGGGACGCCCGTCGCCGCCAACCGCTGCATGTGCCCGAGCAGCACCATGCCGCCGGCGATGTGGGCCACGCGGGCGGTCGAGTTCCCCCGCGGCGCCGTGCAGAACCAGCTCGGCGCCGACTCGCGGAGCATCTTCGCCACGCGCCCGGTGGGCCTCACGCAGGTGTGGGGCCTGTCGGGCGTGCTGCGGCTGTCGCAGTTCAACGTCTCCACCGCGGGGCCGTGCGGGGTCTCCGGCGGCGCGCTCGCGGCCCTCGACGTGATCGTCGGCACCGTCGTCGTCGCCTCCGTCACCCTCGGCGTCTACGTCGGCGAGCCCGGCACCGTCACCATCCCCTTCACCACCTTCACCCCGATCACCTTCGCGGCCGGCGCCGAGCCGCTCTTCCAGTACCGCATCCGCAACGTGCAGCCCGCCACCGCCACCTGCGTCACGCTCAACGTCGACACCGCCGCCCCCAACACCCTCACCCTCTACGGCGCGATGTGACCCCGCGCGCGGGCGCACTCGCACTCTCCCTCGCCCTCGCCGCCGGCTGCGACGACCCCACCCCGCCGCGCCTCGCCGAGCCCGACGCCGCCGCCCGCGCCGACGTGACCGACGCGTCCGCCGACGGCGCGCCCCCCGGCGACATCGGCCCCGACCGCCCCGCGCTGCCGATGTACGAGGTGCTCCGGCTCGACGCGCGGCGCAACGAGTTCCCCGAGGGCGTGGCGGCGCGGCAGGGGAGCGGGTACGTGTCGATCCCGGGCCTCGGGCGCGTGATCGAGGTGTCGCCCGACGGCGCCTCGCGCGCCTACGCCACCGTCCCCACCGGCGTCACCGCCCACGGCCTCGCCTTCGACGCCATGGGGCGCCTCCTGCTCGTCGCGGTGTCCCCCACCGCGGGCGAGAGCGGCCTGTGGCGCGCGGTGGCCGGCGGCGGGCCCGCGGTCTTCATCGCCGGCGACGCGCAGTACCAGGGCCCCGGCGCCGTCGCGGTCGACGCCTCGGGCGGCGTCTGGCTCACCGACAGCCCCCGCGGCGCCATCTGGAAGCTCGCCCCCGACGGCCGCTCCCTCGCCCGCTGGTCGAGCGACGCGCTCCTCGCCGGCGGCGCCGTCGTCTGCGGCCCCGCGCAGACCGTCCGCACGGGCGCCAACGCCCTCGTCGTCGACCTCGCGGGCAACGCCGTGTACGTCACCAACACCGACCACGCCGCCGTCGTCCGCGTCGCCATCGCCGCCGACGGGAGCGCCGGGCCCGCGACCACCCTCACCGCGCGCGACTGCCCGCGCCTCGCCGGCGCCTGGGGCCTCGCCGCGGGCGCGGGCGGTGCGCTGCTCGTCGCGGCCGGCGGCGTCGACGCGCTCACCCGCGTCGCGCCAGGCGGCGCGCTCACTGCGGTGGACGCGCCCGCGGGGCTGCTGCGCTCACCCGCTGGCGTCGCGTTCGACGCGGAGAGCGGCGTGCTGTGGGTCGCGAGCTCGGCGTGGGCCGACGCGGTGCGCCCGGGGGCGACGCCGCTGCCCGGCGTGGCGCGCGTGCCGGTGCGCTGACGCGGCCTCCATCCCCCGCTCGCCGAGCCTCGCGCGTTGACCCCTTCCCCGGCGCCCACGAGATGCGCGACGCCTCGCACGGAAGTGCTTGCGCGCTCGATGTTTCGAGAGGTTGGAGCATCTGGCTCACCTGCTCGCGGCCCCGAGTGCCCAGGGTTCGCCCGCCCGCCCTCGCTGAGTGGCTTGGGCTCACCCTGGGCTACCGGCATGCGATCATCCGCCCGGTGGCGGATTCTGGGAGCCGGCGCGAGGTGAGGACGTCGCGTCGCCCCGTCGCCTCGTTGGGAGCCCGGTACCGACCGGGCAATCCCATGCCCGTTGCCCAGGGTGAGCCCAAGCCACTCAGCGAGGGCGGGCGGGCGAACCCTGGGCACTCGGGGCCGCGAGCAGACGAACCAACCACTCCTACTTCCGCGATCTCCAGGTAGACAAGCACTTCCGCGCGAGGCGTTGCGCATCTCGTGGGCGCCGGGGAAGGGGTCAACGCGCGAGGCTCGGCGAGCGGGGGATGGAGGCCGCGCCTCACGCGGGCGGCGGGGCGCTCGGGCGGGCGGGCGGCGGGGCCGTCTTGCGCGGCGACGCCACGACCGGGTCGGCCGCGGGCTTCGCGTCGGGCTTCGCGTCGGGCTTCGCGGCGGGCGCCTTGCGGGCGGCGTTGGCGGCGTCGCGGGCCTCCTGGAGCGGGCGCAGCGCGCGCGACGCCGCGGCCACCGACGCGGGGTCGTCGGAGTCGGCGCTCGCGAGCACCTGGAGCACGTACTCGCCCACCCGCTGCTGCGCCGCGCGGAGCAGCGCGCCGAGGTTGGGCAGCGACACGTCCTCCGCCTCCCGCGTCACGCCGAGTACGCGGCCGTACTCCGTGAAGGCCCGCCGCACCGCCGCCACGAAGGGCGCGCCCGCGAGCTCCGTCAGCGCCTCGTCGAGGCCCTCGGCGTGCACCGCGTCGAGCCGCAGCTTCAGCGTCGCCCATTGCGCCTTGTACGGGAGCGTCAGCGCCGCGAGCCCGTCGCTCGCGAGCACCTCCAGCAGCCGCGCAGCGTCGGCCTGCGGCGCCGTGTGCCCGGCCTCGGGGAGCTGACCCCACGCCTGGAGACGCGCGATCATCGCCGCCCAGGCGCGGTCGAGCGTGAGGTCGTAGGGGCGCGGGTCCTCCTTCGCGCGGGCCGCCTCGTGCGCGCGGCGGCCCTCCTCCAGCGCGCGCCCCGCGTCGCGCATCCGCTCGAGCTTCCGCGCCAGCGCCCCCTCCGGCTTGCGGAACGCCGCCGACGCCAGCGACCAGATGATCGCCACCATCGTCGTCGCGTCGACCTGCAGCGCCCGGAGGTACTGCTGCGGGTCGAGGTCCAGGTTCTGTTCGTCCATCGCGGTCTCGCTCCTCCTCGTCCGCGGGGCCTCGCACCAGCGCGGGCGCCGCGTGACGTCCCGTGTAGCCCCGCGGCCCGCGCCCGGGAAAGAAGCTCGTCCGTACGAAAACGTAGTGTGTCGCGCCGGCGGACAGCGCACCGGGCTCCGAGGGCGTGAAGGGGCTCGGGCGGGCGGGTGCGCACCCGGCGGCGGAGCCCCCGCGGGGTTCCGTGCGGCGAGGTGCGACCGATGCGCGGAGGTCGCGGCGGGCTCCCGCGCGCGAGTGGTGACCGGCGCGCGCAGGCGGTGGCGGGATGCGTGGGCGCGGTGCGCGACCCGAGCGCGCGGACGTCGCGGCCCGCGGGGCCCGGGAGCGATACCCGCGCGCGGAGGGGGTGACGGGGTGCGACGGGCCGGTGGCGAGCGGGGCGCGCGGGCGGCGAAGGGCTGCGCGGGCGGGTGCGCGACCGCGGGGGCGGAGGTGTGCGGGGGCTCCGCGGGCGGGTGCGCGACCGCGCCCGGGGAGACGTCGAGGCCCGAAATGCGCGAGAGGATAGTGGGGATTCGCGGGGGCGTTGACCACCGTCCCGCCAGCCTGGCAGCGTGCCGCCCATGCCGTCCGGGGAAGCCTCCGCCCACCACGTCCTCAACCTCCCGTCCAACGCGCGGATGGCGGAGGTGCTGACCGACGCGATGCGCGACGCCACGAAGGTCGCGGTGGCGGTGGCGTTCGTCCACACGTCGGGGCTCCACCTGCTTCTGTACGCGCTGAAGGGGCTGCGCGAGCGCGGGTGCGAGGTGCGCGTCCTCACGTCGACGTACCTGCTCTCCACGGAGCCACAGGCGCTCCGATCGTTGCGCGGCGTGCTGGGCGACGGGCTCCGCGTGCAAGACGGCGCGCAGGGCTTCCACGCGAAGTGCCACCTGCTCATCCGCGGCGGCGGCGACCGCGTCGCGTGGGTCGGCTCGTCCAACTGGACCGCCTCCGGCCTCCGCGACAACCTCGAATGGAACAGCCTCGTCACCGACGCCGCCGCGCTCGACGAGGCGTGGCGCGCGTTCGAAGCGCTCTGGGGACGCGCCGACGTTCGCGCCGTCGATGAGGCGTGGCTCGCGGCCTACGCCGCGCGGTGGCTCCCGCAGAAGCTCGCCGAGATCCGTCCGCAGCAGCCCGTCGGCGTCTCGGAGTCCTACCGGCCCGCGCTCGCCCCCACGGCGCTCCAGGAGCGAGCGCTCGCCGCGCTCGCATCGTCACGCGCGCACGAGAAGAAGCGCGCCCTCGTGATCGCCGCGACGGGCACGGGCAAGACGCTCCTCGCGGCCTTCGACGTGCTGCGGGCGGGCGCGAAGACCCTCCTCTTCATCGCCCACCGCAAGGACATCGTCGTGCATGCGGCGCGGGAGTTCGCCCGCGTCCACGGCGCCGACGTCGCCATGGAGGTGCTGGTCGAGGGCAGGAAGCCGGCGGCCCCATCGGGGGAGGCCCGCTTCGTGTTCGTGACGGTCCAGGCGCTGCTCGCGCCGTCGGCCGCCCCGCTCCTCGGGCGCCGGTACGACTACGTCGTGGTCGACGAGTTTCACCACGCCGACGCACTGGGGTGGCGGCGCGCACTCGGCGGGCTCGACGCGGGCTTCCTCCTCGGGCTCACCGCGACGCCGGAGCGGGCGGACGGGCGCAACGTCGCCGAGCTCTGCGACCACAACGTGGTCTTCGAGATGCGCCTGCCCGACGCCATCCGGGAGGGCTTCCTGATCCCCTTCCACTACTTCGGCGTGCGCGACGACGAGCGGCTCGACGACCTGCGCCTCCTCGCGCTCAACGAGGAGCAGTTGGGCGACGCCCTGAGCCTCACCACGCGCGCCGACCTCGTCCTGACGCACGCGATCGAGAAGGGCTTCGACGGCCCCCGCCGCGTGGCGATCGGCTTCTGCGCCGGGCTGAAGCACGCCGTCTTCATGCGCGACCGCTTCAACGAGCGCGGGCACGACGCGGAGGTGGTGTCGGGCGAGACGTCGCTCGACGTGCGCCGCTCCCTCTACGACAGGCTCCAGGACCCGGCGGACCCGCTGGAGTGGCTCTTCGTCGCCGACGTGCTGAACGAAGGCGTCGACCTGCCCGCCGTCAACACCGTGGTGTTCCTGCGCCCGACGGAGTCCGGCGTGATCTTCCTCCAGCAGCTCGGGCGCGGATTGCGCAAGCACCCGAGCACGAGCCTGCTCACCGTGATCGACCTCGTGGGCCACCACCGCTGCGCGTTCGAGCCGCTCCGCGCGCTGCACGACCCGCACGCCCCGCCGACCCAGCGCAGCCGCCAGCTCTCGGCGGCGCTGCGCGAGTCGGTCACGCCGCCCGACGGCTGCGAGATCATCCTCGACGACAAGACGCTAGAGGTGCTCGCGAAGGTGCGAGACATGGCGACTCCTCGCCGAGAGCGCGTGGAGGTGGTGTACGTCTCCCTTCGCAAAGAGCTGGAGCGCTCGCCGACGCCGCTGGAGTTCCTTGGGGAGTCGGGGTTTGCGTTGAAGGACGTACGCGACACGCACGGCGGCTGGCGCGAGCTCCGCGTCGCGGTGGGAGACGCGGAGGCGTGGGAGGTCGCGCTGAAGGCGGGCGACCCGTTGGACGTGCTCCTCCAGGCGGCCGAGCGTGACCATCAGCGTCAGCGTGTGACGGACTACGCAGCGCTCTGGGCCGCGCTGGAGGTCGGGACCGACCCGCTCGCGGCGTACGCGAAGTTCTTCGCGGCGCACCGCGAGTGGGACATCGAGGAGGAGCGGCGCGGGGTAACGACCCTCGACGACTGGCGCAAGGCGATGGGCCGGATCGTGAAGAAGGCTGGGTTGCCGATGACCGTGTGGGATGGCACTCGTTGGTCGCGCATCTGCACCGAGGCGCTCTCGAATCCAGCGGTGCGGGAGGCTGTGCGCGAGCGCCTCGACGTCGTCCTGGCGAAGGACCTTCGTGAGCGCCACGAGAGTGTCCTGGGCACTCCCACAAATGCTCGGCTCTTCGCGGCCTACACGCGCCGCGAGATCGTCAACCTCTGGGGGGAGCAATACACGCCTTCCCGGCACCGCGAGGGCGTGATCGCGTCCAGCGAGCACTGTGGACACCACCTGCTCCTCGCGACCGCCGATCCGAAAGGCAACGAGAAGGGATACAAGAACGAACTGGTCGACCGCACACATGTCCTCTGGTCAAGCCAGAAAGAGATGACACCCACCAACAACGCGGGGGCGATCATCACCCGACCGACCGAACTCGGCGCACACCTGCATCTGTTCGTTGCCCCCCGGAAGAAGGTGCCCTACCGCTACCTCGGCGAGGTCGAGGTCGAGTCCTACGCCGGGAGCGCCCCGATGAGCGTCCTGCTGCGACTCCCAGAGCCCATCCCCGACGCGCTGTGGGACGAGCTCACGGCGAAGCCTCGTCGCTCCGCGTAGACGCGCCGCGGGGACTTCGATAGACAGGGCGGGATGGGCGCTCTTCGCCCGTCCGCCACCTGGCGACGAGGCGTCGTCCCGCGGGGCGTCACGCACCACCGACGCCCTATTTCGGAGGCACTTCCGCATGCCACCCGCCCGCACCCCGGCCCCCCCGCGCGACACCTTCGGCCCCCACGACGGCCCCGACGAAGTCCTCCCCTCGTGGCCAAGCGAGCGCTACGCGACGGGCGTCCTCTACGCGCCCCAGATGCCTGCCGCGCAGCGCCTTCGCGACGTCGACGAGGCGACGTCGGACGGCCATGAGGCCCCGCGCGCGCCGCCCCAGGCGTTCACCGCGGCCAGGCGGCCGTCCGTCATGGGGCTCACGTTCTCCCTGGAGGGCGCCGCCCCCTCGCTCGTCGTCACCGCGACCGCCGCCGCCTACGCCCCGACGCGCGCGGCAGCGGGCACACTCACCTGGACTCGGCGCCCGCTCGCCATTGCGCCGCCCGCCCCCGTCACCGTGCGCGAGGGGCTCCACGAAGTCGCGACGGTCGGACACGCGCGGTGGTGGCTCCGTGGCGTCCGGTGCGGGCCGCGCTGGGACGTCACCGTGGCCCTCGAAAACGTCGCCCGACCGGGCGCGAGCCGCGTCGAGGCGGAGGGCCTCCACCTCTTCCAGGTGGCCTTCGAGGTGGCGGCGGTCGGCGACGCGCGCATCGTCGCCCGCGGGCAGCCTGCCGGGGCCGTCGACGAAGACGCGCTCCTCTTCGACCTGCTCCAACGCGACGCGGCGACGTGGGCCTTCGGGCGGTCATGCGAGGCGTCGTGGCGCTTCGCCGACGGGCGATGCGTCGTGTCGACGGCACCGCCCGAGCGACACCCCGGCCCGAGCGTGCGCCTCCGCAGCGGCTCCTTGGTTCACGGCGCAAGCGTCGCGGCGGCGCTCGACCTCACGGCGCTCGCGGAGACCTCCGACGCCGGAGCGCTCGCGTCGAAGCTCGACGCCCTCCCACGCGCCTACGCGCAGTGGCTGGAGCAACAGGCGGACCGGATCGACGTGCTGGCTGCCGCGGGACACCTCTCCCCTTCGCGAGCCTCCGTCGCACGCAACAACCTCACCGTGGCCCACGCCACCACCGCCCGCATCCGCCGCGGCATCGACGCACTCAGCCGCCCGTTGGACGACGCCGCGCGCCGCGCCTTCCAGCTCTCTCAGCGTGCCTCTCTCCTCGCGCGCCGGGGTGGCCCCGGCGAGGGTTCCGCCGCGCCGCGGTGGGACGCGTGGCAGCTCGCGTTTCAACTCGCAGTGATCGGCGACCTCGCGACGTCCAGCCGCGGCGGGGAGGTGATGGACGTGCTCTCGATCCCCGCGCGTGAACGGCGTTGGGCGGCGTACCTCGCGCTCTCGACCTTCACCCTCTTCCTTCGGCGCCTCCGGGCGTCGGCGGACGACCCCCGCGGCGTGTCCGTCCTCCTCCGGCCGTCCGGCGCTTACCTGCCGTGGCACGGAGTCGCCGCCGCGCGACGGGCGGTGCGGGCCTGCGAAGCCCTCCGGCGTGACGCCCTCCATCGCGGGGACGCGACGCTCGGGCTCGCCCCCGTCTCGCTGGCCGTGTGCGCGAAGGAGCGCGCGTCGTTCGAAGCCGTGCGCGGCCCGTGGAGCGACGCCGCCGACCCGGACGACGCGGCGCTCCCGGACATCCTCGTCGGAGACGCGGCGACGTGCGGGCGGCTCCGCGCGGAGGAGCCGTGCGCGGGAGGGTTCCCCGTGCTCGTGGTTCAAGACGAGATGGACCTTCTCCAAGGCCCCCGCGGCGCCATCGCGGGCGTCCACGATGCCGTCGTCGACCTCCTCCTCTCCCGCGACGGGGAGCGGCCCAAGGTCATCGGGAGCTCGGCCGCGACCTGCGGGATCCAATCGCTCACGCGGAGCCTCTTCGACCGACGGGCCGCACGGTTCCCCCCACCTGTGCTCGACGCAGACGACACGGGGTTCGTCGCGCTGGAACAGCGGGAGGCCGCGCCCGCCCCGCGACGTCGCGCCGACGATGGGGTGGAGCCGTTCTCCGCCCGTGCGAGGGACCGCGCGCTGCGCCCGGCGATGGTGGCGCTCGCACGCGGCGCGCAGACTCGAGCCCCGAACTCCGGCCCGCTCGACGACGCGTGGCGGGCGCGCTGCGACCACTGGGTCGACGCGTTCCTCGACCGCGTGGAGCGCATCGCCCCCGACGAGCGCCTCGCCACCTCGTGTGAAGCGGAGGCGCTGCTCGACGCGTGGCAGCGATGCGGCGCGATCGGCGGCGAGACGACAGAGGCGCCCTCCGAGCGGCCGTGGTGTCTGGTGGCGGAAGGAGGGGTGCGCTCCGCCCTCGACATCCCCCCCTTCTCGCCCGACCCGTCGTACCGCTTCGGCTCGTACTGGTCGATGATCCGCGACGCGAACCCCGCGCAGCGGCGCCTGCTCGTCCAGGTGGCGAGCGAGATGCTGAAGGAGCCCGCGGACGTGCTCCAGCGCGTGGTCGACGAGTGGGCCGAGACCCAAGCGAGCGATCCGAAGGACGAGGACGTCCGCGTCGCCGAGTACCGGCAGTTCGCGCGGGCGCTGCGGGAGCCGATCGAGAAGCCCGAGTTCGACACGCGCCCCGAGCCGGTGCCCGCGGAGTTCGGCACGCTCCTTGAGGGCGTCGCGCTGGCGCGGCGGCTCCGCGAGGTGCGGGCGCAGGTGGCCTTCACGCGCATCGCGCCGCCGGGCGGGATGTTCCGCGCGGGCGGGGAGGCGCCCTACAACCTCTCGCGGGCGAAGCTCCCCTGGCTGCCCGCGATCGAGCTCCGCGGCGAGGGCATCTTCCTCGGCTTCCACCCCGAGGCGATCGCGGCCTGGGAGAACGAGTCGATCAACACCGCGCTGAAGGCCCACTTCGACCGCTTCGCCGCGCGCTTCCGCCGCGAGGCGCTGGCGGAGGCCCGCACCGAGGGCGAGCGCGCGGAGGTGAGCGCCCGCGTCGACGCGTGGCGCCCCCACGGCCCGCGCTTCGTGATGCTCCACAGCTTCGCGCACGCGCTGATGCGCCAGCTCTCGCTCGCCTGCGGGTACAGCAGCTCGGCGCTCCGCGAGCGGATCTACGTCGCCGACGAGCCCGCCCGGCAGATGGGCGTCCTCGTCCACACAGACTCCCCCGACTCCGAGGGGACGCTCGGGGGGCTCGTGCGGCAGGGCCGGCGCGAGCGGCTGCGCGACACGCTGGTGGCGCTCCTCCACGACGCCGCGTGGTGCTCGTCCGACCCGGTGTGCATCACGGGCGCGATGACGCTCTCCACCCCGCGCAACGGCGCCGCCTGCCACGCCTGCCTGCTCGCGCCGGAGACCTCCTGCGAGCACTTCAACACCCTGCTCGACCGGGCCCTCCTGGTGGGGACGCCCAACGCGCCGAAGGTCGGCTTCTTCGGCCACTGGCTCCGCGAGCACCAGTGACGGGTGCGGGTGGCGGGCAGCGACCCCGCCGGTCGCCGAGCCTCCCGGCGGGTTACCCGAAGCGCGCGCTGGAGAGGGGAGCGGCGCTCCCCGCGGGCTGGCGGGGCGGCGCGCTCACCGCCCCGCGTTCACGGCGGCAGCGGCACGCAGGTGGTGCCCGTGCACACCTCCAGGCTGCTGCAGCAGCGGCCGCAGCCGCAGAGCGTCTGGCCGCGGCCGCAGAGCGGCGCGCACGTCCCCGACACGCACACCTGGCCGCAGGGGCAGCCCGTCGGGCACGACGCCGGCGCGCACTGGTACTGGTCGGGCGTCGCGGGGTTGGTGCTTCGGCTGCACGTGCTCCCGGTCGGGCACGTGCCCGCGCAGTAGCCCCCACAACCGTCGCTCTGGTTGCACATCGCGTCGGGCGGGCACGAGGCCACGCACCGGCACGAGCGCGTCGCCGCGTCGCATGCCTGGCCCGCGGGGCAGCGGCGGCCCACGCCGCAGGACGCGCCCACCCCGCACGGGTGCTCGATCGTCACGCCGCACGTCACCGCCTCCGCCGACGGCGCGCTCGTGCAGGTGAGCGTGCAGGCGCAGCGCCCCGCGGTGCAGCTCTCGGCGCCGGTGCACGCGCGGCCGCAGGCGCCGCAGTTGGCGCGGTCGGCCTGGAGGTCGGCGCAGGTGGCGCCGCACATGGTGAGCCCGGCCGAGCAGCCGCACATGCCGTTGACGCAGGGCTGGCCCGCGGCGCACGCGCGGCCGCAGCCGCCGCAGTGGGCCGCGTTGGTGTTGGTGTTGACGCACGCGCCCGCGCAGAGGACGGTGCCGCCCGGGCACCCGCACACGCCGCCGACGCACGACTGCCCCGTCGCGCACGCGCGGCCGCAGGCGCCGCAGTTGCGGACGTCCGCGCTGAGGTTGACGCAGGTGCCCGCGCAGTCGCTCGTCCCCATCGGGCAGACGCAGGTGCCGTCGACGCAGGCGCGGCCCGAGGCGCACGCGCGCCCGCAGCCGCCGCAGTGGGCCGGGTCGCTGTTGCTGTCGACGCAGCGGCCGTCGCAGGCGATCGTGCCGGTGGCGCAACGGCAACCGCCGGCGACGCAGGAGAGGCCGCCGGTGCACGCGCGGCCGCAGGTGCCGCAGTTGGCGGCGTCGGTCTGGAGGTCGACGCAGGAGGTTCCGCAGAGCGAGCGGCCGGCGGGGCACTGGCAGCGGCCGTCGGTGCAGACCTGCGTGCCGGCGCACATCGAGCCGACGCCGCAGGTGGGGCCGCCGGCGCAGACGTTGGCGACCACCGTCCCGCAGGCGACGGAGGTGAGCGGCGTGCTCGGGCAGCGCGGCGCGCACTCGCACACGAAGGTGACCGGGTTGCACGCCTGGCCCGACGGGCAGAGCGTGCCGCGGCCGGTGCACGTGGCGCCCGGGCACGAGTTGGGGATCGCCTGCCCGCACGTCACGCTCGACGCCGCCGGGCAGCTCGGCACGCACTCGCACTCGCCGGTGGCGGTGTTGCAGCGGCGGCCGGTCGGGCAGGACGTTCCCACGCCGGGGCAGGTGAGCGTGCGGCACGGGTCGACGAGGGCCTGACCGCAGGTGACCGACGTCGCCGCGGGGCAGGCCGAGGCGCACTCGCACATGCGCGTGGTGGCGTTGCAGCGCTGGCCCGCCGGGCACATCGTGCCGGTGCCGCAGGAGGGGCCGCCGGGGCAGGCGTTGGGGATGTCGGCGCCGCACGCGACGGAGGCGGCGCTGGTGGTGCAGCGCGGCATGCACTCACACGTGCGGGTGGTGGCGTTGCACACCTGGCCCGAGGGGCAGAGCGTGCCGGTGCCGGGGCAGGCGAGGCCCGCGCAGTCGACGGGGAGCGCCGCGCCGCACGTGATGGTGGAGGGCGCCGGGCAGCCGACGACGCACTCGCAGCGGCGCGTGGTGGTGTTGCAGCGCTGGCCCGCGGGGGCCGACGGGCAGCGCGTCCCGACGCCGCAGGCGGGGCCGCCGGGGCAGAGGTTGACGATGTCCTGGCCGCAGGCGACGGTGGCGGGCGAGGTGGCGGGGCACTGCGAGATGCACTCGCAGCGGCCCATCGCGTTGCAGCGCTCGCCGGGGTTGCAGCGGACGCCGACGCCGGGGCACGACGCGCCCGAGCAGGCGTTGCGCACGGGCTGGCCGCAGTCGACGGCGCTCGTCGGCGGGCACGACGGGATGCACTCGCAGCGGCCCATCGCGTTGCAGCGGTTGCCCGAGGGGCAGCGGGTTCCGGTGCCGCAGGCGGGGCCGCCGGGGCAGAGGTTGGGGACGGGCGCGCCGCAGTCGACGCCCTCGGCCGCGGAGGCGGGCGGGCACGCGGGGTCGCACTCGCACGCGCGCAGGTCGGCGTTGCAGCGCTGGCCCGCGGCGCAGCCGGTCGCGCAGCGGCCGCCGCAGCCGTCGTCGGAGCCGCAGGGCGCGTCGGGGGGGCAGGTGGGCGTGCACGCGCACGAGCGGGTGGTCGGGTTGCAGCGCTGCCGCGGGTCGGGGCAGGTGCCCATGCAGATGCCGCCGCAGCCGTCGTCGGCGCCGCAGGTCGCGTCGGGGGGGCAGGTGGGGGTGCAGACGCAGGTGCCGAAGACGCAGCGGTCGTTGGCGCCGCGGGTGCAGGGCATCGGGCAGTTGCACGTCTCCACGCACGCGCCGTTGATGCACGTCTGGCCCTCGGTGCAGGTGACGCCGGCGCAGGGGTTCCGCACGCAGCGGCCCTCGCTGCAGAAGTCGGTGTCGGGGCACGTGACGCCGTCGCACGGGGACGGGGGGACGCAGCCGACGTGGCAGGTGGAGCCGTCGGGGCACGGCGCGCTGCACGGCTGGACGGGCTCGCACCGCCCGGAGCTCCGCGAGCAGAACTGCCCGTCGGGGCACACCACGCCCGAGCACGGCGCGGCGTAGCAGCCCGCGATGCAGCGGCCCTCGATGCACGTCTCCCGCGCGCCGCACCGCACGCCCGCGCAGGGGTCGCGCAGCGGGACGCAGCGGGCGAGGCAGCGGTCGGCGCCGCAGACGTTCTCCGCGGAGGAGCAGGGGTCGGGGGCGCAGTAGCCGCCGATGCACACCTGGCCCATCGGGCAGAAGGCGTTGTTGTTGAAGCACTGCGTGCGGACGTCGGGCGGCGGCGACGCGTCGAGCGCGTCGTCCGACGTCTCCGGCCCCGCGTCGAAGCGCGCGAGGTCGTCAGGAACGTCGGGCGGGGTGAACGGGTCGGCCCGGTTCTCCTCGGCGCACGCGGCGAGGAAGAAAGCGGCCACCAGGAGACGGAGGACGGGCGTACGGAGGTGCATGACGACGCTCGCGGGGTGGCGATGAAAAAACGAAGAGGTGCGCGAGCAACCGTATCGGAACGTCGCGCGGATTGATATCTCCCGACCGTGCTTTCAGCGCATGCCCCGACCCGACGCGTGGCAGAGCGCGCGCTCGCCGCAGCCATCGTGCTCGCGTGCGGGTGCGACGAAACGCCCGCCCCCCGCTACACGCCGATCGTCGACGCCGCGCGCGACGACAGCGGCGACGTGATCATCGTCGACGCGCCGGTCACCGCGCGCACGCTGCCGGTCGTTCCCGTCGGGCTCGACGGGTACCGGATGTGGGCGAGGCTGCCGCAGGTGCGCATCGGCGTGCGCGCCGTGACGGCCGCGACCGACGACCCCGGCGGCGGCGTCGACGACGCGGGCAACTTCCTCCGCGCGACGCGCGACACCTTCTACGCGGTGGCCGAGTGGGAGGGGCCCGGCGTTCTCTACGGGCTCTTCACAAACCGTTGGCGCGGGAGCCCGTGGCACCTCGTGGTCGACGGCTTCGACCGCGTCGTGCGCGAGAGCACCAGCGCGACGCCCGACGCCCCCGTCGACCCGTCGACGTTCGAACCTCCCGCCGCGCTCCCGCCCCCGCTCGCCCTCACGTGGTCGTCCACCCGCGGCGCCGACGCGAACCTCGTCCCCGTCGCCTTCGCCACCTCGCTCTCCGTCGGCTTCGCGCGGACGCACCGCGCGACGGGCGACCTCACCGCCCACCGCTTCGCCGAGGGCGCCGACCACCTCTCGCGCCCGCTCCGCCCATGGGACGGCGCGTCGCCCCCCGACGCCGACGTCGTCGCGCTGCTCGGGCGCGCGGGGAGCGACCTCGCGCCGACGGGCGGAGAGCTCCAGTCGCGCCTCGGCACGGTGGACGTCCCCGCCGACGGCGCGGCGGTGCTCGACGCGGCGGGCGCGGGGCCGGCGACGATCCGGGCGCTGCAACTGAGCGTCGCGCGCGAGGACGCTGCTGCGCTCGGTCGCGCGCGGTTGCGCATCACCTGGGACGGCCGCGCGGCCCCTTCCGTGGACGCGCCGGTGGCGCTCTTCTTCGGCGCGGGCGTCGTCTACAACCGCGACGTCCGCGAGCACCTGGTGAAGGCGCTGCTCACGACCGTCCGCTACGCGGGCGTCAACGTCGAGCTCGCGGCGTACTTCCCGATGCCCTACTTCCGCGGCGCCCGCGTCGAGCTGGTGGGAACGGGCGAGGCCGTCCCGCGCGTGAGCTGGCGTTCGCGCAGCGAGCCGTTGACCGACTCCCCCGACACCACGGCGTACTTCCACGCCACCGCGCGCGACCACGGGACGCCCGTCGCCGGCGTCGACCTCGACCTGCTCGACACGTCCGCGGTCGAGGGCGGCGGCACCTGGTGCGGGCACCTCGTCGGGGCGGCGTTCACGTACAGCGACCGGGCGTCGGCGGACGGGCTGGCGGGCGACCCGAGGTTCTATTTCGACGACGCGGTGTCGGCGCAGGCGCACGGGACGAGCGTCGGCGCGTGGGCCGGCGGCGCACCCGGCTGGGGCGGCGCGACGGCGACCCTCCCGCTCTTCGGCCACCCCGCGGGCGCGCCCGACCTCGCCTCCGCGCGCGACGCCGACGACCGCGTCCAGTCGGCCTACCGCCACCTCGTCGCCGACGCGATGCCCTTCGGCCGCAACGCGCGCGTTCGCTTCGAACACGGCGCCGCCAACGACGTCGCCGAGCGCTACCGCACGGTGGCGTTCTGGTACGGGCGGCCGAACGCGTGCCTCTTCCTCACGGACTCGGTCGACGTGGGCGACGCCGCCGACGAGGCCGCGCACCGCTACGCCACGGACCCCGCGTCCCCGCCCGAGATGCTCACGTCGCGCTACGAGCACAGCATCGACCGGGTGGCCGCGGGCGCCGAGCTCCCGGCCTTCAGCGACGCGGGGCGGCGGGTGACGGGGACGTCGGAGTTCACGCTTCGCATCGACCCGGCCAACGTCGGGGTGATGCTGCGCCGCACGCTCGACCGCGCGCTCCCCGACCAGCGCGCGGAGGTGTCCGTCGCCGACGACCGCGAGGGCGCCGGCTTCCAGCCCGCCGGCGTCTGGTACACCGCGGGCTCGACCGAGCGCGTGTACTCCAACCCCGCGACGGAGACGGGGATCAACGGGCGCGACGTCCGCACGTCGCCGCGGCGCTTCGGGGAGGACGAGTTCCTCTTGCCGCGGCGGCTCACCGAGGGCAGGAGCGCGGTGCGGGTGCGCGTCCGCCACGCGCCCGCCGCGCTGCCGCTCGTGCCGGGCGGCCCGGCGCGCGCGCGGGCGTGGAGCGAGTTCCGCTACGCGGCGTACTCGTACGTGCTGCCGTAGCGCCCACCGCGAGCGCGCTCAGCCGGCCTTCGGCGGGTCCCGCTTCGCTTTGGTCTCCAAGCGCTTCATCCGGCTGACGAACGTGGTGTAGTTCCCGAAGCCGAGCGCCTCGCACGCGTCCAAACGCGTCTCACTCGCGGCCTGCGCTTCGAGGAGGAGTTCGTCCTCCTCGCGCAGCAGCGCCGCCTTGCGCTCCTGGAGGTCCCGATAGCGCGCCTTGAAGTCGCCGCCCGGGGGCGGCTCGACGCGGGGGGTCCCGCCAGTCTTCGTCACCTTCCGCTGCGCTCCGCCCTCGCCGCGGAGGTCCTCGTCGAGGTGCTCGGCCGCGAGCTCCCGGGAGGCGCCGCCCCGGGCGCGCTCCACCGCGCGCCGGAGCACGCCCTCGAGCTGGCGGACGTTGCCGGGCCAGTCGTGGCGCTCCGCGACGAGCGCGCGGCGCGCGTCGAGCGACAGCTTCCAGCCCTCGCCCGGGGCGATCCGGGGCAGCAGGATGCTCGCGAGCCCAGGGATGTCGCCGCGGCGTTCGCGCAGCGGCGGGATGCGCAGCACCGTGCCCGCGAGGCGGTGGTAGAGGTCCTCGCGAAACCTCCCCTCCCGCACCGCGCGCTCCAGGTCGCCGTTGGTGACCGCGAGGAGGCGCACGTCCGCGCGCTTGGGCTTCGCCCCCCGATGCCCGAGGGGCCGGTACGTGCCGAACTGGGTGAAGTCGAGCAGGAGCTGCTGCACCGCCAGCGGCAGGTTGAGCACCTCGTCGAAGATCAGCACCCTGCCCTCGTCGTGCGCCTGCTCGACGAGCCCCGTCCGCGCGCTCGACGCGCCCGAGTAGGAGCCCTCGAGGTGCCCGAAGAGCTCGGACACGACCTGGCTCGGGTCGTTCGAAGTGCCCAGCATCACCCGCAGGGGGTCTTGCGGGAGGATGCGCCGCGCGAGCGCGTCGGCGAGCAGGGTCTTGCCGGTGCCGGTCTCCCCGAGCACGAGCACCGGCGCCGTGTTGCCGACCGCCATGCGGACCGCCGGCACCATCGCGAAGAGCCCCGGCAGCGCGAGCAGGGCCTGGAGGTCGGGCGGGTCGGGGGGGGCGGCCTTCGGGGCGGAGGAGGGCTTGAAATCCGTCGGCTCGAGCGCGGCGTCGAGGCGCCGGGCGAACTCCTCAAGCACGTCGACCCGCTGCGCGCCGCCCGCGCGGCTCAGGCGGCGGAAATCGACGTAGAGCGCGCCGCGCGGCGGGGCGCCGATGGGGGCAGCGACCGCGGTCAAGATCGCGAGCTTCTCCGCGCTGCCGTGCTTCGGGTCGCCCGAGGAGTTCCATGTGACGGTCTTCTCCTCCGCGACGCAGCGCTCGACGACGGTGCGGCTCGCCTCCTCGAGCGCCTGGGGCGAAAGGGGCCCGTCGCGGCCCTTGCCGCGGAAGGGGGACACCGTCGCGGCGGCGCGCTTCCTGGCGGAGCTCGTGGCGTGCCCGAGGAAGATGATCGCCCGGTCGGCGTGGAGGGCTTCGAGCAGCCCCGAGAGGATCTCGTCGAAGAGCCGCTCGACGTCGTCAGGCTTCTTCCCGGGAGGTTGCAGGTGCGCGGTTTCAGGCCGGCGGTGGTCCATGGCGAAACACGCGGAAGGTACCCCGCGGGGCACGCGCGGAGACAGCGGATTGTGCGGGCGGCGACGGCGCGTCGTCGCTGCGACGACGCGCCGTTGTCGCGGCTCTCGGTGACGCCCCGCCAGGGCGCGCCATGACGGGCGCGCGGCACGGCACACGCGTTGCGAACGGGACCTCGGCGGCGCGCGGTGCGCTGCCCCCACAAACAAGGACGAACCACGATGACCTCTCCACGCGCCGGGCGGCGACCCCGGCCCTCCGTCCCCACGACCCGCGCGCTGACGGCGCTGTGCCTCCTGAGCGCCTGCGGAGCGCCCGCGTCGATGCCCGCGCCGCCCGGGGACGCGGCGCCCTCCGCGGACCTCGCCGCCCTCGCCGATGGCACGCCGCCCGACGCCGCCGCGCCGCCCGACGCCGCAGCGCCGCCCGACGCCGCAGCGCCCGACGTCGCGCCTCCCCGCGACGCCACGCCGCCCGACGCCACCGCCGCGCCCGACGCCGCGCCAGACGCCGCGCCGCCCCGCGACGTCGCCGCGCTCGACGCCACCACCGCGCCCGACGCCGCCGCGCCCGACGCCACCGCGCCCGACGCCACCGTGCCCGACGTCGCGCCGCCCCGCGACGTCACCGCGCCAGACGCCGCGCCGGACGCCCCCGCGGGCCCGCGCTGGACGCTGCGCAGCAACCCCTGCCCCGGCATCAACCGCACCGACGCCCTGCACGTCGACGACGACGGCACCCTCTGGATCGGCTGCGGCTCCGGCGCGGAGGGCGCCGGGCTCTTCCGCGGCACCAGCGACGGCGCGAGCTGGACGCAGGTGGTGGGGCCCCCCGCCAGCGTGCTCGCGGACTTCCGCGTGATGTCCATCGAGCGCGGCGCCGACGGCGCGCTCTACCTCGGGGGCAACCACGCCGCGACCCGCACCATGGGCCTCCGCGTCGACACGCGGACCTCGCCCCCCGGCGTCGAGAGCATCCTCGTCGGCACCACCCGCCTCGGCACCAACTTCATCGTGGGGACGCTCCGCACGCGGCCCGACGGGACGGCCCTCGCGGAGTCGCTCACCGGCACGGACGTGCTGTGGCGCCCGGCCCGCGACGCGGGCGTCAGCGCCTGGACCGACGTGCGCGCGCTGTGGTCCACCGACGGGACGCCGCGGCAGATCCTCGACCTCGTGTCGCTCGGCGACCGCTTCGTCGGCTGCGGCGCCACCATCGCCGACCGCCCCTACGTGTACCTGCCCTCCGCCGCGGCCGGCGCCGCCCCCTACCGCATGACCCCGCTCGTCCTCAGCGCCGCGTGGACCGGCGAGCTCTGGGGCGTCGCCGCGAGCGCCGCGCGCGTCGTCGCCGTCGGCGAAGACCAGCGCAACCACCGCGGCAAGATCCTCGTCTCGGGCGCCGACCCCGCCGTGCTCTCCGGCTGGCGCGAGACCGAGCTCGCGGACGCGGCCGGCACCACGGCGTGGACGTGGGCGCGCGGCGTGTGCATGCGGGGCGACCGCATCGTCGTCACGGGGGAGCGCCAACCGCTCCGCGGCGACACCGGGATCGTCGTGGAGTCCCTCGACGCGGGGCGCACCTGGCACAACATCACGCCGCCGGGCGTCTCGGGCAGCACGTCGAAGTGCGCGATCCGCCCCGACGGGACGCTCGTCGTCGCGGGCGCCTCCGGGCAGGTGGGGCTGTATCGATGACCGGCGCCGCTCAAAGCATGACGGGGAGGGGCGCGAGGAGCGTCGGCAGGATCCGCGGGGCGCCGAGGCCGGGCGGGCGCCCGAGCTGAACCACCGCGTCGTTCGCGTTGCCGCACCCCACCACGCCGATCAGCGTGGTGCTCGCCGCGGGGGTCCCGTCGTCGTTGGCCCCCATCGTGTCCCGCTGCCCGCAGATGCTCGCCTGGTTCACCCGGAGGGTCCCGCGGGTGTTGAAGAAGCCGTAGCCGCCGCCGTCCAGCGCCGCGCGGTCGGCGTCGAGGGTGCAGCCCGGCGCGACGTAGAGCCCGTGCGCGACCAGCGCGGTGCCGGCGCCGGCCCCGCTGTCCGCCAGCACGAGGCGGACCTCGCTCGTCGCGACCTGCCGCACATAGAGGTCGGCGACGGTCACGCTCGAGGCGTCCCAGAGCATCCGAGGCTCCTGGTAGGGGACCGCGGCGATGGCAGCGCCGGCGACCTCGGTGACCGCGAGGCGCTGCAGGAGGACGCTCCCGCGCGCGGCGGCGTAGACCCCGACCCCGAGGCCGGCGTCGTTCGGGTCGACGCCGAGGACGAGCACGTCCGCGCCGTTGAGCTGGCTCGCGTTGTCGAAAACAGCGAGGCCGATCCGGCGGGAGTCCTGCACGAGCACGGCGTCGGCGCGCAGCACGGAGGTCGAGGTCACCTGGACCCCGTCGCCGTACGCCCCGTCGCTCTCGGGTCGGGTCCCCCGCACGACGCTTCCCGCGAGGTCGACGCGCGTGCCCGGCGTGAAGGTGAAGACGCCGGCCCCGACGGCCCCTTCGATCACCACGCCGGTCGCCTGGAGCCTCGCGCCCCCGCCGACGTCGACGCCGTGCCCCTGGCCGCTCCGCGGGGCCTCGCGCGGGCCTCGGACGACGCTGCGCGCCAACGTCACCGCCGTGCCGCCCCCCTCCGCGTAGACGCCCGCGTACGTGTTGTCCGCGACGGCGCACCGCTCGGCCTGGAGCGCGGCCCCGAGCAGCGTGAGCAGCCCGACCGCGGTCTGGTTCAGCGAGGCGGGGCGGGTGCCCCGCACGACGCCCCCCTGGAGCGCGACGCGCGTCCCCGCGCCCGTGCTCACCACGCCCGCGTAGAGGTTGTCCGCGACCAGCACGCCGGTCGCGCGGAGCGTCGCCTGCTCGGAGGCCGCGAGCCCCCGGCCGACGCCGCCGACGTGCGGCGGGCGCGTCCGTTCGACCACGGCGTCGCGGAGCTCGACCTCGGTCCCCATGTCGATCGCCGACACGCCGGCCGCGGCGTTGCCCACGACCCTCGACCGCAGCGCGGAGACCGCCGCCCCGCCGCTCGCTTGGACCCCGTCCCCGTGGTCCCCCGCGCGCGGCGCCGTCTCGCGCACGACGCTCCCCTCCACCTCCACCCGCGTGCCGCGCCCGGTCGTCAGCACCCCCGCCTCGACGTTGCCCACGACCGCGCTCCCGAGCACGCGCACCGTCGCCCCTCCGAGCGCGTCCACGCCGTGCCCGAAGCGCGCCGGCTCGGCCCCGCGGGAGCCCCGCACCACGCTCTCGCTCAGCGCGAACTCGGTCCCCGCCCCGGCGGCGGCGACCCCGCTCGCGTTCGCCTCGATCAGGCACGCCTGCACGACGGCCCGCGCGCCCGCCTGCGCCGCGACCCCCCACGCGCCGTTGTCCCGCACCTGCGAGCCCTCGACGCGGAGCGTGGCGCCGGTCGCGGCGTTGACGCCCATGCCCGCGTTGCCCGCGATCACCGAGCGCTCGACGCGGAGGTCGGCGAGGTCTTCGACGGCCAGGCCGAGCCCCCGCGCCCCCATCACCGGCGTCTGCCCCCGCACGATGCATCCACGGATTTCGACGGCCGTGTGGCCGCCGCGCGCGATGAGGCCGGTGTCGACGTTCGCCTCGATCGCCGTCGATTGAATCGTCACCGACGCGCCGCCCTGGGCCGTGACCCCGTGGCTCGTGGCGACCTCCGCCGAGGGGCGCGTCCCGCGCACCACGCAGTCGGTGACCTCCACCCGCGTGCCCACGCCGCCGGTGACCACGCCGTGCTCGCGGTTCGCCACCACCGCGACGCGCGTCATCCGCAGCGAGGCGCCGCCGCCGACGGCCAGGCCCCGCCCCTCGCCCGTGACGGTCACGCCGCGCAGGTCGAGCGACGTCCCAACCCCCCGCACCACGACCGCCTCGCCCCCCACCGCCGCGGGCCCGGGCCCGCGAATCACGGCCCGCGCCGCGCAGACGCCGAGCACGCGGCGGCCCTCGCCCGCCGGGATCGTGACCTGCTCCCGGTACTCCCCCGCCGCGACGAGGATCCACGCGCCGCCCCCGCCGCGCGCGACCGCTTCGCCGAGGGTCGCGTAGGGGCGCTCGACGCTCCCGTCGGCGAGCGACGCGTCGGCGCCGGCACGCACGTGCACCCGCGGCATCCCGACGGCCTCGGCGCCGGGGTCGGGGTAGTCCCCCGCCGGGCAGTCCGCGGCGGCGGTGTGCGTGCAAGACCCCCCCGGGAGCCCGTAGCTCCCCGCGGGACAGTTCACGGGGAGCGCGGGCGAGCAGGTGCCGTCGTCGCCGCGCTGCCAGCCGCCCGTGCACCCCGCGCCCAACGCCGCCGGAACGAAGTCCTCCGCGGGGACGCCTTCGGGCGACCACGTCGCGTCGGGCGGGCCGTCGGGGTCCCCGGGCTCGGGCCACGCCCCGCCGATGCCCCCGTCGGGCAGCCGACGAAACCCGCGGACCCCGCCGCCGTCGCCCGGGATGAGCGGCGCCCGCGCCAGGTCGACCGCCGCGCACGCGCCCGCCGCGGCGCCGCCGCCGTCGACGCACAGGAGCACGGCCGGGCCGCACCCCCCCTTCTCGGCCGCCACCCAGTTGGCCGGACACGCCCACGCCGCCCGTGGCGTCGCAGGCTTCCCGTCCGCGCACGCCGAGAGCACCGCCATCCCCAGCACCCAGAGTCCCACCCGCAGCAACATCGTCACCTCCCCCGAACGCTCTTCGGCGATCACCACGCATTACACCATCCGCCGCGGCGTTGGAACGTCCCGTGTACCCTCACGGCGATGACCCCTCCCCGACACACCGCCCTCCGCACCGCGCTCGTGATCGTCACGCTCGGCGCGTGTGGGACATCCGAGGCCCCGACGACGGCGCCCCGCGCCCTCGCGCCCGTCCCCACGCTCCGCGCGTGCGCGGGTGACCTCCAGGCGCCGCTCTTCCGCGCGACCCTCGACCCGGAGTGCGTCGACGTCGGCGGCGGGCGCATCGCGGTCGCGGGCGAGTGGCCCGACGCCGCGGGCGCCGCCGAGCCCGTCGCCTACGTCGCGCCGGGCAGCGGCCCGGGCGCGGGGACGCGCGCCTCGCCCTTCCACGACATCGCCGCGGCGCTCGCGTCGTCGCCGCGCCCCGCCACCTTGCTGCTCGCCCGCGGCGCGCACGCGCTCGCGGCGACCGTCCGCCTCGAGACCGACGTCGTCGTGCGCGGGGTGGGCGCGGCGGAGGGCGGCACGGTGGTCACGGTCGCGCGGGGCGCGTCGGCCTTCGAGGTCGCCCCGCCAGCGGGCGCGGTCTCGCTCGTCGGGTTGCGGGTGCGCGGCGACCTCGCGCCGGGGATGGGCGCGGACTGGCGCGTGGCGGGCCTCCTCGCGCGCGGCGCCGGCACCGTGTTGACCCTGCGCGACGTGGTCGTCGAGCGCACGGGGGACGGCGTCCGCGTGGAGGGGGCGACGCTCTGCGCGGAGGGGCTCAGCGTGCGGCGCGCCGGCCGGGCCGGCCTCTACCTCACGCCCGGAAGCGCCGCCTCCGTGCGCGATTTCCTCATCCGCGACGGGGAGAACGTGGGCGTCGTCGCGGACGGGTCGGTGATCGAGCTCCGCACGGGCATGGTCGCCAACCAGGGCCGGGACGGGGTCGCGCTCCGCGGCGTCCGCACGACCGCGGGGACGTGCACCGTCGCGCCCGGCACGCCCGACCTCGCGTGCCCCTCGGCGCCGATCTGCCCCGGCTTCCGGGCCGAGCAGCGCTGCGTCGAGAGCCTCGCCGTGCCCCCGACGGACGGGGGCGCGGGGGTCGCCGCGGTCGCGGGCTGCCGCGCGGTCTCCGAGGTGGTGGACGTGGCGCTCGTCGGCAACCGGGTGACGGGCCTGCGCGCCGAGTACCTCCCCGCCGAGCCCGGCGCGTCGGACTTCGACCAACTGCTCGCGCTCTCCCACCCCGGCGCCGTCGCGCGGGCCGCGCGGATGGTGGTGGGCAACACCGAGGCCCTCGCGGCGCTGCCGGGCGGCGACGGGCTGTACGTCGGCCCGCGCGCGCGCCTCGAGGTCGACCCCGACATCCAGCGCGAGATGTCGGACATCCCCGGGAGCCTCGTCATCGGCAACGCGCGGACGGGCATCCTCGCCGACGGCGTGGCCGCGCTCGCGGCCCACGGCGAGGTGACCGTCACCGGCACGCGCGTGCGCGGCAACCGCGGCCCGGGGATGTACGTGCAGTCGCGGGCGGTCGCCGAGCGGGTCGCCTTCGGGGACTTCACGGCCAACGCGGCGCTGGGGCTGGGCGTCACCACCCTCGGCCGTGTGGTCTCGATCCAGTGCGAGCACTTCATCGAGACCCGCCTCGGCACGCTGCGCGGCGAGGGCGCCGAACCGCTGACCCTCGGCGACGGGCTCTCGATCGCCGACGGCGCGCGCGGCGACGTCACGACCATCCAGGCCAGCGAGTTTCTCCGCAACGCGGGGCGGGGGCTGGTGCTGAGCGCGGTCGCGTCGCAGTTCGTCGGCGCCAACGTCGTCGCCGCCAACGGCGCGCCGGTGAACATCTCCTCCATCATGGCGAGCGGCGCGGTGGCGCCCCTCGGGGCCATCGACGCCACCGTGCGCCGCGACGTCGCCCGGGGCGCGCTCGGGGCGCCGGCGCGCTGAACCCGCGGCGACAACGACTCGTCGTCGCCGCGCGGCGCCGCGGCGACGACCCTCGCGCGCCCGGACGGGATTCCGCCCCGCGCGCCGCGCGGCACACGCGCTGCACTTGCCCCCCGATGCCACCGGACGCCGTCACCTTCCCCTTCAACGCCCTCACCGCGTCGCAGCGGGCGCGCCTCGTCGCGGCCTGCGCGGGCCGGGACGTGGCGCGCCCGCTCGCCTTCGCCGCGGGCGCCTCGTCGGACTTCAAGCTGCCCGAGGCCGCGAAGGCCGCGCTCGGCGCCGCCGCGCTGCTCTCGCTGTTGTACCTCATCCTCGGCGCGGGCTTCGGCGACGTGGAGAGCGACAACTTCCTCTACGGCGCGCCCGGCTTCGGGCTCATCGCCGGCGCCCTCGGCCTCCTCGCCTGCCACCTCGTGCGCGCCGCCCGGCGCTGGGCCGGCGCCGTCACCACGCCCGTCCCCGAGGGCGCCTACCTGTTCCCCCTCGACCTCGTGGTCGTGTCGGGCGCGACCGTCACCGTCCGATCCGTCGCGTCGCTCGTCCGCTGCGTGCGCGAGGAGCGCGTGCGCGACGGCCGCGTGCGCGTCGCCTTCCTGAGGCTCGCCTGGCGGACGTCCACCGCCGCGTTCGAGCTCCCCCACGACCGCGCCCTCGCGACGCAGCGGGCGCTGGCCGACGCCGACGCCCACTTCTGCCGCGCCGTGACCTTCGGCGACCGCCGGGCGCTCGCGGCCCTCGACGTCCTCTTCGAAGCGCGCGCGGCGCCGACCTGGGCGCAGCTCCCCGCGGCGCCCGCCCCGCCCGCCGACGGGCTCACGGCCCCCGCGGTCACGGCGCGCGCGGCGCCCGCCTGGATCCGCTCGTGGCGCGCCTTCCCCGCGGCGCTCCTGTTCGGCGTCGTGGCGGCGGTGCCGACCTGGGCCGCCCGCAACTCGTTCAGCGACGGCCTCGGCTTCGAAGCGGGCGTGCGCGGGCGCCCGGCCGCGGACTGCCGCCGCTACCTCGCTGCCGGCGGCCGGAGCCGCTGCGACGACGGCCGAAGCGCCGCCACCGACGCGCCCACCCCCCCCAACGCCGCCCCCCAAGGAACACCATGATGCACCCGCCCCCTCCCCCCACGACGCGCTGGCGAGAAGAGGTCGTCGTGATCCAGGAAGACACCCAGCGCCCGAGCTCCTTCGGGTACGGGGTGATGCTCCTCGGCTCGACGCTCCTCATCCGCGGGTGCTGGTACGACAACCGGCACATCGGGGAGAACCTCATGTACTTCGGCGGCGCGATGCTCGTGCTCGGCTTCATCCTCCACGCCGCGAGCCGGTTGGCCGACGCGTCGACCCGGCGTTGAGCCCCGCGCCGTCACCCGCCCATGACCTCGCGGTCGATGAGGTAGCGCCGCGCGAGCGCGTCCGCCCGCGCCGCGCGCTCCTCCCCCTCCGCCCCCGCGAGGAGCGCCGCGACGGCCGCCCGCGCCGCCGCGAGCGCCCCGGGGGCGCGCCCCGACCCCTCCCAGATCGCGACCCGATGCTCCGCGAGCGCCTCCGGGTCGACGAGCGCCTCGGCGCGCACCCGCGCCGCGTCGAGCGCCGCCGCGCGGGTCTCGCCGTCGGCCCACGCCCGCAGCGCCGCCGCCTGGGCCGAGGCGAGCGCCACCGCCGACCGCGCCGCCTCCGCCGCCGCGACCGCCGCCCGCGCGAGCGCGTCGACCGCCTCGCCGTCGTCCCCCCGCGCGAGGGCGACGTAGACGCGCTCCACCCGCGCCGCGGCGACGAGGCGGCCGTTGTGGCGCCGCGCCGCGACGGACTCGGCCTCGTGCTGGAGCCGCCCCGCGCCGTCCCAGTCCCCGCGCATCCGGCGGAGCACCCCGAGGTTGTGCGTGCACGCCGCGACCGTCACCTGGTTGCCGACCCGCCGCGACGCCTCGATCGCCGCGCCCATCTGCGCCTCGGCCGCGTCGAGGCGCCCGAGGCGCAGCAGCGCCCACCCCGCGTTCGAACGCATCAGCGCCTCCCGGCGGCGGTCGCCGACCGCGGCGAAGCCCTCGGCCGCGCGCTCGTAGAGCGCGAGGCCCTCCGCGACGCCGCCAGCCTCCGAGCGGACGTAGGCCGACGTGGCCTCCGCGCGCGCCGACAGCCACGCGCCGCCGGCGCGCGCGGCCAGGGCCCGGGCGAGCTCGGCGTGCCGCTCGGCCTCGGGCAGCGCCGCGCCCGTCGCCCGCACCATCGCGAGGTCGATGTGCACCGCGGCGCCCCAGCGGGCGTCGCCCAGGCCGTCAGCCAGCGCGAGGGCCCGCCCCCCCTCGGCGAGGGCGCGCGCCGCGTCGTAGGTCACCCGCGCGAAGTAGCAGCGCCGCCACGCGGCCTCGGCCTGGGCGCGCGCCCCCAGCGCCGGCGCGAGGGCGTCGAGCGCGTCGAGCCCCTCCCGGATCAGCCCGAGCTGGTCGGTGAGCTGGAGGGCGTCGTCGCGGGCCGCCAGCGCGCGCCAGCGGAGCGCGGGGTCGTCCGTGAGGCTCAGCGCCCGCGCGGTGTGGGCGCACGCCGCGGCCGAGTCCGCGACCCGCGCGGCGTCCTCCGCGGCGCGGGCGTACGCGGCCGCCGCCGGGGCGCGCTCGCCCGCGACGTCCCAGTGCCGCGCGAGCTCCTCGGGCGTCGCGCCGCGCCGGCCGTCGAGCCAGCGCGCCGCGTCGCCGTGCAGGCGCGTGAGCGTGGCCTCGGGCAGAAGCTGCTCCGCCACCTCCTGCAGCACGCCGACGCGGAAGCGCATCTCCCGCGCGTCGGCGATGCGCGAGCGCACGTGAGGCACCACCCAACGCGCCCCGCGGAGCCGGGCGGCGGCCGCCGCGTCGCCGCCGAGGGCCTCCACCCCCTCGACCCAGAACGTCCTCCCGAACACCGCGGCCCGCTTCAGGAACTCCCGCTCCGCCGGGAGCATCTGGTCGAGCTGGGCGAGGTAGGTCCCCTCCACCGAGAGCGGGAGCGGGAGGTCCTCAGCGCTCCCGCCTGCCGACCGCCGCGCCAGCAGCTGGCCGAGCTCTTCGAGGAACAGCGGGTGCCCCCCGGCGCGTTCGATCATCCCCTCGGGGGCCGCGCCGCCGATGGCGCACAGGAGCTGGGACGACTCCCGCGCGTCGAGGGCCCCGAGCGCGAGCGGCGCCGCGTCCCCCACGAGCGCCCGCAGGTCGCCCGTCTCCGCGCGCCCGAAGGCCCACACGGCGAAGGGGTGGTCCGGGAAGGTCTCCCGCAGCCAGCGGATCGCCGCCCGCGACGCGCCGTCGATCCACTGCGCGTCGTCGAAGGCCCACACCGCCGGCCCGCGCGCCGCGAGCGCGTCGAGCAGCGCCCCGAGCGCGCCGCGGACGTGGTCGAGCGCCGCCGTCGCGTCGCCGGTCTCCGCCGAGCGTTCGAACCACGCGTCGACGCTCGGGTCGAGCAGCGGCGCCAAGGCGTCGCGCAGCGCCGCGAAGGGCGTCGCCTGGCGCGCGAAGTCGCAGCGGCACGCCAGGAGCGTGGCGCCCGGGACGCGCGCCCGCAGGCGCCCCATCGCCTCGTGCCGGAGCCGACTCTTCCCGATGCCCGCGGGGCCGCACACCGCGACGCCCGTCGGGCACGCCTCCTCCCACGCGCGCTCGGCGCTACGCAGGAGCAGCCCGAGCTCCACCTCGCGCCCGACGAAGGGCGTGTCGAAGGTCGGCGGCGACGCGTCGGGCGCCTCGCGGGCCACCTCGGCGGTCGCCGCGTCGAGGGAGACCGCCCCCGGCACCACCCGTCGCGCCGCGTCGTCGATGGCCGCGCCGAGCACGCGCAGGGCGCCGCGCACCACCCGGCCCGTCGCCACGCTGACGCCCCCCGCGACGGGGAGCACCTCGCGGGCGAAGCGGAGCGCGCGCCGCGGCTCGTCGCCCGACCAGCGGTCGAGCCCGAAGAGCGCGACCACGCGGTCGCCCGTGAGGCGTTCGACGCGCGCGCCGAGCGAGCGCGCCGAGGCGTCGACGCGCACGAGGTCGCGCACCTCGTGGACGAGCGCCACGGAGGCGCGGCGCCGCTCGGCGAGGTGGTCCCCCGTCCCCGCCTCCGCGCCCCCGGCGCGGAGCGATGGGGGGACGGCGGCCGGAGGCGCAGAGAGCGCGCTCGCGTCGAGGGCGGCGAGCATCGCCGCGGCGCTGGGGACGCGGCGCTCGGGGCGCTTCTCCAGCGCCTGCTGCACGATGTCCGCGAGGGCGGGCGGCACCCCCCGCGCGCACTCGTCGAGCCGAGGCGGCGTCGCCTCCAGGATCTGAAAGAACACCCCGACCAGCGTCTCCGCGACGAAGGGCCGACGACCCGCAAGGCACTCGTAGAGCACGACCCCGAGGCTCCAGAGGTCGGTGCGCGGGTCGACGCCCCGGTCGCCGCGCGCCTGCTCCGGCGACATGTAGGAAGCCGTGCCGACGGGCACCTCGGTGCCGGTGAGGGGCGGGGCGTCGGCCACGCGCGCGACGCCGAAGTCGAGCACGTAGACGTGGTCGGTGGAGCCGTCGGCGAGGAAGAGGTTCGCCGGCTTGATGTCGCGGTGGATCACCCCCTGCTGGTGCGCGTACGAGAGGGCGCGGCAGACCTGGCGCGCGACCGACAGCGAATCGGCCACGGGGAGTGAGCCCCTCGCGAGGCGGGCCTCGAGGTCCTCGCCCGAGAGCAGGTCCATGGCGAACCAGGGCGTGCCGTCGGGGGTGCGGCCGTGCCCCCGGCCGGCGACGATGTTCGGGTGCCGGAGCCGCTCGGCGACGCGGCACTCGCGCTCGAAGCGGGCGGCGGTCGCGGCCCCGGCGGCGTGGAGGGTCTTGACCGCGACGAGCTCGCCGGTCGCGCGGTCGCGCGCTTCGTAGAGTGCGCCCATCCCGCCGCGCTTCAGGGCGCGGACGACTTCGAAGGCTCCGCAGCGTTCGCCGGGTGAGAGAGGCGGGGCGCGCTCCATGGCGGCGCGGAGAGTAAGCCCACGCCCGCGCCGCGTCTCGCGGGCATTCCGCCGCCCGCGCCCGGACGCCCTCTCCGTAGCGACTACAGCGCCGACGCGACCACCGCGTGCGCCCCTTCGCCCCGCAGCACCACGTCGGCCCGCGCGGCGATCACCGCCGACCTCCCCCGCGTCACCGTCACCGTCGCCCCGTCGCCGTCGACGTGGAGCGCCCCCTCCGCCACCGTCACCGCGCGGAGCCTCCCCGACGCGGGGAGCGCGAGCGAGCCCGTCCCCGCGACGCGCGCCACCTCCAGAAACGCCGACCCGAGCGCCGCCCCCGCGCGCCCGCAGAGGGCGGTGAGCGCGAGCGGAGCACCAACGTCCGCGGCCCCGGCCCGCGCCCGCGCCGCGCGGAGAAACCCGTCGCCCCGCGGCGCGCCCCACGCGGTGACGGCGAGCGCGTGATCGACGTGGAGCGCGCGCGGCTGCCCGCCCGGTGAGGCGTTGCCCTGCGCGTCGTAGCGGCGGTTCCAGTCCCAGTAGCGGTAGGTGACGCCGCGGCGGCCGGGGCGAACCACCTGCGGCTCGACGAGCGTGACGCCGCGGCCGATCGCGTGCGCGGTGCCGGCCTCGACGACGAAGAAATCCCCCGGCGCCACGGGGACGAACGCGAGCAGCGAGGCCACGTCGCCCTCGCGCGCCAACGCATCGCGCATGAGGTCCGGCGTCGCGCCCTCGGCGAGCCCGAGGTAGAGCCCCGCGCCCGGCGCCGCGTCGAGCACGTACCAGCTCTCGGGCTTGCCACACTCGCCCGGCGCGAGCCCCGCGTAGGCGTCGTCAGGGTGGATCTGCACCGACAGGTGATCCGCCGCGTCGAGGAGCTTCACCAGCAGCGCGGTGCCGCCCGCCGCGGCCTCCTCGCCGAGCCAGCGGTCGACGTCGCGCGCCAGCACCGCCCGCAGCGCCTCCCCCGTCCCCAGCACGCGGCTCGGGAACTCCTCCCCCGCCGACACCTCCCACGACTCGCCGACGACGGCGCGCGGGTCGAGGCCGAGGTCATTCTTGTAGCGCGAGACGATCGCGGTGCCGCCCCACGGAGTGCGCGCGGGCGGCGTGAAGTTGTCGGGCGCGAGCAGCAGGGCGTGCATGAAGAAGCTCAGATGCGGAGCACGAGCTCGGCGACCGCGCCCTGGAAGAGCGGGACGTTGCGGCACACGCCGCCGGCGCACACGAGGCCCCCCGGGGTCATGCCGCCGAAGACGCGGATGAAGTTGCCGACGGTGAAGTTCCAGCGGACTTCGGCGGAGGGGTAGATGGTGGGGAAGCGCGGGTCGACGGCGCGGTTGGTCGGGTCGGGCGCGACGCCGAAGGGGACCCCGAAGAGCGCCGCCTCGCCGAGGGGGCGGCCGGTGTTGTCCCAACGCAAGAGCGCGCTCACCACCAGGGGCATCCCGTGCGACCACGTCACCGCGACGCCGCCGCGCACGCCCGCGACGAGCTGCTGGAGGTCGAAGCCGGTGAGCCGCGTCGCGGTGTAGTTGCGCTCGAAGCGGTTGTCGACGCGGAGCTCGATGGAGTCGTTGGGCCCGACCGGGAAGGCGATGTCGAAGTCGGCCTGGATGGACTCGTGCTTCACGTCGCCCGCGCGGAAGTCGGGGTCGAAGCCCGGCTCCGCGCGCGCCGTGCCGGTGTGGAACTCCCGCCGGTACCCCACCGTCGCGACGAGGTTGAAGTCGCCCGGCGCCACGCGCATCCCGCCGCCCGCACCACCGCCTCCCCCCGACGGGATCGCCGCGCCGCCACCGCCACCGCTCGCCGCCGCCTGCCCGCCGCCCTGCTCGCCCGAGGGCTGGAGCACGGGCCGCGAGCGACGGCGCACGCCGAACCAGGTGTGCGTGGTGAGGTAGCCGTCGACGTCGTCCCACGGGTCGGCGAGCGAGCCGTCGTTGCCGAAGTGGTCGCTCCACCCGTACATCACGGAGTTGAGCGTGAGGATCCACGGCGACGAGGGGAAGGCGTAGTCGACGCGGACGCGCCCGCCGCGCGTGTTGGCGTTGGTGAAGATGCGCTGGTCGTCGCGCTCGAGCGACGGCGCGGTGGAAGTAGATGCGGCCGCGACGTCGCGCGGGGTGAAGCCGCCGAGCTGCACCGGCGCGACGAGGTAGTTGGTGTAGTCCTTCCACTCGGCGAGCACCGTCCAGCGCCCCGGTGACGAGCTGCGCCGCGAGGTACGCCGCGGCCCCACGAGCGGCACGTCGGCCCGCGCTGCACGCCGCCGTTACCGCCGACGCCCAGCCGCGCCACCCGCGAGGCGCGTTGGCCTCGCCGTAGAACGACAGCGCGCCCCGTCGAAGAGCGACGGGAGCTCCGGCCCGCAGGCCCGCGACGTCGACCCGGTCCTGGCGGCTCGCGTCGGGGTCGCGTTCAGGAGAAGTCGGCGTGGAGGGCGTGGCCCGAGAGCTCGAGGTCGCCGTCGGCGCCCCGCGCGCGCGGAGAGCGACGCGCGCCGGCGAGGAAGGTCTCCGGGTCGGAGAAGGTGGTGAGGGAGATCGGGTCGAGGTTCTGCGGGTTGGCGAGGCCGGCGAAGGCGCGCAGGGTGAGGCGCTCGCGCTCGTACTCCATGCGCCCGCCGCGCAGCGCTGGTGTCGAGCCCGATGGGGTCGACCTTGCGGAAGGCGAGCCAGCCCGCGCCCGAACACTGGTAGTAGTCCCCGCCTCCACCGTCGGCCGCTGCGCTGGTAGCGGAGAGTTCACCCGCTCAGCAGGAGGTTGCCGACGTTGGCGTAGTTGTTCGGGGCCGAACCATCGTACGAGCCCGGGCGCCAGTTGGAGCGGAGGTAGCAGAGGTCGGCCTCGGTGCCCGAACACGAGCTGTCGTGGTTCCACGGGGAGAAGCCGTCGACGCGGAGGTAGAGGCGCCAGGGCGCGGCCTGCGCGGCGAGGTCGAGCCGCTCGGTCAGCGAGAAGAACTCGTCGTCGTGGACGTTGCGGTCGAAGTTGCTCCCGCAGGAAGCGGACGATCGTGGTGTTGGTGGCCGAGAGCGACGTGGGCCCGAGCCCCGGGAGCCGCACGACCAGCCCTTGCGCGGACGCCGCCGCCGGCGCGAGGAGCGCGCAGACGGCGGCGAGCGCGAACGACGAGGGTTGCCGCCGCGGGGCATCGGTGGGTGGCGCTAGGGGCTCGGGCGGGCGGTCAGGGCGGTGCAGGTGTCGGGGTTCGCCAGCACCTCGTCGAGCGCCGCGCGGATCGACGTGAGCTGCATCTCCGAGCCGAATTGGCGGAAGCGGATGCGGCCCTGGCGGTCGACGATGAGGTTCGGGGAAGGCGAGGCCCGGGTAGAAAGGGCGCCAGCGACTGGAGCGGGTCCATCAGCACCGGGATCGTCAGGTTGAAGCGGTTCTGCCAGTTGTTGGTGCACTGGTTCGACGTGATCGCGGTGTGGTCGGAGTTCTGCACGAAGGCACCTCCACCACGCGGACGCCGCGGTCGGCGTAGAGGCTGGACAGGCTGCGCCTCGAGCACGCGCGCCTCGTTCTGGCACGGCACGCACCACACCGCCGAGAGGATGATCACCGTCGCGGGCGCGTCGCTCCAGCCGTTCTCGGCGAAGGCCCACGGCTCGTTGTTGCAGCAGTTGAGCGTGAAGGGCTCGAAGCGCGCACACGCGAGCCGTAGGAGCCCGCGGGGTACTGCGCGCTCGGCGTCGGCGCGTCGGGCGTGGCGGCGTCGGGCGTCACGGGCGCGTCAGGCGTCACGGGCGCGCGCACGTCGGGCGTCACGGCCGCGTCGGCAGGCGCGGCGTCCTGGGCCGGCGGCGTGACGGCGGAGGTGCCGCAGGCAGCGAGCGCAGCGAGCGCGGCGAAGGCGGTGGTGGGCGCGAACCTCATGGAGTCACTTCCTCACGGAGCGATGGTGGGTTACAGGAGACGCACGGAGAGCGCAGGCGGAGATACTATCGGGCCGCGCGGCCTGGAGTCTGGGGCCGCCATCGCGGGGATGCAAGCCCCCGCGGTGCCGGCAGCGTTGCGCCGGCAGAGGTGAAGCCCGTCGGGCACGGGGTGGTCGTCGACGCAGTTCACCGGCGTGCAAACCGTTCTGGAAGGTGCGGAACATCGTCTGCGTCACCTGGAACCGCTTGCGGCGATGATACCCCTCCAGGCCAGCAGTCCGCGTTGGTCGTGCAGCCGCCAAGGCACACCCCGGGGTCGCCGCGCGAATGCGAGCGCTCGGGAAGCAGATCCGCCCGTCGGGCAGTTGGCCCTGCGGGAGCATCATCTCACCCCAGAGGTTGCTGGAGTTGTACCCCGCCGGGAGGATGCCGCGAGATGCAGTAGCCCCGTTGTAGCCCGTGTAGAAGCGGTTCCCGCGCGAGGTCGGGGATCCACTCCGGGTTGCAGAGCTGCGAGCGGCACTGCTGCTCCACCGGCGGCGTCGGCGAGCCCGCGCGCGTCGTCGGTCGCACTGCTCTGAGCCCCGCGGCCCGCCGGCGTCGAGCCCGCCGTGCAGCAGAGCGCCGTGTCGGCGTTGCAGGTCGTTCCGTTGACGCAACTGTCGGCGGTGCACACCGGCACGCAGGCCGACACCTGGTTGAGCGCCCCGGGGTTAACTGCCGGCACGTGTAGCCCGTGCGCTCGCAGTCCGTTGGCGCAGACGCGCGCGCAGGTGCGGGGCGCGTCGCCGACCGCGGGGCGGCACCACCCGTCGACCGGCGCCGACCGTCGCTCAGGCGCAGCACGCAGTCGTCGTCCGAGGTGCACGTGCGGTTGCACTGCCCGCCCGAGGCCGTCCTCGCCTCGGTGTTGCACGTGAGCCCCTCGACGCACTCCGCGTCGAGTCGCGCGGCCCGTAGATATCCGACGGCTTCATCGGCGGGCGCATCATGTCGGGCGCCGCGCGTCGGCCCCGCCCTCCGCGACCGCGTCGGCGCCACTTCCTCCACTGCCACGTCGGGCGCCGCCTCCGGCGCGGCGTCCGCGGGGGGCGGCGTCACGGTGGTGTTGCCGCAACCCGTGGCGGGAGCCGGCGAGCAAGGCGAAGGCAGGGGCGAGACGAAGCGTGCGCATGGCGGTCTGCGACGAGTATCGCAGGTGTGGGCGGCACAATCCCCGCGTGGATTCTCCGCGCGGCTGTTCAATCAAATTCGGGGTGTTACGTATCAGCCGCCATGAAGCACCGCGCCCTCGCCGCCGCGCTCGTCGCCTGCGCGCTCGCCGCCGCCGCCCCGCCCGCCCACGCCACGCCGGGCACGGCAGCAGGAGTTCACCCTCCCCGCCGCGCCGGGGGCACACCTTCCGGGGCGCTTCCGCCTCAACGATCACCTCAACCGCCGGCCGGTGGTGGTTCTGTTCTGGGCGACCTGGTGCCAGCCCTGCCTCCAGGAAACCACATCTACCAGGGCCCTCTTCCAGCAGTACGGCGGGCGCCTGATGGTGGTGGGCATCTCGATGGACAGGCCCGACACCGTCTCCGAGGCCGGCGCCACCGCCCGCCGCCTCGGCATCGCCCCATCGTCACCGACCTCGAGACCCAGGTGGTGTCGGTCTACAACACCCGCCGCGCCGCGCCTTCTCGTCTGGATCAACCGCGACGGCATCATCGACCGCGAGCGCGAAGGCTTCGCGATGTCCGAGGTGCCCAACATCCAGCAGGGCGTCGCCCGCCTCGTCGGCGCCAAGCCCCCCGCCGCCCCCGCGCCCACGCCGCCCCGACGCTGCCGCAGCCCCCGGCCGCGCCGCCGCCCGCGGGCCCGCCCGCGCCGCCGCCCGCGCCGTCGCGCCCCACGCCCCCGACGCCGATCGCGCCGGCACCCACCGCGCCGCCCGCCCCGCCCGCCGCGCACTGAGCGCGGCTCACTCCGCCGCAAATCCGCCGCGCGTCACGGCATCGGGTGGCGCGCGAAGAAGTCGAGGATGTTCGCGGTCGCGCGGAGGTCGCCGTTGTCGGGCCAGGCGTGGCCCCCGTTGGTCACCGTGCAGAGCGTGACCTCCGCGCCGTCGCGGCAGCGGCGCTGCGTCGTGCAGCGGACGTCGCCGCGGCGGTAGCTCTCCGCCGGCGCGTCGGTGCACCCATTGATCATCGCCCAGCGGGTGATGGTGGCCGGCACCGCTTCGAAGCCCCCGATGGAGCCGCCGTTGAAGGGGACCACCACGTCGAGCGTGCCGTGCGTGTGGAGCACGGGGACGGCGCGGCGCGGAGTGCAGGTGGGGACGGCGACGGTGCCCGAGACGGGCCCGACGGAGGCGATACGGTCGGAGAGCTCGCAGGCGAGGCGGTGGGAGAGGCCGCCGCCGTTGCTGAAGCCCATCGCGTGGACGCGCCGGCGGTCGACGCACCAGTCGCGCTCGACGCGGTCGAGCAGGTCGCGGACGAACTGGACGTCGTCGACGCCCGAGGAGGCGGGGGCGCAGCAGGCGCCGGCGTTCCAGCTCCGGCCGACGCCGTCGGGGTGGACGGCGATGAGGCCGCGGAGGTCGGCCTCGGCGCGCAGGT
The DNA here is from genome assembly GCA_046351555.1 of Polyangiales bacterium. GTDB lineage: Bacteria > Myxococcota_A > Polyangia > Polyangiales > CAISKJ01. The sequence goes on from JAXLYI010000037.1 coordinate 95,422, forward strand.
GGGACGTCGCGGCCTGCCCGGCGCCGTCGGCGAGCCATCCGTGGAGGTCGAGCACCACGGGCGTCGGGCGCGCGCGGTCGTAGCCGGGCGGCACGTGCACCACGAAGCTCCGCTCGCGCCCGCCCGACTGGATGCGGAAGGTCGTGTCGCCCCGCGCGCCCGTGCGGTCGGTGCACGCGACGGAGGCGTCAGGCGCGGCGACGTCCTCCGGCGGCGCGGCGACGTCCTCGGGCGGGGCGACGTCCTCGGGCGACGCGTCTTCGGGCGGCGCGGCGACGTCGTCGACGGCATCGGGCGCGGCCGCGTCGGGCGTGGGGTTGATGAACACGGGCCGCTCGGCGGCAACGTCGGCCGGCGCGCGGGCGGCGTCGGCGGCCGCGGGCGGGGCGTCGCCGGCGCAGGCGGCGAGCACGGCGGCGCACGCGATGAGGGTCCCTCGGAGCACGGCGCGATTGCACGTCGGGCGGAGGGTCTCCGTCAAGGTCGCCGCGACCGGCAGGGGCCGGCCGGTGGTGCGGCAGGCGCCTGCCGCCGCGCGTCGCCGCGGAGAAAACGTTGCAACGGGCCGCCGAAGCGGGGCAACAGTAGCGCGCCCGAACGGAGCCAATGACCCCACCGCCGGCGCTGAAGCGGCGCGACGACCTCACCTTCAAGGCCAACCTCGCGCGCACCCGGCACGGCTGGCTGCGGCTGACGCCGGCCTACTCCGTCCACCTCGTGGCCGAGCTCCTCGATGCGCACGCGCCCGCCGGCTCCGTCGTGCTCGACCCCTTCTGCGGCACGGGGACCACCGCCCTCGTCTGCGCCGAGCGCGGCGTCGCCTGCGACACCACGGACATCAACCCCTTCCTCCTCTGGCTCGCCGCGGCGAAGTCGCGCCTCTACGCGCCCGCCGAGCTGCTCCGTCTGGAGGCCGCGGGCGACGAGGTGGCGCGCGCCCTCCGCGCCGACGGCTGCGAGCCCGCGTGGCGCCCGCCGCTCCACCAGATCGAGAAGTGGTGGGACGCCCCCACGCTGCGCGCGCTCGCCCTCGCCCGCGAGGCCCTCGCGCGCGTCGCGAAGGACGAGCCCCCCGCCGCCGTCGACCTGCTCAAGGTGGCCTTCTGCCGCACGATGATCGAGCGCGCCAACGTCAGCTTCGGGCACCAGTCGATGTCCTTCAAGCGGGCCGACGCCGCGCGCGAAGACGTCACCGACGCCGCCGACGTCCTCGCCGCCGTGTGGCGGAGGAACCTCGCCGAGATCGCCGCCGCCGCCGCCTCGCCCGTCGCCCCGGTGGTCCGCCACGTCGCCTGCGACGCGCGCGACCTCCGCGCGGCGCTCCCCGCCGGGCGCTACGACTGCGTGATCACGTCGCCCCCGTACCCCAACCGGATGAGCTACATCCGCGAGCTCCGCCCGTACATGTACTGGCTCGGCTACCTCGCCGACGGCCGCGCGGCGGGCGAGCTCGACTGGCAGGCGATCGGCGGCACCTGGGGCTGCGCGACGAGCAACGTCGCGAAGTGGCGCGCGGCGCCGGGCGCGGAGGTCCCCTCCGAGGGCTTCGAAGCGACGCTCGCGGCCATCGCGCGCCGGAGCCAGCTCCTCGCCAACTACGTGCGCAAGTACTTCCACGACATGGTGGCCCACTGCGCGGGGCTCTTCGCCGTCGCGAGGCCCGGCGCCACCGTCCACTACATCGTGGGCAACTCGAAGTTCTACGACACGGTGCTGCCGGTCGAGGCGCTCTTCGCCGACCTCCTCACGCACGCGGGCTTCGCGGGCGCGTCGTTCCGCGCGATCCGCAAGCGCACGTCGAAGAAGGAGCTCTTCGAGTTCGTGGTCTCCGCGCGCAAGCCCGCGTGAGGTTCAGCGCCCTGCGCCCTTGATCTCCGCCGCGAGCGAGGCGAGCGCGGCCTTCGCGCCCTCGTCGTCGGCGAGCGCCTCCACCGTCTTCGGCAGGCGCCACGTCCAGTTGTGCGGCCCCACCGTGCCCGGCGTGTTGATGCGAACGTCGACCCCGAGCACGTCCTGGATCATCAGCAGCGCGAGCGAGCTCCCCGCCGCGAGCGCCTGCGCGGTGAGCGCGGCCTGCACCGCGGGCGTGTACGTCGTCCCGAGCCCCTCGCCCCCGCGCGCGGCCATCACCGGGAGCCTGCACACGGCCGCCCGCTCGTGCGCGGGGAGCTCGCGCCACCACGTCGCCACCGCGGCGGTGTCGTGCGTGCCGAGGCAGGCCACCGAGAGCGAGGGGTAGCCCGCGGGGTCGTGGAAGGCCCCGTCGCGCTGCTCCCAGATGAGCACCTTGTAGCCGGGCACGCCCATGCGCGTGAGGGAGGGGCGCACGTAGTCGGGGATGACGCCGAGGTCCTCCGCGACGAGGGCCGCGCCGGTGTCCTTCGCGGCGGCCACCATCGCGCCGATGACGGCCTCGCCGTGGGCGAGCTGGGCGGGCTCCTCCGACGGGTCGAAGAAGCCCGGGAGGAGCTTGTTGTCGGGGCCGCGCAGCCGGTCGACCGGGCGCATGTACGTGCGGTAGAAGCCGACGAGGTGGTCGATGCGGAAGCGGTCGTAGAGCACGCCGGCGTAGCGCGCGCGGCGGCGGAGCCACACGAAGCCGTTGGTGCGCATCACCCGCCAGTCGTAGGGCGGCAGGCCCCACTCCTGGCCCTCGGGGTCGAACTGATCCCCCGGCACGCCCACCGACGCGTCGCCGCGGAAGTCGTGGCGGTTGGCCCACACGTCGGCGCTGTCGCCGCCCACCATGAAGGGCAGGTCGCCCATCACCTCGACGTCCATCGCGCGGAGCTCGGCGCGCGCCGCCTCCCACTGCCGGTGCGCGAGCCACTGGAGCCACTGGTGCTTGAGCACGCCGTCGGCGAGCTCGGCGCGGGCGTTCGTGAGCGCCTCGGGGTTGCGCTCGCGGACGCCGGGGGGCCACTCGAGCCACGCGCGCTGCCCGAGCGCGTCTTTGAGGGCGCGGAAGAGGGCGTAGTCGTCGAGCCACGCGGCGTGCTCGCGGGTGAAGGCGGCGAAGTCCTGCTCGCGGGGTGAGCCGCTGCCGACGACGTTCGTACGGAAGCGAACGAAGGCCGCGTCGAGTGCCTTCTTCTTGAGCCAGCGGACGGCCTCGTACTCCACCTTCGGCTGCTCGCAGAGCCACGCGATGGTGCGCATCCCGTCGTCGCCGACGAGGGCGGGGAGCTCGGCGGCCGGGAGGTCGTCGAGCGCGCCCATGGAGAGGTACATCGGGTCGATGCCGAAGGCGGTGAGGGCGGAGTAGGGCGAGGTCTCGCCGCCGGCGATCTCGCCGAGCGGGAGGAGCTGGATCAGACGAACCCCCGCCGCGCGCAGCCAGCGGGCGAAGCGCGGCAGGTCGCCGATCTCGCCGATGCCCCAGGAGCCTTCGGTGCGGAGGGAGAAGAGGGGGACGGTGACGCCGGCGACGCGGCGCGCGGTGGGGTTGCTCACGGCGGCGTCGCTTATACCAGAAAGCGCTCCGCGGCCGTCCACCGAGGCGAGCGCGGCTCAGCACGTGGCGCGCGGACAGAAGCGCGGTCGTCGCAGCATCAAGGCTCGTTGAAGGGCCGGTTCCGTTGTGGCATAGCCGAACCATGACCTCCCCGCCGGACGGCGCGGCGCTGACCTCGCAGCCCCCTTCGCTCCCGCGCCTGCTCCGAAGGTCTGAGGGGCGAACGATCACGGTCGCGCGCATCCTGGAGAGGGTCCAGCGGGGTGAGCTGAGGATCCCGGACTTCCAACGCCCGTTTCGCTGGAGGCCGAAGCACGTGCTCGATCTGCTCGACAGCGTGTATCGCGGATACCCCATTGGGGAGCTGCTGTTCTCGAAGCAGCAGGCCCCCTCCGACACGCTGGAGTTCGGTCCCGTGCGGATGGACGCGCCCGCGGCCTCCGACGCCTGGTACGTCGTGGACGGGCAGCAGCGGATCACCGCGCTCGTCGGGGCGCTGCTCCATCCCCGCAGAGAGCCACGGAGGGACCGCTGCGCGGCGTGGTTCGACCTGGAAGCCGAGCGCTTCGTGCGCCTGGAGAAGGGCGATCCACCCGCTCACTGGGTTCCCCTGCGAGCCGTCAGCAGCATGGTCGAACTCTCCGAGTGGTTCGACGCCTGGTCGCTGCGCAAGGAGCGCCCCGACCTCCAGAGGAGGGCGCGGGAGCTGCAGCAGGCGATCCTCGAGTTCGAAGTCCCCGCGTACGTGGTCGACGGGAGCTCGGAGGTGGCGCTCCGCGAGATCTTCCGGCGCGTCAACACCTCCGGCATCGCGATGCGAGAAGACGAGGTCTTCGAAGCGCTCTACATGCGTGGCGGCCGTCACCCGGTCGAGCGAGCGTGCACACGGCTCCATCAGGCGACGAGCTTCGGCGTGCTTCGCAAGGCGCTCTTCCTGCGCTGCCTGAAGGCGGTGCAGGGGCTCCTCACGAAGGCGACCCTCGAAGACGAGGACAACTCGGCGAGGATGCTCGAGTCTGGTGCGCTCGAGCGCACCGAAGGAGCCCTACGACGCGCGATCGAGTTCCTGCAGGAGGACGCGGACTTCCCCTACGGCAGCGTGATGCCCTACCTGAGCCCGCCTCTGATCCTGCTCGCGCGGTTCTTCTCGCTCCATCCCACGCCCGCCCCGCGGACTCGCCTGCTGCTGCGGCAGTGGGTCTGGCGCAGCGCGCTCTCGAAGCGCCACGCCACCAGCTCCCAGGGGTTGATCGTGCACCTCCAGACGATGATCGACGGCCACGACGAGCACGCGACGGCGCAGCGCCTGCTGCGCGACGCGCCGCCGATCGGGCAACTCCCCACCGCGAGCCTCCCCTGGAACCCGGGCAACGCGGAGGTGCGAGCGTGCATGGCCGCCCTCTTGTCGCGCGTCCCACCGCCCATCGATGCGGAGATTCCGGAGACAGCACGGGAGGCCGAAGACCCGGCGGCGCCTGCGGACGCGGCGGAGCATGACGCCGCGACCCCGCTGGCCTTCTCGGACGTCGCAGGCAAGCGCCCCCTGAGCGTGGCTGCGGCGTTCGTGGCGGTGCCGGGTGGGTCTCTCTCTCTCTCGAGCGCGCCCGAGGAGACGTTGCGCCTCCACCTCGTCCCGCCCGAGGCGTTGGTCGCGCTGCGCGAAGGCGACGTCGAGAGGTTCGTCCGCCTCCGCGGGGTCGAGATGGATCGCTGGCTCGAGCGGTATTTTCGCGAGCGCGCCGGCGAGGCGGAGTCGGACCGGGCCCCGATCGGTGCGATCTCGGCCCGGGTCGAGGCGCTGTTCGAGCATCCCACGCCGTGAGCACGCTCGCGGTACGACTGGGCGCCTCGACCGTGGGAACGCTCGAGTACTTCGAGGACGAAGAGGAGTACCAGTTGGTCTTCGACGACGGCTGGCTTGGGGCCCCAGACCGCCCGGTCCTGGGTCAGTTCTTCGAGGACCGGCGGCCGCGTCCGGTCCACTACGTCGGGCCGCCATGCTGGTTCTCCCACCTGCTGCCGCAAGGGCCGCTGCGACGGGCCATCGCGCGCGCACTCGGGGTCGGCGACAACTCGGAGTACGCGCTCTACGAGTTCCTCGGCGCCGACCTGCCGGGCGCGGTCCTGCTCACGCCGCAGGCCGACGCGTCCGTCCGGCGCGCGCCGCGCCGTGTAGTCCGCGAAGTCGCCGAGGACTTCCCCTGGCGGTCCGCGCTCGCGGGCATGCAACTGAAGATGTCCGTGCAGAAGCGTGAACGAGGCGTCGTGATCCCGGTGCGCGGCGCGCAGGGTGACATGATCGCGAAGTTCCATTCGCCCGACTTCAAGGACCTTCCGCGGGTCGAGCACGCGACGATGTCGTGGGCGCGAGCCGCGGGCGTCGAGACACCGCCCTTCGAACTCGGCAGCATCGGCGACATCGGGGAGCTGCCGGAGAGCACGCCGACCGGGGACGGGCGTGTGTACCTCATCGAACGCTTCGACCGCCGTGAAGGCGGATCCGTCCGCGTGCACTTCGAGGATTTCGCGCAGGTGCTGGACCGGCCGCTCACGCAGATCTACGACGATCCCCCGCTGAAGAACCGCCACGAGGCCATCGGCGCCGTGATCGCGGCCCTGTGCCCCGAGGACGTGCGACCGTTCATCGAGCGCGTGGTCTTCTGCGCACTCGCGGGCAACGGCGATGCGCACCTCAAGAACTGGGCGCTGCTCTACCCCGACGGGCGACGCCCTCGCCTCGCGCCCGCCTACGATCTGGTCTCGACCGTGCTCTATCCTCGCGTCGACGACCACCTCGCGCTCTCCCTCAACGACACGCGGCGCTTTGAAGACGTGCGGGTCGACTCCTTCGGCCCCATGGCGCGCGCCTGCAACATCGAGTTCGAGGTGGTGAGCGCCTGGGTGCGTGACGCCGCCACGCGCACGCGCTCGACCTGGGCTTCACAACGCGCGCAGCTCGGGTACACGAGCGCGGAAGTCGCTCGCATCGATCGGCACCTTGCCCGGGTTCCACTCCCGTAGCTCGGGGCGCCCCGTTCAGCGGCCGTCCACCGAGGCGAGCGCCGCGTCGAGCGAGCGGGCGAGCGCCAGGGCGTTGTCCCTTGCGTGGGCGAGGTGCGCGCGGAGCGCCTCGCGGGTGACCCCGTCGCGCCGGAGCCCGTCGAGCGCGTCGCGGCGGGCGTCGTCGAGGGCCGCGAGCTCGCGCTCCGAGGCGCCCGCGTGGTGCTCGGCGTCGAGCGCGGTGGCGTGGGCGACGCGGTCGAGCGCGGGGAGCAGCGTCGCGATGTGCCCGTTGAGCGCGTCGAGCGCGCCGCGGGCCTCGGCGACGGCGGCGGGGTCGGCGCGGGGGTCGTCTTCGAAGCGCGCGCGGAGCTGGCTCGCGCGGGCGAACTGCGTGGCGGCGTCGGGCGCCTCGGCCATGCGCAGGAGGAGCCCGCGGACGACGGCGGCGGAGGCGGGGCGGGCGGCGGGGTCCTTCGCGACGAGCGACGCGACGAGCGCGTCGAGGGCCTCCGGCGCCTCGGGGCGCAGCCCACGAACGCGCGGGGCCTCGGTGTAGAGGTGGGCGCGGCGGACGGCGAGGTCGTTGCCGCGGAAGATGGGCGCCCCGGTGAGGCACTCGTAGAGCACGGCGCCGAGCGCGTAGAGGTCGCTCGCGGGCGTGACGGAAGCGCCGCGCACCTGCTCGGGGGACATGGTGCGGGCGGTCCCGACGGCCGCGCCGGCGATGGTGAGGGGATGCCCGTCGGGGAGGCGCGCGACGCCGAGGTCGAGCACACGCGCGTCGAGCGGTGCGTCCGCGTCGCCGACGAGGAAGACGTTGGAGGGCTTGAGGTCGCGGTGGACCACGCCGCGCGCGTGGAGGGCGTCGAGCGCGTCGGCGAGCTGCGCGCCGCACGCGACGACGTCGGCGACGGAGAGCGCACCGCGGGCGAGGCGGGCGGCGAGGGTCTCGCCGTCGAGGCGCTCCATCACGAGGAAGAGGACGTCGCCGTCGTCGCCCGCGTCGAGGGTGGCGGCGACGCGGGGGTGGCGGACGCTGCGCCCGACGTTCCCTTCGCGGAGGAAGCGCTCGCGGAGCGAGGCGTCGTCGCGCACCTCGGGGTCGGGCACCTTCACCGCGACGCGCGACCCGTCGCGGAGGTCGACGGCGTCGTACACCACGGCCATCGCGCCGGCGCCGAGCGGCGCGATGACGCGGTAGCGCCCGGCGAGCGTGCGGCCCACGAGGGGGTCGGGCAGCGGGACGAGCGCGGCGTCGTCGAGCGGGCAGCGGGCGGAGCGGCGGCCGTAGCGCGAACCGCACGACGGGCAGACGACGCCGGCCATCACTGCCCGAGCGAGGGCTGCACCGTGGGGACGGGCGGCGCCGTGAGCTGATCGATGGGGAAGAAGGCCAGCACGAGCAGGAACAGGATGAACACCGCGACGCCGACGCCGATCTTCACGCCGCGCGTCCAGAAGGGCTTCGGCGCCTCCTTCGCGGCCATGCGTCGCGCGGGGCTGTGCACGATGCGGAAGGCGCGGAAGAGCTCCTCGGAGAAGGAGGCCATGTCGCCGTGGCGCTGCGCGGGGCGGTCGGAGAGGGCCGAGCGCAACAGCACGCGGTAGGGCTCGGGGAAGTTGGGGCCCGGGTCGCTGAACCACGTGTCCGTCCGCGTCGACTGGAGCACCTGCGGGAGGAAGGCGGGCTTGAGCGCGCGCGCGACGAGGAGCTCGTACACGACGGCGGCGGCGCCGAAGACGTCGGTCTGCGCGATGGCCTCGCGGCCGCGGAAGAGCTCGGGCGCGAGGTACTGCTCGACGATGGGGCGCTGGGGCGGGTCGAGCGCCTCGAGGTACTCGACGGAGCCGTCGGCGAGGCAGTTGAAGTTCTCGGGGACGACGCGCTCGCCGAGCACGACGCCGCGCTCGTGGAGGGCGGCGATGCAACGCGTGAGGGCGACGGCGAGCTCCTCGGGCTCGGCGCCGCCGGGGTTGGCCTTGCGCCACGAGATCGCCGCGCGGAGCGTGCACGGCCGCGCGAGGGGCGTGCGGGCGAGCGGGCGCTCGACGGACTCCTCGTCGGGCTCGGCGAAGACGCGCGCGGGCGCGGCGGGCGCGCGGGGCGGCGGCGCGGCGGGCGCGGGGGCCTCGGGCGGGAGCACGTCGAAGAGGTCGGGCGCGGGGGCCTCGGGCGGCGGCGCGGCGACGGGGAGCGTGGCGGCGGGCGGCGCGTGAACCTGCGCGGCCGCGGGCGCGACGGCGGGCGTCGAGAGGCGGACCTGCGGCGGCGGGGCGAACGACGCGGGCTGCGGCGCGGGAGGGCGCGGAGAGGGCGCGGCGGCGGGCGGCGGAGCGCCGAGCGTCGGTGGGCGGGCGGGCGCGGATGGGCGCGGCGGCGCGGGGACGAACGCGGGCGCGGACGGCGCGGGCGACGTCGCTGCGGGGGGCGCGGTGGGCGGCGCGAGCGTGTGCGGGCGGGCGCGCGGGGCGGCGGGCGCGTCGTCGTGGAGGCCCGCGACGCGGTAGATGGGGGCCGGGTCGCGCGGGCGGAGTTCGGCCATGCTGTCGTCGAGCGACGAGGGCGCGACGGGGCCCACGGGCACCACGGGGACGATGGGCGCGGGCGGCGCTTCAGGTGCGGGCGACTCGATCTTCAGCGCGGTGACGCCGTCGCCACCGAACTCCTCGCGCTCGGAGAGGGTCTCGTCGTCGTCGCCGAGCACGGCGGGGAGGCGCGCCCCGACGGGCAGCGTCGCGGGGTCGACGTCGAACACGGGCGGCAGGCGCGGTCGCATCGCGCGCTCGCGGCGGTTCGCTGCGGCCTCGAGGTCGTGCGCGACGGTGACCTCGTCGTCGAGCAGGCTGAGCGCGCGGGGGCTCTGCGGGCGCGCGAGGCCCGGCGCGGTCGCCTCGGTGGAGTCTTCGGCTCCAGGCGGAGGGCGAGGCGGGGACGGCGGGCCGGCGGAACCCATGGGGCGCGTTGAGGAGAGAACCTCCCCCGCCCGCGTGTCAATGGACACCACACCCCCGGCGCCCGACGCGGCGCGGTAGAGTCGCGCGCATGAGCGAGCACGAGCAGCCGGGCGTCGAGGGCCCCGCGCGCTTCGACCACGACGCCAACACGCTGGAGGGCGCGCGTCGCTACTTCGCCAACCGGGCGGTGCAGGGCCTGGCCGACGGGTTCCGCTGGGAGGCGGGGGTGGAGGCGCTGACGGACGGCGGCGACGCTTGGGGCGCGCGCACCTGGGCGACGGGCCCCGACGGCGTGCGGCGGCAGAGCGTGTACGTGCTTCTTCATGCGCGCGGGAAGGGGAACCTCTCGCGGCACCTCGCGGCGTCGCGCGAGCCCTTCGTCACGGCGCCGTCGTGCGAGCTCGAGGCCCTCTTCACGAAGCACGGCGTCGACCACGTCGTCGCGGGGCGCTTCAGCGAGTGGAAGGAGTACCGCGCCGTCGAGTCGCGCCACCACACCCGCTACGCGAAGCGCTCGAAGCTCCCGTACATGAACCACATCGACGAGGGCCTCGCGGTGCTCCGCGACCTCGGCGCGACGGAGGCGGCGCAGCGGGCCTTCTGCCTGCACCCGCTCCTCCAGGCCGACGCCGAGCTCGCCGCGCACCACGCGGAGGCGCCGGGCTTCACCGACGACCCGCGCGTTCTCCTGCTCGCGATGGAGTACCGCAACGTGGCCAACGCGTACCTCTCGCGCCGCGAGGTGGCCTCCGACGACGAGGTCGCCCTGAGCCCGCTCGCGGAGGTGAACGACATGCTCCGCGCCGACAAGGTGCAGAACGCGAAGGACTTCCTCCTCCACCACCGCGAGACGCACCCGCGGCGCGAGGCGCTGGCCCGGTACTTCCACACCTGGCACCGGCGCCTCGGCGTCACGGGAGGCGATTTCGCGCGGTGGTTCGCGCGCCTCCAGGCGACCCCGACGCCCGCCGCGATGCCCGCGTGGTGAGCACCGCCGGTCGCGCTTGACAACCCGCGCCATCACGGGAACGTTTGCGCCCCGCCGCGACGCCCACCCGCGCGCGGCGATGAGGAGCACATGATCGATCAACTTCTCCAGACGTTCGGGCAGTCGCCGCAGGGCCAGCAGGCGTACAACCAGCTCCAGCAGCAGGGGTACACGCCGGCGCAGTCGGCCGGCATCCTCACCACGGCCTTCCCGGCCGCCGTCGCCGCGGTGAAGGACGCCTTCACGGGCAACGCCCAGGGCGGCCTCGGGCTCCTCCAGGTCAACCAGAGCAACTACGCCACCAACTTCCTCACCGCGGCGGTGACGGGCCTCGTGCGCGGCCAGGGGCTCAAGGGCGCCGCCATCGACGGCCTCCAGGGCGTCGCCGGCGGCCACGTCGCCCAGGTGATCGCCTCGCGCTGCGGCCTCCCGCAGAACGTCGCCGGCGTCGTCGGCGCCCTCATCACCCCGCCCATGATCGACTTCCTCTGGGACAAGTTCCAGCAGATGCAGGCGCAGGGCGGGCTCCAGAGCCTGATGGGCGGCGGCGCGCAGGCCCAGAGCCCCGCGGGCCTCAACCCCGCCGGCGCCGCGGCCGCGGCCCTCTCGGGCTTCGGCTCGACCTTCAGCGCCTTCAAGCGCTGACCTCCTCCCCCTGAGCTTCAGTCAACAGATGCCCGAGCGCGGCGCGCTCCGTGGGATTCTCGCGTCCGTCTCAAAGTGTAAAGCGTTACTTGACACCGAACGCATTGGTCCCCTACCGTCACGCTCGATGGTCGACCCGACGCCCTCCCCCTGGTCGTGGCTCCCGCGCGCGTGGCGCGAGCCGCTCGACGTGGCCCGCCGCGACCTCGCGCACCTGCGCCGTCGCCTCGCCGGCGCCCCGGTCGCGCAGACCGTCGCCCGCCCCGTGCGCACCACCGCCGCGCCCACCCCGTCGCACCGGGCCGGCGCCCGCGCGCTGGAGCTCGTCGCCGTCACCCGCGAGACGGCCGACGCGCTGAGCCTCACGTTCGCGCCGCGCGACGGGCGGCCGGTGGCGTTCGAGGCAGGGCAGTTCCTCACGTTGGAGGTGCCGGTGGAAGGCGTCGTGCAGCGGCGCGCGTACTCGCTCTCGTCGTCGGCGGCCGACGGCGCGCGCGTCACCGTCACCGTCAAGCGCGTGCCCGGGGGCCTCGTCTCCAACCGCCTCCACGACGCGGCGAAGGTCGGCGACGTCGTCGACGTGCACGGTCCGTCGGGCTCGTTCACCGTCGGCGATGCGACGGCCCCGCGCCACGTCGTGCTGGTCGCCGGCGGCAGCGGGATCACCCCGATGATGTCGATCCTCCGCACGCACCTGGAGGCGTCGCCCGCGCTCCGCTTCACGCTCGTGTACGGCAACCGCGGCCCCGCGCACGTCATCTTCCGCGACGCGCTCGACGACCTCGCCGCGCGCCACCCCGACCGCCTCGCCGTGGTGCACGCGTTCGAGGACGCGCCCGAGGGTTGGGTCGGCGTGGCGGGCCGGCTCGACGAGGCCACCTGCGCGCGGGTGTTCGACGGGCTCGCGTTCGACGGCGGCGAGCACTGGATGCTCTGCGGCCCCGACGCGATGATGGCCGCCGCCCGCGCCGCCCTCCGCGCGCGCGGCGTCGCCCCCGAACACATCCGCGAGGAGCGCTTCTTCACCCCCGCCACGGGCCGCGCGGCGGGCGCGGGGGAGGTTCGCTTCGTGACGCTCCGCACGCCGTCGGGCGAGCGCAAGGTGGAGGCGAAGCCCGGGGTGACGCTGCTCGACGCGGGGCTCGGGGCGGGCGTCGACCTGCCCTTCTCGTGCACCATGGGCGGCTGCGGCGCGTGCCGGGTGAAGGTGACCGCCGGCGAGGTGGCGCTCGACGAGCCCAACTGCCTCACCGCGTCCGAGCGCGCCGCGGGCTACGCGCTCGCGTGCTGCGCCCGCGCCGTCACCGACGTCACCGCGGAGGTCGCGCCGTGAGCACCGCCCGCAAGCCCCGCAAGAAGGCGGAGCCCGCCGCCCGCTACAAGATGAAGGACCTCACCGCGCTCACGGGCGTCGCGCGGCCGGTGGTCCACTTCTACATCCAGCAGGGGCTCCTGCCGCCGGGCGTGAAGACGGGGCGCAACACGGCGCTCTACGGCGACGAGCACGTCCAGCGGATCAAGCTCATCCGGCAGCTCCAGGAGGAGCGCTTCCTGCCGCTCAAGGCGATCAAGGCGGTGCTCGACGCCGAGCGCGACGCCTTCACGCCGGCGCAGCGCTCGACGCTGGTGGAGGCGATGCAGCGCCTCGGCGATTCGCTCAAGCCCGCGGCGGGGGCCGCGACGCCGGTGGCGGTCGATGGGCTGCTGGATGACCTCAAGCTCGACCGGGCCGACCTCGCGCGCCTCGACGCGCTCGGTGTCCTCGCGATGGCGAAGGACGACCGCGGGCGCACCGTCGTCCGCCGCGAGGACCTCTGGGTGCTCCAGTTCTGGGCCGAGCTGCGCGACGCGGGCTTCACCCCCGAGCTGGGCTTCGGCACCGACGACCTCGCGATCTACGTCGAGGCGATCGAGCAGTTCATCCGGTACGAGGCCGGGTGGCTCGGGCGCATCGTCGACAAGGTGAGCCCCGAGCGCCTCGCGCAGATGGTCGACCGGGGCGTTCCGCTCATCCACTCGTTCCTCACGCGGCACCACGAGTCGAAGGTGCGCGCGTTCATCACCACCCTCGACGCACGGAGAAGCCCATGAGCAGCCCCGCCCACGCCCTCCTCGGCCGCGTGATGGACATCGTCCCCGACGGCGTCCGCCGACGGCTCGACGCCTTCGCCGACACCCTGGAGGTCTTCACCGAGATCCGCGACCCGCGCGTGCTCGCGTCGATGGGCCCGTCGGCCGTGCGGGGCCTCGTGCTCCAGCGCGGCAAGCAGGGCACGCCCACGCACATGCCCGCCCACCACCGCGCCCACTTCGACTGGACGTACCCCGGCGACCACCCCGCCATGCGCGACCTCTACGAGCGCGCCAAGGCCGGCCAGTGGAACGGCAACGACCTCCCCTGGGCCACCGACGTCGACCCCGAGCGCCCCGACGTGGGCTTCCTCCCCGACGACTTCCTCGCGTTCGAAGTCCTCGCCGAGCACGGCGTCCGCCTCGACGCGCGCGAGCAGCGCAAGCTCCTCCACGACATGATCGCGTGGACGCTCTCGCAGTTTCTCCACGGCGAGCAGGGCGCGCTCTACGCCGCCGCGCAGGTGACCGAGGCCGTTCAGTTCTTCGACGGCAAGCTCTACGGGGCCACCCAGGTGGTCGACGAGGGCCGCCACGTCGAGGTCTTCCACCGCTACCTCGACACCAAGCTCAACAAGCTCTACCAGGTCAACGACAACCTCTTCACCATCCTCGACGCCCTGATGACCGACGGGCGCTGGGACATGAAGTTCCTCGGGATGCAGATCATGGTGGAGGGCCTCGCGCTCGGCGCCTTCGGCACCATCCACCGCGTCACCAAGGAGCCGCTGCTCAAGGCCCTCCTGCGCAACGTGATCCAAGACGAGGCCCGCCACGTCCACTACGGCGTCCTCGCGCTGCGCGAGCACTTCCGCGACAACCTCAACGAGCGCGAGCGCCAGGAGCGCGAGGCCTGGGCCTTCGAGACCGCCCTCCTCATGCGCAACCGCTTCCTCGCCTTCGAGCTCTACGAGGAGTCCTTCGCGCACCGCCTCACCCGCACCCAGTGGAAGGACTTCGTCTACCGCTCCAAGGGCCTCAGCACCTTCCGCGAGGTGATGTTCCGGCGCATGGTGCCCAACCTCCGCGAGATCGGGCTGCTCAGTGACCGCGTGCGCCCGCACTACGAGGCCGCCGGGCTCGGCGTGTACTTCCAGGGCGCCGCCGCCGACCGGCTCACCGCCCAGATGATCCTCGACGACCTCGACCCCGGCGCCAACTGACCCCGCGCCCGCGCGGTTGTGTATGCTCCCGCGCCCCCATGACCGCCGCCTCGCGAACCGCCTCGCTGTGCCTCCTGCTCCTCGGGTGCGCCGCGCGCTACGCGCCGCCGCCGCGGTGCGCCACCGCCAACCGCGCGCCCGTCGCCGTCGCGCTCGACGACAGCGACGAGATCCCCGTCGGCCAGTCGCCCGTGCTCGGCCCGCGCGGCGCCGCGGTGACGGTGGTGGTCTTCAGCGACTTCCAGTGCCCCTACTGCAACCGCGGCCGCCACACGCTCTACGACCTCCGCGCCGCCCTCCCCGACGACGTCCGCGTCGTGTGGAAGAACCTCCCCCTCGCCCGCCACCCCGACGCGCCCGCCGCCGCCGAGGCCGCGCTGGAGGTGTTCGCCCAGGGCGGCGACGCGGCCTTCTGGCGCTACCACGACCTCCTCTTCGGCCATCAAGACCACCTCGCCCGCGCCGACCTCGAGCGCCACGCCGAGGCCCTCGGCGGCATCGACATGGCCCGCTTCCGCCGCGCGCTCGACGAGGGAACGCACACGTCCGCGGTCGAGGCCGACGTCGCCCTCGCGCAGCGCCTCGGCGTCGACGGGACGCCCGCGTTCTTCGTCAACGGGACGCCCGTCGTCGGCGCGCGGCCGCTCGCGGTGTTCGAAGCCATCGCGCGCGAGGTGATGGCGCAGGCGCGCGCGCGCGGCGTCACGCGGAGCTTCTACGCCGACATGGTACGCGACCCCGTCGCCCCGCCCGAGCGCGAGGAGCGGAGCGGCTGGGCCGAGGCGCACAACGTCCCCGTGCCCGACGGCGCGCCCTCCCTCGGCTCCGCGTCGGCGCCTGTCGTGATGCAGGTGTTCAGCGATTTCCAGTGCCCCTACTGCGCGCGCGTCGAGCCCACCCTCGCGGCGCTGCGCGACCACTACGGCGACCGGCTCCGCGTGGTGTGGCGCGACTTCCCGCTGCCCGGCCACGAGCACGCCATGCCCGCCGCCGAGGCCGCCCGCGAGGTGCGCGCCCAGCGCGGCGCCGAGGCCTTCTGGCGCTACCACGACGCGCTCTTCGCGCACCGCGGCGAGCTCTCCCGCGAGACCTTCGAAGCGCTCGCCGCGCCGCTCGGCGTCGACCTCGCCCAACTCCGCGTCGCCCTCGACGACCACCGCCACGTCGCCGCCATCCGCGCCGACATGGAGGCCATCCAGGCGACCGGCGTCCGGTTCGGGACGCCCGCGTTCTTCGTCAACGGGCACTTCCTCTCGGGCGCGCGGCCGGCGGCGGAGTTCCGCGCGCGCATCGACGCGCTCCTGCGCGGGGCCTCGCCCGCCCCGCCGCCCCCCGCCCCGGAGGCCACGCCATGAACGACACCGCCCCCTTCCGCGACGCGCTCCGCGCCGTCATTCAAGGCCGCCCCTGGGTCGTCGCCGTCGACGTCCTCGCCGGCGCCACCCGCACCGTCGACGAGCTCCTCGCCCTCGGCGCGTCGCGCGTCATGGCCGTCGGCGCGTACCGCGGGATGGGCCCGCTGCCCGACCCCGCGCGCGTCCCCACCGTGCTCCTCGACCTGCCGCCGGCCGACATGATGGCCGCCATCCGCGCGGCCGACGACGCGCTGAGCGACCTGCCCGCCGAGGTCCGCGCCGCCGTCGACCGCTTCGACCCCGCGCGCGAGGCCCGCGTCGTCGGCACGCTCTTCAGCAGCGGCCGCCCCGTCGCCGACCGGCCCGTCTGGGGCGCGCGCCCCGCTGCGTGGCAGCGCCTCGAGGACAAGACCGTCGTCGACGCGCTCTGGGACGAGGCCGGCGTCGACCGCGCGCCGAGCGCCGTGGTGCCCGCGACGCACGACGCCCTCGCGGCCGCCGCCGAGGCGCTCGATCGCGGCGGCGGGACGGTGTGGGCCGCCGACAACAAGCACGGCTTCCACGGCGGCGCGAAGGGCCTTCGGTGGGTGCGCGACCCGCGCGGCGCGGAGGGCGAGGCGGCGGCGCGCTTCCTCGAAGGGTGCGCCGACCGCGCGCGGGTGATGCCCTTCGTCGAGGGCGTGCCGTGCAGCATCCACGGCTGGGTCTTCGACGCGCCCTTCGCCGACGACGGCGCGACCACGCGCACCGCGGCCTTCCGCCCGTGCGAGATGGTGGTGATGCGCGCCCCGTCGGAGGGCCGCTTCGTCTACGCGCAGGCCGCCACCTTCTGGGACCCTCCCCCGGCCGACCGCGCCGCGATGCGCGCGCTCGCCCGCCGCGTCGGGGATCACCTCCACGCGACTGTGGGCTACCGCGGGGTGTTTACCGTCGACGGCGTGATGGGCGCCGGGGGCTTCGTCCCCACCGAGCTCAACCCGCGCTTCGGCGCGGCCCTCATGGTGCTCGGCCGCGCGCTGCCCGACCTCCCGCTCTACCTCCTCCACCTCGCCACCGCCGCGGGCGAGCACCTCGACCTCGACCCGCTCGCGCTCGAACGCCTCGTCGTCCAGAGCGCCGACGCCAACCGCCAGGGCGGCTGCGCCCGCGTGATCGAGACACGCGTCGGCGCCGACCGCACCGGTCGCCTCTACGAGACCGCCGGCGGCTACGAGGTGCTCGACGCGGGCGCCGACGCGCCGCGCGGGTGGGCGGCCGTGGGAGCCGTGCGCGCGGGGCCCCACGCCACGGGCGGGTTCGTCGACGTCCGCTTCGACGCGGCGCACGCCCCCGCGGGGCCGCCGGTGGCGCCTCGCGCGGTGGCGGCGCTGCGCGCGATCGAGCGGAGTTGGGGCCTCGCGATGGGCGAGATGGAGGCCGCGGTCGACGTCCGGGGCGTGTGATACCGTCGGCGCGATGGCCGTCGACCCGCGCCCCCCGCTCCCCTATCGCTACCCCGCGCGCCCACACCCCGCCGGCGAGCTGCCGCCCGTGCACGAGGCGCTCCTCGCCGACGAGACGCCCTACGAGATGTACGACGGGCGCCTCACGCGGGTGGCGTCGGCCAACCCCCCGCACGCGATCCGCCACACCGAGGTGGCCTTCGTGCTGCGGGCCAACACGGCCCCCGGCTACATCTCCGCGCTCGACCTGAAGACCCGCGTCGACCAGAACTCCGAGGTCGCCCCCGACGCATCCATCTACCGCGCCGACGTCGACCCCGAGACGGCGGGCCGCCGGCTGGAGGAGCTCGTGGTGGAGGTCACCGGCCGCCAGGCCTTCACCGTCGTCACCCGCAAGGCCCGCAAGCTCTCCGCGCGCGGCGTCCGCCGCATCCTCTGCGTCCGCGTGAAGCGCCGCGAGGTGATGGAGTGGGACCACGCCGCCGACGCGTGGGGCCCGCGCCTCGCCCCGTCCGACACGGTGAGCGACCCGTGCCTCGTCCGCCCCGTCGCCGTCGCCGCCCTCCTCGACGCCGCCGCGGCCGACGACGAGGCCGCCCGCGGGCTCCTCGCCCGCAAGACCCCCGCGCTCGTCGAGGCCCTCGACACCGCGCGCGGTGAAGGCGTCGCGCAGGGCATCGCGCAGGGCATCGCGCAGAGCGTGGTGCTGGTGCTCGAGGCGCGCGCCGTCCCCGTCTCCGCGCGCGCCCGCGACACGATCCTCGCGTGCCGCGACGAGGCGACGCTCCGGGCGTGGCTGGGGCGCGCCGCGACCGCGCCGAGCGGCGACGCGCTCGTCGGACCGTAACCCCTCGCCCCACCTGTGGCCGCGTGACACACGCGCGGCGCCGCCGACCCCTCGCACTTGCGCCTGCGGCACCGCCGTTGCTTCGACACCCCCGTTCGCGCGCCCCATCGGCGCGCGGCGGGAGACCACCGATGCCGCGACTCAAGCTCCAGGACGGGACCCAGCTCAACTTCGAAGACTGGGGGCAGGGGCGCCCCGTGGTCCTCATCCATGGCTGGCCGCTCAGCGGCGCGATGTGGGAGCATCAGGCGGTCGCGCTCGCCGAGTCGGGCTGCCGCGTGATCGCCTACGACCGCAGGGGCTTCGGCCGCTCGTCGCACCCGTGGTCGGGCTACGACTACGACACGCTCTCGGGCGACCTCGCGGGGCTCATCGAGGCCCTCGAGCTGCGCGACGTCGGGCTCGCGGGCTTCTCCATGGGCGGCGGCGAGGTGCTCCGCTACCTCACCCGGTACGGAGCCCTGAAGCGCGTGAGCCGCGTCGCGCTCGTCAGCTCGGTCACGCCGCTCCTGCGCCACGCGCCCGACAACCCCAAGGGCGTCGCGGCCGAGACCTTCCAGGACATGATCGAGCAGCTCCGCGACGACCGGCCGAGGTTCCTCGGGGAGTTCAGCAAGCAGTTCTACGGGGTGGGGCTGTTGAGCTCGCCGGTGTCGGACGAGCGGCTGCAGGCCGACTTCCAGGTGGCGATGTGCGCCTCGCCCAAGGCGACCGTCGAGTGCGTCACGGCCTTCTCCGACACGGACTTCCGCGCCGACCTCGCGGCCCTCGCCGACCTCCCGACGCTCGTCGTCCACGGCCACGAGGACAAGACCGTCCCCATCGACCCGACCGCGCGCGCGCTCAAGGCCGCCGTCCCGTCGGTTCAGCTCGTCGAGTACGAGGGCGCGCCGCACGGGCTCTTCATCACCGACCGGCGGCGCCTCTGCCGCGACCTCGTCGGCTTCTTCACCGCGTCGTCCGCGGCCTGAGCGCCATGGACGTCGACGCGACCGGTTGGCCCACCTCCTTCGAAGAAGCCCGCGCGGTGCAGGAGAACCTCCGCGCCCGCGTGGTCACAACCGATGACTTCGGCGCCGTCCGCACCGTGGCCGGCGTCGACACCGGCTACGAGGGCGACGTCGCGCGCGCCGCCGTGGTGGTGCTCGCGTTCCCCTCGCTCGAGCCCATCGACTACGCGGTAGGCCGGCGGCCGGCGCCCTTCCCCTACGTGCCGGGGTACCTGTCGTTCCGCGAAGTCCCCGCGGTGCTCGCGGCCTTCGAAGCGCTGAAGACGAAGCCCGACCTCCTCCTCTGCGACGGCCAGGGGATCGCGCACCCGCGCCGGCTCGGCATCGCGTCGCACGTCGGCGTGCTGCTCGACCTGCCCTCCATCGGCTGCGGCAAGTCGCGCCTCTGCGGCCGCAGCAAGGCCGTCCCCGACGAGCGCGGCGCCCACGTCCCCCTCACCGACCGCGGCGAGCGCATCGGCGTCGTGCTCCGCACGCGCCCGGGGACGAAGCCCCTCTACATCTCCCCCGGGCACCGCGTCAGCATCGAGACCGCCGTCCGCTACGTCATGGCCTGCACCACGCGCTACCGCCTCCCCGAGACCACCCGCGCCGCGGACAAGCTCGCCTCCGATGGCATCCTCCCCGCCATCTCCCCGCTGCTCGCCCGCGCGTCCCGGGAGGCGCCGTGAGGCCCGTCCGCGGCGCCCTCCTCGACGTCGACGGGACGCTCGTCGACAGCAACGACGCCCACGCCCGCGCCTGGGTCGAGGCCCTCGCCGAGCGCGGCATCCGCGTGCCCCGTGAAGAGGTGCGGCGGCTCATCGGGATGGGCGGCGAC
>JAXLYI010000038.1:0-114281 GCA_046351555.1 Polyangiales bacterium
CCTCGTCGGGTCAGCGGCCGTCCGCCGCGCAGCGGTCGGGCATCGCGAAGGGCCGCGCCGTCTCCGTCGCGCGGAGGAGGTTCTCGAGCGGCATGCACGAGTCCTCGCCCCGGAGCGCCGCCGGCAGCCGTTCGAACTCGGCGCGCACCCGCGCGGCGAGCGCCTCGGGCGGGGCGCCGCGCAGGCTCGCGCACGCGATCGCCACGCCGGTGGCCGGCTCGTCGACGCCGGCCGGGGCGTCGCGGCGTTGGAGCAGCGTCTCCGCGGCGGGCGGGCACCCACGGCGCGCGAACTCGACCGCCACCGCGTCGTCGAGCGCGAAGGTGCCGTCCGGCCGCGCGTGGGCCAGCTCCGCCGGGCCGGGGTAGAGCGCCCCCATGTACCCGCACGGGCTCGAGAGATCGTACGAGCTGCGGAGCACGAGGTCGGGCCGCCCGTCGCCGTCCGCGTCCGTCACGGACTCGATGCGCTCGAGCGGCGCGGCGAACGCCTCCACCGCGCCGCCGCGGAAGGTCAGGGACGCGTAGCTCCGCTCGTGGTCTTCGCTGTAGGCGTCGTAGCGCTCGCGCAGGAGCACCTCCGACACGCCGTCGCCGTCGTGGTCGTAGGCGGCGAGGGGGTCGACGCTGCGCTCCACGCCCAGGAAGCCCTCCGCGTCGTGCGCGGCGCCCGGGGCCGCCACGAGCCGGCCGTCGGGCGCGACGTAGACGAGCCGCCAGGTCGCGCGCCAGACCCACACCGGGTCCAGGGGGGGCCGGCGCTCGCGGTCGAGGTGCGCGGCGAACGACTCGATGCGCAGCGCCCACGCGCCGCGCGGGCTCGGGATGCACCGGCCGAACTGCGTGAACCGCTCGGCGAGCGACGCGGCCTGGCGCCCGCCGACCCGCGCGAACCGCGCGATCCGGTCGCGCGTCGCGCGGGCGAGGGCGGCGCAGGCGCGTACGACGGGCGGGCTCGGGTCGGGGGTGACGCCCGCGCCGAGGGCGGGCGCCGGCGCCATGGTGGGCGCGCCCGCGTACGCTGGCGCTTCAACGGGCGCGAGCGTGGGCGCCGCGTCGCGCGTGCACGCGAGGCGGGGGAGCGGCGGGGCGTCGCGTCGGGCGGTGCGGGTGGCGCGGCGGGGGCCGCAGGCGGCGCGGGCGGCGGGGAGGGGCGGCGGGCGGCGCGGGGCGCGTGGCGACGGCGCGCGGCGCGGCGGCGCAGCCGAGGAGCGCGACGGCGGCGAGGGCCGCGCGGGCGCGAACGACGCGGCGTGCGCGCGTGCTTCCGGGCGAGGCGTTCACGACGCGTCCCCGCAGCCGTTGGCGTGCTCGCCGAGGTGCGCGAAGAGGCCGCTCCCCTGGCCCGGCGCCCAGCCCGACGCCAGCGCCGCGCGGGCGCCGTCCGCGACGTGCCGCGGCGTGATGGCCCCGTCCGCGCTCGTCCACGGCGGGCCCGAGAGCCGCACGACGCTGCCCTCCCGCGAGGCGCCGACGACGACCACCGAGTGCGGGTGACCGCACGGGCAGCCCTCCGGCAGCACGCGCCAGAGCAGGCGGTGGCCGTCGACGTCGATCGAGCGGAACCCACGCTTCCCCGTGGTCATGGCGACGCCTCCCGGGCTTCGTCTGGCGTGCGAGATGGGGCGCCGGCGGCGCTGGTGCAGCGGGCGATCGGGGCGGGCGTGGGGCGTGGGGACATGGCGCAGGCGCAGGTGCAGGTGGAAGTGTTGGCGCGGCTCGTGTGTTGACCGCGCTCGACGAGCGGAGTGTAGCCGCGGAGGAGCCCGCGGTCGCCGCCTCGTGCTCCGGCGGCTCCGTGGGGTCACCGCTTCATCGAAGGCAATCCTCGCGGTCGGAGGGCCTCATCCAACGCCCTGCGGTGCGGTACGGAGAGTCGGCCTTGCTCACGAATGGCGGCCAGGAGCGGCGCGTGGGAGCGGGCGAGCGCGTCGAGCGTCGTCGCGTCGCAGGGGAGGCATTGAACCGCGCAGAGGGCTCGCGTGAGCGTGCGCTCGATGGGCTCCGGCGTGTGGGGCGGCTGCGTGAGCACGTCTCGCACCAGCGTGCGCCAGCGCGCGAGCGCAGCGCGTGAGCCCTCGTCGATCTGCCCCTCCCCGACGCTGCGGACCAACTCCCGCAGCTCGCGCTCGCGGAGGAGTATCCCGATGAGCCACTTCCAGTCCGCCATGCGCCGACGGTACCGATCGCCCTTCCACACCGCTTCGAAGTCGAGCAGGAAGGTGTGCCCCTCGAACACGAGGAGGTGATCCACCTGCGCCGCCAGGAGCCGGGGCGTCCGGGCGAGGGCGAGCACGGACACCACGCCCGCACCACCCCAGGCGCCCGCGTGCTCCGTGACGAGGCTCGCGTCGTCGTCTTCATGGACCTCGTCCCACACCAGGAGCACCCGCCGCCCGGCGCCGCGGAAGGCGTCCGCGAGCGCCGCTCCGCCGCGGGGCGAGAGGCGCTTCAACGCGTTCGACCCGGCCGGCGCGCTCACCACCACGGCGCGCGCCAAGACGCCGCTCGCGCGCAGCTTCGCGTGCACGGCCGCCGCCCGGTCGAGCCCGGGGCAGACGTAGACGCAGCGCGCCTCGGGGTCGTCGTGCGCCGCGGCGATGTCGACCGCGAGGCAGGTCTTCCCGCCCAGCGCCGGCGCGACCACGCCGGTCGCCTGCGCGCGGAGGAGCGGCGCGAGCAGGTCGATCTGCCGGACGCCGGTCGAGAGGAGCGGGCCCGCCGGGGCGAGGGCCGTCAACGGTCGCGGCGCGAGGCGGAGGGGGTGGCGTGGGCCCTCGATGGGCAACCCACCGTCGAGGGGGCGCCCGAGGGCGTCCACCACGCGCCCGAGTGACCCGTCGCCGCCGACGATCTCCAGGGGGCACCCGGTCGCACGCGCCGCCTCGCCGGGGCAGGGCGCGCGCGATTCGTCGAGGACGGTCACGCGCACGACCGAGCGCTCGAGCGAGGCCACCACCCCGAGGGCGCCTTGCGCGAAGGCCACCACCTCCCCCATCGCCGCGTTCTGGAGGCCCTCCACGACCGCCGAAGGGCCGTCGCCCGCGCGCACGACGCCGAGGTCTCGATCGGTATGGGTCAAGCCCGACCGAGGGCGGCCACGAGCTCGGGGAGCGCCTCCTCCGCGGAGCGCCGGACCCAGCGGACGCCCGCGGGCGGCTGGTGGAAGGGGTCGATCGCGAAGGCCTCGACGTCGCGGTCGCGCGCCTGCTGGAGCACGAGGTCGGTGATGGCGACGGAGAACGACGTGCCCGCGAAGAGCAGCACGGAGGCGTGCCGGGCGGCCCAGAGGGCGCGACCGAACTGGTAGTCGACGTGGTCGGTGTAGAACTCGTCGAACCACAGGACGTGGGGCCGTAGGTGCGCGCCGCACGCCGGGCACGCCGGCACGTTCGAAGCGACCGGGTCGGCCCGGAACGGAGCGAAATTCGCCGCGTCGAAGGGGAGTGACCCTCGCGGCGCGCCGTGCTCGCAGCCGCTCTCGGCGGAGCAGCGGACCCGGTCGCACGAGCCGTGGACCTTGTAGAGCGTGCGGGAGCCCGCGGCTTCATGGAGGCGGTCGACGTTCTGCGTCACGAGGGTGAAGGCCCCGCCGCGGCCCACCTGCCAGTCTTCGAGGGCCGCGAGCGCGCGGTGCGCGTCGTTGGGGACCTTGTCGGGGAGCCCGTCGAAGCGGGCGAGGTACCAGCGCCAGGAGCCCGCCGGGTCCTCACGGAAATAGCGGTGGGTGCCGAGCGCGGTCACATCCCGCGTCCACACGGCGCCGGGGTCCGGGCCTCGAAACGTCGGGATGCCGCTGGCGAGGCTCACGCCCGCGCCGGTGACCACCGCGATCGGCCCTCCCCCGCGCAGCGCGTCCGCGATGTCCTGCGTGGTGCGCTCCTCTGCGCGTGAGACGTCCATGCCCCGCGTGCTCCTTTCCGTGAGGGGGGTATCACGAATCCGACGCGTCGGCGCTGCCAAGACCCCGTCGTCCCGCCCCGACGCCGCGATCGCCACCACGGATGGGGGAACGGTCCCCCAGAAAAGCCGAAGGCCCTGGATCCGCTTGGAATCCAGGGCCTTCAAGTTGTGCGAGGAGGGGGACTTGAACCCCCACGGTGTTACCCGCTAGCACCTCAAGCTAGTGCGTCTGCCAATTCCGCCATCCTCGCGACGGATCGAAGGGGACGCGGACTCTCACCGATCTCCCCCCGCGTGTCAACCCTTTCGTCGAGCGCCTCGCATTTTTCCCGCGAGGCCCGTCTTGAGCCGCGTCGGCGCGCGCTGTAGAGTCCGCGGCCCTGTCCGCGGGGCACCGCGCGTCGCACGTCGCGCCGCCGCCCGCCGCGGCAGCAGCACCCTGCACCCCCCACCGCACTCGAACGAGGACAACTCCCCATGAGCGGGCATTCACGCTGGTCGACGATCAAGCGGACCAAGGGCGCCGCCGACGCCAAGCGCGGCAAGATCTGGACGAAGCTGATCAAGGAGATCTCCGTCGCGGCCCGCATGGGCGGCGGCGACCCCAACGGCAACCCCCGCCTCCGCAAGGCCGTCAACGACGCGCGCGGGGAGAACATGCCGACCGACAACATCACCAAGGCGATCAAGCGCGGGACGGGCGAGCTCGAGGGCGTCAGCTACGAGGAGATCACCTACGAGGGCACCGGCCCCGGCGGCACGCTCTTCATCGTCGAGTGCCTCACCGACAACCGCAACCGCACGGTGGCGGAGATCCGCAAGGTGTTCGAGAAGGCCGGCGGGGTGATGGGCACCGGCGGCACCGCGGGCTGGGCCTTCGAGCGCAAGGGCCACATCCGCCTCGCGAAGAAGGCCGCGACCGAGGAGCAGCTCTTCGACGTCGCCCTCGGCGCCGGCGCCGACGACATCTCCGACGCGGGCGAGGAGTGGCTCGTGGTGACCGGGCCCACCAGCCTCGACGCGGTGCGCACGGCCCTCGAGGCCGCGAAGATCGAGGTGAAGGGCTCGCAGCTCGCGATGGTTCCGACCAACCCCGTCCCCGTCGAAGGGGCCGCCGCCGAGGCCGCCGTGAAGCTCTTCGAGAACCTCGACGACCACGACGACGCGCAGAACGTCTTCACGAACTTCGAGCTCTCCGACGACGAGGCCGCGCGCCTCGCCGGCTGACCGCCCGCCCTTCTCCCGTCAGCTCACCACGGCCCGCACCACCGCCCGCGCGATCGGGTGGTAGGCGGCCTGGTGCCGTTCGAAGGCGCGGCGCGCGATGGCCTGCGTGTCGGGCCGCGCCATCAGCGCGCGGTACACGGGCTTCAAGAACTTCATCCGACCCACCTCGCCGAGCAGCGCCTCCGCGCGCGGGAGGGCGTCGTCGTGGCGCGCGGGGATCGCCACCGTCAGCCACGAGACCAGCACCTCGTAGTTGGTGCGGGCGGTGAGCTTGAAGCGCGCGTCGAGCTTCGCCGCGGCCTCGCGGGCGAGGGGGCGGGGGAGCGCGTCGAGGTAGAGCTGCCACTCGGTGGGGCTCCAGCGCGCGGCCGCGGCGTCGTCGGGCAGGCGCTCGCCGAGCGACTCGATGGCCTCGAGCAGCGTCGAGCGCACCGCGGGGGCGTCGGGGGGGACGCCCTCGCCGTCGACCCACGCGGGGGCGTTGATCGCTTCGAGCACGCCCGGCAGCTCGATGCGGGCGAAGGCGAGGAAGTCGTCGGTGGTGATCGACCCGAAGCGGAACGTCTCGATGTAGCGCCGGATGAAGCGGTCGAAGCGGGCGCGGCCGACGCGCTGCTCGATCGCGAGGAGGAAGAGGCAGCCCTTGTCGTAAGGCACCTCGGAGAACGCATCGTCGGGGTCGACGCCCGCGAGGTGCGTGCGCAGGCGCGTGAGCTCGGGGCGGCCCTCCTGCGTGAAGCGCTCGACGGCGCGGTCGAGCCCGCGGCGGCCGAGGGCCTCGTGGAGCGCGCGCGCGTCGGGGCCGAGCGTCGCCTCGACGATGCGGAGCTCGGCGTAGCGCGTCCAGCCCTCGTTGAGCCAGAAGTGCTCGGCGTCGGCGTTGGTGATGAGGTTGCCCGTCCACGAGTGGGCGAGCTCGTGCGAGACGATGGCCACCTGCGAGCGGTCGCCGGCGAGCAGCGTCGGCGTGAGGAAGGTGAGCCGCGGGTTCTCCATGCCGCCGTAGGGGAAGGACGGGGGCATGACGAGCATGTCGAAGCGGTCCCAGTCGTACGGGCCGAAGAGGGCCTCGCCGGCGGTGAGCGACGAGTCGATCTCGGCGAACTCCCACGCGGCCTTGTCGAGCACCGCGGGCTCGGCCCACACCCGGCTGCGGGGCCCCACGTCGCGCGACGCGAGCTCGCCCACCGCGAAGGCCAGCAGGTACGGCGGGATCGGCTGCGGCATCGCCCAGCGCTCGACCGCGACGTCGCCCGCCTCGTCGCGCGCGACGAAGGCCGCGGCCATCAGCGCGCGCAGCGCCGCGGGCACGGTGAGCTCGGCCTCGTACGTCACCCGCACGCGCGGCGTGTCCTGCAGCGGGATCACCGAGCGCGCGTGGATCGCCTGGCACTGGCTGAAGAGGAAGGGCTCGCGGCGCCCCGCGGTCTGCTCGGGCGTGAGCCACTGGAGCGCGGACGCCTCGGGCGACGTGCGGTAGGCGACCGTCACCTCCGACGTGCCGGGCGGGAGCGTGACGCGGAGCCGCGCGCCGAGCACCGGGTCGGGCGCGTCGAGCGTGAAGGGGAGCGCGGCGCCCGCGGCGTCGGTGACGGCGGTGACGTCGAGCCCGCGCGTGTCGAGGTCGAGCGGCCCCTCGCCGGGCGCGTGGAAGCGCAGCGTGACGGCGGCGTCGAGCGCGCGGATCGCGAAGTCGACGCGGGCCCTCCAGTGGAGGCTCTTCGTGCGGGGCTGCGTGTCGTCGGCGTAGGAGTGGGGGTCGAGGCGCGCCATCGGGGGCGCGGATGGTGCCACAGGTGCCCTGTGGCGTTGGTGCGCAAAGGTTGCCGCCCCGTTAGCGCGCGCGCACGGGGAAGGGGAGGACGACGCCGGCCTCGAGCAGGAAGGTGTTGTCGCGACCGAATTCGTGGAAGTACGCGGCCCACCCGGCGCCGGCGTAGAGGTCGAAGGGGCCGAGCGTTCCTTCGATGCCGCCGAGCGCGGAGGCCCAGAAGGTGGTGGGGATGTTGCGCGCCTGGGAGAGCTGAACGCGCGCCCGGCCGAACACCCCGATCGAGCGCCACACCCGCGCGCCGAGGCCCACGCCCGCGTAGCCGCCGAAGGCGTAGCGGCTCCAGACGTCGAGCCCGTCCGCGCGGAGCGTGCCGCCCGGTCGCGACGCCGAGACGCCGTCGCAGGGCACGCCAGCGGCCTCGTCGTCGCCGCAGAGCGAGCCGCCGACGCCGCCGCCCGCGCCGAGCTCGCCGTCCATCGCGAGGCGCCCCGCGCGGTGCGTGTAGCGGGCGCCGAGGGTGCCGGTGGCGCCGTACTGCCAGGCGTTGCCCGTGGCCTCCAGGTGGAAGTTGTCGGGCAGCGGGATCATCACGCCGAGCGTGCCGAAGCCGCCGAGGCCGCCGCTCGCGAAGACGGCGCCGTGGGTGGGCGCGACGCGGCCCGCGCCGCCCCCGTGCGCGAGGCGGACGGGCGGCGCGAAGGTGGGGTTGCACCCGAGCGCGAGCGCCGCCGTCACGAGCGCGAACGCGAGCGTCGAAGGCGCGACGGGGCGGGGCATCGCGCGGATCATACCGGAAGCGTCGCGCGGGCCCTACGCGCTCGCGCGCAGCCCGCCGGGCGACGACTCGCGGCGGGCGCGGGCGAGGCGGGCGCGGATGGTCGAGCGCGCGAGGCCGGTGATCCGCGAGACGCGCGTGAGGTTGCCGTTGCACCAGTCGACGAGGCCCGCGAGGTCGCCGTAGCGGACGGCCTCGGGCCACGCGGGCGGCGCGCACTCGCGGACGGACGACGGCGTCGGGCGCCCGGCGCCAGGGAGCTGCAAATGCTCGGCGGCGAGGAAGGGACCGGGCGACGCGAACACCGCCCGCTTGAGCACGGCGAAGAGCTCGCGGACGTTGCCGGGCCAGTGCCAGCCCATCAGCCGGGCGAGGGCGCGATCTTCGAGGCGGCGGTGGCGGCCGGTGTCGCGGGCGATCCGGTCGAGCAGGGCCTCGGCGAGGTCGGGGACGTCCTCGGGGCGCTCGCGCAGCGGCGGCACGCGCACCCGGAAGTCCTGGAGGCGGAAGAAGAGGTCGTGGCGGAAGGAGCCATCCGCCACGCGGGCGTCGAGGTCGCGCAGCGTCGCGCTCACCACGCGGACGTCGACCTTCACCGCGCCGTCGCCGCCGACGCGGCGGAGCTCGCGGGTCTCGAGCACGCGCAGGAGCTTGGGCTGGAGCGCGAGCGGCAGCTCGCCGATCTCGTCGAGGAAGAGCGTGCCCCCATGGGCCTCTTCGAAGAGCCCGCGGCGGCGCCCGCCCGCGCCGGTGAAGGCGCCCTTCTCGTGGCCGAAGAGCTCGCTCTCGATCAGCTCGGGCGCGATCGCGCCGCAGTTGACGGTCACCAGCGGGCCTTCCGCGCGCGTCGACGCGGCGTGGATCTCGCGCGCGACGAGCTCCTTGCCCGCGCCGCTCTCGCCCTCGATGAGCACCGCGTAGGGGGCCGGCGCGACGCGCTCGATCTCGCGGCGGACGCGGGCGATGGCCGACGACGAGCCCACGATGGAGCGGGCCACCCGCGGGGCGTCGAGCGCGGCCACCTCGACGCGCGTGCGGCCGACGGTGAAGGCCGAGCCCGCGTCGAGCTCGGCGCAGGGGACGCGGGCGTTGGCGATCCAGAGGCCGTTGGCGCTGTGGAGGTCCCAGACGGCGTGGCGGCCGTGGCGCGCGGTGACCTCGCAGTGGCGCGGGCTCACCGAGGGGTCGTCGAGCACCACGTCGCACGCGAGGCTCGACCCGAGGGTGAGCGGGCGGTCGCCGAGGGGGACGGGGCGGCGGCCCTCGATCACGAGCGCGA
The DNA here is from genome assembly GCA_046351555.1 of Polyangiales bacterium. Lineage (GTDB taxonomy): Bacteria > Myxococcota_A > Polyangia > Polyangiales > CAISKJ01. The sequence continues at coordinate 8,958 of JAXLYI010000038.1, forward strand.
GGGGCCGGCCGCGGCGCGCGGGGACGATCGCGTCGGTGTCGAGCGCGGGCGCGCGGACGAGGTGGACGAGCACGTCGTCGAGGCTCCCGCGCTCGCCGGGGCGGAGCGTGGCGAGGGGCGTGAGGTCGGGCGCGCGGAGGGTCACCGCCGCGCCGTCGGGCTCGGGCGTGGCGATCCAGCGGGAGGCGGTGTGGGGCGAAGGGGCGGCGGGGAGCTCGATGCAGACCGGGCCGTCGACGCGGTGCGTGCGCACGCGCGACGTCCCATCCAGGACGGTGAGCAGGAACATGGGGGAGACCTCCGGCGGTGTGTTGGGGTGCGGAGGTCATCGTGGGCGCCGCGCGGAATGTTGCGTGGCGGCGCCCGAGGGGCTGGGCGGACGTTCAGCTCAGGGCGTGCCGCCCTCGATGCGGGTGCGCTTGCGGCGGCGGCGCGCGGCCTCGCTGGCCTTCTTGCGGCGCTTGACCGAGGGCTTCATGTAGTGCCGGCGGCGCTTGAGCTCGCGGAGCACGCCCTCGGCGGCCATCTTGCGCTTGAGGTTCTTGATCGCGCGCTCGATCCCCTTGTCACCGACGGTGACCTCGAGGGGCTTGCAGACGATCGCGTCGCCCGGGGCGACGGGGGCGGGGGCGGTATTTACGGTGGTCGTCACGCCGAAAGCTCTCCTGGATGGATATCCCTGGCCTCACCGGGCCGACGGGGCGCGGGAACATGCACGACCCTCCCCCGAAACGCAAGAGGAAGGGTGAGGCCCATTTCCCGGCCCGTTGCGCGCTCCTCTCGTACGTTGCCGCGGCCGCCGCTTGACGCTGCCCCGCGGCCTTCGCTCTCCTCGGGCTCCCCATGCGCGGCCCCACGCTCCGCCTCGTCTGCGTCAACGACGTCTACCTCCTCGACCACCTCCCGCGGCTCCGCTCGCTCGTCCGGCACGCGGCGGAGGTCGCGCCCGCCGACCTGCTGCTCGTGACGCTCGCGGGGGATTTCCTCGCGCCGAGCCTGCTCTCCAGCCTCGACCAGGGCGTGGGCATGGTCGACTGCCTCGACGCCGTCCCGGTGACCCACGTCACCTTCGGCAACCACGAGGACGACGTCCCCTTCGCGGCGCTCCAGGCGCGGGCGAGGGAGTTCCGCGGGGTGTGGCTCGACAGCAACCTCCGGGGCTTCCCGGTCGAGCTCCCGTCGCGCCAGTGCCTCACGCTCGCGGCCCCGGGCGCGCGGCCCGTCACCGTCGGCCTCGTCGGCGTGGTGTCGGCCGACCCCGCGCTCTACCGCCCGCTCCCCTTCGGCGGCCTCGCGATCGCGCCGGCCAACGAGAGCGCGGTGGCCGAGGCGAAAAAATGCCTCGCCGACGGCGCTGGCTGCGTCATCGCCCTCACGCACCAGTCGATCGCCGACGACCGCGCGCTCGCCGCGCAGGGCGAGGTTCGCTTCCCGCTGATCGCCGGGGGCCACGAGCACGAGCCGCACCTGGAGGTGGTGGGCGGGTCGCACATCGTGAAGGCCGGGATGGACGCGACGCACGCCGTGGTGGTCGACCTCGCGTGGCCCGACGAGCCGCCGCCCGCGGGCGCGCCCGACCTGCCGCGGGTGGAGGTTCGCCTCGAGGACGTGCGCGCGTGGCCCGACGACGCCTGCCTGCGCGCCCGCGTCGAGCACCACCAGGAGAAGGTCCAGGCGCTCCGCGCGGCCACGCTCCTGCGGCTCGGGCCCGGCGAGTCGCTCTCCTCCGAGGGCTCACGCGCGCGGCAGACGTCCTTCGGCGCGATGGTGTGCTCGCGGCTGCGCGACGCGCTCGGCGCCGAGGCCGCGATCCTCAACGGCGGCGGCATCCGCGCCAACCGCGCGCACGTCGGCGATTTCACCTACGGGGACCTCGAGGCCGAGCTCCCCTTCGCCAACGAGGTGGTGGTGGTCACCATGCCCGGCCGCGTGCTCCGCGCGGCGGTGGCCGAGTCGCGCGCGCGAGCGCCCGAGCCGTGGGCGGCCTTCCTCCAGGTCGACGACGGGGTGACGGTGAGCGCCGACGGGGTGGTGACCGCTGTCGGCGGCGTCGCGCTCGACGAGGGGCGCGAGTACCGGGTGGCGACGGTGCGGCTCCTCCTCGCGGGGCTCGACGGAATCGAGGCGCTGCGGGCCTTCGCGCGCGAGCACCCCGAGCGCATCCCTGCCGCCGACGCGGGCCGCGAGCTCAAGTGCGTGCTGGTCGAGACCTTCGCGCTCGGGCTCTGGCGGCGGATCGGGCCCTTCGAAGCGATCGACGCCGACGGGGACGGGCGCGTCTCCCCCGACGAACTCCGGGCCGCCGTGGCGCGCCACGACTCCGCCGCGCCGGCGATCCTGGTGGAGGGGATGATCCGCGCGCTCGACGCCGACGGCGACCGGGTGATCACCCGCGAGGAGGCCGACCGCCGCCGCTGAACGCCCGCCAGCGGAGGCGTTGCCAGAATTTTGCGCCCGCGGGAGCGCACCGTGTACACGCCAGGGCCATGGGTCGCTCTCGCGTGTCGACGTCGTTCAAGCCGCACTTCCGCCCGGAGGGTCACTTCGACCGCGCCGCGGCCCACAAGCCCATCCTGGTGCTCGAGGGGGTGATGAAGGTCTACCGCGCGGACGCCCCGGTGCTCCGCAACGTCGACCTCACCGTCGAGCGCGGCGAGTTCGTCTTCGTGACGGGGCCGTCGGGCGCGGGCAAGAGCACGCTGCTCAAGCTCATCTACCGGGCCGAGACCGTCGACGAGGGCAGGATCCTCTTCTGCGGCCGGGACATCGCGCGGCTGACGGACGAGAGCGTCCCCCACCTCCGCCGCAACATCGGCGTGGTGTACCAGGACTTCCGCCTCGTGCCGTACTGGTCGGTCTTCCAGAACGTCGCCGTCGCGCTCGAGGTGATGGGGCTGCCGTCGCGGGTGATCCGCTCGCGCGTGGCGCTGGCCCTCGAGCGCGTCGGGCTCGACGGCCGCGGCGAGGATCTCGTGAGCGTGCTCTCGGGCGGCGAGCAGCAGCGCGTGGCGGTGGCCCGCGCGATCGTCAACGAGCCCGCGATCGTGCTGGCCGACGAGCCCACGGGCAACCTCGACCCGGTGCTCGCGCTCGACATCCTCGGGCTCTTCGAAGAGATCCACGAGGCGGGCACCACGGTGCTCTTCGCCACGCACGACCGGACGCTGCTCGAGACCTCGCCCCACCGGCTCATCGTCATCGACGACGGGCGCTGCATCGAGGCGCGCGACGGCCTCCAGGACCTCGGCGGCGTCATGGGCACCGACGCCGCCGCCAGCATGCACTGACCGAAGGAGACGAAGACCCCGATGATGCTCTCTCGCGCTCTCCGCGGCGTCCGCCAGCAGATCGGCACGCAGCTCCTCTCCGCCCTCACCGTGGCGCTCGCCCTCTTCTGCATGGGTGCGGCGCTCCTCGGCCTCGAGAACGCCGGCGCCATGGCCCGCCGCTGGGGCGCCCCGGTGCGGGTCACCGTCTTCCTCGCCGAGGGCGCCACCGCCGAGCAGGCCGAGGCCCTCCGCAGCGCGCTCGCCGGGCTCCCCGAGGTGGCCGAGGCCCGCTACGTCTCGCCCGCCGAGGCCCGCGCCGCGCTCGGCCAGGGCGACGACCGCGCGGTCTCCTCCGCGCCCGTCGAGCTCTTCCCGGCGAGCGTCGAGCTGCGGCTCGTGCCCTCGGCCGTCACCGCCGCGCGCGTCGCCTCCGTCGCCGACCGCGTCCGCCGCCTCCCGATGGTCGCCGACGTCGAGACCTACCGCGGCTTCACCGACCGCTTGCGCTCGCTGCTCGCCGGCGGCCGCGCCGCGGCCGTGGTGATGTCCCTCGGCGTGCTGCTCTGCGTGCTCGCGGTGGTCAGCAACACCGTCCGCATGTCGCTCGCCGCGCGCACCCGCGAAATCGAAGTGCTCCGCCTCGTCGGCGCCACGCCCTCGTACGTGCGCGGGCCCTTCCTGCTCGAGGGCGCGATCCTCGGCGGCGGCGGCGCGCTCCTCGCGGTCGCGACGCTCGCGCTCATCTTCTTCCTGACGCGCGCCCACTTCGAGGCGTCGCTCGGCGCTGCGATCGGGCTGCACCCCGTCTTCCTCTCGTGGTCGGTGCTCGGCGCCTTCCTCGTCGGCGGCTGCGCGCTCGGCGCGATGGGCTCGGCCGCCGCCCTCCGCCGCGGCCTCGCCGCCTGAGAGAACCACCCATGAAGCAACGCCCGCTCGCCGCCCTGCTCCTCGCCGGCCTCGCGCTCGCCCCCGCCGTCCCGCTCGCGCAGATCGCGCAGTCCGCCGGCGCGCGCGACCTCGCCGCGCTCACCGCGGAGGTCGCGCAGCTCACCGCCCAGTCGCAGCAGCTCGAGTCCGAGGCGTCGACCCTCGGGCCGCACCGCGACGAGCTCCGCGCCCGCGCCCGCCAGCAGGCCCGCGCGCTCTACCACCTCACGCAGGGGACGGCCCTCGCCGCGCAGGGCGGGCCCGAGATGCTCCTCGACCACGCGGCCCGCGCCGAGCGCGTCCGGCGCATCTTCCGCCGCACGCTCCGCGAGCTCGACCAGTCGGGCCGCCGCGCCGCCGCGCTCGACGCCGACCGCGCCCGCCTCGCCCGCTCGCTCGACGAGGCGCGCGCGCAGAAGTCCCAGCTCGAGGTGCAGCAGCGCGCGTGGGCGGCCAACGCCGCGGCCGCCGCCGCCCCCACCGCCGGCCCCGCGGTGACGGTGTACGGCGGCGCCCCGAGCGCGGCCCTCGTCACCGACGGCTTCGGCGCGAGCGCGGGGCGGCTGCTCTTCCCGGTGCCCGGCCGCGCCGAGGTCCGCCGCGCGTGGCGCGAGGGGGCCGACGGGCCCGGCGTCGAGATCCGCTGCCCCGCGGGCACCCCCGTCCGCGCGGTGTACCCGGGCCGCGTCGCCTTCGCCGACCGCTACGGGGCCTACGGCGAGATCGTGATCGTCGACCACGGCGATCACTACTACTCGGTGAGCGCGGGCCTCGGGCGCGTGCTCGTCACGGTCGGCCAGGAGCTCCCGCAGGGCGCGGCCCTCGGCGTGGCGGGCGACGACGGCCGCGGGCCGGGCGTGGTCTTCGAAGTCCGCCGGGGAAACGAGACGATCGACCCGGTCCCCTGGCTCGGGCTCTGACCTCCGTCCCCGCACCCGCCTCACGAATTCGCTTCCCGGCGCGGCAGGAATTGCGGCCCGACACGTTGACATCCTCGTTTGCTTGGGTATTCTCGCGGCGCTCTTCGCGTTCGGGTCTGTTTTCCTCCCTGCATCGCTCTCGCGGTTGCTCGCGGACAATCTGCTCAACACGAGGTGCCCCGCGGCGCTCCCCGCGCGGCAACAACCGAGGGACGGCACCCGCCGCCCCGTTCACAAACGGCGCCACCGGCGCCGGCGAGAAGGATTCACATGGGAACCAGGCTCTACGTCGGCAACCTCAACTTCAACACCTCCGAAGACCAGCTCCGCAACCTCGTCGAGACCAACGGCGGCCAGGTCGTCAGCGTGCACATGGTCACCGACCGTGAGACGGGCCGCCCGCGCGGCTTCGCCTTCGTCGAGGTCGCCAACGCCCAGCAGGCCGGCGACGTGATCAACGCGCTCCACGGCAAGTCGATCGACGGCCGCACGCTCACGGTCAACGAGGCCCGCGAGCGCGAGGGCGGTCGTGGCGGCGGCGGTGGCGGCGGCGGCGGCGGTGGCCGCGGCGGCCGTGGCGGCGGCGGCGGCCGCTACTAGTCGGCGGCGGGCGTCACCCACGGCGCCTGCTTCGTCTCCCCGATGCGCCGCGCACCTCCCCCCCGCGCGGCGCTCCTCCCCCTCCCTCTCTCCTTCCTGATCGGCTGCAGCGCGAGCGTCCCCGCGACGCGACGCGACCGCCCCTCCGCGCGAACGGTCCACGCGGCCTTCGAGCGCGCGACGCCGCTCGCCGCGCGCTGCCTCCGCGCCAACGACCGCGTCACCGTGGAGGGCTTCTTCGACGGCCCGACGGGGCGCTACCGCGTCGAGCGCGTGGGGGCCTCCGACGCGGCGACGCCCGACGCCGTGCGCCGCTGCGTCGCGCTCCAGCTCGAGGCCGCGCGGGTGCGCCCCTTCGGCGCCGCCCGCCACGACGCGCGCTGGACGGTGGCCGACGACGTCTCGCCCGAGGTGCGCGCGATGCTCGCCGCGGACGCCAGCGTGGCCGACGCGCCCGACCGCGCGGGCGAGGTCGACGTCGCGGCGGTGGAGCGGGCGGTGGCGGCGCAGCGGGGGGAGTTCCAGCGGTGCTACGAGCTCGCGGCGCGGGGCGCGCCCGGGCTGCGCGGCGCGATGACGGTGCGGGTCACCATCTCGGTCGACGGGCGGGTCACCGAGGGCGAGGTCGCGCGCGCCGCCGCGGGCCTGCGCGACGTGGGCCACTGCGTCGTCGGGCACCTGCGCACGGTGCCCCTGCCGCGGCCCCGGGAGGCCGCGGTGGTGTTCGAGTTCTCGCTGGATTTCGCGCCGGGCGACGCGGGCGCGCCTATAGGCTCGAGGCCGTGACGGTGAGGGTGTAGTTTCCGCGCGAGCCCGAGCCGAAGCCGCCGACGAAGAGGAAGTAGTCGCCGGGGGTGAGGGTGACGTCGAACGCGGAGGCGACGCCGATCGCGTCGTCGTTGCAGGCGCCCGGCACGTTGGTGCCCGGGCACATCGACCCGCTGGTGAGCCACATCAGCGTGTCGAACGACGACCCGTCGAGCGAGAAGCTCACCCGCTGCATCCGGTCGACCCGGTAGCGGAACACCACGTCCTCCGAGGCCGACGTCGGCGAGCACGGCGCGCTGTAGTCCCGCCGCGCCGTCGCCGTCGTCCCGGTGAACACCCCGCCGCCCGACGGGATCGCCGCGGCCGCCTCGCAGGTGTCGTTGCCCGTCACCTCCATCGGCGTCACCGGCGGCGTCGCGTCGAGCGCGAGGGTGTAGTCCCCGCCGCGCGTCCCCTTGATCACCAGGTAGTAGGTGCCCGGGTCGAGCCCGCGCACCGACAGCCGGCCGGGCTGCCCGAAGCGGCACACGCGGTCGGTCGTGCGCACGCCGCACATCGTCTGGAGCGCGAGGTAGAAGTACTCCGACGCGCTGCCCGTCACGACCACGTTGACGTCGCGCCGCTCGGCGAGGGTGAAGCGGTAGACGACGTCGCGGTTGCCCGTGCCCGAGCACGAGAGCTGGTAGTCGGCCTCCATCGTCGAGAGCGTGCCCATCACGGGCGTGCCCGGCGTCACCGTCAGCGGGTCGCCGCAGGCGTCGCCCCGCGGCGGCGGCGACGGCGGCGTCACCATCACGTCGAGGGTGTAGGGGTTGAGCGTCGAGCCCGACACGACGATGAAGTACGTCCCCGCCGCGAGCTGCCGCGCCGTCCATTGGGCGGGGGCCGCGTAGTCGCAGCGGAGCGTCATCGGCGACGCGGTGCAGCGGTCGACGAGGGCGAGGCCCACCGTGCTCGACGGCGTGGTGGTGACGCGGGCCACGACGTTGCGCGGCTCGGTCAGCGTGAGGGAGTACACCACGTCGGACTGGCGCCCCGAGCACTGAACGTTGACGTCGGCGGTGAGGTCGACGAGGTCGCCGCGGAAGGAGCCGCCCGTCGGCGGGATGACCGTCGGCGTCGCGCAGGTGTCGTTGGCCGGCGGCGGGGTGGCGGCCGACAGCTCGACGTTGAGTTCGAACTCCGCCGACACCGCCGTCGACGAGCTCGTCCCGAGCAGGATGTAGTAGTCGCCGGCGGGCAGCGCGCGCTTGCGCACCACCGTCGGGAAGCCCAGCGTGCAGGCGCGGTAGTCGGCGGTGTTGGTCGACGTGCCGCACATGTTCGACATGAGCTGGAGGTAGATGGCGCCGCCCTGGCTCGACGCCGTCAGCGTGACGTCGCGCGCTTCGGTGAGCCGCAGCCGCGCCACCACGTCGCGCATCAGCGTGCCCCCCGCGCAGCGGAACATGTAGTTGCCCGCCGTCCCGGTGGTCTGGAAGGTGAAGCGCCCGCCGGCCGACACGTCGCGCGGGTCGTCGCAGGTGTCGTAGGGCGGCCGCATGCAGCCGCCGGTCTCCGCGTTGTCCACCTGGCCGTTGCAGTTGTTGTCGACCATGTCCCCGCAGAGCTCGGGAAGGCGCGAGTTGACGAGGGGGTTGGAGTCGTCGCAGTCGCCGCCGATCCAGCAGCCGCCGCCGCCGTCGGGCCCCGCGTCGGTCACGCCCGCGTCGCCGCACTCGGCCGCGCGGCAGCGGATGTCGGGGTCGCCGTCGCGGTCGAAGTCGCGCGGGCCGTGGACGCAGCGCTTGGTCTCCTCGTCGCAGCGGTCGATGGTGCAGGTGTAGTTGTCGTTGCAGGCCACGGGGGTGCCGCGCACGCAGCCGCGGCGCACGTCGCACGTCTCCAAACCGTTGCAGTACACCCCGTCGTCGCAGGCCATCGTGTCGGGCGTGCTCACGCAGCGGCCCTCGGCCGAGCAGAAGTCCATCGTGCACGGGATCCCGTCGTCGCACTGCGAGCTCCGGGTGCAGACCCGGCCCTGCGCGTCGCGCACCTCGACGTCGGGGGGGCGCGAGACGTCCGCCACGTCCTCCGGCGCGTCCATCGTGCCCGCCTCGGCGAACACCGGCGGCTTCTCCTCCCCGCACGCGCCGACGAGCGCCGCCAGGATGAGGCACGACAGGGCCGCGACGCGGCGCTTGGGCTGCTGCATGAAAGAAGTCTCCATTCCCGTCACTGCGCGCGAGTATAGGCCGGGATTCTCCCGCAAAGGAACAGCGGTTCCCCGCGGCCGCGCCGGCGGCGTACCCTCCGCCCTCGCCCGATGCCGCGCGTCGCCCGCTTCGAAGTCCGCCTCCACCGAGGGGTGACGGCCGCCCCGGTGGGCGCGGCGCGCGCGCGGGCCGACGTACGCGGGGCCGCCCTCCTCACGCTGATCGACGACGCGGGCCACGTGGGGCAGGGCGAGGCCGCGCCTCTCCCGGGCCACTCCGTCGAGACCCTCGACGAGGCCGCCGCGGCCCTCGCGTCGGTGCGCGAGCTCTTCCTCGGCCGGACGCTCGCCGCCCCAATGCGCCACCTCCTCGCCGACCGCGTCCGCGCGCTCCCGGGCAGCGCCCGCTTCGCGCTGGAGACCGCCGTCCTCGACCTCGTCGCGCGCCGCCGGGCGGTTCCCCTGCGAACGCTGCTCTCGCGCGCCCCCGCCGCCTCGGTGCCCGGGAGCGCCTACGTGGGCGCGGCCCTCGACGCGGGGGTGGAGGCCGCCGCCCTCGCCGCCGCACGCGCGGGCTTCGCGACGGTGAAGGTGAAGCTCACCGGCGCCCCCGACGCGTACGACCGCGAGCTCGACGTCCTCCGCGCGCTGCGCCGCGGGCTCCCGCGCGGCGTGAAGCTCCGGCTCGACGTGAACGGTGCGTGGCCCGCCGCCGACGCGCCGCGAATGCTCGCGCGGCTCCGCGGGCTCGGCGTCGAGCTGGTCGAGCAGCCCGCCCCCGTCGGCGAGCTCCGCGGCCTCGGGCGCTGCGCGGTGCCGTGGGCCATCGACGAGTCGCTCTCCGACGTGGGCGACACCGCGGCGGCGCTCTGGCGCGGGAGCGGCTGCGTCGCGGCGGTGGTGAAGCCCGCCGTCCACGGGCTCCTCGGCGGCGCCGCGATCGCGCACCGGGCGAGGCTCGCCGGCAAGGGCGTGGTGGTGACGCACTTCTTCGACGGCCCGGTGGGAACGGCCGCGGCGTGCGAGCTCGCGCTGGCTGTGGGCGACAAGCGCTTCGCGGCCGGGCTCGCGCCGCACCCGGGGCTCTCGGCGTGGCCGGCGGCGGAGGTTCACCAGCTCGCAACGCCCGGCGCGGTGACGGGGACGGCGCGGCCGGGCCACGGGGTCGAGACGATCACGCTCGAAGGCCCCTGAAGGGCGTCGGGTCAGGGCGCGGAGGGGGCCCGCACGACGGCGCTTCGTTCGGCCGTCGCGACGCGTCGCCCGAGGCGGACGAGGCGCCACCACGGCGCCGGGAGCAGCGCGCGCGCGAGCTCGGGGAAGCTGCGGTCGTCGCGCATCACGAAGCCGTGCGCGGCCACCCACGCGGCCGCTTCGGGCGGGTCGAAGCCCGTGCGGAAGGGCTCCCCCACCGCGCGGACGACGCGGAGCACCGCGGCCGCCGCGAGCCCCGGCCGCTCGACGAGGGCCCGGTCGGCGTAGTTGAACGCGAGCAGCGAGCCCGCGGCGCTGTACGCCCGCACCGCGTCGAGCGTGGCGTCGAGGGCCTCGCGCGAGAGGTACATCGTGACGCCCTCCCAGAGCGTGAAGGTGGGGCGCGACGGGTCGTGCCCGGCGGCCGCGAGGCGCGCGGGGAGCTCGGGCATCGGGTCGCGTTCGAAGTCCCACGCGAGCCAGGTGACGCGCGGCGGGTCGAGGGCGGCGCGCTTCTCCGCCTGCGTCGCGGGGTGGTCGACTTCGAACACGCGCGCGTCGCCGAGCGCGCCGAGGCGCGAGGCCCGCGCGTCGAAGCCCGCGCCGAGGATCACCACCTGCCGCCCGCCGCCGCGCACGAAGTCGGCGAGGGCGTCGTCGAAGAAGCGCGTCCGCACCTGCATGTAAACCGCCCACGGGAGCATCGGCAGCAGCGGCGCCCACGCCAGCGCGCGCGCGACCGCGGGGGCCTCCGCGGCGGCCGCGACAAAGACCCCGAGCGCGGGCGCGGCGAGGGCGGCGCCATAGGGGTCGTCGACGAGGCGGAGCGCGCGCGGGAGCAGCGGCGAGAGCCCGCGGCTGGCGGCGACGAAGCGGGCGGTGAAGCTGGCGCGGTGCGGTCGCATCGGGCGCGATGGTCGCACGGGCGCCGCCGTCACGGGCGCGTCGGTTCGCCCCCGCGGCGCGACCGGCCAGTGGCTCGTTGGGGCCGTCGGGCGCGCGGCCGTCTCCCGCCCTTCCCGCCTCTGCCTGTAGCGTCGCGCTCCTCGTGAACCGCTCGTCGCTCCTCGCCCCCCTTCTGCTCGCGTGCGCGTCGACCGTGGGCGGCGCATCCGCTCACGTGCCCGACGGATCGCCCGCACCCGACACCGGCTCGCCCGACGGGTCCGCTGCGCCCGACGTCCCCACCGCGCCCGACGCGGGCTGCGCGGGCGAACCCGCGATCGACGGCGACGCGCGCGCCGTGACCGACGACCTCGACGTTCGCTACGTGGTGCGCGCGGGCGAGATGCGCCCCGGGCGGCCCTCCCTCGACGACGACGGCTGCGGCGCGCGCGACGGCGCCACGCACGCGTTCTCGCTCCGCTTCACGGCGGCGCGGCGCGCGTGGCTCCGCGTGACGGTGGAGTCCCCCGGCGGCGGCGCCCCGGTCGAGCGCATCGTGGTGGCGCGCGGCTGCGGCTCATCGAGGGAGCGGCTCGCGTGCGTCGGCGCACCGGCCGTCGGCGCCGCCGTCGTCCGCACGCCGGAGCCCGTCGCGGCGGGCGAACGCGTGACCGTCTCGGTCGGGGCGCTCCCGCAGGACGTAGTGGTCCGCGTGGTGAGCGTCGTCGTCGAGCGCGCGATCGGCGCCGCGTGCGACGTGGAGGAGGGCCGCGACGTCTGCGCGCAGGGCGGGCGATGCGTCCGTGGCACGTGCATCCCCGCGGGCGTGCTCGAAGGAGCCTGTCGCGTCGGCGCGGCGCCCTGCGACGAAGGCCTCGCCTGCGTCGGTGGAACCACCTTGGGGCCGCGCGGCGTGTGTTCCCGCGTCATCCGCGCCGACGCGCCCTGCGTGTACGGCGACGCGTGCGACGGCGGCGCGTGCGTGCCCGCGGGGGCGGGCGCCGTGTGCCGGGTGATCGGCGCGCTCCGTGGGCCGTGCCGCGCGACGGAGCCGCGGTGCGACGCGTCCCTCCGCTGCGTGCGCGCGCCGGGCGACACGGGCGAGCGCTGCTACCGCGCGGTCGCGTCGGGCGCGCCGTGCGGGCTCAACGCCGTCGTCGAGGGGGTGTGCCCCGAGGGCGATCGCTGCACGCCCACCGCCGACGGGAACCGCTGCCTGCGCGAAGGATCCGCGGGCGGTCGGTGCCGGGCAAGCGTTCCGGTGTGCGACGCAGGGCTCGCGTGTGGCTTCGCACGCGACACGCCCACCTGCGTGGCCGACGCCACCATCGGAACGCGCGGCGGGCGCTGCGCCGCCTCCGCCGTCGCGCGCTGCGGCGCGAACCTCGCGTGCGACCTCACCACGTTCCGCTGCGTCGACCCGCTCCCCGCGGGGGCCCCGTGCGCGGTGGCGGAGCAGCGCTGCGCCGCGGGGCTCACCTGCGGTCGAATCGCCGGTGTGTCGCCCACCCAGGGCCGCTGCGTCGCGCCTGGCGCGGAGGGCGCCGCGTGCAGGGAGCTCCCGCCGTCCTGCGACGCGGGCCTGGTGTGCTCTCCCGTCGACGCTCACTGCGTGCGGCCCCTCGGCCCCGGCGCCGTCTGCGACCCCGCCGATCCCACCCGCGTCTGCGACGGTGCGTGCGTCGCCGAGCGGTGCCAGCCGCGCGGGACGGGTGGCGGCCCCTGCCGCGACGTCGGCGAGGCGTGCGACGACGGGCTCGCATGCGTCGCCACGCGTGGCGGCGAGCGCTGCATCGTCCCGCTCCCCGCGGGCGCCCGTTGCAGGTTCGTGGTGGACGATGCGTGCGCGCCGGGCACTGCGTGTCGGCTCCCCGCGGGTACGGGCGAGGCCGTCTGCCAGGACGATGGGACGCTCTCCCCGCCGTGCGACCCGAACGGCGGGTGCGCCGCGGGACGTCGCTGCGTGCAGGGGCTCTGCCGTCCGGTGGTCGCCGACGGCGCGCTGTGCTTCGGCGCGTTGGCGTGCGCGGTGGGGAGCTCGTGCCTCTACCCCGACGCGACGGTGTTCGCCGGGGAGTGCGTGCGCGACGGCGCGCCGGGCGCGGCGTGCAGGGAGAGCGGCCCCCCGTGCGACGCGGGCAGCGTGTGCCGGGCGGTGGCGATCACGCCGTGGCGCGCGGGCCAGTGCGCAATCGAGGCGCGCGCGGGCGAGGCGTGCGGAACCGTGTCGCCGCCGCGGGTGTGCGCGGCGGGGCTGCGCTGCGAGAACGGCCGCTGCGTGGGGTGACGCGTCGCGCGCGGGCTACGCGGGCGGCGCGCCGAGCTTCAGCCCCGTCAGCGCCACCGCGCGCAGGTCGAACGCCACGGACGTCGGCGCGAACCCGCGGAACGTCACCCGCCCCTCCGCCACTTCGCCCACCTGCACGCGCGCCACATCGAACCGACGACCGCCCAGCGCCATCCCCTCCACCCCGACGTCGAGGCCCTCCAGCGTCACCGCCACGGCCGTCTCGGGCGACGGCGCGGTCGCGTCGTGCACCAGCTCGCCGGAGACGTGCAGCGCGCGGAGCGCGTCGCCCTCGCCACCGCCCAGCCGAAGCGTCCCGCCCGCGACAGACAGCGTCGACGCGCCCTTCACCGCGAGGTCGGCGAGCAGCCTCCGCACCTCGACGCGGCGGAGCGCGACCGACGGCGGCCCCTCGCTCTCGGCGCGCGGCGCGGGCGCGGCGGCGGCCACCGTCGGGCGCGCGAAGGTGCGGAGTCGCACGCGGTTCTGCCGCGCGAGGCGAACGCCCTCGGCGTCGAGGGGCCAGCGCACGAGCTCGCGCTTCACCACCACGGCGTCGACCTCCAGGTAGAGCCCCGCGTCGTCGACCTCGAAGTCGATCACCGCGTCCTCAAGCGCCGAGAGCCCCCGCTCGAGCTGCTTGAAATCGATCGTGCCGTCGCGCAGCTCGAGCCGGAGGCGGTGCGTGCCTTCGCGCCGCTCGATCACCGGGAGCTTCACGTCGACCACCACGTCGGCCTCCACGCGCCCCGCCACGCCGTCGAGCAGCGGCAGGTCGACGCCGAGCGTCCGCCGCCCGCCCGCGGGCGCCTCGGGCGCGTTGTTCGATGCGGCCGTCGCGTCCCCGTTCGCGCCGAGCCCGTGCACCGTCACCGCGATCGACTCCGCGGTCGCGCCGCCCACCGCGAGCCCGTCGGGCCCGTAGCGAAGCCCATCGAGCCGCAGCGACGGCGCGCGCACCGCCACCTGCCCCCGCGTGATCTCCACGCCCGTCAGCGTCGCGCTCGCGGCCTCCACCGTCATCGCGTCGCCGGCCCGCGCGAGCCGGACGCCCGTGAGCGTCGCGCCCGCCGCGAGCACGGCGACCCCGTCGCCCGTCAGCGCGAGGCCCTCCATCGTGAGCGAGCCCGCGGCCACCGAGGTCGCGTCGCCGAAGGTCGCCGCGAAGGCGCGCGCGTCGAGCCGGTCGAGCCGCGCCTGGAGCGCCCCTTGCGCGAGCGAGGCTCCCTTCGCGCCGAGCGACTCCATCGCGAGCGACCACGCCCCCGCGGTTTCGTCGTAGCGCGCCGCGAGCGCGGCGAAGGAGAGCGCGCCGTAGAGCTCCAGGCCCGCGCGGTGGAGGCGGGTGACGGGCGCGTCGAGCGCGGCGCAGCGGGCCTCGCCGGTGACGCCGGGGGTCGCGTCGTCGCGGCGGATGTCGAGGTCGAGGCGCGTGGCGCCGAGCACGGCCGGGCCGCCGAGGTGGAGCGTCCCCTCCGCGAGCACCCACGCGACCTCGCCGGTGAGCGCGTCGGCCTCCACCGGGTCGAGGGAGAAGCGAACCGCGTCGTGCTGGTAGAGCCCGCGGAGGGCGCGCGTGTCGTGGAGCGAGACGACGTGCTCGCCGCCGGCGTCGCGCGGCAGGCGGAGCGTGAAGTTGCGGCCGTCGAGGCCGTCGAGGGTGATCTTCATCCGAGCGCGTCCTTCGCGTCCGTCGAATTGGGGGCAGCGCCGCCGTCAGCGCAAGGGGTTACTCACACGCCCCAGGCCCACCCGCGGGGCTCGCGCAGCGCCCGCTCACGCACGCCGCGGCCGTCCGGCAGGGCGCGCCCGTGGGGCTCTTGGCCCGGCACGTCCCGACGACGTGCATCTTGTCCCCGAAAATCCCCCACGTGTGGCGTCGCGCGAAGCCCTGGCCCGCCACGGGCTCGCCGGGGTCGCAGTACGACCGCTCGCCGCACGCGGTGGCGGCCTCGGCGTAGTTGCAGTCGGCGCCGTCGGCCTGGCGCGGGGGGACGGGGGAGCCGCACGCGGCGGCGAGGCTCACGGCCAGGACCCAGGGGGCGTGTCGCATGGCGGCGACCGTTACCACGGCCGCGCGCCGCGGGGGCTACTCGCTGTCGTCGAAGTCGTCGAGGGGCTTCTGGGCGGGCTTGGCGGGGCCCTTCGGGGGGATCACCGGGCCCTTCGGGGGGATGACCGGCCCCTTCACCGCGGGGGCGCCGCCGAGGGCGTGGGCGACGGCCGTCGGGGCGGGCTTGGCCGCGGTGGTGCCGCCGGGGGCGAGGTTGTTGCCGAGGGAGCCGAGCTCCTCTTCGAGGGCCGCGCGCATCTCGGCGAAGCCCGCGAAGTCCTGGTTGGTCAGGAGGTTGTAGGCCGTCCACATCAGGTCGGCGCAGATCTCCACGGGCGTGCGGCCGGTGCCGGTGCCGACGCCGGGGAGCGCGACGGAGGTGATGCTGCCGGGCTCCGCGCGGTTCTGCATCTCGACCATCTGGAAGGCAGCGGCGCAGGTGAGGGCGACGTTGAGGGTGTCGGAGATGTCCTCGCTCGACGCGCCCATCGAGGGCGTCGAGATGAGGAAGCGCGGCACCGACGCGCCCGTCTCGACGCACGTGGCGTGGCCGACGCGCATCGAGCCCTTGTAGAGCCGCGCGATCTCCGACTGCACGCGCGTCTGGATCTTCGGGCCGAAGTGCTTCTTGATGACGCCGTCGAGGCCGCCGGCCATCTCGCCCTTCGCGTTGGTGGGCGAGACCCAGGCGCTCACCTTCTGGTCGAGCATCGAGCCCTGGAGCACCGTCACCTCGGGGTTGTTTTCGAACACCTCGCGCCACGCGGCCACCATCTTGGGGTTCACGTCGACGAGGGTCACCTTCACGTTCTGCATGGGTCTTCGCTCCTCCCGCGGGAGTCTACATCGTGAACTCGACCAGGTAGTCGAGCCGCTGCTGCCGGCCGTCGTAGATCACGTACTCGTTGTCGTCGAAATCGGAGGACACCTTCCCCTCGCGCCGCACGCCGTGGCACGAGTGGAAGCCCGAGGGGGGCGCGGTGATCCCGTAGGTGATCTTGGTGTAGGGCTTCATCTTGCCGAGGGCGACGTTGGCCAGGGCCATGAAGCGCGTCCCGGGCTTGCCCGGCGACGTGTAGAACGCGCTCGTGCACGAGGCGTCGCCGAAGTAGATGCCGCTGCCGAGCCAGCCCGCGTCGGTGCGGTTGACCCCGAGGCTCACCACGATCTTCGGCATCAGGATGCCGCGCGAGAGGATGCCGACCCAGTTCTTGATGCGCGAGCCGTGGAAGAGCAGGCGCTGGTTGTCGATGTGGCCCGTGAAGACCTCGTGCTCGCCCTGGCGGCGGAGGGTGAAGACGTTCTTCACCTTGATGGTCTTCGTCTTGATCTGGCTCTTGAGCACGTGGTCGGCGACGCGCCTGTACTCGTCGGTGTTGGGCTCGACGTAGGTCACGCCGCACTTGAGCGCGTCGTACTTGGCCCCGAGCTGCGAGTCGAAGAGCACGTTGCCCGCCTCGCCGTTGACCTGGAGCATGTCGCGCATGAGCTGGAGCGTCTCCTGCTTCGCGTCGAACGCCTCCATCGTGTCGATCACGGCCTCCTCCAGCGCGGCGCGGCTCCGCCCGATGCGGTGCGGGATCACCGTGTAGAAGTCGCTCGACAGGTCCTTCATCTTGTCGCGGTTCTTCGACCCCTTCTTGAAGAGGTCGTAGAGGTCTTGGAGGATGGCGTCGCCCTTGTCGATCTGCCCGAGCGTGAGCACCCCGAGCGGCGTCTCGATGCCCTCGGCGGTGATCTTCGCCTGCACCGTGCTGGTGAGCGCCTCGGTGGCCTCGGCGTAGATGTACGAGACGAGGTCCTGCACGCGCTGGTGGAGGTCGGCGTGCTTGAGCACCGCGGGGGCCACGGCCTCGCCGCGCGCGGCCTTCTGCTCGGCGAGCTTCTTCACCGTCTTCGAGTCCATCTCGCCGGCGCTCGTCCCGCGCGCCTTCTGCGAGCCGATCTTCGACGAGGCGAGGGCGAGCTCCTTGTAGCCCTTCTTCGACGACGTCTTCTCGGCGTAGATCGACTGGTAGATCGCGGTCGCCTCGCCCTCGGTGGCCGCGTGGCGGCACTCCTTCTGCCCCGCGTCGGGGTTGGTCTCGAGGTCGTCCGTGCGGCCGTAGTGGGTGAACACCCGGAAGACGGGCTTCCCCTTGAGCGTCCCCTTGTGCAGCTCGATGCCGTAGTACTTGTTGTGGTTGGTCTTGAGGTCGGTGACCTGCAGCACCGCCTTCCGCGCCACCTCGAAGTCCCCCGGGAACGCCGGAGCCGCCGGGTCGCCGTACTTCCACGCCTTCACGCTCGCCATGGCCTCGCCTCACGCTTCCGCCCGCGGGGGAGAGCGCCATCGGCGACTCCCTCTCCGCGAGCGGCGCGGACCCTAAGTCACCGGGTCGCCCCCGGGCAAGGGGACGTGTGACGTAGCCCGTCCACCCGCCGCGCGGGTCGCGTCAGCTCTTGAGGATGCTGTTGAGCGTGTTGAAGATGTTGACGCCGGTCGGGTCGGCCTTGTGCGGCACCGTGCTGGCGCCGCCCATGCGCGCGCGCTTGCGCTCCTCGGCGCCCTCGAAGGGCTCGTGGCAGCGCGCGCAGGTGGGCTGGTCGAGGGGGGAGTGCGCCATGCAGAAGATGCAGGCGCGGGTGAGGGCCCCCTTGCACTGGGCGCAGGCCGTCCGCCCGGCGAGGTTGAGGCAGTCGCAGCCGGGGCACCGCACGCCCGCGGCCACGTGGGGGTAGGCCGCGCGGCAGTACGGGCACGCGGCGAGGCCCGAGACGGGCGCGGCCCCGCAGGTGTCACACTCGTGGTCGTGGTCGCAGCCGGGGCGCGCCGGGGGGTGGTCGCTGTCGTGTCCGTGTCCCATGGCGCCGAAGGTAGCACCAGGGCGGAGGGGATTTCGAGGCGCTCAGCGAACGCAGGTGCCGGTGGCGCCGATCGGGGCGCCCGCCGCCGGGCCCTGGCAGCGCAGGCCCGACGCGCACACCGCGGGGAAGCGGATCGAGCCGCCGCCGCAGGAGCCGCCGAGGCCCGACTCCGCGTGGCAGTAGCCCGAGGCGTCGGGGGTGCTCGACGCCAGCACGCAGGTGTAGCCCGCGCCGCAGCGGAGCCCCGCGATGCCGCCGCAGGTGGCGCCGTAGCCGCCGCCGTCGGCCACGCAGGCCGCCGTCGTGCCGCTCGCCACGCAGTGCGTCCCGGAGGCGCAGCGGACGGTGGCGCAGGGGTCGCCGGGCTGGACGCAGCGCGCGCGGCCGTCGGCCACCACGCAGCGCGTCCCGTAGGTGCAGCGCACGGTCGCGCAGGTGGGGCCCGCGTCGGGCACGCACATCGGCGCGTCGGCCGGCGCGGTGCAGTGCTGGCCCGTGGGGCAGCGCGTGCTCGCGCACGGGTCGGGGCGGCCGCAGCGATAGGCGCAGGCGTTGGCCGAGCACGTCCACGAGCCGATGCAGCGCGGCTGGGCGAGGCCCTGATCACCGCAGTCGACCGGCTGCTGGCAGTACGAGTCCGCGCGGCGGAGCTGCGCCACCACGCGCTCGCCCGAGAGCACGGTGAGGTTGTCGCCTGAGAGCCGGTACCGGAGCCGCTGCGTCACGTCGCCCGAGCGCAGCGTGAGGAGCGAGGTGCCCGCGGTGAACCACCCGTCCTCGCGCACCGGGTTGCAGGGCGCGCGGACGCACGTCACGACGCGCGTCCCGAAGTAGTAGTGCCCGTCGCCCTCCGCCGCGCGACCGAACACGAGCTGCGCGTAGAGCCCCGGCGCGCTCGCCTCCCAGGCGCCCACCAGGCGCTCCCAGCTCGCGGCCCGCTGCTCCTGCGAGTCGGCCGTGTCGAAGTCCGAGGCGCCCGCCCCAGGGTCGGCGTCGGGGTCGGCGCTACAGCCCGCCGCGAAGGCCCCCACCAGAAGCGCCGCCATCGCCCGTGTCGTGATCGTCATGACCCTGCTGCTCCCTCCGAGGGCATCCGTGTGCCCTCGATGGCCGGGATGTGTACGCCTTTGCCTACATCCTGCGCAAGGGGGTACGGGGATGATTTTTCGGGGTCAGCCGCCGGCGCGCTGGAGCTCGGCGAGCACCTGATCGACCGTCTCGCGGAGGGGCTTCGGGAGGCGGAGGGTGCGCGCCTCGTCGAGGGCGGCGAGGGTGCGCCAGAAGGCGAGGCTGACGCCCTGCTCGAGGATCTGTTCGAGGCGCCCCGCGGGCTCGCGCGACTCGGGCGACGACGCGCGGCGGCGGGCCAGCTCGCCGAGGAGGTAGGCTCCCTCCGACGACGACTCGGCGCCGGCGAGGGAGACCACGCCCACCGTGCCCGCGCCCGTCCAGATGGGGACCGCGAGGAGCCACTCGTACGGGTGCTCGTTGCGCTCGATGGTGCGCGTCTCGCCGCTCGGGCGGTAGAAGAGCGACGACGCCCCCTGGGCCCGCTGGTGCCACGCGGCCGGCGCGGCGAAGCGGAGCGCGTGGCCCGCCACCCCGTGCCCGAGCGCGAAGCGGGCGCCCCAGCCCGCGCGGCGCATGCGACCGTACGCCGCGAGCAGCCTCCGCTCGTCGGGGTGCCAGAGGAACCCGATGCGCGCGACCTCCGTCGAGGGCGCGACGCCGAGGGCCTCCTCCAGGCTCTCCTCCAGCGCCCGCGCGAGTCGCGCGCTCACGCCGTCGGCGCCGTCGAACTCGCGGCGGCACTGCGCCACCACCAGCCGCGCGAGATCGGCCGCCTCGGGGCGCTGCTGGAGCGTCGGGTCGTCGGGAACCGCCCACGCGAGCGCGTAGCGGTGCCCCACGCGCGGCGCCTCCACCACGAGCCGCGCGCGCTCGCCTTCGGACGTCACCCGCGCCCGCGACGGGCTCTCCTCGCCCTCCGCGCGCTCCCACGCGACGACGCCGCCCTCGTCGCGCCGCCGCTCCACCACCGCGCGCGCCGCACCCTCCGTGAACACCTTCGCGCCCGCGGGGAACGACACCTCGAGCTCGAGCCGGTCGGCCGCGAGCTCGACCTCCACCGCGTGCGACTCCTCGGCCTCGCGGTCGACGCCCTCGGGCGCGTTCTCGCGCGGCATCATCGCGAGCTCGGCCCGGTGGAGCGCCAGCGCGCCTGCCACCCGCGCCTGCCAGCGGAGCGCGTCGGCGCGGCCCTCGCGCGGCCGGAGCGTGAAGCGCGCGGCGCCGCCGGGGAGGTCGGCGCGGGCCACGTCCCAGCGGCCCCGCGCGGTGTGGGCGTTCGCGTCGTGGCGCGCGCTGCCGAAGGGGGGCGCGAGGTCGAGGAGCCCGACGTCGCCCGCGGCGTCGAGGCCGTCGATCACCACGGTGACGGTCGCCACGCCGAGCGCGTCGACGGCCACCTGCCGGCGCAGGAGTGACGCGCGGCTCACGGGGCGCGCGGGCTCGTCGGCGAGGAGTGCGCGGCGCGCGGGGCCGTCGGCGGCGAACACCCCGACGTGCCGCTGCGCGTAGCCCTGCGCCCGCACCTGTCCGGGCAGCACGTCGACGACGTTGAGGTGGCGGCCGAGCGCGTCGGGGCGGTCTTTGGAGGGCGCGCCGAGGGAGCCCGCGGCGACGACGACGAATCGATCGCCGAAGAGCCGCGCGGTGACGGCCGCGGCCGCGGCGCTCGCGTGCCCGTGGAGCCCGACGCGGAAGCCGGCGTCTTCGAGCTCGGCGAGGTCGACCGCGGTGAGCCCGTCGTGGCGCGCGGGGTCGACCTGGAGCCCGTGGTGCCACACGGCCACGCGGGTCATGCCCGCGGCGTGCTCGGCGGCGTGCTCGGCGGCGCGGCGGACGGCGGCGCGCGAGAGCGAGGCGGCGTTGGAATCTCGGTCGCAGCGGTCGACGGTGCTGAAGGCGTAGACGGCGACGTCGTGCGCGGGGAAGAGGTGCGCCGACCAGCGGGCCGACGGGTCGGCGCCCGTGAGCGCGAAGCGCCGGTGCCCCGCGGGGAGCGCGCCCGTGTAGAAGCGGTCGAGGAAGTGCTGGACGTTCTTGAAGCGGGCGGGGCTCCCGGCGGCCTCGGCCCGGTGCGCGTCGTGGTTGCCCGGCGCGAACACTACCCGCGAACGATCGCCGCCCGCCACCAGCGGGAGCAGCGCCCGCTCGGTGAAGTCGAGGAGCTCGTCGTACTCCCAGGGCTCGGCGCGCTGCGCGAGGTCGCCGCTCACCACCACGGCGTCGAAGGCCCCGCGGGGGGAGAGCGTCGCGAGGAGCGCGCGGGGCCCGGCCCACAGCTCCTCCAGGCTCGCGTCGGACTCCGTGGCGTGCAGGTTGGCGAGGTGCAGGATGCGCATCGGTCCGCGACGTTAACGTCCGCCGCGCGAGAGCGTCCAGGGGATAGGTTTGTCACGGTTGCGGCGCCCGGTGCCCCCGCGCGACCATCCCCCGCGAGCCGATGCCGCGCGTCCTGTTCGTCGCCGTCCCCGAGAAGGGCCACCTCCACCCGATGATCGGCCCCGCCCAGCGCCTCCGCGACGCCGGCGACGCCGTGGCCTTCTGGGCCGCCCACGACGTGAGCGACGCGCTCGCCCGCGCCGGCCTCGACGCGTTCCTCGGCCCGCGCACGGCTGGCCCCGCGCCCGACGCCAACCGCGGCGCCCGCTTCGCCGCGCAGGTCGCCGACGCGCGATGGCTCCGCGGGTGGATCCGCTCGCTCCTCGTCGACGCCGCGCCCGACGCGGTGGAGCCTTTGCGCGAGGTGATCCGCGCGTGGCGCCCCGACGTCGTCGCGCTCGACCCGATGGTGTACG
This sequence comes from Polyangiales bacterium, assembly GCA_046351555.1. Taxonomy (GTDB): domain Bacteria; phylum Myxococcota_A; class Polyangia; order Polyangiales; genus CAISKJ01. The sequence goes on from JAXLYI010000038.1 coordinate 30,765, forward strand.
CCGCCGTCCTCGCCGCGTCGCTCGAACGCGTCCCCTGGGCGGCCCTCTCCAACTCGCTCAACCCCTGCCTGCCCGACGACCTCGACTCCGAGCTCCTCGCCACCGTGCGCGAACTCTCCCGCGACCGTGACGCCCTCTTCGCGCGGTATGGATTGCGCGCGGACTTCCGCGGCTGCGACGCGCTCTCGCCGCACCTCACGGTCGCCTTCGCGACGCGCGAGCTCGTCGGCCGCGACGTGCTCGGGGTTCACCTCGTGGGGCCGTCGTTTCCGGTGGGCGCGCGCGGCGACGAGGTCGACTTCCCGTGGGGCCGGCTGCGCCCCGAACGCCCGCTCGTGTACATGTCCCTCGGGAGCCAGATCTACCACCAGCCCGCGATGTTCCGCGCGGTGATCGAGGCGACCGCGGGGCGCGACGTCGACCTCGTCGTCGCCGCGAGCGACCTCGCGACCTCGGGCGAGCTGGGCCCGCTCCCCGACCACGTCACCGCCGTCCGCTACGCGCCGCAGCGCGAGCTCCTTGCGCGGGCGAGGGCCTTCGTCACGCACGGCGGCGCCAACTCGGTGATGGAGGCCGCGGCGGCGGGCGTCCCCACGCTCGTCTCGCCGATCTGCAACGACCAGTTTCACAACGCGCGCTTCGTCGCGCGGGCGGGTTCGGGCGTGGCGCTCGACCTGCGCGCCGCGAGCCGCGAGGCGGTGGGTGCGGCGCTCGACGCGCTGCTCGCGGACGGGCCGTTGCGAGAACGAGCGCGCGCGGTGGCGGCGAGCTACCAGCGCGACGGCGCGGCCGAGGCGGCGCGGCTCGTCCGCGCGCTGGCGAACCCAGCGTAGGCCCCGTTCAGCCCACCCCTCTCAAGGTGCTCTGCTCGGTCGTCATTTCTCGTCGTCCGCGCCGTCGCCCAGGGTTCGCCCGACCTGCCCTGGCATAGTGGCCCAGGCTCACCCTGGGCTTCGAGCATGGGATCATCCGCGTGTCGCGGATTCAGGCGACGGGGCAACGTGGTGACGAGGCACCGCCGCTCGTAGTTCGTCGCTCGTCGCTCGTCGCTCGTCGCTCGTCGCTACGAACGACACGCGGATGATCCCGTACTCGAAGCCCAGGGTGAGCCTGGGCCACTATGCCAGGGCAGGTCGGGCGAACCCTGGGCGACGGCGCGGACGACGAGAAATGACGACCGAGCAGAGCACCTTGAGAGGGATGCCCTTCAGTCCCGCACGCGCTTCAAGAAGCCCCCCGGCGCGAGCGTGAGCAGCACCCGGTCCTCGAACTGCGGGTCCGCCTCCCAGCGGTCGTCCTCCGCGAGAAACACGCGGACCGCCGTGCCCGGGTTGTTCCCCTTGCCGTAGGGGCGCCCTTCGAACATCTCCGCGGGCAGGTCTTCCATCACCGTGTCGAGCACCACCGCGTAGCTCCCGACGCTCACCAGCGGCGCGAGCGAGCGCAGCTCCTTCGTCACGTGCGCGTGCGTGTGGATCAAATCGAACACCGCCGCCACCGGGCCCCGCGCCTCCGCCATCGCGCGCAGCTCCGCCACCACCGCGGGGTCGCCCGGGTCGCCCTCGATCACCCGGATGCGCGGCGCCAGCGCGTGCCCGCGGATCGCCTCCAGCCCCTCCGCCCGCGGCTTCGGGTCGACCGCCACCACCACCCCGTCGCCGCCGAGCAGCGACAGCACCGACGCGAGGAAGATCGGCCCGCCGCCCGCCGCCACGCCCGTGTGGATCACCAGCCGCGGCCGCACCAGCGCGAGCACCTCCTGGAGCGCGATCATGTCGCCGGGCAGGTGGTAGAAGCGCTCGCCGAGCCAGCGGTGCTTGTAGAGGTGCTTCGTCGGCGCCGCCTCCACCAGCCAGCGGAGGCTCTGCGCGCGCATCGCTTCGTAGGGTCGAGTCATCGCGCCCGCGACGGTACCGCGTTGCGCGGCCGCGCCGGTAGCGCGTAGCGTCCCGCGCCGTGCGCAGCGCGATGGAGGTCCTCGCCGACGACTACGGCCTGCCCGGCGCGAGCCTCTCCCCGCTCCCCCGCGGCCACACCAACGAGAGCCTCGCCGTCGACGCGCCCGGCGGCCGCTTCGTCCTCCGCCTCGCGTGGCAGGGCAAACCCCTCGGCCCCGTCCTCGACGAGGAGCGCCTCCTCCACGCGTTCCGTTACACCAACCTCACCCCACGCGTCGTCCCCACCCGCGCGGGTGCGCCTCGCAGCGCCGTGCTCGGCCGCGTCGCCCACCTCTTCCACGCGCTCCCTGGCGCCTCGCCCGACGCGCAGCCCACCATCGCACAAGCGCGCGACGCGCTCGCGACGCTCGCCCGCCTCCACCGCGAACTCCGCGCCGTCCCCTGCGACGTCCGCGACCCCGTCGCCCTCGTCCGCGCGCGCCGCGACCGCGTCTTCGCCGACACCACCGCGCGCTGGCCCGCCGACGTCGCCGCCGCCCTCCCGCGCGTCAAGCGACGCATCGACGACGCGCTCGACGCCGCCGCCGCGCGCTTCCCCGCAGCGCAGTGGCTCCACGGCGACTACCACCCGGGCAACGTTCTCTTCGCGGGCGACGCGGTGTCGGGCGTGGTGGACTTCGACGACTGCGGCCCGGGCGCGCCCGCCGTCGACCTCGCGGTGGCCCTCTACGCCTTCGCCCGCGACCCCGCCCACGAGCCGTCACTTCGCTTCGACGTCGCGCGCTGGGAGGCCGCCGCGGTGGCCTACGGCGACGCCCCCTGGAAGGCGCCCGACCCGCTGGCCGAGGCGCTCTTCTGCGCCCACCAGACGCTCGTCCACCTCGACGCCGCGGGCCGCGGGCTCTGGTCGCTCGGGCCCGGGATCGGCTTCTACCCCTGCTTCAACGCGCTCGCCGGCGCGTGACCAGCAGCGCGAGCGCGGCCAGCGCCCACCACCCGCCGCGCCCGTTGGCGGGCGTCGCGGCGCAGCCCATGAAGTAGTTGCCGCGCGCGGGGTTGACGCACTTCTCGTACGAGTTGCCGTCGGGGCGGCCGAGGGGATCGAGCGCCTGGATGTTGAAGCACACCGGCCCGTTGGCCTCGGCGCCCGTCAAACGGAAGGCGCGCTGGGCCTGACGAACGACGGTCGAGCCCGAGCGCTGGAGGCGCACCCGGTCGCGCAGGCGGGCGCCGGAGATGCCCGGTCCGCGCGTCTCGTAGATCGCGTACTCGATGTCGATCTCGGGCCACGGGGTGACGCCGGCCGCGCCGACGCCCGAGGTGGCCCGGTCGAACTCCACGGTGATGTCCGACGCGCCCGGGTCGCAGCCCTCGTCGGTGACCGGGCTCGACTTCACGTCGGTGATCCCCGAGAAGAAGATCTCCCCCGGCGCGCGGCCCGAGCCCGTGACGAACGACACCGTCGCCATCCCGCTGCCGGTCTCGTTGTAGGAGACGTAGTAGCGCTGCGAGCGGTCGAGGGCGCCGCCCGCGGGGTGCCAGACGATCTCGTCGCCCGACACCGTCGCCTCGCCCGCGAGGCAGGGCTGCGACGGCCCGTTGCGCGTGACGCACACCGTCGGCGGCGACGGGACCGAGCGGAAGTACCGCAGGCGGATGGGCGAGTCGATCGGGACGCCCGTCCCCTGGTCGGCGGGGATCACGTCGCGGAGCGTCCCCTCGATGAGGACGTCGCCGCCGTCGGCCTGCGCGTCGCCGCACTGCGCCATCGCCTGCGTCGGGACGGCGAGCGCCGCCGCGAGGAGGGCCGCGTGCGCGCGGGGTGCGGGGGGCTTCATCGCGCGGACTGTACATCATCGCGGGGCGCCGTCACCCGGGGCGAGGATTCCGCGCCGACGACGGCCCCCGGGTGTAGACTCGCCCCGTGCGTCGGAGCGCCCTGCCGTTGTGCGTCGTGTTCGCGCGCCTGCTGGCGGCGTGCAACGACGGGAGCGTGTCGGGCGACCCGGGCGACCCGCCGCCCCCCGACCAGGACGCCTACCCCATCGCCACGCCCGACGCCGACGACCGCGACAGCGACGACTGGAACGAGCTCGACGTCGGCTGCTCGCAGAAGGGCGCGTGCCCCGACGCGGCGAGCGCGGCGGACGCGTCGTCCGGCGGCGACGCGTCCCTCGCGGACATCCCCCCGGGCCTCGACCCCTGCCGCACGCGCGAAGACGGGACGTACTGCGCCGCGCTGCTCGGCCTGCCCTCGACGGGGCTCCTGCGCTGCGCCGCGAGCCGGACGGCGATGGTCACCGCGTGCCCCGGCGGCTGCCTCGACCGCCCCGGCGCCACCGACGCCTGCCTCGACGACTCGATCGACCCCTGTTTCAACGAGCTCGACGGGCTCTACTGCGGCCGCACCATCGGGGCTTCGACGCGCCCCAACGACGGCTTCCGCTGCATGTACCACCGCACCTCGTGGAGCGGGCGCTGCCCCGGCGGCTGCGCGATGGGCACGTCGGGCATCACCTGCACGCAGTGATACCGCTTCTCCTCACGCTCGTTCGCGAATTGCCCTCTCCCCCAACCCCTCTCCCGTACCGGGCATAGCGCGGGACACATCTCTCGGTGCAGGGCCGTCAAGGGTCACCTCGCGCGTCCATCCCCGCTCGCCGAGCCTCGCGGCCTCCATCCCCCGCTCGCCGAGCCTCGCGCGTTGACCCCTTCCCCGGCGCAAAGCCGCCAGGGAAAAGGGCACTGTCACAACCAGGACCCACCGACACCGGGCCACCGAGACGCCATGAGCACCAGACGCCGAGACGCCACGAGCGCCAGACGCCGAGACGCCACGAGCGCCAGACGCCGGCGCGTTCCGGTCGCGACAGTGCCCCTTTCCCTGGCGGCTTTGCGCCGGGGGAAGGGGTCAACGCGCGAGGCTCGGCGAGCGGGGGATGGAGGCCGCGAGGCTCGGCGAGCGGACGATGGACGCAGGAGGCCCCAGCCCGATGCTCACCGCGCGTAGAAGGCCACCGAGTCGACGGTGGCGTCGGGCCACACGCTCGCGAGCGCGCGGTGGAGCGCGCCGTCGACGCCGCGCGCGAGGCGAACGAACGCCCCCCGCGCGCGCCCCTCGGGGTCGACGAAGCGCGCGTCGCGGCGCCACGCCACCTCCTCGCGCACCACGCGGAGCCCGGCGCCCTTCCACAGCGCCTCCCGCACCGCGCGCCGCGAGAAGAACCACAGGTGCTCGGGCGGCTTGTACTGGTCCCAGGTGCGGGGGGCGAGGCGGGTGTTGACGCTGCCGATCACCGGCACCACCACGCCCATCACCCCGTCGGGCCGGAGCCTCGCGCGGGCGGCGCGGAGGGCCGCGAGGGGGTCGGGCAGGTGCTCGAGCACGTCCCAGAAGGTGACGGCGTCGAAGTCCCCGTCGAGCGCGTCGAGCGACGCGGCCACGCGCGGCGCGACCGACGGTGCCATGCCCTGACGCGCCTCGGGGGAGGGCTCGACGCCGTGCGCGTCCCACCCCCGCGCGAGGGCGGCCTCGACGAAGTAGCCCGCGGCGCAGCCGACGTCGACGAGGCGCCCCGGGCGACGACGCGCCACCGAGGCGAGCGCGTCGAGGCGGGTGGCGGCCTTGCGCGCGGCGAGGTCGCGCTCGCGGCCGAAGTAGTCGTCGTAGCCCGCGCCCGCACCGGTGAAGTACCCCCGCTCGTACACCGCGCGCAGCGCCTCGGGCGGCGGCGTCGGCCAGACGAACTCCAGGTCGCACGCGTCGCACCGGTGGACGGCGTGCCCGTTTACGTGGAAGCGCGCGGGGCAGGGGGCCTCGCAGAGCGGGCAGCGGGCGGTCATCGGGCGGCGTCGGAGGGGGGCATTGGAAGCGCGCGGGACCGTCGCGCAGGGGACCGTTTCGCGTCAAGCGCCCGCGGCCCCGAGCACCACCGCGGCGAAGCGAGCGCCCACCGCGCCCCAGTCGAGCGCCTCCGCGAGCGAGCGGGCAGCGCGGGCCCGCGCGTCGGCGGCGGCGGGATCACGCCACGCCTCGCACACGGCGGCCGCGACGTCGTCGACACTCTCTGCGATGCGCGCATGGACGCCATCACGCACCGCGAAGCCGCGCGCGCCGACGGCGGTGGTCACCAGCGGAACGCCCGCGGCCATCGCCTCGGGCACCTTCAAGCTCGACCCGGCGCCGGCGCGGAGGAGGTTCACGTAGGCGCCGGCGCGGGCGAGGAGGGGGGCGGGGTCGGGGACGGTTCCGGTGACGGTGACGTCGGGCGCGGCGAGCGCGAGAACCTCGGGCGACGGCGCGCGCCCGCACAGCACCGCCCGCGCCTCGGGGAACGCGCGCTTCACCCGCGGCAGCACCTCGCGCGCGAGCTCCACCGCCGCGGCCACGTTGGGGGGATGGCTCATCGACCCCACGAACAGAAGCTCCCGCGACGGGCGCTCCGACGGCGCGACGAACGCCAGCTCCCGCGCCGCCACCCCGTTGGGGATCACCGTCGCCTCCGCCCCCCACCGCGCGATCTCCGCCGCGTCGTCATCACTCACGCAGGTCACCGCGTCGGCCTCACGCCAGCACGCGCGCTCCCAGCGGGCGAGGCGGTCGCTCTCGGCGCGGTCGTCGGGGCGGAGCGCGGCCGCGTACCGGCTCTCGACGTTGTGCTCGTCGAGCACCAGCGCCGCCCCGCGCATCCCGCGAACCACCCCCATCGCGTAGCTGTGACACACCACCACCGCCTGGTACGGCACCCGCGCGTGGGCGTCGAACAACGCGCGACGGAGCTTGAACGGAGCCGCCTCGCGGGCGCGCTTCGGGTGCCAGCCCGGGACGAGCCCCGTCGGCCACCCCGCGCCGCGCAACACCCGGTGGCGGTACACGGAGAGGGCGGCCGTGGGGTCGCCCGCCGCGGGCGCGAGCTCGACGGGCCAGAAGCGGGCGTAGAGGTCGACCGGCCCGTGGCGGGCGAGGGCGAGCGCGAGGCGGTGGATTCGAATGCGACCGCCCGTGTTGGCCGGCGCGGGGAGGTACGGCGCCACCACGGCGAAGGCAGGAAGGCCCGTCACCCCCACTGGACCACCGCCATGGTGTGCGTTAGATACGAAGCGTCTGACACGGACGTCACCCGGGGCCTTCTCCCACGAGAGACGGGCCCCTCACGGAGGAAGTAGCGATGGTTTCGCTCACGGACAAGGCAGCGGAGAAGGTCAAGGAGATCGCGGAGGCGGAGGGCCTGCACGGCCAGGGGCTGCGGCTCCAGGTGAAGGGCGGCGGGTGCTCGGGCTTCCAGTACGACCTCTACTTCGACGAGAAGCCCACCGACATGGACCAGGTGGTCGACTCGCACGGCATCCAGCTCTTCGTCGACCCGCTCTCGATCCAGTACCTCGAGGGCACGCAGATCGACTACGTCGAGGGCCTGCACGGCGCGGGCTTCAAGTTCGAGAACCCCAACGTGAAGGGCACCTGCGGCTGCGGGAGCTCCTTCTCGGCCTGATCGCTTCCAATCCCCGAAAGCACATCGACGTCGGCGTGGCGACGAGTCGTCCGGGCCCGGGCGCTCACGCGCCGCGGCTTGCCCCCAGCGTGCTGGCGACCGTCCAGGTGCCCCCACGGACGACGGGCCGCGGGCGACGAGCGACGGGCCGCGCGCGATGAGCGACGGGTGACGGGCGTCGTGGCACCCGCACTCGTCGCCCGTGGGGGCGCCTGGACGGTCGCCAGCGCGCTGGGGGCAAACCGTGGCGCGTGAGCGCCCGGGCCAGGATTCCCCGCCGCCTCGCCTCACGCGGTTCCCCTCACGCCTCCCGGTACGCCCGCGCGGCGTCGCGCAGCAGCACGAACGTGTAGCCGCGGCGCCCGAGATCCTCCACCACGCACCGCAGCGTCTCGAGCTTGCGCGCCACCGGCACCCGCACGTCGGGCTGGTGGGGGCGGAGCGCGTCGAGCCCGTCGTCGGCGTCGAGCAGGTCGATGCCGTGCAGCTCGAGGTTGACCAGCGGGCGCCCGTCCATCTGCGCGGTGAGCAGCTTCACGCGCTCGGGGCCCGCCATCATCACCGACGTGCCGATGTACGGGAGCCGCGCGCCGCGCGTCACGCCGATCGGCAGCTCGACCAGCGACGCGCCGTGCGCCGAGCGCTTCCAGTACGGCCGCGACGGGAGGTACGGGTCGGCCGGCGCCGTCAGCACGCGCGGGTCGTCGACGATGGAGCTCGATCGCCGCCCGACCGCGCGGATGAGCCCGATCTTGGTGGTCTTCGCGGCGTAGTAGGCGGGGCAGGGGAAGACGGAGCTGTCGTACGCGACGCCCTCCTCCGCGAGCACGTCGAGCACCGCGTCGGTGACGGTGTAGCCCGGCGCGCGGAACCCGACGGGGCGAACGCCCGTGGCGCGCTCGACGGCCTCGACGCCGCCGCGCACCTCGTCGCGGATCTCACCAGCGGAGAGACGCGTGAGGTCGTAGCGGTGGTGGAGCGAGTGGTTGGCGAGCTCGTGGCCGTCGGCGGCGAGCGAGCGGGCCCCCTCGCGGGCGACGTCGTGGTCCATGTCGCGGCCGATGACGAAGAAGGTGCAGGGCGCCTCCAGCGACGCGAGCAGCTCGCGGTAGCGGGCGACGGCGCGCGCGTAGACGGCGTGGGCGCTCTCCCCGTCGGGCATCGGGAGCCCGTGGATCGCGTGGTAGCAGGGGATCTCGTCGAGGTCGACGGACAGGGCGGCGAGCTTCATGCGGGTGCCGGCGGACGTACGGTCGCGGCGGGGGCGGTGTCAACCCGCGCGTGGGTCACTGCGTCGCATCGCGCGCGCCGGTCACCCCACCGCCCCGAACGATGTGTCGCATCGCGCGCGCCGGTCACCTCACCGCGGTCACCGATGCGTCGCGTCGCGCGCGCCGGTCACCCCACCGCGCGGACCGATGCGTCGCATCGATTCCACCGGTCACCTCACCGGGCGAATCGATGCGTCGCATCGCCTTCGGCTGCCGCGATGTACGGCTTCTGGACGGGCCATGTTTCTCCTGGTGCGGGCGCTCTGGATGGGCGCACGGTGGCGGTCACGTGACGGCGCGCGGCGCGCCCGAGCGCACCCGGAGAGCACCATGAGCGAGCAGAACGTGAAGGTCGACGTGACGAACTACTTCCGCCTCCCCAAGCTCAGCGTGAGCGCGGCGGTGGCGATGGTGAAGGCGATGCTGGCCGCCGTCCCGAAGGACGCGCCGCCGGGCGTCCACCACGCGGCGCGGACGGCGCGCGTCGACGTGGCGGCGCTCCAGGCCTCGCGGGAGGCCGAGCGGGCGCCGCCGAGCGATGTCCCGGCGCGCTCGCCGCGGGAGGTCGACAACGACGCCGACGCGCTGCACGCGGCCATCCACCGGCGCCTCGGCGACCACGAGCTCCTCGCCGAGCAGTCCCCCGCGGTCGCGGCGCGCGCGTCGGCGCTCAAGGCGCGGCTCTACCCCGAGGGGACGGCCTTCCTCCGCGGCAACCGCTTCGTCCAATGGGAGGAGACCGAGGCGTGGGTGAAGGCCCTCGCCGAGGGCGACAACGACGACGCCCTGCGCGCGCTGGTGGGCGGCGGCTTCGTCGAAGCGTTGATGCGCGTCCACGTGGAGTACGGCGCGGTGATCGGCGCCACCGGGGCCCGCGCCGAGGCGCCCGCGAAGGTCGACCTCGCCGCGCCCCTCGCCGCGCTCATCGCCTCCGCGCAGGACCTCGCCCTCCAGCTCGCGGCCCTCGCCAACGACGGGAGCGCCGCCCCCGCGCTCCGCGCCGACGCGCGCGCCGCGCTCCGCCCGATTGACGACCTGCGCGGCGCCAACGCCCGCCGCACCGCCCGCCGCGTCGGCGCCGCCGAGAACGACGCGGGCGAGCCCGGCGCGGACCGGGCCGTCCCCAAGGTGGCCTGACGGCGGCGCGCCCCCGCACCTCCGACGCGCGCCCACGGATCGCGGTCCGCGGAGCGCGTACGGCGATCCGCGCCGCGCCCCCACCGCCCTCCCCTCGACACGCCGACAACGCCAGGGTTTGCGCGCGACCGCGGGCCGGCACGCGCGCTGCTCAAGACGCCGCGCGCCCCCCGGGGGAGTCCCGCGGGGCGCGAACGACGCCGGGGCGCGACGCCCGCGGCGGAGGAGGCGTGCGACCGTGAGCGAGAGCAGGAACGAGCGGCGAGAGGGATGGGCGCGGCGCCCCGAGGGGGGGGCGGGCGGCGGCGCGGCCGAGGGCGTCGGGGCGCCGGCGGGGGGGCGCGCGTTCGACGAGGTGTACCGCGCGCACGGGCCGGCGGCGCGGCGCTACCTGCGCGGGATGCGCGTGCCCGAGGGCGAGGTCGACGACGTCGCGCAGGAGGTGTTCCTCGTGGTGCTGCGGCGCCTGCCGGAGTTCGACGGCGCGCACAAGCTGAGCACGTGGATCTACGCGATCTGCCAGCGGGTCGCGGCGGCGCACCGGCGCCGCGCGCGGCGCGACCGCGAGGGCCTCGCCGCGGCGGCCGCGGAGGGGAGCCGCGCGCCGAGCCGCCCGACCCGGCGCGCGCCGCCGCGCTCGCGCTCGCGCTCCGGTGCGTGGCGTCGCTCGAGCGGGACAAGCGCGAGGTGTTCGTCCTCTACGAGGTCGACGGGCGGCCGATGCGCGAGGTCGCCGACGTCGCCGCGTGCCCGGTTCCCACCGCGTACGCGCGCCTCTACGCCGCGCGCCGGTGCGTCGCCGCGGCCCTCCGGCGGCACCGCGCGGCGGCCGCGGCGCGCGACGTCGACTCGATCACAAGCCGCGACGCGGGCGCGACATAGACGGGCATCGAGCGCCTGACGCAGACGCGCTCGGCCGGACGCGCGGCGCCCCCGCCGCCCGCCCCCGAAGCCCTCGGCCGCACCGCCGGTCTTGACATCGGCCCTCCCTGCGCGATGCGATGCCCCCGAAAGGCAGGGACTCCCCCGATGCTTCACCCCCCCCCACGGCGACGCCTCACCGCGTTCGCCGCCCTCTCGCTCGTGGCCCTCGCGGCCGCGTGCACCGGCGACCCCGTGGTCGGCGGCAACCCCGACGCGCGCGCGGACGCCACGCCCGTCGACGACCTCGCGCCCGACGTCGCCCCCGACGTCGCCCCCGACGTCGCCCCCGACGCTTCGCCCGACGCCGCGCCCGACGTCGCCGACGCGCCCGACGCGCCCGGCGGCTGCCGTGACAACGCCGCGTGCGTGGGCGACCCCGGCGGCTCGGTGTGCGACACCGCGAGCGGCCGCTGCGTGCGCTGCGTGCCGACCGCCGACACGTGCCCCGCGGCCCAGCACTGCGACCCGATGACCTTCGTCTGCGTCGACGGCTGCCGCAGCGACGAGGGCTGCGCGGCGCCCGCCGGCGACGGCGGCGTCACGGACGTCCCCGCGGGCGACGGCGAGGCCGACGGCGGCGTCCCGGCGCGCGTCTGCGACACGGCGGCCAACCGCTGCGTCCAGTGCCGCGTCGACGACCACTGCCCCACCAACACGCGCTGCGTCGGCTCGGTGTGCGTCCCGGGCTGCTCGCCGACGCGCCCCTGCGCCGCGCCCGCCACCTGCTGCGACGGCGCCTGCGTCGACACCACCACCAACGTCGCCGCCTGCGGGGCCTGCGGGGCCGCGTGCATGGTGACCAACGGGACGCCCGCGTGCGTCGCCGGCCGGTGCTCCGTCGACCGCTGCAACGCGGGCTTCGGCGACTGCGACGCCAACGCCGCCAACGGCTGCGAGACCGACACGACCGCGAGCGCGATGCACTGCGGGATGTGCGGGCGCGCCTGCACCTTCCCCAACGCGACGGGCGCGTGCCAGACCGGCACCTGCGCGATCACCCGCTGCAACGACGGCTTCGGCGACTGCGACGGAAGCCCCGCCAACGGCTGCGAGACCGACCTCCGCACCACCGCCTCCGACTGCGGCACGTGCGGGACGCAGTGCGCCTTCGCCAACGCGGCGGCCACCTGCGCGATGGGCGCGTGCGCGATGGGCGCCTGCAACGCGGGCTTCGCCGACTGCGACATGAACCCCGCCAACGGCTGCGAGACCCCGACCACCACGACGGACAACTGCGGGGCCTGCGGGCGGTCGTGCTCCTTCGCCAACGCGGGCGCCGCGTGCACCGCCGGGGCCTGCGCGCTCGGCACGTGCCGCATGGGCTTCGCCGACTGCGACATGAACCCGATGAACGGCTGCGAGGCCGACCTCCAGACCGGCGTCGCCACCTGCGGGACGTGCGGGCGCGCGTGCTCCTTCGCGAACGCGACCGCGGCGTGCACGGCGGGGACGTGCTCGCTCGACGCCTGCCGCATGGGCTTCGCCGACTGCGACATGAGCCCCGCCAACGGCTGCGAGGTGACGCTGGCGACGGACGCTTCCAACTGCGGGGCCTGCGCGCGCGCGTGCGCCTTCCCCAACGCCGCGGCCTCGTGCGCGGCGGGCGCGTGCGTGATGGGCGCCTGCCGCTCGGGCTTCGCCGACTGCGACATGAACCCCGCCAACGGCTGCGAGGTGAACCTCGCGACCAACACCGCCAACTGCGGCCGCTGCGGCAACCTCTGCACCTTCGCGGGCGGCTCGGCGTCCTGCACGGCGGGCGCGTGCGTGCTCACGTCGTGCGCGACCGGGCGCGGCGACTGCGACGGCGACCGGGGCAACGGCTGCGAGACCGACCTCAACACCACGGCGTCGAGCTGCGGGGTGTGCGGCAACGCCTGCGTCACGGCCAACGCGACGCCGGCGTGCTCCGGGGGGATGTGCGCCGTGGCGTCGTGCAACGCGGGCTTCGCCGACTGCAACATGCGGGCGGGCGACGGCTGCGAGGTGAGCACCCGCACCGACGCGACCAACTGCGGATCCTGCGGGCGCGCGTGCTCGCTGCCCAACGCCGTCCCGGCGTGCGTGACCGCGGCCTGCGCGGTGGCGACGTGCAGCACGGGCTTCGGCGACTGCGACGACGCGCCGGCCAACGGATGCGAGGTCGACCTGCGCACCACCGTGACGAGCTGCGGGGTGTGCGGGCGGGCGTGCTCCTTCCCCAACGCGGCGGCGACGTGCGCGATGGGCGTGTGCGCGATGGGCGCCTGCAACGCGGGCTTCGCCGACTGCAACATGAACCCCGCCGACGGCTGCGAGGTCGACACGCGGGTCAACCCCTCCAACTGCGGGTCGTGCGGGCGGGCGTGCTCCTTCCCCAACGCGGCGGCGACGTGCGCTTCGGGCGCGTGCGCGATGGGCGCCTGCAACGCGGGCTTCGCCGACTGCGACGCGAACCCCGCCAACGGCTGCGAGGTCGACACGCGCACCGAGGTGACGCACTGCGGGGGCTGCGGCCGCGTGTGCTCGACGGGCGCGTGCGTGGCGGGCGTGTGCGACCGCGGGGGCGACGGCTCCGACGGCGCGCTCAACGTGACGACGGCGACGACGCTGACGCCGGCGGCGACCCCGCTGGTGGCCGACGCGGCGGCGGCGTCGACCTCGCTGCGCGTGATCAGCACGGCGGGCATCACCGCCGGCAACGAGGTGCTGGTGATCGGGATGCAGGGCGCGAGCGCCGGGCGCTACGAGTACGGGCGCGTGGCGTCGGTGACGACCAACACGATCACCCTCGCGGCGGGCCTCGCCAACGCCTACGCCGGGTCGACCGACCGGGTGCAGGTGGTGCGGGTGCTGCGCTACAGCGCGCTGACGGTGGCGGCGGGCCAGACGCTCTCGGTGGCGGCGTGGAACGGCACCACCGGCGGCGTCCTCCCCGTCCGCGTGTCGGGGACGGCGACGATCGCGGGCGACCTCTCGGCGAGCGCGCGCGGCTTCCGCGGCGGCGCGGGCGACGCGGGCGGGCGCGCGTGCGGCCCGGGCGCGCAGGGCGAGTCGCCGACGGGCGCGGGCGGTCGTTCGACGGCGGCCAACGGCGGCGGCGGCGGCGGCGGCGGCGGCGGGGTGTTCTGCTGCGGCGGCTCGGGTCAGTCGCCGGGCGGCGGCGGTGGCGCGTACGGCGCGGGCGGCGCCAACGGCACGGGCGCTTCGGGCGCGGGCGCGGGCGGCGGCGTGTACGGCGACGCGACCTTCACCCGCATCCACCCGGGCAGCGGCGGCGGCGGCGGCGGCGGCAACTGCGACGTCGCGTCGGGCCCCGGCGGCGCGGGCGGCGGCGTGATCCTGCTCTCGGCGACGACCCTCGCCGTCACGGGCAACGTGGTCTCCGCGGGCGCGCAGGGCTCCACTGGCGGCAGCTACGAGGGCGCGGGCGCGGGCGGCGCGGGCGGGGCCATCTACCTCGCCGGCCGCACCGCCACCATCACCTCGGGGCGCGTCACCGCCGCGGGCGGCGCGTCGAACACCAGCGGCTCGGGCACCGGCGGCGCCGGCTCGGTCGGCCGCATCCGCATCGACTGCGCGACGCTCAACGGCGCCGCGTGCCCCGGCGCGAGCGGCGCGGTCGCCTCGCCCGCCGCCAACGTCGGCACGTACTGACCTCCATCCCCCGCTCGCCGAGCCTCGGGGCCTCCATCCCCCGCTCGCCAAGCCTCGCGCGTTGACCCCTTCCCCCGGCGCAAAGCTGCCAGGGGAAGGGGCTCTGTCGCAACCAGGATTCACCGGCGCCGGGCCATCGGCACACCACGAGCACCAGACGCCGACGCGTCCCAGTCGCGACAGTGCCCCTTCCCCTGGCGGCTTTGCGCCGCCCACGAGATGCGCAACGCCTTGCGCGCGTTGGCTTTCCTACAGGGCTTTTCGAGAGGATGGAGCATCTGGCTCATCTGCTCGCGGCGCCGAGTGCGGGTGGGGTCGCCGATCGCATCCAGTACTCGCCGAGTGCCCAGGGTTCGCCCGCCCGCCCTCGCTGAGTGGTTTAGGCTCACCCTGGGCAACCTGCACGCGATCATCCGCCCGGTGGCGGATTCCGGGAGCCGGCGCGAGTTGCGATCGTTGCACGTCGCCCCCGTCGCCTCGTTGGGAGCCCGGTACCGACCGGGCAATCCCATGCAGGTTGCCCAGGGTGAGCCTAAACCACTTAGCGAGGGCGGGCGGGCGAACCCTGGGCACTCGGCGCCGCGAGCAGACGCGTTCACCGAACCTCACCCGCTCTCGGCGCCGCGAGCAGACGAGCTCGAAGCTTCTACTTCCGGGATCTCCAGGTAGACAAGCACTTCCGCGCGAGGCGTTGCGCATCTCGTGGGCTTTGCGCCGGGGGAAGGGGTCAACGCGCGAGGCTTGGCGAGCGGGGGATGGAGGCCGCGAGGCTCGGCGAGCGGGGGATGGAGGCGCTACTTCCGCAGGTACTCGGTGCCCTGGGCGGCGAGGAACTCCTCGTACGTCCCGTTGAAGAGCTGCGCGCCGCGGGGCGAGAGCTCGAGGACGCGCGTGCCGAGGCGGCTGACGAAGTGGCGGTCGTGGCTGGTGACGACGACGGTGCCCGGGTACGCGACGAGCGCCTGGAGGAGCGCGTCGATGCTCTCGACGTCGAGGTGGTTGGTGGGCTCGTCGAGGAGCATCACGTTGTTCTTCTCGAGCATGAGGCGCGCGAGGACGAGGCGGGCGGCCTCGCCGCCGGAGAGGGTCTCGGTCTTCTTCAAGCCCGCCTCGCCGCTGAAGAGCAGCTTGCCGAGCACCGAGCGCACCTGCTCGATCGAGGCGTCCTCGTCAAAGCGGCGGAGCCAGTCGTAGGCGGTGAAGCCGGCCTCCAGGGCCTCGTGGTGGTCCTGCGCGAAGTAGCCGACGGAGGTCTCGTGGCCCCACGCCACCTCGCCCGCATCCGGGGGGTACTCGCCCACCAGCGCCTTGAGCAGGGTGGACTTGCCGATGCCGCTCGGGCCGATGACGGCGAGGCGCTCGCCGCGCATCAGGTTGAAGTTGAGGTCGGTGAGCACCTTCTTCTCGCCGAAGGACTTGCTGAGCCCCGCCACCCGCACCACGTCGCGCCCCGACGGGCGGGTGATCTCGAACTTCACGTACGGGCGCACGACGCTCGACCGCCGCACCACCATGCTGGCCTCGAGCTTCTCGATCTCCTTCACGCGCGACTGGGCCTGGCTCGAGCGGTTGGCGCTCGCCCCGAAGCGCGCGACGAACTCCTTGAGTTCGGCGATCCGCTTCTTCTTCTGCGCGATGTCGGCCTCGTTCTGGCGCTTGCCCGTGGTCTTCTGCTCGACGAAGGAGGTGTAGTCGCCGGTGAACACCGTCACCGTCTGGAAGTCGACGTCGGCCACGTGGGTGGCGATGGCGTTCATGAAATGGCGGTCGTGGCTGACCACCAGCAGCGTGCCGCGGAAGTCACCCGTGAGGTACGACTCCAGCCAGCGGATCGAGTCGAGGTCGAGGTGGTTGGTGGGCTCGTCGAGGAGCAGCACGTCGGCGCCCGCGAAGAGCGTCTGGGCGAGCAGCACGCGGAGCTTGTAGCCGCCGGCGAGGCTGCGCAGCGGGTCGAGGTGGCGCGCGGTGGGGATGCCGAGGCCCTCCAGGAGCTCGGCGGCGCGGGCCTCCGCGGTGTAGCCGTCCTCCTCGGCGACGACGCACTCGAGCTCGGCGAGGCGCATGCCCACCTCGTCGGTCATCTCGCCGGCGAAGAGCTTGTCCTTCTCGTGCATCGCGTCCCACAGCGCGCGGTTGCCCATCAGCACCACGTCGAGGACGCGCTGGTCGTCGTAGTGGAAGTGGTCCTGCTTGAGCACGCCGACCTTGAGGCGGCCGGGGATGGTGACGGTGCCCTTGTCCGACTCCTCCTCGCCGGAGATCACCTTCAGCAGCGTGGACTTGCCCGCGCCGTTGGCCCCCACGAGCGCGTAGCGCTTGCCGGGGTCGAAGGTCATCGAGACGTCTTCGAAAAGGATCTTCGGGCCGTAGCGCTTGGTGAGGCTCTCGAGGGTGATCATCGCGGGGGCGCCTTCTGCCCCGTTTGGGGCCTCAGCGCAACACCCGACCTTTGGATGTGGGGGGAGAGGCTCAGCCCGCGCGGGAGGGCGCGGCGCCGTGGGCGGGGGCGTTCGAAGCGGCGGCGTCGGCGTGGACGAGGTCGTTCCACGACGGCTGGCGGCGGCCGTGGCGGTTGACGACGGCGGGGGGGCGGACGCGGCCGAGGCCGTACACGATGCTGTTGATCGCGAGCCAGCGGGCGGCGTGCTTCGCCTCGGTGAGGGCCGAGCCGTCGAGCTGCTTGCGGATGGTGGCGTCCGCGTGGCGGCGCGCGGCCTCGAAGGCCATGAAGAAGCGGTCGACGTTGCGCTCGGGGGCGCAGCGCTCGCGGGCGTGGCGGGCGGCCGCGGCGGCGAGCCCGTGGCGCTTGCGGGGGTTGCGGAGCAGCGAGACCACCGCGCGGCCGAAGCGCCAGTCGGCGGCGTCGAGGTCTTTGGTGGGCTCGACGAGCATGCCGGTCACGTCGTGCTCGACCTGCTGGGAGACGCCCATCCCGTCGGCGAAGGCCACCACCGGGAGGCCGCACCAGAGGGCCTCGCTCACCACCTGGCCGTACGTCTCCGACAGCGACGCGTACACGAACACGTCGCCGTGCCGGTAGAACTGCGGCACCTGCGTCACCGGGAACTCCCCGGGGAACCAGCAGCGGTCGGCCACGCCGAGCTCCGCGGCCACGCGCTTGAAGAGGTCGTGGTCGGGGCCGTCGCCGACGAGCGTGAGCGTCGCGTCGGGCACCGAGGGGGCGACCCAGCGCGCGAAGATGCGCAGGAGGCGCTCGACCTCCTTCTCGCGCGTGTGGCGGCACACCACCACGAGGCGGAAGCCGCGGCGCATGTGCTTCGGGTACGGGTCGGCGCCGGTCGGGACGTCGAAGATCCGCGGCTCGACGTTGCGCGGCACGACGTGGATGGGCGACTTCACGCCGCGGTCGCGCCAGTAGCGCTCGAGGCCCTTGCAGAGCACCACGAGCCCGTCGCTCTGGTTGTACACGTCGACCGAGGTGCCCTCGGCGAGGCGGAGGAAGGTGTTTTGAAAGAGCCGGTGCGCCGTCTCGTTGTGGTGGAGCGCGTCGGGCATCACCACGGGGTACACGCTCGGGAGGTGCACGGTGTTGACGCAGACGAGGGGCGTCCCCTTCGCGCGGCGGAGCCAGAGCCCGAGCTCCATGAGCTCGGTGTTGGTCTGCCCGAGCACCACGTCGAAGTCCCAGTCGCGCGCCTGCGTGAGCACGTTGTCGAGCGGGAGCGGGATGTAGAGCCCCGGGTGGTTGTGCATCGGCACGCTGGGCACGGCGATGTAGCGCTCGGGGAGATCCTCCGGGCGCATCGCCGGGTCGTGCGGGCCGATCACCGTCACCTCGCACCCGCGCCGGCGCAGCTCGCGATAGAGGAACTGGCACGCGAAGGTGGCCCCGTTGGCGTACGGCAGGCGGAGGTAGTCGCTCAGGATGGCGACCTTCTTCGGCCAGTCCCCGCGACCCCAGCGGCTGTTCGTCGATCCGTTTCCGTCCATGGTCTGCTATGTCGCTCCGTCGCTACGCCAATGAAGATCGTGGATGTCACCGAGTTCTGGTCGGAGCGCGGCGGCGGCGTGCGCGCCTACCTGACACAACTGCTCCGGGAAGGGAAGGCTCGAGGCCACGAGGTCGCCGTGATCGCGCCGGGCGCCCGCGACGAGGTGCAGGCGCTCGAGGGAGGCCGCGTCGTCCGCCTGCGCGGCCCGCGGATGCCCTACGACCCCACCTACCACGCCCTCTGGAACCCCCGCGAAATTCGCGCAGCCGTCCGCCGCGAGGCCCCCGACGTCCTGCAAGCCTCGTCGCCCTACGTGGCGGCTCTGGTGGCCACCACGGTGAAGGACGTCGGGCTGCGTTCGCTGGTGATCCATTCGGACTTCATCGACACCTATGCACGGCCCGTGCTCCATCGCGCCGTGGGCGTGAATGTCGCGAACGCCCTTCTATTCCCGCCCTGGGCGGGCCTCCGTGCCCTGACGGCACGCTTCTCCGTCACGGTGTGCGCGGGCGAGTGGCTGGCGACGAAACTCCGCGCCCACGGATGCGCGCGCGTGGAGTGCGTGCCCTTCGGCATCCGCCACGCCGAGCTGTCTCCGGGCCTGCGCGACGAGGCGCTGCGCGCGGAAATCCTCGACGGAATGGGGCTCGACGCAAGCGCTTCGCTCGCGGTGGTGGTGGGCCGGCTGGCCATCGAGAAGCGGGTCGCGCGGGTGTTCGAAGCGCTCGCGTCGCTGGGGGCTGAACATCCGCTCGGGGTGCTGGTGCTCGGCGACGGGCCCGAACGGGTACGGCTGGAGGCCCTCGCGAAACGCCTGGGGCTGAAGGCCCGTTTCGAAGGCTTCGTCACCGACCGGGCGCGCTACGCGACGCTGCTGGCGAGCGCCGACGCCCTGGTGCACGGCTGCCCCTGCGAGACCTTCGGCTTCTCGGTGGCCGAGGCCCTGGCGTCGGGTGTCCCCGCGGTGGTCCCCGACGCGGGCGGCGCGGCGGAGTTCGTCACCGAGGCCTGCGGCGAGCGTTACGCAGCCGAAGGAACGTCGGTGGATATCGCGGTAGCCACCCGCCGGCTACTGCGACGGCCACGGGGGCCGGTGGCGGAGGCGGCCCTGGCGGCGTCGCGCCGGGTCGGGGGGGCCGACGCCCACTTCGACGCGCTCTTCGCGCTCTACCGTGGGAGGCTCGGGGCGTGATCCACGTGTCGATTCACGATGTGTCGCCGCGGTGGCGCGACGAAGTGGAGACCGCCCTCGGGTGGTGCCATGAGGTCGGGGTGAAGCCGGGGCTCCTCGTGGTGCCGGACTTCCATCATACGCACGCGCTGCTCGACGATGCGACCTACTGCGCGAGGCTCCGCGCGCTCGCGGCCGAGGGGCACGAGGTCTTCCTCCACGGGTACTACCACCTGTCGCCCGCGGGCAGCGGGGTCGGGCACTTCCTCGCGCAGCGGGTGGCGTCGGCAGGGGAGGCGGAGTTCGCCGCGTACGACCGGGCCGAGGGCGAGGCGCTGCTCGACAAGGGGCTGGAGGTGCTGCGCGCGGCGTCGCTGCCGGTGAAGGGATTCGTCCCGCCGGCGTGGGCGCGGCGCCCGTGGCTGATGGACGCGCTCGCGTCGCGCGGGCTCGACTACACCGAAGACCAGCTCTTCGCCTACCGCCCGATGCGCGGGGCGCGGGCGCTGCGCCCGGCGATCAACTACGCGAGCCGGACGTGGGGGCGGCGCGTGACCAGCGTGGCCTACGCTCGCCTCGCGCGGGGGTGGCACGGGCTCGGGCTCGGGGTGCGGGTGGCGATCCACCCGGCCGACCTCCACCACGCGGGTCTGGTGGCGGAGACGCGCGCGCTGCTGGCGTGGGCGAAGGGGCGCACGACGGACTCCGTCCGCGACCTCTTCGCGTAGTACCGTCGCGGGTCATGAACGAACCTGCCGTCACCGTCGAGGCCCGCGCGCACGTGCTCCGCGTGGGCATCAACCGCCCCGCCAAGCGCAACGCCTTCAACCTCGCGGTGCTGCGCGAGCTGTCGGCCGCGTACGGGCGCCTGGAGGACGACCCCGACCTGCGCTGCCTGCTCCTCTTCGGGCACGGCGACCACTTCACCGCGGGGCTCGACCTCGCCGAGGTGGGGCCCCACGTCGCCGCGGGCGGCGCGCTCGACGCGGAGGGCGGCGTCGACCCCTTCGGGCTCTTCGGGCGCAAGCGGCGGAAGCCCGTCGTCGCGGCGATGCAGGGCTACTGCTACACGGTGGCCGTGGAGCTCGCGCTCGCCTCGGAGGTGGTGGTGGCCGCGCGCGACGCGCGGTTCACGCAGTTCGAGGTGCGCCGGGGGATCATGCCCTTCGGCGGCGCGACGCTGCGCTTCGCGCGCGTGGCGGGCTACCAGAACGCGATGCGCTACGTGCTCACGGGCGACTTCTTCGACGCCGAGGAGGCGCGGCGGATGGGGCTCGTGCAGGAGGTGACCGACGCTGGCGCGCAGCTCGCCCGCGCCGAGGCGATCGCGGAGACCATCGCGAAGCAGGCGCCGCTGGCGGTGCAGGCGTCGATGGTCAACGCGCGGACGGCCCTGGAGGAGGGCCACGCGGCGGCGCTGGCGACGATGATGGAGGAGGCCCGCGCGCTGATGGCGACCGACGACGCGCGCGAGGGCGTCGCGTCCTTCGTCGAGCGCCGCGAGGGGCGGTTCACGGGGAGGTAAGGCCCGTCAGGGCTTGCGGCGGTCGTCGAGGTCCTGGGCCTGCGTGAAGCGCGTCGGGTCGGGGTTCTCCTGGCCCTGGCTCGCCACCACGCGGTCGGCCCCGTCGGTCCAGTACGTGGCGAAGCCCGCGGGGGCGCCGCGGTACACCTGCCCCGTCGCGGGGTCTTGGAGGTCGACCGTCTCCCGCACCGCGTTGACGGCGCGCCGCTGCCGCTCGTCGTCGGCGCGCTCCTGCGCCTGCCACCCCTGCATCTGCGTCGCGTTCGTCTCCGCGCTCGCCTGGGCGGCGATGCGGGCGCGCTCGGCGTGGGCGGCGATCGCCTCCATCCCGCTCTGCGCCTGCACCTGGAGCACCCTCGTGCCCGCCGCGATCGTGTCCATCGCCATCTGGTGCTGGGCCTGCTGGAGCTGCTTCTGGAGCTGGCCCCACGCGGGGTTCTCCTGCCACGAGCGGGCGATGTGGAGGAGGGTGGCGCGGGCGTGGGGCCACGCGTCGGAGGGACCGGCGAGGGCGGTGACGAAGGGCATCCACGCGAGCCCGGTGGGCATCATCATGCGAACGATGATGACGTCGACGAGACCGCTCAACCCGCGGTCGGGGCAGGCGAAGGTGACGCCCGCGAGCTCGGCGCCCTGCTGGAGGAGGAGCTGCGTGCGGGCCCGCGCGTCGGGGCGAGGGTCGTCGCCCACGATGGTGGCGGCGTCGCGGACGCCAGTGACGGCGAAGCCCGACGCGCCGCGCTCGCGGGCGAACTGGCGCGCGTAGCCTTCGGCGAAATAAGTCGGCGGCTCGTACGGCCGCGGCACGGCGCCGGGCGGCGGGAACATCCCCATCATCGACGCGAAGCGCGGGTCGACGAAGGACGGTGGCAGCCGGGGGTCGCCGCCGCGGAGCTCGGCGCCGCCGCCGGGGCTCACCGCGCGATACCACGGGCGCGGCGACGCCCCGGGCGCCCGCGAGACGCCGCCCTGCGCCACCCAGCCCGCGGGGAGCGTGAGCGAGAATGCGCCCTCGGCGGGCTCGACGAAGCGGACGGTGGGGGCGGCGGTGGTCATCGCGCGGATCGTAGTGCGGCCGGCGGCGCGATGGAGGCTTGACGCTGCGTCGCGAGGGGTGGTTTCGTCACCCGCGCGGTCGCTGGCGGCGCCGCGGACGAAGGGAAACCGATGGGACTCTTTGACGGCTACCAGGGCGCGAACATCCAGCTCACCCCGCGCGCGGCGCTCGTCGCCACGATGCTCTACCTCAGCGCCGCCGACGGCCACCTCGAGAACAGCGAGATCGACGACCTGCTCAAGATCGTCCCCGACCGCCAGGCGCTCGACACCGCGCTCCAGTACACGAAGCGCTTCGGGCTCCAGCAGTTTCTCGCGCAGACGGCGGCGATGCTGTCGCCGCAGCAGAAGATGTGCGCGATCCTCAACGCGGCCGACCTCGCGATGGGCGACGGGCACCTCGCCCCCGCCGAGACCGGGATGCTCCAGCAGATCGTCGCGGCGTGGCAGGTGCCCGAGCAGTACCTCAGCCCCTACATCCAAGCCCTCATGATGAAGAACAACCGCTCCGTCATCGGCTGATCGGGCGGCGACGGGGGACGGCGGGTGTCGGGGGGCGGCGGGCGCGGCGTGCGGGGGAGGCACTCAGGGGCGGGAGAACTCCGCGTCGCGCTCGGACGTGGCGTCGCCAACCACCCGGGGCTCGTCGACGCCGTGCGCGCCGCGCCGCTCGGGCGGCCCGTCACGGTCGCCGCCCACCACACCGCCGCGCCCGCCGAGGCCGCGCCCGACGTCTTCCTCCGCGAGCCGCCGGGCGCCGACGCCGATGGCTACGTGAGCGCCTGCGTGGCCGCGTGCGCGGCGTGGTCGGCCGACGTCTTCTGGCCCGGCCGCGAGCTCGCCCGCGTCGCCGAGCGCGTTGGGGAGTTCGAATCGGGCGGGACGCGCGTGCTGCTCGCCGCCTCGGCCCACGTCGCCGACCTGCTCGACGACAAGGCCCGCTTCGCCGAGGCCGCGCGGGCGCTCGGGGTGCCGGCGCCGCGGTCGGTGGTGTTCGACAGCGTCGAGGGCTTCGAAGCCGCCCGCGAGGCGCTGCTGGCGGGGGGCGCGGGGCGCGTGTGCTTCAAGCCCGTGCGCGGGGTGTTCGGCCGCGGCTTCCGCGTGGTGCGCGACGACCTCGACCCCTTCGAAGAGCTCTTCGAAGAGCCCGGCCACCGCGTCGACCTCGCCGACGCCCGACGCCGCTTCGCGTCGCGGCCGCGCTTCCGCCCGATGGTGCTCATGCCCTGGCTCGACGGCCCCGAGTGGAGCGTCGACTGCTTCCGCTCGGGCGACGGCGCCCGCTTCGTCGCCGTGCCGCGCCGCAAGCTCTCCGCCGCCGCGCAGCGCCTCGACGACGCCCCCCGACTCGTCGCGTGGTCGCGCGCGATGGCCGAGCGCTTCAACCTCCGCGGGCTCTTCAACTGCCAGTTCAAGGAGCACCGGGGCGAGGCCCACGCGCTGGAGATCAACCCCCGCCCCGCGGGCGCCGTCGGCCTCTCGCGCCACGCCGGCGTCGACCTCGTCGCCCTGGCGCTCCGCGACGCGCTCGGCCTCCCGCTCGACGACGTCGCCCCGCGCCTCGGCGTCACCCTCCGCGCCTGCACCGCCTGGGGCGACGCGACCTTCGCCGCACCCGCGGTTCAGGACGCCGGCGACCCCGCGGCGCCGATCGTCGCCGAGCTCCCCACCGGACGCGTCGAGGTGGTCGACGAGGGGGGCGCTTGGCCCGCCCGCTCGCTGCTCGACGTCGCCGCGCGGACCAACGCCGCGCGGGGGTACCTCCTCGTGAGTCGCGTGCTCGGCAAGCACCTCCCGGTCGCCCCGTCGCGCATGCAACGCGCCCACGACGCGCTCGCGTCGCTCGTCGCGGCGGATCTCCCGGGCCCGGTCGCCTTCGTCGGCATGGCCGAGACCGCCACCGGCCTCGGCTGGGGCGTCTTCGAAGCGTATCAGCGCCTCACCCGACGCGACGACCTCGTCTGCCTCCACACCACGCGCCACCCGGTCGCCGGGCACGAGCTCCTCGCGTTCGAAGAGCGCCACAGCCACGGCCCGGCGCAGGTGCTCTGCGCGCCCGGCGACACGCCCGCGGGGGGCCTCTGGCGCGCGGCCCGCTCGCTGGTGGTGGTCGACGACGAGGTCACCACCGGGCTCACCGCCGCGGCCCTCGCCGACCGCGTCGCGCGCGCGGGCGTCCCCCTCGAGCGCCGCGTGATGGCCACGCTGGTGACCTCAGGGCGCGACGAGCTCGCGCCGCTCGCCGGGTGGTCGGTGGCCGTGCTCGGGCGCGTCCGTGTGCGGTTCACGCCCTCGGGCGAGGCGCCCGCCGTCACCGCGCCGCAGGGGCTCTCGCCGCTCGCGTCGGGCGTCGGTGCGCGGGCCTGGGGGAGAGTCGGGGCCATCGCTGCGCCCGCGCTGCCAAAAGACGTGCTCGACCGCGTCGACGCGCGATGCCGCGGGGCCGCAAGGGTTCACGTCGTGGGGGCGGGCGAGCTCATGCACCCGGCCTTCGTGCTGGCGCGGGCGCTGGAGGCGCGCGGCCACGTCGCGTTCGTGCAGGCGACCACGCGCTCGCCGGTGCGGGTCGGGGCGGCGATCGAGGCCACGCTGGCGTGTGAAGACGGGTTGGGGTCGGAGGCGCCGTTCTTCTTGCACAACCCGCCGGCGCGGGGGGCGGCGGTGGTGGCGCTCCACGAGCCGGGCGCGGTGGGGCAGCGGGCGCTCGCAGAGTCACGGGGGGCGATGCTTCTGGAGGTATGGGATGCGTAGCGTGGTCTTCACCGACATCGACGAGACCCTCACCCGCTCGGCGCGGCGGAGCCCGCCGGAGCCCGGGGCGGAGCTCGTCGCCACCGACAGGGAGGGCGCGCCGACGTCGTACCGCTCGGCGGCGCAGGGGGTGTTCTTCCAGTGGCTCGACCGGGCCGACCGGGTGATCCCGGTGACCGGGCGGAGCCTCGACGCCTTCCGCCGCGTGCGGCTCCCGTTTCGCGCGGAGGCGGTGGTCCACCACGGCGCGGTGATCCTCGCCGAGGGGGGCGAGCGCGACACCACGTACCACGAACTCGTCGCGCCCGAGCTGCGCGCTGCGGATGAGGTGCTCGCGGAGGCCTTCGCGCACGTCACCGCCTGGATCCCGCGGGCTCGGGTGCCGCTGCGGGTGTACCGCCAGGTGCTCGACGGGCTGACCGCGGAGGTGTGCGTGAAGCCCGTCGACCCCGAAGGGCGCGAGCTCGGCGACGGCGGCGACGAGCTCGAGACGCGCTGGGGCGGCCTCGCGGGCGTACGCGTCCACCGCAACGGCAACAACCTCGCGCTCCTGCCCGCGGGCGTCGACAAGGGGCGCGCGGTGGAGTGGCTGCTCGACCGCCTCACCGACCGCCTGGGCCCGCTGGTGTCGCTCGGCGTCGGCGACAGCGCGACGGACTACGACTTCCTCTCGCGCTGCGACTACTACGTCGTGCCGTCGGGCTCGCAGCTCGACGCCTGCGTGGGGCGCGGGGTCTCGGGATGACGGGCTTCGCGGGCTCGTACGACCCGGCGGACGTCACCTTCCTGCTCAAGCCGGTGGCGATGGAGCCCACCGCGGTGGCCGAGAAGGAGGCGCTCATCCAGTCGGGCGCTCGCCACTACAGCGAGATGATCGGGCCCGAGCACGACGCCTCGCCCGCCTACCTCGCCGCGTACGAGTCCGCGCTGGAGGCCAACGGGGGACGTCTCGCGCGCGACCTCGTGACGCTCGCGGGCATCGTCCACGCGCGGGTGCCGGAGGGCCCCGTGTGGCTCGTCTCCCTGGCGCGCGCGGGGACGCCCGTCGGGGCGCTCGTCGGGCGCGCGCTGCGGGGGCGCTTCGGGCGCGACGCGCGGCACGTCTCGGTCTCCGTCATCGCCGGCCGCGGGGTCGACGACAACGCGCTCGACCACCTGCGCGGCCCGCTCGGCGCGGCGGATGGCGCCGTGGTGTTCGTCGACGGGTGGACGGGCAAGGGCGTGATCGCGGCGGAGCTCGCGCGCGCGGTGGCGGCCTACAACGCCTCGCGGGGTGCGTCGCTCGACCCGACGCTCCACGTGGTGGCCGACCTCTGCGGCGTCACCGCGGCGGCAGCCACCACCGACGACTACGTCATCCCGTCGTGCCTGCTCGGCGCCACCGTCAGCGGCCTCGTGAGCCGCTCCATCTTGAACGACGCCGTCGTGGGCCCGCGCGATTTTCACGCCTGCCGCTACTACGCCGAGCTCGCGCCGGTCGACCGGTCGCGGTCGTTCCTCGACGCGATCTTCGCGCGCATGCGCTCGGTGGACGACGTCCCCGCGCCGCCCTCGCGCGACCTCGCCGCTGAGCGCGAGCGCGCCCGCGGGGCCCTCGAAGCCTTCCGGCGCGCGCACGACGTCGCGTCGCCCGCGATGGTGAAGCCCGGCATCGGCGAGGCGACGCGGGTCCTCCTGCGGCGCGTGCCGCGGCGGCTCGTGGTGCGCGACCGGGGCGACCCCCAGGTGCGCGCGACGCTCACGCTCGCGGAAGAGAAGCGCGTTCCAGTGGGCGAAGACCCGTCGCTCCCGTGGGCGGCGCTGGCCCTGATCGAGGAGAGGCGATGAAGACGACCGTCCCGCTGCAGGGCGCCTGTCTGTACGTGCCGGCCGTCCACCGGGGCCTCGACCGCGTGCTGCGCGGTGAAGCAGTGCCGGGGCTGCGTCAGGCCGTCGTGTGCCTGGAGGACGCCGTCGCCGAGGCGGAAGTGCCCGCGGCGCTCGCGCGGCTGCGCGGGGTGGCGCGGTGCCCGTCGGGGCGCGGGCCGCGGGTGTTCGTGCGACCGCGCGACCCGGCGATGTTGCTAGAGCTTCTGGCGTGGCCCGAGAGCGCGGGCTGGGACGGCTTCGCGCTGCCGAAGGTGACCGTCGCGACGGCGGCGCACTGGCTCGGCCCGCTGGCGAAGACGCGCTTCGCGGCGATGCCGATCTTCGAGACGGCGGAGGTCTTCGACCCCTACGCGCTGCGCGACCTCTGCGCGGCGGTGGAGGCGCCGGCGTGGCGCGACCGCGTCGAGGTGGTTCGGATCGGAGGGGCCGACCTCTTCGCGGCGCTCGGGGCGCGGCGGCCGGCGGCGCGGACGGTGTACGACAGCGTGCTCGGGCCGACGGTGCGCGCGGTGGCGGCGCTGCTCATGTCGCGCGGGCTCCACGTGACGGCGCCGGTGTGGGAGGGCGTCGCGCCGTCGCGGGCGATGCGCGAGGAGGTGGCGATGGACGTCGAGGCGGGCCTGGTCGGCAAGACGGCGATCCACCCGCGGCAGGTGCCGGTGATCGACGCGGCCTTCCGGGTGTCGCCCGAGGAGCTCGCGGAGGCCGAGCGGGTGCTCGCCGCGGGGGAGGCGGTGTTCCTGTCGCGCGGGGCGATGTGCGAGCGGGCGCCGCACGCGCGGTGGGCGGCGCGGGTGGTGGCGCGCGCGTCGGCCTTCGGCGTGGCGGGCGAGCGGGCCGAGCCGGCGCGGGCGTGACGCTCAGCAGGGAAGCGCGGAACGGTTCGAATACCGTCACGGCGTCCTTCTGATCGCACACCGAGCTCGCTTCTCCTCCTCTCCCCCGCTCGCCAAGCCTCGCGCGTTGGCCTCCCTCCGCCGCCGCGGCGGCGCCAGAGGAGGGGCCGCCGCGTCCTCGACAATACGCCATGACGCCGGAGCGACGTGACGCGAGAACGATACGCCGCCGCGGCGAAGCGACGTCGGTGCGTCTCAGGTGGGAGTCGAAGCCCCTCCCTCTGGCGCCGCCGCGGCGACGGAGGGAGGGCCAACGCGCGAGGCTTGGCGAGCGGGGGAGGGAGGAGAAACGAACTCGATGCGACCGCACGCACACAGGCATCGAGTCGGTAGAATCGTCGAGAATTGAAGGCTCGCAGCGTCGGCCTACGAAACCCTGCTCAGGGCTTCGCGCGCGCCCGCTTCGAGAGCGTGTGGTAGAGCGCGTCGTAGAGCAGGCGCGAGCCCTCCACGATGGCGTCGTCGTCGGGGCACACCTCGGGGAAGCTCACCGTGATCATCCGCAGGCCCGCGGCCTCGGGCGCCGCGTCCGGGCCCGTCACCCCGCGGTCGGCGTCGTGGACGATCTTCGCCATCGCCGCGAGGGCCGGGTCACCCGGGCAGCGCTCCTCGACCAGGGCTTCGAAGGCCGTCTGGCCGCGCTCGTTCACCTTGGGGTAGCGCGCCCCCGCGGCGTGGAAGCCGACGGCCCCCTCGCGCTCCTGGAGCGCCTGCAGCTCGGCCTCGTCGACGAAGCGGAACTCGGCCCCCGGGTCGAGGAAGCGCCGCACGAGCCACGCGGTCGCGGCGCGCGCGATGCGGAGCTTCTTGGTGGTCACCCACAGCATGGGCGCGACCCTATCACGGGCGTTGCGCCGGCGTCGCCGCGTCGCCTACGATCGCGCCTTCGCTGGGAGCCATTGGGATGAGCGACACGCGCGCGCCGAGGGCAGTCTTCACGCTCGAACCCGGGGCGCGCTCGCCCGAGCACGTCGAGGTGGTGTCCTTCCGCGGCCGCGAGGCCGTGTCGAAGCTCTTCTCGTGGGACGTGCTCGCCCACGAGCCCGCCGAGCTGGCCGACTCGCTGGAGGCCGACGTCCTCGGGCGCCCCGCGCGCCTCGTCGTGCGCGGCCTCGAGTCGGTGCGGTGCGTCCGCGGCATCGTCCAGTCGGTGGCCGTGCTCGACCGCCACCACCGCGCCGACCGCGTCTTCTACCGCGTGCGCATCTCGCCGCGGCTCTGGGCGCTCACGCGCACGCGCCACACGCGCATCTTCCAGGACAAGACCGTCGAGGAGGTGATCGACGCCGTGCTGGCGCCGCACCGCGTCGCGCACCGCTGGGAGCTCCAGCGCCGCTACGCCCCGCGCGGCTACTGCGTCCAGTACGACGAGAGCGACCTCCATTTCGTGCGGCGGCTGCTGGCCGAGGAGGGGATGTTCTTCTTCTTCGCCGCGCCGCCGCCGGAGGCCGCGCTCGACGTCGAGGAGGAGGTGATCTTCGCCGACAGCGCGTGGAGCTACCCGGCCATCCGCGGCGACGTGGTGCTCCCCTTCCGCGACCCCGACCGCGAGCAGGCCGACCGGGAGTTCGTCTCGGGCTTCGGGCTGCGGGGGCGGCTGCGCGAGGGCGCGGTGCGCTTGCGGGAGTACGACTTCCGCACGCCGGGCCGGATGCTCGAGGCCGAGGTGAAGGCCCAGGGGCCCGCGGCCGCGCTCTCGCTGGAGCAGTCGGGCCTCGTCTACGACCACCACATGGAGTTCGAAGCTGACGACGTCGGGGCGGCGGCCGCGCGGACGCAGCTCGAGCAATACCGCGTGGGGCGGGTGTTCGGGCGGGGCGCGAGCCGGAGCCCGAGGCTCGCCGCGGGGAGCTGGTTCGCGCTGGAGGAGGCGACCGTCGGCGGCCACGACCAGCGCTACGTCGTCGCGCAGGTCGAGCACCGCGGGGAGAACCCCGCCGCCGAGGGCGCCACCGACGTCGACGCGCGCCCCGTCGTGTACGAGAACGACTTCTGGTGCGCGCCCGCGGCCGTGGCGCTGCGCCCCCGGGCCATCCGCAACCGGCTCAAGCAGGTGATGGAGACCGCGGTGGTCGTCGGCCCCGCGGGCGAGGAGATCCACACCGACCCCTACGGGCGCATCAAGGTCCAGTTCCACTGGGACCTCGACGGGCGCCACGACGAGCACAGCTCCTGCTGGATCCGCCCGATGCAGAGCTGGGCGGGGTCGAGCTGGGGGTTCCAGTTCATCCCGCGCGTGGGGATGGAGGTGCTGGTTCTCTTCGTCGGCGGCGACGTCGACCGGCCGATGGTGGTGGGCGCGGCGTACAACGGCGTCAACGTCCCGCCTTTCGCGCTCCCGCAGGAGAAGAGCCGGAGCGGCATCCGCACGCACTCCACCGTGCAGGCCGACGGGTACAACGAGCTCAGCTTCGAAGACCTCGCCGGCCGCGAGCAGGTGCGCCTCCGCGCCCAGCGCGACCTCGACGAGCACGTGCTCCACGACCACACCCGCGCCGTCGGCCACGACCAGACCTTCACCGTCGGCGGCGAGCAGCGCGAGACCATCACCGGCGCGCAGACCCTCCGCGTCGGCGCGCTGCGCACGGTGCAGGTGGGCGGCGCGGAGGACCACGCCGTCGCCGGGAGCCGCACGGTGCGGGTGGGGATGCGCCAGCAGACCGTCGTCGGCGGCAACGCCCGCACCGAGGTGATGGGCGACCGGCAGGACCAGGTGGGCGGGTCGTTCCGCACGCGCGTGGTGGGGGCCCACAACACCGAGGTGGCGGGCAACCTCTCCGAGCGCGTCGAGGGCGACCGGCGCGTCGAGGTCTCCGGGCGCAGCGTCACGTCCGTCCAGCGCGACGCGCTCGTGTCGGTGCGCGGCAACCACGCCGTCGTCGTGACGGGCGAGCACTCGGTCAGCGTCGCGGGCGCGTCGTCGTCGCGCGGCACCGGCGACGTCTCCGTCCACACGACGAAGAACCTCTCCTACGCCGCCGACGAGTCGATCACCTTCGCCTGCGGGTCGAGCGCGGTGCGGATCACCCCCGACGAGGTGCAGGTGGTCGCGAAGAAGCTCACCTTCAAGGGCCTCGACGAGGTGCTCGTGCGCGGCGGGAGCGGCGCGCTGATGCGCCTCCACGGCGCCTTCGAGGTCACCGCGACGGACGTGAAGGTGAAGGGCCCCGGCGCGGCGCTCTCCCTCGGCGGCACCGCGAGCCTCACCGGCGCGCAGGTGTCGCTCGGCAACGGCGCCGGCGCGAGCACCCGCGAGCAGCCGCGCGACGCGAGTTCCTCCGACGAGCCGCGCGAGTGGGTCTTCACGCTCCACGAGCCCGCGGCCACCGCGGGGAGCGACCCGGTCCCGATGGCCAACACCGCCGTCACGGCGACGGGGCACGGCCCCGAGCCCTGGTCGGGGAGCACCGACGGCAACGGCGTGCTGCGCCTGCCGGTGGTGTACAAGCGCTGCGTGATCCGCGTGGAGGCGGGGCGCTACACCTTCGAGCTGCGGGCCGGCGCGCTGGCGGGCGTCGACGACCCCGCGCAGGCCGCGCGCGAGCGGCTCTACAACCGCGGGCACGGCCCCGGCGACGTCGACGGGTGGAGCAAGGACGACCTCCGCGACGCGGTGGGGAGCTACCAGGCGGCCCGCGGCGAGACGGTGTCGGGCCTGCTGCTCGACGACACGCTGGCCTCCCTCCGCGGCCCGAAGAGCTGAGTCACCGATGAGCGACGAGCAAGACCCCCCCGAGTTCGCCTACCCCGAGCAGCCCCGCATCGCCGACCCGGCGCGCAACGTCTGGCGGGCCCACGCCAACGATCCGCGGCAGCTCGTCCACCGCGTCCACTACGAGCTCTACGGCAAGGTGTCGGCCGACGCGCCGGCCGACGACCGCCCGCTGCCCGGCTTCGGCTTCGAATGCGGCTGCTGCGACCCCGAGCACGACATCAACGAGGCGCCCTTCTGGCAGCGCGTCGGCGACAGCTTCGAGGTCTTCACCGACTGGAGGATGGTGCTCGGCGTCGTGGGCGCGGGGCTCCTCCTCGCGGGCCTCGGTGCGGCGGCGGGTGCGGCCGGCGGCGCGGTGGCCCACGGGTCGGGGCTCTCGGGCGGCGGCGGCGCGCTCGCGGGCGGCTTCGTCGCGGGCGTGGTGGGCGCGCTGATCGGCGGCGTGGCCGGGGGCGCGGCCGGCGGCGACACGGGTGCGGGCGTCGGCGCGGCCGCGCTCGGGGGCTTCGCCGCGCTGACGGGCGCGATCGGCGGGGCGACGGGCAACGCCGCGGACGGCGCGCTCGCGGGGGCCATCGCGGGCGCGGTCGTCGGGGTGGGCGCGGGGATGGCGGGCTACTCGCTGGCGAAGCAGGAGGCCACCAAGGCGCTCGCGCGCATCGCGCCGAGCTGGACGTACGCGCTCAACCCGAAGCGCACCACGGCGAACCGCGCGATGGCGAACTTCCGCTTCACGCCCATCGCCGAGGAGGAGGAGCGCGAGGTGGAGGGCGAGCTCACGCAGAGCTTCCAGACGTGGACGGACGTCCCCGTCTACCAGTACCACCAGTACTTCGACTGGAACTTCTACGTGAAGCCCTACGAGGGCTACCTGCACACGGCGAGCTGGGCGAGCGTCCACGCGATGCCGGGCACCGAGGGCGCCAACGCCGCGCCCGACGTGCCGGAGATGGAGTGCGAGTGGGACACCGGGGCCTTCAGCGGCCCGGTGGGCAACGCCTCGACGCGCGCCCACGACCCGCCGGGCGCGGCGCCGGAGAGCGACGGGGCGATGTTCCGCGGGGTGGATCTGGCGTGGCCGATGGCGGGGCAGCCGGTGTGGATGGCGGGGCGCTGGGTGTTCGACTGCGGCCACGGCCACCCGCTGCGCGGCGCCGACGGGAGGCTCCTGGAGGAGGCGACGCCGGGGCACGTGCAGTCGCAGCGGATGCGCCTCGAGCTGCACCCGGTGAAGGCCGTCGCATCGGCGCGCCACGAGGGCGTCCGCTTCACGGAGAACCAGGACTTCTACGCCCCCGGCGTGCGCTTCATGTTCTTCGCCAGCCGCTTCGGGGGCTACTATGGCTTCGAGCGGATCAACCAGAAGGACTACGAGTTCATCGTCGACCTGCCGCCGCCGCCCGACGGCGCGTCGCTGCGGTGGACGGTCGAGGACCACCCCTCGCTCCCCAACTGCAAGGTGCTGGTCGGCAGCTCGCAGGGCTCGCACGGCACCGAAGGAGTCGGGCAGAACACCGACGTCGCCGGCCG
Organism: Polyangiales bacterium; assembly: GCA_046351555.1. Lineage (GTDB taxonomy): Bacteria > Myxococcota_A > Polyangia > Polyangiales > CAISKJ01. Next base: position 63,589 of record JAXLYI010000038.1, read on the forward strand.
CGGCACCCGGCTCCTCATGCGCTTCGACACCGCCCCGTACGAGTCCGTGATGCGCGGGAAGAAGGCCGCGATCCGCCCGCGCGTCCAGCCCATCCCCATCACCGGCACCGCCTGGGTGCGCGACCAGGTGAAGGTGACGATCCCGCTCTCCGAGGCGGCGCCCGACGACGACGCCTACGGGGTCATCATCGAGTTCGCGTGGCTCGACGGCCGCGACCTGTCGGCCGTGCGCAAGGTCAAGCGCTTCACCGTCACCTTCCACAGCGTGGAGAAGCTCGACAACTACTCGCACAACATCGCGGGCGACATCCCGATCTCGCTCGAGGGCTCGTGCGAGGAGTGGCGGGTGCGCTACGGGGTCAACGGCCGCTGGGCCCAGTCGCCCGAGACCGAGCTCAACGCCGGGGGGCGGCTCTCGCTCGGCGACCGGCAGTTCACCGTCTACCTCAACACCGACGAGCAGGCGCCCGACCAGCTCACGGTGTGCTGCCACGGCACCGAGCACGACGAGGTGGAGGACATCTTCCGCGAGCCGCAGGACCGCCGCGCCGCCAAGCTCGACGGGGTGACCCTCACCCACGAGGACATCTTCCACTGTACCGACAACGACAAGCGAAGGCAGATCACCCGCGCGCTCTACGGCATCCAGTGGCACTCGCTGGCCAACACCTCCGACCCGCTCGGGCGCGTGCTCGAGGTGAAGCTCGCCCGCGAGGTGCGCCCCGCCCAGGTGCACAAGAACGCCATCGCCGTCGTCGAGGACCACCGCCTCGCCGAGACCGTGGAAGACCGCCAGCGCCGCGTCGACTACATCCTCCACTACGACGTCGAGGTGGCCGAGCAGGCCGTGCCCGGGAGGCGACCGTGAGCGCGCGTCGCACCTGGGCGAAGCTCGCCGCGCTGCTGCTCCCGGGGCTCCGCTGCGCTGCGTGCCAGTCGCAGCCCGCCGACCCCTTCGACCCGCGCGGCGCGGGGCTCGTCGGCGCGCCCACGGCGGCCGGCGTCGACGGCGCGCACCTCCTCGGCGAGGGGACGCTCTCGTACGCCGTCGTCCCCTGCGGCGAGTCGCGCTTCGTCGGCTACCACGGGCGCTCGGGCCTCGGGGGCTACAACGGCACGTCGCCCTACGTCCACCGCATCGACGTCGCGGCCCGCGCCGAGCCCGCGCCGGGCTCGCTGCGCGTGCGGGTGACCGCGCCCGATGGGGTGGCCGCGCACGACCAGACCGTCGCCGTCGCCGCCACGCAGGGCGCCGGCCAGACCTTCGACGTGCGGGTCGACGCTGGCCGCCCTGCGCCCGACGGCGCGTGGGTCGTCGAGCTCCGCGCGGAGGGCGCGTGCCGGGCGATCCGGCTGACGCTCTCGATGCACCAGGCGCCCATCTCCGGCCCTTGAACTGGTTGGTGACCCGATGTTCGCGATGATCCAGGTGGCCCCGACCCAGTGGGCCCGCTTCGAGTTCGGGCGCGAGCTCGACCCCCCGCTCACCGACGAGGAGCGCCTGCGCCGCGTCGTGCTCGACCCGGCCCACCGCGGCGACGAGCTGTGGGACGTGCGGGTCCACCTCGCGTGGCCCATTCTCGTGCGCTTCCTCGACGAGTACCGCTACCAGCCCGCGGCGCTCCAGGCGTCGCTCCGGTGCCTCGGCGAGCTCGCGTGGGATGAGCCCGCGCCCGCCGTCGAGCCCTTCGCCACGCACGAGAACCCGGGCGTGCGGGCCGCGGCGGTGGAGGCCCTCGGGCGCCTCGCGAGCTTCCCGACGATGCCGTCGGTGGCCAACGCGCTGGTCGACCCGCAGCCCGACGTCCGGCGCGCGGCGGCGATCGCGGCGGGGAAGTTCGGCGTGCCCGCGCTGGTGATCGCGGCGGCCCAGGCGGTGCGCGACGAGCCCGACCTGCACGGCTTCGTCCACGAGGGCGTGGCGCGGACGAAGGCGCAGGTCGACGCGGGCTCCGAGCGCGTGGTGGCGGCGCTGATCGAGACGAGCCAGTGGCGCGACCTGCACGGCTGGTACGGGCTGCACCGCCGCGCGATGCTCGACCTGTCGCGCTCGCCGCGCACGAGCGACCGGGCCCGCGCGCGGATGCAGGCCATCCTGCTCGTCCACCGCGTGCGCAAGGTGGGCCCCGAGGCGGCGGCCTTCCTCGCCGACGACGCGCTCGACGCGGAGACGCAGCTCGAGCTCATCGTCGGGCTCGGGCGGAGCCGCGTGCCGCACGGCGTCGGGCCGATCGCGCCCTTCCTCCGCCACGACGACGAGCGCCTCCAGCACGCGGCGGTGGTGGCGCTCGGGCGCATCGGGCACCCGGCCCCGTGGCGGCACCTCGTGGCCCAGTGGGACGCGCGGCGGGGCCGGCTGCGCGACTGGATCCGCGTGGCGCTGCGGCGCGTCTCCACGGTGGAGGGCGCGACGGCGGTGACAGGCGTGCTCGCGGGCGGCGGCGGGTTCGCGCCGGGGAGCGCGGTGTTCCTCGACGACGGCGGGGCGTCGGCGGAGCAGCTCCCGGTGGCGCTGCTGGAGGCGCAGCTCGCGTCGCCGCTGGCGGGCGCGCGGCGCGACGCGGCGGCGCTGCTCGGGGCCTTCGCGGGGCCCGAGGCGCTCGCGGCGCTGCGGGCGCAGCGGGCGCGGGAGTTCGACGCGGACGTGACGGCGGCGCTCGACGCGGGCGTCGCGCGGCTGGAGGCGCCGGGCGCGGCGGCGCGGAGGTTCGTCCCGTGGCCGGCGGTGTGATACCGATGTGGCCTCGGGCCGTTCGCGAATTACCGTAGGGGCGGGGCAAGCCCCGCCCCTACGGCTGTGGCCCCGCGCGCGTTGGGGAGTGAGCTTGAGAGGTAGGGGCGGGGCTTGCCCCGCCCGAAGAGAATTCTCCGAAGCCGCCGTGGTGCAACGGCGTAGTCAGCGCCGCGGCATCGGGTGGCGCTCGAAGAAGTCGAGCATCATCTCCGACGCAGAGACGTCCGTCGCGGTGAGCCCGAACGCGGGGATCGGGACCGCCCCGGGCCACGTGTGCCCGCCGCCGTCCACCGTGCAGAGCTGAACCTCCGCCCCGTCGCGGCACCCGCCCCAGCGGTCGCAGTGGACGAGTCCACGCCGCAAAAACTCCGTCGACGTCGCGCCGCACCCGTCGCGCGCCGCCCACCCCCGCATCGTGTCGGCGACGGAGGCGAAGCCCGTGAGCCCGCCGCCCTGGTACGGCACCAGCGTGTCGAGCGTCCCGTGAAACTGGAACACCGGCACCGCCCGCGCCGGCGTGCACGTCGGCACCCCGACGACGCCCGCGACCGGCGCGACGGCCGCGATCCGGTCGGAGAGCTCGCACGCGAGGCGGTGCGAGAGGAAGCCCCCGTTGGAGAGCCCCGTCGCGAACACGCGCGACGGATCGACACAGTACTCCGCCGACACGGCGTCGATCAGCGCGCGGACGAAGCCGACGTCGTCGACGGCGCGGGTCATCGAGAGGCCGCAGCACTGGCCGGCGTTCCAGCTCGCGTCGAGGCCGTCGGGCGAGGCGACGACGAAGCCGCGCGCGTCGGCGAGCGCGGGCATGTTGGCGTAGAGCTCTTGCTGGAGCGCGTTGGAGGTGAAGCCGTGGAGGTTGATCACCAGCATCGCCGGCCGCGTCGGGTCGTAGCGCCGCCCCGCGTACACCCGGTAGCTCCGCGTCACCGCGCCCATCGCGAGCGAGCGCACGCCGCCCGCCCCCGCGGCCCCGCGCCGCCCCGCGCACGTGGCCATTGCGACGTCGGGCGATGCGTCGGGCGCCGGGGCGACGTCGTCCGCGGACGCATCCGCCGTGGGCGCGACGTCGGGCGAGGGGAGCACCGGGGCGCGGTCGACCGGCGCGTCACGAGGGGCGGTCGCGGCGTCGGGCTCGGCGTCGGCGGACGAGCCCGCGCAGCCGGCGAGGAGGAGCGTGAGCCATCGGGCGGTGCGCATGGGAAGGGGGCGGATCCTACACAACGCGGGCCCGCGCGCACCGGGGACGCCGACGATTCTCCACGGTGACAGGGTACGTCCCACGACGCCTCCTTGAAGTGGCTTCCGCGAAGCACTGCGTGCGAAGGTCGCCCCCGTCGCCGCGGACGGAGCGCGGTGACGTCACGGAGCACCATGGACCCCTCCTCCCACGACTTCGCGCGCGAATCTTCCCGCCTCGGTTCGGCCCCCACCGTCGCCCAGTTCGAGGCGCACCGGGTGGCGATCACGGGACACTGCTACCGGATGCTCGGCTCGGCAAGCGACGCCGACGACGCCGTGCAGGAGACCATGCTCCGCGCGTGGAAGGCCGCCGACCGCTTCGACGGCCGCGCCGCCGTCCGCACCTGGCTCTACCGCATCGCGACCAACGTGTGCCTCGACCACCTCGCCGAGCGCAAGCGCCGCACGCGCCCCGTTGATGACGGCCCCCTCGGCACCACCGAAGACGAGCTCGAGCAGCGCCCGCGGACGCACTGGCTGGAGCCCGTCCCCGATGCCCACGCGGTGCCCGACGAGGGCGATCCCGCTGAGCGGCTGGCGCTGCGGCAGACGATCCGGCTCGCGTTCGTGGCGGCGCTCCAGCGCTTGCCGCCGCGGCAGCGGGCCGCGCTGCTGCTGACGGAGGTGCTCGGGTGGTCGGCGGCCGAGGTGGCCGACGCGCTCGACGCGACGGTGCCCGCGGTCAACAGCGCGCTCCAGCGGGCGCGCGCGACGCTCGCGGCGCAGGAGCTCCCCGAGGCGCGGGCGCCGCTCACCGAGTCGCAGCGGGCGCTCGTCGACCGCTACGTCGCGGCCTTCGAGCGCTATGACGTCGAGGCGCTGGCGGGCCTCCTGCGCGAGGACGCGGTGCTCTCGATGCCGCCGTACACGCTCTGGCTCCAGGGGCGCGAGGCGATCGGGCGGTGGTTCGTCGGGCGCGGCGCGGGGTGTCGCGGGTCGAGGCTGGTGGCGACGGAAGCGTGCGGTGCGCCGGCCTTCGGGCAGTACCGCGCCACGCCCGACGGCGGGCACCGCGCGTGGTCGCTCGTCGTGCTCGAACTCCAGGGCGACGACATCACCGCGATGACGCACTTCCTCGACGTCGAGGCGCTCTTCCCGCGCTTCGGGCTCCCGCTCGAACTCCCGCGCTGATTTCCCCCCGCGCGACCGATGAGCCCGCGCGGGCGCCCCCGTCCAACCGACGAACCCACCGCGACGCGCGACGCCCGGCGCCGCGCTCGTTTCGTCCACCCGAAGGATCACGCCATGACCACCACGCGCACCCACAAGGTCTTCGTCAACCTCCCCGTCCGCGACCTCCCGCGCGCGATGGGCTTCTTCCAGAAGCTCGGCTTCGCGTTCAACCCGAAGTTCACCGACGACAAGGCCGCGTGCATGGTGTTGAGCGAGGAGGGCTACGTGATGCTGCTCCGCGAGGAGTTCTTCAAGACCTTCACCCGCCGGCCCGTCGGCGATTTCGCCGAGCGCACCAGCGCGATCGTCGCCTTCTCCGTCGACAGCCGCGAGGCCGTTGATGAGGTCGCCGCGAAGGCCGCCGCCGCCGGCGCCTCCCCCGCGATGGACCCGCAGGACCACGGCTTCATGTACCTCAAGAGCTTCCACGACCTCGACGGCCACCACTGGGAGGTCTTCTGGATGGACCCGGCCGCCGCGCAGGGCTGACCCCCGCCGCGGGCGCCCTGTACGCGCGACGCACAGCGCCGCGGCGCAAGCGGCGTACGCGCGCGGGCCGCGCATTCGGGTAGAGTCCCGTCCCGCGCATGGGAACGCCGGTCGAAGACACCTACCAGCTCGCCGGGCGCGTCGTGGGCGACCGCTACCTGGTGGAGGCCCCCGTCGCGCGCGGCGGCTTCGGGCTGGTGTACCGCGCGAGGCACACCGGCCTCGACGCCCCCGTCGCGCTCAAGGTGCTGACCCCGCCCGAGCACCGGGCCGACGACGCCGGCCTCGTCGAGCGCTTCCGCCAGGAGGCCCGCACGCTCGCGGCGCTGCGGCACCCGGCGATCGTCCGCGTGCTCGACGTGGGCGCGCTCGACGGCGCGGAGGGCGTCGTGTGGATGGCGCTCGAGTGGATCGACGGCGTCACCCTCGACCACGCGCTCACCGCCCGCGCGGGCCGACGTCACGCGCCGCGCGAGGTGCTCGACCTGCTCGCCCCCGCCCTCGACGCGGTGGCCAGCGCCCATGCGCAGGGCGTCGCCCACCGCGACCTCAAGCCCGCCAACCTCATGCTCGGCGACGCGCCCGGCGGCCCCGCGATGCGCGTCCTCGACTTCGGCATCGCCAAGGAGATGCACCCCGACGAGGCGCCGGGCTCGGGCGATACCTCCACCCGCAGCGAGGGGAGCTCGTTCTCGCTCGCCTACGCCGCGCCCGAGCAGGTGGGCGGCGCGCGCACCGGGCCCTGGACGGACGTGCACGCGCTCGGGCTCCTCGTCACGGAGCTCCTCGTCGGGCGGCGCGCGTACGCGGGCGAGGAGAGCTTCTCGCTCTACACCGAGATCATGGCGCCGACCCGCCCGACGCCCGCCCGCCACGGGGTCGACGTCGGGCCCTGGGAGCCCGTCCTGGCGAAGGCCCTCGCGCTCCACCCCGGCGCCCGCTACCCCCGCGCCGAGGCGCTCCGTGAGGCGCTGGAGGCCGCACTCGACGGCGCGCAGCGGGCCTTCGAAGGCGCGCCCGCCACCCCGCCCGCGCCGCTGGCGAAAGCGCGCTGGCGCCGGGCGATCCCTGCGGTGGTGGCCCTCGCCGTCGCCGCCCCGCTCGTGGTCGCGAGCACCCGGGTCGACCGCCCCGCCGCCGCGCCCGCGCCCCCATCACCACGAACGCCACCGCCCACAGCGCTGCACCCTCCCACCACGCCCGCGACCGCGCCCGCGCCGCCGCCCGCCGTGACGCCCGCCGTGACGCCCGCCCCGCCGCTCGCCGCGTCGCCCTCCCCGGCCGACGCGGCCGTTGCGGTGACCCGTCCGCGCGCCCTGGCGCCGCGCCGTGGCCCCCCGCGCGCCGTCCGCGTGGCGTCGCCTCCGCGCGACAGCGACCCCGTGGTCGTGGTCGAATAACGACGCCCGCGCGATGCGCCATCAGCACGCCGCCATCCTGTCGCTGTCCCTCGCCCTCGCCGGGCGCGCCGCCGCCGCGCAGGAGGGGGCCGACGAGGTCGTCCGCCGCGAGCTCATCGCCGAGGCCGAGCGGGCCCGCGTCGCCGGCGATCACGCGACCGCGCTCGACCGCGGGCGCCGCGCGGCCCGCCTGCGGACGACGCCGTCGATCGAGTACTTCCTCGCGCGCGAGCACGAGGCGCTCGACCAGCCCGTCGAGGCGCTCGCCCTCGCGTGGTCGTGCGCCCGCGCCGCCGAGGCCGACGTCTCCTTGCGCAACCGCGACGTGATCGCGCGCGCCTGCCAGACGCTCGCGGCGCGCGTCGAGGGGCGCGTCGGCCGGGTCACCGTCCGCGCCGAGGGGTTGCCCGCGGGGGCCACGATCCGCGTGGGTGGCACGATGCTCGCCGAGGCCGCGCTCGGGCTGCCGCGCCCGGTGGCGCCCGGCGTGGTGCGGGTGGAGGCCGAGGCGCCGGGCTTCGCCGCCTGGTCGCGGGAGCTCACCGTCGGCGCGGGCGAGGCGGTCGACGTCCCGGTGTCGCTCGAAGCGCTGCCGCCGCCTCCACCGCCTCCTCCGCCACCACCACCACCGCCCGTGGTGGCGGTCGAAGCGCCGCGGCCGATCCTCACGCCGCGTCCCCCGCCGCGCGTGGAGCCGTCGATGCCGCTTGCCGGGCCCGTCGTGGTCGGCGCGGTCGGCGTGGCGGGCATGGTGGCCGCGGGGATCCTCTTCGCGGCCGCGGGCGACGCGCAGGGGGCCCGCGACGCGGCGTGCCCCGGCGGGCAGTGCTTCGACGCGGCCGTCCGGGCGCGGGCGACATCGCTCGACGGCGACTACCGCGGGTACCTGCTCGCGGCGGACGTGGCGGTGGGCGTCGGGGCCGCGGCGCTCGTGGGGGCGGCGCTCTGGTGGGCGGCGCCCCGGCTGGCGGCGCGGTCGAGGCCGGCGGTGGCCCTGCGCTGGGGAGGCGCGTCGCTCGCGTGGTGAACCGACGATGACCGCGACGTACTGGCTCGACGGCGAAGGCGCGCGCGTCGCGGTGGGCCCCGCGAGCGTGCTCGTCGGGCGCAGCCCCGACTGCGACGTGGTGATCGACGACCTCCGCGTGAGCCGCCACCACGCGCTCTTCCGCATGACGGAGGACGGCGTCGAGGTGATCCCCTTCGGCCGCGAGCCCGTGACGGTGAACGGCGAGCCCTGCATCGCGCCGACGACGCTGCGCCCGGGCGACCGGGTGGCCTGCGTCGAGCACGGCTTCACCATCGTGCTCGCGCCCCCCGCGGCGCCGCCGACGCCCGCGCTGCTGTGGGGCGTCGAGCGGACGAAGGGCGCGCTCTTCCGCGTGACGGGCGCCACCTTCCGCGTCGGGGGCGCGCCCGACGACCAGCTCGTGATCGCGGGGTGGCCGCCGACGGTGTTCACGCTCCACGCGGTGGGCGACGGGATGGCGATCGAGGCGCTGCGCGAGGGCGTGTCGGTCGGCGACGCGGCGCTCGCGGCGGGGGAGTTCGTCCGCGTCGAGCCCAACACCCGCGTGGCCTTCGATGGGACGAAGCTCCGCGTGGTGGCGCTGCCGGGCGACCCGTTGAAGGCCACCGACGCGCTCCACCGCGAGGGGCTCCCCACCAGCGTCGAGCTGCTCTTCCTCCCGCGCGGCGGCCGGCTCACCGTCCGCTACGGCACGCGCGAGCGCTCGGTGTACCTCGCCGACCGCCGCTGCGACCTCGTCGCGACGCTGCTCCGCCCGCCGCCGCCCTTCGCGCCCGGCGACCTCATCCCCGAGGAGGTCCTCCTCGAGCGGATCTGGCCGCAGAAGACCCAGGGGCGCGTCGAGCTCAACACCCTCGTCTTCCGCACCCGCCGCGACCTCATCAAGGCCGACATCAACGGCGGCGAGATCCTCGAGCGAACCGGCGGCGGCGCCCGCTTCCGCGCCGCCGAGGGCGCCGTCCTCCGCGTCACCACCGAATCCGCGTAATTTCCCTCCGATCGGGCCCCTGATATCGACACGATATCGGGATCTTCTTTTTTTGCGGGTAGGAGTCGACCCCGTAGGCCCCCCTCCGTCGCGCGAGGGCGCAGGCGTGCGGACCCCACTGGTGGGGGCCGCGCGGTGGGGGACGTCCGCGCGCCGACGGGGCGCGCCACTCGCAGGAGAACACATGCGTCGTTCATGGCATTCACCGAAGCGCTGGGGGGCCGTCGCGCTCCCCGCGGCGCTCGCCCTCGCGGGCTGCACCGGGGACGGCGGGGAGGGGGTGTCGCGCAGCGCGCCCTTCAACCGCGGCCGCCAGCTCGCGATCAGCGACCAGCTCCACAACGGGGGCACCGGGGGCTTCGTCTTCCTGCCGCCGATGGTCCCGCGCCCCGCGTACTTCGGGGACTTCATGCCCGACCTCGAGCCCGTCGTCCGCATCGACGAGGTCCGCGCCGACGGCACCACCGTCCGCACGCTCGCCACCTTCACCCGCGACTCCGGCCCGAACCGCGAGCGGATCCGCGTCCACTACCAGGGGCGCGCCTGCGACGACGACGACGACGACGGCGACAACGACCCCAACGGGTACTTCTACGCCCGGTGGTTCACCGACAACGCCAACCTGAGCACGTCGGCGGTGTACCGGGTGCGGGTGTTCGTGCAGGAGCGCATCCACCCGTGCACGCGCCCGGGCTGGGGCCGCGCGTGCCGCCACGGCGAGGACAACACCGCGCCGATGCGCGAGATCGGGTACGCCGACGTCGACGTGGTGCGCAACGAGCGCGAGGCCCGCTTCGTCGACCGCGACGAGTTCGTCCCGCTGGTCAACGGGCGCTCGCTGCGCATCAAGTTCCGCATCGACCGGCCCGTCGTGGATGCCGACGGCGACGGCGTCTACAACTGGAACGACAACTGCCGCAACACGCCCAACCGCGACCAGCGCGACACCAACCGCGACGGCGAGGGCGACGCCTGCGAGTGCCTCGGCGTGACGTGCGCGACGGGCGACGCCTGCCACGCCGCGGGCGTCTGCAACCCCGCCACCGGCCTCTGCTCCAACCCGTCGTCGCCCGACGGGACGGCCTGTCCGCTCGCCAACGCGTCGGGCGCTTGCGCGTCGGGCGCGTGCGGCGTCGCGGCCTGCAACCCCGGCTTCGCCAACTGTGACGGCAACGCCGCCAATGGCTGCGAGACCTCGGCCACCACCGTCGCCAACTGCGGCGCCTGCGGCAACGCCTGCGCCGCCGCCCCCCACGCCTCGCCGGCCTGCGCGGCGGGCGCGTGCCGCCTCACCTGCGACGCCGGCTGGTACGACGCCGACGGCAACGCCGCCAACGGCTGCGAGCTCGACGTCACCACCGACAGCGACTGCGGCCGCCCCGGCAACGCCTGCGTCTCGGGCGATGGCAACGTGACCACCTGCGTCGCCGGCGCCTGCTCGACGGTCGCTTGCGCCGCCGGGAGCGCCAACTGCAACGGCGCCGTCGGCGACGGCTGCGAGGTCTCCCTCGACGCCGACGCGAACCACTGCGGCGCCTGCGGCCACGCCTGCAGCGTGCCCAACGCCGCCGCGGCCTGCGCCGGCGGTCTCTGCGCCGTCGGCACCTGCAACGCCGGCTTCGCCGACTGCAACGGCGCCGCGGCCGACGGCTGCGAGGTGACGCTCGGCACGGACGTCTCCAACTGCGGGCGCTGCGGCGCGGCGTGCGTGCTCCCCCACGCCTCGCCGGTGTGCGCCGCGGGCGCCTGCGCGGTCGGCACCTGCGCCGACGGGTTCGCCGACGTCGACGGCGTCGCGGCCAACGGCTGCGAGGTCGACCTCGCCACCGACCCCCGCCACTGCGGCGCGGTGGGCAACGCCTGCTCCGCCCCCAACGGGACGGCGGGCTGCGCCGCCGGCGCGTGCACCGTGGCCGCCTGCAACGCGGGCTTCTCCGACTGCGACGGCAACGCGGCCAACGGCTGCGAGGTGAACACCCAGACGAGCCCCTCGCACTGCGGCGCCTGCAACCACGCCTGCCCCTCGGGCGCGCACTCCAGCGCCACCTGCGGCGCCGGCGCCTGCGGCATCGCCTGCCAGGCGGGCTTCGCCGACTGCGACGGCGACGCGACCAACGGCTGCGAGGTCGACCTCCAGGCCGACGGCGCCAACTGCGGCGCCTGCGGAACCTCCTGCACCCAGGGCCGCACCTGCCAGTCGGGCGCCTGCTCGGCGGCGGTGTGCGCCGCGGGCCGCGCCAACTGCAACGGCGCCGAGGGCGACGGCTGCGAGGTGACCCTCGCGGGCGACGTGTCCAACTGCGGCGCGTGCGGCAACGCCTGCTCCTTCACGCACGCCGCGGCCGAGTGCACGGCGGGCGCGTGCGGCTTCTCGGTGTGCGACGTCGGGTTCGCCGACGTCGACGGCGCCGCGGCCAACGGCTGCGAGGTCGACCTCACCACCAGCACCCAGCACTGCGGCGCCGTCAACCACGCCTGCGCCCCGGGCGAGGGCTGCGCGTCGGGCGTCTGCGTGTCGCTCTGCGGCCCGGTCGCGAGCTTCGCCGACGACTTCAACCGCGCCGACGGCCCGGTGGGCAACTGCTACGTCACCTACCCCGCGCTCGTGGGCGAGGCGACCCTCCGCTCGAACCGCGCCTGCGGCGACGCCCAGTCGCTCGCCGTCCAGCGCGTGTCGAGCGCGGGAACCAACACCCTCCTCTCGTTCGACTGGTCGGCCGACAACGCCACCGGCCTCGAGACCAGCGCGGTCGTGCTCCAGGACGACGGCGGCCCCGCGCCGAGCCTCCTGCTCATCGCGGGCGTCGACGGCGGGTCGTCGCCGCAGCGCCTCACCATCCGCAGCGTGCTCACCAACACCACCATCGCCGGCCCGCTCAACGTCGCCCTCTCCGCCGGCGTCCGCTACCACCTCGACGCGAGCTTCGGCGCGTCGGGCGCGGTCTCCGTCTCCCTCCGCGTCGCCTCGTCGGGCGCGCTGGTGGGCTCGGTCGCGGGCTCGGTCGCGGGCGGCCTCGCCTTCAACCGGGCGGGCTTCGTCACCGGCCGCGGCGCGGACGGCGCGTACACCTGCGTCGACGACCTCGCCCTCTCGCAGGGGTCCTGCTACGCGGGCTCCACCCGCTGCGGCGACGCCTGCGTCGACACCCAGACCAGCGCCTCCCACTGCGGCGCCTGCGGCAACGCCTGCCCCTCGGGCCAGACGTGCGCGGCGGGGTCGTGCGTGACGCCCTGCGCGGCCGGCCTCACCGCCTGCGGCGCGGCGTGCATCGACACGCGCGGCGACGCGGCCAACTGCGGCGCGTGCGGCAACGCCTGCCCGGCGGGCCGCGTGTGCGCCGCGGGGTCGTGCGTGACGGCGTGGGGCCGCTCCTTCCCGGGCCGCGTCCGGCGCATGGCGCGCGACGCGTCGGGCAACCTCTACGTGCTCCTCAACGTCACCTCCAGCACGGCCGCGGCCGCGACGACCGGGCCCGTGGTGCTCCCGACCGGCTCGGTGACGCCCAACTGCGGGTTCACCTTCTGCCCCGACTACGTGCTGGTCGCGCTCGACGCGTCGGGCAACGGCCGCTGGCACCGCCACGTCAACACCGTCGGCAACGACCTCTTCGGCGACCTCGCCGTCGACGGCCTCGGCAACGTGTACCTCACGCACAACTACCAGGGGTCGGGCACCTTCCCCGGCGGCTCCCTCGCCGCCCCGCCCGCGGGCGAGTGGAACAGCTACATCCTCAGCTACGACAGCGCCGGCACCTACCGCTGGCACCGCGTCTTCGCCCGCTCGGCGTCGAGCGGCCTCCGCGGCGCCCTCGCGGCCGACGCCTCGGGCAACGCCTACTTCATGGGGACCCTCAACGGCCCCACCGGCGCGGTGGACTTCGGCGGCGGCAACGTCGCCAGCCCGGGCACCTCGCCCAACGACTTCTTCCTCGCGAGCTACGGCCCCACCGGCGCCTACCGCTGGGCGCGCCGCTACGGCCCGACGAGCGGCGCCCTCTTCGTCGCGCCCTTCCTCGCCACCGACGCGGCGGGCAACGTGTACGGCGCGGCCACCCTCAGCTCCGCCACCGCGCCGATCGCCTTCGGCTCGCTCTCGCTCAGCCCCGGCGGAACCAACGGCAACGACGTTCTCCTCTGGAGCCACGACACCACCGGCGCCCTCCGCTTCGCGCGCTCCCTCACGGGCGCCGCCAACGAGCAGGTGGCCCGCGTCGCCACCACCTCGGGCGGCGACGTGTACACCCTCTTCAACACCGCCGGCGTCCGCTCGGTGCGCGCCTTCACCGCCGCCGGCACCGACCGCTGGAACACCCCGATCACCAGCGGCGACATCGCCTCGGTGGCGACCGACGCCGCGGGCAACGTCTTCTCGTGCGGCGGCGCGAGCAACACCGTGGACTTCGGCGGCGGCGCGACGTCGGGCGGCGCCTACGACCCCTACGTCCGCAGCGCGACCGGGGCGGGCGCCTTCCGCTTCGCCCTCCGCGGCAGCGGCGTGGTGACGGGCGCGGTCGACGTGGTCGCCGGCGGCGGCGCGGTCTGCACCGCCACCGCGGAGCCCAGCACCACGGGCACGCTCTCCTTCGGCGGCGCCACGGCCTCGCTCGGGACGCTCGCGACGACCACCGGCCTCTTCTGCTTCTCGTCCAACTGACGCATCGCGCGCAGTGCGGCGGCGCCACGCTGTGATGCTGGCGCCGCCGTTCTCCCTCCCCCTACACTCGCCGCACGGCATGCGACCCGCGCTCCTCGCCCTCGCGCTCACCGCCGCGTGCCTCCCCGACCGCTGGGCCCTCTCCCCGCTGCCCGACGCCTCGCCCGACGTCGCGCCCGACGCCCTCCCCGACGTCGCGCCCGACGCTCCCTGCGGAACCGTCTGCAACGGCCGCTGCGTCGACCCGCAGACCGACCGCCTCCACTGCGGCGGCTGCGACCGCCCCTGCTCCGGAACCTGCGCGGCGGGCGTCTGCGCGTGCCCGCCCGGCACCGCGCGCTGCGGCGACGTCTGCGCCTACCTGAGCTACGCCGACGCCCACTGCGGCGTGTGCGGCAACGCCTGCCCGCGCGGCGAGCGCTGCCTCGGCGGCGCCTGCACCGGCGCGGGGCTCCGCGTCACGCAGCTCTCGGTCATGGGCGGGGTCACCTGGGCGCTGATGAGCGACGGCTCCCTGCGCGCGGCGGGCTTCGGCGTCGGGGCCTTCGAAGGCGTCGCCGGGGCCCACCGCAACGTCTTCGTCTCCGTTCCCGGGATGACGGGCCTCGCCGAGGTGTCGGGCGCCTGCGGGCGACGCGCCGACGGGAGCGTCTGGTGCAAGGTCGACGGCCGCGCCCCCCAGCGCGTGCAGAACCTCGACGACGCCGTGGAGATCGCCGCCCGCTGCGCCCGCCGCGCCGGGGGAACCGTCGCGTGCTGGCAGCCGGCCACCGCGGCGCTCCCGGCCACGGCGGTCGCGGTGCCGGGCCTCGACCGGGTCGTTCAACTCGCCGCGGGCGACGTCGCGGACGTCCCCTGCGCGCTCCGCGACGACGGGACGGTGTGGTGCTGGGGCGACGTGGGCTCGCTCCTCGACCCGTCGAACCCGCCCGTGAGCCGCGTCACCGCGACCCCCGAGGCGATGCCCGGCCTCTCCGACGCGACCCGGATCAGCGTCGGGCACCACATGCTCTGCGCGGTGATCCGCGGGGGAACCGTGCGCTGCCTCGGGCGGCGCGTCGCGGTGGTGGGGCTCCGCGTCAACAACAACACCAACACGCCCGCGGTGACCATCGCCGGGGCGACCAACGTCCGCGCGGTGGTCGCGGGCTGGGAGGGGGCCTGGGCCCTCCGTGACGACGGGTCGGTGCTCGCGTGGGGCGTCAACCAGTGGGGCGCGCTCGCCGACGGCACCTTCACCGACCGACCGGGCATGGCCGCGCCCGTGCCGGGCCTCGCCGACGTCCGTTCCCTCGCGACGGGCGGGAGCAGCCAGCACATGTGCGCGCTCCTCGCCGACGGGAGCGCGCGCTGCTGGGGCAACGACCGCTACGGGCAGGTGGGGATCGCGGGCGGCTACGGCCTCGCGCCGAGCCCGGTGGTGAGCGCGACGGGCGCGGCCACACCCCTCCAGGGCGTGTTCGAAGACGAGGGGTCGGGCGTGGTTCACTGCGTTCGGCAGGTGGACGGCGTGCGGTGCTGGGGCGACTCGACCTACGGGCTCCTCGGCAGCGGGGTGAGCGCGATGGGGTACTTCCCCTCGCCGGGCCTCGTCCCGGGGCTCGAAAACGCCGCGGGCCTCCGCTCGTTCGCGTCGTCGAGCACGGGCGCGACGATGTGCGCCCGGATGCGCGACGGCACCGTCCGCTGCTGGGGCGACAACCGCCGCGGCCAGGTGGGCGACGGAACCTTCACCGAGCGCAACCGCCCCCAGCCCGTGCGCGGCGTGACGGGCGCGGTGTCGATCGGCGGCGGCGACCAGCACACCTGCGCGGTGGTCGCGGGCGCGCGGCTCTGGTGCTGGGGCCGCGGCGAGCACGGCGAGGTCGGCGACGGGCTGATGGAGCACACGCCGATCCCGGTTCCGCTCGACGGCATCACGGACGTCGCCGAGGTGGGCGGCGGCGTCTTCACCACCGTGGCGCGCCTCACCGACGGCTCCCTGCGCGCCTGGGGGATGATGGACCTCCTCCGCACCGGCGGCGGCAACCAGGCGACGCCCGCGCCGCTCGACGGCGTGAGCGACGCGCGGCAGCTCTCCGTGGCGGGCGGCTCGCTCGACTTCCTCCAGGTGTGCGCGCTGCGGGCCAGCGGGCGCGTGTCGTGCCGGGGGACGGGCGGCGCGTCGCCCGACGCGTGGTTCGACGTCGGGCTCTCGGAGGTGACGCAGGTGTCGGGCGGGGGGAGGGTGACGTGCGCGCGCCTCGCCGACGCCACCGTCCACTGCTGGGGCGTCAACGAGCGGGGCGGCCTCGGCAACCTCTCGCT
Organism: Polyangiales bacterium; assembly: GCA_046351555.1. GTDB lineage: Bacteria > Myxococcota_A > Polyangia > Polyangiales > CAISKJ01. Next base: position 79,609 of record JAXLYI010000038.1, read on the forward strand.
CCCGCACGGGGCGGGCTACGTCGCGGCGCCGCGGCCCGTGCTCCGGCTCGACGGCTCGCTCTTCGTCGGCGCGGTGAGCGTCCGCGTCGGGGGCGGCGGGTACGCCTGCGCGCGCATGGGGGACGACACGCTCCAGTGCTGGGGGGCCGTCATCGCGGGGCTGACGGGGACGGGGGAGGCGGAGGCGGTCCCGAGGGTGCGCAGGCCGCTGGGGTTGTAGCGGGCGCTGGGGAGGGGAGCGCGGCGAGCGGCGGGTGAAGGGGCGGGGGAGGGGAGTGGAGTATGGGAGAGGCGGGAGTGGAGTATGGGCGGGCGGGGAGTGAACTATGGGGGTGGGCATAGTTGAGTATGGGGGAGTGGGGAGTCGAGTATGGCGGGGGTGGGAGTTGGGTACGGGGGAGGAAGAGCTGAGTATGGGAGGGCGGGGAGTGGAGTATCGGACGGCGAGGAGTGGAGTCCAGGGAGGGAGGAAGTGGAGGGCGGGCGCGGGGGAGCGCGGGGTGAAGAAGCGCTTGACGGGCGCGGGAGGGGGCATGTACGAATCGCAGACGTGGATTGTTCGTCGTCAGTCCAACGGTCGGGAGGCGAGGAAGGCCGGGGATGGGGGACGACTGTTCGGGGGATAGGCCGCAGGGACGTTCGGGGGATAGGCCGCAGGGACGTTCGGGGGATAGGCCACGAGCGGGCGCCAAGGTGCGCGGGAGTCCCGAAGAATGCGAGAGTTTCGAGCGAAGGCGTTCGGGGCGTAGGTCGCGAGCGTGTGCGGGGCGTTGCAGGCGGCAGGACAATTCAATGTTAGGCGGCAAAGCAGTAGGTGACGGGGCCACGAATTGGTCGACCGCAACTGTTGAAATTGGGGGTGGTTACTGACGCTAAATCGCCGAATCTGACGCTGATGACGATCCTGAAGGAGAGGCGAACATGGTCACGGGTCCGAAACAACCTAAGGTCACGGTTTTCGACGCGAAAACACCAATCACCGAAAATGATGTCAAGGAGCTCAAGGACTTCCTGAGCGGTAATGCGACCGGAGACGAGCGTGCGCTCCACCGCCTGCTGGAACGGCATCCCGCACTCATTGGCGTTCTCGGGTTCAGTGAGTTTGCGTCGGAACAACCCCTGTATAAGAGAGATGAAAATAACAAGCCCATCCTTGATAACCCACACAGACGTGATCGCGCCGATCTTATCGCAGCTAAGACGAGCGTCACTCTGCCGTCGCTCAATAGTAGTTTTTATAAATCTACGCATATTATTGAACTTAAAAGTGCCGCAACGAAAATCGCTGAGAGGGACCATGGGACGCGCCTCTCCGCTGAAGCAAGTCATGCAGTTGGCCAACTCCGCGACTACAAGGAGTGGCTCACGACGGTGCCCGAAAATCGTGTGATGTTCGAAGCGCTGGGATGGGATATCAGGGTACCAAACCGATATCTCGTAATGGGAACCGCTTCTGAATTCGCCAATAACCCCGGCCACCTCGAAGAACTCAGGGGACGTCTTCTGGAAGACGGCGTGTGCCTCGTAACAGTTGATGAGGTGCTGTGGACAGCCGATAAACAAGTGCAAGATCGTCGACTCGTGATCGATATCGGCAACTGGATGGTGTCGTCTGGTCCTACGCAGTCTAACCCGTCGTCTCGGATTCTTGTGCAGGTCGAGGACTTCGCATTTCTTCACCCGACATCGATTCGATTCTTTCGTTCTCCTGGTCCGGCACTGCCGCCCAGTCTCGAATTCTTTCATGTCCCTCGGGCAATGCGGCAGGAATTGCTTTCGCACCTCCGGCGCGACTTCTCTGGCCTTTGTGCGTACTGCCGTACGCCGGATAGAATGGTGGGTGGAATCGACGCATTTGGAATCGATACCTTCCGGCCTCGGGCACGTTTTCCGGCGCTTGCGTTGACCTACGAGAACCTCTACTACGCGTGCAGAACCTGTGACGCATATAAAGCAGATCGGTGGCCGACAGATTCTGAAGAGAGGTCAGGAGTCGGCTTCGCTGATCCTATGGATCGATTCACGGATCATTTCGAGGAAGAGGAGGACCTTTTCTGGAAACCAAAACACGCTCTGCGGGTATTCGATCGCGGTGTTGCAGTTGAATCGAGATTCCCTGCTGTCCACGCGTCGCCTTTTGCGTCAAATGTCCACCGCGCAGGGGTAGGACGGAGGCTGGGGTCGATGCAAACACACATCGGGCCTAACAAGCCGATGCTGCCGATCGCGACCAATGGGCTCGGTACAGACTCACTGCGTCCGCTGCGGCGGCAGACCGGCCAGTCGTTAGGCCGGAGAATGTCGGGCAGCGAACTTCGGAGAGCAATGCGCGGGCCACGGCCGATGAGTGATGGGCGCTGGACTGCGAGCGATGGGCTACGAACGGCGTCTGGGCAGTAGTAGGAGTCACGGAAGTTTATGAACCGAGAGCAAGCGCGACAAATGCTCGAGATGCAACCGTGCCACCAGGAACTTTCTGGCGTGATGATGCACACCATCGACTCTTCGAACGACCCCCTTGTCTGTACGGACTGTAGGAAGAGGTGGGACTGGTCCGGAGAAACCCCGTTGTTGCTGTCCGAAAATCAGGAGGAACAATCACCTCCGAAGAACACCAAGGCATAGGGAGAGAAGCCGTGGCGATTCCCAATGACAACACGCGTGCAGTCTTCGAGGAACTCAAGAAATGCGCGAAGAACATGTATACCGATAACTACGACAACATCGCGCAGAGAGCTGGCATGGAACCCGGAGCGGGACGCGCAATGGGGCCGCACCTCGGGTACATTCGCGATGAAATCTGCGTGAAGCGTGGGCTGCCGCATCTGAACCAACTCGCGGTGTTGGCTGGAACGTGGCGCCCCGGAGATAGCGTGCTTCCCGACAAGTTCACGATTCCAGATGAGGCGGCTGAACTGATCTGGCGTGGTACGGTTCTTCAGGTGTTCGCGTACCCATGGGACAATGTGAAATTCGACGAGTAACCCGCGATGTAAAGTGAAGAAAGGCCAGCGGCGCCAAGGCAAAGAGAAGTGATCGTGCAACAATCATCTATTCCGCTGGATGATCTCGACTGGGAGCAGGTTAGAGCGCATTACGACGAGCGTGTCGCGATGCACGAGTACCTGATCGAACTGCACGAAACAATGCAGATCGAGGCATTTGCTAATGCAGCGCTCGCGATCGGCCCACAGAACCTGTCGGCGAACTACAGCGCTGCTGAGCATGGTCTCGGGCCGAAGATACTCATGTACAACACACCGCCAGTAGAGAAAGATGTGTTCGACCTTGCCGGAGCGTTCCGGGGGCTCGTGGAGGGCAAGGACGTCCCGCGAATCATCAGTTCGGCTGCAATCCGCTACCTCGCTATCGGTGTCGGATCGGAGTTGTCGTGTATGGTCAACCCTGACGTGTGCTGGGTCGCTAACACGCGAACGATATGGACCGACCTCCTCATCAAGCACGGCGGCCGCTACGAACTCGCGGATGAGGAACTCAAACTCTATCGCGACGACGACCCGAGATCGAAAATGGCGTATCCTCTTTGGGCCGACATTCACCGCCGCTTGGATCGGACGATGGTCCTCCTCGCGGGGTGGTCAGAACCGCTGTGCTCCGCCGTGTTCGTCGAGACCGGCCCCCTTACGAACCTCTGGGGTGACGCGATCGCCAATGCACTCTATGCGGAGCGGCACGGATGAACGTCATATCGGCTGGCGCTCCTCTTTGGCCTAACAAGTTGGTACTGCCGACCGCCCCCGCTCTGCTCGCTGAATACTCACTTGATCCGCTGCGGCGGCACATCAGCCATCCGTTGAGCAGACGCCGTGAGCCTCTTCCGACCGCGTTGAACGATACAGGGCCTGCGTTTGGCAGACCTTCTGAACGAGGATCGCTGAAGGAAACAGGCTCAAGTGACAGAGACGAAAGGCGCTAAAGCCGTGGGGAGGCCATTCGGCGAAGAGTACTATGCCGATGGAGCGCATCGTCCAGGCTGGCACCAACGTGCTCAGCACTTTGATGCGCGACTCCGTCCTCTGTTGGATGCAATCGGTGTAGACGCTCACGATCGAGTCCAACAAACACTCAAGTTCTGGCGTGCAGCGGTGCACCGCAAGCTTCGTGCGACCACGCAGCTTGGCAAGGGTGACGCCGCTGGTATGCAGGTGAACATCGAGGTGTCCGGGTTGGTGCCTCCGCCTGTATTGGAGCGTTTGGAGGCGCTGCCTGCTCCTCTTCTCTGGGTGCTCCTCAACCGCCCTCTGATTCGATCAACGCGCCTTGGTCTCGAAGCCCTCCACGCGCAGTACGCCGCGATTGCAGATCCGCAAGTGTTCATTCCGAGAAATGTCTCGTTTACGGCTGAAGATATGGCCAGAGGAGCTGAGTTCGTTCGGCAACTCGACCAGAGCGCAGTGCACCGGGTAGACGAGGAGGTGAACGCGATCCTGCGGCTCGCTATGGACACACTGGGAGCCTACTTCTTTCGAGCGGCACGGATCGAGCTGTATTGGGTGGTTCTCTGGATCGTGGCTTCGCAGCTTGGTGTGATGGTGGAGGATCTCACCTTGGTTGTGTTGGTTCATGAAATGGCGCATTTCTATACTCATGTTGGCCACGATGCGGACGGCCATGACTGGCGAACCGACATGTTCGCTAGAGCCGACAACTGCATCGTCGAGGGGGCTGCGCAGTTCTATACGGAGCAGTTCTGCCGTCAGCTTGTGGAGTCGTCGGACGCGCGCCGGCCCCTTGAGGCGTTCCAGCGCCTTGTCCAACACCAGTCTACGCCATACACCTGCTTCCAGAACTGGCTGCCGGTACATGAAAAGCGTGCGGAGGGCATTCGGCGCGCTCTCGTCATCGCTCGAAGCAGAGGGATCACGGACTACCACGCTTTCCTCGAGACCATGAAGGATGGCGCCGCGCAACTATGACGTCGAAGCTAGACCCACAGAGCACGAGCGACTCCAATGAAGGAGTCTCGCCGGAGTCGGAGCCCACGCCGCTGCCCTTCATGAAGCGAGTCGTGCTCAAGTATGAAGACCTCGCCGCGGACATTCGGGGCTGGGGGGCGATGTGGGCTTCCCAGGCGCGGTACGCCACCGACGAGTCGGAGAAAGACCTGTACGCGGCGATCGCCGCTGCCCACGAGGCGCTCCTGGGGAAACCGGGAACGACGCCCGTCTCGCTCAACGGCATCGCCGAGTTGCTGGAGCAGGTGCGCCCCGACTTCAGGCTCCGTTGGGGGCCTTCCCCTGCGCCGCGCAGCACCGTGGATCCTCATCAGTAACAGCGATTCGTGGATCGACCGCCGGAAGCTCGACGGCATCAACGCCGATCCCGACTACTGGCACTGGAACGGCTCGCCGCACACGGAGGAGGATGACCTCCTCTTCTTCTACTTCACGGCACCGCGCGGTGCGGTGTGCTTCGTCGCCCGCGCCGACCGCGACCCCTACTACGAGGCGCACGTCGATTCGAGCGCGGACATCTCGCCGGGCCAGTGGTGCTTCGGCCTGAAGAGCATGGTGGAGATCGAGCCGATCGCGTTCAAGGACCTCTGCGCGATCTGCGGCGAGGCGCTGATCCTCAAGGGGCAGTCGGGGAAGAGGCTCACCGCTGCGATGGCCAATGCGCTCCTGTCGCGCATCACGATCAAGCACCCCTCGGACGCAGACATCCGCGACGACATCCTGCAGCCCGTCGTCAACCACGCGCTGCCGCAACCGGACTCCATGAGCCTCGACGACCTGCGAGACTTCGCGTCGGGACACCTCAACCTCGAGAAGGAGGTTGAGGAGTACATCGTCGACCCGATGCTCCGACTCGCGGGCCTGGATGAAGCGCCGTATCGGATCGAGCGGCAGGTTCGTGTGGGCAAGGGCCTCGCGGATCGCGTCGTGTACCGGGGGAACGAGGCGCTCTGCGTGATCGAGGTGAAGCGCCGGCTGCACCTGGATCGTCATCGAGACTGGACCACGTGCATCGACGTCGCGCAGGCCCAGGGCTACGCGACGAGGTTGTCCACGGACTTCATGCTGGTCGATGTCGATCGGATCGCGTGCTTCAAGGCCGGCCAGAAGACGCCAGCGGTGGAGTTCGATCGCCGATGCCTCGACGAGAGTGAGCTCGAACAGATCGCCCTGCACGCGTCGGGGTGCGGCACGTACGGCGCAAGATGAGCGACTCCGATGCGCCGGGAGCCGTCCGCGTCTTCGATGCGTTCGAGTGTCGTTGGACCTCCAGCGACAGCTCGGCGTCGCGCCGAACGCCCTGGCGGGGTGAGGGCATGACGGTGAAGGGAGCCGCGCCCGCCGCGACGCCCGACCTCGACGAGGTGCTCCGCCTCGTCCGGGCGCGGCAGCCCGAGGTGAGGTGCGCGCGACTGCCGGTCTCGCACGCGGCCGACGACGACGGGCTGTGGTTCTTCGGGTTGCCCGCGCGGCCGGCGGCTACCTGACGGCCGGGGGGTTCCTCTTCGTGGGGCGCATCGTGGACGGCGCCGACACCCACCCGAACGAGGACGGAACGGGCGTCCTCGCGTACCAGCTCCTGGCGCCGGGCGTCGACGGCGGGTTCACCCGTCGCGCGGCGGTGCGTGGTGGGCGCCGAAGGTGACGGCCGTCGCCCCCGCCTCTGGTCGCGCACTGCCGGCTATGGTAGAGCCGCCTCATGGGCAAGCCTGCGGTCGATGTCTCAAAGCTCACGACGGACGAGAAGCTCGCCCTGATCGACGATCTCTGGCGGAGCCTGTCTGCCAACGAACTCCCGATGACGCCCGCACTGCGCGCGGAACTCGATCGGCGCCTCGAACGGCTCGACCGGGACGGCTCTGCCGTCGTGACCTGGGAGGAGGTCGACGCCGAGCTGTCGAGCGACGAGCCGTGAAGCGCGTTCTGCTCCTCGCGGAGGCGCGCGTGGACGTGCTCGAGATTTTTCGTCGATACGAGGGTGAGCGCAAGGGCTTGGGGAGGGTCTTCCGCGAGGCGTTGCGGCAGTCCATCCAGCACATGCGGCGAGCGCCTCTCGCCTCCCCAGTGGTCTACAAAGATCTGCGACGCGTGCTCGTTGACCGCTTCCCCTATGCGGTCTTCTATCGGGTGGAGTCCGGCGCGATCACGGTCGTCGGTGTCTTCCACGGGCACCGTGACCCCAGCACGTGGCAGCAGCGGGGATAAGGGGACGCCCGCGGTAGCGGACGGGCGCCTCCGCCCAGGGCGTATCGTATCTGTTCGACGGACGTGACGGGAAGTGAGGGGGAGCGGGGGCGCGTCGCGCCGCGGTCAGCCGGTCGTCTTGACGGCGCTGGCGTCGTTGGCGGCGAGGGAGCTCAGCGGGCGGCTTCGAAGAGGCCCGCCGCGCCCATGCCGCCGCCGATGCACATCGTGACGACGCCGTAGCGGCCGCCGCGGCGCTGGAGCTCGTGGAGGAGGGTCGCGGTGAGCTTCGCGCCGGTGCACCCGAGGGGGTGGCCGAGCGCGATGGCGCCGCCGTTGACGTTGAGCTTCTCGTCGGGGATGCCGAGCTCGCGCTGGCAGTACACCGCCTGCGCGGCGAAGGCCTCGTTCATCTCGAAGAGGTCGATCTGGTCGAGGGTGAGGCCCGTCTTCGCGAGGAGCTTGCGCACCGCGGGGACGGGGCCGATGCCCATGATGTCGGGCGCGACGCCCGCCACCTGGTAGGCGCGGAGGTACCCGAGGGGCTTGATCCCCAGCGCGTCGGCCTTCGCCTTGGTCATCACCACGGCGGCGGCGGCGCCGTCGGAGAGCGGCGAGCTGTTGCCCGCCGTCACCGAGCCCGTCGCGGAGAACACCGGCTTGAGCGCGCCGAGCTTCTCCGCCGTGGTGTCGGCCCGCACGAACTCGTCGCGCTTGAAGTCGACGTCGTCGCGCACGGGCTTGCCGTCGCGGGTGCTGTAGCGGACGGCGCGCACCGTGGCGATCTCCGCGTCGAAGCGGCCCTCGGCCTGCGCGCGCGCGGCCTTCTGGTGCGAGCGGGCGGCGAACTCGTCCTGCGCCGCGCGGGCCACGCCGAAGCGGGTGGCGACGTTCTCCGCGGTGATCCCCATCGGGGTGTAGGCGGTGGGGAAGCGGTCCATCACCTCGGCGCTGACGGAGAGCTTGTTGCCCGTCATCGGCACCATGGTCATCGACTCGACGCCGCCCGCGACGGCGACGTCGATGCTGCCGAAGGCCACCCGCTCGGCCGCCTGCGCGATCGCCTGGAGGCCCGACGAGCAGAAGCGGTTGATGGTGAGGGCGGGCGTCTCCTCGGGCAGGCCCCCGAGGAGCCCGACCACGCGGGCGATGTTGAGCCCCTGCTCGCCTTCGGGCATGGCGCACCCGAGGACGAGGTCTTCGACGTCCGCGGGCTTCAGTTGCGGGACGCGGGAGAGGAGGTCGCGCACGACCATGCCGGCGAGGTCGTCGGGGCGCGTGAGGGCGAGGGCCCCCTTGTGGGAGCGGCCCACGGCGCTGCGGACGGCGGCTGCGATCACGATGTCGGCCATGACTCTGTCTCTCTCCTAGTTGCGCAGGGGCTTGTTGTTCATGAGGAAGTACTGCATGCGCTCCTGGGTCTTGGGCTCGCCGCAGAGGGAGAGGAAGGCCTCGGACTCGAGCTCGAGGAGCCGCTCCTCGGTGACGGGCGCCGCCGCGCCGTCGACGCCGCCGCAGAGCACGTTGGCGAGGCGGAGGGCCACGGTGCCGTCGTGTGCGGTGGCCTGCCCGCCCGCCTGGAGCGAGAGGACCATCATCTTGAGCGTCGCGATCCCGCTCTCACCCGGGAGCTTGTAGGCGCGCGGCGCGGGCGGGTGCCAGCCGGCGCGCGCGAGCCCGAGGCAGCGCTGCTTCGCGTCGTAGAGGAGCCGCGCCCGGTCGAAGGTGACGCCGTCCGTGCGGCGGAAGTACCCGACCTCCTTCGCCTCGTCGGCGCTGGTGGCCACCTTGGCGAGGGCGATGTTCTTGAAGACCTGCGTGACGAGCGCGTAGGGGTCGACGGCCGCCCCCTCGGGCACGCCTTCGAACGCGCGCCAGAGCGAGTTGAGCGTGCCGGCGCCGCCGGGGATGAGGCCCATGCCCACCTCGACGAGGCCCGCGTACGTCTCCGCCGCGGCTTGAATGGCGTTGGTGCAGAGGCACATCTCCAGGCCACCGCCGAGCGCCATGCCGAAGGGCGCGGCGACGACGGGGACGCGGGCGTACTTGATCCGCTGGGTGGCCGCCTGGAGGGCCCGCACGAGCTTCCCGATGTCGTCGAACTGCCCCGACGCCGCGGCCATCGCGACGAGCGCGAGGTTGGCGCCGACGGAGAAGTTCTCGCCCTCGTTGTAGAGGACGAGGCCCTTGAAGCGGGACTCGGCGATCTCCACGGCGCGGTCGAGGGCCTCGATCACGTCGGGGTCGATGGAGTTCATCTTCGTGCGGAGCGTCAGCGAGAGGATGTCGTCGCCGATGTACCAGAGCTCCGCGCCCGCGTTGCTCCACACGGGCTCCTTCGGGGTGAGCTCGGGGTGGCGCTGCGACTTCATCCCGCGGCGCTCGCGGTAGGGCTTCGCGCGCCGGTCGAGCTGGCGGGTGACGTAGCGGCCCTTGGCGAGGTCGTACACCCGCGCGCCGCCCTTGTAGAAGGACTCCACGCCGCGGTCGCGCATCGCGAGCACCGAGCTCGGGAGGGCGACGCCGTCGGCCCGCATCCGGTCGACCGTCTTCGCGAAGCCGAGCGCGTCCCAGGTCTCGAAGGGACCGAGCTCCCAGTTGTAGCCCCAGCGCATGGCGTCATCGATCGCCGACACGTCGTCGCTGATCTCGCCGACGCGGCGGGCGGCGTAGGCGAGGCCGCGCGAGAGCACCTTCCACGCGAAGCGCCCGGCGGGGCCCTCGTCGGCCACGAGGCGGCGCAGGCGCTCGCCCACGTCCTCCACGTCGCGGAGGGACTTCACGAACTTCGCCACCTCGGGGGTCTGCTTCTTCTCGCGGTAGTCCCCGGTGGCGGGGTCGAGCGTGAGCACGCCCGCGTCGCCCTTCTTGTAGAAGCCGCCCTTCGTCTTGTCGCCGAGCTGGCGCTTCTCCACCATCGCGCGGATGTAGTCGGGGACGCGGAAGACGTCGCGGTCCTCGTCGTCGGTGAGCGAGCGGTAGCAGTTGTCGGCGACGTGGGCGAAGGTGTCGAGGCCCACCATGTCGGCCGTGCGGAAGGCCGCGCTCTTCGGGCGCCCCATCGGCGTCCCCACGATCGCGTCGACGTCCTCGGGCGTGAGCCCGTCGGCGAGCATCTGGTGGATGGCGGCCATCATCGCGTGGGCCCCCACGCGGTTGCCGATGAAGTTGGTGGTGTCCTTCGCCACGACCACGCCCTTGCCGAGCGCCTCGCGCGCGAACGAGCTCACCCGCGCGAACGCGGCCGGGTCGGTGTCGGCGCCGGGCACGAGCTCGAGCAGCTTCATGTAGCGCGGCGGGTTGAAGAAGTGGATCACCATGAAGCGCTTGCGGAACGACGCCGAGCGCCCCTCCACCATCGCGGCGATGCGCAGCCCGGAGGTGTTGGAGGCGACGAGCGTGCGGTCGGTGGTGAGCTCGTCGAGGCGGGCGAAGAGCTTGCGCTTGATGTCGATGTTCTCGACGACGGCCTCGATGATGAGGTCACAGCCGCCCACCTTCGCGAGGTCGTCGTCGAAGTTGCCCACCGACACGAGCTGCGCCCGCGACGGGTGGAAGAAGGCGGCAGGGCGCGACTTCAGGGCCTTCTCCAGGCCACCCGCCGAGAAGCGGTTGCGCGCGGCGGGGTCGGCGCGCTCCGCGTCCGTGAGGTTGGGCGGCACGATGTCGAGCAGGAGCACCGTCACGCCCGCGTTGGCCAGGTGCGCGGCGATGCCTGCGCCCATGACCCCCGCGCCGAGCACGGCGACCTTGCGGATGGGTTGGTTCATTCCGGGTACGACTCCTTCGCAGCGCGCCACGCGGCGGCGGCGCGGCGCGTCATACCAGAAACAACCCTCGCCCGGGGATGCGGATTCCGTCTACCGCCGCGCGCTCTCTGTGAACTCCCTGCGCAATCGAAGATCCGCGCGGGGGGGCCGTTGATGCGCGATGCCACGGCAGGGTAAGAAGTCCCCAGCAGGAGCCCCGACGAACATCATGCAGCCGCCCCGCGCCCTATTCGCCAGCCTCCTCGTCGCGGCCCTCGCGTCGTGCACCTCCGACGGATCGCTCAACGTCACCGGCAAGCCCGAGACCGTCCGCGTGTGCCCCGAGGCCGTGTACACCGACGCCAACGGCATCCCGCGCAGCGTCTCGACCCGGCAGATTCGACAGTGCTTCCCGGGCGAGCCCTTCTGCTTCTGCGACCGCGACAACGACTGCTACGCCGAGGACGGCTACGCGCCCTGCCAGCCGCCGAGCGCCGACGCCGGACCCGCCGACGCCGCGCCCGACGAGGGGGCCGGCACCCGCGTGTGCGCGGAGGCGGTGTACCTCGACGCGCGCGGCATCCCGCGGAGCGTGTCGACCCGGCAGATTCGCGAGTGCTTCCCCGGCGAGCCCTTCTGCTTCTGCGACCGCGACAACGACTGCTACCGCCAGTCGGGCTACGTGGCTTGCGTCCCGCCGACGACCGCCCCCGACGCCGGCGCCGACGCCGCGCCCGACGTGACCGCGACCCCCGACGCCGCGCCCGACGTCACCGCGTCGCCCGATGTCACCGCGTCGCCCGACGTGACCGCGACCCCCGACGCTGCGCCCGACGCTGCGCCGGTCGGCGGCGTGTGCCCCGAGGCGGTGTACCTCGACGCGCGCGGCATCCCGCGCAGCGCGTCGACCCGGCAGATTCGCGAGTGCTTCCCCGGCGAGCGCAACTGCTTCTGCGACCGCGACAACGACTGCTACCGCCTCGACGGCTACGTCCCCTGCACGCCCCCGGGGCCCGACGCCTCCACCGCGCCCGACGTCACCGCTGCGCCCGACGTGACGGTCGCGCCCGATGCTTCCACCGCGCCCGACGCCACGACCACGCCCGACGCCTCCACCACGCCCGACGCCTCCACCGCGCCCGACGGCGCGCTTCCGGCCGACCCGGTGTCGTACCTCGGGTCGTTCACCGGCGCGGTCGGCTTCTCGCACCAGTCGCTGCGCGTCGGCGACGAGTGGCGCACCGTCACCGTGTACGTGCCCGCGTCGCGCTCGGCGCGGCCGCCGCTCGTGCTCGCCTTCCACGGCACCAACAGCGACGGCGACGTGATGCTCGACGAGTCGGGCGCGCGCGCGCTCGCCGACGCGCAGGGCGTCGTGGTGGTCGCGCCGCACTCGCGGTGGTTCGGTGGCGAGGGCGAGGACTTCGACCACCCCGGCGGCAACGGGACGTACTGGGAGACGCGCAACACCAACCGCGACACCAACGCCGACCTCCTCCTCACGCGCGCGGCCATCGTCGAGGCGCAGGCCCGCTACAACACCGACCCCGACCGCGTGTACGCCATCGGCCACTCCAACGGCGGCTTCATGGCCCTCCTCGTCTCCGTCGCCCTCCGCGAGCGCATCGCCGCCTTCGCCGAAAACTGCGCGGGCATGGTCACCTGCGCGTCGCGCCCCGACTGCCGCTTCCAGGGCGCGTCGCTCACCTGCGGCGGCCTCGCCTCGGAGCCCGGCTGGTGCGGCTGCTCGGGCCCCGGCCTCCCGATCGCGCCCGCTGCCGGCGCCGCCCCGGGGTACCTCTCCCACGGCAACGCCGACCCCATGGTGTCGGTGCAGTACACCTGCGCGCTCGCCGCGCGGCTCGCCGCCGTCGGCGCGCCCGTGCAGACCTACCTCTGGAGCGGCGGCCACTACCTCGGCGCCAACTTCGCACGCAACGCGTGGACGTTCATGGCCCCCTACCGCCGGCCCTGAACATCGCCTGATCCACACCTGCTGGTCACACGCGTGTCCATGCGCACGATTCGCAGGTGTGAAGTGGTTGTGCAAAGTGGTGTTCTGACGCGACGGAGCTTCCATCTGAAAGCACGGACGCGCGGTGCAGATGCGCCTTTCGTTCGACGATCAATCTGGAGTAGGTTCCATCGCGTGTGAGGCGGGTCGGCGGCCTTCGCCGCACGCCCCGCGGAACCCGATGGCGCAGCACGACTTCAAGACCCTGTTCGCCGAGTTCCTGGGGCAGGAGTGGGCGTCGCCCGCGACGCTCGCGCGGCGGGAGCTCTGGCTCGACGCGCGCGACGAGGCGCGGTCGCGGTGGGCCCGCGTGCTCCAGCTCCGCGCGCGCAACCAGTCGTACACCGACGCCGTGCTCGAGGGGATGCTCCCCTACGCCGACGCGCCCGCCAACCGCGCGCGCAACCGCTGGATCCACCCGTCGTCCACGCTCAGCGTCGACGTGCGCGCGTGGTTCGAGCGCGAGGGCTGGGTCTCGCCGACGGGCTGGCCGATGGCGGCCCACGCGGTGGTGCAGCTCATCGAGCGCTGCATGCTGTGCCCCGAGAAGCTCCAGGAGGTGTGCGACCGCTTCGTGCAGCACCCCGAGGCGCGCGGCTTCCAGGCGTCGCTCGTCTCGCCCGTGCTCAACGCGCTCGTGCCCGACCGCTTCCTCGTGGTGACCGCGCGCTCGCTCGCGATGCTGCGGGCCTTCACCGGCGTGCCCTGGTCGCCGCGGATGGAGACGTACCCGCGCGCCAACGAGGCGATGCGCGCCTTCCTCGCGTCGCAGCGCGTGGTGATCGACTGCCCCGCCACCCGCGGGCACCGCCCCGCCGACGTGCTCGACCTCTTCGCGACCTGGTTCGTCGCCCGCACCGCCGACGATCACGACGAGGCCTGGGACCGCCTCCAGGCCGCCACCCAGGAGGCGCGCGAGCTGCCCTGCTGGAAGGTGTCGCCCGGCGACCAGACGCCGCGGTGGTTCAAGTGCCTCGCCGACCAGTCGGTGGCCTTCGCGTGGCCCGAGCTCGGCGACCTCACGGCCCTGTCGCGCGAGGAGTTCCACCAGCGCATCCAGGCGCTCGCGATCGACCGGGAGGAGTACCGCCTCGGCGGCGTCGAGCACCTCTGGCGCATCGCCCACTCGCCGCGCGCCGTCCTCGTCGCCGCGCGCGGCACCGACGCGGTGCTCGGCGTCGGCCGCGTCACCGGGCGCTACGAGTTCGTCGGCAACGACCGCTTCCCCCACCGCGTGCCGGTCGACTGGTTCGACACCACCGAGCGCGCCGTGCGGCAGCCCGAGTGGTCGCGCCCCGTCGTCGGCGTCGACCTCGAGCAGGTGGAGGAGCTGCTCGCGCTCTCCCTCTCCGGCGTCTACGAGCGCGAGACGCGCGAGGAGTCGGGCGAGGTCGCCACCAGCGAGGCCCCGCCCGCCCTCGCCGCGTCGGGCGACGTGCTCTCCACCACGCCGCGCCACTCGTACTCCGCCCCGGCCATGCGCCGCGACCCGGAGGCCGGCTCGTCGCGCCCCGGGGTGCTCCCCGGGCCCATGATCCCCGTGCCCTCGCTGCGCGGCCCGTCGCAGCCCGCGCAGCCCCTCGCGATGCCCGCGCGGCGTCTGCGCCCGGCCTCCGACCCGCCCCCCAACGCGCGGCTCACCACGGCGCCCTCCGTCCGCATGGTCGACCCGCCCGCGCCGCGCAAGGGAGGCACCACGGGCGCGCCCCGCTCGCTCGCGCGGCTCTCGGAGGAGACCTCCTTCCACGAGGACGACCTGCGCCGCTGGCTCGAGGCCGCCCGGCGCCGCGGCGGCGCGCTCTTCAGCGGGCCGACGGGCTGCGGCAAGACCTTCCTCGCGCTGCGCCTCGCGCGCTTCCTCGCGGGCCCCGACGGGGTGGTGGAGGTGGTGCAGATGCACCCGGGCTACCGCTACGAGGACTTCGTCGAGCGCGTGGGGGACAAGGGCTTCGCCCCCGGGCGCTTCGCGGAGTTCGTCGAGCGCGCGCGCGACCGCACGACCCCGTCGGTGCTGGTGGTCGACGACCTCCAGCGGGCCGACGCGCTGCGGGTGTTCGGCGAGGCGATCCACGCGATCGAGCACCGCGAGCAGAGCGTCCGGCTCGCCAGCGGGAGCGAGCTCTCGGTGCCGCGCGAGGCGGTGATCCTGGCGACGCTCAACACCTCCGAGCGCCCGCTGACCGCGGTGGAGGGCGCCGTGCGGCGGCTCTTCGCGGCCGCGCCGCTCGGGCCCCGCTACGATGCGCTCGCGCGCTACCACCAGGCGCGGGGCTTCGACCCGTCGGGGCTGGTGCTCGTGCTCCAGGGGGCCGCCCGCGCCGTCGTCCATCCCGAGCTCGCCGTCGGCGCCGCCAGCTTCTTCGTCGACGACCTCCCGCGCCACCTCGAAGACATCTGGAACGCCGAGGTCGTCCCCCACCTCGCCCAGCACCTCGACGTCGAGCGCCTCAAGCCCTTCCGCTGGGACCGCGTCCGCGCGACCCTCCTCCACGAGCGGTAACACCCACCTCCCTTCAAGGTGTGCTGCGCAGCTCGTGTGCGTCGATCCAACCCGTCGTCCGCGCCGTCGCGCAGGGTTCGCCCGACGCGCCCTCGCCCGCGCGAGGTGCATCAGGCTCGGGCGCCGTGCGTCCCTCCCCGCTCGCCGAGCCTCGCGGCCTCCATCCCCCGCTCGCCAGGCCTCGCGCGTTGACCCCTTCCCCCGGCGCAAAGCCGCCAGGGGAAGGGGCGCTGTCGCAACCAGGACACAACGACGCCAGGACACCGCGACGCCACGAGCACCAGACGCCACGAGCACCAGACGCCACGAGCACCAGACGCCACGAGCACAAGACGCCACGAGCGCCAGGCGCCGACGCGTCCCGGTCGCGACAGCGCCCCTTCCCCTGGCGGCTTTGCGCCGGGGGAAGGGGTCAACGCGCGAGGCCTGGCGAGCGGGGGATGGAGGCCGCGAGGCTCGGCGAGCGGGGATGGACGCACGGCGCCCGAGCCTGATGCACCTCGCGCGGGCGAGGGCACCTCGGGCGAACCCCGGGCGACGCTCGTCACGGGCCCCGTCGATTTTCGAACGAGGCCCCGCACCCCCGGTCAATCCATGTCTGAAGCGAACCGGATCCCCCCCGGCGCGGCGCCACCACCCCGTCTGTCTGGTGGTGTGAAATGACCTGGGTAAACCGCCAGGCAGACGGTGCGACCGCCGCGCCGGGGGCACTCCGAACCGCTTCGAACTCCCGCCGATGCTCACCCTCACCGCGGACAGCGCCACCCTCCCGCCGGCCACCGCGTCGCAGGCCGAGGCCGTGAGCGCGCTGCCGCCCTTCGAGGCGCTCTACCGCGAGCACTTCGATTTCGTGTGGCGCCTGCTCGCCCGCTTCGGCGTGCCCCGCCGCGACCTCGAAGACCAGCTCCAAGAGGTCTTCAAGGTGGTCCACGTGCGGCGCGCCGCCTACGACGGCACCACGGCGCCGCGCGCGTGGCTCTTCGGCATCGCCTTCAACGTCTCCCGCTCGTACCGCCGGGGCGTGCGCCGCAAGGGCATCTTCGACCCGCTCCCGGAGGTGCTCCCCGACCACGCGGACGTGCCCGCCGAGCGCCGCGTCGCCGCGCAGGAAGACCTCCGCGCCCTCTCCGACATCCTCGCCACGCTCGACCCCGAGCTCCGCGACGTCTTCATCATGACCGAGCTCCTCGACATGACCGCCCGCGAGATCGGCGAGGCGCTCTCCCTCCCCCCCAACACCGCGTCGTCCCGTTTACGCCGCGCGTGGGAGGAGGTCGAGCGCAAGGCCGCGCTGCGGCGACGGAGGCCGACGTGACCGACCCCGACATCCGACGCATGCTCGACGCCGCGCGCGCCGCCGACCGCCCCGCCGACGTCGACCGCGAGGCGCTGCTCCAGAAGATCCTCGCTGCGCCCGCGCCCCGCGCCACGGGGGAGGGCGAGTGGGTCGCAGCCGCCGGGGCCGTCGCCGCCGGGGCCGTCGCCGCGCTGCTCGCGTGGCCGACGCCCGCGCCCGCGCCGACGTCCGTGCCGACGCGCGCGCCGGTGATGGTGGCAGCGCCTACTGCGGTGACCGCGCCCGCGCCGACACACGCTCTCCCTGCGCCCGAGGTCACGCGTGAGGTCGCACGTGAGCCCGCGCCTGCGCCCGCGGTGGCGGCGCGCCGCGCGGCCCCGCCGGAAGCGTCGCCGCGCGACGAGGGCGACGAGTGGCAGATCATCCGCGACGCCGACCGCGCGCTGCGCGAGCACGCGCCCGACCGCGCGCTGGCGGTGCTGGCGCGCCACGCGGTCGAGCACCCGCGCGGGGTGGCTGCGCCCGAGGTGCTCGCCTACCGGGTGCGCGCGTACTGCATGGCGGGCCGCACCGGCGAGGCCCACGCGGTCGCGCGGGAGCTCCGCGCGCGCGCGCCGACGTCGCCCGCGGCCTACTCGCTGCGCGCGACCTGCGCCGCGGAGCCCTGAAGAGGCGGCGGGCGGTCCCCGCTCGGGCGAACCCATTCCCCAGGGTGCTCTCCCCGCGCCCTCCACCCCCCTGCCCACGGCATACTCCCGCCGCGTGCGCCGCCGAGCCTCCGCTCCCAGCTCCCCCCAACGCGCCGGTGCCGCCGCGCTCGCCGCCGCGCTCGCCGCGCCCGCCCTCGCACGCGCGCAGCCCGCCTCCCCGCTCGCCTGGACCGCGCCGCGCCCGTGCCCCGGCGCCGCCGACGTCATCGCCCGCAGCCGCGAGGCCGGCCTCGACGCCGACCGCGTCCCCCCGTGGACGGCGCGGGCCACCGTCCGCCGCACGCGCGTCGGGTGGGCGCTCGACATGGAGATCCGCGTCGGCGACGACGTCGTCCCGCAGCGCCGTCAGGCCGCCACCTGCCGCGCGCTCGCGCAGCTCGCGGGCGTCGACCTCGCGCTCGTGCTCAACGCGCACATCCCCCCGCCGCCACCACCGCCACCACCGCCACCTCCTCCGCCGCCGGTGGTGCAGGCGCGGCCGCCGCCGGAGCCCGTTCGTCAGGTGAGCGTGCCCGAGCCCGTCCACGAGCGCCCGCGGCGCTGGCGCATCGTGGTGGGGCCCGTCGGCGGCGTCGAGCTCGGCGTCCTCCCGCGGGCGGCGCTCGCGTGGGGCGGGCGCGCGGGCGTCGCGTGGGACGCGCTCCGCATCGAGGCGCGCGCGACCTTCACCGAGTCGCTCACGGAGTCGCGCGTGGAGACGGTGGGCGGCGTGCCGACTTCCTTCGGCGCGTCGCTGCGCGCGGTCGACCTCTCGCTGCGCGCGTGCCTCCAGACGACGCGCGGGCGGTGGACCTTCGCGGGCTGTGCGGGCGCCGCGGGCGGCTGGGTCGACGCGGAGGGGACCGGGCAGCTCGTGCAGTCAGAGTCGACGCGCGTCCCGGTGCTCGGCGGCGTGGCGGGGGCGGAGGCGCTCGTTCATCTCACGCGCTGGCTGGCGGCGTCGGTGAGCGCGGACGTCGGCGCGTTCGGCGGGGGGACGGTGCTCCTCTACAACAGCCTGCCGGTCAACGACCCCGGGCACGTGCGCGGGGCCTTCGCGCTCTCGCTGCTCGGCATCTTGTGACGCGCTACAGGTAGCCGCGCGCGGGGTCGACGGGCGTGCCGTGGATCAGCACTTCGAAGTGGAGGTGCGGGCCGGTGGAGTTGCCCGTGCTCCCGACGAAGCCGATGTTCTGCCCGGCGGTGACGTGCGCGCCTTCGCCCACCGCGAAGGCACTCTGGTGCGCGTAGAGCGTCTGCATCCCGCCGCCGTGGTCGACGATGATCGCGTTGCCGTAGCCGCCGTACCAGCTCGCGCGAACCACCGTGCCGCCGCGGCAGGCGTAGATGGGCGTGCCCGCGCGCGCGCCGAAATCGATGCCCGTGTGGAGGAGCCAGCGCCCGGAGATCGGGTGGACGCGGTAGCCGAAGGGGTCGGTGACGTTGCCCGCGACGGGGCGCGCCTGGCACGGGCCCGCGGTGTCGATCACGCGCACGGTGATGGAGCGCATGGGCGACGGCTCGGCGAGCTCTGCGCCCGCGCGGGTCACGGCCCAGCGGTAGGGGTAGCTGCCCGCGTCGCGCGGCGCCGTGATGCGAAACGGAACCGTGAGCTGGAAGCCCACGCCCACCGGCAGCGGGAAGGGAATGTTGCCCGCGCCCCAGCGGCCGTCGGCGGCGGGCGCGGCGGCGTTGATCCTGTGCGCGGCGCCCCACGGCTCGGAACCGCAGTTGGCGAAGGTGAGGTCGACGTTGGCGCCCTGGCCGGGGTCGAGAACGTCGGGCGCGCTCTGCGCGACGAAGCGGGCGGGCGGCGCACCAACGCCACACGTCGCGCGCGGGAGAACCGTGATCTGCGCCGCGGGCGTCGGGTCGCCGCGTCGGTCGGTTCCCTTCTGGAGGACCCACGTGAACGGGTACCGGCCCTGCGCGCGGGGCGCCGTCCCCTCGATGGGAATCGTCACCTCCGCGCCGAACGGAACCTCCCGCGGCAGCGCGACGCGCGTGGTCTGCCAGTGCGCGGTTCCCGACGGCGCGAGGTGGTACCCGTCCTCCGCGCGCCACGTCTCCGTCCCGCAGTTGGCGAGCGTCACGGAACCGCGCACGCGCTCGCCGAGCCCGACGAAGTCCGGCGGCGCTGTCTGTCCGCGGAGCCGAACCGCGGGCCCGTCTTCGGTGCAATCCGCCGACGCGAACACGCTCACCTCGCCCGCGGGCGTCGCCTGCTGGAAGGTCTCCGCGCCGTCGCGCGCGATCGCCCAGGCGTAGTGGTACACGCCCGCCTCTTGCGGCGCCTGCACCGTGAACGGAACGGTGACCCGCGCCCCGTCGGGCACATCGGCTGTGAGCGCGACGCGAACCACCCCGAGCGCGTCGCCCGCGCCCGGCGCCGGCACGAGCGACACCTGACCGGCGCGCCACGATGCGCCCGAGCAGTTGTCGAAGGTGACGCTCGCCTCGGCCCGCGCGCCCGGGAGCATCCGAGACGGCGGCCTCACCTGCGCGCGAAACTGCGCCGACGCGCCGCCCGGCGTGCACCCGCCGGGGTCGCCGGGTGTGACGTCGCCCGCGGTCGATGCGTCACGTTCGTCGTCGAGCGCGCCCGGCGTCGTCGCGCACGACCCCGCGAACACCGCGAGCACAACGAACCCAACGCGCATCGACGCACCTCGCCTCATCGCGTCACCAGGTCACCGGGACGGGGCCGTGCTGCTCGGCGGTGCTCCCGACGCCGAGGGCGCCGAGCTCGTTGGAGCCCCAGCATCGCACCGCGCGGTTGGCGAGCACGGCGCATGCGGTCTGCGCGCCGGCCTCGACGCCGACCACCTCCTGCAGCGGGTTGGTGGCCGCGGCGCCGGGCGAGGCGATCACGGTGGTGAGCGCAGCGCCTCCCTCGTCGCCGCGCCCGTTGCCGAGCTCGTACGCGCGGTTGCTCCCCCAGCAGCGGACGGTCCCGTCGTCGAGCGAGAGGCAACTGAACTCGCTCCCCGCGGCGACGGCGACAGCGGCGGGCGGCGGCGGCTCGGGCGCGGCTTCACGCTTGTCGGCGTCCTCGACGTCGTTGGCGTCGTCCGCGGATGCATCCACCGCGCTGTCGGGGCGTCGCACGTCGGCGGTGTTGCTGACGTCGGGGAGGCCGCTGTCGACGCTGCCGTCGGGGTCTTCGGGCAGCGGCGCGCCTTCGAAGCCCGCGATCGGAACCGCCGTTCGAATGCACGCGTGGGCGCAGGGCGCGAACGACCCGGGGACCGCGACGCCGAGCTGCCCCCGCTCGTGACGTCCCCAGCAGAGGACGGCGCCGTCGTCGCGCGTCGCGCAGGTGTGCGAGGCGCCCGCCGCGAGCGAGGTGGCCCCGACCAGCACGTGCGCGCCGACGAGAACCGCCTGCGCTTCGGGCGTGGCGCGGTCGCTCGCGGTGTTGGCGCCGAGCTCGCCGTCGCCGTTGGCGCCCCAGCACCAGACGCGTCCGCGGCGCGTGCGGGCGCAGGTGTGGGCGTCGCCGGCCACCACCTCGACGGCCTCCTCGACGCTCGTCACGCGCGTCGGCGTTCGCGCGCAAGGGACGCGCTGGCCCTCGGGCCCGCACGCGCTCGGGGACTCGGCGAGGCCGAGCTGGCCGCGGTCGTTGGCGCCCCAGCAGTACACGCTCCCCTGCTGCGTGACCGCGCAGGTGTGGCGGTCGCCCGAGGCCACCGACACCACGCCGCCGAGGGCCACCGCGACGGGCGTGCGGCTCGGGAGGACGGCGCCGTTGCCGAGCTGCCCGCTGCCGTTGGCGCCCCAGCACCGGAGCGTCCCGTCGGCGCGGCGCGCGCAGGTGTGGGCGCCGCCTGCGCTGAGCGCGACGACGCCAGCGAGCCCGAGCACCTGGAGGGGCGCGGCGTGGCAGGCGACGGCGCGCGTTCGGCCGTCGGCGAGGCGCTCGGGGCAGAGGTCGGCGGACTCGTAGCCGAGCTGGCTCTCGTCGTTGCGCCCCCAGCACCACACGGTCTGGTCGTGGAGCGCGGCGCAGGCGAAGCGGGCGCCGACCGAGACGCTCCGCACGCAGCGCGAGCGGGGCTGGCCCGAGCAGGTGGCGGGCGCGACGACGGGCTCGTCGGGGACGGGCGAGCAGGCGAGGGCCAACGAGAGGAGGGCCCCGAGGGCCGGGGGGCCGCGGCGCGGTCGCATCGCGGGCGACGCTACCAGATGGGCGCGCGGCGGAAAGGGCTGGGGAGCGCGCGCCGCCGCGATAGGATCGCCTCCGCCCCCCGCCGGCGCGCTACAAGCTCTGCCCGCCGGAGAACTCCACGCGCTGCCCGTTGAGCCAGCGGGCTTCGGGCGCGAGCAGCAGCGACACCGCCCCGCCGATGTCGTCGGGGAGCCCGACGCGGCCGAGCGCGGTCAGCGAGGCGATCCGCTGCTGGATCTCGGCGTTGTCGCGCACGCGGCCGCCGCCGAAGTCCGTCGCGATCGCGCCCGGGGCGATGACGTTGGCGGTGATGCGCCGCGGGCCGAGCTCCTGCGCGAGGTAGCGGGTGAGCACCTCCACCGCGGCCTTCATCGAGGCGTAGGCCGCGGAGCCCGGCATGGTCATGCGCGCCAGCCCGCTCGACACGTTGAGCACGCGGCCGCCGTCGTTCATCAGCGGGAGCAGGCGCTGGGTGAGGAGGAAGGGCGCCTTGAAGTGGACGCGGTACATCTCGTCGAGCTGCGCCGCGGTGGTCTGGGTGATGGGCGCGTAGAGGCCGGTGCCGGCGTTGTTGACCAGGAAGTCGAAGCGCTCGCGCCCGAAGGTGCGCCCGAGCTCCTCGGCCACGCGCGCGGCGAAGCCCTCGAACGAGTCGCTGTCGCCGACGTCGAGCGCGAGGGCGGCGGCCTTGCGGCCCTGGGCGGCGATCTGGTCGCGCACCGCCTCGGCCTCCGCGCGGGCGGACTTGTAGGTGAAGATCACGTCGACCCCGCGCTCGGCGAGGTGGAGGGCCATGCTGCGGCCGAGGCCGCGGCTGCCGCCGGTGATGAGCGCGATGGGCGTGGGGGCTGAGGTCGTCATGGTGCGTCTCTCTCCGTCGAGCGAATGTCTCGACGGGCGGAACAATAATGCCCGCCCCTCCCCACCGACTAGCCGCCCATTCCCGATCAGACCGTTTACGATCCGGGAACAATCCCGCCATGGAGATCGACGTCGTCCGCATGTTCGTCAAGGTCGCCGAGCTCGCGAGCTTCACGCGCGCAGCCGAGCACCTGGGGCTCTCCAAGGGCCGCGTCTCCACCGCCGTGCAGGGGCTGGAGGGCGAGCTCGGGTGCCGGCTCCTCCAGCGCTCGACGCGGGCCGTGCGGCTGACGTCCGACGGCGAGCAGTTCCTCGCGCGGGCCCGGGGGTGGGTGGCGGAGGCCGACGAGCTGGCGGCGATGTTCCACGCGCCGAGCGCGCTGCGGGGGAGGGTGCGCCTCGACCTGCCGAACGGGCTCGCGCGGTCGGTCATCCTGCCGCGCCTGCCCGAGCTCCTGGCCGCGCACCCGCAGCTCGACCTCTTCGTCAGCAGCACCGACCGCCGCGTCGACGTCGTGCGCGAGGGCTTCGACTGCGTGCTCCGCGTCGGGCGCGTCACCGAGCCCGGCCTCACCGCGCGCCGCCTCGGGCTCCTCCCGATGACCAACTGCGCCTCGCCCGCGTACCTCGAGCGCCACGGCGTCCCGCGCTCGCTCGACGACCTCGACGGGCACCTCGTCGTCCACTACGCCGCGGGCCCCGGCGCCGAGGCGCCCTCCTTCGAGTACCGCGACGGCGACGGCTACCGCGAGCGCCCGATGCGCGCCCGCGTCACGGTCAACAACAGCGACGCCTACACCGCCGCGTGCCTCGCCGGCCTCGGGATCATCCAGTCGCCGCGCCTCGGCCTGCTCCCCCGCGTCGCCGCCGGCGAGCTCGTCGAGGTGCTCCCGCAGCACACCTGCGCGCCGATGCCGGTGTCGCTCGTCCACGCGCACGGGCGCAACGTCCCGCGCCACGTCCGCGCGGTGATGAGCTGGGTCGCGCAACAGGTGGCGCCGCACCTCGCGTGACGCGCGCCTCCATCCCCCGCTCGCAAAGCCTCGCGGCCTCCATCCCCCGCTCGCAAAGCCTCGCGCGTT
Organism: Polyangiales bacterium; assembly: GCA_046351555.1. GTDB lineage: Bacteria > Myxococcota_A > Polyangia > Polyangiales > CAISKJ01. The sequence continues at coordinate 103,132 of JAXLYI010000038.1, forward strand.
TCCCCCTTCCCCCGGCGCAAAGCCGCCAGGGGAAGGGGCTCTGTCGCAACCGGGGATGCACCGGCAACTGGTGCTCGGTGCGTCTTGTGCTCGGTGCGTCTTGTGCTCGGTGCGTCTTGTGCTCGGTGCGTCTTGTGCTCGGTGCGTCTTGTGCTCGGTGCGTCTTGTGCTCGGTGCGTCGCGGCGTCCTGGCGTCGTTGTGTCCTGGTTGCGACAGCGCCCCTTCCCCTGGCGGCTTTGCGCCGGGGGAAGGGGGAAACGCGCGAGGCTTTGCGAGCGGGGGATGGAGGCCGCGAGGCTTTGCGAGCGGGGGATGGAGGCTCTGCCCGCGTGACGCGCCGCTACGCTGCCCGCGCGACGCGGCCGTTCGCTTCGAACCACCGCCACGCCGCGGTGTGCTGCGCGTGGCCGCGGCCGTTGGCGTCCTCCGCGCCCGGCGCCTGGTCGGCCGCCGGGGCGTGCGCCGCGAGCGTCTCGCCGACGTGGTCGCGCGACACCACCACCAGCCCCGCCCGGTGCCGCGAGAGCATCACGCACAGGCGCCCGGTGGCGAGGTCGAAGCCCGTCGGGCTCGTCGCGCTCGACAGCGGGTGCACCGCGACCATCACCTCGCGCTCCAGGCCCTGCCAGCGCTCCGGCGTGTCGACCCGCACCGCGCCCGCCAACGACCCGAGCGCCTCCGCGACGCGCGCGTTGGTCGCCCGGTGCGTCGCCACCACGCCGACGTCCGCCGCGGTGAGCCTCCGTTCCGCGCCGTCGATCGTCGCGACGGCGCGGCGGTCGAGGAGGCGGCGCACCACGTCGGCGGCGGTCGCGGCGAGGTCGCGGTCGTCGGCCGGGGCGCCGTCGTCGGGCGTCGGCAGCGTGAGCAGTGAGAGCGAGCCGTGGGCGAGGAGCTCGATCGCGTCGTCGACGCCCGCGGCGCGCTTCGTCGTCGCGTCGACAGTGACGCGGCGCGCGCCCGGGTCGCCCCAGGCGTCGAAGGGGAAGTCGTAGAAGCCCCGGACGAGCGCGGCGGTGTCGTGCGGCAGGCGTGTGGTGACCGGCAGCGCGTGGACGGACGGGGCGATGCCCGCGTCGGCGAGGATCACCGCGGGCGCGGCGCGGTGCGGGGCGCGCGGCGACGTCTCCCAGCGCGCGACGGGGACGGTGACGGTGGGCTCGATCTGCCCCGGGTCGCCCACCAGCACGAAGCGCGGCGCCACCGCGGAGAGCAGCGTGAACTCGCCCCACGCCATCTGCCACGCCTCGTCGACGAGCAGCACGTCGGCGGGCTCGACGTCCCTCGTGCTCGCCCACTTCGCGCTCGTGGCCACCACGACGGAGGCGCCGGCGGGCTGGTCGGCGCCGCGCTGGATCACCGTCACCGCGCGCCCGAGGTCGCCCGGGTCGTGCCCCTGCGACGTGAACCGATGAACCCGCGCCGCCGGGAACTCCCCACCGAGCCGCCGGCACAGGTCGTCGGCCTGGCTGTTGGTCTGGGTCGCGACGGCGACGCGGAGCCCGCGGTGCTGCGCGAGGGCGGCGGCGCGGAGGAGGACGTGGGTCTTGCCCGATCCGGGCGGGGCCTTGAGCACCACGAGCGGGCGGCGCGCCTCGACGTCGGCGAGGACGGCGCCGAGCGCGGCGCGGCGGGCGCGGTGGAGGGACTGCTGGCGGGCGGAGGGGGCGTTCATCGGTGGGCTCCGAGGGCTTCGACGTAGTCGACGAGGTCTTCCTGACGCCGCGTCGCGCGGTCGTGCGGCGGGTCGCTCTGCCCGTGCGTGAGCCACGCGCCGGGGCCGTCGTCGGACCACGCCTTGAGCGACTTCTGCCGCGTGAGCTCGGGCATCCCCGCGTCGATCAGCGCGACGGTCGTCCCGCGGAGCGACGGGTCGCACGGGTCGCCGTGTCCGCCGCGGCCGGTCTTCTGCCCGCGCACCTCCAGCTCCACCTCGCGGACGTCGCCGCGCACCGTCACGCGGCGGATCACCACCGAGCGCCCGCGCTGCCCCGCGACCTCGGCGCTCCCGCCCTCGCGGAAGCGCGTGGGGACGTCGGCCGCGGTCTCCATCGTCCACACGGGGACGGTCTTCCGCCCGACGCCCTCGTCGCACACCTTCGTGATGACGCCCCGGAGCGCCTTCCCTTCGAGCGCGGCGCGCCGCACGAGGCCCGGGTCGGCGTGGAGCGTCGCCACCGCGCCCACCTCCTCGGCCCGCTGGTGCGCGAAGAAGCGCGACGCCGCCGCGGCGCTCTGCCGGTCGGTCTCCGGGTCGGGCACGAACACCTCCTCGCCGGCCTCGCGCTTCACCTCCGCGCGGCGCCACTGCCACTCGTACTCGTCCTGCGCGAGCGCCGCGAGCTCGTCGAACGCCCCGCTGGTGGGCCGCGCGTCGCGCTGCATCGTCGACCACGCCGCGTCGGCGAGGCGCCACCGCCGACGAACCTCCTCGCCCACCGCCGCGCGGATCTCGTCGGCGCGTGCGACGTCGTCGTGGCCCTTCTGGCGGGCGGCGTTCCAGGCGGAGACGATGGGCTCCAGGGTGTCGCGTTCGAACGTCGGGTCGAGGGTGATGCCCACCGCGTCCGCCTCCGCGCGCTCGGCCGCGGCGAAGCGAGCGTCGCGGTCTCCGTCCGTGGTGAGCCACGCGTGGACGAAGCCGAGGTGCTGCTGGCGCACGTCCTCCGCGGGGACGGCCCACGCCTCGCGGATGCTCTTCGTCGCGTCGACCACCAGCGTCTGCGCGGGCCGCTGCGACTCGCGGAAGATCCACCCGCAGAGCCGACCGAAGGCGTTGACCCGCGGCCGCTCGGCGTCGGGCACCTTCACCGCCCGCGCGTAGCGGTACTCCAACAGATGGAACACCTCGCCGTGCGACGCGCCCGGCACCACCAGCGCCGCGCGCGCGAGGTCGCGGGCGTCTCCCTTCGACGGGTGCCCGCACCACGCGAGGAGCTCATCGCCGAAGCGCATCACCATGGCCCGCACGTCGTCGGCGCGGCGCGGGTCGGGGACGGCCTCCACGCGGGGCTCGCCGCCCGCGGGGCCCCACGCGACGGCCCAGGGCGCGGTCTCGCCGGCCATTCGAACGAAGGCGACCACGAGGACGTCGGCGGGCGCGAGGCGCGGCCACGGGGCGGTGTCGCGGAGGGGGAGGGGGCGCCCGTCGATCCAGGCGCGCAGGCGGAGGACGGCGTCGAGGTCGCTCATCGCGCACCCCCGGCCACCGCGTCGACCGCGGCCACACGCGCGACCAGCGCCTCCTCGGCGGGCGTCGCGGGCTTCGTCGCGCCGCGCAGCAACGCCTCGGCCCGCACCAGGGTCACGCCGCCGACGAGCGCGCCCACGTCGCGCCCGAGCACCGCCCCGTCGCCCGCAGCGAGCGCGCGGCTCCGGCACGCCTTCGCGCGCGGGCAGAAGCCCACGCAGCCCTCTTCGTACGCGGTGGGTGCGGCGCACACGGCTGCGATCGCCTCGTCGCGCGTGGCGACGGCGGGGCCCTCGGCGCGAATCACCGCGGCGGCGTCGGCGAGGCGGCGCCACCAGTCTTCGGCGCGGCGCGCCTGCCAGCGGAGGTCTTCGGGCCAGCGGACCGACGGGAGGTTGGACGCGGGCTTCGCCAGCACGAGGAACCCCCGGTCGTCGACGCCCACCGCGCCGCCGAGCCCGAGCGCGTCGACGGTTCGGCGGAGCGCGTGGACGTAGAGGCCGGCCTGCGCGCGGGCGCCGGCGAGCTGGGCGCGGTCGGTGTGGCCGCCGCGGTCGGGGTAGGCCTTCACCTCGCCGACGTGGAGCCGGACGCGCGGGGCTTCGTCGCCGAGCGTCACCGCGACGAGGTCGGCGGCGAACATCCCTTCGGGCAGCAGCGGCCCCTCGCCGAGGAGCATCGCGGGCGCGATCACGAGCGAGGGGACTTCTGTCGCGTCGGCGTCGTCGGGCGTCTTCGCGAGCCCGCGGAGCACGGACGCGAACGCCTTCGCGGCGGCCTCGAGCGAGGCGATGGGGCCGCCGTGCGCCTTCAAGCGCAGGTCGAGGACGGGGCCGTGGCGCGCGGGGAGGACGTCGGCGGCGACGAGGGCCTCCTCGATGCGGGCGGTGGGCTCGTAGAGCGAGCGTTCGAAGGAGACGCCGCGCGCGAGGGCGAAGGGCGACTGGCCCTCGCGGAGGGAGGGGTCGTCGGGCGGGAGCTCGCGCCGCGCGACCTCGCGCATGGGGACGTCGTGCACGGCGGCGCGCACGTTGGCGTCGCAGCGGGGGTTGGCGACGAACTGGTCGATGCGGCGCCGGAGGTCGCGTCGGCGCTCGGGGGCGGCGGTGTCCATACGTCGGGGTGGACGCGGGGACGGGTGGGGATCTGACAGGGGGGCGCGCGGAAAGCGCGCGAGGCGTTAGCGCGCGAGGCGGGCGCGGACGGTGGCCTGCACGTCGGCGGGCAGCGTGGCGAGGTAGTCGGGCGCGAGGGCGCGGAGCACTTCGGTGGGCAGGGCGAGGACGGCCTCCGCGGGTGCGAGGTCGACGAGCCTGTCCTCGGGCTTGAGGCCGGCGAGCCTGTCTTCGGGCGGAAGCATCGCGAGGAGGTCGCGGAGGGCCTTGCTGGTGGCGGGGCTGTCGGAGGGCATCGCGCTTCCCTAACGCATGGGGAGAGCGCGCGGCAAGTCGCCGGTCACTGCCCCGTGGGGGGCGGAAGGGGCGTCGCCTCCCAGGTGCTCCCGTCGGCGAAGTGAACCTGCGTGAGCCACACGCGAGCGCGGGTGCAGGTGTCGGCGCCGAGGTGCTCGGACCACACGCCCGTGTCGCTCCGGCCGGGCGCGATGGTCTCCTGAGAGATCATCCCGAAGGACGGGGGCGCGCCGAAGCGACTGCGGTTGGGCACGAGCTCGTCGAAGTTGTCGAAGCACCACACGTCGAAGCGCACCGCGTCCACCGTCCGCGCGGCGTCGCGGTTGGTGAGCCGCACGCGAAACTCCATCCCCAGCCCGAACGACCCCCGGCCCACGCGCAGCACCTCCGCGCTCACCGGCGCCTCCTGCGCGGCCGGGAACTCCGTCAGCCTCCGCGGCCACCGCGGCCGCGGGTCGGGTGGCGGCTCCGTCGGCGTCAGGGCCGGGGCGGGCGCCGCGTCGGTGCGCGCGGGGGCGCCGTGTGACGTGCGAATCGCCCTGCCGCGCGCCGCCGAAGCCGCGGAAGGCGTCACCGATCGCGCCCAGGCCCTCGGCCAGCTTCCACGCCCCGTACGCGTACCACCCGACGCTACCGAGCATCGCCGCGAGCCACGCCGCGAGGAGCGCCCACTGCCGCCCGCGCCCGAGCACCGCCGCGCCGAACACCGTCACCGCCGCGAGCGCGATCGTCACGCCCTGAGCCCACCACATACGCATCACCTCCGCCGGGGCCGTACCGCGCGGCCTCCGTGCGAGCGAGGGACGGGCGCAGGTACGGGGAGCTGACGACGCGACGAGAGCGGGTGGACGTAGGCTGTCCTTCGCCACCCTCCGGGCAGCGCGCTCGACGGACAAGACCTTGGGCTTCCTCCGTTCGGCGTGCGATGGTCCGCGGCGATGGCCTGGACCCCTCCTCAACTCGAAGCGCTCGCCGAAAAGGTGCGCGAGGAAGAGACCGCGAGGGTCGTCTTCCGTGACCTGCTCGGCTGGTTCGGCGCGTCGCGCGCCGGAGCCCGTGCGCTCGCGACGATCGCCGAGGCGCTCGAACGCCTCGACCTCGCCACCGACCCGCCGCTCGAAGGCACCCCCGTCGAGGCGACGGTCACGCTCCGCCGTCGCGTGGTGAGCGCGCCCGGCGCCTCGGGCGGTGACGGCACCCCGACGCCGAGGCTCCGCTACGCCGGCTTCCGCGTCGGGGCGCTCCTCCGGGAGGGGCGGACGCTGGTCTCGGTGAGGCCCGACGCGCCGGTGCGGGAGGCCATCACGCAGATGCTCTTCCACGACTACTCGCAGCTCCCCGTAATGCGCACCGAGTGGGACTGCCTCGGCTTCATCACCTGGAAGTCCATCGGGCACGAGAACTTCTTCAGCCAGACCACCACCGTCCGCGACTGCCTGCGCGCCGACTTCGAGGAGTGCGGCGTTGACGACAACCTCTTCGACGTGCTCGACCGGATCATCCGCCACGAGGTCGTCATCGTGCGCGGCGCCAACCGACGCGTGCAGGGCGTCCTCACCACCACCGACCTCGCCGAGGCGTTTCGCACGCTGGCCGAACCTTTCCTGCTGCTGTCGGAGGTGGAGGGGCACCTGCGCGTCGTGCTCGACCGGGTCTTCTCGCCCGCCGAGATGCGGGAAGCGCTCCCTGCCGACGAGCGCGACGGCGACGTGCAGAGCGCCGCCGACCTCTCCTTCGGGAGTTACGTCCGCCTGCTCCAGCCCCGCGCCGGGTTCGACCGCCTCGCCGTCCCGCACGACCATGGGGTCATCAGCCGCGAGCTCGACCTCGTGCGCGAGATCCGCAACCGCGTGATGCACTTCCGCCCCGAGGGCCTCGCGGCCGCCGACCTCGAGCGCCTCCGCCGCTTCGCCCAGCTCCTCCGCGACATGGAGGCCCGGCGCTGACTCACAGGTCGTAGCGGGCGCCGTTGGCCGCGAGCCAGCGGCGCCGCGCGTCCCAGTCGGGCAGCGCGCGGTCGACGACGTCCCAGAAGGCGCGGTCGTGGTGCGACGCCCGCAGGTGGGCGAGCTCGTGGACGAGCACGTACTCCGCCGCCGTGGTCGGCAGCAGCGCGAGGCGCCAGTGGAGCCTCACACCCCCATCGGGCGCGCAGCTCCCCCAGCGGTGCCCGAGCGACCCCACCGTCACCGACGACGGGCGCACGCCGAGGCGCGACGCGAAGCGCCCGCCCTGCGCCTCCACCCACTGCGACAGCGCCGCGCCGTACCACGCGATGAAGTGCGCGCGGGCCCGCGGTCGCGCCGCCTCCTTCAGTTCGAACCACCCGCCGTGCAGCCGGAGCGGCGGGGCGTCGGCGTCGCCCGCCACCACCTTCAGGCGGTGGCTGGTGCCGAGGTACCAGTAGCCCTCGCCGTCGAGGTAGCGGTGGGGGGGAGGGTCGCCTTGCAGCAGCCGCCGCGCCGCGAGCTTCGTGTGGACCCACAGCAGGCGCGGGCGCACCGCCTCGCGCAGCGCGTCGGCGTCGCAGTGCGGGGGGGCGGTGAGGAGGAGGCTCCCGTCGCGCTCGATGGTGACCCCGATCGTCTTCCGGCGGGTGGAGCGCCGCACCGCGAACTCCAGCCCGTCGAGGAGGAGCGTGTCCTTCACTGCGCGAAGTGCCGTCGGTTGTCGCGCGCCAGCTTGACGAGGCGGGCCGCCACCTCGGTCTGGCGGTCGAAGGGGAAGACCGCGGCCGGCGGGAGGTCCGCGTCGCCGTCGAGGAGGATCGCCAGCCGGCTCAGCAGCCGTTCGTTCTCCACCTCCGACTTCCAGAAGTCGACCTGGGAAGCCGCCTCGCGCACGACCTCGACCACCGCCGCCGCGAGGGCCGCCATGCCCGCGCGGCGCTCTGGCGTGAGCGGGCCGTCGGCCTCGGCCTCCTCCAGCAACACTCGCTCGAAGGGACCGCGCACCGCGTCGGCGCCGCTCTCCGCCACGGCCGCCGCAGCGGCCTGCACCTCCGCGACCATCGGCCGGAGCGCGTCGAGGATCTCCTCGAAGCGGTCCTGGTGCGCCTCGATCGCCTCCTCGATGCGCTGCTTCAGCGAGCGGTAGCGGGCGGGGTCGGTGTCGAAGTTCAGGTTGATGTGGTGGCGGAGCGCGTGGGCCATCTCCGCCGCCTTCGCGCGCGCGTCGGGCCGCCGGCCCACCGCCTGCTCGAAGTCCGCCGCCGTCACGCTCACCGGCGGCACCGCCTGCGTGATGTCGACCGCGCGGACGTGGTCGTCGATGAGCTTCCGCACCTGCTTGCCCGCGTCGGGCAGGTCGATCTGCACGTCGCGGTAGAGGTTGGCCGCCACCCGCGCGATGAAGCCCAGGCGCTTCACGTCGGCCGCGAAGGGCTGCGCCTCGGGCCGGTGGCTCACCGCCTCGAACGTCGTCAGGAAGGGCGTCACCACCGCCAGGAAGGCCGCCCGCACCTTCACGTCCTCCAGCAGCGCCACCGCGGCCTGCACGTCGATCGGCTCGCCGAGGCCGTGCTTCGCGAAGAAGGCCATCACCCGCGCCCGCTGGTCGCGCAGCTCGGGGATGAGCGCGCCGAGGTCGGTGAGCACCCCCGCCCGGTCGGCCTCGCTGTACTCCTTCAGCGCCTCGGAGAGGTGGGCGCCAACGCCGAAGTAGTCCACCACCACGCCGTGCGTCTTGCCCGGCGCCGTCCGGTTGACCCGCGCGATCGCCTGGAGGAGCTCGTGCCCCTGCATGAAGCGGTCGAGGTAGAGGGCCTGCTCCAGCGGCGCGTCGAAGCCGGTCAGCAGCATGCTGTTGACGCACAGGATCGCGAGCCCGTCGGCCTTCGCCGGGTCGGCGTGGACGAGCGGGCGCTTGAAGCGCGCGATCCGCTGCTCGTTGGTGGGCTCGTGGCTCCAGGGGTCGAGCTGCGGGTCCTGGTTCTGGCTCGCGGAGATGACCGCGGCGAACTCCAGGCGCGCGAGCACCGCCCGCTGGCGCCAGGCGTGGACGAGGTAGCGCGTCTCGGCGTCGAGCGCGTCGTCGCCGTCCGCCGGGCGGGCGCGGAGCTCGTCGGGCAGCGCGTCGACCCGCGCGAGGAGCGCGCGCTGCGCGTCGGCGAGCGCCTTCTGGTACCGCACCGCCCCCAGCCGGCTCGACGCCACCACCTGGGCCTTGAAGCCCGACGGCATCACCTGCGTGACGTAGTGGCGCAGCATGTCGGCGGCCTTGGCCTCGATGAGCCGGGCGGCCTCCATCACGTCGCCCTTCGTCGCGTAGCGCTGCTTCAGCGACTCCCGCTGCGCGTCCGTCAACCCGCGGAACATGTCCGCGAAGATCCCGTCGATCGTCCGCCCCTCGGCGTCGACCACCTCGCCGTCCGTCGTCCGACCCTCGTAGAGGATCTTCAGCGTCGCCCCGTCGGCCTCCGACTGCTTCAGGGTGTAGCTGTCGATCACGCTCCCGAAAATGCCCTCCGTGCCGCGCCGGTGGCCGTCGGCGTCCGCGGGGATGGGCGTCCCGGTGAACCCGATCATCGCCGCGTGGGGCAGCGCCTGACTCAGCCGCCGGTGCAGCGCCGCCGCGTGCGAGCGGTGCGCCTCGTCGACCAGCACCAGCACCGCGGGCGAGTCGTCGAGCACGGGGAAGTTCCCCTCGTCCACCGTCTGCCGGAAGACCTTCTCCTTCCGCGCCGCGCCCTTCTTCGGACCCGCCTCGGCCAGGCCGTCCGGCGCGGGCGTCGGCACCTCGTAGGGGACGCGCACCTCCAGCACCTCGCGTCCCTCCGCGGGCGCGAGGTACTTCTGGATCATCACGAACACGAGGTCGGGCCCCGCCTCGCGCAGCGTCTCCAGCCCGTCGACCCCGGTCACCCGCCGCACCGTCTCGCCAGTGAGGGCCGCGGTGGCGGCGAGCTGGCGCTCCAGGTCCTTCCGGTCGGTGACCACCACCACCTTGAAGGCCCGCAGCTCGGGCGTCGCCCGCAGCATCCGCACGAGGAAGACCATCGTCAGGCTCTTGCCCGAGCCCTGCGTGTGCCAGATGAGCCCGCTCCGCCGGTCGACCCCCGCGGCGTCGACCGCCCGCCCCTGCCGCAGCCGCGCGACCGCCGCCGTCACCGCGCGAAACTGCTGGTAGCGCGCCAGCACCTTGACCGGCCGCCCCGCCCCGTCGTCGAGGTGGAGCACGAAGTGACGCACCAGCGTGAGCAGGTGGGCCGGCTCGAACACCCCCGCCGCCAGCGTCTGCTGCGCCATGAGCGACGCCACCCCGAGCGCCTTCGCCACCGCCTCCGGCGCGCGCGGCGCCGTCGTCTTCCACGCGAGGAAGTCCTGCGGCCGCGACCCCACCGTCCCCACCCGCGCCTCGAAGAACGACGTCGCCGCCAGCACCTGCGCGTAGTGGAAGAGCGCCTCCACCCCCTCGGGCGCTTCGCTCCCGCGCTGGTTGGAGTAGCGCCGGAGCTGCTCGATCGCCTCGCCCATCGGCTGCGTGAGGAGCGGGCTCTTGCACTCCACCACCGCGAGGGGGATGCCGTTCACGTAGAGCACGAGGTCGGGCACGATGGCGCCGCCGTCGCCGCGCGTCCCCGGCGGCTCGAAGCGCATCTGCCGCACCGCGAGCAGGTCGTTGCGCTCGGGGTGCTCGAAGTCGATGAAGCGCACCGGCCGGTCGCGCTGGACGCCGCCCTCCTCCGGGCCCGCTACCAGCACGCCGCGGGTGATCCGCTCCGTCGCCGCCCGGTTGGCCTCCATCAGCCCGCGGCCGCCGAGCCGGAGGAGCTCCGCCTCCGCCTGCGCCACGCGCGGCGCGTCGAGCCAGGGGTTTCCCTGCGCGTCGGGGTTGAGCCGCACCAGCGCCGCCCGCAGCCGCGGCAGGAGCAGCACGTCGCGGAAGGACGCGCGCCCGAGGTCGTCGAGGCCGCCGCCCGCCGCGTCGTGGACGGTCCAGCCCATCGCCGCGAGCTGCGCCGCGAGGGGCAGCTCCACCACCGTGCGCTCGTCGGGGTCGTCGTCGTAGATCAGGTGCATCGCAGGCTCACTCCACCCCAGGACGCGCCGGGCGAGGGGACTCTGACAGCGGCACGCGCACGCGGCCGGTGAGGAGGTCGTCGAGGAGCCCGCGCTTCAGGGCGACGAGCTTGTCGCGCTCCGCCTGCTCGGCGCGGATGCGCGCGTCGTGGGCGTCGAGGATCGCCACGATGTGCTGCTGCTCGGCGAGGGAGATCGGGTGGCGTACGAGCAAGGACTGCCGCAGCCGCGTGGGGTTGACGTTGACCTGCTGGATGGCGGGCGTCGCGATCCGTTTGATGGCGACCTGGGTCTCCCGCAGGTTCATGAACTCGACGAGGTACGCCGGGTCGATCTGCTGCCGGTCCACGTCGAGCCGCACGCAGTACGAGGCGAACGACGCCACGGGGAGCTCGGAGCGCCACATCGACGTGCGTCCGACGTGTTCGAGGCTGTTCGTCCTATTGAAGAGTACGTCCCCCTCCCGCAGCAGGAGCGCCTGCGCCTCCGGGGCGTTGGAGTAGCGAAGTTCCTCCACGTTGAAGCGA
>JAXLYI010000039.1:0-107246 GCA_046351555.1 Polyangiales bacterium
CCGCGTCAACTGGACCGGCGCGGGGGTGTCATGAGCCGCGCGCCCCTCCGCCTCGCCGCCCTCGCGCTCGCCGCGTCGTGCGTCTTCCTCGAAGGCGACACCGCGGGCCTCGGCGAGGAGTGCCTCTTCAACGGCGACTGCGCGTCGCCGCTGGTGTGCGCGGGACGCCGGTGCCGCGCGCCCTGCCGCGACGACCGCGACTGCGTCAACGGCTGGCGCTGCCGCGGGAGCGGCGACGGGCGCCTCGTCTGCCTCCCGCCCGACGACCGCGGCTACTGCCGCCTCGCCGCGGACTGCGCCGACCCCTTCGTGTGCAGCGCCGACGGGACGTGCACCGAGCAGTGCCGCGAGGCCGCCGACTGCAGGCGCTACAGCCCCTCGGCGCCCCAGCGCTGCCTCCCGCTCGACCTCCCCGGCGGCGAGCGCGTCCACGTCTGCGAGAACCACCCCCGCCTCCGCGACGGCGGCGTCGACGCATCCACCGACGCATCGACCGACGTGCCCGCCGACGTTCGCACGGACACGACGGCCGACGCGCCCCTCAACGACGTCGCGCGCGACGCGGGCGACGCGGCGGCCACGGGCTGCCCGACGAGCGTGGCGGGCGCGTGCGTTCCGGGCGCGGCGGGCTGCGCGCTGGAGGGCGTCGCGCTCGGGAGCAACGGCGGGTGCGCGTGGTTCTCCGACGGGAGCCTGCGGTGCTGGGCGCGCGCGCTCGACAACCAGCCCCTCCTCCACGAGAACCCTCGGGTGTTCTGCGCGCGGCCGGCCGTCCGCTTCACGGCGGGCGACGTGCGCGAGGTGGCGATCAACGGGACGACGGGCTGCCTGCGCACGGGCGACGGGTACGCGCGCTGCTGGGGCGCCGCGCTGCTGGGCAACGGCGGCGACGGGACGACGGGCTCCGCGACGCCGGTGACGGTGGAGCGCTACCCCGACGACGGCCCGCTCGCGGGGGTGGCGCGCGTGGCGCTCTCGGTGGGCCGCGGGGCCTGCGCGGTCGCGGGGCCGACGCGGCGGGTGTTCTGCTGGGGGCCGCGGGGGACGTCGTTCAGCGCCGACGGCACCACCGCCGCGCGCACCCGCGCCGCGGAGAACCCCGCGCTCGACGAGGTCGACGAGATCACGCTCGGGGGCTCCGCGGCCTGCGCGCTGCGGCGCGGCGCGGTGTGGTGCTTCGGCGACGAGTCGGCCGCCTCGGGCTTCTTCGACGCGGGCCTGCCCAACACGCGCCAGGTGCCCCTCCCGATGGCGGCGGTCCAGGTGGCGTCGGGCGTCCACCACACGTGCGCAATCCTCGCCGACCGCACCGTCACCTGCTGGGGCGACGTGTGGAACGGCGCCTCGCACAAGACCCCCGGCCCCCCGACGCCCGTGCCCGGCCTCACCGCCGTCGAGGAGGTGGCCGGCGCGTGGGACGGCTCCAACTGCGCGCGCCGCACCGACGGGACGGTGTGGTGCTGGGGCGCCAACTGGGCGCTCGGCGACGGCTCCACCGCGGAGCGCGGCACGCCCGCGCCCGTGCCGGGTCTGTCGGGCATCCGCCGCGTCTGGGGCCGCGACCGGAGCTTCTGCGCGTCACGCGGCGGTGCCGACCTGTGGTGCTGGGGCGACTACCGCGACCCCTCGGGGGCGCAGGCGCTGCGGCCCGCGCAGGTCGTCTGGGGGGCGCCGTGAGCCGCGCCGCCCTCGCCCTCGTCGCCTCGCTCCTGGCCTGCGCCGAGCCGCTCGGCGCGTCCGGCGAGGACTGCCTCTTCAACGGGGACTGCGCGTCGCCCCTGGTGTGCGCGGGCCGCCGGTGCCGCGCGCCCTGCCGCGACGACCGCGACTGCGTCAACGGCTGGCGCTGCCGGCCCGCGGGCCAGGGATCCCTCCGCGTGTGCCTCCCGCCCGCGGAGCATGGGTACTGCGTCGGCGTGCGCGACTGCGACGCGCCGGCGGTGTGCGGGGTCACCGGCGTGTGCGGCTCGCAGTGCCTCGACGCCTACGACTGCGCGCTGAACGGCGGCGTCTCGCGGTGCGCGCCCACGCGGCAGGACCCGACCGTGCTCCTGTGCACGGACAACCCCCTCTACCAGCCGTGAGCGCGCCGGCGTTCGAAGCGGCGCGGCGGGCGCGCGCGGCGGTAGCATGGCGCCCGCCAGGGCCGAGGATGACCGACGCGACCGACGACCCCGCCCGCGACGAGCTCGCGCCCGGCACCCTGCTGGCGGGCCGCTACGAGGTGACCCGACGTCTCGGCGAGGGCGGCATGGGCGCGGTGTACGCGGCGCGCCACGCGGGCCTCGACCGCCCGGTGGCGGTGAAGGTGCTCCGCGCGGCCTTCGGCGGCGACCGAACGGCGGTGGAGCGCTTCCGCAAGGAGGCCCGCGTGCTCGCGACGCTGCGCCACCGCCACGTGGTCGAGGTGCTCGACTTCGGCGACGACGCGGGGCGCCTCTACCTCGTGATGGAGCTGCTCGACGGCGAGTCGCTCCAGGCGCGCCTCGACCGCGAACGAACGCTGCGCCCCGCCGACGCGCTCGCGGTGATCGACCCGGTGCTCGGCGCGCTCGCGTGGGCGCACGCGGCGGGCGTGGTGCACCGCGACGTGAAGCCCGACAACGTCTTCCTCGCGCGGATGCCGGGCGAGGAGGGCTTCACGGTGAAGCTCCTCGACTTCGGCATCGCGTACGCGCTCGCCGGCGGGCAGAAGCTCACGCAGACCGGCGTGATGGTGGGGACGCCCGCGTACATGGCGCCCGAGCAGGCCTGGGGCGCCGGGCCCGTCACGCCCGCGGCGGACCAGTGGTCGGCCGCGGCGATGCTCTACGAGATGCTCTCGGGCCACCTGCCCAACGAGTCGTCGTCGCTCCCCGAGCTCGTCGCCCGCCGCGTCGCGCAAGACGCCGCCGATCTTGCGACGCTCCGCCCCGGACTCCCGCCCGCGCTCACCGCCGCGGTGATGCGGGCCCTCGCGCGCGACCCTGCGGCGCGGTTCGCGTCGGCCGAGGCCTTCCGCGAGGCCCTGCGCGCGTCGCTCGCGGAGTCACCGACGGCGACGCCCACCGCGGTCGTCGCCGTCACGGAGCACGCCCCACCCGAAGCGCATGCGAAGGACGCGGCCACCACCGACACCGTGCCCGAGGCGCCCGCGGTCGCCGCGACGACGCCCGCGCCGTCCGTCCCCGCGCCGTCCCCCACCGCACCGACGCGCCTCCCCTCGCTGGCGCTCGCCGCGGCCGCGGTGACGGCGGCCGCGCTGGTCTTCGTCGCGCTCCGGCCCTCGCGTACTTCCCCCGCCCCGCGAACGCAGCCCGCGCCGCCCCCCGCGCCCGCCGTGGCGGAGGCGGTGTTCGTCGTGCGCGCGTCGCCGTCGAGCGCGCGGGTGTTCATCGACGGCGCGTACGTGGGCCGCGGCGGCGCGGCGGTGCGGCGGGCGCGCGACGGCCGCCCCCACGAGCTCCGCGTCGAGGCGCCGGGCTACGCGCCGCACACCGAGGTGCTCCGCGCCGACGGCGACGTCTCCGTCACCGCGCAGCTCACGCCCGAAGACGCCGCCGCGCCGCCTCCCCCCGCGATCGCCCCGACGACGCGCCCCGCCTCACCGCACGGCGCGCGCACGCCCCGCGCGCGCATCGACACCACGCTGCCGCCATGAAGCGCTCCCTCGCGACGTCCCTCCTGCTCGCGTGCTCCCTCGCGGCCCCGGTGGCGTTCGCGCAGCCGGCGCCCGCGGAGGCCGAGGCCCGCGCCCACTTCGCCCGCGGCGTCGCGCTCTACGCCGAGGCCAACGCTGGCGCCGCGCTGGCGGAGTTCGAACGGGCGTACGCGCTGCTCGGGCGGCGGCCGTCGCTCCTCTTCAACATCGCGGTGACGCAGGAGGCGCTCGGGCGCTACGTCGAGGCGCTCGCGTCGATGCGGGAGTTCGCCGAGCGCGCGCCGCCCGCCGCCGTCGCGCCCCACCGCGTCGAGGTCGACGCCGCCCTCGTACGCCTGCCGACACGCATCGGTACCCTCCGCGTGCTCGGCGAGCTGCCGGGGCTCGCGGTTCTCGTCGACGGCGACGCGCGGCCGCTCGACGCGGCGCGGGCGGGGCTGCCGGTGTCCGCGGGCGTTCGGCGCGTGACGCTGCGCGCGCCGGGCCACCTGCCGCGCGAGCTCGAGGTTCGCGTGGCCGGCGGCGAGAGCGTCGGCGTCGAGGTGGTGCTCGAACCCGAGCGCTCGACCCTCGCGGTGTCATGCGCCACCCCCGACGCCACCGTCCGCGTCGACGGGGAGACCGTCGGCACCACGCCCCTCCCCTCGCCCGTCGAGGTCGCCACGGGGCGCCACCGCGTGGAGATCACCCGCGACGGCTACGCGCCCTTCGCCAGCGAGGTCGACGCGCGGGGCGCGGGCGCGCGAGTGGAGGTTGCGCTTGTGTGGGCCTCGCCGATCACGTCCGAGCACGCCGCACGGCTGGCGGTGACGGCCAACGAATCGGGGCTCGTCACGGCGCTCGACGGGCGCCGCTTCGGCGAGGGCGAGCCCGTACCCGCGGGGCGCCACGTGCTGCGGGTGACGCGCGGATCGTTCCTGCCGTGGGAGCGCGAGGTGACGCTGCGCCCGGGCGAGGCGGCGCGCGTGCACGCCTGGCTCGAACCGACGCCGTCCTTCCGCCGGGGCTACCTCGACGGCGTGCGGACGCGGCGCGCGGTGGCGCTGTCGTTCGCGATCCCGGGCGCGGCGCTGACGGTCGCGGGCGCCGTGCTGTCGGGCGTGTTCGGGGCCGGATACGCGGACGCGGACGCGCGCGTGACGGCGGCCTTCGCGGCGGTCAGGTCGTGCGAGGCCGCCGCCTGTGCGGACGGGCGCGTTCGCGTGGCCGCGTTCAACGCCGCGGCAGACGACCGCTACGACGCGCGCGTGGGGCTCACCGTCGGGGTCGGCGTGGCGATCGTCGGCGCGGCGGCGCTCGTGACGGGCATCGTGCTGTGGACGCGCGCCGGATCCCTCCATCGCTTCGACCCGCCGGGCACGATCCGCTTCTGACCGCGGTGGGGCACGCGCGCCCCGACGCCCGGGGAGCCGACGCCCCGTCGCCGCCCTCCACCCACACGAAACGCCTTGAATCTCTGCGATTTCGCGCGCGGCACGGAGGCTGCTCAACGGAGAGACATCCCCACAAGGAGTCCCACCATGAAGCTCTCCGCCGCCCTCCTCGCCCCGGTCTTCTCGCTCGCCGCCCTCGCGCTCCCGGCCGTCTCGCACGCGCAGTTCCGCGCCTCGGCGGGCGTCGGCGTCGAGCACCTGACGCGCGACGGGGCCGACACCACGATGCTCCAGCTCCGCGCGGAGGCGTCGCTGCGGGCCGCGAGCGGGCTCGACCTCGGCGGCTACGCGCAGCGCCTCGACTCGCTCGACAGCCGCGTGCACCAGGCCGGCTACGGCCTCGGCGTGATGGCTGCCTTCCGCCCGAAGCCCCGGGACACCGTCGGCGTGCTCGCCTTCGGATCCCTCGGCTACCAGCGCGCCCCCGAGAACGACAACGTCTACCGCGACGGCCTCTTCTTCGAGCTCGGCGGCGGCATCGCGTACCGCCCCGCGTCCATCCTCGACCTCGAGCTCCGCGGCGGCTTCGTCGGCCTCGTCGGCGGCGAGCGCGACCTCACCGGCTTCACCGCCGGCCTCGCGATCTCGCTCCACCCGTGACCCCGCGCGGCGCCCTTCGAAACGCGAACGCGCCGGGTGGTTGCGCGATGGCACCAAGTGGGCCGAGGCCAAGCGCCCCAACAGCCATCTCAAGTGCGCGCACCCGGCGCTTTTGTCCGCGGATCAATGGGTCAAGTGGGCTGCGACGCCGTGCCGGCCACCCGCAGGCGCCGACGTTGAGATCGTCCGCACTGCGCGCACCGAAGCTGGTCGCGCGCTCGCCCCACCCGAACGAGGTGTGGCTCGTCCCGAGGCGTCGCGCCCGTCGCTTCACCCCGCCGCACCGAAGTGCGTCGAGGCTCTGCTTGTGTAGATGTCTTCAGCTCGGACTTTTTTCGAGAGCGACGTCGATTTTCTCTGGCGTCTTCTCCAGGGTTCGGCTCGCTGAATCCTGCGGCGCGTTCCTCGACAGGCGCGCGCGGGCTCGGGTAGGGTCCCGGCGGTCATGCAGTCCAACGCGGGTGAAGCGCTGGCCCTCGAGGGCGACGTGGTGCGCGACTTCGACCAAATCTACCGGGAGAACGTCACGTACGTGCTCGGCCTCCTGCGGCGCTTCGGCGCGACCCGCGCGCAGGCCGAAGACCTCGCCCACGACGTCTTCGAGACGACGTTCTACAAGCTCGCGGCGCTCCCGCCGGAGGATCGCGCGTCGCTCGGCCGCATGCGCGCCTACCTCTTCCAGGTGACGTGGCAGCGCCTCGCCAACCACCGCCGGCTCCACTCGGTGCGCCGCGAGCGCCCCGACGGCGACGGCGCCGAGCACGGCGTCGGCCCGCGCGCGCACGACTACGTGCTCGCCCGCGAGGTGGCCCGCTACCTCGACGCGCTCGACCCGGTGTCCGTCGCGATCTTCGTCGGCTTCGAGGTGTTCGGCGCGACGGTGCCCGAGCTCGCCGAGGAGCATCAGATGACGGAGGCCGAGGCGCGCGCCGTCCTCCACCACGCGCGCGCGAAGCTGCGCCGCTCGATCCCGCCGCCCCCCGCAGGAGAGTCCCCGTGAGCCCAACCGACCCCGAAGACCCCGTCGTCGAGTTCCTCTTGGACGAGCCAGCGGACGACGTCGGCCCCGACGCGCTCGTGGCCCACGGCGTCTCGCTCTTGCGCGAGGCCCCCGCGAGCCCCGACGAGACGGCTTGGCAGCGCGACGCCGCGACGCGCCTCGGGTTGCGCTTCCGCGAGGCCCTCCACGGCGGCTACGCGAGCGTCGAGCTCCCGCGCCCCGAGCGCAAATCGCGCCCCTGAGCGTCAGCCCTCGCGCCAGATCTCGCGGCGCATCCGCTCCTTGGTGCGGTCGGTCCGCGTGACCCTCGCCGCCGCCGTCAGCGCCGCGAGGAACTCCCCCTCCTCGCCCACGCCCGGCACCACCTGCCGCCCCACGTGGAGCACGCCCTCGACGTCGCCCACCATCGGCAGCCCGCACACGCCCATGAACGCACCCGCCGGCCGCTCGTCGAGCGACTCCATCGGCTCGGCCGCGCCCGACCAGCGCGCCTCCACCGGCGCGGGCTCGGCGCGCGCGCGGTCGTCGGGCGGCAGCCCGTCGTGCGGCGAGTCCACCACCAGCGCGTGCCGGTCGAGGAAGGGCACCACCGCCTCGAGCGCGCGCAGCACGCGCCCGCGGACGCGGTGCATGTACACGTCGCCCTCCTCCACCGCGGGCCGCGGGAGCAGCGCGCAGGCCGTCAGCACCGCGCGCCCCTCGGCGTCGGGGGCACCGCACTCCACCGCGAGGAGGTTCTCCTCCGCGAGCGGGCGCTTGAGGTCGGCGACGGCGTAGACGCGCGGGCCCATCCCCACCGGGAGCGCCTCCGCCGGCAGCGCGACGTTGAGCGCGTAGCGGTAGTAGCGCGGCCGCGCGCCGAGCATCCGGGCGGCGTAGGCGCGCGACGCGGGCACGCCCGTGAGCCGCTGCGCCGCCGCGGCGTCGAGCGAGGTCACCACGAAGGCGCAGCCCACCTCCTCCTCGGTGCCCGCGAGCGTGACGGACGTCGCGCGCCCGCGGCGGACGTTGACGCGCTCGACGCGCTCCTTCGCGCGAACGTCGCCGCCGTGCTGCTGGATGCGCTCCTCCAGCAGGCGACGCAGGCCGTCGGTGCCGCCCTCGGCGAGCGTCGTCGCGCGCAGCCCCGAGGCGTGCAGGCGCGTGCGGGCGAGCGCGGTCATCCGGTCGGGGTCGTGCGCGCCGGCGAAGCGGGCCTGCGCGTCCACCGCCGTGCGCACCGGGTGGTCCGCCGCGAACTCCGCGAGGATGTCCCCCGCGAGCCCGTCGGCCCCGAAGGGCGCGTCGACAGCCACCCGCCGCGCCGCGCGGCGCTCGAAGAAGCCCTCCGGCGGCCACGACACCTCCGGGCCGAACAGCCGGTCGAGCGGCGCGTTGTCGCGCGCCAGCGCCGCGTAGAAATCCTCCACCGGCCGGTGCACCTCGGGAAACTCCCGGTCGAGCTCGGCCAGCCGCCGCTCGGGGTCGACGTGAACGTCGAGCCGGTGCCGCGGGAGGCACACCTGCCACGCCACCTCGCGCGGCTGCGCCCGCCGCCGCACCGCGGGCAGGATCGCGAGCTCCGTCATCGCGCGCACGAAGGCCGGCGCCTCCAGCCACGCCGCCGCCGCCCCGCCGCGACGCAGCGCGAGGCCCTCGTAGGCGTACGTGTCGCCCCGCGCGCCGTGGCCGATCACCGCCACGCGGAAGCCCCGCCGCGCGAGCAGCGCCCCCGCGGTGAGCGCCGCCAGCGACGCCCCCACCACCACCACCTCGTAGAAGCTCCGCGGCATCAGGCGAAGCGGACGCGCCGCCCCTCGACGCGCGCCCGGCCCGTCGCCACCGCGTGGACGGCCCCGACCAGCAGCCGGTGCTCCTCGCGGAGGATCCGCGCGCGCAGCGTGTCGACCGTGTCGTCGTCGAGCACCGGCACCGGCGCCTGCGCGACGATGGGCCCCGTGTCGACCCCCGCGTCGACGAAGTGGACCGTGGCCCCCGTCACCCGCACCCCGTAGGCCAGCGCCTGCGCCTGCGCGTCGACACCCGGGAAGGACGGCAGCAACGCTGGGTGCACGTTGAGGACGCGCCCCGGGAAGGCGTCGAGGAACACCGGCGTCAGCACCCGCATGAAGCCCGCCAGCACCACCAGCTCGACGTCGCGCGCGCGCAGCGCCGCCACCAGCGCACCATCGAAGGCCTCACGCGAGGCGAAGCCCTTGTGCGGGATCACCTCCGTCGCGACGCCCCGGGCGGCCGCGCGGTCGAGCGCGCCGACGCCGGGCTTGTTCGACACCACCAGCACGATGTCGGCCGCGAGCGAGCCCGCCGCCCGCGCGTCGAGCAGGGCCTGGAGGTTGGTGCCGCTGCCGGAGACGAGGACGGCCGTTCGCATGCGAACTACTTCCCCACGAAGACGACCCGGTCGTCGTCGACGGCGTCGGAGGCCACCACCTCGCCGACGATCGCCGCGCCCACGCCGCTCGCCTCGAGCGAACGCAGCACGGTGTCGGCGCCGCCGGCCTCCACCGCGAGCACCATCCCGAGCCCGAGGTTGAAGGTGCGGCGCATCTCCGCCTCCTCGATGTCGCCCGCGCGCTGGATGAGGTCGAAGATCTCCGGCCGCGGCCAGCGCCGCAGGTCGAGCGCCACGCCGACGCCGTCGGGCAGCACCCTCGGGACGTTGCCCGGGAGCCCGCCGCCGGTGATGTGCGCCGCCGCGTGGACCATCCCCGAGCGGATCGCCTCCAGCAGCGGGCGGACGTAGATGCGCGTGGGCTCGAGCAGCTCCTCGCCGAGCGCGCGCCCGAGGTTGCCGAGCGGCCGGTCGAGCGCGTGGCCGCCGACCTCCAAAAGCGCCTTGCGCGCGAGGGAGTAGCCGTTGGAGTGGACGCCCGAGGAGAAGAGCCCGATCGCGACGTCGCCGACCTTCACCGAGCGCCCGTCGAGGAGCTGGTCGCGCCCGACCACGCCGACGCAGAAGCCCGCGAGGTCGTACTCGTTGGGCGCGTACATCCCGGGCATCTCCGCGGTCTCGCCGCCGAGCAGCGCGCAGCCGGCCTGGCGGCAGCCCGCGGCGATCCCCGCGATCACCGTCTCGGCCACGCCCGGCTCGAGCTTCCCGGTGGCGAAGTAGTCGAGGAAGAAGAGGCAGTCGGCGCCCACCGTCGCCACGTCGTTGGCGCACATCGCCACGAGGTCGACGCCGACGGTGTCGTGGCGGCCCATCGCGAAGGCGACCTTGAGCTTGGTGCCGACGCCGTCGGTGCCGCTGACCAGCACCGGGTCGCGGACGCCCATCGGGAGGCGGCAGAGGCCGGCGAAGCCGCCGACGTCGGCGACGACCTCGGGCCGGCGCGTCGAGCGGGCGTGGGGCTTGAGACGCTCGACGAGGGCGTCGCCCGCGGCGGCGTCGACGCCCGCGTGCTGGTAGGTGAGCCTTGGCATCTCCCATCGGTCTTTAGGTGACCGCGCGCGGGGCCGTCAACGCCCAACCGCCCGGGAACCTGTGGTAGAGGGCGCCGACGGAAGCGGAGGAGGTGCCGGGATGAAGAGGTCGTTCCAGGAGCTGATGGCCGACGCGCGGCGCGCGGTGCGGGAGGTGTCGCTGGAGGAGCTGGAGGCGCGGCTGCGCGGGACGCCGTCCTTCACGCTCGTCGACGTGCGCGAGGGCGAGGAGTACCGGGCGGGCCACATCCCCGGCGCGGTGAGCGTCCCGCGGGGCTTCCTCGAGAGCCGCATCGAGTCCGTCGCGCCCGACCGCGACGCCCACCTGGTGCTCTACTGCGCCGGCGGCGCGCGCTCGGCCCTCGCCGCCCGCACCCTCCAGGACATGGGCTACACCCACGTCGAGAGCGCCAACCCCGGCTTCTCCCAGTGGAAGGACCGCCGCTACCCCGTGGCCGTCCCCCGCTCGCTCACCGACGCGCAGCGCGCCCGCTACGCGCGCCACCTGCTCCTCCCCGAGGTCGGCGAGGCAGGCCAGGCCGCGCTGCTCGACGCGAAGGTGCTGCTCCTCGGCGCCGGGGGCCTGGGCTCGCCCGCGGCCCTCTACCTCGCGGCGGCGGGCGTCGGCACGCTCGGCGTGGTCGACCCCGACGTGGTCGACGCGTCCAACCTCCAGCGCCAGGTGATCCACCGCACCACCAGCGTCGGCTCGCCCAAGGTCGACTCGGCCGAGGAGGCGATCCGCGCGCTCAACCCCGACGTGCGCGTGGTGAAGTACGCCGAGCGCCTCACCAGCGCCAACGTCGACCGCATCTTCGACGGCTACGACGTCGTCGTCGACGGCTGCGACAACTTCCCGACGCGCTACCTCGTCAACGACGCCTGCGTGATGAAGCGCCTGCCCGTCGTGCACGGGAGCGTGTTCCGCTTCGAAGGGCAGGTGACCACCTTCGTCCCCTACGAGGGCCCCTGCTACCGGTGCCTCTACCCCGAGCCGCCGCCCGCGCACCTCGCGCCCTCGTGCCAGGAGGCCGGCGTGCTCGGCGTGCTGCCGGGCGTCGTCGGGCTCCTCCAGGCCACCGAGGCCGTCAAGCTCATCCTCCGCAAAGGGACGCCCCTCGTCGGGCGCCTGCTCCAGTACGACTCGCTGGCGATGACGTTCCGGGAGTTCAAGCTGCGGCGCGACAAGGCGTGCCCGGTGTGCGGCGAGTCGCCGACGATCACCAGCTACGTCGACTACGAAGGGTTCTGCGCGCTGTGAAGCCCGCGCGCGCCGTCACCCTGGACTTCGGCCAGACGCTCGCCGAGGTCGACACCGACCTGCTCGCCCGACGCCTCGCCGAGCGCGACGTCGCGTGCGACCCCGACGCGCTCCGCCGCGCCACGCCCGCGGCGTGGCGGGCCTACAACGAGGCCGTCCTCGCCGGCCTCGGCGGGCACCCGTGGAAGGTGCTGATGCGCGCTTGGCTCGACGACGCCGGCGTGGCCCCGGGCGAGCGCGGGCGCCGCGACGAGCTCGTCGACTGGCTCTGGAGCGAGCAGCCGAGGGTCAACCTCTGGCGCCGCCCCATCCCCGGCATGATCGACGTCGCCCGCGACCTGCGCCGCGCCGGCGTCCCCGTCGCCGTCGTCTCCAACTCCGAGGGCAAGCTCGCCGAGCTCATCGCGGAGATGGGCTGGGCCGGCGAGTTCGACGTCGTCGCCGACTCGGGGAAGCTCGGCGTCGAGAAGCCCGACCGCGCGATCTTCGCGTGGGCCGCCGCGCGCCTCGACGTCGCGCTCGAAGACTGCGTCCACGTCGGCGACGCCTGGGCCGCGGACTTCCTCGGCGCGCTCGACGCTGGCATGCGCGCCGTGCTCTTCCGCGGCGGGGCCTTCGCGCCGCCGAACGACCCCCGCCTGCACGGCGAGCGCTCCGTCGCCTGCGACGAGCCCGAATTGTTGCGCGCCGCCCTCCGCGCCTGGGCGCTGCCCGCGTAGACCATCGCGCCGCCCCGTGCGTCATCCCGCCGCACGGGTTCACGCAACGTTCGTCGAGTTTTAGCTCAAATTCCCGCGAGGCACGGTTCGTGGTGAGGTACGGCCCCCGGAGGCCACCGCCATGCGAACGCACACCCAGGAGACCCAGGCGACGATCACCCCGGCGAAGGCGCTGACCTTCCTCACGGAGGGCAACGAGCGCTTCCGCACCAACCTCCAGGTGAGCCGCGACCTGCTGAAGCAGGTCAACGAGACGCGCGAGGGGCAGTTTCCGTTCGCGACGGTGCTGAGCTGCATCGACAGCCGGACGTCGGCCGAGCTCATCTTCGACCAGGGCCTCGGCGACATCTTCAGCATCCGGCTCGCGGGCAACGTGGTCACCGAGGACGTGCTCGGGTCGATGGAGTTCTCCTGCAAGGTCGCCGGGTCGCGGCTCATCGTGGTGCTCGGGCACTCGCAGTGCGGCGCCATCAAGGGCGCGTGCGACGGCGTGCAGCTCGGCAACCTCTCCACCCTGCTCAACCGCATCCAGCCGGCGATCTACCGCGAGCGCACCGAGACGCGCGACCGCAGCTCCAAGAACCCCGCCTTCGTCGAGCGCGTCGCCGAGATCCACGTGCGCCGCTGCGTCAACGCGATCGTCGAGCAGAGCCCCGTGCTCCGCGAGATGATCGACCGCGGCGAGGTCGGGCTCATCGGCGGGATGTACTCCGTCGAGACCGGCGCGGTCACCTTCCTCGACGACACGCTGCGCCTCGGCGGGCAGGCCGCGCGG
Source organism: Polyangiales bacterium (assembly GCA_046351555.1). Taxonomy (GTDB): domain Bacteria; phylum Myxococcota_A; class Polyangia; order Polyangiales; genus CAISKJ01. The sequence continues at coordinate 12,852 of JAXLYI010000039.1, forward strand.
CCCACAGCCCACGCGGCGCTCGCGTAGCGACGCGGGGGCGCCCGATGCCTCCTGCCCCGTCCGCCTCCCCGCGTGTACCCTCGGTGCGTGCCCCCGCAGCCCTCCCTCCCCGAGTTCGTCCGCGGGCTGTCCGCGGCCGGCGTCGACTCCCTCCGCGCGGCCGCCGGCGCGTTCGCCGACTGGCAGCTCGCCGCGCCGCTCGACCTCTCCGCCGACGACCCCGCCGCCCTCGCCGCGGAGTACGCGCGCAAGCTCCGCTACCCCGAGCACGTCTTCGACCCGCTCGACCCCGGCGCGCGCGACCGCGTCGCCGCGGCCCTCGACGTCCCGACCTTCGAAGCGTTTGCCCGCGCGCAACCCGACGCCGACCCCGACGACCTCCCCTTCGACTGGGAGCGCGACGTCCTCGCGCGCCTCTGCCGCCGCGAGGCCCCGCCGCCGCCCGCTGCCCGCGCCCCGCGCACCACCGCCGACCACGCCTCCCAGTGGCCCGAACTCGCCTCGCTCGAACGCTGGCGCTCGCTCTCGCCCGACGAAGCCGCGTCGGTCACCGCCGCCCTCGCCCGCGCGCTTGGCGAGGGCTTCGTCGCGCTCCCACGCGCGGGCGACCATGGCCTGCCGCGCGTGCGATCGGAGCCGCTGGCGCTGTCCTTCGTCGCGGTGCCGGGGGGCTCGTTCGCGATGGGGCTCACGGAGGACGAGGAGGCCGACCTCCACGCGCGCGTCGCCGCGGCGTCGCCCGAGTCCGCGCGCCACGTCCCCGCGTTCGCTCCCTCGCTGCGGCCGGTGCGGCGCGTCGCGGTGCGGCCGTTCCTCTGCGCGGAGACGCCGCTGCTGGCGACGCACCGGGGCGCCTTCGCGGCCGAGGGCGACGACGGCAACGCCCACGCGGTGCTGCGGATGGCGTGCGACGACGCCCTCGCCGCCGTCGAGGCGAAGGGCCTCCGCGTCGTGACGGAAGCCGAGTGGGAGTGGGTCGCCCGCGCGGGCGGGGCGCGCGCGTGGCTGTTCGACGAGGGCGAGGCCGCGGCGTGGGCGGAGGCCACGGTGCAGGCGCCGGTGACGTCGCTCACGCACCCCTTCGGCGTGCTGGCGCTGGGGTGGGGCGAGTGGGTCGACGACGGCTGGCACCCGACCTACGAAGGGGCCCCCGCGGACGGCGCCTCCTGGGAGCCGCGCGTGTGGCTCCAGACGACGCGCGGCGGCGCGCTCGCGTACTGGCCCTGGCAGGGCGGCGGCGAGATGATCGGCGCCCACGCCGCGGCGCGCGAGCCCGGCGGGCTGCAGGGCCGGCACGCGGTTCGGGCGGCGCGCGACCTGCCGGCGCGATGAGAGGACTGCTGTGACGACCCGCGTGCTCTTCGTGTGCTCCCAGAACAAGCTGCGCAGCCCGACGGCGGAGCGGGTGTTCTCGCAGTACCCCGGGCTCGAGTGCGAGTCGGCGGGCACCGACGCGACCGCCGAGACGCCGCTCGAGCCCGACCTCCTCCGCTGGGCCGACGTGATCTTCGTGATGGAGCGGAGCCACAAGCGGCGCATCACCACGAAGTTCAAGGAGCACCTGGCGGGCAAGCGCGTCGTGGTGCTCGACATCCCCGACGAGTACGACTTCATGGACGAAGCGCTCGTCCGCCTGCTGCGACGGAAGGTGGCGCCGCTGCTCCAGCTCCCCGCGGGGGAGTGAGCGGCGCGACGGGCACAGCGCAAACGCCTGCGCCCGTGGGGGGAAAATCGCGCTACGGACGAGCCATGGCAGGCGCCTGCCACGGCTCGTCCGTAGCGCCTGCCAAGGGCGGTCGGGCTGAGGGCGTTCTCGATGGGATGACCGCCCGTGCGGTCGCGATACACTCGCACCTGGAGGTCCAAGCCCCTTCATGACCGCGCGCACCCTGCTCGCGAGCCCTCTGCTCTGGAGGCTCGCGCTCGCCCTCACGGCGCTCGTCCTCGCGTACCGGCAGACCTCGTTCGCGCGGCACGACCGGACGTTGGGCGCGATGCGCGAGGCGCTCGCCGCCATGCCGCTCCCCCGCGGGGCGGAGGTGGTCGATCGCTTCGAGCAGCTCGGCGTCCTCTCGGGCAACGGCAACCACTGCGACTACGTCGTCGCGCTGCGCCTCTCCGCGGACGTCGACCCGGCCGCGCTCGCGCGACAGCTCCGAGGCCGCTCGCTCCGCGTGCGCGACGACCGCGGGACGTTCGAGGTGCTCGTCGAGGTGTGGCCGCCCGAGAGGCCCGCGTCCGTCCCTTATGACCCGGCCTTCGGGCTGCTCCCGGAGCGCTGGCTCGTGCGCGCGCCGTCGGGCCGGTCGAACCCCGTCGTGTATGCGTTCCGGGCTGGCGACCGCCCGGCGCACGACATCCGCTGCCACTGACGCGCCCCCCGCGCGCACACGGTCCACTGGGAGCGCCCAACGCCCTGAGCAGGGTCTCGTGGGCCGACGCTGCGAGCCTTCAGTTCTCGACGATTCTACCGACTCGATGCCTGTGTGAGCGCGGTCGCATCGAGCTCGCTTCTCCTCCCTCCCCCCGCTCGCCAAGCCTCGCGCGTTGGCCCTCCCTCCGTCGCCGCGGCGGCGCCAGAGGGAGGGGCTTCGACGCCCATCTGAGACGCTCCGACGTCGCTTCGCCGCGGCGGCGCATCGTTCTCGCGTCACGTCGCTCCGGCGTCGTGGCGTACCGTCGAGGACGGCGGCCCCCTCCCTCTGGCGCCGCCGTGGCGACGGAGGGAGGGCCAACGCGCGAGGCTTGGCGAGCGGGGGAGGGAGGAGAAGCGAGCTCGGTGTGCGACCAGAAGGACCCCGTGACTGTATTCGAACCGTTCCGCGCTTCCCTGCTGAGTCACGCCGGTCGACGCGTCGGGAACCTCACCGGATCGATCGGCGGCAGAGGGCGAGGAGCTCGGCTTGGGTGAGGCCCTCGAGGTCGGCGAGGTCGGTCCTGGTGAGAAGGCGCAGCGGGCCCGGGTAGCCGCAGAGCGCGAGCGCGACCGCGCAGCCGTCGTGCTCCTCGATCTCCCGGTTGAAGAAGCCGAAGTTGATGCCACCGTCGTACCAGCAGCAGGCTTTGAAGACGCCCGTGGTGACCCAGTGCATGTTCCACGCGTCGGCGGTCTCCGGGCACGCGTGGGACGGCAGGGTGAAGCGCGCGGGGACCGCCGGCACCCGGGAGAGCCACGCCCGCGTCTCGGCGGTCACGGCGCGGATGAGGTCCCAGAATTCATCGGAGGCGTCGAAGGCCTGCACCCGCGGCCATTCGAGCTCGTGGCGCACGTTGAGCTGCATCACCCGCGCGCGGAGGAGCGCGAGGGCGGCGACGTCACCCCGGCGAGGGCGGAGGTCGAGCACCATCTGCTCGACGTCGTCGAGCGCCTCCGCGGCGGCCCCGCGCTCGATCAGGTCGGCGACGCGTCGGCAACCCCGGTCGACCCACGACCACTCGTCGGGGAGAGGACATTGCCACGGGACGTCGCCGGGCAACCACTGCGACGCATCGACGGCCATCGAGGCGACTCTACCTCAACCACCCGTGACCGCCTCGACGTCGATGTCGCCGCCGGTCAGGGCACCTTCCGCATCGACGCGGTCGCGCCCATCGCCCGCAGCAGCGCCATCGCGTTGGCCGCGGGGTCGCGCCATTCGAACACCCGCAGCGCGCACGGCGCCCGGTCGACGAGCGCCTTCGCCTCGGGGAGCGACGCGAGGTCGAGCGCGCGCCGCACCGCGAGGATGACGTCGCCCCGGCGCGGCCCCACCGCGTCGAGCCAGAGCGCGTGTGGGCGCTGGTCGTCGTCGCTCCATGGGAAGGGCGGGGCGCCGTAGAGCACCACGGGCCCCGCCCAGGGGTCGGGCGCCGCCTCGGGGACGCGCAGGCGCTCGCGCAGCGCGGCGAGGAGCTGGCGCACCTCGTCGAGGCTCAGCGTGGCGACGGCGGCGGCGATCTCGTCGGGGGTCATCGGCGGGGGCGCGATGCTACCCGCGCGGAGAGGCTCACGCGACGCCGTTGCATTGCGCGGCGGCGCCGTGGTCCCCTCGCCCGCACCCATGAGCGCCGCGCCCGACGCCGACGTCCCCGCCAACGCCCACTTCCCCCTGAGCACGGAGCCCCTGAGCGACCCGGAGGCCATCGCCGCGCGCGACCGCGAGTGGCTGGAGAAGGTCTACGCGAAGGGCGAGGCCCAGCTCACCGTCCGCGCCGCCCTCACCGGGATGCTCCTCGGCAGCACCCTCGGCGCCGCCAACCTCTACATCGGCCTCAAGATCGGCTGGAACTTCGGCATGAGCATCACCTCCTCGGTGCTCGCCTTCGCCCTCTTCTCCGCCGCCCGCCGCGTCTTCCCCGCGATGCGGCCCTTCACCACGCTCGAGAACAACACCTCGCAGACGGCCGCGAGCGCCGCCGCGTACATGTCCTCCGCGGGCCTCGTCAGCTCCATCCCCGCGATGACCATGCTCCGCCGCGAGGGGATGACCGAGATCCCCGAGCTCACCTTCGGGCAGCTCGTGGCGTGGCTCCTCGCCATCTCCGCGCTCGGCGTCGTGGTGGCCATCCCCCTCAAGCGCAACATGATCAACGCCGAGCAGCTCCGCTTCCCCTCGGGGATCGTCTGCGCCGAGACCATCCGCACGCTCCACGGCGCGGGCGACGGCCACGCCGACGGGGGGGACGGCGCCGCGCGCGAGGGGCTCGTGAAGGCGATGGCCCTCGTGTGGGGCGGCGTCGCGGCGGCGGTGTGGAAGTTCGTCTGCGACTGCAAGCTCGGCGTCCTCAAGCGGATCCCGGAGTACGTCCCCTTCCCCGGCCGCGTCGGCGGCGTCGCCACCGGCGCGTGGGGCTTCGCGGCCAACACCTCGCTCCTCCTCTACGCCGCCGGGGCGATCATGGGGATGAAGGTCACCCTCTCGCTCGCCGCGGGCGCGCTCCTCAACTTCGGCGTCCTCGGCCCGTGGCTCCTCGACCACGGCGTCCTCCGCATGGTGCCCGCCGGCGTCGCGCGCGGCACCCCCGAGTACGCGGCCTTCGTCCGCGCCGCCGGGGAGACCCACGCCATCGTCGTCGAGAACGCCGACCTGCTCTCGGCCCGCCTCCGCTCGAAGTGGTCGGTGTGGCCCGGCACCTCGATCATGGTGAGCGCGTCGCTCGTCGCGTTCGCCTTCCGCTGGCGGATGATCGCCCGCGCCTTCAGCGCCTTCGCGGCCACCCTGCGCCGCGGCGGCGCGGCCGCGGAAGACCCGCTCGCCAGCGTGGAGGTGCCGCAGCGCTGGTTCGGCCTCGGGCTCCTCGCGTGCTCGGTCGCCGCCCTCTACATGCAGCGGGCGTGGTTCGGCGTGCCCGTGCTCGAGGGGGTCCTCTCCATCGCCGCGGCCTTCCTCCTCTCGATCGTGGCCGCGCGGGCGACCGGCGAGACCGACGTCACCCCGATCGGCGCGATGGGCAAGATCACCCAGCTCCTCTTCGGCGTCCTCGTGCCCGGCAACGCCGCGGCCAACCTCATGACGGCGACGGTGACGGCGGGCGCGGCGAGCCACAGCGCCGACCTCCTCACCGAGGTGAAGACGGGCTACCTCCTCGGCGGCGCGCCGCGGAAGCAGTTCTGGGCGCAGATGCTCGGCGTCCTCGCGGGCGGCTTCGCGTGCGTCTACGCGTACACAAAGATCGCCACGCCCGAGAAGCTCGGCACCTCCTCCCTCCCCGCCCCCGCGGCGGCGTCGTGGGCCGGCGTGGCGCGGCTCCTCAAGGACGGCCCCTCCAACCTCCCGCCCTACGCCGTCACGGGCATGGTCGCCGGCGCCGCGGTGGGGGCGGCGCTCGCGGTGGCCGAAGAGCTCGCGCCGAAGTCGGTGAAGCGCTGGCTCCCGAGCGCGACGGGCCTCGGGATCGCGTTCGTCATCGACGCCCACGACTCGCTCGCGATGCTCGCGGGGGCCGTGTTCGCGCTGGGGCTCCAGCGGTTTCGCAAGGCGCTGGCCGAGCGCTACACGGTGAGCGTCGCCTCAGGCATGGTCGCCGGCGAGGGGCTGATGGGGATCGCGATCATCGTGCTCCGCGAGGTGCTCCACGTGCTGCCCGCGGAGTGACCGGGCGCGCTCACGCGTCGTCGTCGGGCGTGGGCTCGCGCCGCGGGACGCCGTTGTGCTGGTGCCGGAGCTTCGACACGGCGGTGTAGACCACGCGGCGGATGCGGTTCACCGCGCCCAGCGGCTTGTACTCGGGCAGCGCGTGCCAGGGGTTGAACGACAGGTTCTCCCCGAAGGCGTCGCGCGCCGGCGTCGAGAACGTCTGCGGCGGGATGGTGAGCGTCGCGACGCGGCGGAAGGGAGCCTCCGACTCATTCCACTCGGTCACCGAGTCCTCCACGCGCATCGCCTCCGACGCGCGCGGCTGCACCATGAACTCGAACCGCGCCTCGCGCCCCCCCAGGTGCGCGGCCATCGCCTCGCGGAGGAAGTCGGGGCCCGGCGAAGGCGGCACCACCGAACGCGCCTCACCGATCGGGCGAGCGGAGTACTTCACCGCGCGCTTCGCCGCACCGAGCCCCAGGCGGTAGGGCGTCGTCGACCAGTACCGCGTCTCCAGCGGGTTGGCGATCTTCGTCCCCTGCACGGCGAGGGCGGCGCGCGTCCCCCGGAGGCCGAGGGTGAAGGCGGTCACGAGGCGGTCGCGGAGGCTGGTGCTGCCGAAGCGCTCGATGAAGGTGAGGTACGCGGACGCGTCGTCGACGACGAAGGTGGGGTGGCTGAGGAGCACGAAGTCCTGCGTGCCGGCGTCGCGCTCGTCGGGCAGGAGCTTCTCGCCGGGCACCCCCATGAGCTTGATCGCCATCCCGCGCCCCTCGCCCTCGGCGTCGTGGCGGGCCGCCTCCCCGCCGCCGTTGGAGAAGCGGACCCACGCGGGGTACCGCTTGCCAGGCGCGAACACGCCGTGGGCGAGGTCGGGCGCGAGGTCGTCGTCGACGCGGAACTCCGCGCGCACGCAGCCGTGCGACTTGGGGTGCGCGTCGCGGCGGTAGAAGCCCGACGCGGCGTAGCGCCGGTCGAGCACGGCGGCGATGTGCGCGAAGATCGCCTGCGCGAGCTCGGCCTCGCCGTCCTGGAGGGCCTCGCCGAGGTCCGCGTCGAGCGCGTCGATGTCGTCCATGCGGTCGGGTGTAACGCGCCTTCCCGACAGCGAGGATGGCCGTCCATCGCCCAGCCGCTGGCACCGCGAACGAGCGGCGACGGTCGACGCCTTACCGGAGCGCCGTCGCCGCAGAAGGGAGGGGGCCCAGAACGGGATGCGTGTGTGACGCGCATCGCGGGGGCCTCTGGTACAACCGGGGCCGTGCGCGACGCGCCCCCCGACGTCCTGTCAGCGCAGCCGCGTGCGCGCGCCGAACTCGTGCAGCACGGCGTCGTGTTCGCGCTGACCGCGGGGCTCGCGGCGGGCCTGTCGCCCCTCGCCGCGCCCCTCACCGCGGCGCTGATCGTCGCCGCCGTCGGCCTCGCCGCGTCCGCCGTCGCGCGGCGGTGGAACGACCGCGTCGAGCTCCACCCCGACCGCCTCGTCGAGCGCCGCGGCCGCTCCGTTCGGGAGGTGCCGCTCGACGACGTCGTCGGCCTCGACGTCGACGGGCCCGCACCGCACCTCGCCCCCTCGTCCGACCCGCCCCCGCCGTGGCCGGTGGCGGTCACGGTGCGCGTGAAGCGCGGCGCGGCGGTGGTGTTGCGGGGCGACCGCGACGACCTCGCGCCCCTGGTCGACGCGTTGAACGAAGCGCTCCTGCGGCGGATGCTGGCGCGGCTCGACCGCGGCGAGACGATCGCCTTCGCCGACCGCGGGGCGCCGCCGGTGCTCTGGGTGGTCGCGGCCGGCGTGGCGTCGGCGGCCTGGCTTACGGGGGCGGCGAGCGTCTGGCGTGGCGTCGTGCGCCGCGACTCCCTGGAGCACCTCCTCGTGGGCGCGCTGCTCACCGTCGCGCTGGTGGCGTGCGCGGTCGGGACGCTCCGCCACTGGCGCGCCTCGCGCGAGAGCCGCGGCCTCGTGGTGTCGTCGCGCGGCCTCCTCCCGCTGGCCGACGCGAGGGCCGGCGCGGCGGCCGCGACCGCGTACCGCGAGGCCCACGGCGGCGCCGGCCCGTGGATCCCCTGGGAAGAGGTCGCGTGGCACCGGCACGACGCGTTGGGGCTCACCGTGCAGTGCGACGCGCGCCCCGCCCCCATCGTCCTCGGCGCGCGGACGGAGAGCCTCCTCCTCCTCGACCTCCTCCTCGCCGCTCACACCGCGGTGGAGGGCCCCGACGCGCCGCAGGGCCCCGACGCCGACCCTCACCCGCCCGGCGCACCGTCGACGTGACCTCAGATTCGGGCTCGCGGCCCCCTCACCTCTCGGCGACCGCGCGCGACGCTCTCACCCCGATCGTCCCCAGCGCCAGCGGCCAGAGCCCGTTGAGCGCGTTGACGAGCAGCAGCCCCGCGCGCGGCAGCGCCCCGCGCCCGGCGAGCGCCAGCGACCCGAGCAGCACCGCGTGGAGGACCGCCCCCGTCGCCACGACGCGCGCGACCTCCGCGCGGCGCACGGCCCCCGCGCGGACGACGGTGCGCAGCATCCACGCGCTCAACGGCACGAAGAGCACCGCGCTGGTGAAGGCCCCGGGGTTGTAGGCCCGGTGGGCGACGGCGCTGCCGAGGTGGGTCGCCGCGTTGACGATGGCGACGCCCCAGGCGCAAGCAGCGATCAGCGGGGCGCGCCGCCGGAAGATCGCCGCGCACGCGAAGGTGATCTGGCAGCCGACCGCGTTGACGGCGAAGATGAACGCCGGGTCGGCCGGGCAGTGCGACGGGTCGGCCGCGTGCCCGAGGGTGCGGCAGAGCTCGCCGAGGAAGCTGTAGTGCCGGCCCAGGAGGTCAATCCCGTGCTCCTCGAACTGGTGCACGAGGTACATCGGCCAGAGCAGCGGGAGCACGGAGGCGGGGTCGTCCCAGCGCGAGGCCGGCGCGCCGACGGGTCGGCGCTCGGTCGCGAGCCACAGGACGATCAGCGGGGCGACGAGGAGCCCGAGGTAGGGCCACCCGAGGAGCACGGCGTTCATGCCCCGAGAGTACGCTCGTGCGCCTACAGCGGGAGCAGCAGGATCGCGGCGTCGTCGTTGCCCGCGCCGGTGCCGACGCCCTTCGCGCCCACCACGGCGGCCTGGCGGCCCGACGGCGCGACCGCGACGCCCCAGAAGAAGTCCGACGCCCCGCCGAGGTCGAAGGTGCGCAGGCCGTTGGTGCCGAAGGACGGGTCGCGCGCGCCGTTGGCCGTGAGCACGCCGAGCATCGCGTCGGAGTTGGTCTCCGCGGGGCGCCCGCCGCCCACCAGCAGCACGCGGCTGTCGGGCAGCACGGCGACGGTGCGGGCGTTGTCGTTGAAGCCGTTGAGGTCGATGCGGGCGTAGCCCATCGTGCCGTAGCTCGGGTCGATCGCGCCGGCGGGCGTGAGGCGGAGCGAGAGCCAATCGAGCGACTCGGTGGCGGCGCCGCGGCCGTAGCCCGCGGTGACGAGGTTCGCGCCCTGGAGCGCGATCGCGTACACCTCGGTGGCGGCGGCGAGCACCGGCTGCGAGAAGACCCCGTTGGCGCCGAACGCGCGGTCGGGCGCGCCCGCGGGCGTGAGCTTGAACACGACGGGGCGCACGACGTCGGACTCCGTCATGTAGCCCGAGGTGATGGTGCTCCCGTCGGGAAGGATGGAGCTCGTGCGCGGGGTGCCGTCGCGGTTGTTGATGTCGAGCGTGTAGACGCCGTTGCTCGCGAAGGCCGCGTCGCGCGCGCCGTCGACCGTGAGGCGCAGCACGGCGAAGTCGCTGTCGGTGCCGCCCGTTCGCTTCTGCGAGCCGGTGACGAGCAGGCGACCGTCGGGGTACACGGCGAGGCCCCAGAAGCCGTCGGCGACGTAGGCCGTCCCCACCACCTCGCCCGCGCTGAGGTCGAGGGTCACGACGCCGTTGGTGCCGAAGGACGTGTCGACCGAGCCGTCGGCGTTGAAGCGGGCGAGTCCGACGTTGCGGTCGCGCGCGTCCATCGCGCCGGGGACGTCGACGGTTCCCGCGATCACGACCTTGCCGGAGGGCTGCACGACGACGCCGCGCGCGACCTCGCCGGTGGCGCCGACGACCATGTTCACCGAGGCGACGCCCATCTGACCGAAGGACGTGTCGAGCTGGCCGTCGGGCGTGAAGCGAGCGACCACGGAGCGCTGGTCGGCCGTCGCGGCGGTGGAGTCGGCGACGGGGCCGACGGCGTAGATGTTCCCGCGGCTGTCGTAGGTGACGCCGTAGAAGCGGTCGTGGCCCATCGGCGAGAGCGCGATCGTGCGGGGCGCGAGCGCGGGCGCGTCGGCGGCGACGTCGGTCGACGCGTCGGGCGTCGCGGAGCTGTCGGAGCAGCCCGCGGCGAAGGAGAGGGTGACGAAGGCGAGGGAGGCGGCGATCGAGCGCGTCATCGGTCGGGGTGCTCCTGAGGCAGTCGGTGTGGGCGTCAATGCTTGGGTCACGGGGTCGCAGGGCGCGGGGCTACGTGCTCGGCCAGGCCCACTCCAGGCCGACGAAGATCTGGCGGAAGCCCGCGGGCTGGATGCCCTGCGGCGCGCGGTTGGCGATGTAGACCTGGTCGGTGAGGTTGCGGCCGTTGAGGGAGACGGTGAGCCCCGCGCGGCGCAGGGAGTAGGCGACGCGGAGGTCGAAGGTCGCGTAGGTGGGCAGCTCGCCCACGAGCCCGTCGGCCGAGGGGAACGGCGTGTTCTCGCGGTCGGCGAACTGCGCGGAGACGAGGTTGGCCGTCGCCTGCGCGGAGAAGCCGCTGCGGTGGATGACGCGGAGCTGCGCGTTGAAGAGGTGCTCGGGCGCGTAGGGGAGGCGGTTGCCGCCGTAGAGCCCGCCGACGAACGACGCCACCGGCACCCAGGTGTAGTTGACCACCAGCGGCACCGAGAGCCCGTCGGCGTGGAGCGCGGACGCGAGGTCGACGGTGAGGCTCGCCTCGCCGCCGACGTGCCGGCTGTGGTTGGCGTTGAACGACCCGCCCGACACCGTGCCCCCCGACTCGCTCGGCGGGATGATCTGGTTCTCGAACTCGAGCAGGAAGCCGTCGACGTCGAGGAAGAGCCAGCGGCCGAGGCGCAGCCGCGCGCCGAGCTCGGCGTTCCACGAGAGCTCGGGGTCGAGCTGGAGGTTGACGCCGGCGGGCGTGATGGCGTCGCGCGTGCGGGGCGGCGCGTACCCGCGGTGCAACCCCGCGTAGAGGGTGACCGGGCGGGCGACGTCCACCGCGAGCCCGAAGCCTGGGATCACCGCCACCGTCGACGAGTCCCCCTTCGTGCTCACGTCGACGCCGGCGGCGCGCACCACCTCGCGCTCGCTCCAGAAGCTCTCGACGCGGACGCCCGGGGTAAGGTGCCAGCGCCCCCCGAGGGTGAAGCGCGCCTGCACCGCGCCCGCGAGCGCCGTGCCCCCGCGGTACTCCGCGTCCTGGGGGTCGCCGCCGCGCGAGGTCGGCGTCGCGGTGATCCGCACCTCGTCGTAGGCCGTCTCGCGCAGCACGCGGGCGACCGCGATCACCTCGCCGTGGACGGGGCCGTCCTCGTCGCCCCATCCCCAGATGAGGCGCGGTTCGAAGCCCGCGACGGTGAAGGCCCGGTTGCGGATGGCGGCGGTGCGGCGGAAGAAGATCCCGTCGCGCCCCTGCGGGACGAAGGACGGGTCGCCGTCGGGCCCGCAGCGCCCCGCGCCGTCGCACACGCGCTCGTAGTCGGCGCCCGTGTCCTCGCGGTCGAACTCCTGCCGGCGCCACGCGCGGTCGGTGGTGTAGCCGTAGAGCGCGGCGTGGAGCGAGAGGCGGTCGGCGAGGCGGTGCGCGTACGTCACCGAGAGTGCGCGGCGCGTTACGTCGAAGTGGTCGTTGGACGCGAGGTTGATCGACGGGTCGCGTTCGAACTGCGCCGTCGTGAGCCCGACGTAGGTGGCCTGCGACGACTCGCTGTAGAGGTTGAACTTCACCCGCAGCACCGCGCGCGGCGAGAGCTGGAGGCGCAGCCGCCCGGTCGCGTCGGTGAGCGCGAGGTCGAGGTGGCGCGGCCCGTCGAAGCGACGGTGGATCACGTCGACCGACCAGCCCACCGGCCCGTGCGTCGCCCCGGCGGTGGCGTGGGCCATCAGGTAGCCGTAGTTGCCGTAGCGCAGGTCGACGCTGCCCGACGGGACGCGCGGCGGGTCGCGGGTGATGTAGTTGATCACCCCGCCAACGGTCTGCGGCCCCCAGAGGATCTGCCCGCTGCCGCGGACGACCTCGACCCGGTCCATCCGCTCGATCGGCGGGGTGTAGTAGAGCTCGGGCGAGCCGTAGGGGTTGAGCGAGACGGGGATGCCGTCTTCGAGGACGAGCACCTTGCGGCTTCGGTTGGGGTCGAGCCCGCGCACGCCGACGTTGAGCCGGAGGCCCATCGGGTCTTCGGCGGCCACGTTGAGCCCGGGCACGAGGCGCAGCGCGTCGCCGCCGCTCTGCGGGGCGATGTTGCGGAGGTCGTCGTGGCTGAGCACAGAGACGCTGCCCGGCACGCGTTCGAGCGCCCGGCGCGCCGTTCCCACTACGGTGGCCGTGCCGTCGCCCGTGGCCTCCTGCGCGTGCGCGATGGCGGGTGCGAAGGACGTCGCAACGAGCGCGGCGAGCGCGATCGGGAGGCGGTCAGTCATTGTCGCCTTCCACCCGCGAGCCCGTGATCTGGAGCGTGGCGGTGAACTCCATCTTGAGGAAGCCCGAGAGCTCGCGCGCGGCGTCGTAGGCGGCGCGGAGCGCGGGCTGGTGCGAGGCGAGCGCGGCGGCCGTCCCCTCGACGGGGATCGCCCGGAGCGCGGCGTCGGTGGCGTCGAGGCGCGCGCGCATCTGCGCGGTGAGGGCGGAGGCGCCGGCCCCGTCGAGCAGGTCGTCGAAGCCGAGGTTGCCCCCGGCCGCGCAGCCCTCCAGCATCAACCGCGCGCCGGCGAGGTTGGCGCGCGCGAGCCGAACGCCGCGCTCGGCCCAGGGCGCCTCGGCCGCGTCGGGGCACGTGGCGGTGGCGCAGTTGACGGCCCCCAGCGGCCGCCCGAGGCGCAGGTCTTTCAGCCCCGTGTCGACGTGGAACACCCCGCCCGCCACCGCGCTCACCGCCGCCTGCTGCGTCGCGAAGAGGGTGCTCCCGCGGCCCGCCGTCGCGAGCTGCACGCCGAAGCCCGCCGGCTCCCACGCGGCCACGAGCGCCCGCGCCTGCACGGCCACCTCCGCGGTGACGGCGCGCGCGTACGCGGCCCGACGCGCGGCGAGCTCGGTCGGCGCGAGCGCGGCCCACGTCCCCATGGCGTTGATGCCCTCGGTCGGCGCGCAGCCGTTGTCCGCGCCCGCGTAGAAGAGCAGGTACTCGGCCGCGGCGAGGCCCCGCGCGTTGGCGCCGAGCGACGAGGCGCCCTGCTCCCAGGCGCGGCTCACGAGGTTCTGGTCGACGAGGCAGCGGTTGAAGTCGGGCCAGGCGTAGATCGCGTCGCGCAGCCCGCGCCCGCCCGGCGTGGCGGCGGAGGCCGCGGGGCCGAAGCGCATCATCTCGGCGCGCTCCCACACCTCCATCGCGGCCACCCACGCGGCGCGGGCGCGCTCGCGGCCGGCGTCGTCGGGCGCGGCGGCGTAGGCGTTGGTGGCGGAGGCGAGGGCGTCGGCGGCCGCGGTGAAGTCCTGCGCGGTCGACACGACGCAGCGGCCGAAGGCCTGGAGCACGGCGCTTCGATCGACGGGCGCGGGGTCATTGCATCCGGCGGGGAGGAGGGCGAGGGCGAGGGCGGCGCCGAGCGCGGCGGGCCTGACGGTGCGGGTCATCGAGTTCACCTTCCGGGCCGCGTCGCGCGCGACCAGGGCGAAGGGGACAAACATCAGCGCGAGCGCCCCACGGCCCGCGAGGGGGTCGCCGTCGGGCAGGCCGAAGCGCAGGGGTTCGGGCGCGCGGTCAGTCAGGTGGAGCGAGCCGGCGAGGCGGTCCCACACGGCGAGGGCCTCGCCGTAGTTGCGGTCGTGGTGGCGGGGGTCGGCGCTGTGGTGGATCTGGTGCTGCGCGGGGGAGAGCAGCCACCGCTCGACGCGCGGCCCGTAGGAGAGCCACACGTGCGAGTGCCGGAGGTTGGCGCCGAGCAGCGTCCACGCGAAGCCCACCGCGTCGACGCCGAGCACCTCCCATGCGCGGAGCGACGGGCCGAAGAGCCACGCGCCCGCCCCCGTGACGAGCCCGAGCGCGAGCGCGCCGCGCGCCTGGTTGAGCGCGGCCTCGACGGGGTGCGTGCGGTAGAGCGTGAAGGGCGTGAGCGCCTCGGCCGAGTGGTGGACGCGGTGGAAGGCCCAGAGCCACGGCGCCCGGTGCATCCAGCGGTGCACGGCGAAGCGCGTCGCGTCGTCGGCGAGGAAGGCCGCGAGCGTGAGGAGCGCCGCCGCGAGGCCCCGCGGCGCGTGGACGTTCGAGTCCCCGAGGTGCCGCCGCAGCCAGCCCGCGACGAGCGCGCCGACCGCGAGCGTCGACACGCCCACCGCGCCGAAGAGCATCGCCCGCGACGCGCCCTTGAGCGCGAGGAAGACGACGTCGACCCGCGACGAGCGCGACGCCCACACCCGCCGCGCCACGAGCGAGCGGGCCCCCCACACCAGCCCGCGCCCCCGCGCGACCTGAACCGACAGCGCGATCACGAACGACGCGAGCAGGTACGGGACGAACACCCGCCGGCTCGGGTCGAAGAGCGCCACCGCCGGGTCGGCGAGGCCGCAAAGGAGTCGCGAAAGGAAGTCGAAGCGCGCAAAAAACACGGGATTACGCACCGATTGCGATACTGATAACCGTTATCAATACGCAGGTGCGTTTGTAGGTGTCCGTCGGGCTTCGTGTCAAGGGTCTCGTCGGGAGGGGGACGGCCGCGTCAGCGCCCGGCCGGCGTGCGCGCGCGCACCTGCGGGTAGAAGACGCCCGTGAGGAGCTCGTACTCCTCGGGCGTGTCGCACTCCATGAAGAGCTCGTCGCGGAAGCACACCGCGGCCATGCGGCCCGCGAGCATCATGCGCTGGGTGATGTCCTCGTGCTCGCTCCGCTCCTTGGCGGTGGAGTAGCGCATGCACCAGTCGGTGGCCGAGCGGACGAGCGCGTGGTCGCCGGGCTCGAAGAGCACCATGCCCGTGGCCTCGCCGAGGCAGGTGAGGTGGTCGACGAGGCCCGTGTGGAGGAGGCCCTTGCCGTGGATCATGGCGAGCCCGTCGCGGCCGAAGACCATCACCTCCTCGTTGGACTCGCGGTAATCGGCGCAGACGAGCGTGCGCGAGCGGCCGCCGGAGTCGCCGCGGTCGAGCGCGTCGAGCACCGCGGGCTCGTAGAGGATGTCGGCGTCCATCAGCACGACGCGCGAGCGCCCGTCGAGGATCGCGTGCTCGCTCTGCCACGCGAACCACGCCGAGTGGCCGCTGCCCGAGCGCGAGAGGTCCTCGGTGGGGTTGAGGATCCAGCGCGCGGTGAGCCCGGGCCGCGGGCGCAGCGCGGTGCCGAAGGTGACGCGGTTGCCGACGAGGTACACCTCGCGCACGCCCTGGGCGGCGAGCCGGTCGAGGTGCCAGTCGAGGAAGGTGTCGCCGCCCGCGACCCCGTCGAGCGGGAGCAAAGGCTTGGGCACCGTGGCCACGCGGGAGATGCGGTTGCCGAGGCCCGCGGCGAGAATCACGGCCTTGTCGATGGTCATGTCGCGCGGACGCCTACCACAGACGGCGCATCGCGCGCACCGGTGCGTCGCGCGCTACGCGGGCGGCACGGTCGCTTCGCACGCGGGGGGAGCCTGGATTTCGCCGGCGGCGCGGGGGTAGTGTCCGCGCGCCGTGGAGATCACCGACCTCGCCCATTCGAACCCCCAGGTGACGAGCGCGCTCGACCGCCGCCTCGCCTCGCTGATCAACGACCCGCGCGACCTTCCCTTCGTCTACCTGATGATCCAGTGCGGGCTGGTCGCGGCCGTGGGCCTCGGGCTCTTCGCGCTGCCGGGCGCGTGGGTGTGGTACGCCGCGCCGCTCTACTGGGCGCTGTGGGCCTTCGGCGTGCTCGACCGCTTCATCCTGATGCTCCACTGCACGTCGCACCGCACGCTCTTCACGCGCGACCGCGCCTGGATGAACCAGCTCATCCCCTGGGCGATCGGGCCCTTCTTCGGCGAGACGCCGGAGACGTATTTCGCCCACCACATGGGCATGCACCACCCGGAGAACAACCTCCCCGACGACCTGTCGTCGACGATGCGCTACCGCCGCGACAGCCTCGCCCACTGGCTCCGGTACTACCTCGACTTCCTGCTGCTCGGCCTCCCGCGCCTCGCGAACTACCACCTGCGCCACGGCAACCGGAAGCTGCTCGTCCGCACCGTCGTCGGCGAGCTGTCGTTCTACGCGCTCGCGGGCGCGGCGGCGCTGGTCAACTGGCGCGCGTCGCTGGTGGTGTTCGTGATCCCGGTGCTGGTGGTGCGGACGCTGATGATGGCGGGCAACTGGGCGCAGCACGCCTTCGTCGACGCCGCCGAGCCCGCCAACGCCTACAAGAACAGCCTCACCTGCATCAACTCCCGCTACAACCGCCGCTGCTTCAACGACGGGTACCACATCCACCACCACGTCAAGGCGCGCGCGCACTGGACGGAGCTCCCGCGGGAGTTCGCCGACAACCTCGAGACCTACGGCCGCGAGGACGCGGTGGTCTTCGAGGGCGTGGACTTCTTCATGGTGTGGGCCTTCCTGATGCTCGGGCGCTGGCAGACGCTGGCCCGCCACTTCGTCCGCCTCCCCGGCGCGCCCGCGCGCGACGAGGCCGAGGTGATCGCCTTCCTCAAGAAGCGCGTCGCGCCGATCGCGGCGTAGCGAACGTCACCGCGCCGGCGGGTCGGTGGCCACCTGCATCACCGGGCGCGCCTCGGTCGGGCGCACGCGCGGCGGGTTGCCGAAGGGCAGCACGCCGTCGTAGGTCACCGACGCCGCGAGCGCGAACACGGGGCCCTCCTGCGGGCCCGCGAGGTCGTACGCGAGGTGGAGCCCGAGGCCGAGGAGCGTCGCGCGGTAGCCGCGTTGGAAGCCTTCCTCGTCGCTGGTGGAGAGCGCGTAGGTCAGCTCGCCCGTGACCGCGGGTCCCCCGATGAGCTCGCCGACGCCGGTGGCCACCATCCCCCCGGCGCCGATGCGCCCGCCGACGCGCCCGCGACGCGGCAGCCACGACCACTCCAGCCGCGGCGTCGAGCGGACCCACACGCTCCCGTGCGACGGCGACGCACCGACGCTGAGGTCGGCGGCGATCACGAGCGCGTTGCGGCCTCCCCCGAAGCCCCACGCGGCGCGGCCGTGGGCGGCGACCGCGTTCTGCGACCAGCCGGTGTGGGCGTACTCGGCGCCGCCGCCGAGCGTCCAGGCGCAGCCCGAGAGGGCGTAGGCGCAGCCCGTGGACACGGCCGTGGTGACGAAGGCGGGGGCGAGTCGGCGGCGCACGGCCGCGAGTGTATCGCCCCGACGCGACCCGCGGCTACGCGGCCTTGCGCTGCCCGTCGAGCGACTGGAGCAGCTCGCGGAAGCGCGTCGGGTTGCACGAGGTGGTCATGATGAAGGGCACGTCGCGCTTGCGGGCGAGCTTGCGGGCGAGCTGCGCGGCGCCGTGGCTGTTGACGTTGGTGGCCACCACGACGAGGTCGGCCCGGTCGACCTGGCGGTGCAGGTCGTCGACCCCGCGGCCCTTGAGGTGCCCGCCGTGGAAGTCGAGCCGGTGGCCGAGGGAGGCCGCGATGGCTTCGAGGGCCTGCTCGTTGCGTTCGACGCCGCCGATGAGGGTGATGCGCATGGTGTCTGGCTCCTGGGGTGAGGTTTCAGTCTGGTGACGCTTGCTTCATCCAGACGAACGACGCGAGGACCGGGCTCATTCCCTCTTCAGGAAGCTTGGAATGGCGGGACTTCGCGGAGTCCGTGTTTCATCCAGATGGAGGTGAGTTCCACTATAGTGACGGACTTCGAAAAGGGCAATGGCCCCCGTCGCCGTCGCCCTACATGGGGCGGCGCGGGCGGCCGTTACTCCTCAGCAGGAGTCAGAAGGAATGTTACGGAACAGGTCTCAGGCGGGCCTCGCGGCCCTGACGGTCGCGGCGGCGCTGGGCGCGGGGTGCGGCGAGACGTCGATCGCGACGGTGGTGGGCGTGACGGTGCCGGACGACGCGGACGACGCGGCCGGCGCGTCCGACGTGAGCAACGAGCCGCCCGGGGAGGATGTTCCCGACGGGGGGGAGGACGCGGCGGAGGCGGGCCCGGAGGCCGGCGACGCGACGCCCGACGGCGCGGACGTTGTGGCGGACGTCGCGGTTGACGCGGCGCCCGATGCGGCGTCCGACGCGGTGTTGGATGCGGCGCGCGACGCGGGCGCCGATGGCCCCGCCGACGTTCTTGATGCCGGCGCCGATGGGCCCGCCGACGTGCGCGAGGCGGGGGCTGACGCCGCGGACATACCCGACGCGACGCCTCCTTGGGGCATCGAGGTTCGACCACGCAACTGGAGCTGCGTCGCCTTCCCGCGGCCCACCGCCGTGATCGACACCGTGCCCGCCACGATCCGCGCGACGGGTTGCGTCGACGCGAACAACGCGTTGCTCCCGGCGCCCGGCCTCCTCCCCTACGCGCCCAACGCGCCCGCCTGGGCCGACGGCGCCGACACGGAGCGCTTCATGGCCCTGCCCGACGGCGCTCGCATCACCGTCGGCGCCGACGGCGACTGGGCGCTCCCCGTGGGCTCCGTGCTCGTGCAGAACCTCTCCTACCTCGGCCGCCGCATCGAGACGCGCCTCCTCGTCCGCCACGCCGACGGCGACTGGGCCGGCTACACCTACCGCTGGAACGACGCCCAGACCGACGCCGCGCTCCTCCGCGCGAGCGACACGCGCACGCTCCCCGGCGGCCTCCGCTGGTACTACCCCTCGCGCGCCGACTGCCTCTCCTGCCACACCACTGCCGCCGGCCGCACCCTCGGCCTCGAGACCGCCCAGCTCAACGGCGACCTCCTCTACCCGCAGACCGGCCGCGCCGCCAACCAGCTCGCCACCCTCGACCACCTCGGGCTCTTCGCCACCCCCCTCGGCTCGCCCGCCGCGCTGCCCCGCCTCTCCAACCCCTACGGCAGCGGTCCCATCATCGAGCGCGTCCGCGCCTACGCCCACGCCAACTGCGCCTCGTGCCACCGCCCCCGCGGCACCACCCGCGGCGCCATCGACTACCGCTACGCCGTGCTCCCCTCGATGTGGGGCGTCTGCTACGTCATCCCCGCCGCCGGCGACCTCGGCGTCGGCGGCGCGCCCCTGCTCACCCCCGGCGACCCCGCGCGCTCCGTGATGATCCTCCGCATGCGCGCCACCGACGCCAACCGCATGCCGCCCCTCTCCAGCGGCGCCGTCGACGGCGTCGGCACCGGCCTCTTCGACGCGTGGGTGCGGATGCTCCGCGCCTGCCCCTAGCCCTTCAGCTTCGCCACCACCGCGCGCGCCACCGCCTCCACCACCGCGGGGTCGGGCGCGCCGCGCGCCGCCGCCGCGAGGCCCAGCAGCTTCGACACCTCGCCGTCGGGCAGCGGCGCACCACCGCCCGCCACGCGCGCCGCGAGCGTGATCTTCGCCGTGTGCTCGATCGTCTCCGTCATGATCACCCCGTCGCGCGGCGTCGCGGCCAGGCACACGCTGCCGTGGCGCGCGAGCATGAAGGCGTCGGCCCGCGCCAGCACGCCCTTGATCGCCTCGGGCACCGCGTCGGTGGTCGGCGAGCTGTACGGCACGTTGGGCACCGCGCCGATCGCGAACAAAATCTCCGGCACCACCGGCCGCTCGAGCGAGACGCCCGCCACCGTCAGCCCCACCGCGCAGGGCGGGTGCGCGTGGACCACGCAGGCCACCCCCGGGCGCTCGCGGTAGATGGCGAGGTGCATCTTGAGCTCGCTCGAGGGCTTCCCCCCCGGGGTCACCACGCGGCCGTCGAGGGTGAGCTTCACGAGGTCGTCGGGGCGCAGCTCGCCCTTGTGCGAGCCCGACGGGGTGCAGACGAGGTAGCGCTCGCCCACGCGCGCCGAGAGGTTGCCGTCGAGGGGGCCGATGAGCCCGCGGTCGTAGAGGGCGCGGCCGGCGTCGCAGATCTCGCGGCGCAGCGAGGCTTCCGAGCGGTGGTCCATGCGAGGGGACGCGGAGGCTATACCGAAACGAGCCCGCGTGTCCGCCGCACGATGCGCGCGACGGCGAGGGCCCGTCGTAGGCCGTTGAGTTCTGGAACGCGTCCGTTACGCTCGCGGCGAACTCCAGTTCAGGGGACGCCGCATGACCACACCGGAGACCACGCGCCTCGCCGACCAGCTCTCGCCCACGCTCCGCGGCTACGAGCTCGAGGGCGACGTCGACGCGCACCTCGACGCGCCCGAGCCGGGCGCCGCGCCCGAGATCGCCGACCTCGACCTGCACACCACGGCCTTCCTGGGGCTGGTGCGCAAGGCGATCCGGGCCTGGGAGCCGCCGCGCGCCGAGGCCCTCCCGCGCCCGACGCGCGAGGGCCGGCGCGAGCGCGTCGACCTCCCCTTCGGCGGGCTGTGGCTCGTCGCGGAGGACGAGGACTGGCCCGCGCAGGACTTCCTCCGCGTCGTCTCGCTGCGGGCGCTGCGCAGCTTCCTCTTCCCCCTCGCCGACCGCGACGCGCGCTGGTCGTCGCCCGAGCGCGCGCGGGCGGTGCTCGCCGCCGAGCTGCCGCCGGGCGAGATCCTCCCGAAGCTGGTGACGCCGTGGGCGGAGATGTCGAGCGACGAGGCGACGTCGCGCCTGGCCTTCGCGGGCCTCGGGTCGCTTCGCCTCGCGCCCGTCCCCGCGGGCGACCCCGACGGCGCGGCATGGGTGAGCGACTGGGCCTTCATGTCGGGCTTCGACGTGCGTGAGGGCTTCGAACGCTACGGGGCCGTGGCGTGGTTCGACGAGGCGCAGCGGCCCGTGCGCATCCACTGGTGCCACGCCCACCGCGACGTGCGCCCCGGCGACCCCGAGTGGGCGCACGCGAAGTGGGCCTGGCGCTCGACGCTCTTCGTCGGCACCACCGTGGTCGACCACCTCGTCGGCGTCCACTGGGTCGTCAGCAGCCAGGTCACCGCCGCCGTGAAGGAGAACCTCGGCGTCGACCACCCGCTGCGCCGCCTGCTCGCGCCGCACACCTTCCGCACCGTCACCATCAACTACAACAGCACCTTCTCGCTCTGCCCCGAGCTCGGCTTCGTCCACCGGGCCACCGCGCTCACCACCGACGCGCTCCAGGAGGCCCTCGACGCGTCCGTGAAGGTGTGGCGCTACACCACCGCCCCCGAGGTGATGGCCCGCAAGGACGCCGCCCGCCTCGGCGAGGACTTCCCCTTCGTCGTCGACGGCCTCGCGCTCTGGAACGTCATCCGCGCCCACGTCGACCGCTACGTGGCGCTCTACTATGACGGCGACGCCGCCGCCCACGACCCGCAGGTGAGGGCGATGTGGGCGCAGCTCGACGGCGCGGTGGCGGCGGTGAAGCTCCCGCCCCTCGCGCGTGAGTCGCTCGTCGACCTGCTGGCCCAGTTCATCTGGACGGTGACGGGGCTGCACGAGGCGGTGGGCGCGGTGGTGGAGTACGTCGTCGACCCGACCTTCGTCGGCACCAAGATCCGCCCCGGCGCGGAGGCGTCGGACGTGCAGGCGACGATGCAGGGGCTGCTGATCATGGGGCTCACCGGCCTCCGCCAGCCCGCGCTGCTCGGCGACTTCGGGCACCTCGCGCTCGACGAGGAGGGCCGCGGGGCCTTCGCGCGCTTCCGCGCCGAGCTCGCCGCGCTCGCCGACGAGATCGACCGCAAGAACCTCACCCGCCGCTTCCCGTACAACGGGTTCAACCCGCGCAACCTCGAGTCGTCCGTCAGCATCTAGCGCCCCGCCGCCGCGGAGTGGCGCGCCGCCCGCGGGCGCGTGTAGAACTCCCCGCGATGAACGGCCGCCACCTCCTCCTCGACAGCCCGGCGATGGGCCGGCGCGTCCACCTCTGGACCTTCGGGCACGCCGGCGCGCCGCTGGTGGTGTTCCCCTCCAACGCGGGCGTCGCGCACGAGTGGCAGAAGGGCGGGATGATCGACGCCATCGCGCCGCTGCTCGCCGCGGGCCGGGTGAAGGTCTACTGCCCGGAGACCAACGTCTCGCGCACCTTCTCGGGCCGCGGCGGCGTCCGCGCCCGCATGGCCGAGCACGGCGCCTACGAGCGCTTCGTGCTCGAGACGCTCGTCCCCTTCGCGCGCGACGACTGCCGCGCCCGCCACGACACCGTCACCGCCACCGGGTGCAGCATGGGCGCGCTCTACGCCTCGCTCTTCACCCTCAAGCACCCCGAGCACTTCGGCCGCGCGCTCTGCCTCTCCGGCCGCTACCGCGCGAGCTCGCACTTCCGCGGGTCGAGCGACGAGCTCTACTTCAACGACCCGCTCGCCTTCCTCCCCAACCTCGACGGCCCCGCGCTCGACCGCGTGCGCCGCCGCGTCCACCTCACCGCCGTCGTCGGCCGCGGCCCCCACGAGGCCGGCTGCATCGCCGAGACCGCGGAGTTCGGCGCGTGGCTCGCGCGCAAGGACATCCCCCACCACGTCGCCTTCTGGGGCCACGACAGCGCCCACGACTACGTCTGGTGGCGCCGCCAGGCCGCCCACTACCTCGCCCAGCTCTTCCCCCCGCGCTGACACGTCCCCGTCGACGCGCCGCGCGCGGGTGTTAGGCTCCGCGCCATGCGTACGCTTCTCCCCATCGCCCTCGCGGCCGCGCTCGCCGCTTGCTCCGACGACCCCGCACCCACGCCCGCCGACGCCGCGACCGACGCGCCCGACGTCGCCGCGCCCGACGCCACGCCCGATGTGACGTCGCCCGACGCGCCCGCGCCCGACGTCACGCAAGACCGCGCCACGACCGACGTCGCCTCCGACGCGCCGACCCCCGACGTCTCGCGCGACGCCGCGCCCGATGCCACGCCCGATGCGCCTGCGCCGGATGCGCCCGCGCCGGATGCGCCCGCGCCCGATGCCACGCCCGATGCGCCCGCGCCCGACGCCGGTCAGGACGGCGGCTGCGTTCGCCCCGACATCATGCCGCTGCCTGACCGCTCGCTCGACTGCCGCGCCACGGCGTGCCCGACGGGCCACGAGTGCCTGTCGTTCTCGGGCTTCGTGGCGCAGCGCTTCTGCGGGCGCCCCTGCCGCACCGACTGCGACTGCCCCGGCACGCAGCGCTGCGGGAGCTACATGGACAAGGGCGGCACGCACCCGCTCTGCGTCCCCTGACGCGCTCAGGGCGGCGTGGCGGCCGGGCACCCGAACACCGCCGCGAGCACCACCCCGCCCGACTCCCCCCGCACCCGCTCGCACGTCGCGCCGTAGAACGCCACCTCCCGGTGCGCGTCGTCCGACCACTCCCACCCGTCACGGCGCGAACCGTCCCGAACGAGTCGCGCGTCGCCGAGGCGAACATCCACCAGGTCGGGGTCGGGCGGCGCGGCGTCGAGCCGGAAGCGGCAGTCGACCACCGCGGAGGTGATCCCGCGCAACGCGGCGGCCAGCTCGGCGCGCGACGCACCGCTGTAGAATCTCCTCGCGCCGTCGCGCGGAAGCCCACCCGCGACGGCCATCGCGTCGAGCACGCCCGCCATGCTCTCGACGCCGAGCAGCCCGACCACGAAGGTGCCGATGCCCCGCCCCGCGAGCGAACGGATGGCGGCGAGCGTCCGCACGTCGTCGAGGCAGTTGGTGCGGTAGGAGGGGTGGCTCGGGAGGCAGGCGAAGGCCGGCGCCGCGCACACACAGGTGGTCGGGTCGAGGTCGGGGTTGCAGTTGGGCGCGCCGTCGGTCGCGAGCACCACGTAGCGGCGGCCGAGCGGATCGGGCGAGCGCTCGAAGTACGCCGACGCCGCGGTGAGCGCGGCCCACGTGGGCGTGCCGCCGGCCGGGGTCACCGCGTCGAGCGCCGCGAGGACGGAGCCCGCGTTGACGAACGAGGGCGCCGTCGACACCGACGGGATCGTCGTGCACGCCTCCGCGCCGCCCTCCTCCATGCTCACGGGGAACATCAAGAGCCCCAGCGCGACGTTGCCCTCGACGCGCGGGAGCAGGTCGCGGAGCACCCCGACGAGCGTCGGCCACTTGCGGCTCCCGTCGGCGTCGACCTCGTTCATGCTCCCCGAGCGGTCGACGACGAGCATCACCTCGGCCCGCTGCTGCACCAGCGCCGTCCGCGTGCCGCCGCAGGTGGGCGGCGGCCGGATCGGGAGCGCGTCGCGCGACGTCGCGGTCGACGCGTCCACCGCGAAGCTCGCGTTGGTCGGAGGCCGCGCCGCGTCCGCGCAGGCCGCGAGCGCGGACCCGAGGCACACGGCGGCGGCGAGGCGCGACATGGGGCGATTCTCCGGCGAGGCGCCCCCCGACCGCAACGCTCCCGTCGCGCTCCCCGCGAAGTGCGTGGCACGGGCGGTGCGACGGGGGAGGGAGCGGCGCCCGCGCGCGCGGAGATCGATGGTGATCGCCGCCTCGCCAGGGCACTGCGGAAGGAGCGGAGAGGCCATGGACGAGCGAAGCAGACGCACCGCCAGGGCGTACGACGCGAACGCCACGGTGGGGCAGAACCGCGCAGGCGTGACGCTGGGGGACGACGGGTCCTTCGACGCCTACGTCGCCGCGCCGCCGATCGACCCGCACCGGCCCGAGGAGCTCGAGGACGAGGAGGACCCGGTGATCCGCGCGCGCGTCCACGAGCGCCTCGACGACGTCACCGCGCCGCCGGAGCCCCCGCGGCCGTAGCGCTTCCTGCGGATGCCGCGCGTGGGTATCTTCCGCCGCATGGCCCCCGGGCAGCGCCTCTCCGGCGACGACGTCGCGCGCCTCCACATGGACCGCCGCGACAACCCGATGGCCATCACCGCCGTCGTCCGCCTCGCGGCCCCGTTGCCCTTCGAGGCCCTCACGGCGCGCGTGCGCGAGCGCCTCCTCCCGCGGCCCCGCTTCACCGACCGCGTCGTCGACCCCGCCCTCGGCGCGGCCCGCTGGGAGCCCGACGTCGCCTTCGACCTCCGCGAGCACCTCCACCACCTCGCCCTCCCCGCCCCGGGCGACGACGCGGCCCTCGCGGCCCTCGTCGAAGACCTCGCCGGCGCGCCCCTCGACCCGCGCGTCCCGCTCTGGCACCTGCACCTCGTCGACGGCGTCGGCGCGGGGTGCGCGCTGGTGTTCCGCGTCCACCACGTGGTGGTGGACGGCGTCGCGCTCGTCGACGTGCTCCTCGGCCTCACCGACGAGGGCGCCGGCGACTGGCTCCCGCCCTCGGTGCGTCCGCCCTCCCACGGCGGCCTCCTGCGCGCGCTCGCACCCGCCGTGGGCCTCGCGTCGCTCGCCCTCTCGCGCCCCGATCCCGCCGGTCCGCTCACGCGCCCTCACCTCGCCCACAAGCGCCTCGCGTGGTCACACCCGCTCGCGCTCGATGCGTTGAAGGAAGCGGGCCGCGCGCGGTCGGTCGGCGTCACCGCGATGATCCTCGCCACCGTCACGGGCGCGCTCCGCGCGGTGCTCGCGGCGCGCGGCCCGGTCGCGCCGGGGCTCACAATGCGCGCGATGGTCCCGTTGAGCGTGCGGGGCGAGGGCGAGGGCGGCGCGCTCGGCAACCGGTACGCGTCGGTGTTCGTCGCGCTGCCGGTGGGCGCCGCGTCGCGGGGCGAGCGGGTCGCGGCCGTGCGTCGGGCGCTCGAGCGGGCGAAGGTCGCGGGCGGGCTCGACGGCGCGAAGGCCCTGGTGCGCGTGGCCGGGCGCGTCGGGTCCTTCGTCGAACGCCTCGGCGTCGAGCACCTGAGCCGGCGCGCGTCGCTGGTGGTGAGCAACGTCCCGGGCCCGCGCGGCGAGCGCCACATCGAAGGCCGCCGGCTCGACGCGGTGGTCGCGTTCGCGCCGGTGACGGGCACGCTCGGCCTCGGCGTCACCTGCGTCGGCTACGGCGGCGCCGTGTCGGTCGGGGTGGCCTCGGGGCTCGACGACGCGTCGCTGCCTGACGAGCTCGCCGCGGCGATCGATCGGGAGTTCGAAGCCCTCACGAGCACGGCGCCCGGCGGGGGTTGAGGAGCATTCGGACGCTCTGCGCTCGGAGGGGCGTGCGGCGGTTCGTACGCGAAGAGACGGCCGGTGGCACGGTCGGTGAGGGCGGCGCCGAGCGCGCTGTCGAGCCCCCGACGGCGCGCCACGCCAGGACGGCGCCCCCGCGAGCACGAAGGCCAGCGCGGCCAGCGCGGCGCGGCGGGCGCGACCGCTCGCGTATGCTCGCGCCGTGGACGACGCCTCCCTCGACGAACGCACCGCCGAACGCCTGCGCGACCTCCGCGTGGACTGCGCGTGGCCCATCGCGCGCGTGCACGGCTCCCTGGAGGGACGTCTCGAGGGCTGGCCGACGGTCGCGCTGGAGCCCGACGGCCGACACGCGGCGGTCGTCGCGGCCGACGGGCTGGTGCGGTGGGACCTCGACCGGATCGAGCGCGTGGGGCGCTGGGCGGCGACGCTCCCCACGCTGGCGCGGCGCGTCGTCTCCGTCGGCGAAACCCCCGCGGGCCTGCGCGTGGCCGACGCCACCACGCTCTGGCGCCCCACCCCCCGCGGCGACGCGTGGGAGGCGGTGCTCGTCTTCGGGGAAGACGTCGGCTACGCCCCCGCGGCGCCCGACGTGCTCCTGGTGAGCGAGGGGGACGAGCTGCGCGCGGTGGACTTCGTCGACGGAGAGACGCGCTGGCGCGCCGCGGTGGCGGACGAGACGCGGTACGACGTCGCCTTCTCCTGGGGCGGGCGAGCGTTCCTCCGCCACGTCTCCGGCACGAGCTTCGACGTGGTGGAGATCGTCGACCTCCCGCCCGACGACGCGCGCGGGGAGGCCCCACCGGCGGAGGCGCGCGTCGTGGCCCACCTCGCCACGCCGGGGCTTCGATCGCCGGGCGGGACGGGGTTCGGGGCCCTCCACGCAGGCACCAGGCGGGTCGCGCTGGCGACGGTGGAAGGCGTTCGGCTCGGGGCGTGGGACGACTGGACGAGCGCAGCAACGATCCCCGACACGCCGACCCATCCGTGGGCGATGGCTTTCACCCGCGACGGCCAGACGCTCGTGATCCTCGAGCCCCAGCGGGTGCTGCGAGTGAACGTGGCGACGCGCGCGGTCCGCGTGGCGCGGGGCACGCAACGGATCACGGCGACGAAGGGCGTCCCGCTCGCCGCCGGCTCGGGGCGCGTCCTCTGCGTGGCCAACGGCGTGCTGGAGGTGCTCGACCCCGACGGGGAGTCGTTCCGCGTGCGGGCCCACGACCCGATCGGGCCGATCAACTGTGCGGCCGGCACGCGCGACGGGCGCGCGCTCGTCACGGGCGCGGCGGACGGCACCCTGCGCGTGCGCGACCGCGCCACGGGCGAGACGCTCGCCCACGTCGAAGCGGGGCCGGACGCGTACGTGTGCGACGTGGTGCTCTCGCCGGATGATCGGGAGGTGATCTCGCTCACGCTGTCGGGCGCGGTGCTCCGCCACGAGCGGGCCACGGGCGCCCTGGTCGGTCGCATCGACGCGTCCCCGCCGTCGCCGAGTCAAAGCCCTGCGGTCAGCGGATCGCTCGCCCTCGACGCCGACGGACGGAGGGCGGTGACGTACGGCGCCGACCGATCGGCGGCCTCAATGCGCGTGGTCGACCTCGTCCGCGAGGAGTGGCTCGCGCTCCCCACGATCGCCGCGGACGCGGGGGATGCGTCCCAGGTGGTCGACGTCCGCTTCGTCGCCCCCGGTCGGCTCCGCGTCGCGACGCAACTCACCCTGACCGCGGACGGGTCGGGTCAGGAGGCCCGGTGCCTCGACCTCGCGCTCGACGGCGGCGCGCCGCGCGTTGCGCTCCGCTGGCCCATCGACGCGCGGGAGGACGTCTACGACGGCGTCGAGCATCGCCTTTCGGACGACGGACGACTCCTCTGGCGCGTGGGGTGGGCGCGCGACGCGGGGACGCACGTCGCGGTCGTCGCCGTCGACGAGGGCCTCGCGAGCGAGCGAACCTGGACGCTGGGGCCCGGCGATGTGCGCTGGCGGGTCGGTCGTTCGCTCCTCGCCGCGACCAACGCCTACGGGACGTTGTGCATCGTCGCCGCGAGCGGCCCGGTCGAGGAGACCCCGTGGCCCGGCGCCCGCGAGCCGCTCGCGTTCGCGCACGATGAGCACGCGCTCTGGGTGCTCGACGAGACCGGGATCGTCGTCGAGGTCGCCGTCCCCGCGTCGCTGTGGGATCGCGGCGTCGCCGTGCGATGATCGCGGCGCGATGAGCTTTCCCGCCCACCACCCCTTCCGATCCGCCGAGGCGAAGGCCCGGTACCTCGCGCTCTACGCGCAGCGGGAGGCGCGCTGGCCGGTCCCCTGGGAGCCCCGCACCGTCGAGACCTCCTTCGGCTCGACCTTCGTCCGCGTGTGCGGCCCCGTCGACGCCCCGCCGCTCGTGCTGCTGCACGGCGCCGCCACCTCCGGGCTGATGTGGGAGCACAACATCCGCGCCCTCGCCGCGCGCCACCGCGCCTACGTGATCGACAACGTCTACGACCACGGCCGCAGCGTCTACGCGCGCCCCGTGAAGACGGTGGGCGAGTTCGCCGCGTGGCTCGACGAGGTCTTCGCCGGGCTCGGGCTCGACGAGGCGCGCTTCGTCGGGCTGTCGTACGGCGCCTGGATCGGCGCGAGGTTCCTCATGGACTTCCCGCGGCGGGTCACGCGCGCGGTGCTGGTCGCGCCCGCGGCGGGCGTCGCGCGCCTGCGGCTGCGGTGGATCCTCTTCGCGCTCGCGGTCCCGCTCGCCGGGTGGATCGCGCGCGCCTTCTACGACTGGATGATGGGCGACGCGATGCGCGCCGGCGAGGAGGGGCGCCGCGCCGTCGACGAGCTCATGGCCGACACCCTCGTCGCGAACCAGTGCTACCAGCCCAAGATGGGCCCGTTCCCGTCGCGCTACGCCGACGCGGAGCTGCGATCGATCCGCCCCCCCACCGCGGTGGTCATGGGCGAGAACGAGAAGCTCTACGACCCGCTCGCGGCGAGGGACCGCCTCGCCCGCGTCGCGCCGCAGATCCAGACGATGATCCTGCCGCGCTGCGGGCACGACCTCATCGTCGCGCAGCGGGAGCTGTTCGAGACGACGGTGCTGGAGTTCCTCGCCGAGCCCTGACCGCGCCGCGCTGCCGCACGTGGGCCCAGCCCCCCCCCTTGAGCGCGCGCGTCGCCCCGGCTTCATCGACGTGGCGGCCCCGGAGGGCCCCGGACCGCGGCGCGCCCTACGCGAGCTTCTCGACCAGCACCGAGCGGTACGTGTCGGTGCGGTTGACCATGTTGTCGTAGAGGTTGGTGCCGGGGTTGCGGGCGAAGTTCTTGAGGGCGACCTCGGCCTCGCGGCGGCGGCGCTCGCCCACCACGGGGAGCTTGAACCCGTGGAAGGCCGCGACACACTGGTCGACGTAGAGGTCGATGCGGCGCTTGTCCTCGTCGCGGGCGCGGACGGCCTCTGCGGTCACGTCCTCCACCACCCGCACCTTCATCCCGATCGACTCCAGGTAGTCGAAGCACGGCTGCCAGGTGGCGTCGGGGATCGCGTTGCCCCACACGAGGAACCCGCCCGGCTTGAGGATGCGCTTCGCGGTGGAGAAGAAGCGCCGGTCCTCCTCGGTGCACTCGCCGGTCATCTCGGTCACGTGCGTCTCGTTGACGGCGACGAAGTCCGCCGAGCCGTCGGGCGTGCGCAGGCTCGTCGCGTCCGAGCACGTCGCCTTCAGCCGCCCCGCGAGCCCCGGCACGAACTTCCGGTGGCACGTGCGGATCGCCGTCGCCTGCATGTCGACCGCCTCGTAGGTGCACTTCGGCAGCACGTTGGCGCAGACGTGGTGCGCGCCCGCGCCCGTGCCGCAGCCCATCTCGACGATGTGGACGTGGCCGTCGCGCTCGCGCACGCGCTCCCTCACGGCGTCGAAGTGGTAGAGCCCCGAGTAGGCGTTGCGGCCGAAGCGCTGCGGGTCGTCGGGGCGGTTGGGCGCCGGGCCCCACGCCGCCGGCCACGTGTAGCCCCACGTGTTGAAGGTGAACTCGTAGCGCTCCCCCGTCTCCGCCTCCACCTCGCCGAGCGAGCGGTAGATCGCGTAGAGCAGCGCGTAGAGCGAGCGCTTGTCGTAGTCGGCCTCGGCCACGTCGCCGTTGTGCAGCGAGATCTTGCTGCGCCCCTCGGTGAGGGCGCTCAGCGTCCACGCGGCGACGATGGCCTGGAGCTGGGGCTTCGAGTAGTCGGTCTGGCGGTCGAGCGCGGTGAGGACGTCCACGGAAATTTGAGCCGTTTCTGGGCGGCGTCGCGGCCGCCCGGCGGGGGTGTCGTCCCTCGCGGTTCCGGTCAGCACGGCCCGTGGGACGGGCGCTGATACTCCAGATGGCGCCCTCTCGTCGCGGGAGTTCGACCGACCGAGGGTGGCAAATGGGGACTCCGGTGCGCTTTGCCGTCGGCAGCGGCTGTTTCGCGCTCCTCCGCGGCGTACCCGCCCGGGGCCATGTGTGAACAGGGCGAGCGGGAGGCCCCCGGGCGGGTGTCGACGCGGGGGCGCATGGGCTACCGTCGCGCGCCGTGAGCCCCTCCCCCCCGCGCGCGCTGCGCACCCGCGACGGACACACGCTGCACGTCCGCGCCCTCGGCCGCGGGCCGACGGTGGTGCTGCTCCACGGCTTCGCAATGCACGGCGGCCAGTGGATCCCGCTCGTGGCGCCGCTGGCGGGCTCGTTCCGCTTCGTGCTGCCCGACCTGCGCGGCTTCGGGCGCTCGCACCACGTCCCCTTCACGAAGCGCGACGTGATCGCGCAGCTCGCCGACGACGTCGAAGACCTCCTCGCCCGGCTCGGCGACGACCGCGTGCACGTCGGCGGGCTCTCCATGGGCGCGCTCACCGGCCTCGCGCTCGCCGCGCGGGGCGCGCTCTCCAACGCGCGGAGCTACACGCACGTCGACCAGTCGCCGCGCATCCACAACGGCGACGGGTGGCGCTGGGGGCTCTTCGGCGACGATCAGCCCGCCCGCTTCGCCGAGCTGCGCGCGCTGCTGGAGGAGGCCGCCCCCCTGCGCGCGGTGCCCTTCGAAGCGCTGCCCGAGGCCTTCTCGCGGCGCGTGCGCGGGGCCTTCGCCCGCTTCTTCCAGACGGCCGTGCGGCCCGCGTGGATGAAGCGCGGCGCGGGCCTCATGGAGCACGCCGCCGTCGCCTCGCGGGTGCTGCCCGTGGCGCATTGGGGCGCCTACATGGACGTGCTCCGCGCCTACCTCGACGAGCGCCACGACCTTCGCGACGCGCTCGCCGGCGTGCGCGCGCCGGTCACCGTGATGGTCGGCGAGGCCTCGGAGATGTACCCGGCCGAGGGGCAGCTCGCGCTCGCACGCACGGCGCCGCAGGGCCGCGCGGTGCGCTTCCCCGGCGTGGGCCACGCGGTCCCGTGGGAGGCGCCCGTGGGCTTCGTGCGCGCGCTCCGCGGGGCGCTCGCGGGGTGATCCTCCTGCCGACCGACGAGACGCCCCACCGCCGCCTACCCCAGCGGGCTGTCGAGGTCGCGCTCGTACTCCGCGGGGCCGGCCGGGACGATGCGCGTGGGGTTCACGTGGTCCTGGCTCCAGTAGTAGTGGGTCTTGATGTCGTCGAGCGCGCAGGTCGCGCGGACGCCGGGGTGCTGCCACATCCGGCGGGTGAAGCGCCACAGGTGAGGGTGGTCGCGCAGGCGCCGCACGTTGCACTTGAAGTGGGCGTAGTAGACGAGGTCGAAGCGCAGGCAGGTGGTGAAGAGCGCGACGTCGGCCTCGGTCATCCGCTCGCCGCAGGTGAACGGGCGGCCGGAGAGCACCTCGTCCCAGCGGGCCAGCGCGCGGAACAGCTCGTCGACCGCGCCCTCGTAGGCCGCCTGCGTCTTCGCGAAGCCCGCGCGATAGACGCCGTTGTTGATCGGCTCGTAGATCGCGTCGAGCGCGCGGTCGACCTCGGCCCGCAGCTCGGGCGGGCACAGCGTGTCGACCAGCGGGGCCTCCGCCAGCGGCGCGAAGTCGAGGTCGAGCATGCGCATCACCTCGCGCGACTCGTTGTTGACGATGGCGCCGGCCTCGCGGTCCCACAGTACCGGGACAGTGACGCGGCCGGTGTAGGCGGGGTCGGCGCGCAGGTACACCTCGCGGAGGAAGCGCGCGCCGCCGACGGGGTCGGGGTCGTCGGGCCGGAAGCTCCAGCCGTCCTCGCCCATGCGCGGGTCGACGACGGTGACGCCGACCGCCCCCTCCAGGCCCCGCAGGGCGCGGGTGATCAGCGTGCGGTGCGCCCAGGGGCAGGCCAGGGCGACGTAGAGGTGGTAGCGCCCGGGCGTGACGGCGGTGACGCGCCCGCGGAACACCGTCTTCGGGCGCTCGAAGGCGCCGGCCGCGTTGGGCGGGTACCAGCCGGGGTGCCAGACGCCGGCGATGAGCTGTCCCATGCGCCGGGTATACGCGAAACGGCGCGCCGTCGGAACCCGTGCGCGTGAACCGCGACGAGGCGACGGGGGCTACGTCGACCCCGTCGCGTTGTGGGAGAATCGCGCCTCGTGAGCACCGATTCGCCGAAATCTCTGGAGGTGTCGCATGCGTGCGTTCGCGGGCGCGGCGGGAGGGCTCGGGGGCGCTCGCCTGCGCTCGGGTTCGTCGCGTGGATGGCGCTCACCGGGGGGTGCTCGGACCTCACCGGGCGTTTCCAGGCCGACGCCGCGTTGGACCACGCCGACGCCAGCCCCGACGCGGCGCCGCCGCAGGACGCGGTCGCTTCACCCGACGGCGCGCGGTGCCCGAGGCGCGGCGTGGTGTCGGTCGCGCGGTCGTCGCAGCACGGCGTGTCGACCCCCGGCGACGTGCTCACGACCCCCGCGGCGCGCGGGGGATTCATGGACGCCGAAGGGCGCCTGATCGTCGTGGGGCAGTGCCAGCGTTGCGGCGCGGAGGCGGCCCCGGTGGCGCGGCTCGCGGCCTGGCGCTTCCACGCGGATACTCTGGAGCTCGACGACTCGTTCGGCACCGACGGGGCGACGCTCGACCCGGCCCCGACCTCGCGCGCCTTCTCCGAGGCCTTCGGCGGCCTCACCGACCGCGCGGGGCGCCTCCTCGTCTTCGGTCACGAGAGCCGCGTGGGCAACAACAACGACGCGCTGCTCGTGCGCCTCAGCCCCGACGGCGCGCTCGACGCCACGTTCGCGTCGGGCGGTCGCTTCATCCTCACCCGCGGCCGGCTGAGCGCCGCGCGCGGCGTCGTCGCCTTCGCGGCCGCGGCCGACGCGCGCGGGTACACCCTCCTCGTGAACGACGGCGGCCACTGGGCGGCGGAGAGCCAGCGCGCCTGGGCGGCGCGCGTCACGGAGGCAGGCGAGCTCGACGAGACCTTCGGCGTGCGCGGCGTCGCGGACCTCTCGGGCGTCGTCGGGTGCTTCGACCTCGCCCCCGACGGCGACGACTACGTGCTCGCGTGCATGTCGCCGCAGTACCAGCCGCAGCTCCT
This sequence comes from Polyangiales bacterium, assembly GCA_046351555.1. Taxonomy (GTDB): domain Bacteria; phylum Myxococcota_A; class Polyangia; order Polyangiales; genus CAISKJ01. Next base: position 46,497 of record JAXLYI010000039.1, read on the forward strand.
CCGGCTGGACGGGGCGGGGCGCCAGCGGAACTGGCCCGCGGCCGCGCGCGCCGTGGCCGAGCAGGCCCCGCGACGCTTCGAGGTGAGGGCGCTCGCGCGGGACGACGCCGGGCGCTGGGTCGTGTCCGGCGCCGCGTCCCCGGTCTACAGCGACGCGAGTTCGACGGCGGTCGTCGTGCGCTTCACCCGGGACGGCGCGCCAGACCTCTCGTTCGGGGCCGGCGGGTTCTCGGCGGTGCTCGGCCCGCGCGGCGCGTTCGCGGACAGCGTCGGCGACCTCGTCGCGGTCACGTGTGAAGGCCGGGTCGCGGTGGCGGGCAACGTCGCGTCCTCCCCGACGGTGACCTTCCTCGACGGCGACGGGCGCGTGATCACGGACCTCGGCGCGCTGGGCACGGTGTCCCTCCCCCCCCTCGGGCCCGTCGCGACGGTCCACTCGGTCCTCCGGGGAGGCGGGGCCGACGACCTGCTGCTCATCGCCTCGAACAACCCGCCCAGCGCCTTCTCGCTGCACCGGCTGGAGCAGTGACCGCACGGCGCGCGGCGCTGTTTCGACACCCGGCGGTGGCCGGACGCGATATCGTCTCGCCGCCATTCCGCGCGCCGCGCGACTGCCATGACCAACGCTCCCCCACCCCACGCTGCCCGGCCGGCCGTCGTTGTCGGGCGCTACCGCATCGTCCGCGAGATCGCCCGCGGTGGCATGGGCGCGGTGTTCGAAGCGGAGCAGCTCGACCTCGGGCGGCGCGTCGCCCTCAAGGTCATGCTCCCGCATCTCAGCGCCACCCCGAAGCTCCGGGCCTACTTCCTCCAAGAGGCGCAGTCGAGCGCCCGCGTCGCGAGCGACCACGTGGTGCAGGTGTACGACGCGGGCGTCGACGCCGCGCAGGACGCGCTCTGGATGGCCATGGAGCTGCTCGAAGGCGAGAGCCTGGAGGCCAGGCTGAAGCGGGGCCCCTTCGAGCCACGGGAGGCATGGGAGATCCTCCGACAGGTGGGGCACGCCCTCGGCGCGGCGCACCGCGTCGGCTTCGTCCACTGCGACCTCAAGCCGCCCAACATCTTCCTCGCCGAGGGGCGGCGCCACGACACGCCCCTCACGGTCAAGGTGCTCGACTTCGGCATCGCCCGGGTGATCCAGGAGGGCGCCACCTCCGCCCTCGGCACCTCCGTCGCCGGCTCGCCGCGCTTCATGGCGCCCGAGCAGGCGCAGCGCAACGGGCGCATCAAGCCCGCCACGGACGTGTGGGCCCTCGCCCTGGTGGCCTTCCGCATGCTGACGGGATCGCACTACTGGCGCCAGAGTGACCTGCTGGCGTTGCTGGGGGAGATCCTGCTCGGCGAGCCGTGCCCCGCATCGATCCGCGCGCGCGAGCTCGGCGTCGAGGCGCGCCTGCCGCCGGGGTTCGACGCGTGGTTCGATGCCTGCACGACGCGCGACGTCGACGCGCGGGTCGCCGACGGGGCCGAGGCCACGCGGCGCCTCGGGGAGGTGCTGGCGGCCCCCGCGTCCCCGACGCGCACCGTGGCGCTCTCGTCCGACGAGGCCACGCGTCAGTCCGCGGTGATGGCCTACGCGGACGCCGAACTCCGCGGGGACTACGAGGCCGCGCTGGCGCTCTGGGAGCGGCATTTCGCGTCGGCGGCGGGGCCCGCCCGAGACGGCCTTGCGCCTCGCGCGGCGCAGGCCTTCGTCGCCCGCGGCCGGGCCCTCGAGGTGGCCGGCGAACTCGGCGAAGCCCTGCGGGACGGCGGCCGTGCGCTCGCGCTCGCGCCCGGGCTCGCGTCGGCCTGGTACCTCCGCTCGCGCGCGCGGCGGCTGCTGGGGGACGCCGGAGGCGCGGACGACCTCCGCCACGCAGCGGAGCTCGGCGAGCCCGGCGCGGCGCGAGAGCTGGCGGCGTGGCGCGGGGAGCGGGCCGTCTGATGGGGCTCCAGCCTGGGACGATCTTCGCGAAGAAATACCGCATCGTGCGGCTCCTGGAGGAGGGCGGCATGGGGGCGGTGTACGAGGCGGAGCAGGTGAAGATCGGGCGGCCCGTGGCGCTCAAGACCATGCTGCCCGAGCTGGTGGCGAGCGCCGAGCACCGGCGGCGCTTCGAGCAGGAGGCCCGGGCCAGCGCGCGCTTCGAGAGCGACTACGTGGTGAAGGTGTACGACCACGACATCGACGAGGCCTCGGGGACACCGTGGATCGAGATGGAGCTTCTCCGCGGCGAGAACCTCGGCGCCCTGGTCGCGCGGCGCGGGGTGCTCACCCCCGGGGAGGTGGCCGCGGTATTCGAAGACGTCGGCAAGGGCCTCGGCCCGGCGCACGACGTGGGGGTGATCCACCTCGACCTCAAGCCCGAGAACCTCTTCGTCGCGCGCCTGCAGGACCGCACCGTGATCAAGGTGCTCGATTTCGGCATCGCGAAGATCGCCGCCGAGCAGCGCAAGAGCGCGCAGGTGACCACGCTCATCGCGTCGCCGATGTTCCTCGCGCCGGAGCAGGCGAAGCGCAACGCGCGCATCACGCCGGCCACGGACGTGTGGGCGCTGGGGCTCATCGCCTTCCACCTCCTGACGGGGCGCTTCTACTGGCGCAACGCCAACCTCGCGCCGGGGGAGGTGTTCCACCAGGGCGCGCAGTTCGAGCTCCTCATGGAGATCGGCACCTCCACGCTCGAACCCGCCTCGCAACGGGCCCGCTCGCTCGGGGGCCTCGCCGTGCCGCCGGGCTTCGATGCGTGGTTTGCCCGCTGCGTGGCGCGCGACCTGGAGGCCCGCTACCCGACGGCCGCCGCCGCGGTCGCCGCGCTCCGAGAGGTGCTCGGGCCCGCGGCGCGCATCCCCGACCCGGGCTCCATCGCGCCGCCCGCGCCCCGCCCCCCGACGCCGCAGCCCCCGCCGGCGGCGCCGCGCCCGGACCTCCCCCTCACGCGGCCCACCGACCTGCCGGTCGCGTCGACCGTGCCGATGGCGCCCGCGCCGCAGGCCCCCGTGGCCGAGACCGCGTTCGTGCAACGCGTGGGTCGCGGGGCCGGCGGTGGCGTGTCGCGCGCGCCGCTCGCGGCGGGCGTCGGCGCCGCGCTGGCGTTGGCCGCGGGGGGCTTCTTCCTCGTCACACGCGGTGGGAGAACGGCGCCCGCCGCGACGACGCCCGCGGCGACGGCGACGCCCGCGGTGCTCGTCAACCCCGTGACGCCAGCCCCCGCGCCGCCGGCGCCGCCGGTGACCCCGGACTGCGACGTGCCGCGGCCGGACGAGACATTCGAACAATTCACGCGGCGTTGTAGCGCTCCGGCGTCGGAGAACGCCTTCGTCCGCCTCCCCGAGGGCGGGCTCGCGGTGCAGGAGCACGAGGTGACGCGCGGCGAGTACGGCGCGTGGCTTCAACGAGCCATGCCGGCGCGCCCCGCGCCCGCGGGTCCGCAAGAGCTGCCGGTGGTGGGTGTGACGCGCGCGGAGGCGGCCGCGTACTGCGCGGCTCAGGGGAGCGCGCGGCTCCCCACGCGCGCGGAGTGGCGCCAGGCGCTCGGGAGGGACGCCCGTTGGACCGCCGGCATCACGCCGACGCCGGCCCTCGCGGCCGGCGGGAGTTCCCCACGCGACGAGCGCTCGCTGGGTGACCGGGGTTCTCTCTACGACCTCGCGGGCAACGTCAACGAGTGGACCTCGGACGGGACGGACGACGCGCCGTACGCGATGGGAGCGTTCTTCGGCGAGGCGCGCGACACGGTGGCGGGTTACCTGCGCGACGGGACGATCGAGCAGGGCGCGACGGACCACACGGGGTTCCGTTGTGTGCGCACGACGGCCGCGGCGGCGCGACCGGTGCGGCCCGCTGCGAGCCCGCGTCGGCCGACGGCCGGCGGCGCGGGCGGCGATGATCTCGGTGACCTGGGGCTTTGAGCCCGTTCAGGGTCGAGAGCGCGCGCAGCGGAAACCGACGAAGCTCAGGGTCGTGGTTGGGCCAAGCCACTGCATCCGGTGAGAGGCCCGCGCCAGTTCCTCATCGTGGGTGACCCAACTGGAGCCGCGCCCCACGCGGTGGTTGCCCGTGTTCGGGCCCGACGGATCGCGGACGGCTCCCGCAGAAGCCGGGTAGGAAGCGCTCCACCAGTCCACGACCCACTCGGAGACGTTTCCCGCCAGGTCGAGCACACCAAAGGGTGAGGCGCCCAGCGGGAACGAGCCCACCGGCGCGGTCCCGACCCAACCATCCTCTCCGGCATAGAGCTGGGTGTGATCAATCCTGTGCTCGCGGGCGTAGCGAGCACACTCGGCACCGCAGGCGTTGAGTCGCCGCGCGTCGGGGGCGGCCTCGCCCCAGGGGTAGCGGCGCTCATCCGTTCCTCGCGCGGCAAACTCCCACTCGGCTTCGGTGGGTAGACGGCCTCCGCGGAAGCGGCAGAAGGCGTCAGCCTGCGCCCAGGTGACGCAGTTGATGGGGTGACTGGCCGCGTTGCTCCGGTTCCAGTTGCAGAACTCGTTGAGCACGCCCCGCTGCCGTTGCTGGGACTCGTCTTGAGTGCTGCTACTGACGTAGTTGTCGGTCGTCGCCGCCGCACAGGCGCCCCCGTCCACGCACGCGCGGTAGGCGGCGACGGTCACCTCCGTGCGGTCGATGCAGTACGGCGAGAGCTGCACCCGATGACGGGGGCGCTCGTCATCGAGCCCCACCCCGTCCGCCGAGCCCATCCAGAACTCTCCCCCCGGGATCGGCACCATCCCCACGGGGCAGGTCGCGCGGCGCGCCGCGGGGGGTTGCCTCGGCGCCGGGACGCACCGGCGCATCCCACCCGCCGCCTGCTCGACGAACTGCGGCCCGTTGCACTCGCAGCGGGTGCCGTCCGCGGCGGGGTGCCCGCGCCCCGCCGGGCCGCAACGGAGCGACACCTGCGCCTCCGTGACGACGGGCGACGACACAGCGATCAGCAGGGCCAGGTGGGACGCTCGCATGGGAAGAAGCACGCTCCTCGCGGCGGGAGCAGAGCACCAGAAGAGGCGCGCGCACAACCCCCTCCCGGCGTGAGACCGCTGGCCCCCCGCCGCCCCTCAGCGAGGCGGTTGTACGCAACGAAAGCCAATGTTGGCCAGCCCCCGCGTAGGGACGTAGCCGCGTCGCGCGGTGACGCGAAGGCCGTCGTCGTCGTCCGTGTCCCACGCGCCGCCCCGCACCGCCCGCGTGTGCTCGGGCTCGTGCCAGTCCGCGGTCCATTCGCCCACGTTCCCAGCCATGTCCAGCACCCCGAACGGGGAGCGGTCGGCGGGCAGCGTCCTCACGCCGCACGTGCCCGACGACGCGCTCCGCTGCCAGCACACGCGTCGCTCGGGGGCGTCACTCCCCCACGGGTAGAGCCGATCCTGCTCGCCCCCGCTCGCGGCGAACGCCCACTCGGCCTCCGTCGGCAAGCGGCCCCCTGCCCAACGACAGAACCTCGTCGCGGCGTTCCAACTCACGCAATTGATCGGGTGATCACCGGGGACGCCGTCATGGTCGTTGCACGGCGCCTGTGTCTCCTCGGGCGACGTGCACCCCCTCGCCGCGACGCACGCGCGATATTGGTCCACGGTGACCTCCGTCTCATGGATGCAGAAGTTCGCGCCCGGGCGCGGCTCGCCGGGCCGCGCGCCGCGGCCGGTGGACGTGACGGAGACCAGCACCATACCTTCCGCACACGACGTGCTGGGGGGCTGCGCAGGTTGCGCGGTCGACGGCCGCTGCGTGACGGGTGACGCGGGTGCGCTCGGCGCGGCGGCAACGCCCGCGGGCACGGCAGGAGGCCCGCACAGCGAGGGGTCGACGCACACGCACCGCGCGACGCTGGGAACCCACTCCTGGCCTGTACGGCAGCAGTGCCCGGAGCTGACGTGCTCGCCGCCGGCGCAGCCGAGGTTCGGGCGCGGCGCGACCCCGGCGGCGCGTCGAGCCTGCGGAGGACGGGGTACACAACGGTGCACGCCGCCGCGCACCTGTTCGAAGAAGCCGGGCTCGTTGCATTCGCAACGTTGGCCGTCGCTCGTTGGGCGTCCCCGCCCGGCAGGGCCGCACCGCAGGGCGCTCTGCGCGCGCGCCTCCGAGACCGCGGTCGTCCCCACGACAATGGCGGCGAGTGCGCAGAGCCGGCGGATCTCCATGGCGCGGAACCTACCACCCGCCGACGGGAGGGCGGAAGCTCCTCACGGCGTCGCCGATCGCGCGTTGCGCCCGCGTCGTGGCACCCGCGTTACGCGCGGAGAGCGCGGCAATGGAGGAGCGGGCCGGCGTCGACGGCAAACCTCGTTGCCTCCCCCGCTTCCCCCTGGGACGTGGTTACGTTGAGGCCATGGCACGCCTCCTCCACGCCGCGCAGAAGGTCGGGCGCTACGCCCTCAACCGCCGGGGCCTCGACAGCCGCGAGGTGCGCACCCGCGTCGGCCCGCTCCACGCGTACGACGGGCGCGGCCCCGGCGAGCTGCCGCACACGGTGGTCCTCCACGGGATCGGGAGCGCGGCGACGCCCTTCGGCGCGGTGCTCTCGCGGCTCCAGCGGCACGCGCGGCGGGTGTCGGCGCCCGACATGCCCGGCCACGGATTCAGCCCCGAGCCCTCCGAGCGGCTCACCCCCGAGACGCTCACCGACGCGATGCGCGACGCGCTCGACCACCTCATCGACGAGCCCGCGGTGCTCTGCGGCAACTCGCTCGGCGGGGCCGTCGCGCTCCGCTACGCCATCGAGCGGCCCGAGAAGGTGCGGGGCCTCGTGCTCATCTCGCCGGCCGGCGCGCGCTTCACCGACGCCGAGCTCGACGGCCTCCGCAAGACCTTCGACCTCGGCTCGACGCGCGACACCGTCGCCTTCCTCGAGCGCCTCTACCACCGGCCGCCGTGGTTCGCGCCGCTGCTCGCCGGCGAGGTGCGCGAGATGATGCGCCGCCCCGTCGTGCAAGACCTCCTGCGCAGCGCCACGCCCGACCACGCGCCCGCCCCCGAGGAGGTGTCCGCGCTCCCGATGCCGGTTCTCTTCCTCTGGGGGCGCTCGGAGCGGCTGCTGCCGGCGAGCTCGCTCGAGTGGTTCCGCCGGCACCTGCCGCTGCACGCGGTGGTGGAGGAGCCCCACGGCGTCGGGCACTGCCCGCACTTCGACGACCCCGCCGCCCTCGCCGCACGCATCGTGGACTTCGCGCGCTCCCTCCCGCGCTGAACCGCGCGCCCCTACGGCGCCGCGCGGCGGCGGTACCAGCGCACCTCCCGGACGAGCGGGTACATCGCCCGCACGTCGTCGAGGTGCATGAGAACCCACGGGCGCTGGTGCGAGCGGCCGTTCTTGGTGAACAGGACGTCGCCGGCCACCTGCGAGGCGGTGTGCGCGAAGGAGCCGTCGGGGTCGACGAAGGCCACGAGGTCGCCGAGCCGCGCCTCCGACGAGGGCACCTGCGTGTAGTCCGCGCGCACGAGGTCGACGATGCCGCGCGGGCCCGGGAAGTGGTCGGAGGGCGTCGCCCCTTCGAAGAAGCGGGCCGCCGTCCAGAAGCAGTCGTACTCGAGCGCGCTCTGCGCGGGGAAGCGGTTGAGGCGCGCCCGGGCCATCGGCGGGAGCAGCGCCGCGACGGGCGCGAAGCCCCCCCGCGCGCCCTCGAGGGCGGCGCGGACGGCGCCGGGGTCGTTGCCGACGCTCCAGTAGCGGACGAGCGGCGCGAGGTCGCCCCGCGCAGGGACGCGCACCGACACGTCGAGCCCGTAGCGGGTGCGCAGGGCGGTGAGGGCCTCGACGCGCTCGGCGTCGGTGGCAAGACCCGCGCAGAGCCAGGGCTGGTCGGAGAAGGCGAGGTGGTCGTCGAGCGACCAGGCGCCCCGCGCGAGCATCGAGCGCACGTTGGCCGAGAGGCCCGGCATCTCGCTCCAGGGCCCGAGCGCGCGCGGCCGCAGGTAGGCGAAGGCCTGGAGCCTGTTGCCCGGCAGGCGCCGCAGGGCGCGGTAGAAGACGCCGCGGGGCTCCGGCGGCAGCGCCCCCACCACGTCGGCCGGCGGGGTGAACGAGCAGCCCGCCGCGTCGCACTGGAGGCCCGCCGCGAGCGAGGCGGCCGCGCCCTCGGGCAGCCGCGCGTCGCGGGCGAGGGCGACCACCTGATCGCGCGTCATGCCCGGGAAGCGCCAGGGCTCCGGCGCCGTCGCGCACTCGCTCGCCTGGACGTACCCCGCGGGCACCGGGAGCTGGATCCCGCGCGCGTCGAGCTCCCCCGGCCACGCGGGGCCCTCGTCAGGGCGCGCGTCGGCGGTGAGCGGGAGCGCGTCGCCGTGGCGCACGCCGCCGTCGCCGCGCGCGGGCTCGCGGCCGCGCAGCAGGGTGACCGCGGCGAGGCCCGCGACTGTCACCGCCGCGACCACCCAGACCACAGCGCGGGGCGACGACGTCGCATCGCCCGCGCGCGACGGCGTGCCGTGCGCGGGGGTGCGGGGCGGCGTCGACGGCGGCGCGGGTGCGTTGCGCGTCGGCGTGCGCGGCGGGTTCGCTCGCTTCGACTTGCCGGTGCGGGCCAGAGGGCGCTCCTGATCGCGGCGCGCGTCGGATGGAAAGGGCGCTGCGACGGAGGGGATTGCAGCACGCCGCTGGCCCGGTCCGCGCGAGGGACCTTCTCCACGGCCGCTGGCGCGGGATGCCGCGCGTGGCAGAGCGCGCGCGCGGGTCAGCGTGTCGCGAGGCGGGTCAGGATGTCGAGGTACCGCTGTGCAAGACTCTCACGCGTGGCGTTGGCGAGCACCCACGCGCGGCCGCGCTCTCCCATTTCCTTGCGGCCGGCGGGGTCATCGGCGAGGGCGCGGGCGCCGTCGGCGATGTCGCGCGGGTCCTGCGGGCGGACGAAGCGCCCGGCGCCGGCCTCGTCGCACACGAGCTTGCGCGCGACGCCGTCGATGGCGATGAGCGTGGGGCGCGCGCAGGCCATGTAATCGAAGACCTTGTTGGGGTAGACGGTCTTCATCATGGGGTTGTCCTGCAGCACGGCGACGCCGACGTCGGCGGCGTTGACGAGGGCGGGCATGCGGGGCTTGGCCACCGGGCCGTGGAAGGTGATGTTGGCGAGGCCGCGGTCGCGCGCGAGGGCGGTGAGGCGGGCGCGCTCGGTGCCGTCGCCGACGCAGGCGAAGTGGATGTCGGGGCGGTCGCGGAGGAGCGCGGCGGCGTCGACGAGCTGGTCGAGGGCGTTCACCACGCCGTGGGCGCCGGCGTAGAGGAAGACGGTCTTGTCGCCCCACCCGAGCTCGCGCCGCGCGTCGTTGTCGCGGGGCCCCGGGTTGAACATCGACACGTCGGCCCCGTTGGGCACGAACACGATCTTGTCGTCGGGCGCGAGCCCGCGCGAGACGATGTCGTCGCGGAAGGCCGGCGTGAGCACGTTGATGAGCGTCGCGCGCTCGCTCGCCCAGCGCTCCATCCCGTAGAGCAGCCGCGCGAGGAGCGACGTCTCGCCCATCAGGCCCGAGGTGATGACGCTGCCGGGCCAGAGGTCGCGCACTTCGAAGACCCACGGGACGCCGCGCCAGGCGTAGCGGGCGGCGAGGTAGCCGGGCACCACGATGTTGAGCGGCGGCGAGGTGGCGATGACCACGTCGGGGCGCGGCACCACCGCGGCGGCGGAGAGGGCCGAGGCGGCGAAGGCCCAGTAGGCCACCGAGCGCCCGACGCGGCCGCTGTGGTACACCGACGGGACGTAGCAGCGGACGACGTGGACGGGGCCGTCCTCCTCGCGGGTGATCCAGCGGCCGCGGTACTTCGCGGGCACCTCGCCGGTGGAGTAGTTGAGCGTCCCGGCGATCACCGTGACGTCGTGGCCCGCGTCGGCCCACAGGCGGGCGAACTCGTTGAAGCGCGAGCCGCCGGGCTGGCCCGCGGCGAGGTAGTTCTGGTGGAAGACGGCGATCTTCATGGGGTTTTCGTGGGGGGCGCTTGTCGCGCATCCGGGCGCCGGTGGCAACCGCGCGTGTGGTAGCGTCCGCGCCCGCTCCGATGGCACCCCGACGGCGCAGCGTTCGTACCGAGATCGTCGCGGGATTCGCCGCGGTGATCCTGGCCTTCGGGGCGGTGGCCACCTGGTCGCTGGTGCGCCAGCGGCGGTCGGTCGCGGCGATGCGCCTCGCCAACGAGACCTACCTCCAGCTCGCGCTCCAGCTCGGTCAGATTCAGAACGCGCAGGGGACATTCAACACCCTGCTCGACATGGTGCCCGAGGAGCGCATCCCGGTGAGCTCGCGGGGCTGGCTGGAGGCCGCGCGGCGCACCCGGCGGCGGCAGGTGCAGGCGAGCATCGCCCTCGCGCGGGCCTCCCTCGCGGGCGTCTCCGACGAGGGCGACCGGGGCTTCCTCCGCCGCGCCGCCGCGGGCCTCGCGCGCGTCGACGCGGCCTACGCCGTCGACGAGCCCAAGCTCGCCGAGCTCCTGCGCTCGCGCTCGCCGCTGCCCACCCCCGAGCAGGTGGCCCTCAAGGCCGACATCTTCGCCCGCGAGGACGCCTGCGAGGACGAGGTTCGCCGCCTCGGCCGCGAGGTGCAGGTCCGGCTCACGCGCCTCGCCGACGGCCTCGAGCGCCGCCAGCGCCAGGCCGTCCAGCTCACCCTCGCGGCCATCGCCGTGGCCTGCGTGCTCGGCGCGGCCAGCACCGTCACCGCGCTCCGGGCGCTGCGCCCGCTCACCCGCCTGCGCGACCGGGCCCTCGCCGTCGCCCGCGGCGACCTGCGCCCCGTGGCCGTCGACGCCGGCGACGACGAGATCGGCGAGCTCGCCGCGGAGTTCGAACGCATGGTGGGCGCGGTGGCGGCGCGCGACGTCGCGCTGCGCAAGGCCCACGCCGACCGGATGCAGGCCGAGCGGCTCGCGGCGATCGGGCGCATGGCCGCGCACGTCACCCACGAGGTGCGCAACCCGCTGTCGTCGATCGCGCTCAACGCCGAGATGCTCCACGACGAGGTCGGCGAGGGGGCGCCCGAGGCGGCCCGGCTGGTGCGCGCGATCCAGCGCGAGGTCGACCGGCTCACCGGGCTCACCGAGGAGTACCTGCGCATGGCGCGGCTCCCGAAGCCCCGCCTCGAGCGCGAGGACCTCGCCGACGTCGTGGGCGACGCCGCGGCCTTCGTCGCCCGCGAGATGGAGGCCGCGCGGGTGCGCGTGCGCGTCGCGACCGACGAGGGGGTGCCCCCGGTGCGCGTCGACGAGGGGCAGCTCCGCCAGTGCCTGCTCAACCTCCTGCGCAACGCGCGCGAGGCGATGGAGGCCGCGGGCGTCGAGGGCGGCGCGATCACCCTCCGGGTGCGCCCCGAGGCGGGCGGCGCGGCGGTGGACGTCTCCGACGCGGGCCCGGGCCTCGGCGAGGAGGCCCTCTCGCATCTCTACGAGCTCTTCTACACGACCAAGGAGCGCGGGTCGGGCCTTGGGCTGCCGTTGACGCGGGAGATCGTCACGGCGCACGGGGGCACGATCCGCGTCGACCGCGCGCCGCCGGAGGACGGCGGGGGCGCGCGGTTCACCATCTGGCTGCCGGCCGCAGAGGGATGAGGACACGAGCGATGCGTAGCGACGGACGAGCGGCGGGCGACCTGCGCCCCGTGGAACTTCTGCCGGGGTGGAAGCGGCAGGGCGAGGGGAGCGTGCTCTACCGCGCGGGCGGCACGGTGGTGCTGTGCGTGGCGAGCGTCGACGAGGGGGTGAAGGACTTCCTCCGCGGCAAGGGGAAGGGCTGGGTCACCGCGGAGTACCTGATGCACCCGCGGGCCGGCGGGCGGCGGCAGTCGCGCGACGGGTTCAACGGCCGGCCCCTCGGCGGTCGCTCGCACGAGATCGCCCGGCTCATCGGCCGCTCGCTCCGCGCCGCGGTCGACCTGCGCGCCCTCGGCGAGCGAACCGTCACCGTCGACTGCGACGTGCTCGAGGCCGACGGCGGCACGCGCACCGCCTCCGTCACCGGCGCGATGGTCGCCCTCGTCATCGCCCTCGACGGCCTCCGCAAGAAGAACCTCCTCGCCGGCCCGCCCGTGCGGGACATGGTCGCCGCCGTCAGCGCGGGCATCGTCCGCGGCGAGGCGCTGCTCGACCTCGCCTACGACGAGGACAGCGCCGCCGACATGGACCTCAACGTCGTCGCCACCGCCGCCGGCGGCGTCGTCGAGCTCCAGGCCACCGCCGAGGACGCCCCCGTGCCCCGCGAGCAGGTCGACGGCCTCGTCGAGCTCGCCCTCGGGGGCGTCCGCCGCCTCGCCTCCGCCCAGCGCGAGGCCCTCATCCGCGCGGGCGTCGACGTCGACTCCCTCCGCGAGCCGAAGCCCAACGCCTGACGCGACAGAACGCGCCCCCCGCGCGTGACGAACGCGTATCGGCCGCGCACGTGGTTTGCTACCCTCACGGCCCGTGAAGACGCTTCGCTCCGCCCTCCCGCTCGCCTCCTTCGCGCTCCTCGCCGCGCTCCCGCTCGCCGCCCACGCGCAGCCCGCCCCGCGCCCCGCGCCCCGACCCGCCGCGCGCCCCGCGGCCGGTGTGCGCCCCGCGCCCGCTGTGCCCGCGACGCCCGCGACGACTGCGCCCGCGGCGCCCCCCGCGACGCCCCCGCCGACGCCTGCGGCGGCCGACCCCACGGCGCCGCCCTCCCCCGCGGCCGTGACGCAGCCCGCGCCGGCCGACCCCGCGGCGGCCGCGCAGCCCGCGGCGGCCGCGCAGGCGCAGGGGCCGCGCATGGCGGTGGTCGACGCGGCGCCGATCGGCGTCGACTCGACGGCGGCCCAGTTCGTCACCGGCGTGCTGCGGTCGGCCATCGGGTCGGCGGGCTTCCAGGTGATCCCGACGACCGAGCTCTACGACGCCGCGCGGCGCATCGGGCTGCCCTTCCCGGTGCCGGAGGAGGGGCTCGTGATGCTCGAGCGCGCGCTCCAGGCGCCCGCGGGGGCCACCGCGGAGGTGCGCGCCGCCAACGGGCTCTACGTCGTCCGCCTCCGCGTGCGCGTCGCCTCCGAGCGCCGCGAGCGCGTGCGCGACGTGTCGGCCGGGCAGTTTCAGCTCGAAGACGTCATCCGCGCGGCGCTGCCGGCGCTGCTGGTGCCGCCCTCGGCCGACGGCGAGCCCCCGCCGGGCACCGTCGCCGTCGCCCCGCCCGAAGGCCCGCAGGGTCCCGCCGGTCCGCAGGCGCAGCCGGGGCAGCCCACACAACCGGGCGCGCCGGGCCAGACGCCGCCCGCCGCGCGCCGCCGCCGCGTCCGCGCGCACCCGCGCTCGTGGGAGATCGGCGCGGGCGGCCTCGTGGCCCTCGGCCCCGGTCGCGACTCCTTCGTCAACGGGATCGCCGCGGTGCGGGCGGCGTGGTTCCCCCACGACCGCGTGGGCATCTCGGCGACGGTCGCGTACGCCAACCTCAACGGCCGCGAGGGGCGCGTCTCCAACGTGCTCCTCCTGGCCGGCGTCGAGACCGCCGTCGACCTCGTCCCCTCGGCGCGCGTCTTCATCCCGCTGCGCGCGGAGGTCGGCTACCTCCCGCTCAACGGGCCCGTCTTCCGCGTCACCGCGGGCGTCGCCTTCCAGGTCGCGCGCCGCGTCCGCATCGAGGTCGACCTCCTCTCGCCCACCCTCTGGGTGCTGCCCGAGAGCACGCCGGTCTCCCTCGACCTCGGCGCCTTCGTCCACTTCGGCCTGTAGCGCCGCGCGGCCGCGCCCGCCGTCAGGGCGCCGTCACCACCATCGTCGTCACCGTCCCCTCGGTCACCACGCCCGCCGCGCAGCGCCGCGCGTCCTCGCCCACCTCGGCGACGCGGCCCCGCAGCGCCATCGCGCGCCCGAAGCTCCGCGCCCGCGCCGCGTCGTCGCCCGACACCGCCGCGCCTTCGAAGCGATCCGCCTGCTCGTCGAGCAGCCGGAGCGAGGCGTCGAGCTGCGAGAGCTGCTCGTCGAGGCACGACGCCTCCGCGCGGTCGCCGCGGGCGCGCGCGCGGGTGAGCTGGCGCTGCACGTCCCAGCGCATCGCCGTCACGCCCCGCCGCGTCGCCGCGAGCTCGCGGGCCTGGTCGGGCGCGGTGAGCACCGGCGCGCGCGCGGCGACCCTCGAGGGCGCGCGGGCGGTGGCGGGGGCGCGGGCGGACGGGGGCGACGACGCGCACGCCGTCAGCGTCGCGCCGAGCCCCCAGGCGAGGAGCCTTGGGTTCATGCCGTATCCGTTGCGCGGACGGCGCGCCGCATTCGGGGGCTACCGCTTGGGGGCGAGGTTGCGCGTGGCGCGGAGGCGCTCGGCCTTGGCCGCCTTGCGCGCGGCGACGTCCTCCACCGGGGGCACGTCGACCCGCACGTCGCCCGTGCCCGTGAGCTTCGCCTGGCAGGCGAGCCGGAGCCCGACGATGCGCGCGATCGTCCCGAGGTGGGTGATCTCGCTCTCGACGATCGGCGTGAGGTGCTCGCGCCCGGACACCACCGTCACCCGGCAGAGCGCGCAGGTCGCGACGCCGCCGCAGGAGGTCGACACCGGGTGCCCGGCGGCCTGGAGCGCGCTGAGGAGCGAGGTGCCCGCGGGCGCCTCGAGCGCGCGCTCGGCCCCGGCGATGGTGATCTTCGGCATGGCCCGTGGGCCACTACCACAGCGCGCGGCGGGCGCGCTACGGGTCGGCCGCGGGGGGCCACGAGGTGGCGGGCGCCGGCGGGGCCGCCAGGTCGCTGACGAAGCGCCGGAGGTGCGAGAGGATCATCTCGCGCGCCACGCGGTTCTGCCCGCCCTCGGGGATGATCACGTCGGCGAAGCGCTTGGAGGGCTCGACGAAGGCCATGTGCATCGGCCGCACCGTCTCGTAGTACTGCGCGCGGATCTGCGCGAAGGTGCGCCCGCGGTGCTCCATGTCGCGGCGGATGCGGCGCATCAGCCGAATGTCGGCGTCGGTGTCGACGTAGAGCTTCACGTCGAGCCGGCGGCGGATCTGCTCGAGCGCCAGCACCAGGATCCCCTCGACCACGATGATCGGCGTCGGGGCCATCGGGGTGGTGGCCTCCTCGCGCACGTGGCGGGAGAAATCGTAGCGGGGCTTCTCGACGGGGCGGCCCTCGCGCAGCGCGTCGAGGTGCGCGGCGAAGAGCTCGTTGTCGAGGGAGTCGGGGTGGTCGAAGTTCACCTTCGCCCGCTCCTCCGCGGAGAGGTGGGCGAGGTCGCGGTAGTACGCGTCGTGCTCGATGGACGACACGTGGTGGGGGGGCATCGACTCGACGATCGCCCGGGCGATGGTGCTCTTGCCCGAGCCGGATCCGCCGGCGACGCCGACGAGGAGGACGTTCACGGCGGGCGCGACCCTACCGGAGCGCCGCCCGCCACACCAGGACGATCACCGTCCGAGGCCGCGCCACCCCTCCGGGCGCCGCCTTGCACGACAGCGCCGGCTCCGCGATGCTCGCTCGGGCGTCGCGCCACGACGGCGCCCCGTCCCCCCACCCGGAGCACTGGATGCACCAAGACTCGCCGCCCGTCCGAACCGGGCCGCCGCGCGCATCGTCGCCGTCCGCGCCGCGCGCATCGACGCCTGCCGCGCCGCTCTCCTCCCCGCCGCCGGGCGGGCCCGTGCGCGTGCTCGTGGTCGAGGACGACGACGCCGTGCGCCGCGCGGTCGTGCGCCAGCTCCGCGACCCGGGCTTCGAACTCGTCGAGTCCGGCGACGGCGAGGAGGCCCTCGAGCTGCTCTCCGCGCACGAGTTCGACGTGGTGCTCGCCGACGTGGTGATGCCGCGCGCCGGCGGGATGGAGCTCCTCCGCCGCGTGCGCGAGCGGGCCATCGACGTCGAGGTGATCATGATGACGGCCCACAACGACCTGTCGCTGGCCTTCGAGGCGGTGCAGGCGGGGGCCTTCCATTTCCTCAAGAAGCCCTTCTCCACCGAGGAGCTGCGGCTCCACGTGCTGCGCGCGAGCGAGCGCCAGCGCATCCTCGCGCGCACCCGCCAGCTCGAGGCCCAGCTCGACGGGGCGCGGCCCGCGGCGCGCGCGCTCGGCACCTCCCGCGCGATGCGCGAGGTGCGGGAGTTCGTCCAGCGGGTGGCGCCGCAGATGTCGTCGGTGCTCGTCACGGGCGAGTGCGGCACGGGCAAGGAGGTGATCGCGCGGGAGATCCACGCGCGCTCGACGCGGGCCCGCGGGCCCTTCATCGCGGTCAACTGCGGCGCGCTCCCCGAGACGCTGGTGGAGACGATCCTGTTCGGCTCGGCCCGCGGCGCCTACTCGGGCGCGGAGGACCGCCCGGGCCACTTCGAAGCCGCCAACGGGGGCACGATCTTCCTCGACGAGATCGGCGAGCTGCCGAAGGCGCAGCAGGTGAAGTTCCTCCGCGTCCTCCAGGAGCGGAAGGTGACGCGCGTGGGCGAGTCGCGCGAGCGCGAGGTCAACGTCCGCGTCATCGCCGCCACCAACGTCGACATCAAGGCCGCCGTCGCCGAGCAGCGCTTCCGCCAGGACCTCTACTTCCGCCTCCGCGTCCAGGCGATCCAGCTCCCGCCCCTGCGCGAGCGCCGCGAGGACATCCAGCTCCTCGCCTACCACTTCCTCCAGAAGCACGGCCCGCAGCTCAACCCCCGCGTCCACCGCATCTCGCCCATCGCCCTCCGCGCGCTCGAATCCTACGAGTGGCCCGGCAACGTCCGCGAGCTCGAGAGCGCCATCTACGTCGGCCTCGGCGCCGCCGCGGGCGACACCCTCGAGCTCGATGGCCTCCCCGCCGAGCTCCGCGCCGTGCAGCTCACCGGCCCCGCGCTCCCCTCCGCCCCGCTGCCGGCCGCGCCCCCGCCGGTCGCCCCGCTCGCGCCGCCGCCCTTCGCGCCGCCCCCGGCCCTCGCCACGCTCGACTACACCGAGGCGCGCCGCCGCTGCATCGCCGACTTCGAGCGCGCCTTCGTCAAGGCCGTGCTCGACGCAGCCGGCGGCAACATCTCGCAGGCCGCGCGCCTCGCCGGCCTCGACCGCAGCAACTTCCGCCGCGTCCAGCGCCGCGTCGCGGGCGACCCCGGCCCCGACGACGACGACGAGCGCCGCCCGTCCTGACCGCGCGGGAGTAGAGTCCGCGGCGATGACCCCGCCGCAGCCCCCCGTCGACTTCGACGCCCTCACCAAGGGCCTCTTCGCCCAGGGCGCCGAGGAGGCCATGCTCGACCGCGTGTTCGAACGCGTCGCCCCGCGGCGGCGCTTCTGCGTGGAGTTCGGCGCGGGCGACGGGCTGCGCAACAGCAACACCGCGCGGCTCCTGCGCGAGGGGGGCTGGCGCGGCGCGATGATCGAGGCGTCGGACTACCGCTTCGGCCAGCTCCGCGCCAACTGGGGCGGTGACCCCCGCGTGCGCCTCGCCCAGGCCCGCGTGCAGCCCGACACCGTCGAGGCCCTCTTCGCGTCGCTCGACGTCCCCGACGACCTCGACCTGCTCTCGATCGACATCGACGGCAACGACTACTGGGTGTGGCGCGCGATCGAGCGCTACCGCCCGCAGGTCGTGGTGATCGAATACAACCCCTACCACGAGCCCCCCAAGCGCTGGGTGATGACGTACAACCCCGACCACGCCTGGGACGGGAGCACGTACTACGGCGCGAGCCTCGAGTCGCTCTCCATCCTCGGGCGCGCCAAGGGCTACGAGCTCCTCTGCTGCGACCGCCAGGGCAACAACGCCTTCTTCGTCGACGCCCCGCTCCTCGCGCGCTTCGGGGTCGCCGACAACCGCCCGCAGGCGCTCTACCGGCCCGCGACGTACAAGGCCCGCTTCGTCGGCGGCAACACCTTCGTCACCGGCCACCCGTACCGCTGGGGCCCCTTCGAAGAGCTGTAGCGCCCGTCACGCGCCGCGCAGCACGGCCTCGACGCGGTTGGCCCGGCGCCAGCGGCGCGCGCCCTCGGCCACCACGCTCGCGTCGAGCTCGGCCGAGGCCGCGTCGAGGTCGTCGTTGACCACCACGTAGTCGAACATCGCGTAGTGCGTGAGCTCGACCCGCGCGTCGCGCAGCCGCCGGGCCACCGACTCCTCGTTGTCGGTGCCGCGCCCCCGCAGCCTGCGCTCCAGCTCCGCGAGCGACGGCGGCAGCACGAACACCCCCACCGCCTCGGGCACCCGCGCCTTGAACTGCCGCGCCCCCTGCTGGTCGATGACGAACACCATCCCCCGCACGCGCGCCCGCACCTCGGCCACCTTCTCCAGCGACGTGCCGTAGCGCTGCCCGTGCACCTCGGCCCACTCAGCGAAGGCCCCGCGCGCCACCATGTCGTCGAAGGCCGCGCGCGTCACGAAGTGGTAGTCGCGCCCGTCCTCCTCGCCCTGGCGCGGCGCGCGCGTCGTCACCGACACGCTCTGCGCGAGCTCGGGGTGGCGCGCGAGGAGCCGGCGCACCAGCGTGGTCTTGCCCGCCCCCGAAGGCGAGGTGACGATCAGCGGGAGGAAGTCCTCGGCGGCGTGGAGCATCATCGGGGCGTTCACTCGACGTTCTGCGCCTGCTCGCGCATGCGCTCGATCTCGGCCTTGAGCTCGATGACGGCGATGGCCACCTCGCCCTCGCTCGACTTCGAGCCGACGGTGTTCACCTCGCGCGCCATCTCCTGGAGGAGGAAGTCGATGCGCCGGCCCACCGGCTCGCGCTCGTCGAAGAGCCGCGCGAGCTGCGCGCGGTGGCACTCGAGGCGCGTCAGCTCCTCGGCGATGTCCGCGTGGTCGGCGAGGATCGCCACCTCCTGCTCGAGCCGCGTCGCGTCGACCCGCGCCCCGTCGAGCAGGCGCTCGAGCCGCTCGCGGAAGCGCGCCCGCAGCCGCTCGGCCATCCCCTCGGCCCGGTCGTGGACGGCCCGCGCGTAGCCCCCCACCGCCTCCAGCCGGCGCCCGAGGTCGAGCGCCAACGCCTCACCCTCCCGCGAGCGCATCCGCTCGAGGTCGTCGACGGCCCGATCCACCGCCTCGCGCAGCGACGCGCGGGTCTTCTCCGGGTCGCGCTCGCCCGACTGGACGAAGAGGTCGGGCACCATCGCGAGCAGCGACAGCGACGCCCGCTCGCCCGTCCCGAGCTCGTCAGCCACAGCCTGAAACTCCCGCAGCGCCGCGACCGCCCGCGCCCGGTCGAGCGTCAGGGGCGAGCGCCCGCAGCCCTCGCAGTGCACCGTGACGTCGACCCGGCCCCGCGCCAGCCGCGCCCGCACGAGCTGCTCGGCGAAGACGTGGTGGTCGGTCATCTCGCGCGGGAGCTTCACCCGCACGTCGAGGAAGCGGTGGTTGACCGAGCGCACCTCGGCGACGAGCCGGCCCGAGGGGCCGCTGGCCTCGCCGACGCCGAACCCGGTCATGCTGCGCACGGCGACGCCTCCGCTACTTCGCCTCGAGCGCGCGGTAGTAGTCCACCGCGAGCTTCAGGCCCGCCGCGAGGTCGAAGAGCACCTCGTAGCCCAGCAGCGCCCGCGCCGCGGAGATGTCCGCGAGGGAGTGCCGCACGTCGCCCGCGCGCCCCGGGCCGTACTCCGGCGTGAGGTCGGTGCCGAGCTCGCGGTTGATCATCGCGACCAGCTCGTTGAGCGTCACGCGCGCGCCGCAGGCGACGTTGACCACCTCGCCGGCGGTCTTCGCCTTGGCCGCGAGGAGGTTGGCGCTCACGACGTTCTCGATGAAGCAGAAGTCGCGCGACTGGCCGCCGTCGCCGTTGACCCGCGGGCGCTCGCCGCGGAGCATCAGCGTGATGAAGCGCGGGATCACCGCGGCGTACTCGCTCTGCGGGTCCTGCCGCGGGCCGAACACGTTGAAGTACCGCAGCGACACCGTCTCGATGCCGAAGAGCTTCCCGAACACCGTCACGTAGTGCTCGCCGGTGAGCTTCGACACCGCGTACGGGCTCATCGGCCGCGGGGTCATCGTCTCCACCTTGGGCAGCACCTCGGTGTCGCCGTAGGCGCTCGAGCTCGCCGCGTACACCAGCTTCCGCACGCCCGCGACGCGCGCCGCCTGGAGCAGCGTCACCGTGCCGCCGACGTTGGCCCGGTCGCTCGCCACCGGGTCGACCACGCTCCGCGCCACCGA
Organism: Polyangiales bacterium; assembly: GCA_046351555.1. GTDB lineage: Bacteria > Myxococcota_A > Polyangia > Polyangiales > CAISKJ01. Next base: position 66,493 of record JAXLYI010000039.1, read on the forward strand.
CGGGATCGCCGCCTCGTGGAAGACCGCGTCGACCCCGTGGACCGCCCGCGCCGCCGCCTCGGGGTCGCCGACGTCCCCCTCGATGAACTCGATCTTGCCGTGAACGCGCGCGATGTTCTCGCGGCGCCCGGTGGCGAAGTTGTCGATCGCCCGCACGGTCGCGCCGCGCGCGAGCAGGGCGTCGATGAGGTGCCCCCCGATGAAGCCGGCGCCGCCGGTGACGAGTGCCTTCACGTCGCGTCCGCTCCCGTCACTTCTTCGGGCCGAAGAGGTTGGCCAGCTTCGCCTTCGCCTTGAGCGCGGCCTCGTCGGTGCCGGGCTCGCCGTTCTTGAAGGTGAAGAAGGTGCAGTGGTTGGTCGCCTCGCGGTCCGGGATGTACTCCGTGATCTTCTCGCGGCACTGGTTGTGCGCGCCGGGGTCCCAGTACTCGCAGTTCTTGCAGACGTGCAGGTCCGCGCCGCAGTGCGGGCAGGCGTCGCGCCGCTGCATCTTCACCTCGAAGACCAGCTCGTTCCTGCACTTGTGGCAGAAGTGCTTCTTCTCTTCGACCTTGGGCATCCACATGGCCGCTCTCCGCTCCGCCCCCGCCGCCTACTCGTTCACGCCGTGCTTGCGCTTCACCTGGTCCATCACCCGGGCGTACTCGACCTCCCAGGTCTTGGTACCCTCCTGGATGTTCTTGATCTTCTCGCGGACCTCTTTGTCGATCACCTCGTCCTCGCTCATGTGGCGCTCGAGCACCCGGCGGCACTTGCGCCGGATCGCGTCGTCCTCCGCGAAGATCTCGTCGACGTGCGGCGAGCGCATGAAGATGATGAGGAGCTGGTTGAGGATGTACGAGGTCGCCTCGTTGCCCGTCCCGACGTTGTGCTGGTCGGCCAGGGCCTTCTTGTACTTGCCGAGGTCCTGCCGGGTGCCGCCGACGGCCTCCACGCGGTCCTTCGCGCGCTCGGTGAGGTTGCGCTCCATCCGGAGGTATTCGCGGAGCACCGACTCGATGTCGGCCTCCATCTCGCGCGGGTTGGAGGTCTCGAGGTCGCCGTCGCTCGTGAGCGTCCGGACGATGTCCATCGCGATCACCGGGATCTTGCTGCTGTAGAGTTTCATGGGCTTCCGTCCGGGCGCGGCGACCCTATGCCCGCCGCGCACGGGGTGTCAACGACGCTTGATGAGTTCGGTCACCGCTTCCGTGATCCCCTCCACCGTCAGGTGGTACATCGGGAACACCCCCCGCACCGCCTCGATGGTGTTCCCCCGCCAGTCCCGGGGGCTCTCGGGGTTGAGCCACACCGAGTGGGGGAAGTGGTCCCGGATGCTCGCCAGCCAGTGGATCCCCGCCGTCGGGGGGTCGCCCGGCTGGAGCGGGCTCGACGCCAGAAGCTCGTACGGCGCCATCAGCGCGTCGCCGACGAACACCACCTTGTAGCGCCCGTCGCACTGCCGCATCACCTCGTGGACGGGCACCGCGTCGGCGAAGCTGTCGGTCTTGTAGAGCCGCCCGTACACGCAGTTGTGGAAGTAGTAGGTGCGGAGCTCCTTCCAATGCGTCGCCCGCTTGGCCGCGCTGAAGAGCTGCGCCACCGCGTCGGCGTAGGGGTCCATCGAGCCGCCCACGTCCATCATCAGGATCACCCGCGTGTCGTGCCGCCGCGGGGGCCGGATCACCACCTCGAGCTCGCCCGCGTTCTTCGCCGTCGCGTCGATGGTCCCGTCGACGTCGAGCTCGGTCTCCGCCCCCTCGCGGATGAAGGCCCGCAGCTTGCGCAGCGCCACCTCGATCTGCCGCAGGTCGAAGACCAGGTCGCTCCGGTAGCCCTTGTAGCGCCGCGCGTCCGCGGATTTCACCGCGCTCCGCCCGCCGCCGCCCCCGACGTTGATCCCCTGCGGGTTGAAGCCACCGCGCCCGAAGGGCGACGTGCCCCCGGTGCCGATCCAGCGGTTGCCCCCGTCGTGGCGCCCCTTCTGCTCCTTCAGCCGCTCTTCGAAGAGCTTCTGGAGGCTCTCGGGGTCGAGCGCCTCGATCAGCGCCTTCTCCTCCTCGGTGAGCTCGCGCATCGACTTCACGTCGCGCAGCCACTCGAGGATCTCGTCGGTCACCTTCTTCGCCTCGAACGCCACGCCGCGGAAGTGCTCGGCGAAGGCGAGGTCGAAGTCGTCGAGGTGCTTCTCGTCGTGGATGAGCAGCGCCCGCGCCACCTGGTAGAAGCCCTCGAGCGAGCTGTCGTGGAGCCCGCGGCCGAGCGCCGCCGCGAGCGCGAGCGACTCCTGCGTGCCCACCGGCACCTTGCGCTGACGCAGCGCGTACACGAAGGGGACGAACATGCCGGGAGGCATGCCACAGGACGGCGGCGGACGTCACCTCCCGGGCGGGCGAACGGCCGCGGCGCCCCGGCGAATGGGTTCAGCCCACCTTGCGAGGCGCCTCGGGCTCGGCGTCGGCGTCGTCGTTGTCGGGCGCCCCGTCGCGCGCCTCGCCGCCTTCGTCCTCGTCGCTCCCGTCCTCGCCGTCTCCGTTGGTCTCTTCGACGGCGCGCTTCGGCGCGCGCTCGTGGACGCGGGGGACGGCGTCCAGGGCGGCGAGCAGCCGCGAGAGCAGCGCATCGGAGCCGGGCACCGCCGGGTCTTCGACGGCGCAGGCGCGGGCCACGTAGTCGCAGAGCGCCGCCGTGCACACGTCGAGCGTCTCGCGGACGGTGGCGCGGGCGACGGCGGGGCGTGGCCGGAGGGAGCCGGTGGCGCCGATCGCGCGGCCGTAGACGACGTGGGCGGCTTCGACGCGGCGGAGGTGGCCGTCGAGGTGGTGGCGCGACAGCACGGCGCCCGCCGCGGGGGCGCGGAGGGCGTCGAGGGCCTTGCCCGCGTCGGTCCACGCCGCGTAGGGGGAGCGAGCGAGGAAGGGGACGCCGGTGCCCGCGCCGAACACGGCCACGTCGAGCTCGGCGGCGCCCTCCGCGCCGGTCTCCTTCTCGACCCTCACCGCGACGCGGAGGCCGTCGCGCAGCGTCCGCCAGGGGGTGCGGTAGGTCGCCAGCGCGGCGCCCGCGGCGGGCTGCGAGGGGCCCTCGTCACCGCCCTGCGCGGCGACGGCCCCGTCGAGGGTCTCCACCGCCTCGCCCATCCGCGTGCGGCTGGCGCCGAGCGCGCGGGTGACGAAGAGGCGGTCTTCCTTCGCGACGTTCTTGTCGGTGACCACCCGATCGTAGGTGACCATCAGCGCCCGGCACACCCCGATCGCCTGCGACGCGCCGAGCGCGGTGCAGGTCAGCTTGACTCTCCACTGTTCGTTCATCGTGCTCCTCCGTCGGGGCGGCGACCGGCCGTCCTGTCGCTCCGGTTCTAACGCCGCGTCACGGACGGCGCAGCGCCTTCAGCGCGCCCATCGTGTGCGCTGCCCGCCCGTCGGACAGCGCCCTTCGCCATCGGGAGAACGGACCTTGGAAGGGCGGCACGACGACGGGGCCGACGCCGCGCCGCGACGTCATGGTGGGGGCACCGATCCGCGCGGCGGCGCGTGGCGAAACCGGTGGTGGGGGTACCCGTTCGAAGGGGTTTCCGGGCTGGAATCGATGGTGGGGGTACCGATCCGCGCGATGGCGCGGGGTGCGAACGGTGGTGGGGACATCGGTCCAAGCGATGAAGCGGGGCGCGGGCGGTGGTAGGGCCACCGTTGAGGACCCGGGCGAGCGCACCAAGCTCTGCTGCGGGGTTTGTCGCTGGCGCTCCGGCACCCCGCGCTACGGATGGCAGGCGCCCCCTCCGGGGGCTTGAAGACCGATGAAAGATCGCACGGAACGCCCCCGGAAGCGTTGCGCACGATGATGGCGGGGAGCTTTCGCAGACCGGTAGGGTTCGAAAGCCCCCGAAGGGGGCGCCTGCCATCCGTAGCGCGGGGTGCCGGAGCGCCAGCGACAAACCCCGCCGCGGGGCTTCCCGGCCAGGCCGCACCGATGGACTCGCCACCGATCCTCGCGGTACACGCCCCGCCATGACACCCCAGGCGATTCAGACGTGGCGGGTTGTCTCCCTGTTTCTCCTCACGCTTGGATGCGCGTCCACGACCTCCCGCACGCCGCCGCAGAACGACGCTGGGAGTGCCGACACACAGACGGATGGCGGCTCCTGGGTCGAACCTGAGTTCGTGTGCAACGGCACGGAGAGGGCCGACGAGTGCCGATGCGAGGGAGGCTGCGCCGCGGGGTACTTCTGCCAACTGGTCCCGGAGGTTGGCGGGACAACGGATAGATTTTGGTGTCGCCCGCCCGCAGAGTTCAGCGACGCCGAAGCGCTCTGTCGGACTGGCATGGGGCTCGCCTCCTGCGCCGCCGAGCCAGACCGCATCTGCCGCTGCATCCACAGGAGAACTCACGACTCATGAACCGCCTCCGTCCGCTCGTGCTCGGGGGTCTCCGCAGGCGAGCGCAGTGCCGCTTCGGCAACTTGCACGCCTCCACGTAACCCGCGCCGGCCAGCGCCCTCTCCCCTCGCGCTGGACACCGCCGCCCCTCCGGTGGTCGAATCGCGTCGCCATGCGGGCTTTGCTTCTCGTCCTTGCGGTCGCCGTCTTCGGCTGCGCGCGCCTCGCGGACGAGTACGTCCCCCCGCCCGTCGATCTGAAAGACGCCGTCACGCTCTACGACGACACCGGCGACGCGATCGTCGGCAAGCCCGACACCGCCGACGAGGTCCCCTGGTTCGACACCGGCGACGACCTCAACGCCCCCAAGGACGCCGCGAAGGACGCGGCCCTCGACGTCGACCCCGACGCGACCGGGATGGACGCCACGATCCCCTCGGAGGACCCGCCCCCCTGCGGCGGCATCGGCGCGTCGTGCTGCGGCGACGTGTGCGACTCCGGCGGCGTCTGCCGCGCCGGCATGTGCGTCCCCTGCGGCACCGACGGCAACGCCTGCTGCCGCGGCGACAGTTGCGGCGGCGACCTCCTGTGCACCATGGGAACGTGCCGCGCGCCGCCCTGCGGGATGCTCGACCAGCCCTGCTGCGCCGGCAACGTCTGCAACGGCGGGACGACCTGCGCCGACGGCCGCTGCCAGAACCCCTCCATGGTCTGCGGCATGCGCGGTCAGCCCTGCTGCGGCGGGCGCCTCTGCGACACCGGCCTCGAGTGCGCGGCGGGCACCTGCGCGATGTCCACCGCCTGCGGCGCCGAGGGGCAGGCATGTTGCGGCGGCCGCCTCTGTGACACCGGCCTCACCTGCGACGGGACCACCTGCATGCGCCCCGCGTCGGGCATGTGCGGCGCCCTCGCGCAGCCCTGCTGCTCCGGGAGCGCCTGCAACGCCGGCCTCCTCTGCCAGTCGGGCGCGTGCACGTCGCCGCCCTGCGGGATGCTCGGCCAGGCCTGCTGCGGCGGCTCGGCGTGCAACTCCGGGCTCACCTGCAACGGGACGAGTTGCGTCACCGCGGGCGCCACGTGCGGGTCCGCGGGCCAGACCTGCTGCACGGGCTCGGCGTGCAACGCGGGCCTCGTCTGCCTCGGGAGCGTGTGCGGGCCGCCCCCCTCCTGCGGCGGGCTCGGCCAGTCGTGCTGCTCGGGGAGCGCGTGCGCGGGAACGTTCGTCTGCGTCTCGGGCGTGTGCTCGCTCGCCACCGCGTGCGGCACCGCCGGCGCCGCGTGCTGCACCACCGGGACGGCCTGCGGCGCGGGCCTCGTGTGCTCGGGCGGCTCCTGCGTCAGCGCCACCACCTGCGGCGCCAACGGCCAGCGCTGCTGCACCGGCAGCGCCTGCCTCGCCGGCAACTACTGCTCGGGCTCCGTCTGCCGCGCGTGCGGGCTCGCCTCGCAGCCCTGCTGCCCTGGGAGCTCGTGCGCCGCAGGCAACTACTGCTCAGGCACGGTCTGCCGCGCGTGCGGCCTCGCCTCGCAGCCCTGCTGCCCGGGCAGCTCCTGCGCCGCGGGCAACTTCTGCTCGGGAACCACCTGCACCGCCTGCGGGCTCGCCTCGCAGCGCTGCTGCCCCGGCAACACCTGCTCCGCCGGCGCCTACTGCTCGGGGACCACCTGCACCGCGTGTGGGCTCGACGGCCAGCGCTGCTGCCCCGGCAACACCTGCTCGACGGGCGCCTACTGCTCCGGCGTCACCTGCACCGCGTGTGGGCTCGCGAACCAGCGCTGCTGCCCAGGCAACACCTGCTCCGCCGGCGCCTACTGCTCGGGCGTCACCTGCACCGCCTGCGGGCTCTCGGGGCAGCGCTGCTGCCCGGGCAACACCTGCTCGACCGGCGCCTACTGCTCCGGGCTCACCTGCACCGCGTGTGGGATCTCGGGCCAGCGCTGCTGCCCCGGCAACACCTGCTCCGCCCCCTACCGCTGCTCGGGCCTCAACTGCATCTGAAGGGCATCGCCATGGCGCGCTTCGCGTTCGAAGAGGAGACCTGGGCCACGCTGGAGTTCATGCCCTTCGCGCTCCGCTACCGGCTCGACCGGGCGGGCGTGAAGCTGCCGCTCGCGGCGTGGCAGAAGCTCCCCCACGACGAGCGCGTCGCCCTCTGCGAGCACCCCGTCGAGTCGCCCGAACAACGCGACGCCCTGCGCGCCCGCTGCCTCGCGCACGGCGAACGCACCGGCGCGCCCGCGAAGTCCGTCGAGCCCTCGCCCGAGCCGCCGCTGTGGCGCTCGTACGACACCTTCGAGCGGGTGCGGGCGCGCCTCGGCCACCTCATGCGCGTCCGCTGGGAGGCGCTCGCCGACGAGCAGGCGTACGTGCTCTGGCGGCTCGCCGACCCGACCAAGGACGAGGCGCGCTTCACCGCCGCGGCGCGCGAGTTCAGGCTCGCGTGACGGCCCTCGGGCTCTTCGTCGGGGGCAGGAGCTCGCGCATGGGAGGCTCGCCCAAGGGCCTCCTCCCCTCGCCTGACACCGGCCAACCCCTCGTCGCGCGAGCGCTCGATCTCGGCCACGCGCTCGGCCTCGACGTCGCGCTGGTGGGCCGCGCCGACGCCTACCGCGCGCTCGCGCCGGACGTCCCTGCGCTCGACGACGAAGCCCCCGACGCCGGGCCCCTCGGCGGCCTCTGCGCGCTCCTCGCATGGGCCGGCGCGCGCCCCACCATCGCCCTCGCGTGCGACATGCCCGCGGTCTCCCTCGACGACCTGCGCGCCCTCCGCGACCACCCCGCGGACGCGGCCGTGATCGCCGCCCGGCGTGCCCCCGACGCGCCGTGGGAGCCGCTCCTCGCGCGCTACGACGCCGCCCGGGTGCTGCCCCTCGCCCGCGCCCGGCTCGCGCGCGGCGAGCGCTCGCTGCAAGGGCTCCTGCGCGAGGCGGGGGTTTGCGACGCGGAGCTCCCGGCGCGCGCCTGCGAGGACTGGGACGCGCCCGAAGACGTCAGGCGATCCCGAACTCCTTGATCTTGTAGAGCAGCGCGCGGTGGGAGATCTCGAGCAGCTCGGAGGCCCGGGTGCGGTTGCCCTTGGTCTTCTCGAGCGCGCGCCGGATGAGGATCTCCTCGATGATGCGCGTGGTCTTCTTGATCGAGTAGTTGCCCTTCTCCAGCTCGGCGGCGATCGGGTCGGCGGGCTCGCGGATGCGCGGGTCGAGGTCGCTCGGTGAGAGCACCTGCCCCTCGCAGAGCACCATCGCCCGCTCCATCGCGTGCTCGAGCTCGCGGACGTTGCCGGGCCAGGCGTACTCCGTGAGAATCTGCATCGCCTTCGGGTCGACGCCCTGGATGCTGGTGCCGAGCCGGTCGTTGAAGCGGGCGACGAAGTGGTCGACGAGCAGGGGGATGTCCTCGCGGCGGTGGCGCAGCGGGGGGATGGTGAGCGAGAGCACGTTGAGCCGGAAGAAGAGGTCCTCGCGGAAGCGCCCGCCCTTCGACTCCTTCTCGAGGTCCTTCGCGCTGGCGGCGACGACGCGGACGTCGGCCTTGCGGTCGCCCGTCTCGCCGAGGCGGCGGAAGGTGCCCTCCTGGAGCACGCGCAGGAGCTTCACCTGGAGGGGCATCGGCAGGTCGGTGATCTCGTCGAGGAAGAGCGTCCCCCCTTCGGCCTCTTCGAAGAGCCCGCGCTTGTCCGAGCTCGCGTCGGTGAAGGCGCCCTTCTTGTGCCCGAAGAGCTCGCTCTCGATGAGGTTCTCGGGGATGGCGCCGCAGTTGATGGCGACGAAGGGGCGCGCGGCGCGCGGCGAGCGCGTGTGGATCGAGCGGGCCACGAGCTCCTTGCCGACGCCCGTCTCCCCGTTGATGAGCACCGTGGTCTTGAAGGCCGCCGCGCGCGAGATGGTCGCGAAGAGGGCCTTCATCGGGTCGCTGCGGGCCACCAGGGAGTCGAAGCGGTTCTCCCGGGCGAGGGCCGCGCGGAGCTCCCGGTTCTCGCGGCGAAGGGCCTCGCGCTCGCGCGCTTTTCTCAGCGTGAAGGCCAGGTCGGCCGGCGCGAAGGGCTTGGTGAGGTAGTCCTGCGCCCCGCCCTTGATCGCCGCCAGCGCGTCCTCGTGCGAGCCGTACGCGCTCATCACCAGCACCACCGCCGCGGGCCAGCGCTTGCGCACCTCCGCGAGGAGCTCCATCCCCGAGCGCCCGCCCGGCATGCGGACGTCCGTCACCACGTACTCCGCCGGGTCGCGCTCCATCTGGGCGAGCGCCTCGTCGACGCCCCCCACCGCGGTCACCTCCCACGACTGCTTGCGGAGGTACGTGCGGAGCGCGAGGCGGAGGTTCTCCTCGTCGTCCACCAGGAGGACGCGGCCGACGGGCTCTTCGCGGGCAGTGGGTTGGTTCATCGCGGCGCTCTCCTCCACGGCGCCCACCAGGCAGGGAAAGCCACCCGCGGGGCGCCGGTGCTGCCAACCCGGGTTGCCAACCGAAGACCCGGCGGGATCGGCCCTGCCAGATGTCTGCGACGGCCCTCCGGGGGCTTCGCGGGGGAATCTACGGGACTTTCCCCGTGGCGTCATCGTTGCAGCAAGAGGAGGCGTGCGAAGGCGATTCCGCCGTTGCCCTGCGAGCCGGGGTGACGGTATGGTCCCCGCGCTGGCGACCTGAGGACCAACTGAAGAGGAGCTTCGAAGTCATGCATTTGCGGAACACCTTCCGCGCGTCGGTGATGGGTCTGGTGGGCGTGATGGCGCTGGGCGCGGGGGCAGCGGGCTGCCTCGATCGCCCCGTGGCGAAGCCGAACACGAACCTCCAGTCGGGCGTCCGCATCCCCGTGACGAACGACGCGATCGAGAACGTCGACATGCTGTTCGAGATCGACAACTCGAACTCCATGTCGGAGAACCAGCGGAACCTCGCGGACAACTTCGGTCTCCTCATCGACCAGCTCGTCAACCCGCCGGTCGACATGACCACGATGCGGCCGCGGTACCCCCCGGTGAAGAGCCTCCACCTCGGGGTGATCTCGTCCGACCTCGGCACGCCCGGGAGCGTGGTGCCTTCGTGCGCCAACACCGACCAGGGCGACGACGGTCTCCTCAACCCGATCCGCAACGGGGCCGCGATCCGGCAGCACTACCCGTGGACCACCGCGCCGCCCGGCCGCCGCCCGGCGCGCTGCACGATGGACCCCAACCAGTTCCCGAGCTTCCTCTCGTTCGACCGGACGAGCTCGGACGCGACGCAGTTCCGCGAGGAGTTCATCTGCAACGCGTACCTGTCGATCGGCGGGTGCGGCCTCGAGCAGCAGCTCGAGTCGATGTACCGCTCGCTCGTGGTGCACAACCCCCGCATGGTGGCCGGCAACACCGACCCCAACGCGGGCTTCGTGCGCGACAACGCGGTGCTCGCGCTGGTGATGGTGACCGACGAGGAGGACGGCTCGACCCGCGACTGCCGCTACGCCGAGCGGGGCGTGCCGTGCACCGACGCGGTCAGCGTGTTCGACATCATGTCGCCGCAGTGGTCGAGCAACGACCTCAACCTCCGCTTCTACATGTACACCCCGGGCTCCGCGCAGGACCCGACCTGGCCCCTCGACCGCTACATCGACACCGCGCGCCCGACCCGCGGCTTCACCTCGCTCAAGCCGGGCCGCCCCGACCTCGTGATCTTCTCCGCCATCGCCGGCGTGCCCATCAACCTCCCGACCCGCATGAACGGGTCGATGACCGAGGTCGACTACGACGCCCTCCTCGGCCGCATGCCCGACGGCTCCGACGGCTACACCGGGATGAGCGCCGAGGGCCCCATCTCCATGCGCCAGCGCAACATGGACCCGGCCTGCTCCACCCGCGTCGTGCCCGCGTGCCGTCGCGAGGGGTCGACCATGGCCACCACCTGCGACCCGGCCGCGCAGTACTTCGCCTGGCCCTCGCGCCGCGTCGTCCAGGTGGCCCGCCGCTTCGCCGAGCGCTACCAGAACGGCACCGTCAGCTCCATCTGCAAGAACGACTACCGCGGCGCCCTCCAGCAGATCGTCGAGCGCATCCAGTCGCGCCTCGCCGGCCGCTGCCTGCCGCGCCCGATCGAGACCGTCGCCTCCGCCTGCGAGATGGGCGACACCCGCGGCAACTGCGTCCGCACCAACTGCATCGTCCGCGAGATCCTCCCCGCGGGCATGTCCGCGGCGAGCGCCTGCACGATGGCCCGCGGCCGCACCCCCGGCGACCGCGACGCCCAGCAGATGCGCGACACCTGCGTCATCAACCAGATCGCGCTCCCGCTCGGCATGGCCCCGCCGGGCGGCCGCGAGGGCTTCTACTACGACACGCGCCCCGACCCGACCGCGCCCGACTGCCGCCAGCACATCGAGTTCACCTCGGGCGCCGGCCTCGTCCCCGGCGCCACCGCGGTGATCGAGTGCGTCCAGGCCCAGGGCGCCCCGACCACCCGCCAGGGCTCGTGACCGCGTAGGGCGCCCCCCGCGCCCGTCACTCTCCCGGAGCGCCCCGCTCGCCTCGTGCGACGGGGCGCTTCGCCATTTCGCCCCGCGGCCCGCGCGGTGTAGACCCTTCCGCCCCATGCCCGAGGCCCCCAGCCCCCCACCGCCCAACGAGCAGGCCGAGACGGTGCTGCGCTTCCTCGAGAGCGTCGGCCGGCGCGCGGAGGCGGAGTTCTACGTCCAGCTCTTCCGCGCGGCGCCCAAGGAGCAGTTCGGCGCGATCTTCGTCGACGCGTCCGTCGCGCGCCACGCCACCGAGGCCGTGGTGCTGCACCTGAAGTTCCTCGCGGGCCTCGGGCTCGCGCCGCTCACGGTGCTCGGCGCCTTCGAACCCGGCGACGCGCCCGAGCACGCCGCCCGCGTCGTGCGCCGCCTCGAGCGCCAGGGCATCGCCGCCTCGCTGGTGCCCGCGGGCGACGTCGCCGCCGTGTGCGCCGAGGTCGTCCGCCTCTGCCGCGCGGCGGTGCTCCCCGTGCTCGCGCTCACCACCGCGGAGGGCGCCACCGCCGACGCGCGCTTCGAGTTCCTCGGCGCCGTGCTCGCGGCCATCGCGTCGCGCAAGCTCATCGTCCTGCACCGCCGCGGCGGCCTCCAGCAGAACGGCGCGCTCCTCCCGCTCGTCAACCTCAGCGCCGACCTGCCCGCGCTCCTCGCGTCGCGCGAGCTCACCCGCAAGGAGCGCGCGATCGTCGCCCAGGCCGCCCGCCTCGTCGCCCCCGCGTCGCGCCTCACCGTCACCATCACCTCGCCGCTCAACCTCCTGCGCGAGCTCTTCACCGTGAAGGGCGCCGGCACGCTCCTGCGCCGCGGCGCGGTCGTGCGGCGCTCCGACAGCTACGACGGCGTCGACGTCGCCCGCCTGCGCGCGCTCGTCGCGAGCTCCTTCGGCCGTGAGCCCGTCGCCGATTTCTTCGAACGGCCCGTGCGCCACGTCTACGTCGAGGCGCACTACCGCGGCTGCGCGATCGTCACGGAGTCGCCCTTCGGGCCGTACCTCACCAAGTTCGCCACCGACCGCGAGGCGCGCGGCGAGGGCATCGCGCGCGACCTCTGGGAGGCCCTCGTCGACGACTGCCCGACCGTCTTCTGGCGCGCGCGGAGCGCCAACCCCATCAACGAGTGGTACACGCGCCTCGCCGACGGGCTGCTCAAGACGCCCGACTGGTGGGTCTTCTGGCGCGGCGCGGCCCTCGAGCAGGTGCCGGCCCTCGTGGCGTGGGCCCTCGCGCGCCCCGTCGACCTCCCGCCCCCCGCGCCGGGCGCCCCCGCGGCGCTCCCGTAGGCGTCGCGCGTCAGTCGACGAAGTCGTTGACGGGCGTGACGGCGGGCGGCAGGTCGGTCTCGCCCAGGCGCTGCCGGAGGTTGATCTCGATCGTGCGCGAGATCGACCGGAGCGGCAGGTCGTTGTAGTCCATCCCGAAGGGGCTCTCGATCTCCTCGCCCACCACGTCGAGCCCGAAGAAGGCGTACGCCACGATCGCGCTGACGAAGGGCGTGAAGAGCTTCACCTGGTCGACGATGCCGAAGGGGAGCGCGTAGCAGTACACCGCCGTGATCCGGTGGATCAGCGTGGTGTAGGAGAAGGGGATCGGGGTGTTCTTGATGCGCTCACAGGCGCCCTGGACGTCCGTGAGGACGGCGAGCGAGGCCTCGAGCGCCGGGAGGTGCATCGGGTGGACGAGGCCGTCGTGCCAGGCCCGGCGGAGCCGCTCGGCCGTCCCCTGGTTGATCGCGAAGGGCCGGTTGCGCTCGCCCTGGAGGCGCTCGACCTCGTCGGCCGGGAGGAAGGGCCGCAGCTCGTCGAGCGTCGCGTCGTCCCGCAGCGCAAGGCGCAACGCGTGGGCGAAGGCGATCACCCGGTAGACCAGCTCGCGGCGGAGCGCGGCGACCGCGGCCTCGTCGTGGCGCGACGCGTCGCCTGGCTGTGGGCCCACCAGGGTGAGCACCTGACGGCAGAGGGTCCGCGAGGTGTTGACCAGGGTGCCCCAGAGCTTGCGCCCCTCCCACCAGCGGTCGTACGCGGCGTTGTTGCGGAAGCCCATGAAGATGCCGAGCGCCACGCTCACGAAGGTGAACGGCAGCGGCGAGAGCCCCGTGTCCCAGTGCTGCCGCGCGCGCTCCACCGCCGTCACCGCCACGGCCACCAGCAGCACCCCGAGGATGCGGTACTTCGTCCGGGGCAGCTCGCTCCCCCGATAGCGCAGCACCGTGCGCCACCACGTGACCTTCGACGGAATCAGCATCGGGCGTCGCTCGGCTCCCTGCCGCAACCGTGTACACGCTCCGGCCGGGCGCCCGCAACGCGATCCCGCGGCGGGACACGAGGCTGAGCGCGCGGGCGGGCCGTGGCGAATTTGTGCCGTTGCGCGGCGGGGGGGTGCGTGACTATTGTCCGCCGACCGATGCGCTCCGTCGCGGGGCGCTCGCACCGAGGTACCCCAATGCCGGAGCGCAAGCGCGGGGCGCAGCCCCCCGACGAGAATGACCTGAAGTTCGGCGACGAGCTCCCCGTGTTGCCGATCCGAAACGCCGTGCTCTTCCCGGGCGCGGTCGCTCCCTTCGACGTCGGCCGCGAGAAGTCCGTCGCCCTCGTCGAAGACCTGGAGAACCTCTCGCAGCCCGTCATCGCGATCTTCGCGCAGCGCGACCCCAACATCGACGACCCCGGCGAGGGCGACCTCTACCCGGTGGGCGCCGCGGCGCGCGTGCTGAAGAGCCTCAAGCACTCGACGGGCAACTACTCCCTCATCCTCCAGGGCCTCACGCGCATCCAGCTCGCGAGCGTGACGCAGCAGTCGCCCTACCTCCGCGCGAAGATCAAGCGCCTGGAGGAGACGCCCGTCGCCGACGACGTCGAGGCCGAGGCGCTCGCGATGTCCCTGCGCGACGTCGCCAAGCAGGTGATCCAGCTCATGCCCGAGCTGCCCCGCGAGGCCCAGTCGCTCATCGACTCCATCCAGGAGCCCGGCTCCCTCGCCGACCTCGTCGCGGCCAACCTCGACGCGCCCGTCGACGAGAAGTCGCAGCTCATGTCGACCCTCGACGTGAAAGACCGCATCCGCCAGGTGCTCAAGCTGCTCACGCGGCAGCTCGAGATCCTCAAGATGCGCGAGCGCATCAACTCCCAGATCAAGGAGGAGATGGGCAAGAACCAGCGCGAGTACGTGCTCCGCCAGCAGCTCAAGGCCATCAAGGAAGAGCTCGGCGAGGACGAGGGCGACCAGGGCGACCTCGACGGCCTCGAGGAGCGCATCGCGAAGGCGAACCTCCCGAACGACGCCGAGCAGGTGGCGCGCAAGCAGCTCCGGCGCCTGCGCTCGATGCAGGTGGGCTCGGCCGAGTACACGGTGGTCCGCACCTACCTCGACTGGATCCTCGACCTGCCCTGGACGCAGCAGACGCCCGACAACCTCGACATCGCCAAGGTGCGCGCCGTCCTCGACGAGGACCACTACGGCCTCGAGAAGGTGAAGAAGCGCATCCTCGAGTACCTCGCGGTGCGCAAGCTCAAGCAGGACAAGAAGGGCCCGATCCTCTGCCTGCTCGGCCCGCCCGGCGTCGGCAAGACGTCGCTCGGCCGCTCGATCGCGCGCGCGCTCGGGCGGAAGTTCGTCCGCGTGTCGCTCGGCGGCGTGCACGACGAGGCGGCGATCCGCGGGCACCGGCGCACGTACGTCGGCGCGCTCCCCGGGCAGGTGATCCAGGGGATGAAGAAGGCCGCGACGATCAACCCCGTCTTCATGCTCGACGAGGTCGACAAGATCGGCCACGACTTCCGCGGCGACCCGGCGGCGGCCCTGCTGGAGGTGCTCGACCCCGAGCAGAACAACACCTTCAGCGACCACTACCTGGAGATCCCGTACGACCTGTCGCACGTGATGTTCGTCGCGACGGCCAACATCGCCGACCCGATCCCGCCGCCGCTCCGCGACCGCATGGAGATCCTCGAGATCCCCGGCTACACGCGCAACGAGAAGAAGGCGATCGCGCGGCAGCACCTCCTGCCGAAGCAGCTCGACGAGCACGGCATCAAGGAGGCGCAGCTCCGCATCACCGACGGCGCGGTGGAGGAGATCATCGACCACTACACGCGCGAGGCCGGCGTGCGCAACCTGGAGCGCCAGGTGGCGTCGGCGATCCGCGGCGTGGCGGTGAAGATCGCCGAGGGCGACGCGGGCCCCTACGCGCTCGACACGGCCGACGACCTCCGCCCGTACCTCGGCCCGCAGAAGCACACCTCCGAGGTGGCCGAGCGCACCAACGAGTCGGGCGTGGCGACGGGCCTCGCGTGGACGGCCGTCGGCGGCGAGATCCTCTTCATCGAGGCGACGCGGATGCACGGGACGGGGAAGCTCCAGCTCACCGGCCAGCTCGGCGACGTGATGAAGGAGAGCGCCCAGGCCGCGCTCTCGTACGTGCGCGCGAAGTCGAAGACGTACGGGCTGCCCGAGGACTTCCTCGAGAAGTCCGACGTGCACATCCACATCCCGGCGGGCGCGATGCCGAAGGACGGGCCGAGCGCGGGCGTGACGATGTTCACGGCGCTCGTCTCGATGCTGAAGGGCATCCGCATCCGCGCGGACGTGGCGATGACGGGCGAGATCACCCTCCGCGGTCGCGTGCTCCCGGTGGGCGGCATCAAGGAGAAGGTGCTCGCGGCGCACCGCGCGGGCATCAAGCGCATCGTGATGCCCGAGCGCAACAAGCCCGACCTCGAGGAGGTGCCGCAGGAGGTCCGCGACACGCTGGAGTTCATCTGCGTGAGCAAGATGGACGAGGTGCTCGACGCGGCCCTCGAGTCGCCGGTGACCTCGCCGACGCCCCCCGAGGCGGCGACCGCCTCGTCCAACTGACCGCTCCCTCACTCCCCCCTCCGTGACCCCACCATCCGACCGGCGATGGCTCGTGCACGAGCGCTGGCTCGTCGCCGCGCTGCTGCTCGCCGCGTGCGAGTCGTGCAAGCGCAAGGCGCCGCCCATCCTCTTCCACAGCGACGCTCCGGGGCCCACGCGCCCCGACGCGCCCGCGAGCCCCGACGCCGCCGCGGCCACCGACGGCGGCGCGGCGCCCGCGGTCGAAGGCGTCCCCGTCGAGGGCGACGGCAGCGCGCTCACCGTCGACGGCGCCACGCTCCGCGCGCCCGAGGGCGAGCGCTTCGTCCGCTACGCGAGGGTCGACCTCGACGGCGACGGCGCCACCTCCGACCTCGCGGTCGCACGTGCGGGCGCCGACGGCCGCGGTCGCGCCGGCGCGATCTACCGACGCGTGGGCGCGGGCTTCGAACCCGTCGCGCTCGACCACGCCGCGCCGAGCGACCCGCGCTGCAACGACGCCACGGTGCGGGTGAGCTCCGCCCGCTCGGCCACCTTCGCGTGGCGCTGCCCGCCCGCCCCCTATGACGGCCAGGCGCTCGCCGAGGAGCAGGCGCTCGTCGCACTCTCCGCCACGCCGTCCGTCCGCGAGCGGGCGTCGGTGCTCGCCGGCGCGTTGCCCGACACCGCGCTCGCGCTCGCGCTCGAAGGCCGCGACCTCGACGGCGACGGCCGCGACGAGGTGCTGGTGGGCCTCGCCGCGGGGCGCCCCGGCGCACCCCCGCGGGCGTCCGCGCGGGCGGTTCTTTTCGAACGGGCCGGGGCCTTCGCGCGCGACACGAGCGAGCCCGCCGCGTCGCTCGACGCCAACCTCACCGCCGCGCGCCAGGCGCTCACCCGCGGGCGCGCCGGGGCGGCCGAGGCGCGCGACACGCTCGAGCACCTGCTGCGGCTGCGACGGGCCTTCTGCCGGACGTCGGGCGCCGCGCGGATCCGCTTCCAGAACGCCGCGGGCTTCGACTGCCCCGCGCCGTCGGGCGCGCAGGACCTCTACGCCCGCGTGCTCATCAACCTCGGCGAGCTCCCCGCGGCCGAGGCGCAGCTCGCGGCGGAGACGGCGACGGACTTCGGCCCCGTCACCGGCGAGCGCGTGCTCGGCGACCTCGAGCGCGCGTCGATCACCGAGCGCGGGGTCACGGCGCGGCCGGGTCCCTTCGTCGGCGCGGCCCTCGACGAGCTCCTCCCGGCGCGCCTCGGGGCCCTGTCGTTCGCGGGGCGAACCATCGCGCTCCGGGGCCCCGCCGGCGGCGCGGTCGACCTCGCCACCCTCACCGTCACCCAGGGCGCCGCGGGGGCCGTCGGTGATCTGCTCCCCCGCTCGCCCGACGGCGCCGAGGCCGTCGTCGGCTTCGCCGAGACCTGCGAGGGCGTGGCGATCGTCCGGTGCCGAACGACCGACGCCGCCTGCGCCGCCATGCCCCTTCGCGCCGAGACCACCTCGCTGCCGCCGGGCTCCCTCCGCAGCGTGCTCCCCGCGCTCCCATCGCTCGCGCTCACGGCCCGCTGCGGGGCGGCGCCCGACGCGGCGCGGGGCATGTCGGCGCGCGAGGCCCGCGTGCTCTCCTGGGGCCCCGGCGGGCTGCTGGTGGCCGTGCGGCGGATGCTCTACCGCGTCGCGCCGACCGGCGAGGCCGCGCCCGTGCTGCTCGGCGAGGCGCTCGGGGCGGGCCACCCCGCGGGGAGCGCGGTGAGCCCCAACGGGTCGATGGCCGTCCAGCCGGGCCTCGGGGGCTTGTGGGTGCGCGAGCGAAACGCCTGGCGGCGCTGGGCCCCGGAGGCGCTCGCGGGCCGCTTCGCGCAGCTCACCGACGTGACCGTGTCGCCCGACGGGCGCTCGGCGGCGGGCCTCGTGGGGACGCAGCTCTGGCTGCTCGATCGGCCGCAGCGCCCGCGGCGATGATGGTAATGTCCCCGGCCGTGCGCCCCCTCACGCTGCTGCTGGCGATCGCCCTCGTGGCGCAGGCGTGCGTGACGCCGCCGGTGAGCCTGCGCCAGGGCCCGCGCACGTACACCGCGCAGTCGTACGAGGCGGTGCTCGAGCGGTGGACGCGCGAGGGCCGGGGCTACACGCTGTCGGGCTTCCTCGACGACCAGCTCATGGCGACGGCCACCTACGAGAGCTGGGATTTCCGCTGGGCCTACGTGGTGCGCTACGCCTCGGACTTCCACCTCACGACGGAGGAGCGCTCGCGGCTCCTGCGCACCTCGCTCGAGGCGTCGCAGCGGGAGCACGAGTTCTACGTGACGCTGGCGATGCCCAACCGGCGCTGGGGCGACCTCGCGGCCCCCACCAGCGCGTGGCGCGTGGTGCTCGTCAATGACCGCAACCTCGCCGTGCTCCCCAGCGCGATCGAGCGCGTGCGCCAGCCCGGGGTCATCGAGCGGACGTACTTCCCCTACACCAACGTGTGGCGGCAGGTGTTCCGCATCCGCTTCCCGACGCACAGCGCGGAGCACGGGCCCGACCCGGCCGCGCTCATCGACGCCCGCACGCGGCACTTCTCCCTGCGCTTCACGGGCCCCGTCGGCCAGCTCGACCTCACCTGGACGCTCTCCCCCTCGTAGCGATTCCCCGCAGAAATCCGCCGCCCGCGCCGCCGGCGTTGATACCCTCGATGAACGCCGTGACCGCCCCCGCCCCCGCCTCGTCCCCCGCCGCGCCCGCCTGGGAGGCGCGCAACGCCGCGCTGCTCAAGCTCTTCGGCCCCGTGCTCGTCGTGACGGGAGTGCTCGGCTTCGTGCTCCCGCCCGCGGCGGCCCTGATGAGCGGCGCGGCGCCCTACAACGTCTTCCACATCGCCTTCGGCCTCCTCGGGAGCGCGCTGGCGTTCAAGTCGTCCGCGCGGCACGCGGCGATGTTCAACGTGGGGTTCGGCGCGGTCGACCTCTACCAGGCCGCGGCGAGCTTCGCGAAGCTCCCGCCCACCGAAGCCTTCGCGTACAAGCCCGCGGACGACGTCCTCCACGTCGTGCTCGGCCTCGCGCTCGTCGGCGTCGGCGCGCTTGGGCTCTGGGGGCGGCCGAAGCCATGAGCCGCGCGTGGCGGACGGTGGATGACTTCGCGCCCGCGGCCGAGGCCGAAGCGCTCCGCGGCGTGTTCGACGAGCGCTTCCGCGACCCGCGCTCCGCCCGCGGCGACCGCTTCGTGTGGGACTGGTGGCACGTCCCCGGGCAGTACACCGCCCTCCGCACGCCCGCGTGGGAGTACTTCCCCAAACCGCTCTACGAGAAGATCCACCGGCGCATCGTCGCGTGGGGGCGCGAGGCGCTCGGGTGCCACGACATCTCGCCGCCGTGGCTGTCGTGCTACGTCGAGGGCTGCGGGCAGCAGCTCCACGGCGACCTCCCCCACGGGCCGTGGGCCTTCGTCTACTCCCTCACCCGCTGGAAGGGCCGCGCGTTTCGCGGCGGCGAGACGCTGATCGTCCGCGACGAGGTGCTCGACTTCTGGCGCGACTTCGTCTCCGAGCGCTCGGTGGAGGAGCCCGACGTGCTCACCGCCGTCGAGCCGAGGTTCAACCGGCTCACGGTGTTCGACCCGCGTCTGCCGCACGGCGTGAGGCCCGTCACCGGCACCCACGACCCGCGCGAGGGCCGGCTCGTGATGCACGGGTGGTTCGTCCAGCCGCGGCCGCTGGTGGAGGGGCCGCTCACGGGCGCGCAGTTGCAGAAGGGTGTTGATGCGGTGACCGAGCGCATCGCGCCGTGGCTCGACGGGAGCCTCCCGGTGTCGGGGCTCCTGAGCCTGGGGTTCCACGTGACGCCGTCGGGCGAGGTGCGCGACGCGAAGGTGCTCTCGGACACGACGCGCGTGCCGGGCAGCGACGAAGCGCGCCGCAAGCGCTTCCTGCGCGAGGTGTTGAAGGCCGTCGGCGAGACACGGTTCGCGAAGCGCGCGAAGGGCTCGCGGGTGACGCTCCCGCTGGTGTTCGAGCGCTCGCGGTGAGCCGCGGGGCGACGCCACGGAGGCCCGCGGGGTGGGTCGCGCCGGGCCCGCGGCCGCGCGCGCCGGAGGGCCTCGCGCCCGCCGACGACGAGGACCTCAGCTACCTCACCGGGGACTTCCGCATCTTCCAGAAACGCCGCGGGCACCGCTGGTCGCTCGACGACCTCGTCACCGCGTGGGTGGCGCAGCGCACGATGCACGAGTCGCCGCCGCGCGAGGCGTTGGACATGGGCTGCGGCGTCGGCTCGGTGGCGCTGATGGTCGCGTGGAGCTTCCCCGCGGCGCGCGTCACGGGCATCGAAGCGCAGGAGGTGTCGCTCTCCCTCGCCCGCCGCTCCCTCGTCTGGAACGGCGTCGACGACCGCGTCACCCTCCACCACGGCGACCTCCGCGACGCGTCCGTGCTCCCCGAGGGCGCGCGCTTCCAACTCGTCACCGGGACGCCGCCGTACTTCCTCGCCGACGCGATCGTCGAGAGCGACGTGGTGCAGCGCGGGCCCTGCCGGGTCGAGCACCGCGGCGGCCCCGAGGACTACTGCCGCGCGGCGGCCCGCTGGCTCGCGCCGGGCGGGTGCTTCGTGATGTGCGCGTCGGTGCTCCAGCGCGAGCGGGTGCGGGAGGGCGCGCGGGCCGCGGGCTTCGACACGCTGCGGTGGCTGGAGGTGACCCCACGCGAGGGCAAGGACGCGCTCGTGCTGGTCACGGTGATGACGCAGGGCGATGGGCGCTGGCCCGAGGCCCCCGAGTCGCTGACGGTGCGGACAGCCGCGCACCAGTGGACCGAGGCGTTTCGGGCGGTGCGGCGCGACATGGGGATGCCCGACGCGGCGCCCTGACGGGGGTGCGGCCTCCCCCGGCGCTGTTGCTTTTGGCCCGGGGTACGACTAGCTTCCGCGCCCCGCCGACAGGATCTGCCCGATGTCCCCCCCCGCGCACCACGGTTTCGCCTGTGATTTCGGCTCGTTTTGTGCCGTTTGCGGGCCCACGCGGGGGGCCTGACGTGTCCGCCTCCCTCGATCGGATCGACCCCGTCGAGAAGCTCGACGTCGCCTCGCGCCGCGTGCTCGTCCGCCTCGACCTCGACCTGCCCCGCGGCCGCGACGGCGCGCTGAACGACGACGCGAAGCTCCTCGCCGCCCTCCCGACGCTGAAGCTCCTCATCGAGCGGCAGGCGCGGGTGGTGATCGCCGGGCACATGGGCCGGTCGCGCAAGCCCGGCGAGGCGCCCTCGCTCGCGCCGGTGGGCGAGCGGCTCGCCGAGCTCCTGGTGACCGACATCGTGCTGCCCGACGAGTGCGTCGGCGACGGCGCGCGCAAGGTGGTTCACGACCTCCGCGACGGCCGCGTGGCGCTGCTCGAGAACCTCCGCGGTCACTCCGGCGAGGAGGAGAACGACGAGGCCTTCGCGATGCAGCTCGAGCGGCTCTGCGACGCCTACGTCAACGAGGCCTTCGCCTGCTCCAACCGCGCGTGGGCCAGCGTCGATGCGCTCCCGCGGCGCGTCTCGCCGCGCGCCGCCGGGCTCTGGATGCAGCGCGAGCTCAAGGCGCTCGACGCGATCGCGCGGCCCGCGCGGCCCTTCGTGGCGGTGGTGGGCGGCGCGTCGATGGCCGACAAGGCGCCGCTGCTCGAGGCGCTGCTCCCGAAGGTCGACGCGCTGCTGCTCGGCGGTGCGGTGGCCGCGACGGCCCTCGCCGCCGGGGGCCGCGAGCTCGGGCGGACGGCGGTGGAGCGTGAGCGCTTCGCCTTCGCGCGGGGGCTCTTGGAGAGGGCCCAGGCGCGGCGGATCCCGGTTCTTTTGCCGACCGACCTGAGGGTGGGCCCCTCGCCCGACGCGGAGCGCTCGGCGCCGGCCTCGGTCGACGGCGTGGCGCCGGGCCAGGTGGCGATGGACCTCGGCCCCGAGACGGTGGCGCGCTACCGCGACCGGCTGGTGGGGGCGAAGACGATCCTGTGGCACGGGCCGGTGGGCGCGTGGGAGGCCGGCGGCTTCTCCGAGGGGACGCTCGGCGTGGCGCGGGCGATCGCGGAGGCCGCGGCGCACTCGGTCACCGTCGGCGCGAGCACGGCGCAGGCGGTGGAGCGCGCGGGCCTCGCGGGGCGATTCGCGCACCTGTCTACCGGCGGGGCCGCGAGCCTCGACCTCATCCTCGGCAAGAAGCTCCCCGGCGTGGAGGCCCTCCGCACATGAACCCGTCGCGCAGCCCGCTGATCGCGGGCAACTGGAAGATGCACCGCACCGTGTCCGAATCCGTCGCCCTGGCGCGCGCCGTGGCCGACGGGTCGCGCATCGGGCCGCGCACCGAGGTGGTGGTGGCGCCGGTCTACACGGCGCTCGCTTCGGTGGCGAAGGCGCTGGAGGGCACGGCCGTCGGCGTCGCCGCGCAGAACGTCCACTGGGAGGAGCAGGGAGCCTTCACCGGGGAGATCTCGCCCGCGATGGTGAGGGACGCCGGCTGCGGCTGGTGCCTGGTGGGCCACTCCGAGCGCCGCCAGCTCTTCGGCGAGACGGACGCGACGGTGCACAAGAAGCTGATGGCGCTGCGGAAGCACGGGGTGAAGCCGATCGCGTGCCTCGGCGAGACGCTCGGCGAGCGCGAGTCGGGGGTCACCTACGAGGTGCTCCGCCGCCAGCTCGACGGGATGCTCGGGTCGCTCGACGCGGGGGAAGCGACGGCGCTGCTCACGGGTTTCGTGATCGCCTACGAGCCCGTGTGGGCGATCGGCACCGGACGGACGGCGAAGTCCTCCGACGCCCAGTCGGCCCACGCCTTCCTCCGCGACCGGGTGCGCGACCGCTTCGGCGAGGTGGCCGACACCGTTCGAATCCTGTATGGCGGGAGCGTCAAGGCCGACAACGCGGCCGAGCTCCTGGCCCAGCCCGACATCGACGGCGTGCTGGTGGGCGGCGCCTCCCTCGACCCCGCCGGATTCGCCCGCATCATCCAGGCCGCCGGCTGACAACGCCCCGCAGAGAAACCGCCCACCGAGACGACGCGCCCATGACCACGTTCCTCACCATCGTCCACGTGTTCGCCTGCCTCTTCCTGGTCGCCGTGGTGCTCCTCCAGTCGGGCAAGGCGGGCGGCATGGGGGTCCTCTCCGGCGCGCAGACGCAGACCGTCTTCGGCGGCCGCGGCGCGGGGGGCTTCCTCACCAAGGCCACCGCGGTGTGCGCGACGCTCTTCATGCTCACGTCGGCCTCGCTGGCCTACATCAGCAGCTCGGGCCGCGACGCGCTCGCCCGCGGCAACAACAACGACGCGGGCGTCGCCGACGCGGGCGCCGCGGACGCCGGCCGTGACGCCGCCGCCGAGGCCGCCGCGCCCGCCCCCACGCCCGCCGCCCCCGCAGTCCCCGCTGCGACCGAGGATGCCGCCGCGCCCGCCACGGGCGACGCCGCTGCCGCCGCGCCGACGGCCCCTCGCCGCGCCCGGCCGCGCCCGCCGCGCCCGCTGCCCCCGCCGCGCCCGCTGCGCCTGCCGCGCCCGCGCACTGACCGCGCGTCTCCTCCCCTTCACCCCTCGTAGAAGACCGCGAGCCACACCGTGGGCTCGTCGGGCGTCGTCCACGCGACCCGGTGGCGCCGGCCCGCGGGGATGAACGTGTGGTCGCCCGCGCGCAGCTCCTCCTCGGTGCCGTCGTCGTAGGCGATGCGCCCGGCGCCCTGGAGCACCGCGACCCACTCGGCCTCGCGCTGGTCGTACCAGAAGCCCGGCGGCGAGGCGTGGCCCGTCGAGACGATGCGCTCGACGCGGACCGCGCCCGGCGGCGTGAGCACGTCGACGCGCTCGTCGGCGAGCGCGGTGGGGAGCGGGCGGAGGAGGTTCTTCGGCGCGTCCATGACCGTGGTGCTTCTACCACCGCCCCTTGCGCGCGCGCGGCGCCCCGTGGCAATCGCAGCCCATGAGCATCCCGCTGAACCCGGCCCAGCGCGCGGCGATCGACCACGGCGCGGGCCCGGCGCTGGTGCTCGCGGGCGCGGGCAGCGGCAAGACGCGGGTCATCACGCAGCGCATCGGGCGCCTGATCGACGCGGGGACGCCGCCGAAGGCGATCACCGCGGTGACCTTCACCAACAAGGCCGCGGAGGAGATGCGCGAGCGCCTCGTGGCCCTCTGCGGCGCGTCGGGAAACGACGTGTGGATCTCGACCTTCCACGCGCTCGGCGGCGAGATCGTGCGGCAGACGATGGGCAAGACCGAGCCCTTCGTGGTGTACGACGGCGCCGACCAGGCGGGCCTCGTGCGCGAGCTCATGCGGGAGTTCAAGACGCCCGACCGGCGCTTCGACGTCGGGGCGATCATCGCGCGCATCTCGCACGCCAAGAACGCGATGATCACCCCCGAGGAGCTCGCCGCGCAGGACCCCGACAACGAGTACGACGAGATCGCGCAGTGGCTCTTCCCCCGCTACGAGGCCGCGCTCCGGCGGCTGCGCGCGCTCGACTTCGACGACCTGATCCTCTGGCCGCTCCGACGGCTCACCGAGGACGCCGAGCTGCGCGAGTCGTGGCGGCGGCGCATCCGGTACATGCTGGTCGACGAGTTTCAGGACACCAACCGCGCGCAGTTGCTGATGGTGAAGGCCCTCGTGGGCGAGCGGGGCAACGTGTTCTGCGTCGGCGACGACGACCAGTCGATCTACGGGTGGCGCGGCGCCGACATCGCCAACGTGATCGATTTCGCCAAGCACTTCCCCGGCGCGAAGACCCTCGCGCTCGAGCAGAACTACCGCTCGCGCAAGCCCGTGCTCGACGTCGCCAACGCGGTGATGGAGGGCCAGGTGCGGGCCTTCCCCAAGCGGCTCTTCACCGACAAGCCCGGCGGCGCGCCCGTCAAGATCGTCGAGTGCGACTCGAGCGAGGGCGAGGTGAAGTTCGTCGTCGAGACGATCCAGAAGATCATCTCCGAGGGCCACAAGCGCAAGGAGATCGGGGTGCTCTACCGCTCCAACCTCCTGTCGCGGGGCGTGGAGGAGGCGCTCCGCCTCGCGGGCGTCCCCTACCGCATCATCGGCGGCAGCTCCGTCTTCGAGCGCCGCGAGGTGAAGGACCTCATCGCGTACCTCCGCGTCTCGCTCCACCCCCGCGACGAGATCGCGCTCCGCCGGGTGGTCAACTACCCCGCGCGCGGCGTCGGCGACGCGACCCTCGGCCGGCTGGAGCGCCACGCCCTCGTCCGCGGCGGCACCCTGATGCAGGCCGTCGAGCAGGCCGACGCGATCGCCGACATCCCCGCCGCCACGAAGGAATCCCTGCGCGCGTTCATCGCGGTGCTGCGCGATTCGAAGCAGCTCATCCACGCGGGCAAGCAGCTCGCCGACGTCGCGAAGCACGTGGCGGGCGCGATCAAGCTGAAGGAGGACATCATCGCCGCCGGCCCGACGCCGATCGCCGCGGGGAAGCGCTGGACCAACGTCGAGATGCTCTACCGCACGCTGGAGAAGGCCGGCGCCACGACGCCCGGGGAGGCGAGCGCGGTGCTGACGCGCCTCACGCTCCACTTCGCCGAGGAGGACGACGAGTCGGGCGACAAGGTGACGCTCTCCACCCTGCACGGCTCGAAGGGGCTGGAGTTCGGCACGGTGTTCTTCGTCGGGTGCGACGAGGGGATCATCCCCCACTCGCGCACCGAGGCGCCGAAGGCCACCGACGTGATCGCCACCATCGACGGGAGCGAGGAGCGCCGGCTCTTCTACGTGGGCGTGACGCGCGCGAAGGAGCAGCTCTACCTCGTGCGGGCCCGCACGCGCTCGGGCAAGGGCGCCGCGCGGGCCACGACGCCGTCGCGCTTCCTCCACATCCCGGGGCTGCCGCCGGGCACGATGGAGAAGATGCGCTACGACGCCAGCGCGCCGCTCGCCCCGGAGGACCTCGCCGCGCAGGCGCGGAAGTTTCGCGAGGCCCTCTCCGCGCTCAAGAAGAAGTGACGCGGGCGCGCTCGCCGAGGAGCGCCCTCGCCGCCGCCCGCAGCGCCGCGAGGGTGAGCTCGTCGACGTCCCCCTCCACCGCCACCTCGTCGCGCGACGCGCGGCGCACGGCCAGCGGGCGCACCCTCGCGGCGGCCTCGCGCTCGCCGGCCCCGTCGAGGCACGCGGCCAGGGCCTCGGCGAGATCGGCCTCGCCCGCGCGCAGCACCTCGCCGCGGTAGGTGGTGACCACGGTGGCGACGGCGCCGCTCCACTCGACGGCGAAGTCCGCGAGGCTCTGGTCGGGCGCGGCGGCGATGGCGCGCGCGAAGGCCGTCTGGAGCGCGTCCTCCGCGGCGGGGTGGGCGCGGATCACGCCGAGCGTGCGGGCGTCGAGCCGGACGCGGACGCGGTGCCCGTGGACGACGCCGCCACTCGCCGTCCAGCGGCGCACGTCGGGCTCGACCACCACCTCGGCGCGCGCGAGGGCCTCGCGGGCGCGCGGGTCGCCGTGCGGGCCGAGGGCGACCATGGCGTCCTGGGCGAGGGTCGCGACGTCCATGCGGGCGGGGTGAGAGGCTGCGCTCAGCGGCGCTGCGCGAGGGCGGGGTTGGAGGCGGAGGGCATCTCCTGCCCGAGGCCCTGGCGCGCGGCGGGGGCCTGCTGCTGGTTGTCGACGCGGACGCCGGTGCGCTGGTCGTCGGCCATCGCGGCGGCGGTCGCGGCGGCGCCGTTGTCCTGGTAGGGGCGCGCGAGGTCGAAGATGACCTTGCTGGTGCCGGCGGCGGTGAGGTTCTGGAGGGCCTCGAGGCGGCGCAGCTCCATGGCGCCGGGCGACTCGTAGAGGATGCGGGCGGCCTCGGCGAAGTTGCGCGCGCTCTCGACGTCGGCCTGCGACTTGATGAGCACGTACTGCCGGTCGCGCTCGGCGATGGCCTTGCGGGCGATCACCTCCTGCATCTGCGGCGGGAGCTGGATGTCCTGGAGGGCGATGAGCTCGACGTGGAGGCCCCACTGGGAGACGAACTGCTCGACCGCGGTGCGCACCTTCTGGGCCACCTCCTCGCGGTGCTCGAGGAGCTCGTCGAGGCGCGTCTCGCCGACGATGTCGCGGAGCACCACGCGGGCCCGGTCCTTCACGGCGAGCTCGTAGTCCTGGACGTTGAGCGCGGCCTTCTCGGGGTCGACGACCTTGTAGTAGACGACCGCGTCGATCATCGCGGTGACGTTGTCCGCGGTGATCACCATCTGCTTGGGGAGGTCGCGGTTCCGGATGCGCGTGTCGATGCGCATCATGTTCTGCACGAGGGGGATGAGGAGGTTGAGCCCCGGCTCCATCCGCCCGTCGTACTTGCCGAGGGTGAACTTGAGCCCGACCTCCCACTGGTTCACCTGGCGGATCGACCGCACCAGCAGGATGAACAGGAAGAACAGCACCGGGAGAAGGAGGGCGACGGCGGGTTCCATGGCGCGCGCAGTATAGACGCCTCCGGCGTAGATTGTCGGGGCGATTCGTGGCACGAATGGCGCCCTCTCTACCCCCCACGACAGGAGGAACGACGCGACCCATGGCACGCCACGGTGGTACCAAGGAAGAGATGCTCGCCGAGCGGGCGGCGCTGGAGTTCACGCTCTCCAACGCGATCTCGTCGGCGGAGGGCGCGGCCAACCGGCTCACCTTCGAGGGCGCCCTCGCCGAGGTGAACAACCGCGTCGCGGCGCTCGGCGGCGCGGCCGAGGCCGTGGCCCGGGCGCGGGCCCGCGGGTACATCTGGGCCGCCGACCTCGAGCAGCGGCTCCAGCAGGCGCAGGGCTCGTCGCAGCAGGCGGTGGCGACGGCGCGGGCCGAGTCGCAGCGGGCCGCGCGCGAGCTCAAGGGCCGGGCCGACCAGGCGCTCAACCGCGCGCAGAAGCTCCGCGGGCGCCCGGCCTACACCGTCGAGGGCGAGATCAACGCGCTCTCCTCGGAGGCCGCGGCGCTCTCGTCGGCCATCGACGCCGCCGAGCGCAAGATCGCCGAGGCGGTGAAGGGCTTCACCGAGGCCGTCGACGGGCTCACGAAGCGCCTGGAGGCGGTGCACTTCACGCTCGACTGCTTCGAGAAGACGTCCTTCAAGCTCCAGCCCGAAGAGAACCCCGTCCTCGCGGTGAAGGCCACGTGGGAGGACTCGCCGCAGGGCGAGCGCGAGGGCGTGCTGCTCTTCACCGCCCACCGCGTGCGCTTCGAGTTCCTCGAGGAGGTGGTGCTCGAGCGGTCGTTCATCTTCTTCGCGTCGCGCACGGAGATGAAGCGGACGCCGCTGCTCGACGCGCTCATCGGGCAGCTCGCGTCGAGCGACGACTCCGAGCGCGGCGTGGTCTTCAAAGACCAGCTCCTCACGCTCTCCTTCCGCCCGGGGCCCGGCGTGCCCGCGAAGGCGACCTTCGAAGTCGAGGGCGCGACCGCGAAGGAGGTCGACACCCTCATCGAGCAGCTCCGCACCGGCGACATGGCGCGCGCGCGCTACCAGGGGCCGATGCCCCAGGGCTCCAACGTCGGCGTGCCCGTGCGCTGGCCGGAGAAGTGCGACAACTGCGGCGCGGCGCTCACGCCCCCGGTCCGCGGCCAGACGCTCATCGCCTGCGACTACTGCAAGGCGCAGCACCCCGTCGAGCTCGGTCAGGCATAGACGAGTCGACAGAACCACCGCCCCGCAAGACTGAACATCCGTCTTGTTCCCGTCCCAATCCCGAACGATGCGGCGTCGCCTCGCGCTCCGTTCGATCGGTACGGTTTCCCGTCGCGCTGCGGGCGCCCGAAGAATTCGCGCGCAGGTCGAATTCCGTCGCCGACGTGATGCGCCGCGGCGGCGTTTGGGTGCAAAGAAGACTGACCCCACCAACGGCTCCCAGAGCCCCAAGGACTGCATGAGGCGATTGCGCGACGACCACGACTCTGCCCGACCGGGCGCGCCCGACGAGGGGCCCCGCGGGCGCGAGGGAGACGGCGAGCCGCTCCCGCCCGCGACCGACCCCGCGGCCTTCAAGCTCACGCTCAAGCGGACCAGCTCGGGCAAGATCGTCGGCCAGCACCCGCGCATCCGCGAGGTGCTCGACACGATCGAGCGCGTCGCCACCACGGACGTGAACGTGCTCGTCACCGGCGAGTGCGGCACCGGCAAGGAGCTCTTCGTCGCGGCCCTCCACGACGCGTCGACGCGCGCGGGGACGGCGCTGGTGCCGATCAACTGCGGGGCGATCCCGCCGAGCCTGATCGAGTCGCACCTGTTCGGGCACCTGCGCGGGGCCTTCACCGGCGCGGAGCACGCCTCGAAGGGCGCGATCGGCGCGGCCGAGGGCGGCACGCTCTTCCTCGACGAGGTCGGCGACCTCCCGCTCGACGCGCAGGTGAAGCTGCTGCGCGTGATCCAGAACCGCGAGTACACGCCGGTGGGCGCCTCGGAGCCGCGCCGCTGCGACATCCGCGTGGTCGCCGCCACCAACCGCGACCTCGAGAAGGAGGTCGCCGCGGGGCGCTTCCGCGAGGACCTCTACTACCGCCTCAACGTCGTCCACGTGTCGCTGCCGCCGCTGCGCGAGCGCGGCTCGGACATCGACCTGCTCGCCTTCCACTTCCTCCGGCACTTCGCCCAGCGCTTCGGCCGCCCGGAGATGTCCTTCCGCCCCGAGGCGCTCGACGCCCTGCGCCAGTGGCCCTGGAAGGGCAACATCCGCGAGCTCGAGAACGTCGTCCAGCGCGCCGTCGCCATCGCCCGCGGCCCCGTGGTCGCCCTCGCCGACCTCAAGAAGGAGGTCCGCGAGAACTACCGCCCCTCCGACACAACACCCCCGCCCAACGTCACCGCGAGCGTCTTCAAGGACTCGCTCTCCATCACCTTCGAAGTCCACGGCGACGAGGAGTTCGACCTGCCCGCGGCCATCGCCCACCTCAAGCAGCGCGTGCTCGCCCACGCCCTCGAGCGCGCGGGCGGCAACTACACCCAGGCCGCCCGCCTCGTCGGCCTCAAGCGGACCACCTTCCTCGCGATGATCAAGCAGTCCGACAAACCCGACGCTTGACGTACGCCCCGCGGGGCTCCTACCACCCGCCTCGGTGACCCCCGACGACCTTCTCCCCGCGGCGCTCGACCGCGCCCGCGGCGGCGCCCTCGTCGTCCTCTCGGTGCCCGCGCCCGACGTCCCCGTCGCGCGCCTGCTCGACGCCGTCCCCGAGGGCGACGCCTCGCTCTTCGACCCACACGGCGGCGCCTCCGCCATCTCGGTTGCCGGCCGCGGCCGCGCCCTCCACCTCACCGGCCCCTCGCTCGCCGCGCTGCGCCCCGCCGTCGCGCGTGCCCTCGCCGACATCGCCGTCGTCGCCGCGCCCGGCGCTGACGCCTCCGTCCGCGCGCTCGGCGGTCAGTCCTTCGACCCGCGCCGCCCCCTCGACGGCGACGACGCGTGGCGGGCCTTCCCCGCAGCCTCGCTCACCGTGCCCCGCTGGGCCCTCGTCCGCGCCGACGGCCGCGCCTCGCTCCAGGTCGCCTTCACCCGCGGCGACGCGCCCGACGCGAACGAGCTCGCCGCCGTGCGACGCGCGCTCGAAGTTTTCGCGCCCGACGTTGGCCGCGCGCCCGACGTCACCGCGCTCCCCGGCGACCGCGCGGCGTGGGAGGCGCTCGTCCGCGACGCGCTCGCCGTGATGCGCGAGGGCCGCGCGGAGAAGCTCGTCGGGGCCCGCGCCGCGGAGCTCCGCGCCGACGCGCCCTGGCGCCTCGCCGACGTGCTCGCCCGCCTCGACGCGCCGGAAGGGTGCGCCCGCTTCGCCTTCGAACACCACGGCGCGGCCTTCGTCGGCGCCTCGCCCGAACGCCTCGTCGCGCGCAACGGCGAGATCGCGCGCGCCGACGCGCTGGCCGGCTCGCTCCCGCGCGACGCAGCTCACGACGCGCGCGACGTCCGCGCCCTCCTCGACAGCGGCAAAGACCGCCGCGAGCACGAGCTCGTCGTCGCCGGCATCCATGACGCGCTGGGCCCCCTCTGCGAGTCCGTCGACGCGCCCGCGGCCCCCGTCGTCCGAACGCTCGCGCGCCTGCACCACCTCTGGACGCCCGTGCGCGCGCGGCTCCGTCGCGACGAGCCCGCGCATGTGCTCGACCTCGTCGCCGCGCTCCACCCGACGCCCGCGCTCGGCGGCGCGCCGCGCGACGTCGCGCTCGACTGGATCGCCCACCGCGAGCCCCGCCCCCGCGGCTGGTACGCGGCCCCCGTGGGCTGGTGCGACGCCGCGGGCGACGGGGAGTTCTTCGTGGCGATCCGCGCGGGAGTGCTGCGCGGCGAGCGCGCGTGGCTCTGGGCGGGCGCGGGGCTCGTGCCGGGCTCCGACCCCGCGCGCGAGTGGGACGAGACCGAGGCGAAGCTCGCGGCGATGCGCGCCGCCTTGGGAGACCGACGATGAGCACCAACCTCCACAGCGCGTGGGCGCGGCTGTTCGTCCGCGCGCTCGCCGCCGCGGGCGTCCGCGACGTGGTGATGAGCCCCGGCTCGCGCTCGACGCCGCTCGTCCTCGCGCTCGACGACGCGCCGGGGCTGCGCGTCCACGTCCACGTCGACGAGCGCGTCGCGGCCTTCTTCGCGCTCGGCCAGGCGCGCGCCACCGGCGCCCCCAGCGCCCTCCTCTGCACCTCAGGAACGGCCGGCGCCCACTGGCTCCCCGCCGTCATCGAGGCCTCGCTCACCGGCGTCCCCCTCGTCTGCGTCACCGCCGACCGCCCCTGGGAGGCCTACGACTGCGCCTCGCCGCAGACCATCGACCAGACCGACCTCTTCGGCCCCTACGTCCGCCACCGCGCCGAGCTCGGCGCGCCGGTCGCCTCCGCGGGGGCCCTCCGCGCCGTGGCCCGCGTCGCCGCGCAGGCCGTCCATTCCGCGCTCGCGCCGACGCCCGGCCCCGTCCACGTCAACGCCCGCTTCCGCAAGCCCCTCGAGCCCGTCGCCGTGCCCCGCCCCGAGCCCTGGGAGCCCCTCGTCGCCTCGCTCCTCGCGCGCGGACCGACGCGCGCGTTCGCCCCCGCGCTCGCACCCTCGCCCGCCGCCGTCGCCACGCTCGCCGACGCGTTCCGCGCCGCGCGCCGGCCGTGGGTCGTGTGCGGCCCGACGCTCGCGCCCGACCCCGCGCCCCTCGCGGAAGCCGTCGCCGCGCTCTGCCGCGCCACGGGGGCCGCGCTCGTCGCGGAGGCCACCAGCGGCGTCCGCTTCGGCGCGCCCGACGATCTCGTCGCGCTCCCGTCCTTCGACGCGCTGCTGCGCGCGCCGTCGTTCGTCGAGGGGGCCGCGCCCGACCTCGTCGTCGAGCTCGGCCTGCCGCCCACCTCGGGCGCCTACGCCGCGTGGGTGGAGTCGCGCGACCCGCCGCGCCACGTCGCCGCCCCGCTCGGCTGGCCCGACCCGCACGGGAGCGCGCGCTCCGTCGTCACCGCCGACCCCGCCGCGCTCTGCCGCGCCCTCGTCGACGCGCTCGGAGGCCACCGCCCCGCCGCGGAGACGGTCGCGTGGGGCGACGCGCTGCGCGAGGCCCAGAAGCTCGCTGCGGAGGCCGTCGCGTCGTGCGACGACGGGTCGCTCCACGAGGGCCACGTCCCCGCGCGCCTCGTCGCGTCGCTCCCCGCCGGCGCGACGCTGGTGGTGGGCAACAGCCTCCCCGCGCGCGACGTCGACGCCTTCACCGCGGGCGTCGCGGGGGCTCCGTTGCGCGTGCTCCACCAGCGCGGCGCGAGCGGCATCGACGGGCTCTTCGCGGGCGCGGCCGGCGCGCGCTCGGTCACCGCGCGGGAGCACCCCGTGGCGCTCTACCTCGGGGACGTCTCCGCCCAGCACGACCTCGGCGGCCTCGACGCCGTCGCCCGCGCGGAGGGCGCGCTCGTCGTCGTCGCCGTCAACAACCGCGGGGGGCGCATCTTCGAACAGCTCCCGCTCGGCCGCGCGTCGGCGCCGGGGAGCCCCGCGCACGGCGCCTTCACCGCCCGCTTCGTCGCGCCGCAGGGCGTCTCGCTCGCCGACGCCGCGCGCGCGCTCGGCGTCGCCGCCGTCGTGGCTGACACGCGCGACGACTTCGACCGCGCGCTCGACGAGGCGCTCGCGTCGGGGGCGCCGCGCTTCGTCGAAGTACGCGTCGACCCCGCGTCGGGCCGCGCGCTCCGCGACCGGGCGAACGCCGCCGTGGCCGCCGCCCTCGCGCGGTGGCGCCCGTGACGCGGCTGTACCTGCACGGCTTCCTCGGCGCGCCCGCGCAGTGGACGGAGGTGCTCGCGCGCACCGGCGACCCGCCCGCGCAGTGCCCGCGCCTGCCCGGCCACGGCCCCTCGCCCTGGACGCCCGCGGGCGACTTCGCGGCCGTCGTCGACGCGTTCGCCGCGCGCGCGCTGCCCACGGAGCCCGTCACGCTCGTGGGCTACTCGCTCGGGGCGCGCCTCGCGCTCGGGCTCGCGATGCGCCACCCGGCCCGCGTCGCGCGGCTCGTGCTGGTCGGCGTCGCCTACGGCATCGACGACGCGCGCGACCGTGACGCCCGCGCGCGCGCCGACGACGCGCTCGCCGACGCGCTGGAGCGCGACGGGGTGCCGGCGTTCGTGCGGACGTGGGAGGCGCTGCCGCTCTTCGAGACGCAGCGCGCGCTCCCGCCCGAGCTGGCCGCGGCGCAGCGCGCGTGGCGCCACGAGCACACCGCGCGGGGGCTGGCGTGGTCGCTCCGCACGCTGGGCCTCGGACGCCAGGCGCCGTACCGCGCGGCCTTCGCCCGGAGCGCGCTGCCGGTGACGCTGGTGACGGGGTCGCGGGACGAGAAGTTCACGGCCATCGCGCGCGAGCTGGTGCGGCTTCGCGCGGGCGTCGGTCACGTGGTGGTGGAGGGGGCGGGCCACAACGTGGCGCTCGAGCGCCCGGACGTCGTGGCCGAGGCGGTAGCTACGAGCTGAGCAGGAACTTGTAGACCGCGAAGGCCAGCGCCGCGATCACGACGATCGCGACGATGAGGCCCGTCGCGCTGCCCTCGGGCTGCGGCGGGGTCGAGGGCTTCTTCTCGGGCTCCTTCTTCGCCTCGGGGGCCTTCTTCTCCTCGACCTTCGCGACGGCCTTCTCCTCGGCCTTCGCGTCGGTCTTCGGCGCGTCGGGCTTCTTCTCCTCGACCTTCGCCTCGGCCTTGGGCGCCTCGGGCTTCTTCTCCTCGACCTTCGCCTCCTCGGGCTTCTTGTCGAGGCTCACCACCGCCGCAGCGGGCTCGGCCTTGGGCTCCTCGGCCTTGGGCTCCTCGGCCTTGGGCTCCTCGGCCTTGGGCTCCTCGGCCTTCGCCTCGTCAGGCTTCTTGTCGAGGCTCACCGGCGCCGCGGGGGCTTCGGCCTTGGGCTCCTCGGCCTTCGGCTCCTCGGGCGCCTTCTCGAGGCTCACGGGGGCAGCGGCAGGCTCGACCTTCGCTTCGGGGGCGGCGGGCGTCGTCGGGGGCTCGACGGGCTTCGCCTCGGCCTTCAGCGCGGGCTCGGACTTGCGCTCCGGGGCGGGCGCGGGCGTGGGCTCGGCCTTCGCTTCGACGGGCGGCGTCGAGGCCTCGGGCGACGACGAGCGCGCGGCCGACGCGGGGGTGGGCGGCACCGACGGCCCACGCAGCGCGCGCGGGGGCACCGAGCGCGAGGCCGAGCGGTCGGAGTCGTTCTTCTTGTCCTCGACCTTGAGTGCGGGGGGCTTCGGCGCCTCGCTCTTCACCGCGCTGAGCTTCGGCGACTCGGCCTTCGGGGGCTCCGACTTCACCGGCTCGGGCCGCGGCGACTCGAGCTTCGCGGCGGGCTCGGCCTTCGCCGGCTCCGCCTTCACCGGCTCGGCCTTCGGCGCTTCGGCCTTCGCGGGCTCGGCCTTCGGCGCTTCGGCCTTCGCGGGCTCCGCCTTCGCGGGCTCGGACTTGCGGTCGTCCTCGACGGTCTTCAGCTTCTCGAGCGCGTTGTCGATCTCGCTGCGCGTCGCGACCTTGGTCGGGCCCTCGTCGGCCTTGCGCTCGCCCTCGCGGCCGGACGCGATCGCCTGCTGGAGCATCCCCGCCGGCGCGGCGACGCCCATGATGGTCGCCTTCTGCGCGGGCAGGTCGCGGCGCGGGGCCGACTCGTTCACCTGGCGGAGCGCCTCGCCCAGGAGCGCGTTCATCTGGCGCATCATGGTGCGGTCGGACTCGGCGGGCGCGCCGGCCGCGGGCCCTGCGGCGCCGAAGAAGGGGCTGTGCTCGGCCGCGGGCGACGGCGGCGGCACCGTCTGGCCCGTGCGGATGTTGTCGAAGTGGGGCCCGGCGTCCTCGCCCTTGAGCGCCACGATCCGGTCGATGGTGGGCTGCGACGCCTCCTCCACCTTGAGGAAGCGGATGCCCATGCCCGCGGGGTTGTCGACGCCCGCCTCGGACTCCTCGCGGCGCTTCACCACGCGGCCCACCGCGCTGATCACCGGCGAGCCGTCCTCGAGC
The DNA here is from genome assembly GCA_046351555.1 of Polyangiales bacterium. Taxonomy (GTDB): domain Bacteria; phylum Myxococcota_A; class Polyangia; order Polyangiales; genus CAISKJ01. Next base: position 101,532 of record JAXLYI010000039.1, read on the forward strand.
AGGATCTCCACCTTGAGGAGCGTGCCGAGCGCGGGCGGCTTCGGGCTCTTGATCCACATCCCGCTGCGAGAGATGTCCCGCGAGTACTTCTCGATGAACTCGTCGAGCGTGCGGCTCTTGTACTTGGCCCTGAGCACCGGGGCCTTCACACGCTGATCCTTCTTCTCTTCGGTCATCGCTCCGTGTCTCCAACCACCGCTCGCCCGGGTGTAGGGTGTCGATCGCGCGCCGCGCACTTCGCCCTCGGAGGGAGGGCACCCGCGACGGCCGCCGCGTCGCACCGGGCGGACGCGGGACGCATTCTCGCAGAATCCCCGGGGCGGTTACCAGTTCAGAGTGAGCGGCGCCCTTCGAGGGCCCGGCCCAGGGTGATGGGGTCGGTGAACTCCAGCTCGCCCCCGTGCGGCACCCCGCTGGCGATCCGGCTCACCGAGACCCCGAGGCCCCGCAGCGACTCGGCCAGGTAGAGCGACGTGGCCTCACCCTCCACCGTCGGCGGGGTGGCCACGATCACCTCGCGCACCCCCTCCCGGCGGATCCGGTCGACCAGCGCTTCGAGCGGAAACTCCGCGGGACCGACGCCCCCCAGCGGGTCGAGCAGGCAGTGGAGCACGTGGTAGCGCCCCGCGAAGGCCCGCGTCCGCTCGATGGCGTCGACGTCCATCGGCCGCGCCACCACGCACAGGAGATCGCGCGCGCGCCGCGGGTCGTCGCAGATCGTGCACACCGACCGCGAGGTGTAGACGCCGCAGGAGGAACAGCGCCGGACGCGGTCGGCGAGGGTGGCGATGTGCTCGCCGAGGCGCTGGGCGAACTCGGGCGGCGCGCCGAGGACGTGGAAGGCGATGCGCCGCGCGGACTTCTCGCCGACGCCCGGCAGGCGCACGAGCATCCGAACGAGCTCGCCGATGGGGTCGCCGCCGTCGTCCACGCGCGGAGCTCCTTCGCTCAGGTGATGCCCGGGATCTTCAGCCCGCCGGTGGCCTTCTGGATCTCCTTGTCCATCTCCTCGGCGGCGGACTTGAGCGCGGCGTTGACCACGCCGCTGACGGCGTCGAGCGCGAACTCCGCGTCGGCGGCGAGGAAGGCCGGGTCGACCTCGATGCGCGTCACCTCGCGGCCGAGCGTCGCGGTGACCTTCACCTTGTCGTTGGCGCCCGACACGGTGACCGTGCGCTCCTTGTTGGTCTTCTGGGCCTCCTCCACCTTGCGCTGGAGCCAGGCGGCCTGCTTCATGAGCTCGTTGATGCCGCCGCGAAACTGCCCGGGTGCTGCCATGGGGATGCGATCCTGTCGTGTCGGTGGGGAGTGAAGGGGAGAGTGGGTGTCAGATGCCGAGGCCGCCGAGCCCGAGGGGGTCGTCGGCCGGGGAGGTGCTCGGCGCCACGCCGCCGTCGGCCCCCGCGGGGCGTGCCGTGGTGCCGGTGCGCGCGCCCGCGGCGTTGGCGGCCGCGGCGGCGCCGGCGTCGACGTTCTCCACCACGCGGATCTTGCCGGTGATGCGGTCGGTGATGTTGACCGCGTTGTCGCCCGTGACGACGCCGGTGTTGGGGTTGGCGAGGTCGAGGGTGACGGCCGAGCGGCGCGCGACCTTGGTGGGCGCGTTGAGCCGCAGCGTGGGGAGCTGCGCCACCGTCGCCGACTCCTCGTAGATGAGGCAGAAGGCGCTGAAGAAGGTGGTGTAGTCCGCGAGGCGCAGGGCGGTGTTGGCGTCGCGCCACTGCACGGTCTGGAGGGTCTGGCCGTTCATCACGCGGCGGCCCGGCCCGAAGAGGGCCTCGAGCTGCGTCGCGAAGTCGTCGAACTGGATGCGCGCCCCGTTGGTGTTGCGCGCCTGCACGCGCTTCCACAGCCGGTCGTTGATGAAGAAGAAGAACTCGCGGTTCCCCCGCGCGTCCTCGTAGAGGAGCATCGACTCGTTGTTGTTGTGCGTGTACTCCTCGCCGACGAACGACGAGTCCCACCGCCGGTGCTCCTGCGCGCCGTCGAAGGGGATGTAGTTCTGCTCGATGCGGCGGATCTCGCGCTGCCGCTCGTCGATGAGCCGGTACTGCTCGACCTGCCCGAGGTTCTTCATCCGCGGCACGTAGCTCGCGCGGATCTGGTTGCGGAAGTGGTTGAGCACCTCCTCGTGCGACATCCCCCAGCGCAGCGGGGCGAGCTCCGCCGCGATCCGGTCGGACACCGGCGGCTCGTTGCTCTGGGCGCCGCGGCGGGCGGGCGCGCGGCGGGCGGCGGCGGTGGGCCGGCGCGGCTGCGTCAGGCCCGTCACCGCGAACACGGTGGTCGTGAAGGTCACGAGGGCGACGAGGGAGAGCTTTCGCATGGGTCGCAGGGCTCCGGCGTTGGTTTGGGGGAGGACTTACCCGTGATGGTCCCGTGAGGCAATGGGGCTCACGTGTCCACCCGCCTCAGACGGGCGGCGAACGACTTTTATTTTCGCCTTTCCACCGGCACCGACCACTCGGCCGCCGCCGAGCGCAGGTCGCGCAGGGCCTCGTCGGCGCGCGCGATCTGCGCGGGGTCTTGCGCGCCGGCCACCTCCAGCAGCCGCTCGGTCGCGCGCCGGAGCTGCCGGATGCCCGCGAGCGCGATCTGCTCCTGGAAGCGGATCGCCAGCGGCGAGCACGCCTCCAGCAACCTTTCGAACGCGTCGCGCGGCAGCTCGAGGGCCGTCACGGGCGTGAGCGCGCGCACCGTGGCGCTGCGCGGCGAGCGGTCGACGAGGGCCATGTGCCCGAGGATGGACCCCGCGCCGAGGAGCGTGAGCACCCGCGGCCCCTCCGGGCCCGCGCGCGCGACCTCCACCTCGCCCGACACCACCACGAAGCACGACCGCGGCGCCTCCCCCTCCGTCATCAGCGCCGCGCCCGCGGGGAAGCGCCGCGTCGACGCCGCGCCCACCAGCACCTCCAGGTCGCGGTCGGTGAAGTCCCGCAGCGCCTCCACCGCGCGCAGCTCGACGAACGTCGTCACGTCACCGCCTCCTCAGCCAGTCGAAGAGCCTGCCCATCGCCCCCGCGCGCCCGGCCGTGGGCTCGGGGGTGTCGGGCGCCGGCGGCGCGAGCGCCTCGTCGACGCGCGACTCCACCTCGCGGATGCGCCGCACCAGCTCGCGGATCACCGTGCCCACCACGGCCACCGCCGCGCGCGGCGCCACCGCCTGGAGCGTCTTCACCCCGTCGCGCGAGACCTCGCCCACCACCGTCGGCGCCGTCGCCTCCACCGTGGCCGAGCGGGGCGACGGGTCGAGGCAGGCCATCTCGCCGACGAAGCTCCCGACGCCGATGCGCGAGAGCTCCTGGCGCTGGCCGGAGAGGTCCTCCGCGTACACCGCGAGCGAGCCCTCCACCACGAAGGCCATCGTCGCCCCCGGCGCCCCCTCGCGGTACAGCACCTCCCCCGGCCGCAGCGCCCGCCACCGCACGAACGACAGCAGCGCGCTCGCGTCGTCGGGCGCGAGCCGCGCGAAGGCCTCCACCGCCAGGAGGTAGCGCCGCGGGTCGTCCGCGATGCGGGGCGCGCCCCCGGCCGCGCGGAAGCCCCCCGAGGCCACGCGGTGCGGCGCGGTCGAGCTCGTCGCCGACGTGCGCGGCGGCGCGGACGACGTGGTCGCCCCCATGCGCGGCGGCGGGACGGACGCGACGCCGGGCCGGGTCGACTGCGTGGCGGCGTAGCCGAAGTGCTGCCCCCACACGCGCTGGCCGGCCTCCGTGGCGAGCGGGAAGAGCGCGCGCGCCACCGCGGCCGCGTCGGGCGTGTGGTCGCCGGGCGTGCGCGAGAGCAGCCGCCGCACGAGCGTGTCGAACTCCGCGGGAACCCCCCGTCGCGCGGCGCTCGGCGCGGGGAAGGGCGCGCGCTGGATCGCCTCGAGCACGTCGTCGAGGTCGAAGCCGGTGAAGGGGAGGCGCCCGGTGGCGGCCTCGTAGAGCATCACGCCGACGGCCCAGAGATCATCCGCGGGCGTGCACCGCTCGGGCTGCCGCGCCTGGTCGGGCGAGAGGTACTGCGGCGCGCTCGACAGCACCCCGCGGCGCGCGCCGGGCGGCAGCGTCTCGCGCAGCGAAGAGGTGCCGAAGTCGATGAGCTTCGGCACGCGCGGACCGCCCGGGGGCGCGGCGAGGAAGAGGTTCTCGGGTTTCAGATCGCCGTGGGCGACGCCGCGGGCGTGGGCGTGGGCCAGCGCCGCGAGGCACGGGATGAAGACGTCGGCCACGGTGGGGACGGGCAGCGCTCCCTCGCGCGTGAGGGCGGCGCGGAGGTCTTCGCCGGGGAGGAGCTCCATGGCCACGTAGGGGGCGCCGCCGCGCGCGCCGCGGTCGGTGAGGGCGACGACGTGGGGGTGCTGGAGCGCGGCGCCGGCAGCCACGGCCGCGGCGAAGCGGGAGACGACGGCGGGGCCCGCGATGAGGTGGGGGTGGATCAGCTTGAGCGCGACCGGGCGCCCGTCGGGCCGGTGGACGGCGTCGTACACGGTGCCGAAGGGCCCGCTGCCGAGCACGCGCCGGGCGTTGTAGGCGCCGTAATCGATGCCCAGGGTGAGGGAGGGGCGCTCGTCGTCTTCCTCGGCGGTGGTCACCGGTGCTCTGGCTCCGCGCGGGGCTATTCTTCGGCGCCTTCGAGGGGCTCTGGGGAAGGCGCCGGCGTCCTCGCGGGTTGCGAGCCTATCCCACAACGCGCCCCGCCCGTAAGCGCGTTGCGATAGCATCCCGACGCGCCCCCCATGAACGACCGCGCCCCCCGCCTCGCCCTCGCGCTCCCGGCCGGCCTCGCGGCCCTCCTCGTCGCGCTGCCGGCCCACGCCGACGACAACCTCTTCACCACCGCGCTCCAGCGCTACGGGTGGTGGGCGGCCCTGCCCGCGGCCTTCCTCGTCGGCCTCGGCACCGCGGCCACGCCCTGCGTCTACCCGATGATCGGCATCACCGTGTCGGTCTTCGGCGCCCGCAAGGAGACCCGCGGCCGCGCGATGCTGCTCTCCACCGCCTTCGTGCACGGGCTGGCCGCCCTCTTCGTGCCGCTCGGTCTCTTCGCGGCCCTGTCGGGCACGGTGGCCGGGTCGTTCGCGGGCAAGCCCGCCGTGCAGATCTTCGAGGCGGCGCTGATGGCGGCGATGGCGGCCAACATGTTCGGCCTCTTCGAGGTGTCGCTCCCGTTGAGCCTGCAGAACCGCCTCGCGGCGATCGGCGGCCTCGGGCTGAAGGGCGCCTTCGCGATCGGCTTCGCCACCGGGCCCATCGCGGCGCCGTGCGCGACGGCGGGGCTCGTCGGCATCCTCGACTACGTCTTCCGCCAGCGCGACGTGGTGGGCGGGGCGACGGCGCTATACTTCTACTCCCTGGGCCTCGGGCTCCCGTTCTGGCTGGTGGGCGCGGCGTCGGTGGGCCTCCCGAAGCCCGGCGTCTGGATGGATCGCATCAAGAGCGTCTTCGGCGTCGTGCTGACGGTGATGGCGTTCTACTACCTCCGGCACCTCGTCCCGTTCTTCTCGCGGCCGCCGGCGGGGGTGCCGACGCAGGCGTGGTTCTTCGCGGCGCTGGTGGCGGCGGGCCTCGCGCTCGGCGCGGTGCACCTCTCGCTCAAGGAGGGGACCGGCGTCGAGCGGGCGCGCAAGGTCGCGGGCATCCTCGTCGCGTCGATCGGCGCGGTGTGGCTCATCGCGTACGAGCCGCCGGCGCCGGCGATCGCGTGGGCCACCAGCGTGCCGACGGCGCT
>JAXLYI010000040.1:0-103826 GCA_046351555.1 Polyangiales bacterium
ACGCCTCGCGGCATCACGGCGACGACGGCCCACGCCCACGTCCGCCGCGCCTTCTCCGCGGTCGGTGCTCAACGCCTCGCGGCATCACGGCGACGACGGACGCGGCGCGCGCCCTGCTCGATCGCTACGACAAGGGTGCTCAACGCCTCGCGGCATCACGGCGACGACGGGCCCCCCTCCGGCGCACCTGGAAAAACCGGCCCTCGCGCCGGGCGCTTTCACGCACCCGCCGCGCCGGCCATCGCTCCCTGTGCGCCGCGTGGGCGTCCCCGTCGTCTCGCACCTTGCGCCTCGTGCTCCCGTCGCATTCATGCATCGTTCGCTTGTCAGAGAGCCACCGATCCCCTTCGGATCGCGGGGCGGCGCCCCCTTCTCCCCCCGCGCCGTCGCCGACGTCGGGAGGTGCGTGACGCCGCCCCGGGGGGCCTCGCCGCGCCCCACGACCTTCGCCCACCGCCCCCCGCCGCGCAAGCCCCTCCGCGCCCCGCGGCCCCGGCGCGCCCCTACAGCACGCGCCAGCCCTTCTGCTCCTCCTCGCGCAGGAACACCTCGGGCCGGTTGCGGGCGACGACGCGCGAGACGCACCCGTCGCAGAGCCCCACGAAGAGGATGCCGTCCTCCGCGTCGAGCCGCTTCTCCAGCTCCCAGCGCAGCTTCTCGTGCTCGCGCAGCGTCAGCCCGCAGCGGAACACCGAGTACTGGATCCGCTGCCCGTACCCGCGCAGGAGCTTGTACACCTTGCGCCAGCGGGCGGGGTCGCGGATGTCGTAGATCACCAGCCAGTGCAGCTTCGATTCGCTCACGGTCGCGGCCCTCCCCTCACCGCAGCCGGAAGGTGGCGAAGAGCCCCGGCGAGCCGCTCCACTCCTTCTCGAGGAGGCGGGCCTCGAGCTCGATCATGCGGCCGTAGGAGAGCGAGTAGCCCACCGCCGAGTGCTTCCACTCCTCCCCCTTGCGCCGCTCGAACACCTCGATGAACTTCCGCCGCCCCGCCTCCGAGAGCCACACCTTCGCGCCCGTCTCGACGAAGTCCGCGTCGGCGTCCCACTGCCCGCGGTTGATCGCCGCCACCACCGGCATGTCCACCAGCGGCACGCGGAACAGCTCCATCAGGTCGAGCGCCAGCGGCGGCGCGCTCGACCGGGGCGTGTGGTAGAGGCCGAGCGCGGGCTCGAGCCCCACCGACCGGATCGCCGCCACCACCTCGTTGAGCAGGAGCGCGTAGCCGAAGCCCAGCAGCGCGCTCACCCTGTCCTTCGGCGGGCGGCGGGTGCGGCCGACGAAGCGGAGCCGCGGGTCGACCTCGGGGCCCACCAGCGCCTCCCAGGCCGAGAAGTAGCGCGCGGCCGCCTCGCCCTCGTGCCCGAGGAGCTCGTCGACGTCCGACGCGTGGCTCGCGCCGCGGAGGCACCGGCGCATCGCCTCCACGGCCTCCGCGACGCGCTCGCGCCGCGCGGCCTCCGCCTCGCCGCGGGTGGCGCGCAGCACGAAGCGGAGCTGGCCCTCCACCTTCGCCACCACCAGCCGCCGCGCGAGGGCGAGGCGCGTCTCGTCGCCCGCGAGGGCCTTGTACTGACGCACGCGCCGCTGCACGTGCGAGCCGGTCGAGGCCACCGTCCCCACCCAGCGCCCGCCGCCGGTGACCCACGAGACGTGACGTCGTTCTCGACGCAGTGGTGGAGGGCCTGCGAGGTGATCTGGGCGCCGCCGTGGAGCACCACGTGCCCCACCTCGTGGACGGGGAGCTTCACCACGTCGCCCTCCCGCGGGGTGACGGCGAGCTCGTCGCCCGCGCGCCCGACGCGCTGGCCGTAGGTCATCACGTGGACCACCCGCCGCTCGTCGTCGACCACCGAGAGCTTGATGGGCTGCCAGGCGGGGTCGCGGGCGAGGCGTTCCTCTTCGGGGAGGCAGACGGGGGCGAGGGAGCAGCGGACGCAGAGCCGCTCGTTGGCGGTGACGGGCGGCCGCTCGACCGTCGCGCGGAGCTCGCGGGCCCGCGCCACCGCCGCGCGGACGTCGGCGCGGGCGGCCTCGTCGATGGGGACGCGCACGGTCACCCCGTCCTGGTGGTACCGGACGCGGGCCTCCTCGACGGCCTCGCCGCACTGCTCCTCCAGCAGCATCGCGTAGGCTGCGACCTGGAGGCGGTCGCTGGGCCAGGGGGCGGGCTTCTTCTTGTCGTCGCGGGCGGCGCGTCCCTTCTTGTGCTCGTAGGGGATCCAGCGCCCGTCGCGCCGGCGGATGGCGTCGAGCTGCCCGCGCAGCCCGAGCGCGGGCGAGGCGAGGGTGAAGCGCTCGACGAGGTCGCCCTCCTCCTTCTCGATCTCCGCGTGGAGCGCGCGGCCGGCGTACACCGCCGCGTCGGCCACGCGGATCTCCTCCACCTCCTCCAGGTAGAACAGCCGCTCGCAGTACCCCAGGGCGTGCAGGGCCCCGACGCGCACGAGGGGGTCGTGGCCCTCGGCGCGCTCGTTGTCAGCAGACATGGTGCTCCTCCTCCGCGCGCCGGGAAGCACCGGCGCGCAACGCCCGCAGGCATCGAGGCGATGGGGCAGGGGAGGGGCTTCAGGCCGGGGGGGCGATCTCGACGAAGTGCCCCCGTGGCACGTCCCCTCCGACCGGCCCCTTCGTGGCGCGGAAGGACGCCCAACGGGTCCCGGCTCCGGCGACGTGGTCGGGCCACACCGGCAGCGAGAGGTTGCCGCCCGGCTCGGGGATCAGCCAGACGCCCTCGCGCGGCGCGCCGGCTTCGAGCGTCGTGACGGCGTCCACGAGGTCGCGGCTCTCGCCGAGCGACAGCGCGCCGAAGCGGGTGATCTCCTCGGGGGCGCGCAGGGCGACCGCGAGGCGTTCCGCGAGCGGGGGCCCCGGCGCGGCCTCGCCCGACGAGTCGACCCACACCGCGAAGTGCACCCCCGTGAGGAGCTGCTGGAAGTCCATGCGGCGGTTCTCGCCGACCCCGGGGCCGGTCGAGAGGTCCTTGACGCGCCAGACCGTCCGCAGGACGACGCTCACCTCGGGCTCGGTGAACGTCGCGATGGCGAGCCGCACGCCGGCGTGCCGCGCGCGACGCTCCTCGCCGACCATCGAGAGGAGCATCCCGTAGACCGTCGACGGCGGGGGCACCCGGAACGTCTCCGCGAACTCCCGCGCGTAGGGGTTTCGGAAGGAGACGATCGGCGCCTCGACCCGCAGCGCCAGCACGGTCATGTCTTCGCCCCGGCGAGCGCCGCGAGGTCGGGCCGCGCGCGGAGCCGCTTGTGCACCTCCTCGGCCGCCGCCCGCACGCCGCCCACGACCTCGACCCCGGCCTTCTTCAGCGCGAGCGCGCCTTCGCTCGTCGACACGGCGCCGCCGATCACCAGCTCCCCGGGCTTGATGTCGCCCCCCTCGACCCGCCGCACCAGGTCGGGCAGGTCGACGGCGCCGTCGCGCTCCTGGAAGCAGTAGAGCAGCCGCGGCGCCATGTCGTCGGTCACACGGAAGACGACCGACTCCGGGGCGAAGTCGTAGAGGAAACGCGAGTGGTTGCCCGCGACCTCGCCGAGGCCCACCACCGCGTCGAGCACGTCGTACACCCGCGCCGGCACCGCGAGGCGGGCGGGCGTGATCGCGAAGCCGTACTGGTACCGCGTCGCGTGCACCTCCGTGGAGTAGAGCGACGTGCTCCCCTTCGTGCCGCTCTTCGCGTTGAAGGTGAGGTCGCCCGCGAAGGGCGAGGTGCTCACCGCGCGGGTGACCTCCAGCGCGCCGCGCCGCTTGGAGATGGTGCCCTTCGCGGGCTTCGCGCCCTTCTTCCTCTTGCCGTCGCCGGGGGCGGCGTCGACCTCTTCCTTGGCCCCCTCCGCGAGCATGAAGCCGAGGACGTCGTCGTCGATGTAGGTCGCCGCGGCGTCGACCTTGTCGGCCTTCCAGGCGGCCCACGTCGGGTCCCGCATCACGTTGTCCTCCCGCACCTCGTCCCAGCGGCGGTTGGTCGTCAGGCGGGCGTCGCCGAGCTCCGCCTTGCGCTGCCAGAAGTACCGCACCGCCCACCGGATGGCCTCGGCGGACACGGTCGTGTGCACCTCGCCCCGCCAGAGGAGCTTCTGCAGGGTGGTGACGTTGCCCTCGTTCTCGCCGCGGTTGTTCGCGGCGGTGCCGTAGCTGGTGACGACGGCGCCGAACAGATGCGTGCTCATTCCTGGTTCTCCTTCTCGTCCTGAACGTGTGCGTCGGAGGCGGCGGGCTGGTCGGCGCGCGCGTAGCTGGCGAGCGCCAGGAGCGCGAGGTCGCGCGCGAGCCGCCACCCCGGGCCCGACAGCAGCGGGAGCATCGCCCGCCACTGCCCCTGCAACGGCCCGTTGGCGCCCCCGCGCGACCAGAAGTCCGTGATCGCCTCGCGGAAGGCGTCGGCGTTCTTCGCCTTCGCGAAGGCGTAGCGCCAGCGGTCGTACTCCTTCGCCAGCCGCGCGTTCACGTCCACCTGCTCGCCGCTCGCCCGCTCCCCGGCGATGCGGTAGCTCCGGCGGAGCGCCTCGTGGCACGCCTCGACGAAGGCCTGCTGCGCCTCGTCGTCGAGCAACCCTGTCCCTCTCGACACAGCCATGTTGAGTCCTTTCCGGTCCGCCGCGAGCGCCGCGCGGACGTCGTTGTTCGCCATGAGTCCCGCGAAGCCCGCGAAGAAGGGCCTCGCCGCCACGATGTTCTCGGTGAAGAGTTCGAGCGAGGGGGAGAGCGACAGGAAGGTCCCGCCGTCCTTCCGCTGCACCACCTTCTGCTCGCCCAGGACGGCGCGGAGGCGCTGGTAGTCCCGCAGGGCGCGGTCCGACTTGAGCTCCACCTCGATGCGCCCCGTGCGGCTCTTCTGCTTCTCGTTCCAGGTGACGATGCCGAGCATGGTCACCGTGAGCCGCGGGAGTCGGTGCTCCCGGAGAAGGTTCCGCGAGGCGAGCGACGCGAGGAGCTCGAGCGCCGCGTGCCCCGCGCCCGTCACGACGACCTCGCCGGTGCGCACCTTCGTCGCCTGCCCGTCGCGCGCCATCGCGTACGCCTCCAGGTCGTCGAACTCCGGCACCACGATGGCGGCCCGCGCCTTCCGCGGCAGGCTCCGCGACTGGAGCTTGTAGAAGAAGCACCCCACGGGCGCGAACACCAGCGCGAGCGCCCGCGCGGGCGACTCGTCCATCGCCGTCGCCTCCCCGAAGGCCACGTGCCGCACGACCGCGCCGGGGAAGAGCCAGCCCACCAGGCCGACGTCGCGGCCCGCGTCGATCGCGGACCCGATCAGGGCCCCGCCCTTGTCGCGGTGGGGGTAGCTCTTCGCCTGCCCGGCGAGGACGGGCTTGTACTCGAAGTGCTGTGGGTGCTGCCCGTCGACCGTCACCACCTTCGTGCGTCGCTCGCCCAGCGCGTTGTTGGGCCCGAACTGGCAGAACGTGCCGAACATCCCTTCGTGGGCGATCCAGAGGGCCTCGAAGCTCGCGCGCGACCTGTCGATCGCGGCGAACTCGACGAGCCCGTCGTCGTCGATCCCGTAGGCCGCGCGCACGAGGCCCTCGAAGAAGTCCGCGGCCGCCCCCTCCCAGCGGAGCGTCACCTTGTGCGGCGTCGACTCCCAGGCGGCCAGGCCGGGCACCGCGACCTTGCGGCGTTGCAGGGCCCGCACCGTCATGTAGAGCCCCGCGGCGCCCGCCCGGTGCAGCGGCGTCATCCCGGGGGCGTGCAGATCGACCGTGAGCTCACCCATCGCTCGTTCCCTTCCCGTTCTTCACCCACTGAGCGCCCCATTTCGGGTCGTAGGAGACCTCGCTCACCGGCGCGATGGGGTGGAAGCGCGCCTCGGGCAGCGTCTGCCAGCCCCACACGCACGGCCTCGCGCTGAGAGGCACCTCGTTGCGAATCAACGCCTCGCGGAGCGCGCTCGAGCCCTTCCCGGCCGCAGCCTGCACCGCGGGCACGTGCGACGCATGGAGCACGGCGACGGTGCTCTCCGCGTCGCGCAGGTCGTCCGCACGCGATTCGAACCCGCCCGCGAGCCAGGCCGACACGGCAGGCTCTTCGCCCGGCGGGGGCCACCCTTCATGCCCGAGCGTCCGGTGCATCAGCTCGTTGATGGCCCGCTGGTCGAGCACACCGCCTGCGGAGGCCGCTTCCCAGAAGGCGCGGCCGAGCGCTATATCCTGCGCGCTGTACGGGGCCGGCGACTCCGGTGTGAGGGCGAGCGCCCGCCGCGGTGTGCCGGGCTCCGCCGGGGAGGCACGGCGGTTGAGGCGCCCGAGCCGTTGGACGAGCGACGGCACGGGGCCGAGGTCGGTGACGAGGAGATCGGCGGAGAGGTCGAGCGACATCTCCGCCACCTGCGTCGTGACCGCGACGCAAGGTGCCTGGGCCTCGAACGCGCCTACCACGGCGCGGTGTCGTTGCACGCGGTCCTGGTAGGTGAAGCGCGAGTGGTAGCAGGCGACCGGGAAGCCCTTCGCCTCCGCGTCCTGGCCGGCCTTGACGGCGCGCGCCACGGTGTTCGACACCCACAAGACCTTGCCGCCGTGCGCGACGCACTCCTCCACCGCGCGCCACACCTCCTCGCTCGGTCGAACCCCCGCGATCTCGTAGCGGGGGACCGCTTCGACGTCGGCCGGCCGCTCGACGACGGGGAGCGGGCCCACGACGGCTTCGAGCGCGGCCCGTCGCCCCGCCGGGACCGACGCCGACATCAGCAGGACGGGGGCCTTCGGGAAGGTGCGCAGGAAGTCCAGCAGCGCCGCGAACATCCGGTCGTCGTAGGCGTGCACCTCGTCGAACACGAAGCGCCCGGTGCTGATCGCGGGCGAGAGGAAGAGGCCCTTCCGCTGGTTCTGGATGAGGCCGAGCACGGTGTCGACCGTGCACACGATCACCTCGGAGCGCAGGTGCTCGAGCGCCTCCGAGCGCATGGCCTTTTCGTTCGGCCCGAGCTCGCCCGTCGCGAGCAGGTCGTCGAGGTCGACGGACGCCCGGCTGTGAACGAGCCTCGCCTCCACGTGCGAGCCCCCGGCGACGTAGCCGCGGAAGCCCTCGGTGGCCGTCCCCGTCGTTGGGTACGCGAAGAAGAGCTTGCCCCCGCTACCTCGCCGGCCCCGCTCCGCCGCCCACTGGTACGCGCCCGCGGTCTTCCCGGTGCCGCAGCCCGCTTCGACGAGCGTGACCGCGCTGTCGGTGCTCGCCATCGCCCGTTGGAAGGGGCGGAGCGCCTTGCCCGCGAGGCGATCGGTCACGACCGCCGCGAGGTCTTCGGCCGAGGGCTCGGCGGACATCGCCTCGGTCACCCACTTGTGGATGGAGACCTTCTCCTTCGGCAACGCCGACCCCAGCACGTCCGCCGCGACCACCCACGCCTTCGCGAGGGCGAACACGCGTCGCTCCCGCCCCGATCGTTGCGCCCACCATCGAGCGCCGCGGCCCTGCGCGGCGAGGAGCCCCCGATCCGCGTCGAAGAGCGCGCCCTGCAACACCTCGTCGGGGTCGTCGATCGGGTCGAGCGACCGCCAGATGACATCTTGGACCTTCGGCGGCGTCCCGAGGCCGATCTTCGTGCCGAGGGAGAGCGTCGCCTGAAAGTCCGGGTGGGCGAGGTACACGGTGGCGCGGTCGCCAGCGCCGACGAAGCGCAGCGGCCCTCGTGCGGACTGGTCGCTCGTGGCCTCCCCGTGAAACTTCAGGTGGTGCCCCGCCGCCGCGAACGCGCACGCCTCGACGAGCCAGGCGTCAGCGCCGGAGAACAACGGTGCGCTGCGTAGCCACCCGTTCAGCACCGGGTGGTCGAGCGCGAGGATCGCGCTGAGCGCCTCGTGCCGAATCAACTGCGGGGATGGCCCCTTCGCCCGCACCATCCGTTGGAAGGGCTCGCCTGCCTTCCCGAGGTCATGGAGGAAGGCTCCGCCTCGCACGATCGTGTGAAACCAGCGCTTCTCGTCGTCGCTGTCGAAGCCTGCCTGTTCGGTCGCGCGCGCCCCACATACGTTGAGGAGCGTCTCCGCCGCGAGGCACACCGCCGCCGCGTGGCCGGGCAGGGTCTCGCCGTGGCGGGGTGCCGCATCGTTGCTGGTGGACTTCGCCAGCAGCCGCTTGAACCCTCCGCTCACGTCTCCCTCCGCGCGGGCGTGAACACCCCGCAGCCGAAGCGCTGGCGCCCGCCGACCCCCGCGTACTGCACCGTGAGCGAGTCGGCCTCGCTGAGCCCCCGCAGCGTCACGCCGAAGCCCACCACGGTGTCGCCCGCGATGCGCAGCACGCGTCGCCGCTCCAGCTCGATGGTGGCCTTCACCCCGCGCGCGTCGAGCTGCCGCGCCACGGCCTCCCTGAAGGGCCCCTCCTCCATGAACTTCTTGATCACCACCATCCGCGCGTGGAGCGCGGGGTGCGGCTCCAGCGCGAACACCCGCGAGGTGCCCACGAGCACCCGGTGCCCGTCGACCTCCAGCGTCTTCCCGGCGAGCGGGAGCACCGTCGGGAGGCGGGCGGGCTCGATGCGCAGCCGGAGGGCGGTGTTGTGGCGCTGGAGGGCGAGCGTCCCGTCGCCACGGGCGAGCCCGCGGACGGGGAGCACCGAGAGCCAGGCCGCGCCGTGGAGCTCGGGGCCGAGCACGCGGCTCATGGCGCTGTAGAGGGCGTAGCCGTGGTCGAGGGGCACGGTGTCGCCGGCGAGGGGGAAGCCCACCTCCACGCGCGGGGTCACGGCCGTCAGGTCGTTGTCGTCGTCGGTCATCGTCGGTCTCCCCGGAGCCTATGGCCCCCACCGGGCGCTATTCGGCCCGCTCGATACGAACTCACCCCCGCAGCGCGCCGCGGGCGAGCTCCTCCACCAGCGCGGCGAGCTCGGGGCTCTCGGCCCGCCCCGCCGCCCCGAGGCCCACCAGCCAGCGGGCCAGCGGGACCACCCCCGCCGTCTCGATCGTCACCCGGATGCTGCCGTCGTCTCGTGCTTCCACCGTGTAGGCGCCCTTCGGCGCGGCGGGGAGGTTGTTCCGGGCCCACCGAGCCTCCGGGTCGCGCACGGAGAAGACGCACGCCACCGGGCGCATCTGACGGAAGCCGTTCACGCTCTCGCGGACGAAGCGGTCGACCTCCGCGGGGTCGGCCTCGTGGAAGCGCTCGGCCCGGTCGACCCGCGCCGCGCGGACGTTCTCCAGCACGAACCAGAGCAGCTCCTGGCGCTCATGGCACCACACCACCAGCCGCACGGGGGCGCCGGCCATCACCCGCTGCACCGACACCACCCGCGCCGACAGCGCCCCGCGGTTCGCGCTGAAGTACCGCAGGAAGAGGCACTCCCGCCGCATCGCGGCCTCGACCACCAGGGCCTCGTGCGTGCGCTCCGCCGTCGACCGCGGCGCCGGCTCCACCGCGTCGCGGGCCCGCGGCGGCACCCGCTCGCGCGGAACCACCCGCAGGATGCGCTCGATCGCCGCGTCGCGCGCCTCCCCGGGCGGCGCCTGGAGCAGCGCCGGCAGGAGCCCCGCCACCTCCCGCGCCGTCCACCGCACCGAGCCCGGGAACCACCCCTCCGCCATGCGCCACGTCACCCGCGCGCCGTCGCCCTCGCGGCGCAGCGGGAGGCCCTCGTTGGCGAGCTCGTCGAGGCAGCGGCGGAGCGTCTTCGGCGTCACCCCGAGCGCGTCGGCGAGCGCCTGCTGCGCCCACGCGGGGCGCTCGAGGAAGCGCTGGAAGATCCCCGCCACCGTCTCCGTCGCGCTCCGCCGCCCCATCGTGTGTGCTCCGAGCCGCGGAGGATCGCACGCGGCCGCCTACGCCGGCAACGCTCCGCTCGCCCGGCGGGCGCGGTCACAGCGCGTCACACCAGGCGCGGATCTCCGGGTGGTTCGCGAGGTGGATGACACACGCCTCCAGGTCGTCGGCCGCGTGGTCACGCCCCGCGCGGCGCAGGTCGTGTGCGACCGATGCCGCGCCGCCGTGATCGACGAGGCGGACGAAGTCTCGGAGGACGCTGACGTGCGGCTGACCGCGGAGGAGCCCCAGCACGTACTCCGCGCGCGCCGTCGCCCGCGGTTCGAGCCCGCACCCACAGGTCGATGTCCGACAGGAGCCGCTCGAACGCGCGCCGCCGGCGCTCGACGAGGAAATCGCGCTGCAGGCCGAACACGTCGACGCTCTCCTCGCCGCGCCGGGTCACGGCGACGTAGCGGCCGGTGATCGGCGCGAGCTGCATGTGGTCGAGCGGGTCGGTGACCCCGTCGGTCGGGTCGAGCAGGAGCGGCGCGTCGCCGTCCATCGGGAAGCGGGTGCGCTTGTGGTTGCTGTTGCAGGCGCTGCACGCCAGGAGGTGGTTCTCCCAGGCGAAGGCCCGCTCGGGGAAGGTGCCCTTGGGCCAGAAGTGCTCGACGTCGGTCCCCTCGTTGTACTCGCAGTACATGCACCGCAAGTCGTCGAGCATCGCCTCGAGCCTCCGGCGCACGACGTCCACGACGTCGCGCTGAGCCTCCCACAGCCTGCGCGCCTCCCCGACCCTGCCGCGGTGGGAGCGCTTGCGTCGCACCTGACGGGCGAGCGCGTCGAGGGCAGCGAGCGCGTCCTGCGCCAGCGGCAGCCGGCGGATCCGGCGCACGCTACAGCTTCTCCAGCACCCGGCGGGAGCGGTCGAGCGTCGAGAGGTCGTCGCGGGGGAGCAGCGCGAGCTTCTCGTCGAGGAGCCTCCGCTGGGCCGCGTCGATCGTCCGGCGGATGGCGAGCACCTCGAGCTCCGCGATCTCCTGGCGGAGCTGCTCCCCGCGCCGGGAGTAGAGGTGCTCGACGCCGAAGAGGTCGCTCAGGATGGCGTCGTCGATCGTGCCGTTGACCACGCGCGCGTAGGTGGGCGGGTCGACGGGCCCCACGCCGCGCTCGTCGCCCGGCGCGGACATGCGGTAGAGGCACCCCGGCGAGGCCGCCTGCGCGACGAAGGGGCTGTGCGTCGTGATGATGAACTGCACGCGCGGGAAGTGGTCGACCAGCCAGAGGCCGATGTCGCGCTGCCACGACGGGTGGAGGTGGAGCTCGACCTCGTCGATGAGCACCACGCCGGAGTTGCCGACGACCGTGCGGTGGCGGCCGGGCGCGACCTCCCGCGGCTCGACGCGGAGCCGGTCGCCGTAGGCGGCGCACATGCGGAGGTAGAGGTCGAGGACGAGCGCCGTCGTGACCTTCACCCCGTCCGACATCTGCTGGAGCGAGCGCTCGTGGCCGTCCACGCGGACGCGGATCCCCTCCGGCGCGACCCCGCTGATCGCGATCCCGCGCTCCCGGAGCAGGTCGTTGAGGAGCGCCGTCGCGCCGTCCGTGACCCGCGTCACCGACTCGTGCTCCGGCGTGCCCGGGGCGCTTGCGAGGCGTCGGTAGTCCAGCTCCTGCAATCGCTTGACGGCGTCGCCGAGCGCCGCGGCGCGGAGCTCACCCTGCTCGAGGGCGGAGCGCCGGCGGCCCCAGTCGTCCCCCTCCGAGCGCACGAGGCTCCGCGAGACGCCGTAGGCGGCGAAGAACCAGCCGCTCCCCGCGGGCCGCGGGTTGAGTCCCTGGTCGATGAGCTCCAGCCCGTACTCCGTCTCGTCGGCGTGCTGGGAGAAGTAGCGCGAGTCGTGGCCGAGGTACGTCCCGTAGCCGATCGCGCCTCCGCGCTCGCTCAGCCCGCGGATCGCGGCCTGGATGGCGGCGGCGGCGCTCGGGTCGCGGTTCGACTCCGGGACGAAGGGGGCGAAGCGGTCGTCCTCGGCGTCCACGGCGATGCGCGGCGAGATCCTCGCCGAGGCGCTCGCCCAGCGAATCCAGTCGTGGGGGTTCGCCTCCGCGTCGTGTTCGAACGCGGCCGTGATCGCGTGCAGGAGGGTGGACTTGCCGCTCCCGTTGCGGCCTGCGAAGACGTGCCAGCCGCAGGGTTGAAACGTCAGCTCGGCGCGCGGGAAGCACCGGACGTTCTCGATGATGATTCTCTGGAGGTGCATCGCTCGGTAGACCCGCGGTCGGGGATGGTCTCCGAGGGATTGGTCCTCCAATCCTGCGTCACGTCAAGCCCCGCAACGGGCACCACGTTGCGTCCGTCTGCGCTCGCCGCGCTGCCCGCAGCCTGGCGGGGCGAGATCGCGCCGTCACCCCGCGTACAACGCCAGTGCCATCCCCGTGACCACGTGGCGACGATGCGTCCCCACCCGGCGGAGCGGCCCTGCGCACCACCTTCCTCCACGGAGCTCCTCGACCGTCATGAAGCGCCCTGCTCCCGTGCTCGTTCTCATCGCCTTGACCGCGGCCTGCGCGAGCGATCCTCCGCCCCGCACCGTCGACGACGCGGCCGCCGACGTGATGGACGACCGCGCGAAGGACGACCTCCCTCTCGCCGACGCGACCGACGCACCCGAAGCCGCCGCCCCCGACGACGTCGCCCCTGACGCCGCGCGCGACTCCGCGCCCGACGCTGCGCCCGACGACGCCGCCGACACCGCGCTCGACGTCGCCCTCGACATCGCGCCCGATCGCCCCGACGTCACCGACGCGCTCGACGTCGCCCCCGACGCCGCCCCCGACGTCACCCCCGACGTCGCGCCCGACGCAGAACCCGATCGCCCCGAAGTCACCGACGCCCCCGACGCCGCGCCCGACCGCGCCGACGCCGCCGTCCCCGTCGACGTCCCCGTCGACCGCCCCCCGCCGCCGCCGCGCTGCGTCGGCCCCGCGTGCGTGCTCCAGGTCGTCGCGGGCAACGCCTTCGCGTGCGCTCGCTACGGCGACGGGACGGCGGCGTGCTGGGGCGACAACGCGCTCGGCCAGATCGGCGACGGCACCTCCGGCCCCGGCACCTCGCGCGACCGCCCGACGACCGTGCTCGGGCTCGCGGGGGTGGAGGAGCTCGCCGCCGGCGCGTCCCACGTCTGCGCGCGCGTCACCGACGGGTCGGTGTGGTGCTGGGGGGCCAACGGCTCCCGGCAGGTGGGGAGCGGCCGCTCGGGGGCGACCGAGCGCAACGCCGTCCGCGTGGCCGGCCTCTCCGGCGCGGTGAGCATCGCGTGTGGCGCGGCGCACACATGCGCGGTCCTCGCCAACGGCGCGGTGCAGTGCTGGGGCGGCAATGCGCAGGGGCAGCTCGGCGACGGGTCGACGACGCTGCGGGCCGCGCCGGTCGCCGCCGTCGGGGTCTCCACCGCCCGCCGCGTGGCCGCGGGCAACAACACCACCTGCGCGGCCCTCGCCGACGGATCGGTCCGCTGCTGGGGCGACAACGCCGACGCGCAGCTCGGTCTCGGCACCACCGACGCGCGCGCGACGCCGACCGCCGTCCCCGGCGTCGCCGACGCTGTCGAGGTCGCCGTCGGCGGCGCCCACGCGTGCGCGCTCCGCACGGATGGGGTGGCCCTCTGCTGGGGCAGCAACGGCGCCGGCCAGCTCGGCAATCCCGCGGCCCTCCCGCGCCGCGCGACCGCCGCACCCGTGGTCCTCGCGGCGCGCATCCGCACGATCTCCGCGGGCCTCCAGCACGGCTGCGCGACCACCGTCGACGACGCCGTGTTCTGCTGGGGCGACAACCAGACGGGCGCCATCGGCGACGGGGAGTCGGGCTACTACGCCGGCTGGAACACGCCGACCGCCGCGCGGGGCCTCCCGCCGGTTCTCTCCGTTGCGGCCGCGCGCAACTTCACCTGCGCGGTCACCTACGCGGGCGCGGCGGTGTGCTGGGGCGCGGCGGGCAGCGGGCAGTTCGGCAACGGCGCCCTCCGCGGCTTCGCGACGCCGCAGCCCGTGGGCGACCTCCGCGGCGTCGTCGCGCTCGCCGCGGGCGGCAACCGCACCTGCGTCCAGCTCGCCGACGGGACGGCCCGCTGTTGGGGCGCCGGCGCCCTCGGCGAGCCGCGCCCGAGCCAGAACCCCAACGGGTGCTTCGTCCCCGTCCCCGTCGCGGGCCTCACCGGGGTCGCGTCCCTCGCCGTGAGCCCCCGCCACACCTGCGCCCGCCTGCGCGACGGGAGCGCCCGCTGCTGGGGCTGGGGCTCCTTCGGCTCCCTCGGGAACGGCCGCACCGAGACCAGTCACGTCCCCCTCGAGGTCGCGGGGCTCGGCGGGGTCGTCGACCTCGCGCTCGGCGAGTTTCGCTCGTGCGCCGCGCTCACGGACGGAACCGTTCGCTGCTGGGGTCGCAACCTCGACGGCGACCTCGGCACCGGCGCCGCCGACAGTGCGCGCCACGCAACGCCTGAGGGCCCCGTGGTGGGCCTCGCGATGGGCGCGTCCGTCGCCGGCGGGCGGTACTTCACCTGCGCCGCGCTGCGCGACCGGACGGCGGTCTGCTGGGGCGCCAACCGCACCGGCGCGCTCGGCGACGGAACCACCACCGCGCAGGCGCGCGCCGTCGCGGTCGCGGGGCTGACGGGGGTGGTCCAGCTCGCCGCGGGCGAAGACCACGCCTGCGCGCGCCGCGACGACGGCTCGGTGTGGTGCTGGGGCAACAACGGCAACGGCCAGTGCGGCGCGGACCCGGGCGCCGTCTTCACGCTCCCGCGCGCCGCGCGCGTCGGCTCCCTCGCCGACGTGCAGTCGGTGGTCGCGGGCGACGACTTCACCTGCGCGCTCCGCGCCGACCGCACGGTGTGGTGCTGGGGGAGCAACTACGCCAGCCAGCTCGGCGCGGCCCCGTCCGCGGTGGGGCGCCACACACCCGCGGCGGTTCCCGGGCTGACGGACGTCGCCGCGATCGCGGCGGGCGCCGAGCACGCGTGCGCGCTGCGGACGGACGGCACGGTGCGCTGCTGGGGCGCGTTCTCCGACGGCCAGCTCGGCGTCGGTCACCTCTTCACCGCGCAGCGGTAGCCGCCCGCAGCCCGCGGTGGCGCGCTGCTGGGGTTCGGAGCGGGTCTGGTCTCGCGGTGTGGGTGCGCTCGCTTCGCCTCCATCCCCGCTCGCTGAGCCTCGCGGCCTCCATCCCCCGCTCGCCGAGCCTCGCGCGTTGACCCCTTCCCCCGGCGCCGGGCGCCAGGGGAAGGGGCACTGTCGCGACCGGGACGCGCCGACGCCAGGCCATCGACACGCTACGCGGACCAGACGCCGAGACGCCACGAGCACCAGACGCCGGCGCGTTCCAGTCGCGACAGTGCCCCTTCCCCTGGCGCCCGGCGCCGGGGGAAGGGGTCAACGCGCGAGGCTCGGCGAGCGGGGGATGGAGGCCGCGAGGCTCGGCGAGCGGGGATGGAGGCGAAGCGAGCACACCCGCACCGTGAGACGAAACCCACTCCGCATCCCACGCGCGCGGCCCTGCCATTGACAGAGATGCCCGGCGGCGGTCTCGTCGTCCGCGATGGATCGACGCGGTGCCTCCTCGCTGCTGACGGCGCTCCTCCTCGGCGCCTGCGGTGCCCGCTCGGGCCTGTGGGACCCTTCGGGAACAGACGCATCCGTGCCCGATGCGTTCGTGTTCGACGTGTCCGTGTCCGATGCGCTCGTGCCCGATGTCACCGTGCCCGACGTCGCGTTGCCGGACGTCGCCGAGCCCGACGTGCCCAAGGTGGGGTGCTCGCTGCGGCTGCTCGACGGGCCCTTCCCTGCGATCGCCCACGAGGGCGGCGACAAGGGCCCCTGGCTCGGCCCGCGCGTGGTGTCTCGCGACGGGCTCTTCGACGCGGTCGCCACCCTCCAGGCCGAGGAGGACGACACCTTCTCGCAGACGCGCGCGATGCGGTTCGGGTACACGCCGGGGGCGGGCTTCCGGGTGATGGTCGCGCCGAGGGTCCTCTTCAGCGCGCTCGGCGCGGCGCCCACGATCGCGCGTGGCGACGAGCTCGCGCTCTGCCAGTGGCCGAGCACCGGCGGCATGGCCGCGGAGGTCGTTCGCTTCCGTGGCGGCTACGAGCGCCTCCCCGAGAGCAGGGCGTTCGTGGGGGCCACCGGCTGCGCGGGGCTCGCGGGCGCCGGCGACACGATGCTCCTGGCCACGGAGATCCGCGGGCGGACGAACCTCCCGGAGGTCTGGCTGGCCCGCACCGACCGCCTCGGGGGCGCCGTCGAGTCGCTCGGGCCCGCCCTCGTCGAGACGCCCCGCGCGGGGGCCGGGGTCGGGCTCGTCGCGCATCCCGACGGGGGGCGGTACCTCTTCGCGAGCGCGGTTCGGTCGGGGGGCGTCGTCGAGCTCGGCGAGGTGGAGGCCGCGCGCATGGGCGCGGTGCGACGACGTCGCGTCGCGGGGTTTCGCCATGACCCCGCGGCCGAGCCGGTCGCGCCGGCGCTCGCGGTCTGGCCCGACGGCAACACCCTCGCGCTGGTGTCGGCGACGCGCACGGGGGGCCACCGCCTGGAGCGCGTCGACCTCGCCACGGGGGCCGTCACCTCGGTGGCGCTCGGCACCGTCGCCCGCGCCGCGAGCGCGCCGCCAGCCGCCCTCGCGACCCCGCAGGGCCTCTTCGTCGCGTTGTTGCACGGCGACGACGGGGCGCCGGCCTCGGCCGAGCTGGAGCTGATCCGCGTCGACCCGACGACGGGTTCGGTGGGTTCCCGCGCGCGGGTCCCCGTGCCGAACGCGGCGCCGCGCGGGGCCGCGACGGGCGTGTCGTTGGCGGAGGGCGGGGGCTTCGTGATCGTCCACTGGAGCGGCGCGACGACGCCGCGGGGGCCGCTCCGGCGGACGTTCCTCGCGGCCTTCGACTGCCTGTAGCCACGCGCGATCACTTCGCGGAAGTTGCCCGTTGCGCCGCGGACGGCATATCCCCCTGCGGGTGGCCTCCTCCTCCGCGCGCCTGACGCTGCTCCTGCTCCTCCTCGCCGCTTGTGGCCCGTCGTCGTCCGTCGAACCACCGGCGCCCGATGTGCAGCCCTCCGACGCGCAGCCCTTCGACGTCGCGCGCGACACAGCACCGGACGCCCCGGCCGACGCCGCGCCCGACGTCGTCGACGCCGCGGTCGACGCCCCGGTCATCGACGCGTCGGCGGACGTCTCCCCGGACGCGGCGCCCATCGTCGACGGCCCCGACGACACCGGCCCCATCGATCGCCCCGTCAGCATCGACGCCGCGCCCGCGGACCGCATCGCAGCGCCCGACGCCCCGCCCGACACCAGCCCGCCAGATGTCGCGCCGACGCCCGATCAGCCCGGAGACGCCCGACCCGACGCGTTCGACGTCGGCCTCGATGTCCCTGCGGATGTCGGCCCGGACGCGCCCGACGTCGGCCTCGACGCGGCCGCCGACGCGCGCGACGACGTGGCGCCGGATGCCCCGCCCGATGTCGCCACGGTCGACGCGCCGACGCGGTGCGAGGGGAGCGCCGGGCCCTGCTCCGCCACCACGGACTGCTGCGCGGGCCTCGCGTGCGTCGCGCGGGTGTGCGTCTCGACCTCCGTCTGCCGCGCCCGCGCCGAGACCTGCGCCGCGGGCGTCGCGTGCTGCGCCGGGCTCATCTGCCAGGGGGGCCTCTGCGGGCTCTGCCGCGTCAGCAGCGACCCCTGCACCACCAGCGCCCAGTGCTGCGCGGGGCTCTCGTGCCAGGGCGGCGCGTGCCGGGTCTGCCGCGGGACGCAGGCCTCGTGCTCACAAAACGCGGAGTGCTGCTCGGGTCGCTGCGCCGTCGGCGTCTGCGGCGCGGACGCCTGCGGCGCCACGGGCACCGGGTGCGGCGGGTCGATCTACTGCTGCTCGGGCGTGTGCTTCGGCGGAACCTGCCGCGCGCCGACCTGCCGTCCAGGCGGACAGCGCTGCACCACCAACGCGGACTGCTGCGCGGGCGACTGCACGGGCGGGGTGTGCGACGGGCCGCGGTGTCAGCCCGCGGGCGGATCGTGCACCGGCAACGCCGACTGCTGCTCCTTCGCCTGCTCCGCGAACACGTGCCGAACCACCTCGTGCCGCACGACCGGCGGGAGCTGCATCACCACCGCGGACTGCTGCTCCGGGAGCTGCGCGGGCAACCGCTGCGTGCCGTAGCGCGCCGCGCGCTTCACCGCCCCCGCGCCTCGCGTCGAGCCGCCGCCCTCACACCAGCACCCCGCTCGGCACCTCGAGCCCGAGCGCCCGCGCGGCCTCGCGCCCGAAGCGCCCGTCGACCGCGCCGCCGTACGCCCCCGCGGCCCGCGCGTCCGCCTGGAACGCCCGCACCGCGTCAGGCCCCGCGAACCCGCGGCCCGCGAGCGCCCGCACCGCCTCCAGCGCGAAGCGGAACGTGCGGTCGGGGTACGGCTCGCACCAGACGATCACGGTGGGCTCGCGGCAGAGCATCGTGACGCAGTCGTCGAGGAACCACCGGTACCCCTGGCGCGTGTTGATCTTCGGCGGCATCGCGAGGCCCGCCCGCGCGATGCGTTCTTCGAGCGAGCGCCATGATGCGAGGTGCCACGCTTCGAAGCGCTCGTAGGCGTCGCGGCCCCACCGCTGCCGCCAGTTGTTGCAGTATACCTGCGGCGCCGTCACGTCGACGCGCGCGTAGAACGCCTCCCACGGGAACGACCCGTGGCTCGTCGGGATGGGCCACGGCTGGTCGACCGCGAGCGCGTCGGGCGCGGCCTCGCGGAAGGCCGTCATCAGCGCCGCGGCCTTGGCCTTGTCGTCGCGCGCGTCCTCCCAGAGGTGCTCCGCGTCGAACACCACGCCCGCGCACCCGGGCGTCCGCGCGACGGCGGCGATGCGCTCGCCCGCGGTCTCGGGCGACTTGTTGGCCCCGCGCCCGAGGCCGAAGGCGGCGAAGGAGATCATCCCCCGCGCGGCGGCCTTCTCGTGGAGCGGGCCGAAGACGTCGGGGGTGAGCTCGTGGGTGGTTCCGTGCCAGGCGATGCCGGCGACGCCGAGGGCGCGGAGCGCGTCGAGCGCGGCGTCGAGGGAGGCGACGTCGGGGACGGCGTCGCGGTAGATCTGGACGTGGACGCCGGAGGGCATGGTGCGGGCCATCGGGACACCTCGCGCGAAAGGAGAGCGGTCGATGCGACGGGGGGAGTGTGAACCCGGCGGAGCGCGCGCGCTGCCGCGTCGGTGGGGACGTTCGTCGCGGTGGTGGGCGCGACGTCGCGCGTGGTGGGGACGCGCCCGGTGGGTGGTTGCAACGCGTCGGTGGCCGGTGGGGACGTGGGGCTGGGGTGGTCTGCACGCGTTCGGGGCTGGTCTGCACCCTGTCGCGCATGGTGGGGAGGCCCCGCGCGGTCGGTGGAGACGCGTCCGCCGCGTGGTGGTGACGCTGCGGCGCGTGGTGGTGACGTTGCCCAAGGCCGGCCGACACGTTGCGCCCCCGCGACGCCGTGGCGCCGACGCGACGCCTCAGCCCCCCGCCGCCAACCGCCGCGCGACCGCCTCGCACCCCGCGCGCAGCGGGTGGCCCTCGTCGAGCGAGGCCGCGATCGCGACCGCGCGCCGGGCGAGGGGGGCGGCCTCCGGGGAGCCCTGCTCGGCGAGGAGTCCCGCGAGACTCGCCAGCGCGGCGCCGACCTCCGGGTGGTCGGGGCCGTAGCACGCCTCCTTGCGCGCGATCGCCGCGCGGTAGCAGCGGGCCGCCTCGTCGCCGTCGCCCGCGTCGGCGAGCGCGTCGGCGAGGTTCTGGAGGAAGCACGCCACCTCGGGGTGCTGCGCGCGTCCCGCGGCCTCGTAGGCGTCGATCGCCTCCCGGTACGCGGCAGCAGCCTCGCGGGGCCGCCCGAGGCCCGCCAGCGCGTCGGCGAGGCCCGCCCGGTCGGACGCCGCGCCCAGCGGGTCGCCGTCGCGCTTCGCCAGGGCCGCGCGGGCCGTCGCCTCGGCGCGCGCGAAATCCCCCCGCGCGCAGGCGAGCCCGGCGAGGTTGTGGAGCAGCCAAGCGGGCGCGTCGGCCTCGCCGCCGAGCCGCGCGAGCGCCTGCGCGTAGGCCGCCTCCGCTTCGTCATAGCGCCCGGTGAACTTCGCGACGACGCCGCGGAGGTTCCACCCGGCGGCGACCTCGGGGTGGGCGGGGCCGTGGAGCTGTGCGGCCTGCTCGATGCACTCGTCGACCAGCGCGCGGGCCCCGTCGAAGTCGCACGCGAGCGCGCGCGCCATCGCGAAGTGCTGCGCCACCGGGAGCCGCATCCGCCGCGCGATCTCCTCGCCGGGCCAGGCGTCGAAGGCCGCGAGCGCGCGGGGCCAGAGGGCGAGGGCCTCGCTCGTTCGACCCTGCGCCACGAGGATCTCCGCGAGGGTGTCGTACGCGTTGCCGACGTCGGGGTGCTCGTCGCCGAGCGCCGCGCGGAGCCCCGCGAGGGCCTCCTCCGCGGCCGCGTGGGCGTCGTCGATGCTTCCGTCCGCCGCGAGCGCCAGGGCCTCCTCGTGGCGGGCGGCGGCCTCGTCCCACGCGGCCTCGTCGGGGTCGTGCATCGGGCGGCGCGTCAGCGCACGCGCGCGGTGTGGTTGGGGAGCACGCCGCCGGACTTGACGCCGGTGCGGACGCGGAGGGTGTGCTGGGTCACGCCGCCGGACTTGACGCCGGTGCGGACGCGCAGCGTGTGTTGGCGGTAGCCGCCGGCCTTGACGCCGGTGCGGACGCGCAGGGTGTGGTTGGGTTGTCCGCCGAGGCCGCCGGCTTTCGTGTGGGTCTTGACCTTCATGTGCTGAATCCCTCCGCGCCGCGGCACCTTCGCCGTGCGCGGGAGACTTATAGCAAACCTCGAGCCGACCCGCGCCTACGGCCTGCTGCGGTAGTCCGTCCGGCGCGGCGTGGCGTCGGGCGCGCGCTCCTCGGGGGCCGCGAAGCCGAACGCGCGGAGCAGGAACACCACCCGCTCGGCGAGCGCGCGGAGCGTCGCGTCGTCGTCGGCCGAGAGCGTGACGGCGAGCTCGTTCTGCGTGCTGTCGGTGCACACGTCGAACACCACCCGCCGCCCGCCGCCCGGCAGCACGTGCCACACCTCGTCGACGCCGTCGCCCGGGAGCCCGCCGAACCAGTGCTCCGCGCGCAGCACGCCCGTCCCGTCGTCGGCGATCCACGCGTCGTCGCTGCGGGCGTTGTAGCTGTGCCCGTGGACGTAGGGGTCGAACGACGTCGCCGTCGCCGGCAGCGCCGCGTCCGGGTGGAGCTCGTCGTAGGCCGCCCGCGCGAGACGCTCGCCCCAGTCGTCGGTGCGCATCACCGCCGCGGCGGGCGTCACGAGCTGCGTGGAGAGCGCCCACTGCGCGCGGTCGACGGCGCGGGCGCGCAGCGCGGCGAAGGCGTCGGGGGAGGGGGGCGCGCCCGGGGACACGGGCGGGGCGCTAGGCCTGGGCGGAGACGGGCGGGGTGGCGCGGCCGTCGCGGGCGCCCTTGCGGGCGGCGACGCGGTCGAGCGCGGCGCGGACGAAGCGGACGAAGAGCGGGTGCGGCGTCATCGGCCGGGACTTGAGCTCGGGGTGAAACTGGCAGCCGACGAAGTACGGGTGGTCGCGCAGCTCCACCATCTCGACGAGCTTCTTGTCGGGCGAGGTGCCCGAGAGCACCAGGCCCTTGGCCTCGAGCGCGTCGCGGTACTCGTTGTTCACCTCGTAGCGGTGGCGGTGGCGCTCGGAGATCTCCGTGGCGCCGTAGGCCTCCGCCGCCACCGAGCCCGGCGCGAGCACGCAGGGGTAGGCCCCGAGGCGCATCGTCGCCCCCTTGTCGCGGAGGTTGCGCTGCTCGGGCATCAGGTCGACGACGGCGGGCGCGGCCCGGTCGAACTCCGCGCTGTTGGCCCGCGCGATCCCCGCGACGTGGCGGGCGTACTCCACCACCGCGAGCTGCATCCCGAGGCAGATGCCGAAGAAGGGGACGCCCCGCTCGCGGGCGTAGCGGATCGCGGCGATCTTGCCCTCCGTGCCGCGCTCGCCGAAGCCGCCGGGCACGAGGATGGCGTCGCAGTCGCCGAGCACGCGGGCGAGCTCGTCGTCGGTGGCCTTCTCGATCGCCTCGGAGTCGACGTAGTGGAGGTCGACGCGGGCGTCGTTGGCGATGCCGCCGTGGACGAGGGCCTCGTGGAGGCTCTTGTACGAGTCGCGGAGGTGGACGTACTTGCCCACGACGGCGATGCGCGCGGTGCCCTTGGTGGGGCGGGTGAAGCGCTCGACGATGCGCGTCCACGGGGCCATGTCGGGGAGGCGCGACCAGATGTTGAGCTTCTCGCAGATGATCTCGTCGATCTTCTCGTCGTGGAGCGTCTGCGGGAGGGCGTAGAGGCAGGAGACGTCCGGCGCGGAGATGACGCACTCGGCGGGCACGTTGGAGAAGAGGGAGATCTTCTCCTTGAGCGAGCGCGAGAGGGGCTTCTCGGTGCGGCAGATGAGGATGTCGGGCTGGATGCCGATCTCGCGCAGCTCCTTGACGGAGTGCTGGGTGGGCTTGGTCTTGAGCTCGCCGGCGGCGCCGATCCAGGGCACGAGCGTGACGTGGAGCGAGAGCGCGTTGGTGGGGCCGAGGGAGAGCTTGAGCTGGCGGATGGCCTCGAGGAAGGGGAGCGACTCGATGTCGCCGACGGTGCCGCCCGTCTCGACGATCGCGACGTCGACCCCCTGGGTGGCGTCGACGATGCGCGACCGGATCTCGTCGGTGATGTGCGGGATCACCTGGACGGTGGCGCCGAGGTACTCGCCGCGGCGCTCCTTGGAGATCACCGACTGGTAGATCTTGCCGGTGGTGAGGTTGTTGTCGCGGGTGAGGCGGGCGCTGGTGAAGCGCTCGTAGTGGCCGAGGTCGAGGTCGGTCTCGGCGCCGTCGTCGGTCACGTACACCTCGCCGTGCTGGTACGGCGACATCGTGCCGGGGTCGACGTTGATGTACGGGTCGAGCTTCATCATCGTGACGCGCAGGCCGCGCGCCTCGAGGAGCGCGGCGATGGAGGCCGAGGCCAGCCCCTTGCCGATCGACGAGACGACGCCGCCGGTGGTGAACAGGTACTTGGTCTGCCGGGCGCTCATGGAACGGTTCCTCCGCGGTTCGCGGCCTGTGTCTGACCGGGAACGGTGTGTCGCGCAACAAAACCGCGCGAATGGCTCTCGTCGGGCCTCCGTGCGGCGCGTGCGTGACGGGTGTCAGCAGTTCGCGCCGCATGAGGCGACGCACGGGACGCGGACTCTAGAGAGTCGCCCCGGCGCTTGTCAATGTGGCGGCGGTCACCAGCGCGCGACGTGGTCTTCGACGACGCCGGAAATGCCGTCGACGCGCACGACTTCTTCGCCCGCGCGCACGGTGCCTTCGAAGCGCCCGTAGGGTTGCGTGAAGCGGCTCATCACCACGATGAGGTTCTCGTCGCCGCCGCGCGCGCCCGACGGGGTGAAGCGAAGGTCGACGCCGTCGCCCGTGATGCGCCAGGGCTTGCGCTCGCGCGCGGCGCGGTCGAACTCGAAGCGAACCGCGCCGAGCGCATGGGGCTCTCCGTCGACCCAGAGGGCGTTCTCGCGCGCGAGGTCGCTGTCGTTGTGGAGCGCGCAGAGGTTGAGGCCCACCGCGCGGCCGCGGTCGTCGGCGCCGGCGAAGCTCGCCCAGTTCCAGACGGTGTCGCGCGCGGGGTAGGCGTCGGTGACGTCGGTGATGGCCGCGTCGTCGAGCGCGATGCGGGCGCCGGCCCAGCGCACGTCGCCCTTCGCGCGGAGGGTGTTGTCCTTGGTGGTGAGGTTCCAGCGGTCGACGGCGTTGGGGCGGGCGGGGGCGACGCAGGTGACGGGCGCGTCGGCGAAGGGCGCGGTGAGCGCGAGGTCGATGTCGACGGGCCCGCCCTTCGCACGGAGCGACGCGCGGAGGTGCCCCGCGGCGCCGCCCTCGGGGAGCAGGATGGAGAGCTCCTGCGCCCCCGCGCGCCAGCGGGCCGAGCGCCGGTCGACTGCCACCTGCCACGGGAGCGCGACCGTCTCCCACGCGCGGGTGGGCGATCCGTTGAGCGCGCCGACGTACGCGAAGGCGTTGGCCGCGTAGCCGAGGTCGACCACCGCGGCGCCGACGACGAGGTCGCGCGCGAACGCCCCGGCGTAGATCCAGCGCTTGTGGCGGAGCGCGGGCAGCGGGAGCCGCGGGACGTCGGGGCCGTCGCGCAGGGCGCCGCGGGCGAGCCCCCAGGCGGGCGACGTCATGCGCGCGGGGCAGCGGGGGAGGGGGGGCGTGTTCATCGCGGGGGGAGGGTGCACCCATCGACGCGGCGCGCGAAAGGAGATACTCCTCCGGGCCCATGAACGAGCCGTCGTCCCGCTTCTTCGCCGCCGCCGCGCTCGCGCTCGGGCTCGTGGGCGCGACGGCCATCGCCTCGCGCGCGGTGGTCGAGTCGATCCGCATCAAGAACCAGGACCGCACCATCTCTTCGACGGGCTCCGCGCGCCGGCGCATCCGCTCCGACCTCGCGGTGTGGGTCGCCGAGGTGTCGGCGCGCGCCCCGACGCGGGCGGAGGCCTACGCGACGCTGGCGCGCGACGTCCCGCGGGCCCGCCAGTGGCTCGTCGCGCGAGGCTTCCCGGAGGACGTGGTGAAGGTGCAGGCGGTGTCGACGCGCGCGATCCACCCGCACGCGCCCAACGGCCAGGAGATCGAGGAGACCATCGTCGCGTACGAGCTCCAGCAGTCGATCCGCATCGAGACGCGCGACGTCGACCGGGTGGCCGCGGCCCAGCGCGACATCACCGCGCTGATGAGCGACGGGCTCGCGATCGTGTCGTACGACCCGATGTACCTCTACACGCGCCTCGGCGAGCTCAAGATCGAGCTGACCGCGGAGGCCGCCCGCGACGCGCGGGTGCGCGCCGAGCAGATCGCGCGTCAGTCCAACGGGCGCCTCGGCCGCCTCTCGCGCGGCCGCATGGGCGTCTTCCAGGTGAACGCCGCCAACGAGACCGAGACCAGCGCCGAGGGCGTCAACGACACCGGGGCGATGGAGAAAGATGCGCTCGCGGTGGTGGGGTCGGTGTTCTACGTGGAGTGAGGGCACCGCCGCCCCGAGGTGCTCGTCGAGCGCGTTTGCTCCGGCGCCGAGTGCCCGGTGGGTTCGGTGAGCGCATCGAGTACGCGCCGAGTGCCCGGTGGGTTCGGTGAGCGCATCGAGTACGCGCCGAGTGCCCAGGGTTCGCCCGCCTGCCCTCACTAAGGGCCGAGTGCCCGGTGGGTTCGGTGAGCGCATCGAGTACGCGCCGAGTGCCAGGGTTCGCCCGCCTGCCCTCGCTAAGGGGTTTAGGCTCACCCTGGGCTACCTGCATGCGATCATCCGCCCGGTGGCGGATTCAGGCGACGAGCGACGAGCCACACAGCCACGCAGCCACGCAGCCACGCAGCCACGCAGCTTGAATCCGCCACCGGGCGGATGATCGCATGCAGGTAGCCCAGGGTGAGCCTAAACCCCTTAGCGAGGGCAGGCGGGCGAACCCTGGGCACTCGGCGCCGCGAGCAGACGCGTTCAGCGCGCCGCTTCGGAAGGGTGAGCAGAAGGCACCGCCGCCCCGACGCCCGGCGTTGGTACGAAGGGCGGGATTCGAACCCGCGATCTCATGCTCTCGAAGCACGTGTCTTGACCAGGCTGGACGACTTTCGTGCCGAGCGCCCACGTGGGCGGCGGTGCCGGCCGCGACGGTAGTACACGGCGGCGGTTCGCGCTACCAGGTGACCCACGCGCCGAGGGCGCCTCGCGCGAGGGTGCGCTCGAGGCCCGCGAAGGGCGCGATCGCCGACAGGTGGAGCCCGACGCCGCGCCCCGTGTGGAAGCGGAACGACACGCGCCCCGCAAGGTACTCGAGCGCGCCGGCGGGGTCGTTGCCGACGCGCGCCTCCAGGCCGAGCGTGGGCTCGAACCACGTGCCGATCAGCACCGAGGCGTCGACCGATGCGCGCGCGGCCCCGTAGGCGAGGCCCCGCCCGCCGAGCAGCGAGAGCGTCACCGGCACCGAGAACGACCCCATCACCGCGACCCGCCCGCGCGGCTGCCAGAGCACCGCGACGCCGGGCTCGACGCCGGTCACGAGGCTGTGCTCGCGCGGCGCGTCGGTGGGGAGGCGCGCGCGAAGCCAGGTGGACACGACGAGGCCGTCGCGGTGGTGGAGGCCGACGTGGGCCGCGAGGGTGGAGGCGCCGATTCCTACGTCCGCGCCGACGAGCGTGGCGTTGGGCGCGTACCGCACGCGGGGCGCGGCGACGGAGCCCGAGACCCACACGCGCCGCGCGACGGGCACGTTGGCCGAGAGCACTGCTTCGCCCGAGAGGTAGCCGTAGAAATCCGCGGTGTCGATGATCGCGCCGCCGCGAACGTCGAGCCCGATGCGGAGGTCGGCGCAGGGCGACGGGGTGTTGCCGAAGTCCGCGTCGCCGAGCGTGAGCGGGACGGCCATCGGCACGCCCGCTGCGCCGCGCGAGCAGCGCTGGGCGAGGGCCTCCGCGGGCGCAAGCGCGAGGGCGATGGAGGCCGCGAGCGCGAGGTGCGAGCGCTTCATCGGGGCGCCCTCCAGCCGCCGCCGTCCATGTCGACGACGAAGGGGTTGGTGAAGGCCGTCGGGAGCATCCCCGGCGACACCACGTCGGCGTGGTAGCGCGGGTCGTTCTCGGCCGGTCGGGCAAGGGCGAGGTCGTCGGCTTCACCATCACCGTCGCCGTCGATGTGGTCGACGAGCCCGTCGTCGTCGACGAGGTCGCGCGCGGCGGGGAGGGGGAGCCCCGCTTCGACGACGATCCACGCGTCGCGCCCGCCGGTGAGCTCGGCGAGCGGGAACGACCCCCGCCACCGCACGACGCCCTCCGTGCCGAAGGGGTCGGCGGGCTGCGTGATCGCCGCGCCCGAGACGGTGCGCGCGACGACGCCGTTGACCACCACGCGCACCTCCGTGACGGGGATCCACGGTGCGGCGCGGACCTCGACGGCGAGCGACGCGTTGGGCATCGGCGCGAAGGCTTCGACCGAGGGCCCGCGCGCGGCGCCCGACGCGTCGGGGATGGTGGCGGCGATGTAGGGCCCGTTGGTGCCGACCATGCGTCCCTCGCGGACGGCGCGGTTGAAGCGGGCGCGGTCGAAGGCGCTGCGGGGGAAGCCGGTCGCGACGACGTTGCGGGGGTAGCCGAGCTGCTCGGTGACGAGCGAGTGGCTGTCGCTGTTGGCCGTCCCCGCGCGCAGGAGCCCCTGGTTGAGCATCGAGAACCAGAACGCGCGGTACGTGAGGTTGAGCACGACGTCCGAGCCGTTCATCGCCTCCTGCACGTGCCAGTCGAGGTTGCGGAATCCGCTCGCGCCGCCGGGGCGCCGCCAGATCATGCCGACGCCGGTGCCGTCGTCCGTGGTGGGGAGCGGGCGGTTGGGGTTGTATCCGAGCATGCGGAGGTAGCCCTCGCTGCGCCCGGCCTTCGACTCCGCGGTGGGGTGGTTGAGCTCCATCACCGCGTCGTCGCCGAGGAGCGGGCGCATCCGGTCGAAGAGCTGGCCCGGCTCGATCCGCTCGTCCCAGGGCATCCCGTTGTTGAAGGCGCCCGTGTCGACCGGGAGCGGCCAGAAGTTGAAGTGCCCGATCACGCGCGGGAAGGTGTCGCCCGGCGGCGTGAGGAAGGGGACGAGCTGCGTGGTCTCGACGCCCGGCATCACCACCACGCGGTCGCCGACGCCGAGCGACTGGACGGCCTCCGCGTAGCCGTTGGCGACGTCGTGGTCGGTCGAGACGATGACGTCCACGCCCGCCGTCACGAAGCTCTGCACCCGGTCGCGGTCGGGGAACTCCGTGTCGAAGCTCCGCCCCCCGTGCACGTGGAAATCGCCCGAGAGCGCGTCGCTCGGGAACACCCCGTCGAGCCGCCGGAGCTGGAGGGCCACGTCGCTCGTCGCGCCCTCGCGCAACTCAACGCGGGCCCGCGCGAGCGAGTGCCCGGGGCCCGCGGTGGCGTAGACCCAATACGTCCCCGGCGGCGCGTCGAAGCGGGAGGTCCCGTCGAAGGCGAGCGCCCGGTTGCACGCGGGGGCCCCGCCGAAGGGAGCGCCGAGGTAGGGCGCGCAGCCGATGCGGAAGGTGCCGTGCATCGTCCCGAGGACCCGCTCGCGCGGCGTCGCGGACTCGACGGGGACCACCAGCACCTCCGCGGCCATCGGCATCCCGGCGGCGTCGCGCACGGTCACCGCGAGGTGGGCGGGCTCGTTGAGCGCGAGGTCGCCGACGGAGGTCTCGAGCTGCGCGGCCGTGAGCGCGGGCGACGTGGTCACCGCGCGCCCGAAGCGGTGGACCTGCACGCGGACGCTCGCGCCGCGCGGGACGGTGAGCGCGAAGCGGCCGTCGGCGTCGGGGACCACCTGCGCCCGGACCGTCCCCGCGAGCGCGTCGTCGGGGGCGCTGGCATCAGGCTCGTAGGCGAGGACGGAGGTGGTCTTGTCGTCGCGCAGGGAGGCGCCGGTGACGCGCCCCGTCAATCGTGAGACCGCGCCCTGGTGGAGCGTCGCGTGGGCCTCGGCCGCGAGTCGCTGGGCGCCGCCGATGCCGCCGCCGGCCGCCGCGAAGATCATCCGCTCGAACACCGCGCCGTCGCCGGGGCGCGTGATCGTGAGCGGGAGCCCGACGGCGGAGACGGTGCTGTCTTGAATGCCTTCGAGGTTGTCGCGCGTGCACGAGAGCGTCGCGTACGACGTGTCCGGCGCGCTGTGCGACGACGCCGCCATCCACGGGAACGACCGCCACGACGTGTCGATCTCCAGCAGGTTGAGCGGCGGGTGGACGAAGTTGTTGGCCTTCACGGGGATGAAGGGCGTCATCCCGCGGTCGCCCCAATACCAGACGTCTGCGACGAACCACGTCCCCGTGGTGCGACCGCCGTTGAAGAGCTCGGTCCGGATGCGGACGCCGGGGTCGCAGTCGCGGAGCTCGTAGCGGGTGATCACCGACACGCGGGGGTCGCCGTCGAGCGCGCCTCGCGCCACCACCACGGCCGCGCTGGGGGCGTTCACCACCTCGAGCGAGGTGTACTTGACGGAGTCGCGCGGGAGGATGCCGGTGACGGCGTAGACGGCGTTGAGGTGGTCCTCGCCGCCGCGCGGGGCGAGGTCGAGCAGGTGACCGCCCGAGGTGGCGAGGTGGTGCGGGTGGTCGACGGCGTCGACGACCGCGGTGACGAGCCCGTTCTCGAGCACGAGGTCGCCGACGGAGGCGAGCGCGTCGAGGCCTGGCGGACGCTGCGCCGCGCGCTCGACGCGGTAGGCGCGGGCCGGCGACGTCGGCGCGCAGGCGTAGGTGAGCGCGCCGCAGGGCGACGGGGGCACGCACGCGGGGTCGCCCGACCCGAGGCACCCGACGTCCTCGGGCGCGCCGCAGGTGAGGGTGAGCGCGAGCGCGACGGCGGGGGCGAGTCGGGAGGCTGGCTCCATGACCCGCGATCACACGCCGCGCCAAGCGCCCGCGTCAACGGCGGACGTGCGCCGCCCGTCATAACAGCGCGTCGGGCGGATCACACGCGCAAACGGCGCCGGCGATTTTCGCGCGCCGGCGCACGCGCATCGCCGGTACGATGCCCTCGCGTCCCGCGCCCGACGCGCCCGGAGACCCCGTAGACACCGCCGTGGAAGAGTCCGCCGCGCCCGACGTTCAGCCCAGCGACCCGCCGCGCCCGGCGCCCGCGGAGCCGCCCGGTGGCCCCCCGGAGCCGCCGCCCGACGCCCCGTCCGACGCGTCGTTCGTCGGGGTCTTCCGCGCGCTGCGCGACGCCCGGCTCTTCTGGGTGGGCCTCGCGGTGAAGCTCGCGGCCGCGGCCCTCTTCGGCTCGCACTTCGCGACGCGGTGGTTCGCGCCCTTCCTCTACGGCTTCGTCCACGGCGGCTTCCGCGACCCGTGGGCCGCCGCGTTGGAGCGCGGCGAGCCGCTCGCCTTCCCCTACGGCCCCGCGATGCTCGGCGCGCTCTCGCTCTCGTGGGCGCCGGCCCTCCTCGCGGGCTTCGACCCTTCCGGCCACCTCGGGCTCCTCCTCCTGCGCCTCCCGCTGCTCGCCGCCGACGTCGGGATCCTGCTGCTGCTCGTGCGCTGGCTGCGCGTCCACCCCGACGACGCCGTCCGCGTCTGGTGGCTCTCGCCGGTGGTCTTCTACGCGACCTACGTGCACGGGCAGCTCGACCTCCTGCCGACCGCGCTCCTCTGCCTCGCGGTGTACCTGCTCTTCGTCCGCCGGATGTTCTACTCGGCCCTCGTGCTCGGCGCGGCCATCGCCGCCAAGGGGCACGTCGTCCTCGCGCTCCCGATCGTGCTGGTGTTCCTCTACCGCCAGCGGCTCTCGTGGCCGGTGTACGGCGTGCTCGTGCTCGGCATCGGCGGGGCCCCCTACGTCGCGATGCTCCCGAGCGACGCCTTCCGCGCGATGGTGCTCGGCGGCCAGGAGGCCCGGCGCTTCTGGGCCGCGGCCGTCCCCTACGGCGCCCCGACGCTGCTGCTGCACCTCTGCCCCGCGGCGCTCACCGTCGCCTTCCTCCGCTTCGCCACCTACCGCCGCGTCAACCGCGAGCTGATGCTGATGTTCATCGGCGGGGTGTACCTCCTCATCGTGGCGCTCGCGCCGCCGCAGCCGGGGTGGTTCCTCTGGTCGTACCCCGTGGTCGCGTACGTCGCCGCGCGGCTCACCCTGCGCGGGCGCGCCGCCCTCGCCGCCCTCTCCCTCGCCTACGTCGCGTACTTCGCGCTCCTCGCGCCGGAGGTCTTCTTCGAAGCCCTCGACCCCACCCTCGGCGTCGGCTTCGGCGCGCGCGCCGCCGCCCGCCTGCGCGCCGAGCTCCCGGGCCTGCTCTCCGCGCGCGGCGCGAGCGCGGCGTGGAGCGTGCTGTTCGCCGTCACGGTGTTCACGGGCTTCGAGCTCTACCGCGTCGGCATCCGCGGCAACGCCATCTACCACTTCCTCGACGTCACCTTCATGATCGGCGTCGGCGGCGACAGCGGCGCCGGCAAGCACACCCTCGGCGCCGACCTCCGCGCCCTCGTCGGCACCCAGCTCACCCTGCTCAACGGCGACGACGACCACCGCTGGGAGCGCGGCCACGCGATGTGGCGCCGGCACACCCACCTCGACCCGCGCGCCAACTTCCTCCTCGCGCAGGTCGAGGGCCTCGCCACGCTCCGCCGCGGCGGTGAGCTCCGCAAGCGCCACTACGACCACAACGACGGGAAGTTCACCGAGCCCATCCGCGTGCGGCCGACGCCCTACGTCGCCATCGTGGGCCTCCACCCCTTCTACCTGGAGCAGCAGCGGCGCCTGCTCCACCTCAAGGTGTTCGTCGACACCGACGAGGGCCTGCGCCGCGACTGGAAGGTCGCCCGCGACGTGAAGAAGCGCGGGTACAGCCCCGAGCGCGTGCTCGCGGAGATCGAGCGGCGCATGGGCGACTCGGCCCGCTACGTCCACCCGCAGCGGGGCTACGCCGACGTGGTCGTCCGCCACCTGCCCGGCGCCGACGCCTCGCCCACCGCCGCCTCGCTCGCGGTCGAGGTCGCCACCGCGCTCGACTCGCTCCACCTGCTCGAGGCCCTCACCGGCCTCGGCGGGCTCGAGGTCACCTGGACGCCCGACGCCACGCTCACCCGCGACACGCTCACCCTCAAGGGCGAGGTCTCCGCGGCGCAGCTCGGCGAGCGAGCGCGCGCCTCGCTCCACGACATCGACTCGCTCATCGAGGAGGACGCCTGGCTCGACGGCGGGCGCGGCGTGGTCCAGTTCGTCCTCCTCCACGCCATCGGCGCGCGCCTCCGCCTCCACCTCGCCGCGGAGGCCGACGCGTGACCCGAACCCCCTCCGAGGACTCCCCATGCTGATCTACGTCCCGATGGCGGGCTTCGGCGAGCGCTACCGCCGCGCCGGCCACGCCGCCCCGAAGCCCCTCATCCCCGTCGAGGGCCGCCCGATGATCGAGCGCGTCGTCGAGGGCTTCGGCCCCCTCCGCCCCGGCGACCGCTTCCTCTTCACCGTCAACCGCACGCACGCCGAGACCACCCCCGTCCTCGCCGAGCTCGCGCGCATCGCGCCCGGCGCCGAGGTCGTCGTGATCGAGCCCCACCGCGACGGCCCGATCCGCACGCTCCTCGCCTGCGCCGACCGCATCCCCGCGGGCGAGGAGGTCGTCCTCAACTACTGCGATTTCGGCGTCCGCTGGTCGTTCGATGCCTTCCGCGACTGGTGCGCGGCGGGGAAATGGGGCGCCGCGATGAGCGCGTACCGCGGCTTTCACCCGCACTCGCTCGGGCCCACGCTCTACGCCTACATGCGCGTCGACGAGCGCCCGGAGGACGCCCCCGGCGCGCGCGTGGTCGAGATCCGCGAGAAGCACCACTTCACGCCCGACAAGTTCGGCGAGTACGCCTCGGCGGGGCTCTTCTGGTTCCGCGAGGGGCGGCTGATGCTGGAGGCCGCGGAGGCCGTCGCGCGCGACGACGAGCGCGTGGCCGGCGAGCTCTACGTCTCCACCGCGATGCAGCGCCTCGTGGCCGCGGGCGAGCGCGTCGGCGTGTACCCGCTCGAGCGCTTCTACCAGTGGGGGACGGCCGAAGACCTCGCGGACTACGAGTCCTGGGCGCGCGCCCTCCACGGGCTCGACGGCTTCCTCGACGAGGTCGCCTCGGTGCCGACACGCAGCGTCCACGTCGTGCCGATGGCGGGCCGCGGCCAGCGCTTCGCCGACGCGGGCTTCGCCGACCCGAAGCCCTTCATCCCCGTCGCGGGCTGCCCGATGGTCGCCGCCGCGTTGCGATGCCTCCCGACGCCCGCGCGCCGCGTGCTGGTCGTTCAGTCGGCGCACGCGAGCGAGCACGGCGCCCGGCTCGACGCGGTGATGAAGCAGCTCGGCGGCGCGACCGAGGTGGTGACGGTCGATGGCGTCACGGACGGACAGGCCACCAGCGCGGGCCTCGGCGTCGCGCGCGCGGCTCCCGACGACCCCGTGCTGGTGGCCTCGTGTGACGCAGGGCACGTCTACGACTCGGCCGCCCTCGCGGCGCTGGAGAGCGACGGCACGACGGACGTCGCGGTCTTCGTGGCGAAGGGGCACCTCCCGGCGCGCTGGCGGCCGGCGGCGTACGGGTGGGCCGCGGTCGAGGCGGATGGGCGCGTGCGCGAGGTCGCGGTGAAGCAGCAGGTCGAGGGCGTCGCCTCCGAGGCGCAGGGGGCGCTGACGGGGACGTTCTGGTTCCGCTCGCGGTCGCTCTACGAGGAACTCTACGCGGCGCTCCGCGCGTCGGGCGAGCGGGTGAACGGCGAGCTCTACGTCGACACGATGGCGCGCCAGGCCGTGAAGCGCGGGCTCACGGTGCGGGCCTTCCCCGTCGACAAGTGGGTGGGTTGGGGCACGCCCGACGAGCTCGCCACCTTCCACTACTGGAACGACGTCTTCCGCGGCGGCCGCGACCTCCCGCGCCGCGGGGCCTGAGCGCGCGGACGGAGGCGCATGGCCACGACCGCCGCTGACGAGATCGCACCGCCCGCGCTCCGCCCGCTGTGGCTCTTCGTCGCGCTCGCGCTCGCCATCCCCGCCCTCCGCATGCTCGGCGTCGAGAACGCGGGCGCCTGGGTCGAGTCGTGGGTCGCCCGCTGCGGCGACGCCGCGTCCGAAGGCGCGCTGGCGCTGCTCGTCTGGCGCGCGCTCCTCGCGATCCCGGTGGTGCACGCCGCCGTGGGCCGCGCGTTGCGCGATGAACCCGCAAGCGACGCGTCGTGGCCGCACGAGCGCAGGTGGTTCGCCGCGGGGCTCGCGGTGACCGCGCTCGGCCTCGCCCTCGTCGAGCTCGGGACGCCGTACTTCTTCGCGCAGGACGACAACTTCTCGCAGTTCATGCCCGTCGTCGTGCACGGCTGCGAGAACCTCTTCCGCGGCACCTTCCCTGTCTGGAACCCCCACCAGATGATGGGCGCCCCCACCGCCGCCGTCGGGACCTACGCGTTGACGTACCCCGTCACCTGGCTCGCCTACGCCGTCGCGCGCTGGGGGCTCGGCGACCCCTACCTCTTCTGCGAGGTCTTCTGCGCCGCCCACCTCCTCGCCGGCTACGTGGCGACGTGGCGCGCGGCCCGCGCCGTCGGGCTCTCGCCCCCGCTCGCTTCCTCGGGCGCGCTCGCGTTCGTGCTCAGCGGCTTCTTCCTCGTGATGGGGCGCTCGTGGTTCTACATGGCCCCCGTCGCCTTCTGGGCGCCGCTGCTCGCCGCGCAGGTCGAGGCGCTCCGGCGCGACGCTCTTCCGCGCGGGTGGGCCGTCGTGACGGGCGTCGCCGCGGGGGCCTTCTTCCACGCCGGCAACGCGCAGCTCTGGGCCTACGCGCTCCTCCTCCTCGCGGTTGCTGGGGCGGTGCTCTTCGCCACCGGCGCCGTCCCCCGCGCGCGGTTGCGGGCGTGCGCCGTCGCGGGCCTCGTCATGGTCGCCGTCACCGCGCCGCTCCTGGTGCCGCAGCTCGTCTTCGTCCGCGGGGTGACGCGCCACGGCGGCGTCGGCGACACGCTCCGCGCGGGCCTCGTCCACATGCTCCTGCCGTTGCCCCCGTCGCTGGTCGGGAGCCCCAACCGCATGGGCGCCACCGCCGACGACCTCCGCACCGTCTCGCACCTCTTCTACAGCGGGACGCTCTTCTCCGCCGCGGGCCTCGCGCTCGCGCTCTCGCTCGCCACCGTCCGCCTCGGCCGCGCCGGGCTCCGCGTCAACGTGTGGGCCGTCTGCGCCGCGCTCGCGCTCCTCGCCGGCTTCGGCAACCCGGGCGTCGTGTGGACGCTCCTCGCAAAGCTCCCGCTCTTCGCGAAGTTCTCGCGGCCCTTCAAGTTCCTCCCGTACGTCACGCTCTTCTCGGTGCTCGGCGGCGGCCTCGCGGTGCAGCGCCTCCTCGGCGCGCGTCGGGCCGCGCACGTAGGTGCGGCTGCGGTGGTCGCCGCGCTGATGCTCTGGCACTGCCACGCCACCCGCGCGAGCGAGTACTCCTTCGCCGACCGCCCGTACCCCGCCGCGCCGCCGTGGCTCCTCGCGCGCGTCGCCGACCCCGACCCCCGCGCCCTCCGCCGCGTCTTCTCCGTCGACCCCGAGCGTTCGACGCTCCCCGACTTCCCTCTCGGGCTCCACCTCGAGTTCGCCACCGTCTACCGCGCCCACAGCGCGCACGGCTTCGACCCCCTCGTCGAAGGAACCCCCGAGACCCTCGACGCCCTCCAGCACGTCATCGACGCCCCCTTCTCGGCCCTCGCCCTCGGGTACCCGCGGCCCGGCACGCGGCCCGGCTACGACCCCGTCCCCGCGCTCCGCCACTGGGGCGTCCGCTGGATCGTCGCCCACCCGAGCGCCTTCGCCCCCGTCTTCGGCGCCAACCGCGAGGCCGCCTTCCTCGAGAAGGTCGACGCCCTCAGCGCCCGTCAGCGCGACACGCTCATCGCCGCCGCGACGCTTGTTCACTCGGCCCCGCCGGTCTCCCTCTGGCAACTCCCCGACGTCGACCCGCTCGCCTTCGAAGCCTCGTCGCCCGAGCGCCCGCTCCCCTTCCTCGCCGACGCCTCGGGCGTCCGCGTCCCGCTCGGCGGCGACGTCGCGGGCGAGCTCGTGGTCAACGTCCGCTGGCGCCCCGCGCTCCGCGCCTCCGTCGACGGCGCGCCCGCCCCGTGCACCCGCGACGCCTGGGGACGCGTGAACATCCCCGTCCGCCGGGGCGCGCGCGTCGCCGAGGTTCGCCTCGTGGTGGGCTGGTGGCGGGGCTTCGCCGCGTCGTTCGTCCTCGCGCTCATGGCGGCCGGCGTCGCATTCGTCGGCCGCCGTCCGCGCCCGTAGAGCGCCGTTGCCGTCCGCGCGCGCCGTGCCGTACCGTCCGCGGATGCGCCCCCCGTCGGCGGCCCGGCCCGCCGCGCTCGTCGCCCTCGTCGCGCTCCACGCCACGCTCGTCGCGCTCGCGCTCGCCCGCGCGCTCGACCCGCTCTTCAACGACGCGAAGCACCGCCTCGGGCCCGGCACCGACTTCCTCGCCTACTACAACGCCGGCGCCGCGTCGGCCCGCGGGCTCAGCCCCTACGGCCTCGGGCCCGGCTTCGGCTTTCGCTACCACCCCCTCTTCGCGTCGGCCTTCGGCGCCACGCTCGCGTCGCTCCCGCCAACGTCGGCGTGGTGGGCCTGGTGCGCGCTGCTCGAAGCCACGCTCCTCGCGCTCGTCGCCTACGCGTGGCGGACGCTCGCGGCGCCCCAGCGCGTCCCCGCCGCCGCGATCCTGCTGCTCGGCGCCCCCTACCTCCTCGAGCTCTACATGGGCAACGCCACCTTCCTCGCCTTCGCGGCCCTCTTCGCCGCGCTCCTTTGCGAGGAGAGGAACCGCCGCGGCGCGGGCGCGGCGCTCTACGCGCTCAGCCTCCTGGTGAAGCCCGTCGGGCTCGTGCTCGCGCCCTGGTACCTGCTCCGCCGGCGGTGGCACGCGCTCGGCGCGCTCGCGGCGGTCGCGGCCCTCGCGGCGCCCACGTTCCTCACGAGGCCCGGCGCGTGGCGGCAGTTCGTCGAGGTCAACGTCGACGCCATCCCAGCCCCCGGGTGGGTGATCCACGCGGGCAACCAGGGGCTCCACAACCTCCTCGCCGACGTCTTCGCGCGCGCGGCCGGCGTCCCCACCGCGACGCTCGCCACCTTCGACGCGCTCCCCGTGCCCGCACGCGTGGTGCTCCCGGCGCTCCCGGTCGCGTACGCGGCCGCGGCGCTCGCGGCCGACCGACGTCACGGGCTCGACTTCTGGCGCGGCGTCGCGCTCTGGGCCGGGCTCTACCCCTGCGCCTACAAAGACGTCTGGGAGCACTCCTACGCGATGGCCCCGCTCGTCCTCTACGCGATGCACCGCGCCGGGCTCTGGTCGCGGCTCACCACCGCGCTCGCCGTGCCGCTCACCGCGCCGACGCTCTTCGCGCTCTACGACGTCCCGCTGCCGCCGGGGCCCATCGACCCCGAGCACCACTGGAGCGCCGCCGTCGCGCTCCTCCACCACGCGACCCGCAGCCTGCCGATGCTCGCGCTCTGCGCCGAGGCCGCGCTCCGCCCCGCCCCGTCCGACGCGCGGGGGTGACACGCGCGAAATGGTCTCGAATCTCTCCGCCCGCCGCACTACCCTCCGTCCCCCTCCGATGACGCCGCGACAGTCCATCATCGTCCCCTGCTACAACGAGTCGCGCGGGATCCCCTCGCTCGTCGAGCGCTTCGCCGCGCTCCGCACCGGCGAGGGCGACCCCTGGGAGCTCGTCCTCGTCGACAACGGGAGCACCGACGGGAGCGCCGCGGTCCTCGCCGAGGCCGCCGAGCGCCACGCCCCGTGGCTGCGCGTGGTGACCGTCCCGCAGCCCAACGTCGGCTACGGCCACGGCATCGTGACCGGGCTCCGCGCCGCGCGCGGCGAGCTGCTCGCGTGGACGCACGCCGACGGGCAGACGCCGCCGGGCGACGCCGTCGCCGCGCTCGCGCTCCTCGCGGGCTCGGCCGACCCGCGCCGCACCTTCGTCAAGGGCCGCCGCCGCGACCGGATGTTCAAGGACGCCGCCTTCACGGCGGGGATGGAGGCCGCCGCCCTCGCGCTGCTCGGCGAGCGCCTCGTCGACATCAACGCGCAGCCCAAGGCGTTTCACCGCGACCTGCTCGCGCTGGCCGACAAGCCCCCCATCGACCTCAGCCTCGACCTCTACCTCTTCCACACCGCGCGCCGCCACGGCTTCGACGTGCGCACCTTCGACGTCCGCTTCGGGGCGCGCGAGCACGGCGAGTCGCGCTGGGCCTTCAACTGGCGCTCGAAGGCCCGCAACATCGCGCGCACGCTGACGTTCATGCGCGCGCTCCGCCAGGGCGGCGAATGGAGGGTCGCGTGAGCATCCGTCTCTACCAGCACCGCATCAACACCGTCGACGGGCTGCGCGCCGTGCCCCCGGGCCTCGGGGTGGAGTTCGACCTCCGCTCCGACGGCGACCGGGTGATCGTCACGCACGACCCCTTCACCGACGGCCCGCGCCTGGAGGAGTACCTCCCGCACATGGGCAAGCGCCCGTGCA
This sequence comes from Polyangiales bacterium, assembly GCA_046351555.1. GTDB lineage: Bacteria > Myxococcota_A > Polyangia > Polyangiales > CAISKJ01. The sequence goes on from JAXLYI010000040.1 coordinate 37,843, forward strand.
TCTTCAACGTGAAGTGCGAGGGCGTCGAGGAGCCCTCCCTCGCGCTCGCCGCGAAGTACGGCGTCGACGACCTCTTCCTGCTCGACCTCGGCGTCCCGGCCGCGGTGAAGCTCGCCCGCCGCGGCGAGAAGCGCATGGCGGTCCGCTGGTCGGAGTACGAGCCCGCGGAGATCGCCATGCGGTGGCGCGGGCTCGCGCGGTGGCTCTGGGTCGACTGCTTCACCGCGTGGCCCGACGACGAGGCGACCTGGGCGTCGCTCGCGAAAGACTTCTCGGTGTGCCTCGTGAGCCCCGAGCTCCAGGGCCACGGCGCCGAGCGCATCCCCGCGTGGCGCGCAGCCCTCGGGTCGCGGGTCGTCCACGCCGCGTGCTCCAAGCGCCCCGACCTCTGGGGCGCCTGACCGCCCGTCACTCCAGCCCGAACGCGCGCGCGAAGAACATCCGCACCCCGCTCACGTACGCGGTGCAGTACGTCCGCGCGCCGTCGGCCACCCCGCGCAGGTACGCGGCCGCGCCGCGCGGCGGCACCGGCGCGTTGGCCCCGAACGGCCCGTCGGTGACGTCGGTCTCCCAGAGGCGCGTGAGCTCCGCCCGGTCGATCTCGCGGTCGAGCACCGGGCGCCAGCCGTGGCGCCGCCAGGCCGCTTCGAGTTCGGCGTAGCGCTCGCGCTTCACCCACAGGAGCGACGCGCAGTCGGGGCCGTGGCGCACGCGGACGAGGTCGTAGCGCTGAACCACCTCGCGCACGTCGCCGAAGGCCGGGTGTCCCTGGCCCATGAGGATGTTGTCGGCGAAGATCGCGCGCTCGATCCGCGCGGCGGGGGCGCGCACGAAGCTGAGGTTGTAGTGGGTGCGGATCCACGAGAGCTCGACGCCGGAGGCGAGGAAGACGCTCATCGAGTAGCGCGTGCCGAAGACGTTCTTGGTGCCGTAGGTGACGAGGTCGGGGTTGGAGAAGCCCCAGAGGTCGACGATGCGCCGGTCGTTCATGTGGCCGAAGGTGTCCATCTCGGTCACGGCGAACGTCCACCCCGGCGGCGTCACCCGGTCGAACTCGCGGCCGGCCCAGGCGTGGTAGCCGATCCGGTCGAGCTCGTCGCGCTTGCCGTTGATGCCGAGCACGTCGACCGCCATCGGCGCGCGCAACGCCAGGGCCACGCGCCGCGACGCGATCACGGCGAGCGCGACGACGAAGAGCCCGACGGAGGCGCGCGCCGCGGCGGGCCGGAGCGCCTTCACCGAGCCCGCCAGGAGCGCTTCGAAGAGCGAGGCGAGGTCGCGCGCGGCGAGCAGCGTGATCGCGACCTCCAGGGGCATGAAGTAGCGGCCGTAGAGGGGGTTCCACCCGCGCAGGGTGACGACGAGGTAGTAGAGCGCGATCGGCGCGTTGAAGAGGGCCCAGGGGGCGAGCGCGCGCCCGACCTCGTCGCGCCGCGCCGTCCAGCGCGAGGCGCCCACGCCGAGGATCACCGCGAAGGTCGCGAGCCGCGCGGGCTCCATCCACCACTGCATCAGCCGGCGGCCGAGCATCCCGGGCCCGATCAGCGGGATCTCCGAGAGCGACACCGACCGCAGCCGGATCGGGTTGGGGATCGGGTGGCCGTAGAGCAATTTGTAGACGCCGAGCGAGCACAGCACCGCGGCGGCCGCGGCGAGGCCCTGGCGCCACGGGAAGCGCTTCGTCACCCACCACCAGGTGAGCCCGAGGGCGGCGGAGAAGAGGGCCCCGTCGAGGCGGAGCAGCGGCATCGCGAGGCAGGCGGCGACGACGACGCGCTCGCGCCGCTGGATCACGGCCTCCAGGCCGAGGAGCGCGAGGAGGGAGACGGCGAGGTTGCCGTAGCCGCAGCCGAAGTTCTGCACGAAGGGGAAGGAGAGGGCGGCGGCGCCGAGCGCGGCGGCCTGCGCCTCGGGGCGGACCGCGGGCAGCAGCCGCTTCATGCGCCAGAGGTGGGCCGCGCCGAGGAGCATCCCGAGGACGTAGTTGGCGGTGAACAGCACGCGCTGCGTCACCGCGAAGGGCGTGAGCAGGAGGTAGAACGGCAGCTCGGTGGTGCCGTCGACCATGCGGTCGTGGTCGACGGAGAAGCGCCCGTGGTGCAGGAGGTTGTACGGGTGCTCGAGGTTGACGAAGAGGTCGTCGACCATGCGCGCGCAGAACATGTGCGCGATCGCGTAGGTCGCCGCGACCGCGAACCACCCGAGGCGCGGCGCCCATTTCCGTTGCCCGGCGAGCGCGAAGACGTAGACCAGCCAGAGCACCGGGAGCCCGAACTCGAGCCAGGGCCTCACCTGGTCGGGGTGCGGCACCCAGGTGCCGAAGATCCGGTAGGGGTGCAGGTTCGCGGTGGGCGCCACCCAGTCGTGGAACATCTCGCTCGGGCTCCTGCCGCGGGTGCTGAGGGGTGGTGCTAGAAGTCGACCGCGCGGCGGGAGACGGGGTTGGCGAGGAAGCGCGCGAGGTCGGGCGGGATGCCGAGGCCGTACATCCCAGCGTCCTCCGCGCCGACGTTGAAGCACCCGACGCGCGCCCCGTCGGCGATGAGCCGGTTGTACACCGGGGCCACGTAGAACTCGCCGTTCACCCGCAGGTCCGCGGCGATCATCGCGTCGGCGCCGGCGACGAACGCCCGGCCCGAGCGGAAGTGGTAGATCCCGACGGTCGCCTCGTCGGAGACCACCACCTTCTCGACCACCTCGCCCACCAGCCCGTCGGGGCGGAAGCGCACGAACGACCACTTCGGGTCGTTGGCCTTCATCGTCATGATGATCCCGTCGAGCGCGTCGCGGTCGGCCGCCGCGAGGAAGTCGTCGATCGACGCGTCGACCCACTGGTCGCTGTTGGCGATGAGCAGCGCGTCGTCGCTGTCGATGTGCTCGCGCGCGAGGAGCACCGTGCACGCCGCGCCCTCGGTCACCGTCCGCACCGGCACGATCACCGCGTCGGGGCAGCGCGCGCGGAGCAGCTCGGCCACCGGGTAGCGCTCGAGGTGCTCGGCGAGGCACAGGAACACGAAGCGGTGGGGGCGGGCGGGGCGCACGTTCTCGATGACGAGCGAGACCATGGGCTTGCCGTGGACGGGGATGAGCGGCTTGGGCAGGTCGAACCCCGCGCTCACGAAGCGGGAGCCGCGGCCCGCCATCGGGACGACGATGTTCAGCATGGGGGACGTTACCTCAGGGGGTCGAAGGCTCGGCGGGGACGTCGTACTTGTCGCCCGCGACGCTCGGCGTCTTTACCACCACCGTGGTGGCGTCGGTCAACGCCTCGAAGTCGGTGTGCTCGCCGGGGTCGAGCGTGACGATCTCGCCGGCCCCGAGCTCCACCCCGTTCATCTTCACGCGGCCCGAGACCACGCAGGTCACCTCGGTCGCGACGGCGTGGTAGTGGCGCCCCTCGCGCTCGCCTGCCCGGTAGTGCTTCACCGCGACCTCCGCGGCCTTCGTCTTCAGCACCGTGGGGTCGAAGTCCCCCACGAACCACCCCCGCCACATCGCGTCGAGCGTCGCACGTCGCATGATCAGATCACCCCTGCCGCGCCGACACGTCGCCCGCGGCGCCCATCTCCGCGCGCTCGATCGCCTCGACCACGGCCTCGTACCGCACGTCGTCGGGGTTCCGCACCGGCAGGTAGTGGATCCCCGCCGCGCGCGCCGCGGCGAGCCCGTTCTGGTTGTCCTCGACCGTGAGGCACTCGGCGGGCTGGAGGCCGAAGCGAGCGGCCGCCGTCAGGTAGATCTCCGGGTCGGGCTTGCCGCGCGCGACGTCCTCGTTGGAGAGCATCAGGTCGAGCAGCGGCGCGAGCCCGATCCGCTCCATCATCAGCGCGACGCTCGCCCGCACCGCGTTGGAGCACACCGCCGTGCGGTACCCGCGGCCGCGCAGGCGCGTGAGCATCGACACGTGCGCCGGGTCGGGGTGCGCCCGCTCCCGGATGAGCCGCATCGTGATCTCCTGCTTGGTCTCGTGGATCACGCGGTGCAGCGACGGGGACAGGCCCCGCTCATCGGTGAGGATCTTGAGCTTCTGGCTGGTGGAGAGCCCGTCGAAGCGCGCGAGGTGATCGCCCCGCTCGATGGTGTACCCGTGCTGGGCGAGCGCCTCGTTGAACGCGTCGTAGTGCCAGTCGCAGGCGTCGACCAGCACGCCGTCCATGTCGAAGAAGACCGCGCGGATGTGCGTCACGCGGGCCTCCTGGCGAAGGCTCCCGTGAGGGCGAACGATGCGGCGCGGCGGGGCGGAGGGGGCGGAGACGTCACCGGGTGCGACCGTTGAAAAGATTGCATCACGGCCGCTCGCGAACGGTCAAGGCGATAGTACCCGCCGGGGCCGCGCGGCGGACGTCCCTACCGCGTCCACTCGGTGGTCTCGACCACCGGGAGCTGGAGGGCGCGCTCGCGCTCGAGGTCGAGGTTGCCGACGTGGAGCGAGAGCGGCGCCTGCACCCACTTGTAGATCGACTGGACGAACAGCCGGACGAACTTCGTCACCCACGCCTCGAGCTGCTCGGGCGCGAGGTCGGTGAACATCGACCCGAGGGCCGCGACGATCTCCGGCGGCGAGAGCTTCTCGGCCGCGTAGAGGTGGAAGCAGGCGTCGAGCACGCGGAAGGGCATGAGCTCGTCCTCGCCCTTCTGGTTGGGCGCGAGCTCGGGGCCCGCGGGCGCCGAGAGCGTGAGGCGGATGCCTTCGAAGTTGGTGGTCTCCAGCAGGTACTCGAGGAGGTAGATGACCACCGTCTTGGGCACGTTGGCGAGCACCGCGAGCGCGCCCTCCAGGTCGCCGCCGATGGTGGTGTAGCCCATCGCCTTCTCCGACATGTTGCCGGTCTGGAGGAAGAGCATCCCCGAGGTGTTGGCCCAGTTCCACATGCGGAGCGAGCGGAGGCGGGCCTGGACGTTCTGCTGGGTGAGGGAGGTGAGCTCGCCGCCGACCATGGTCTTCGCCACCTCGGCCTCGCGGTTGAACGCCTCCTCGATGGGAACCACCATGAACGGCACGCCGAGCTCTCCGGCGATGGTGCGCGCGCAGTTGCTGGTGTGGTCTGACGAGTACCGCGACGGCATGTAGAACGCGCGCATCAGCTCGCCGGTCTTCGCGCGCCGCTCGTCCGCCGGGAGGTCGGCGAGGCGCCGCTGGATGTAGCGCCACGCGATGAGCAGGGTGAGCAGCGAGTCGCGCCCGCCCGAGAGCGCGATGCCGATCCCCTTGAAGGCGCGGGTTTTTTCGAAGTAGTCGCCGATGCCGAGGGAGAGGGCGTCGAGCAGGTCTTCGCAGAAGTCCTCGCGCGCGGTGCGGGCCGGCGCGGGCGAGGGGAGGAAGAAGCTCCCGTGGGCGGGCGCGGGGTACGCGAGCTTCGCGCGGTCGGCGCAGGGCCCGTCGCAGGCGACCTCGGTGGGGCGCACGGACGAGGCCCGCGCGTCGATGCAGTCGTTGCGCCACGTGGTGTTCTCGGTGCGGAGGCGCCGCGTGCGGTCGAGGTCGACGACGAACGAGCCCCACGTCTGGCGCCACCGCGGGGACTCGCCCATCGGGCGGCCGTTCTGCAGGACGAAGCCGCCGCCGTCGAAGATGAGGCCGTCGTTGGCGCCGACGGCGTTGACGTACGCGAGGGTGCACTGGTTGTCGCCCGAGCGGGTGGCGAGCATCTCGCGGCGCGTGCCCATCACGCCCATGCGGTAGGGCGAGGCGGAGATGTTGACCACCAGCTCGGCGCCCGCGTAGCAGCGGCGGCGCATCGGGCCGTCGGGCGACCAGACGTCCTCGCACACCTCCACCGCCATCGAGCCGAACTCGAAGTTGAACACCAGGTCGCCGAAGGGCGCGCCCCACACGGCGTCGTGCTGCCCCGGGGTGCCGCGCGAGAAGGTGCGGGCCTCGTAGAAGACGTTGTAGGTCGGGAGCTTCTCCTTCGGCACCACGCCGACCACCGCGCCCCGGTGCACCACCGCCGCGGCGTTGTAGAGGTGCCCGCGCAGCGACACCACCACGCCCAGCACGAACACCGTCCGCAGGTCGCGCGTCGCCTCGGCGAAGCGCTCGACGCCGGCCGCCTGCGCGTCGACGAAGCCGCGCCACTGGACCAGGTCCTCCGCGGGGTAGCCGCCGACCACCTGCTCGGGGAAGGCGCCGACGGTCGCGTCCGCCGCGCCCATCTCGCGCGCCATCGCCACGCAGCGCTCGACGTTCGAACGCACCGAGCCGACGGTGGGGTTGACGCTGCCGAGCGCGATCTTGATGAGTCTCATGGGTTCGTTTTCTCCGCGGGGCACTACGGGTCGGTGGGGGGCGCGGCGTTGTCGGGCGACACCTGCGCGCGCACCCAGTCGAGGTAGGGGGCGTGGCCCTCGCCGGGCTCCACCGGCAGGGCGATCACCTCGGGCAGGTCGTACGGGTGGAGCGCCACCACGCGCGCCGTCAGCGCCGGGACGCGCTCCGCCGTCGTCTTGATGAGCAGCGTCACCTCGGTGTCGCGCTCGAGCCGCCCCTTCCACGAGTACGTGCTCCGCACCGGGCCGACGGCGTTGACGCAGGCCGCGAGGCGCTCGGTCACCAGGGCGTCGGCGATCTCCTGCACCTTGCCCTCGGGCACGTTGCAGAGCAGCACGCGCCAGCCCGTCTCGCGCGGCGCCGGGTACGACACGGGCTCCACCTCGTCGAGCGCGGCGAGCGTCTCGTGCAGGCACCACGACACCCACGCGGTGCGGTCGTAGCGGGCGGCGTCGGGCTCGTCGTCGTAGAGCGGGCCGAAGCCCCCGTCGGACTGACCCGCCTCGGCCGCGCGGAGGGCGAGCGACACTGCCAGGTCGCGGACGTCGTGGGCGGCCTCGTCGCCCGCGCCGCCGAGGGCCCGCGCGTGCACGGCGGCGCCGCGCGCGAGCGAGGCGAGGTCGCAGGGGCGTCGCACGTGCGGGAGGGCGCGGCGGGCGAAGCGGGCCATGCGCGCCGCGGCGCCGAGGAGGGGCTCGGCCGCGGTGCCGTCGACGAGCTCGGACGCGTGCGTGAGGAAGGCGAGCGCCTCGCCGACGATGCCCTGCCCGCGGCCCTGCGCCAGCGCGTGGACGGCGTGGGCGGACGACTGGTCGGCGGGCCACAGGGTGACGAGCGCGCCCGCGGCGTCGCGGCGGAGCAGGAAGGCGTCGGGGTGGGGCTGGGCGTCGGCGAGGGAGGCGATCCACGCAGCGGCGGCGAGGGCGTCGGCGTCGCGTCCGGCGGCGAGGTGGACCACCCCGACGCGCAGGGTGGAGGCGAGGTCGGTGACGCCGTCGGCGCCCGCGCCGGAGAGCGGGCCGTGGGCGAGGGCGCTGCGCCCGACGACGCCGGGGAGCTGCGGCGCGCGGAGCGTGTCGAGGTGCGCGACGAGCCGGCGCGAGAGGGCGACGCGGCCCGCGGCGAGGGCGCCGAGGGCGACGAACGCGGGCATCCGCGCGGCCGAGGCGTCGCAGTCGGGGTCGTCGGAGCGCTTCTCGGGCGAGCGGCGGACGTCGCCCGCGGGGGTGACGTGGCGGCGGGCGAGGTGGTCGAGCGCACGCTGCGCCGCGGCGAGGTGCCCGGTGGCGGCCAGGGCCAGCGGGAAGCGGTGCGTGGCGACCGGGTCGTCGTGGCCGACGGCGCCTGATGGCAGGAGGCGCCGGAGCACGTGGTCGAGGCCGCGGTCGCGCGCGGCGCGCAGGCGGGGGGCGAACACGGCCGCGGGTGTACCGCGCGCGGCCCCGCGGGGGAAGCGCAGACCGCAGCGCAGGAGGGTCGACGGGCCCGGCGGCGCCGTTCGCGCTTGACGGGGCGATTCCCGCGGCGGTACGGCAACGCGAAGCGAATGCGCGGGCAGGCCCGGAAGACGCAGGCCGCCGTGCTGGCGGCGATCACCGCGGCGTTCCTCGGGTGGGCGGCGGGGTTCATCCGCGGGTCGTCGTTCGTGGCGGTGGACGGGCGGCGGTACTATTGCCTCTTCGACGACGCGATGATCTCCATGCGCTACGCGTGGAATCTCTCGCACGGCGCGGGCCTGGTGTGGAACGTCGGGGAGCGCGTCGAGGGCTACACCAACCTCCTGATGACGCTGCTGATGGCCGCCGCGACGCGCGTCGCCGACCGCTCGCCCGCCGTGCTCCTCGTGCAGGCCGCGGGCGCCGCCCTCCTGCTCGCGGTGGCCGGCGCGGCCGTCGCCGTCGGCGACGTCGTCTCGCGCGTCGAGAGCGCCCCGCGGCGGGCCCTCGTGCGCGCGCTCACCTTCGCCTCCGTCCTCTTCTACTACCCGCTCGACTACTGGAGCCTGATGGGGATGGAGACGGGGCTGCTCGCGGCGCTGCTGCTCGCGTCCGCGCTCCTGACGCTCCGGTACGACCGCGGCGCGGGCCCCGCCAACCTCCTCGGCGCGGCCGGCGCGATGGGCCTCGCCTTCCTCACGCGCAACGACTCCGCGGTGTTCGCCGCGCTCCTCGGGGCCTTCGCCCTGCGCGCGGCGCGTCGCTCCGGGCACGCCCGCGCGGCCCTCGGCGCGCTCGGGCTCTACGCGCTCTTCGTCGCGGGGCAGGGGCTCTTCCGCCTCGGGTACTACGGCGCGCTCGTGCCCAACACGTACGTGCTCAAGCTGACGGGCATGCCGCTCGGGACCCGGCTCGCCAACGGGGTCGGGTTCATCACGCCCTTCCTCACCGAGAGCCTCTGCCTCCTCGGGCTCGCCGGCGTCGGCGTCGCCCTCGACCGCCGCGCGGAGAAGCTGCTCCTCCTCGGCCTCGCGCTCGCCCCCGTCGCCTACCAGGTCTACGTCGGCGGCGACCCGTGGAACTACTGGCGCATCCCGGCCGCCGCCGCCCCGCTCGCGATCGTCCTGTTCGTCCAGGCGCTCGACGCGGCGGTGTACGCCCTGCGCGAAGCCCCCGGCCACCGCGCCGCGGCCTTCCGCGACGGGGCCTCGCCGTGGCGTGGGGCGAGCGCGGCCCTCGTCGCGCTCCTCGGGCTCGCGGGCTGGGCGGTGACCAACCGGCGCTTCCTCCCCGAGCTCGCGCTCCTCGCGCCGCCGCTCTACGCGGAGGCCAACTGGCGCAACGTCAACACCGCCGTGATCCTCCGCGACGTCACCACCCCCGCGGCGAGCGTCGGGGTCTTCTGGGCCGGCGCGATCCCGTACTACACCGGCCTCCGCGCGATCGACTTCCTCGGCAAGAGCGACCCGCGCATCGCGCGCCGCCCCCCCGACCTCACCGGCCGCGTCGCCTGGAACGGCATGACCAGCGTCCCCGGCCACAACAAGTACGACCTCACCTGGTCGATCGTCGCGCTGCAGCCCACCTACGTGCAGGGCTTCCGGTGGGGCTCGCAGGACGTGACGGCCTGGGCGCGCGGCCGGTACGGCGTGCTCCGCCACGCGGGCGTCACGCTCTACCTCCTCGACGGCTCGCCCGCCGTCCGCCTGAACCGCGCGCGCCGCGGGGCCCCGCCCGCCGCACGCTGAAGACTCCCCCGCGTCCGCGCACGACGGTGCGCTCGCTGAAAAACACGCGGCGTTGTTGACCGCGGCGGGGGCACCGCGTCTACCCTCGGCCATGCGCTTCCACTCCCTTCTGGTTCTCGCGACGCTCTCTACCCTCACCGCGGTCGCCTGCGACGACACGTCGACGGCCACCCCCGACGCCGCGCCCGACGTCGCCCCGGACGTCGCCCCCGACGCCGCGCCCGACGCCGCACCCGACGCCGCACCCGACGCGACGCAGGACGCCGCCGCCGACGCCGCCGCGCCCGACAGCGCCCCGGACGCCGCCGCGGACGCCGCCCCGCTCGACGCGCCCGCGGACGCCGCCCCGCTCGACGCGCCCGCCGACGCCGCGATCTCCTGCGGCGGCGCCGCCTGCACCGCGTCGCAGATCTGCCTCCGCCAGCGCACGCTCGGCGGCGCCTTCCTGCCGCCCGACGATGGCGGCGCGTGCCCGGCGGGCCGCCACCCCGAGGGCGGCGCGTGCGTCGCGGACTTCTCCTACCGCTGCGTCGCGCGGCCCACCTGCACCACCGCCGACTGCGCCTGCCTCGGCACGCTCTGCCCGTCGTCGTTCATGTGCCGCGGCGCCGAGGCCGCCCTGCTCACCTGCGAGCAGCTCGCGCCCTGACGCCGCGCCCTCCCTACGTCCCGCCCGCCCCGTAGCGAGGCGCCGCGCGCCCGCGCGACCACGCGATCAGCTCCGCCGCGATCGACACGGCGATCTCGTCGGGCAGGCGCGCGCCGATGTCGACGCCGAGCGGCATCCGCACCCGCGCGACGTCCTCCGCGGGGAAGCCCTTCGCCTCCAGGCGCTCGCGCGTGCGGGCGGCCTTGGCGCGGCTGCCGACGCCGCCGACGAAGGCGTAGCCCCGGCGCAGCGCCCACTCGATCGCGTCCTGGTCGAGGCGGTGGTCGTGCGTCATCACCAGCACCGCGCCGCGCGGGTCGACGCGGCCGGCGAGCGACTCGTAGGTTCCCGCGACGAGCTCCACCTCGGGGACGCGCGCCGGGTCGGCCCAGCCCTCGCGCTCGTCGACGACGGCGACGGCGAAGCCCACGCGCGCGAGCAGCGGCGCGAGCGCGGTGGCGACGTGGCCCGCGCCGACCACCCCCACCGGGCGCGCCGCAGCCACCGGCTCGACCATCACCTCGACGCGCCCGCCGCAGCACATCCCGAGCGACGCCCCGAGCGCGAACGTGACCATCGCCGGGTCGCGGCCGTCCATCCGCTCGCGCATCGCGCGGAGCACCGCCCGCTCGAGCGCGCCGCCGCCCACCGTCCCCGCGCACTCGCCGTCCGCCGCGAGCAGGAGCTTCTGCCCCGGGGTCGCGGGCGCGCTCCCGTGCCGCGCGACCACCGTGGCCACCACCAGCGGGACGCCGCGGCGCAGGCACCCGGCGACGCGCGCGTGGAGCCCCGCCGGGGTCTCGCGCGCGGGCATCGGGAGGGCGTCCGCCCCGTCGTCGGCCTCGACGGTGACGGGGGCGGCGGGGCGCATCAGCCGCCGGTGGCGCGCATGTTCACGGCGCGCGCGGTCTCTTCGGTGCAGCCCTTCCAGTCGCCGTCGGGCTTCATCGCCCAGGCCTCGCGGAGGCGATCGGCGACGGCCTCGGCGTCGGCGCCGGCGCGGAGGTCGTCGGCGACGTCGACGCCGTCGTTGGTCGCGAGGCACGGGCGGAGCACCCCGTCGCTGGTCGCGCGGAGCCGGTCGCAGCCGGCGCAGTAGGTGTCCGACGAGCCCGTGATGAAGCCGACGCGCCGACCGCCGCCGTCGCGCGCAGGGACGTACTTCGACGGCCCGCGGTCGGGGTCGCGCACGCCGGGGACGTCCGCGAGCAGGTGGGCGAGCTTGTCCCGCTGCTCGCGCGCGGGGACGAGCTTGTCGCGCCAGATGTGGCCGCCCTCGCCGACGCCCATCACCTCGATGAAGCGCGGCGTGACGCCCTTCGCCCAGGCCCACTGCGTGATGCGCGGGAGCTCGTCGTCGTTGTCGCCGCGGAGCACCACGGTGTTGGTCTTCACCTCGTCGAAGCCCGCGGCGAGGGCCGCGTCGACGCCGCGGAGCACGGCCGCGAGGTCGCCGCCGCGGGTGATCCGCCAGAAGCGCTCGGGGTCGAGGGAGTCGAGGGAGACGGTGACGCGCCGGAGGCCCGCGGCGCGGAGGGGGGCCGCCATCGCGTCGAGCCGGACGCCGTTGGTGGTGAGGGCGAGGTCGTCGACGCCGAGCGCGCGTACGCGGGCGACCACCTCGACCACGTCGCGGAAGAGCAGCGGCTCGCCGCCGGTGATGCGCACGCGGCGGACGCCCTCCCGCACGAGCCCCGCGACGAGCGTCTCCCACTGGTCGACGTCGAGCCGGTCGGCCGCGGGCAGGTAGCCGTCGCGGAGCGAGGGGCGGCAGTAGACGCACGCCATGTCGCAGCGGTCGGTGACGGAGACGCGAACCGACCTGGGCGACGCGCGCTCGACCGACGGCGCCGCCGGCGCCCGCGGGACGTTGTAGATGGGCAGGGGGAATCCCATGCGCGGGGGAGTGTCGTGCGCGGGCGCACCGAAGTAAAGCGCGCCGCGGGGGGCCATGACATTGCGCAGGGCGCCTCGTCGGGGAGCGGGCCTACGCGTCGCCGCGGAAGGAGAACCCGAGGATGAACATCGGCGCCCACTGGGTGACGGAGTTCGTCTCGGTGTTGCCCGTGCGCCACTGGTTGACGATCCACCACTGGGCGAGCACGAAGAGCGTCGGGGCGTTGAGCCAGGAGTGGCGGCGCTCGCGGAAGGTGTACGAGACGATCGGCCCGAGGCGGTGGGTGGTGGTGTCGACGTCGCTGCGCCCGAGGTCGCCGAGCAGCGGCGCGACCACGGAGTAGCGGAGGCCGATGTTGGTGCCGAGGTCGGTGAGGGTGGCGATGACGTCGAGGTCGTTGACGACGACCCAGCCGTCGGTGCGCTCGATGGAGTCGTAGAAGGGGTTGTAGTAGAGCGCCCGCGGCCGCCCGGCGGGGAAGCTGTCGGTGTCGTACCACTGGCGCACGGCGCGGAAGGTGTTGCGGATCGCGAGCGTCTGCCCGATGCGCGCCTGGAGCGTGCCCTGGAGCGTCACCTGCTGGCCGGTGCCGGCGACGGCGTTCATCTTCGCGGCGTCGTTGAGGGAGAGCGACGACCAGTTGGCGGCGGCCGAGTCGTACGTCTGCATGTGGCCCCAGGTGCCCCCGAGGAACCACCAGATCCGCTCGTACGACACCTGGAGGTTGAGCAGCGCGAGGGGCTGGAACTCCGCCACCACGCCGGGCCGCACGAAGGCCGGCGAGAGCACCACGGAGCCCGCGATCGCCGCGTAGGTGTTGCGCAGGAGAACGCTGCGGGTGGGGGAGTTGAAGAGCCGGTGCCGGTAGCCCCCGCGGAAGTCGAGGAAGAGCCCGATGGGGTTGAGCCGCGCCGCGGCCGTGAAGCGGTAGAACGGCCCCGTGGTGACGAGCCCGTTGCGCGGGTTGAAGCGCTCCTGCGCGCCGGCCTCACCCGCGTGGAGCGCGACGCCCGCCGTCACCGCCGCCGCCGCGAGCGCCGCTCCCTGCCACCGCCAACGTCCCATCGACATCATCGCTCCTCCCGCGGCGGGGCCACTCCGCCGCTGTCCGTCGGACGGTCGCGAGAGAGGCCCCGCCCTGTCAAACAAAAACCGGGGAGCGCCCTCCCCCGGCGGGGATATTCTCCGCCGCAATGACCCCGCTACCCCCGACGCTTGCGTGGTCGGTGCTGAGCCCCGAAGCCGGCGACGCGCCCGACCTCCCGCGCTGGATGGCCGCGGCCCGCGCGCACCTCGGCGCCGAGCTCAGCCTCGTGGCCGCAGGCGACGGCGCCACGCCCTGGTCGATCGGCGTAGCCCCGGCGCGCGACGTGGCGCGGGTGACGGTGGTTCGGCTCCGTACGACCCCGGCGGCGGAGGCGCCCGACGTGCTGGCCGCGGCGCGCCGGGGCTGCGACGCGATCGGCGGCGCCGGGATGGACGCGCTCGTCGCCCGCGCGCGGCGGGTGTGGCAGGCCGAGGACGACGAGGGCCCCGCGCCGCTGGTGCTGGCGGCGGTGCTGGCGAGCGTGCTGCTCGGGCCGGTGGTCCCGCCCAGGGAGGCGTCGATCTTCGGGGTGCGCGGCGCGCGCGAGCGGCTCGAGCGCGCGGGGTGGGGAGGGGCACCGCACCCACGCGCGAGCGGGCAGTGAGACGCTGGCCGCGCGGCGGTCGCGGCGCCGCGCGTCCCCGCCGCGATCACGACCTCAGGAAGCCGCGAGCGCGCGCGCGCCGCCGTCGTACACCGCGGCGACGCGGAAGCCCTCCACCAGCGTCTCGAGCGCGGCGGCGTCGCGCAGCACGAAGCCCCGCGCGTCGGTGCTCAGCACGCCGGCCTTCTGCCAGCGCGACATCGTGCGGATCACCGTCTCCACCGTCGCCCCCACCGCGATCGCCAGGTCGCCGCGCGAGAGCGGAACCGGCACGATCACCCCGCCCTCCGCCTCGTCCCCGAAGCGCCCCGCGAGGTCCATCAGGAACATCGCCAGCCGATGCTCCACCGACCCGGCGCACATGACCGCGATCTTCGCGCGCAACGTGCGCGTGTGTTCGAGCAAACCGTGCGTGAGGGCCACCGCGGCTGCGGGGCGAACGCGCATCGCGTGGGTGAGCGTCGAGGCCGGCACCAGCAGGGTCTCCACGGTCGCCGTCACGGGGAGCGCGTCGCCGATGTACGGGCTCCCGTCGACGGCCACCCAATAGCCCACCGCCTCGCGCGGGCCGAACACGTCGATCAACGCTTGCCGCAGCCCCGGGTTGGGCGCGACGAGCTTCACGATCCCCGACACCACCACCTGGAAATGCCCTGCGGGCGTGCCCGCGCGCCAGATGGTCTCGCCCTTCGCGTAGCGCCGGAGCGTGGCGGCGCGGGCCATCTCGCGCACCGTCTCCCCGCCGAGCGACGCCACCAGCCGGTTGCGACGGAGGATGGCCTCGTGACGCATGATCGGGAGCGACGGGGTGGAGTCGGACGAAACGGCGGTCGAGTTGGCGGGGTGGGCGACACAGGCGAGCGGTTCCATGCGGCGGCTTTGTGCAGGGCCGGTGCCACGCATCGATGCGTCCCTGACAAATGTCATGAGCGCGCTCGCCCCTCGCTGCGCGCGTCACGCGACCACCCTATCGTCGCCGCCATGGACCTCGCCGCCGAACGCCCCGCGCCCGCCCGCTCGCTCGCACCGCGCGAGCACGGCGCCTGGGGTCAGCTCGGCGTCCCGCTCGCCGCCTCGCTCTCCGTCGCGCGCCCCACCGCCGCGGGCGTCGCCCTCGCGCTCTCCGCGGTCGCGCTCTTCGCCGCGCACGAACCCCTGCTCGTCGCGCTCGGCCACCGCGGCCCTCGCGCGCTGCGTGAGGACGGTCCCCGCGCGCGCCGCCGCCTCGCCGCGCTCTCCGCGGTCGGCGCGTCGCTCGGGCTCGCGGGCCTCGCCGCTGCGCCGGGCGCCCGTGTCGTCTGCGCTCTCCCGCTCGCGCTCGCCGCCGCCGTCGGCGCCTTCATCGCGCGCCGCGCCGAGCGGACCGCCCTCGGCGTCACCACCGCCGCCGCCGCGCTCGCCGCCGCCAGCGCGCCCGTGATGATCGCCTCGGGCGTCCCCGTCCGCACCGCGCTCTGGGCCTGGGCCGCGTGGGCCGTCGGCTTCGCGCTCGTCACCCCCGCGGTGCGCGGCGCCATCGCCCACGCGCGCGCGCCGTCCCCCCTCGCGCAGCGCGCCGTCGCGCTCGTCCCGCCGCTCGCCGCGCTCGTCGCGCTCGCAGTGGTGGGCCCCGCGTGGAGCGCGCTCGGCGCGTGCCCCTTCGCGCTCGCGGCGTTCGTGCTCGTCATCGCGCCGCCGTCGCCGCGTCACCTGAAGCGCGTGGGCTGGGCGCTCGTCGCGTCGTCGCTCGCCGCGGGCGCGGCGCTGGTGGTCGCGCTTCGCACCTCATGACAAAAGTCATCGGCGGGAGACGGCGCAGCCCGCATGGTTGCGCTCGTGCCCCGACATGACCGTCGTCACCTCCTCCGCCTCGCCTTCGCGCTGCCGCTCGCCGCGCTCGCCGCGTCGTGCGCGGGGGAGGGGACGTACGCCGACCCCTCGCGACGCTTCGCGCCCCCGCGCGACGCTGGCGCCGACCACCCGGTGACCGTGCACCGCCCCGCGTCGCTCGCGGGCCTCCAGGGCACCGTGGAGACGCCGCAGGGTCGCCCCGTCGAGGTCGCCTGCGCGACGTGCCACGCGGTGCTCTCGCCGCCGCCCGCGCTGCCCGACGACGCGAACCACCTCGGCGGCCCGCACGCGGGGCTCCGCTTCGACCACGGCGGCAACGCGTGTCGTGCGTGCCACGACCCCGCGCGCTTCGACCGATTGCACCTCGCGACCGGCGAGTCGATCCCGATGGCCGACGCGCTCCGGCTCTGCGCGCAGTGCCACGGGACGCAGCACCGCGACTGGCGCCACGGCGCGCACGGCGGGATGAACGGCCACTGGGACCTCACCCGCGGCCCCCGCCTGCGGAACCACTGCGTCGACTGCCACGACCCGCACGCGCCGCGGTTCCCGAGCTTCCGCCCGCTTCCCCCGCCGCCCGACTCGGTCGCCGCCCGGAGCCACCATGGATGACAAGCCCACCCGCCGCGTCGCGCTGAAGGTGCTCGGCGCCACGCTCGGCGCCGGGGCCTTCGCCCGCGCCCTCGCGCCGCTCCAATCGCTCGAGCGGCTCACGAGCCCGCAGGAGTTCTTGCAGAAGCACTACCGCGAGCTGTCACGCGACGAGCTCGCCGCGGTGCTCCGACGTCTCGAGGAAGACACGAAGCAGCGCTACGGCCGCGAGGTCACCATCCGTGACATCCGCCCGAGCGAGGGCGTTCAGTTCGCCTACGCGCTCAACCTCTCGGTGTGCATCGGGTGCCGCCGCTGCGTCGACGCCTGCAACGTCGAGAACAACCACGACCGCCCCACCCACCAGTCGTACATCCGCGTGCTCGAGATGACCGACGGCTCCATCGACATGGAGCAGGGCCGCGTCGACTACGACCACGACGTCCCCACCGACGGCAAGTACTACATGCCCGTCCAGTGCCAGCAGTGCGAGAACCCGCCCTGCACCAAGGTGTGCCCGGTGGAGGCCACCTGGCAGGAGTCCGACGGCGTGGTGGTCGTCGACTACAACTGGTGCATCGGGTGCCGCTACTGCGAGGCCGCGTGCCCCTACCACGCGCGGCGCTTCAACTGGCGCGCGCCCGAGGTGCCCGCCGACGAGATCAACCCGAACCAGTCGTACCTCTCCAACCGCATCCGCCCGCAGGGCGTGGTGGAGAAGTGCACCTTCTGCCTCCACCGCACGCGCGAGGGCCGCCTGCCCGCGTGCCTCGAGGCATGCCCCACCGGCGCGCGGGTCTTCGGCAACGTGCTCGACCCCGACTCCGACATCCGCTGGGTGCTCGAGAACAAGCGCGTCTTCGTCCTCAAGGAAGAGCTCGGGACGCGCCCGCGCTTCTTCTACTTCTTCGACGTGTGAGGAGCGCCGTGAACGCCACCACCCCGCACCGCCTCGCGTACCCGCGCTTCCTCCTCCAGGTGATCGACCGCGCCACCGACGGGACGTGGCGCTTCTACGCCTGGATGTTCGTCCTCACCGCCGTCGCCCTCGTCGGCGCCAACACCTGGGCCTGGCAGGTGGCGCGCGGCATGGCCGTGACGGGCCTCAGCGACCACGTCTCGTGGGGGCTCTACATCGCCAACTTCACCTTCGCCGTCGGCCTCGCCGCGGGCGGCGTGATGATGGTGATCCCCGCGTACCTCTACCACGACGAGGACATGCACGACGTCGTCATCATCGGCGAGCTCCTCGCGGTGGCGGCGATCGTGATGGCCTTGGGTTTCGTGGTGGTCGACCTCGGGCGGCCCGATCGCTTCTGGCACATGGTGCCGGGGCTCGGGAAGTTCCACTGGCCCGTCTCGATGCTCACCTGGGACGTGATCGTCCTCAACGGGTACCTCGCGATCAACCTCCACGTCTGCGGCTACCTCATCTACATGCGGTACCTCGGGCGCCGCCCCGACCCCCGCTGGTACGTCCCCTTCGTCATGCTCTCGATCGTGTGGGCCATCTCCATCCACACGGTCACCGCCTTCCTCTACGCCGGCCTCGGCGGCAGGCCCTTCTGGAACAGCGCCCTCCTCGCGCCGCGCTTCCTCGCCTCGGCCTTCGTCACGGGGCCCGCGTTCATCGTCCTCTCGCTCCAGCTCGTGCGGCGCTTCACGCGCTTCACCATCCCCGAGGGCGCCATCACCCGGCTGCTGTCGATCCTCCGCGTCGCCGCCCTCGTCAACCTCTTCATGCTCGCCGCCGAGCTCTTCACCCACTTCTACACCGGCGGCCACCACGCCGCGGCCGTCCGCTACCTCTGGTTCGGGCTCCACGGCCACCGCGAGCTCGTTCCGTGGATCTGGACCTCGCTCACGCTCAACCTCGGCGCCGTCGCTGTGCTCCTCACGCCTGCGCTGCGCGAGAAGCGTGCGGTGGTCAACGCCGCGCTCGTTGCCGTCTTCGTGGGCGTCTGGATCGAGAAGGGGATGGGGCTCATCATCCCGGGCTTCGTCCCGAGCACGCTCCACGAGATCGTCCCCTACGCGCCGTCGCAGGCCGAGTGGAAGGTGACCGCGGGCGTTTGGGCCCTCGGGCTGCTGGTGTTCACCGTCGCGCTCAAGGTCGGCCTCCAGGCGATGACGGGCGAGATGCGCGCGCCCGACGCCGACGCCTCGGAAGGGGGCGCGTGATGCCCGTCGCCGGACTCGTCGTCACCGTCACCGAGCTCGACGTGTTGCGCGCCGAGTGCGTCGCCGCGCTCGCCGCCGACCCCCGCGTCACCGTCGGCGAGATGCAGCGCGGCGGCCGCCTCCCCGTCGCCCTCGCCACCGACTCGGTGCCCGAAGAGCAGGAACTCTTCCGCGCCATCTCCCGGACGCCCGGCGTGCTGCTGGTCGACCTCGCCTTCCACGACTTCTCGGACGTCGGCGACTTCACCTCCGACGACCTCCCCCGCCGTCACGCCGGGCGCGCCCGAACGGAGTGATCCACCATGGAACGTAGAGACTTCCTCAAGGCAAGCGCCCTCGCCGCCGCCACCGCCGTCGCCTCCCGCCGCGTGCTCGCCCAGGTGCCCCCGCCCGCGCAGCCCGCCGCGCCCCCCGCCGTCGATTCCACCGTCGCCGCGCGCCACGCCGACGTCACCTGGGACAAGGCCCCCTGCCGCTTCTGCGGGACGGGCTGCCACGTGCAGGTCGGCGTGCGGGGTGGGCGCGTCGTCGCGATCGCCGGCGACCGCCTCGCGCCCGTCAACCGCGGGCTCCTCTGCGTGAAGGGCTACCACGTCGGCCTCGCGCTCTACGGCTCCGACCGGCTCACGCGCCCGATGCTCAAGCGCAACGGGCAGCACGTGCCCATCTCGTGGGCCGAGGCGATCGACATCGTCGCGCGGCGCGTCCTCGCCAACCCGCGCGGCTTCGCCTTCTACGGCAGCGGCCAGTGGACGATCCCCGAGGGCTACGCGGCGCAGAAGTTCATGAAGGCGGGGCTCGCGAGCAACCACATCGACCCCAACGCGCGGCTCTGCATGTCGTCGGCGGTGACGGGCTACACCAGCACCTTCGGCGTCGACGAGCCCTACAACTGTTTCGACGACCTCGACGTCGCCGACGTGGTGGTGCTCTGGGGCAACAACATGGCCGAGATGCACCCGGTGCTCTTCTCGCGCCTCGTCGACCGACGCGTCCGCGGCGAGCGGGTGACGATCGTCGACCTCACCACGCGCCGCACGCGGACCTCGGCCTTCGCCGACCACGTCATGCTCTTCAAGCCCCACGGCGACCTCGCCCTCGCCAACGGGATCGCCCACCTGCTCCTCGCCGAAGGGCACCACGACGCCTCCTTCGTCGAGCGCTTCGTCAACTTCCGCCAGGACAACGAGACGCCCGACCTCAACGGCCGCCCGCTCACCTTCGACGAGTACCGACGTCGCGTCGCGCGCTACACCCCCGAGCACGTCGAACAGCTCTCCGGCGTGCCCGCGGCGGAGGTGCGCCGCCTCGCGGGCTTCTTCGCCGACCGCACGAAGAAGGTGCTCTCGCTCTGGTGCATGGGCGTCAACCAGCACACCCGCGGCACCGCGATGAACCGCATGATCCACGGGGTCCACATGCTCTCGGGGCACTTCGGGCGCCCCGGCGACGGGCCCCAGAGCCTCACGGGCCAGCCCTCCGCGTGCGGAACCGCGCGCGAGGTCGGCACGCTCGCCCACCTGCTCCCCGGCGGCCTGCTCGTCGCCAACCCCGAGCACCGCCGCGAGGCCGAGGAGATCTGGAACCTCCCGCCCGGCCGGATCAACGGCACGCCCGGCTACCACACCGTCGCGATGTGGCGGAAGTTCAGCACGCCCACCGCGCGGGGCGGGGACATCGACACGATCTGGGTGCAGGTGACCAACCCCGGCCAGTCGCTCCCCAACCTCGGCGAGCTCTTCGAGCCGTCGCGGCGGATGGACGACAAGTTCCTGATCGTGTCGGACGTGTACCCGACGGAGACCACGCGCGCCGCCGACCTCATCCTCCCCTCCGCGATGTGGGTGGAGAAGAACGGCATGACCGGCAACTCCGAGCGCCGCACGCAGCAGTGGTTCAAGATGGTCGACCCCCCGGGGGAGGCGCGCGCGGACGTGTGGCAGACGATCGCCGTCGCGCGACGTCTCCACGACCTCGGCTTCGCGGGGATGAAGGACAAGGACAACAACTTCCTCTTCCGCTTCCATGAGGCGAACGGCGCCGAGGTGCCCGCGTGGGACTACGCCCACTTCCACCGGGTCAACGTCGACGCCCAGCTCTTCGAGGAGTACCGCCGCTTCTCGCGCTTCAAGCACAAGGACCTCGCCCCCTACGACGAGTACGTCCGCCACCGCGGGATGCGCTGGCCCGTCGTCCAGCAGGGCGGCGCGTGGCGCGAGACCCGCTACCGCTTCGTCGAGGGCGAGGACACCTACGTGGCGCGCGGCAAGGGCTTTCAGTTCTACCACTCGGTGACGCGCGACGACCGGGCGCTCGTGTGGTTCCACGAGCACGAGATGCCGCCCGAGGGGCCCGACGCGGAGTACCCCTTCTGGCTCTGCACCGGGCGCGTGCTCGAGCACTGGCACTCGGGCTCGATGACCATGCGCATCCCGCAGCTCCGGCGCGCGATGCCCAACGCCTACGTCGAGGTCAACCGCGACGACGCCGCGCGCCTCGGCATCAACGACGGCGACACCGTCACCCTCGAGACGCGCCGCGGCCGCCTCTCGCTCCCCGCCTGGATCGACGGGCGCGCGTCGGTGCCGCCGGGCACGCTCTTCGTCCCGTGGTTCGACGAGCGGCTGCTGATCAACAAGCTCACGCTCGACGCGCACGACCCCATCTCGAAGCAGCCCGACTACAAGAAGTGCGCGGCCCGCCTCGTCCGCCCGGAGCGCAGGCCGTGAACCCCTCGCGCGCCGTCCACGTCGTCGCCGCCGGCGCGGTGGCCGTCGCCACCCTCGGCCTCCTCTCGAGCTGGCGCGGCGCCCCCCCGCTCCGCCACGTCGCCCGCGCGGAGCCCGCCGCGTCGCGCCTCCCGCTCGCCCCCACCTACGCCGCCGAGCGCGAGCGCCACCACGACAACCGCCTCCGCCACCCGGGCAACCTCCGCGCGATGAGCGCCCGCCCTTCGCCCGACGAGCCCACGCCCACCGTGCCCGACGCGCAGTGGGAGGCGGCCCTCGCCGCTCGGATGCAGCGACGCGCGTACGACGGCGCGCCGCCCACCATCCCGCACCCCGTACGCCAGCAGGACTTCCCCAACTGCCTGACGTGCCACGGCGAGGGGATGCGCGTCGCCGCCCAGGTCGCGCCCGCGATCTGCCACGAGACCCACAGCTCGTGCGTCCAGTGCCATGTGCCGTCGAACGGCCCGGTGCCCGGCGCGCCGCCATCGGGGGTGATCCCGTTCGAAGACAACGCCTTCGCGGGGCTCCAACCGCCGACGCGCGGCGAGCGGGCGTGGGCCGGCGCGCCCCCGACGATCCCGCACGCGACGACGATGCGGCAGCGGTGCGACTCGTGCCACGGGCCGCTCGCGCTCGGGCTTCGAACGAGCCATCCCTGGCGGCAGAGCTGCACCCAGTGCCACGCGCCCTCCGCGGCGCTCGACCAGCGGCCCGCGCTCGCGCAGGTGTCGCCGTGAACGAGCCGCTCCCCGACGTGCACGAGGGCGTGGTCGACGGCGCGACGCTCGACGCGCTCTTCGACGACATCGCGCGCGAGGCGCGGGTGTTCGCGGTGCTGGTGAAGGGCGGCGCGGAGGCGCTGGCCGAGGGCGGCGGCGTGACGCTCGACGCGGCGCGCGACGCGCTGAAGGCGGGCTCGGTGCGCGCGGTCCAGGTGCGCTACGAGCACCGGGGCGTGGTGTGGATGGACACGCTGCTCCGCGCGCCCGGCGGGTACCGCGTCGTGCGCATGGCCGCGGGGTGAGGGCGCCCGCGAAGCCCCGCCGCCGCGTCGCTACCGCGAGAGCGTGACGACGCGCGGGCGGTCGGCGGCCTCGGCCGCGGTGAGGACGCCGGACCGGTTGTCGCCCCAGCACCACACGCTCCCGTCGCGGCGCCGCGCGCAGGCGAGGTCGCCGTCGGTGACCACGACGCTGAGCACGTCGTCGATGCCCGCCACCGGCGAGAAACGCGGGTCCAGTTCGTCGGTCGACGGCGAGCGCCTGCACGACACGCCGCCGCTCGCCGCGACGACGCATCGAAGGCGCCCCGAGGACGCGAACACGCCCGGCGCGTCGCGCAGTTCCAGCGCATCGAGGCCCCCCGCCCCCGGCATCGACCTCGGCGGGGGCGCGGTCGGGCCGACGTCATCCCAGCACCACCGACCGGCGGCAGCGAACGACGCGCAGAACCCCCACGGCTCGCGCCAGAGGGCCAGCGCGCGCTCCGGGAGCGTCACTGATGTCCAGCGCGGGCGGCGCACGCCGTCACGGCCGACGCCCCAGCAGCCGACCGCGCCGTTCGCGAGCGCGCAGACGAGCCCGCCGGTCGACGCGAGGGCGGTGGCCCCCTCTGCCCCCTCGACGCGCACCGGGCGTTCGCGCTGCGTAACCCAGCCGTTGCGGACGAGGGGCCCCCAGCACTCGACGCGCCCGCCGCGGCGAGCGCAGCCGACGCCGTCGGCGAGGCCCACCTCGTCGACCCCGTCCATCGCGAAGCGCAGCCGGAGCGGCGTCGCGTCGAGCGCCGCGGCCGCGTCCTCCCGCGGGCCGTGGACGCAGTGGAGCCTGTGGTCGGGCGCGAGCAGGCACAGGTCGTCGTTGCCGAGTGCGATCGACGTGGCGCGCGGCCCCGTCTCGAACGACGCCGGCATGTACCGGTCGCCCGGCCCGCGCTCCCGCCGCGCGCAGGTCACGGCGCCGCCGGTGGTCCGCGCGCAGACGACGCGGCCGCTCACCGCGAGCTGCTCGACCCGCGCGGGGACCGCCTCGAGCGCGCGGATCCAGTGGAGCCTCCACCCGACGAAGGGCGCGTTGGATCCGCCGAAGGAGTCCCATCGCGCCTTGTCGGCGCAGTCGACGACGCCGTGCGCGAAGGCGGCGCACACCGTCGCCCCGTCGGTGGCGAGGGCGGTCGCGGCGAGCCGCGTGTCCGGGGTCGTCGTCCACGCGGCGGGCACGCCCCGGACGCGATAGACGCCGCCGCTGGCGAGCCGCAGGAAATCCCCCGCGCGCTCGTCCCGCCGCGGGTCGCGCAGTTCGGCGACCGGCGCCAGCTCGGCGCCCGGCAGCGGCTGCACGACGCCCCCCTGCACGCGCAGGAGTTCGCCGCGCGCGTCGCGCAGGTGCTCCCCATCGGGCAGCGCCGCCACCGCCCCGTTGCCCGCGAGCACGTCGGGCGTGACCACCGTGTCGCTGCCGCGCCGCCGCGGCTCCCCCGGCACGCGCAGCACCTCGGGGTGTCGCGCGTCGCGGTCGGCGAACACCGCCATCACCCGCACCCCGCCCGCCAGCGAGGTCGCCCGCTCGATGTACCGCGAGGGCGCCTCCGCAGGCGCCGAGCGTTCGAACAGCAGCCGCGCGACCGTCGCCACCGCGGCCACGGCGCCGCCGATTCCCGTCGCCACCGCGGGCGCTGAGGCGCGCGCGGGCGGCGTGAGCCTCGCCTCGCGGTAGGGGCCTGCACCGGCGCGGCGTGACTCGTGAACCATCGCGCGATGCTATCGACAGCACTGCGCGCGCCGCAAGGCCGCGCCGGCCCCTCCGCCCCGCTGCCTGCACCACTCCCCTCTCCAGCACGCGCTTCGGGTAACCCGCCGGGAGGCTCGGCGACCGGCGGGGTCACGCGCCTCCGAGCAAAACCAACCCGCGCCTCGGGTGTCGTACCGGCCTCGGGCCCATCGGCCGCGCCGCGCGTGACGCTCCGTCGCGCGCGTCGTCGCGGCCTTCTGCCCGCCGAGGTACGCATGCGAACACCGCCCGCCCTTCCCCGCTACGCCCTGGCCTCGCTCGGGCTCCTCTCCCTCGCGTCCGCCGCGTGCAGCCGGCGCGCGCCGGTGGAGGGCGCGCTCCCGCTCAAGCGCGTCGTCATCTACCGCAACGGCGTCGGGTACTTCGAGCGGCAGGGCAGCGTCGACGACCCCGAGGTCCGCTTCCTGGTGCAGCAGCGCGCGGTCGGGGACTTCCTCGCGTCGCTCACCGTGATGGAGCGCGGCGGGAGCTCGGTGCGCGCCGCGGCCTTCCCGATGCCCGAGGAACGCCCCGGCCAGCCGCCGCGCCCCGACGCGCGTCGCGCCGTGACGCTCGCGCTCGACGGACGACGCCACGAGCTCGTCGTCGGCTACACCGTCGAGACGCCCATCTGGCGCCCGTCCTACCGCCTCGTGCTCGGCGACGACAACAAGGTCCACCTCCAGGCCTGGGGCATCGTGCAGAACCTCTCCGGCGAAGACTGGACCGACGTCCGCCTCTCGCTGGTGGCGGGCTCGCCGGTGTCGTTCCGCTCGGAGCTGGCGACGCCCGTGACGCCACGCCGTCCGGTGGTCACCGACCAGGGCGCCGTCATCGACAACGTCCCGCTCGGCCAGACCACGCTCGCGCAGGACGAGGGGCGCGTCGCCGAGACGCCCGCCGCGCAGGCCGACCTCTCCCGCGACGCGGCGCGCGAGGCGGTTGCCAACCGGGGCATCTTCGCCGCCCTCGCCGCGCCGGGCGCCCCCGCCGCGGCGGCGCAGGCAGAGGCCGTCGGCGACGCGTTCGGCTACGGCGGCCTCGGCGCGACGGGCACGGGCTGGGGCGGGGGTGGCGCGGGCGAGGGGACCATCGGCCTCGGCAACATCGGCGTGATGGGCCGCGGGGCGAGCCCGGTCATGGAGCGTGGCGCCCGCGCGCAGATTCAAGACGCATTGCCGAGCGTGAGCGGCGCGCTCTCGAGCGAGGTCGTCCGCCGCGTGGTCCGGCGCAACCTCGGCCAGGTGCGCGCCTGCCACGAGATGGGCCTCCGGCAGAACCCCTCCTCCTCGGGCCGCGTCACCGTCCGCTTCGTCGTCGGCGCGGACGGCAGCGTCGCCGCTTCGGATGTCGCGGCGAGCACGATGCCCGACCCGCAGGTCGCGTCGTGCGTGGCGAGCGTCGTGCGGCGGTGGCAGTTCCCCGCGCCTGACGGGGGCGGCGCGGTGACCGTGTCGTACCCCTTCACCCTCTCGCCCGCGGCCGACTCGCTCAACGAGCACGCCGCGGCGCCCGCGACGGTGGTGGCGCGCAACGCCAACGCGCTCGCAGGCCTCGCGGTGCAGGGCGGCGCCACCCGCTACGACCTCCGCGAGACCGTCACGGTGCCCGACCGGAGCGCCACGATGGTGCTCCTCTCGTCGCGCGAACTCCCGGGGCGGCAGATGTACCTCTTCTCGCCCGACCCGGGCGTGCCCGACTCGTCGTCGCACCCCTTCCACGTCGCCCGCTTCGAAAACCGAACGGGCGGTCACCTCGAACGCGGCTCCATCGCGATCCTCGAGGCCGGCGCGTACCTCGGGCAGGGGATGCTCGAGCCGCTGCCCGACGCCGCCACTGCCACCGTCCCCTTCGCGCTCGAACGCGCGGTCGTCGTCGACCACAACGTCACCACCGCGGTCGAGGGCGCGCGGCTCCTCGCGATGCGCCGCGGCGCGCTCACCATCGAGCGCTACAACGTCGAGCGCCACACCTGGGGCGCGCGCAACGGCCTCGGCCGCAACGTCCGCGTGATGATCCGCCAGCCCCTCGGCGGCGGCGCCTCGCTCCACGAACCCCCCGCCGGAACCGAGCCCGGCGACGGCGACGCGCTCGTCCCGATCGACGCGCCCACCCACGGCCGCGCCGAGGTGATCGTCACCACGCGCGCGCCCTTCTCCATCAACGTCGACCTCACCGACGACAACGTCACCGCCGCGCTCGAGCAGCACCTGCGCGAAGGCCACCCCGCCGCCGCCACCGCCGCCGTCCTCACCACCGCGCTCGAGCAGCGCCGCCGCCTCGACGCCCTCAACCTCGAACGCAGCAACGCGGCCGAGCGACGCGACGACCTCCAGCGCGGCGCCGAGGAGACGCGGGCCAACCTGGAGGCCATCCGAGGCAACGGCGCGGCCGCCGACCTGCGCGCCCGGCTGCTCGCCCGCCTCGCCCGCTCCGCGACGGACATCGAGGCCGCCACGCGCCGCATCGTCGAGCTCGACACGCAGCTCGGCGAGGCCCGCGTGCGACTCGCCGATGCGGTGCAGGAGGTCGACCTCGACGTCTCGCGTCAGCCCCGCTGACCGTCGCCCTTCAGCGCCGCGAGGCCATGTCGTAGAGGCTCTCGCCGCGGTGGATCCGCCCGATCGCGTCGGCCAGCAGCGGCGCCACGCTCACCACCTCGATGCGCGGGTCGCGCTTCTCCGCGGGCAGCGGGATCGTGTCGGTCACGATCAGCCGCCCGAGCTCCGAGCCCCGCAGCCGCTCCACCGCGTTGCCCGACAGCACCGCATG
Source organism: Polyangiales bacterium (assembly GCA_046351555.1). Taxonomy (GTDB): domain Bacteria; phylum Myxococcota_A; class Polyangia; order Polyangiales; genus CAISKJ01. The sequence continues at coordinate 64,409 of JAXLYI010000040.1, forward strand.
CACCACCGCCGCCTCGACGCCCGCAGCGCCCATCCGCCGCACCAGCCCCGCGGCCTCCAGAATGGTGCCGCCCGTGGCGATCTCGTCGTCGACGATGAGCGCGTGGCGGCCCTGCACGTCCCCCGCGATGGCGGTGGGCATCGCGTGCTCGTCGTCGCCCGTCCGACGCTTGTCGATCACCGCGAGCGGGAGCTTCATCCGTGACGCGAATCGCCCGGCGTCCTTGGCCTCGCCGATGTCGGTCGCCACCACGACGCGCTCGGCCGCCGGGTCGCGGGCGAGGAGGGCCTCGCAAAGCACGGGGATGGCCGTGATGTGGTCGACCGGGATGCGGAAGAAGCCGACGGCCTGCGGCGAGTGGAGGTCGAGCGTGAGCACGCGGTGGGCGCCGGCGGTGACGAGGAGGTCGGCGATGAGGCGGGCCGTGATGGAGATGCCCGGCTCGTCCTGCTTGTCCGAGCGGGCGTAGGGGAAGTACGGGAGAACCGCGGTGACCCGGCCCGCCGAGGCGCTGCGCAGCGCGTCGATGAGGATGAGGGTCTCCATGAAGGACTCGTTCACCGGCGGGCACGAGGTCTGGACGACGAAGACGTCCCGGTCGCGCACGTTCTCCTCGACGCACACCTTGAGGTTCTCGTTGGAGAAGCGGTTGAAGCGGACGCGGCCGAGCACGGCCCCGAGGCGCGCGGCGACGGCCTCGGCAAGGGTCTTGTGCGTGGTGCCGGAGACGACGATCAGGTCGCGGGCGAGGGGGAGTTCCATGGCGCCGGGCGACTCTACCCGTTGCCGGGGAGCGGGCGTCAGGGTATTTCCAGCGGCCCGCCATGCCCTACCGTCCAAGCGAGATCGAACCCCGTTGGCAGAAGCACTGGGACGCCCACGGCTCCTACGTCGCGACCGAAGACCGCGCGCGGCCGAAGTTCTACGCCCTCGACATGTTCCCGTACCCCAGCGGGAAGGGGCTCCACATCGGGCACCCCGCGGGCTACACCGCGAGCGACGTCGTCTCCCGCTACAAGCGCGCGCGTGGCTTCAACGTGCTCCACCCGATGGGCTACGACGCCTTCGGGCTCCCCGCCGAGCAGCGCGCCATCGAGGAGGGTGTCGCCCCGCAGGTGACCACCGCGGAGGCGATCGAGAACTTCCGCCGCCAGCTCAAGATGCTGGGCTTCTCCTACGACTGGACGCGCGAGGTCTCCACCGCCGACCCCGCCTACTACAAGTGGACCCAGTGGATCTTCACGAAGCTCCTGGAGCGCGGCGACGCCTACCAGGGCGACGCCTGGGTCAACTGGTGCGCGGGCCTCGGCACCGTGCTCGCCAACGACGAGGTGATCGACGGCAAGAGCGAGCGCGGCGGATTCCCGGTGGAGCGCAAGAAGCTCGCCCAGTGGATGCTCCGCATCACCGCGTACGCCCAGCGCCTGCTCGACGGCCACGAGCTCATCGACTGGCCCGAGGCGACCAAGACCAAGCAGCGCGAGTGGATCGGCCGCTCGGAGGGCGCCTACGTCGACTTCGCCTTCGACGGCGCCGACGCGAAGGTCACCGTGTTCACCACGCGGCCCGACACGCTCTGGGGGGCGACCTACCTCGTCCTCGCGCCCGAGCACGAGCTGGTCGACCGCGTCACCACCGCCGCCCAGCGCGACGCCGTCGCCGAGTACAAGCGCTACGCCGCCGCGCGCAGCGAGGTCGACCGGCAGGCCAACAAGAAGAAGACCGGCGTGCCCACCGGCGCGTACGCGGTCAACCCCGTCAACGGCGCGAAGATCCCGGTGTGGATCGCCGACTACGTCATCGCCACCTACGGCACCGGCGCGATCATGGCGGTGCCCGGCCACGACCCGCGCGACTGGGACTTCGCGAAGGCGATGGGCCTCTCGATCGTCGAGGTGATCTCCGGCGGCGACGTCACCGCCTCGGCCCACGAGGGCGACGGCGTGATGGTCAACTCCGGTCCCTTCGACGGCACCGCCACTGCTGGACGCGCCGCCGTCCGCGCGGTGATCGCGTGGCTCCAGGAGAAGGGCCTCGGCCGCGGCGCGACGACGTACAAGCTCCGCGACTGGGCCTTCGCGCGGCAGCGCTACTGGGGCGAGCCGATCCCCGTGCTCAAGCGCGGCGCCGAGGTGGCGCGGGCGCTGCGGCTCGACGAGCTCCCGCTCGAGCTGCCCGCCGTCGACGACTACAAGCCGAGCGGGACGGGCGAGTCGCCGCTGGCCCGCGCGAAGGCGTGGGCGAGCGTCGAGGAGAACGGCGAGACGCTGCGCCGCGAGCTCGACACGATGCCAGGCAGCGCGGGCTCGAGCTGGTACTTCCTCCGCTACTGCGACCCGCGCAACGACAAGGAACTCTGCTCGCGCGAGAAGAGCGACTACTGGATGCCGGTCGACCTCTACGTCGGCGGGCCCGAGCACTCGGTGGGGCACCTGCTCTACGCGCGCATGTGGCAGAAGGTGCTGCGCGACCTGGGCGTGGTGCGCGACGAGGAGCCCTTCGCGAAGCTGCGCCACCAGGGGATGATCCAGGGCGACACCTTCTACGTGCCCGAGGAGTTCAAGGAACACGGCGACAAGGCCCCGCACGTGCCACGGGCCGAGGTGGAGGAGCGGGGCGGGAAGTACTTCCGCGCGGCCGATGGGCGCGAGCTGGTGAAGCGCCAGGAGAAGATGTCGAAGCGCAAGGGCAACGTGGTCAACCCCGACGACGTGATCCGCGCGCACGGGGCCGACGCGCTCCGCGTGTACATCTGCTTCATGGGCCCGCTCGACGCCGACAAGCCCTGGCAGACCAACGGGATCGAGGGCCAGTCGCGCTGGCTCGAGCGCGTTTGGCGGCTCTACTTCGAGGGCGACGACGACGCCCCACGCGCCACCGACGACGCGGCCACCGTCGACGAGCTCCGCGTCATCCACAAGGCCGTCAAGAAGGTGACGCACGACATCGAGTCGCTCGACCTCAACACGGCGATCTCGGCGCTCCACGTCGCGGTGCGCGACCTCGCGCAGCTCGGCGCCCGCTCGCGCGCGGTGCTCGGCCCCCTCGCGCAGCTCATCGCCCCCTTCGCCCCCCACGTCGCGGAGGAACTCTGGACCCGCGGCCTCGGCCACCCGGCCACCCCCGGCGGCCTCGCCTACGAGCCCTGGCCCGCGTGGGACGAGCGCTACACCGTCGACGACACCGTCACCATCGGCGTCCAGGTGAACGGCAAGACCGCGGGCACCGTCGACCTCCCGCTCGACGCGACCGAGGAGGCCGCCGTCGCCGCCGCGCGCGCTTCCCTCGCGGTCGCGCGCCACCTCGAGGGGAAGACGGTCGCCAAGGTGATCTACAAGGCCGGCCGCATCCTCAACCTCATCGTCCGCTGACGGGACACGCGCCCGCGCGACGTCGAAAACGTTCCCCGAAAAGTTGCCGGCGCGCGCCGGAATCTGGTCAAGGTCGCCCTCGGTCACGCCGTTGATCCCGAGAGCACCCATGAGCACCCACGCCGCACCGAACCGACTCCGCACGCTGCTGTCGTCCGTCGCGCTCGCCGGGGCCCTCGCCCTCGGGTGCTCGCCCGCCGAGGCCAATCCCCGGCCCCACCCCCAGGCCCTCGCGTCCACCCCCGCCCCCTCCCGCGTGCTCGAAGGCTGCGAGGTGGAAGAGCGCGCCGGCCAGTGCGTCCTCGAGGACGTGAGCGCGGTCGAAGGCGCGACGGGCGAGCGCGAGGTCGTTGCCGTGTACCGCGTGACCGAGGGCGGCGCGTCGGTGCGGGCCGAGCGCCGCTACCGCGTCTCGTACCTCGCCGCGGGCGAGGGTCCCCACATGACCTTCCTCCGCGCCCACCCCAACGTCTCGTGCCGCTGGCAGACGGTGGTGCGCGGCACCTGCCCCGCCCACCCGGCGACGGTGGAGGTGCCCGAGTCGAACGTGCGCGAGCCCCGCCACCGCCGGGCGCGCGCCCGGGCCCGCGTCCCCCACCGCTCGCGCCGCCGCGCTACGTGATGCTCTCCGGGACGAAGATCACGTCCCCGGGCTCGATGTCGAAATCCGGCGCGCGCCCTTCCACAATATCCTCCACGCGAAGCACGAAGGTCTGACGGGCGCCGTTGCGGTCCAGCCGGGTGACCCGCACCTGGTTCTTCTCCGCGAGCGCCGTGAAGCCGCCGGCGATGGAGATGGCCTGCGCCACCGTCAGGCACTGCGTGTGCGGGAACACCCCCGGGTGCTGCACCTGCCCGAGCACCGAGAGGCGCCGGGAGTTGAGCTCCTTGATCTCGACGCGGACGTTGGGGTTCACCAGCACGCTGTGGCCGTTGGGGTTGGCGGGCGTCTGCTCGGCGAGGCCGCCGCGGATGAGGTCGCTCACCTCGCTCGCCTGCATCCCGCTCACGGCGACGCGGCCGAGGTACGGGTAGTCGAGCGTCCCGTCCTCCCCGACGCGGAACTCCCCCGACAGCGACGGCTCGTTGAAGACCACCACGTTGATCACGTCCCGCGCGCCGAGGCCCGCCGCGCGGTGCTGGCAGACGGTCCGCGGCGGCAGCGGCGACCCGGTGGGGGCGCGACACGCCAGGAGCCCGAGGGCCAGGGAGAGGGGGAGCAGCGTTCGTGGGGCGTTCATCAGGGGGTCGTGGCGGGCAGTTGTGCGGGAGGGGGTGCGCCGTTCACGCGCGGCGCCCTTCGTATACGCAACGGCCCGGTGGCGCAACGTGTCGCGGAGTTGGTGGCCCTCCGCCCCGTGTGGTAACCGCCTCGCCGTGACCGCCCGCTGGACCCCGCTCCTCGCCGCCGCGCTCGCCCTCGCCGGCGCCTGCCGCAACGGCCGCCGCGGGAGCTCCGACGGCGGCGACCTCGACGGCCCCGGGCCCGTCACCCACACCGAGCCCATCGCGCTCCCGCCGCGGCCGCCGGACGTCCCCGTGCGGGCCGCGGACCCCGTGCGCGAGCTCCCCGCCGCAGGCGCGACCGTTCGAATCGCCGGCGGGCGCAGGCGCATCGGGAGCATGCCCGGCGAGCTCGGCCGCGACCCGAGCGTCGAGGCCGACCTCCCCGAAGTGGAAGTGCCGTCCTTCGACATCGACGCGCTCCCGTACCCCAACGACCCGTCGCAGCCCGCGCAGACCGGCGTCGCCCGCGCCGAGGCCGCCCGCCTCTGCGCCGAACGCGGTCGCCGCCTGTGCAGCGAGATCGAGTGGGAGCTCGCCTGCCGCGGCGCCGCCGACACCACCTTCCCCGGCGGCGCCCAGTGGGACCCCGCCACCTGCGGCCGCGGCGAGCTCGGCGCCTGCGCCACGCGCGAGGGCGTGCTCGCGATGGGGACACGCGGGGCGGAGTGGACGCGCGACGTCATCGACGAGCGCGCCGTCATCCGTGGGGCCGGGCGCGACGCCGCCGCGGCCCTCCACCGCTGCGCCGCGCGACGCACCGCGGCCCCCGACGCCGCGGGCCTCGAGGTCGCCTTCCGCTGCTGCGGCGGCCCCGCGCCGTCGGTCACGTACCCGCGCGAGACGCAGCGCCGCCCCTACCGCGAAGAGCCGATGAACGCCGCGCAGCTCGCGGAGGTGATCCGCCAGGTGCCCGAGCTCGAGGCGCTCAACCTCCGCGAGGGGCTGGTGATGTTCCTTCCGGGCGCGATCACCGAGGTGATGAACCACGGCGCGACGAACGTGCAGGCGCACCCGGAGTACACGTACACGGTCAACCCCGTGCGCTGGTCGCCGACCTTCGGCGAGGACATCCTCGTGCTCGTCGCGCGCTCGCGCGTCGGGAGCTGGGTGAGCGCGCTCTACGTCCTCCCCGACGGGCGCTACCGCCACGGGTCGACCTTCGTCCTGCGCGAAGACCCGCAGCCCCTCGCGCTCGCCTACGGCCCCGCGCGCCGCGAGGTGGCGTGGGCGACGTGCTGGGGCTGCGCCGGCGAGTCCGGCGTCGCCGCCTACACCGAAGAGAACCGCGTCGTCATCGTGCAGCGCTGACGCGGGGTCACGGCGATGTGGCCTCGGGCCGTCCGCGAATTGCCGTTCGGTCGGGGCAAGCCCCGCCCCTACGGTTGTTGCCTCGCTCGCGCCGGGGAGTGAGCTGGCGAGGTAGGGGCGGGGCTCGCCCCGCCGAAGAGAAATCACCGATGCCCCGTGGTGCCCCAAGTATCACAGCCCCGTGCAGGCGTCGCTCGACGGGCCGTCGCGGTCGAGCGGCGTGAGGTCACACGTGCCGTCGGCCCGGACGACCGCGCGGGCCACGCGCCAGAAGGTGTTGGCCGTGCAGTCGCCGCTGGCCGTGCCCGCGAGGGGGCGGCTCGTGTACACCGCGGCGGGGGTCGTCCCCGAGGCACCGCAGTACACCCGAACCGTCGCGACGCGCCCCGCGGCCCGCGCGTAGTGGTGGACGCCGGCGGTGTACGACGCCCCCGCCGCGGGCGACGCGAGGTGGATGGCCTCGGGGCCGTTGCCCGTCACGTTGTCGACGTCGAGGAGCGCTCCGAAGGCCGGCCGTGTGTTGGCGTAGTGGCAGTCGGCGGAGGAGAACCACCGCGTCGCCGTGGCGTCGTCGGCGAGGTGGAGGTCGACGTCGCCGGGCCCGTCCCAGGTGAGCTCGACGCGGAGCCCGCGCGCGTTGGCGGTCACGTCCACGTCGCAAGAGCGCGTCACGCCGAGGCCGTCGACCGCGCTCACCCGCACCCGGTACACGCCCACCACCAGCGGCTGGAAGCGCGCGCTCACCCCCGTCGGCGGCGACGGGTCCCAGCGCGCGGAGGAGGCACCGCCCGTCGGTCCCGCCACCACCGCCCAGCGGTAGTCGCGCATCGCGCCCGACGGGGTGACCGCGAGCGCCCGCGCGTCGCCCGCGAACATCGTCACCGCCGGCGGGCACGCGAGCGAGCCTGCGCAGGCGTCATCGACGGCCCCGTCGCAGTCGTCGTCGACGCCGTTGCACAGCTCCACCGAGGGAGCGCCGGGCTCGCAGCGCTGCGCCACCCCGCGGACGCACGCGGCCACGCTCCGGCGGCACGCGCCGACGCCGCACGAGAGGTCGCCGAGGCCCTCGTCGACGAGCGCGTTGCAGTTGTTGTCGCGCCCGTCGCACGACTCCGCGGCCGCGCACGCCTCGCACGCGCCCGCCCCGTCGCACTGGCTCGCCACCGGCGGCGCCCAGCGGATCGAGCTCCCCTGCCGCACCGAGCCCGCGGTGTCGAAGCTCACCTGGTCGAAGCGCGCCCCGTCGCCGCGCTGAATGCCCACGGTGGCGCTCGCGCCCGTCGCCCGCGCGTCGCCGGCCATCGCGCCATACGCGACGTGGACGGCCTGCGTCGCCTCCTCCAGGATCACCTCGAAGTCGAGCGACGCGCCGAGGTCGCCGGTGGCGCCGCGGTCTTCGAGGTCGACGCCGGCCCACTGGACGACGAAGTAGCGCGAGGGGATCCGGCCGAGCGTCCCCACGCAGAGGCCGCCCGCGCGCGTGCGGAGGTCGTCCCAGAAGGGCATCACCGCGTCGCCGACGCCCGCCGCGGGAAGCACGGCGTTGGCCCACGACGAGGTCGCCGTCGGGAAGCCGAGGAGCCCGTTGACGCTCGCGCCGGCCCGCGTGTGTGTCCCCCCGTAGAAGCGGAAGGGGAAGGGGAGCGTGAGGTCGACGACGTCGTCGGTCGCCGAAGGCAGCTCGCGCGTCGCGCCCGGCAGCGTGCACGCGTCGATGAACCCCAGCGGCGAAGGGCCTCGCGCGTAGTCGCCGTCGCCCACCGCGCACACCGTCCCCGCGGGGCGGTCGCCCGCGACGGCGCACCGGGGCGCCCCCGTCGCGCACGAGACCCGACCGACGCGGCAGGGGTCGCCGAGGTCGCAGGGGGCCCCCTCGTCGCACGCCACGCACGCGCCCGACGCGTCGCACACGCTCCCCGCGGCGCAGGGCGTCCCCGTCGGGAGCGGGCCCGCGTCGGCGCAGACGGGCGCGGCGGACGTCGGGCAGTCGATCACACCGCGCCGGCACACGCCCGCGGTGAGGCACGCGCCGCCGGGCTCGCAGCGGAAGGGCGACTCCAACGGGAGGCAGCGGTAGCGGAGCTCGACGCCGCCGAGCGCGGGCGCGAGGTCGCCGTCGGGCCCCGGGTCGAGGCGGGCGGTGAGCTCGACGAAGGGAGCGTGCGCGAGCCCGGGGAGCGCGCCCTCGAGCACGTCGCCGAGGTCGTAGCCGGTCGCGTCGGGTGCGGTCCCCGTCGAGCGTGGTGCGTCGGGCAGGCGGACGGGCGTCGCCGTGGCGAGCGCGGCGGTGGTCGCGGCGGCCCGGAGCTCCATGTGAATGGAAGCCCCCGGCGGCACGAGCGACGTGAAATGGAGCCGCCCCCAGGTGGGCCCGGTCGGGTCCGACGTCGGGGGGCATGTCGCTTGAAACACCCTTCGCCACAGGCCCGGCGAGCACATGGGCGCGTCGGCCGAGGGGGTCCAGCGGAGGCCCGTCCCCGCGGTGACGGCGCCGGGGGTGTTGAAGGCGACGAGGTCGAAGCGGGCGCCGCCGCCCTCCTGCACGCCGACGGTGGCGCTCGCGCCGGTGGCCCGGTCGTCGGTGCCTTGCATCGTGCGGTAGAGCACGTCGACCGTCTGGCGCGCCTCGCTCAGCACGGCTTCGAAGGTGAGGTGGGTGGCGGCGTCGGGGGCGGGGTAGAAGGCGGCGTCGTTCCATTGGAGGACGGCGCGGCGGTCGGGGGCGGCGCCGACGACCGCGACGCACACGCCGCCGCGGAGCACGAGGTCGTCCCAGAAGGCGAACACCGTGTCGGGCACGCCGGGCTCGGGCAGCGTCGCGTTGCTCCACTGCACGGAGGGCCTCGAAAACTGGACCATCCCATTCGAAGACACCGTCACGCCCCGGTACGGAACCCCCCAGAACGAGAAGGTGAACGGCAGCGCCACCGGGGCCGTCCCGTCGTCCGCGCCCGCGAGCACCACCGAGGCCCCCGGCGCGGCGCAGGCGTCGACCCACGCGGCGTCGGAGACCGAGCGCACGTAGGGCCCGCCCGGCCGGCTCTCACAGGCCCCCTGGAGGCCGCCCGGACGCGTCCCCGCGGGGCAGAACACGGCAGGCGGCAGGTCGGCCCCCTGGAGGCCCGAGGAGCCGTCGGGGAGGGGGTCGCCGGGCTCCGGGCAGTCGACGATCTGGCGGCAGGTGGGGTCGCACTCGCCGGGGCAGTTCATCGGGGCGCCGACGTAGCGGTGGCCGCCTTCGCCGAGGCGCTCGCAGGCCGACCACGCGCCGCTCCGGCAAGCCCGCTGGCCCAACCGACAGACGCCATCGGGCGACACCGCGGTGGTGCCCGTGTCGAGGTTGCAGGGGACGGGCGCGGCGCCCTCGCGGCACGGGCAGCCCGCGCTCGGGCGCAGGCACGCGCGGCACTGGTCGGTGGCGCGCGGGTCGCGGTCGTCGCAATCGGGGCCGCGCAAACACCCGGCGCCGAAGCCGTCGCCGTCTTCGTCGACACACGCACGCGGGGCCTCCCCGAAGCCCGCGCCGCCGTCCGCCGCGCTGCGCAGCGCGAGGGGGGCGCTCACGCCGACGTCGCCGCACCCGGCCAGCAGCGCGACGCAGGCGAGTGCCTCCGCCAACGACCGTCCTCCGATCATCGGATCCTCCTTGCGTGAAGGGCGCGCCTGGAGAGCGCAGGCGAGGCGCGCCGTGACGGGCTCCGAGGACGTCTCTACACGTCAATGAAGTGCCTTGAAAAGAGCAGTTGTGGAGAAAACGTCTGCGCGGAAAGCGCGGGGTCGCAGCGTCTCCGACGAGGTGCGCGGCGGTGGGCGCGAGCGCTATCCTGACTTCGAATGAATTGTGCGCAGTGGCGTGCGCAAATCGCCGGGCGCCCATTCGCGCGACGCGCGTTCGGTCACATCGCGCGAGTCGGGACGCACTCGTACTCGGTGCCCGGGCAGCTCGTGCAGAGCGCGCCGTCGCAGCGCCGCGCCTGGAAGCCCGAGCGGCAGACGCACGCGCGGTTCACCGTGTCGCAGACGCTCCAGCGGGGGCAGAGGAAGCTGCCCGACGGGCTCGTGCACGTGACCGCGCCGCCGCCGCAGAAGGGCGCGGGCGCGCACCACCAGTCGGTGCCGTCGCAGCCGGTGGACGGGCACGTGACCCCGTCGCAGTGGCGCGCTTCGAAGTTGGCGTTGCAGCGGCAGCGCCCGCCGACGCAGGTGCTGTTGGCGGGGCAGTTGCCGGTGCCGCAGGCGACGGTGAAGTTCATCGGGCCGCACTGCGTCGGCGGGAGCACGCAACTGCCCGTGTCGTCGCAGACGCGGCCGGCCGGGCACGCGCCGCACGAGCCCTCGCAGCCGTCGCTCCCGCAGACGCGTCCGGCGCAGTCGCGCGTGATCTCGCCCTCGCACGCCGTCGACCAGCGCATCGTGGCCTCGCAGAACTGCGCCCCCTCGCGGCAGTACCCCGACCCCAGCGTCGAGCGGTCGCCCGTGAAGCACATGCGGAACGACGGCGGCAAACAGCCCCCGTCCGGGATCACCACGTCGCGCACGTCGGCTGCGTCCACCACGTCGCTCGCGTCGGTACGGTCTGCGGTTGCGTCCGGGGCGACGTCCGCGGGCGCGTCGGGCCCGAGGTCGCGCGCCACCACGTCGGGCGGGCCGAGCGTCACGTCGCTCGCGTCGGGGCCGGGGAGGTCGGGCGTGACGGTGGCGTCGCGCATCACCTGGCCCACCTCGTACTGCGTGTCGGGCGCCGGGAGCGTCCAGCCGCAACCCGTCGCGCCGAGCACCAGCACCGCCCACCGCGCGCGGATCACCACCGCACCCGGAAGCCGTTGGGTGCCAGCACGAAGCGCGAGCCATCGGTGTACGTCCGCCGCTGCCACGGCTTGAGCTCGAGGAGGAGCCCGGTGACCCCCGCGGCCAGCGCGACGCCCGACACCACCCACAGCGCAGTCACCGCGGTGGCGCGGCCGTCGAGGGAGGCCTGCGTCGTGCGGTAGCGCTCCTCGCACGAAGGCGGAACAGCACGCCCGCCGCAGGCCGCGAGGTAATCGCTCTCCTCGCCGTTGCCGCCCGCCCACACCCCGAGCGCGATGGCCGCGGTGACCAGCGCGACCCCGCCGCCGCCGTACATCAGCACGCGCGGCGCGGTGACCCCCGTGGTCGGCGGTGGGGGCGGCGCGAAGCACAGCCCGTCGCGGAGCGTGAGGCCCGGGGGGCACTGCGGGGGAGGGGGCGGCGGCTCGGCCTCCGGCGCGGGCGCGTCGCGCTCCAACGAGACGTGCGCCTCGGCGTCGGTCGACGTGCTCACCGCCACCTCGCGCGAGGATGTCCGGTAGCCCGCGAGGCGGAGCTCCACGGTCGCCTGGCCGATGCCCACGCGCACGGGCTCGCGCAGCGGCGTGCGGCCCGCCAGCACCCCGTTGACCCGAACCTCGGCGCCCTCGACGTTGGAGGTGACCCGCAGCCGCCCGATGCTCGCCCGCACCTCGTCGAGCGCTTCTTGAATGTCGCGCCGGTGGTGCCGGACCCAGCGCTCCTCTTCGAGCAGGAGCGCCTCGGCGAGGTGGGCCTCCGCGTCGAGCCAGCGGCCGAGCGAGCGCTCGACGTAGCCCGTCTCCGCGAGCGCCCGGCCCGTGCGCGAAGCCTCCAGCGCGCGACGAAGCACGTCGAGCGCCTCCTCGTTGCGCCCGTCGCGCCGCAGGGCCACGCCCTCGCTCAAGAGCGAACCCGGGTCTTCCGGCGCGGACTGCGCCGACGCCGCCAGCGGGTGCGCCGCGGCCACCACGGAGAGCAGGACGAAGGGCGCCGGTGACCTCAAAGGGAAGCTCCCGGCAACCCTAATCCCTCAACGGGCGGGGCGAAATACCCTATCGCCAGGAGCCCCTCGCATCGCGGAAACTCCTGTCGCGACGACCATGGGCTGCGACCTCGGACGACGACGACAGATCCTCGATGCGGCCGAGCGGCTCTTCCGCGAGCACGGCCCGGCGAAGACCACCGTGGCCGACATCGCGCGCGAGGCGGCGATCGGGATCGGGTCGGTGTACCTGGAGTTCCCGTCGAAGGACGCGGTGGTGGAGGCGCTGTCGACGGCGCGGCACGAGCGCGTGCTCGGCGCGATGCGCGCGGCGGCGGGGGCCCACCGGGGCTCGTGCGTCGCGTGCTTCCGCGCGGTGTTCGACGCAAGGGCGCGGGAGTTCGCCGCGATGGCCGCGGAGGGCGACCACGGGGCCGAGCTGGTCCACTGCGCCTCCGTCGGCGTGAAGAGCGCCCACGCGCGCTACCTCGCGGAGGAGCGCCGCCTCGTCGCGGAGCTCCTCGCGCGGGGCGTGGAGGCCGGTGAGTTTGCCGTCGCCGACGTCGAGTCCGCGGCGGCCGTGGTTCTCCTCGCCTACGCGAGCTTCGCGCCGCCGCTGCTCTTCCAGCGCTGCGGGCGCGACGCGGGGGCCGACCTCCAGGCGATGCACGCGCTCGTCCTCCGCGGCCTCGAGACGCGCCCGCCGGGGTAGAGTCCGCGCCCCTCGCATGACCACGCTCCCCTTCCAGCGCGTCGGCGCCAGCACCGGCCGCCAGGCGCTCGTCCTCCACGGCATCCTCGGCACCAAGACCAACTGGCGCACCGTCATGCGACGCGTCGCCGAGCGCGTCCCCGCGTGGGGCTTCGTGCTCCCCGACCTGCGCAACCACGGCGACGCGCCGCCGCTGCCGGGCCCGCACACCCTCGACGCCGCCGCGCGCGACCTCGACGCGCTCGGCGCCTTTGACGCCGTCATCGGGCACAGCTATGGCGGCAAGGTCGCGCTCGCGTGGGCCGCCTCCACCGCGCGCCCGCCGTCGCTCGTCGTCGCGGTCGACTCCAACCCCGGCCCCCGCCCCGACCGACGCGGCGCCGAAGGAACCCTGCGTGCGCTCGACGCCCTGCGCGCGATGGGCGGCCCCTTCCCCTCGCGCGACGCCTTCACCGCGGGGCTCGTCGAGCGCGGCCTCGCCCGCGACCTCGCCGCGTGGCTCGCGATGAACGTCGTCGCCCGCGACGGGGCCTGGGCGCTCCGCACCGACGTCGCCGCCATCGGGTCGATGCTCGACGACTACTTCGCGCGCGACCTCTGGCCCGTCGTCGAGTCCCCGCCAGCGAACACCCGCGTGCTCGAGATCGTCGGCGGCGCGTCGACCTCGCTCGACGCGTCCGACCGCGCGCGCCTCGCCGAAGCCGCCGCCCGCGACGAACGCGTTCGCGTCGCAGTGGTGCCGAACGCCGGGCACTGGGTGCACGTCGACGCGCCCGACGAGACCGTCGCCCTCCTCGCCGACGCCCTCTCGACCGCGTAGCGCGCGCACTTCGGAACCACGGCCGAGCTCCGACTGTCGCACACTCTCGCCATGCCCCCCACGCTCCGCGGACTCCTCGCGGCGGCCCTCCTCGCGCAGCTCCCCGCCGCCGCGCAGGACCGCGCACCCGCCTCCCCGCCCGCCCCGCTCACCGTCGCCATCCGCGACCCGCAGGCGGGCGTCGTCGACGCCGACCTCGTCACCACCTTCGAGGCCACCGTCTCCGACCCGCGCGTTCGAACCGCGCTCCTCACCGTCAACGGGCTCTCCTACGAGGTGCCGGTGCGCGACGGGCACGTCACCCAGAACCTCGTGGTCGCCCCCGGCAACAACCGCGTCGCCCTTACCGCGACGCGCAACGGCGTGACGGCGAGCGACTCGACGACCTTCTTCCTGCGCGGGCCGCGCGTGGATCTCGTGGTCCTCCTCGGGTGGGCGTCGCGCGGCGAGATCATCGACCTCTGGACCCGCGAGCCCTCCGGCGAGACCTGCAAGTGGGACCACCGCGAGACGGCTTCCGGCGGCCGCCTGCTCGACTTCTCCACCGACGCGATCGGCTTCGGCTCGCAGGCGTACGTGCTCCCCACGGTGGCCCCCGGGCGCTACCGCGTGAAGATCCACTACTGGTCGGCGCGGGCCTGGGACGACGACCGCTCCGGCGTCGACCTCGACAGCTCCCTCTCGCGCCTCGACACCCTCGCCGAGGAGATCGAGCGGGCCACCGGCGCCGACCGCCTCCGCCTCGTCGACGAGCGCGGTGAGGTGGAGCGCCGCCTCGACCGCTGGTCCGAGCCCGCCGCGCCGCAGACGCCCGTCCACGGGGAGATCGTTCTGTTCCCGAACAGTCGCCACGAGCGGCGCTGGCGCTTCGACCGGACCACCCCCCGAACGGGCTCCCTCGACACGCTCGGCGAGGTCGAGGTGAGCGCCGAGATGATCCGCGCCGCGCGCGAGGCGGTGGCGCCGTGAAGCTCCGCCCGCTCCTCGCCCTGCTGCTCTATCCCATGGTGGTCTCGGCCGACCCGCCGAGCTACTCGCTCCCGATCCCGGTGCCCGAGCGGCCCTTCCTCCTCGCCGACGCGCCGCGGCGCTTCCTCCCCGGCGAGCCCGCCTCCGTGCGCGTCCAGCGGAGCGGCGGAGGCCCCGTCCAGGTCGCGGTGTTTCGCATCCGAACGATCGCGGCCTTCGTCGCCGCCCCGTGGCCCTCGCAGGGCGTCTCCGTCGCGTCGCGCCCGCTCGGCTGGGAGACCGAAGCGCTCCTCGGTCGCAACGACCCCCTCCCGCGCCGCGGCGCCAACGCCGACCTCGTCGCCGTCCACCGGGCCACCATCGCGCTCCGCCGCCCCGCCCGCCGCGCGGTGGGCAACGAGACCGCGGCCTACGACTCCAACGAGACCAGCGAGGGCGAGGTCGAGACCTGGGGCGTCGACGCCGGCGACTGGGCCGACCAGGCCGTTCCTCTCGGGCCGCTCGCGCCGGGCGTCTACCTCGTGCGCGTCAACGCCGGGGGATGGTCGGCGAGCACCGTTCTCTCCGTCGGCGCGCTCACCGTCCTCGCGCGGCGCGGCGACGCGCGCGACGTGGTGGTGGTCACCGACGGCGAGGGAGCTCCGCAGGCCGGCGTGACCGTGCAGCGCTTCGTCGACGGGGCCCCCGGCGCCCGCACCGTCACCGACGCAGCAGGGCGCGCCGAGCTCCCCGCCGAGGGCGCGCTCACCGCCCGCTACGTCGCCGTCCGCGGGGACGACGTCGCTTGGGCCGACGTCACCCACGCGCGCCTCCCCGCTTGCGACGAGCGCGTGTACGTCGCCGCGGGCCGCCCGGTGTACCGCCCCGGCGAGGTGGCCCACCTGCGAGGCCACGCGCGCGGCTGCGTCGACGGCCGCGACGTCCCCCTCGCCGACGAGCCCGTCGCGCTGAGCAACGGCGAGGAAGGCGAGGTCGTTCGGACCCGAACCGATCGCGACGGCAACTTCCTCGCCGACCTTCCGGCGGAGGAGCAGATCGTCGCCACCGTGCGCGGGAGGGAGCACCGCCGCACGCTCCACCTCGACTCGCGCCCGCTGCCCCGCCGCGCGCTCCGCCTCCGCTTCGACCGCCCGTGGGCCGCCGCCGGCGAGCAGGTCACCGCGACCCTGAGCGACGACTACGGGGGCTGGCCGACGCCCGCCACCGCGACCTTCCGCGCGCCCGTCGGGGTCGCCACGGCGGCGATCGGGCCGGGCCACCCCGCGACCTTCACCTTCACCGTCCCGCCGACCGAGGAGGCCCTGGCGCGAGTCTCCGTTCGTGGGGACGTGCCGGATGGGAGCGCCGTCACCTACGCCGAGGCCGACCTCTGGACGGGCGCCACGCGCGACGTGATCGAGCTCGCCAGCGACCGGACCCACGGGGCCACCGGCGAGTCCGTCCCGGTGCGCCTCACCGCGCGCAACCTCGGCGGCAGCGAGCACCCGGGCCGCGCCACGCTGCGGGTGTTCGGCTCCGACGGCAACCGCCGCGTGGGCCCGGCGCGCAGCGAGCAGGAGGTGGCGCTCCCCTTCGCCGGCGCGCTGCCGCTGGTGGGCGCGGGGCCGTGGTGGGTCGAGGCCGCGGCCGCCGGCGACACGCGTGCTCGCGACGCGTCGCTGGTCCTCTGGGAGCGCGCGCGGCCGCCGTCGCTGTCGTCGCGCGGCGAGCTCGCGGTGGCGGTGGGCCCCGGGGTCGCGCGGCCCGGTGAGCCCCTCGCGGTCTCGCTGCGCACGCCGGCCGTGGGCAACACGCTCGTCACGCTGGAGCAGGGCGGGGTGTGGTCGTCGCGGGTGGTGACGCCGGCGCAGGCGGGCGCGGTTGCGCTCCCTGTCCCCGAGGGGGCGCGCGGGGCGGCGACGGTGGTGGCGACGCACGTCCACGGGGGCCAGGTGGCGAACGCGACGGTGGCCGTGGAGGTGGAGACCTCGCGGCGCTTCGGGCTCACCGTGGCCACCGACCGCAGGACGTACAACGCGTCGTCGACGGCGCGGGTGATCGTTCGGGCCCGAACCACCGACGGGGCGCCGCGCGACGCGGTGGTGTCGCTGTGGGTGGCCGACGCGGGCTGGTGGGAGATGGCCGACGAGGATCATCCGTCGCCCGACGACTGGTTCCGCCTGCCGGGGAGGCCGGCGAGCGCGGGGGACAGCACGCGCCCGCGGGGCTACGGCGCCGAGGAAGGCCGCCGCTTCGAACTCGCGCTCGACTGGAACGGCCGCCCCATGCCCGGGATGACCTTCCGCCACACGTGGCTCTCGGGCGCGCCGTTGGTGAGCTTCGATTCGGAGGGGACCTTCGCCACCGCGGCCAACGCCCTCGCGCGCGCCGCCGGGCTCTCCGGCGCGGTGGTGTGCGCGTCGGCCAACCAGGAGGCGGGCCCCGTCCGCGTGCGCGCCCGCCGCGTCCCGTGGGACCTTACCGCCTACCGCTTCGCCGAGCGTGCGGGCACCGGCGCGATGGTGGAAGGCGACGTGCTCTACTTCCAGTGCGGCACGGGGCTCGGCACGCTGGGCAGCGGCGCGGGCGGCGGGCTCGGCGCAAGCGGGACGGGCTACGGCAGCGGCGGGATCGGCGGGCGATCGTCCGAGACGCTCGACGGGACCATCTTCTTCCTCGGCCTGCGGCGCCTCGGGCCCACGGGCGAGGCGGTGGTCGAGGTGCCGCTGCCCGAGCGGGCCGGGCGCTGGCGCGTCGAGGCGACGGCGATCGCGGACGACGGCGCGGGCACCTCGGCGCACGCGGAGTTCGCGAGCACGCGGCCGCTGGTGGCGCAGGTGGAGCTGCCGGCGTCGCTCGCCGCGGGCGACGTCGCGGAGGGGGCGGTGGCGGTCGACGCTTCGGGGCTCGCGGGCCGCGAGGTCACCGTCTCCCTGGAGGGCGCGGAGGGGCTGCGGCTCCCTTCGTTCGCCCCCCGAACCATCGCGCTCGATGCCACCGGGCACGCGCGGGTCCCCTTCCGTGCCGAGGCGGTGCGGGCGGGGAGCTGGTCGCTCGTGGCGACGGTGCAGGCGCCGGGCATCGCGCCGGAGCGGGTGGCGCTGCCGGTGGCGGTTCGGGTCGACCCCGCGCACGAGCCCGTCGACTTCGACACGGCCGTCGGCCCCGAGGAGACCGAGGTCGAGCTCCGCATCCCCGCGCTCGCCTCGCCGGCGTCGCTGGAGTTCTACCTCGGCACCGGGGTCGACACGGGCGTCCGCGCCGTCCTCGACGCGCTCCGCGACCCGTCGTGGAACGAGCCCCCCATCCTCCTCGAGCGTCTCCGCGCGTGGTCGGCGCTGCGCGACGCGGTCACCTCGCCCGGGGTGCCGGTCGACGCCGAGCTCCGCGACGCCCTCAACCACGGCCTCCGCGGCGCGGCCGAGGCGGTCCGCGAGCGCATGGGCGTCACGGACGGCGTCGGCTGGTGGCGCGGGCTCGCGGCCGACCCGGGGCTCACCGCCGTCGCCGTCGACCTGCTCCGCGACGCGCTCTCGCCCGAGGAGCTTCGCTCGGCGCGGACGGTGCTGCGCGCGTCGTTGCCCGCCGTCACCCGTCCCGCCGTGCTCACGCAGGTCGCCGCGGCGCTCGCGCGGGGCGACGACCAGGACGCCCGCGCCGCCGCCCGCACGGCGCTCGACCGCGCGCTCGCCGCCGCGCCGGGCCCCGACGCGCTCACGACGTGGGAGCGGGGCCTCGCGGCCGCGAAGCTCCTCGGGGAGCAGGGGCGCATCGACGCCGCCCTCGCGCGCCTCGTCGCCGCGCTCGACCGCCGGCTCGCCGCGGACGGCGACGTCGCTTGCCGCGGCCCCGCGTGGTTCGTGTGCCTGCGCGGCGACGGCGACCGCGCCAGGGTGGCCCGCGCCGCCCTCGCGCTCGTCCGCCACGATGAGGCGCAGCGCCCGCGCGCCGCCCGCGCGCTCGCGTGGATCGCGCGCCATCCCCTCCGCCGCGACGGCCCGTGGTGGGGCCAGGACGAGGCCGCCACGGTGGCGCTCCAGGCGGCCTTCCCGCACAACGTGGTCGGCGGCAGCGTGGCCGTCCGGCTCGACGGTCACGAAATCGGGCGCGTGCCGAGTGGGGGGACGGGGACGTGGCTCCAGGTGCCGGGGGAGGGCGTTCTGACGGTCCTCTTCCCGCGGCAGGAGGGCCGGGCGGGGCGGCTGCGCGTGCGCGGTGAGCTGCCGGCGCGGCCGCGGGAGACGGCGGTGGGGACGGCGCCGTTCGCGCGGCGCATCGAGCGGGCGGGGGCGGACGTCGCGCTGGTGATGGAGTTCACGCTGCCGTCCGCGGCGCGCGACGTCGAGCTGCACGCGCCGCTGCCCGCGCGCTGGCTGCCCGCCGGTCGTGCGGGGGCGAACGATGCCGAGGCGACCGGCGGGAGGCGCTCGAATCGCTACGGGTTCGACCTGTCGGGCTGGGACTGGTACGCGCTCGATCGTACGCCCACGAACCAGTCGCCGCGGGTGGACTTCGTCGACGGCGCGGTGCGGGTGCGCTACGCCGCGCTGACGGCGGGGCGGCACGTGGTGCGGGTGCCGCTGGCGGAAGCGGCCGCGGGGACGTTCCGCGCGGGTGGGGCGTGGCTGCGGGCCGACGGAGGGCGGGTGTGGGCGCTGACGCCGCCGCTCGCGCCGTGAGGGGCGCTCACCCCGCCGACGCGCCGGCCCACGCCGCGAGCCGCAGCAGGTCGGCGAACACCCCGCCCGCCGTCACCTCCGGCCCCGCGCCGGGCCCCTGCACCACCAGCGGCTGCGTCCGGTACCGCGACGTCGTGAACGCGATGACGTTGTCGGTCGCCGACAGCCGCGCGAAGGCGTGCTCCACAGGGTACTCCTCCAGCGAGACGCGCGCCTTTCCCTCGGCCTCCACCACGCCGACGTAGCGCAGGCACCGGCCGCGCGCCTCGGCCGCCGCGCGCCGCGCCTCCATCGCGTCGTCGTGCGCCCGCAGCGCGTCGAGGAAGCCCTCCGCGCCCTCGGCATCGGCCGCGCTCGCGGGCACGAGGCTCTCCACCGCCACGTCGCCGAGCTCGAGCGCGAGGCCCAGTTCGCGCGCCAGGATCACCAGCTTGCGCGCGACGTCCGTGCCCGACAGGTCGTCGCGCGGGTCGGGCTCGGTGTACCCCAGCGCCTTCGCCTCGCGCACCACCGTCGAGAACGGGCGCGACGCGTCGAGGCGGTTGAAGACGTACGAGAGCGTCCCCGAGAGCACGCCCTCCACGCGGAGTACGGCGTCGCCCGTCTCGGTGAGGTCGCGCAGGGTGGTGATCACCGGGAGCCCCGCGCCCACCGTGGCCTCGTAGAGCCAGTGGCGGTGGACGGTTCGGCCGAGCGCGCGGAGCGTCTGGTAGCGCTCGAGGTCGCCCGCGCCGGCCCGCTTGTTGGGCGTCACCACGTGGACGCCCTCGCGCAGCCACGCGACGTAGCGAGAGGCCACCGCCTCGCTCGCGGTGCAGTCGACGATCACCGCGTGCGGCAGGTGCTCGGCGCGGACGTGCTCGGTGAAGCGCGTGAGGTCGAGCGGCTCCCCGAGCGCGGCGAGCGTCTCGCGCGGGCCGTCGAGGGGCACGCCCGCGTCGGCGAGGAGCATTCGCTTGGAGTCGGCCACCGCGCGGACGCGGAGGTCGACGCCGTGCTTCGCGCGGAGCACCGGGGCCTGCGCGCGGAGCTGGGCGAGGAGGGCCGCGCCGACGAGCCCGACGCCGACCACGCCGACGGAGATCACCCGGTCGGAGAGGTAGAAGCCCGCGTGGACGGCGCGGAGGGCGCGGGTGGAGTCGCGGCGGTCGATGACGGCGGAGATGTTGCGCTCCGAGCTCCCCTGCGCGATCGCGCGGACGCTGACCCCGGCGCGGGCGAGCGCGCCGAAGAAGCGGGCCGCGACACCGGGCACCTGGGCCATCCCGTCGCCCACCGCCGCGAGCACCGAGCACCCTCCCGCAGAGGTCACCGCGTGGATCTGCCCGGCGGCGAGCTCTTTTTCGAAAGCCTGCTCGACGGTGCGGCGGGCGAGGTCGGCGCTCGCCTCGGGGACGGCGAAGCAGACCGAGTGCTCCGAGCTCGCCTGCGAGATGAGGACGACCGAGACGCCCGCGGCGCGGAGGGCGCCGAAGATGCGGGAGGCGACGCCGGGGACGCCGATCATCCCGCTCCCCTCGACGTTGACGAGGGCGATGCCGTCGAAGGTGGTGAAGCCGCGGACGGGGCGGCCGGGCGCGGCGGCCTCGCGGGCGCGGATGGCGGTGCCGGGGTGCGTCGGGTTGAAGGTGTTGCGGATGAAGATCGGGATGCCGCGGGCGACGGCGGGCTCCATCGTGCGGGGGTGGAGCACCTTGGCGCCGAAGTACGCGAGCTCCCAGGCCTCGCTGTAGGAGACGGCGTCGAGCACGACGGCCTCGGGGACGCGCCGCGGGTCGGCGCTGAGCACGCCGTCGACGTCCGTCCAGATGGTGATGGACGAGGCGTTGAGGAGCGCGCCGAAGATGCTGCCGGAGAAGTCGCTCCCGTTGCGCTTGAGGGTGGTGGGCACGCCGTCACGGGTGGAGGCGACGTAGCCGGTGACGACGAGCCAGTCGGGGTCGCCGGCCGCGAGGAAGGCGCGGACGTTGCGCTCGGAGACGTCCCAGACGACGGCGGGGCCGAGCTCGGCGGGCTCGACGACGAGAACATCGCGGGCGTCGAGGCAGCGGGCGTCGAGGCCGAGCGCGGCGAGGTGGGCGTGGAGGAGGCGGGCCGACCACACCTCGCCGTAGCCCGCGACGAGCTCCGCGGTGAGCTCGGAGGCGCTGCGCCCGAGCCAGACGGCGCGGAGCACGTCGGCGATGTCGCGGAGGTCGGCGGCGAAGGAGCCTTCGAAGCCGGCGGCGCCGTCGGCCGGGAGGAGGTCGCGGGCGGCGGCGAGGTGCTTCTCGCGCACGGCGTCGAGGCGCTCGCGGTAGGCGGCGTCGCGCTTGCGGGCGAGGTCGACGAGCTGGAGGAGCGCGTCGGTGACGCCGGCCATCGCGGAGACCACGACGGCCTTGCGGGCGCCGGGCTCGGCGAGCATCACGCGGGCGAGGTGGCGGTAGCGGTCGGCGTTGGCGACGGAGGTTCCGCCGAACTTGTGGACGACGCGGTCGGAGGGCGGCATTGACGCGCGAACCTAACACGGCGCGTGGCGGCCTTGACGGGGGGCGTCGCTTGCTGTGAAGTCCGCCGCCGTCGCGCGCGCGACCTCGACGCAGCGGCGCGTCGCCGACGCGCGCCGCAGGAGAATGCGTTGGACCACCGCGAGCATCGCCCCGCCGCCGCCGCCCCGGAAGAGCCCTGGACGGTCGACGACGCGACGGCACTCTACATGATCGATCGATGGGGGGACGGGTACTTCGGGGTCGCCCCCGACGGCAACCTGTACGTCTCCCCGCTGCAGGACCAGGGCGCGCGCATCCCGCTGGTGGACGTGGTGCGGGAGGCCATCGCCGAGGGCCTGCAGACGCCGCTGCTCATCCGCTTCCAGGACATCCTGCACCACAGGGTTCGCACCATCAACAACGCCTTCCTGAAGGCGATTTCGGAGAACAAGTACCAGGGCTCCTACCGCGGCGTGTACCCGATCAAGGTCAACCAGCTCAAGGAGGTGGTGGAGGAGATCCTCGCGGCGGGCGCGCCCTACCACTACGGCGTGGAGGTGGGCTCGAAGCCGGAGCTCCACGCGGGTCTGGCGGTGCACGAGGACCCCGAGTCGCTGATCGTGTGCAACGGCTACAAGGACGACGGCTTCATCCGGGCGGCGCTGATCGGGCGCAAGCTCGGGAAGAAGGTGATCCTGATCGCGGAGAAGCTCGCCGAGGTGCGCGCGATCGTGCGCGTCGCGCGCGAGATGAACGTCGAGCCCATGGTGGGCCTGCGCGTCCGGCTGATGGCCAAGGGCGCGGGCAAGTGGGCGACGTCGGGCGGGGAGAACGCGAAGTTCGGGCTCTCCACGGCGGAGATCCTCGAGGCGGCGCACATCCTCGCGGAGGCGGGGATGCCGCAGGCGTTCAAGCTGATCCACTTCCACATCGGGTCGCAGCTCCCGGACATCCTGATCATCAAGCGGGCGGTGCGCGAGGCGGCGCGGTACTACGCGAAGCTGCGGCAGATGGGGATGGCGGTGGAGTACATCGACGTCGGCGGCGGCCTCGCGGTCGACTACGACGGCTCGCGCTCGACCTTCCACTCCTCGATGAACTACTCGGTGCAGGAGTACGCGGACAACATCGTCTACAACGTGATGGACGTGTGCGACGAGGAGAAGGTCCCGCACCCGAGCCTGGTGAGCGAGTCGGGGCGGGCGACGGTGGCGCACCACGCGGTGCTGGTGGTGGAGGCCTTCGGGTCGATCGAGAAGACGCCGATGGAGGCCGCGGCGGCGACGGCGCTCGACGCGCCCGACCACAAGCTCCTGCGCGACCTGCGGTACATCGAGGGGCACCTCAACGACCGCAACCTCAACGAGAGCTGGCACGACCTCCAGGACATCAAGGAGGAGAGCCAGAAGATGTTCGAGCTCGGCATCCTCGACCTGCGGGTGAAGGGGAGGGTGGAGTCGCTCTACTGGGAGATCGCCGAGGCGATCGAGCGGAGGGCCTCGACGCTCGACCCGGAGGAGGTGCCGGAGGACATCGGCGAGCTCCGCACGCAGCTCGCGGATCAGCACATCTGCAACTTCTCGGTGTTCCAGTCGATGCCCGACCACTGGGCGCTCGGGCAGCTCTTCCCGATCGTGCCGATCCACCGGCTCGACGAGCGGCCGACGCTCCCCGCGACGCTGGTCGACATCACGTGCGACTCGGACGGGAAGGTGTCGAAGTTCATCGACCTCAACGACGTGCGCGACACGCTGCCGCTGCACGACGTCGCGAAGGGGCCGTACCAGCTCGCGATCTGCCTGACGGGCGCCTACCAGGACATCATGGGCGACCTGCACAACCTCTTCGGCCGCGTCAACGAGGTGCACATCTTCCTCGATGACGACGACGAGCGCGGCTACTACGTCGAGGAGACCCTCCCGGGGAACACCATCGCCGAGGTGCTGGAGATGACCCAGTACTTCGAGAAGGAGCTCACCGCGAAGATGAAGGCGCAGATCGACGCCGCCATCAAGCAGGACCGGCTGAAGCCCCAGGAGGGAATGCGCCTGCTCAACGACTACGAGCGCGGCCTGAAGGAGCAGACCTACCTGACCTTCAAGGACCCGGCCCCCAAGCACTCCCTCCCGCCCCCGTCGAACGGGAGCTCCAACGCGGCGAAATAGCGTCGGCGCTTGACCGGGACGGCCCCGATGCCGTCTCCTGCGCCCGTCGCCGTGCGCCACTCGCTCCCCCTCCTCGAAGCCCGCGCCGCCGAGACGCGGCTCTGTACCTACTGCCCGAAACTCTGCCGCCCGGCCTGCCCGGTGTCGACCGAGGAGGGCCGCGAGACGGTGACCCCGTGGGGCAAGATGCGCGCGATGGGCGAGCTCACCCGCGACGCGGTGGCCGCCGGCGACGAGCCCGCGAGCGCGGCCCAGGCCTACGCCTGCACGGGCTGCGGCGCGTGCACGACGCTGTGCCTGCTCGACAACCCCGTCGCCGACACCCTCCGCGACGGCCGCGCCGACGCCTTCGCCGCGGGGCTCTCGCCGGCCCCCGCGCGGCGCGTGGCCGAGGGCTTCGCGGGGCGCCTCGCGCGGCTCGAAGAGATCGCCGGGGCCCTCGACGACGCCGAGGTGCCGCGGGGCGAGGGGACGACGGCCTTCCTGCCGGGCTGCACGATGGTGCGGTTCGACCCGGGCGCGGTGGTGGACGTCGCGCGCGCGGTGGCGCGGATGTCGCCGTCGGGCGGCTGCGTGCTGGTGGCCGACACGTGCTGCGGGTCGCCGCTGCTGGAGGCGGGCGATCGGGAGGGCTTCCTCAAGCACGCGCGGAGGTTCGCGGCCGACCTCGGGGGCTACGACACGGTGGTGACGGCCGACGCGGGCTGCGCCCACGCGCTGCGGGTGATGTACGAGCGGCTCAACGTGTCGGCGCCGCGGTGGCGGCGGGTCGAGCACGTCGCCGAGCTCGCGGCCCGCAACGCGCACCTGCTCAAGCGCGACGCAAACGCGGGCGAGGTGGTGGTCCACGACTCGTGCAAGCTCGGGCGGGGCCTCGGGGTGTACGAGGAGCCGCGGGCGGTGCTCACGGCCATCACGGGGCGCAGGCCCACGGAGCTCCCGGGACACCACGCGCAGGGCGTGTGCTCGGGCGGCGGCTCGCTCCTGCCGGCGACGATGCCCGAGACCGCGAAGGGGATCGCCGCGGAGCTCGCGGGCCTCGTGCACGAGGCGACGGGCGGGCGCGAGGCGACGGTGGTGACGGGCTGCGCGACGAGCCGGCGGATGCTGCGCGGCGCGGGCGTGGCGGCCGACGACCTCGCGGTGTGGATCGCGCGGGCCGTGTTGGGGTAGAACCGCCCGCGACATGGAGGCGAGAAGCGTGGGTCGGGAGATCGAACTTCTGGTGAACCCCGCCGCGGGCGGCGGCCGGGCCGGGCGGCTCCTCGGGGATTTCACCCGCGAGCTCGCGGCGCAGGGCTTCTCCGCGACGGTGCACCGCACGGCGGGCCGGGCGGCCCTCGTCGACCTCGCGCGGACGCTGGTGCGCGAGGGCGCGCCGCTGGTGGGCGTGATGGGCGGCGACGGCACCTTCCACGACGCGGTGGGGGCGCTGCTGGGCGCTGACGGCGAGATGCTCGACGCGTCGCGCACCACCTTCGCGGCGATCCCTGCGGGGACGGGCGGCGACCTCGCGGCGCGGACGTTGGGCATCCCGAAGGAGCCCGCGGCGATCGCGGCGTGGATGGCCCGCGCGAAGCCGACGCCCTTCGACCTCGGGCGCCTGTCGTACACCACCAACGACGGCGCGCCGGCGGTGACGCTCTTCACCAACATCGCGAGCTGCGGGATGAGCGGGCGCGTCGACGAGCTGGTGGCCACGGGGCCGAAATGGATCACCGGCAAGGCCGCGTACTTCGTCGCGAGCACGCGCGCGCTCGTGGGGTGGAAGCACAAGGGCGTACGGGTCGAGGTCGACGGGAAGACGCTCTACGAGGGCAAGATCCTGACGGCGGCAGTGGCCAACGGGCGCGCGTTTGGCGGCGGAATGATGGTGGCGCCGACGGCCGACCCGGGCGACGGGCTGCTCGACGTGGTGATCCTCGGCGACCTGCCGCTGGTGGAGCTCGCGACGGTGTCCCGCACGCTCTACGACGGCACGCACGTGGGCTCGAAGAACGTGCACGTCGGGCGCGGCCGAACCGTCACGATCGAAGGGACCGACGGGTCGCCGGTTCTCCTGGACGTCGACGGCGAGACGCCGGGGCGGTTGCCGGGGACTTTCAGCGTTTTGCCGGGCGCGGTGTCGCTGCTCCGGGCGTAGAGATTTTCACGGCGCGCAAGGGCTACACACCCCCGGGGCGGGGTGTGGTATCGGTGCGGGCGATGGAGACCTCGACCGACGTGACGACCCGGGCGCGCCGCCTCGACGCGGTTCGCGCGGAGATGGCCCGGCAGGGCCTGGACTACCTCGTGGTGCGCAGCACGGACGCGTACCTCAACGAGTACGTGCCGCACGCGGAGAGCACGCGCGAGTGGCTGACGGGCTTCACCGGGAGCCTCGGCGACGCGCTGGTGGGGCGCTCGGAGGCGTGGCTCTTCGTCGACGGCCGCTACCACGTCCAGGCCGATCGCGAGGTCGACCTCGCGCGCTGGTCGGTGGTGAAGAACGCGCTCGGGGTGAGCAACGAGAAGGCGACTGGCGACAAGCTGATCGAGCTCGCGAAGGACGTCGCGGAAGACCTCGTGGTGGGCTTCGAGCCCGACCGCTACGCCGTCAGCACGATGGAGGCTTTCGAGAAGCAGCTCCTCGGGCACGCGGTGTCGCTGCGGGCGGCGTCGCCCTCGCCGGTGGAGGCCGCGCGCGGCGTGGTGGCGCCGACGGTGGTGGGGAGCGGGGCGGTGCGCGCGCTCGACGAGGCCGCGGTCGGCAAGACGGTGGCGGAGAAGGTGGCGGACGTCGCGAAGTGGCTGGCGCCGCGGCGCTGCGACGCGCTGTGGGCGACGAAGCTCGACGAGATCGCGTGGCTCGCCAACCTGCGCGGCGAGGAGATGTCCTTCCAGGCGACCTTCCGCGCGGAGGCGCTGGTGACGCGCGACGCGCTCTACGTCCACCTGCACGTGGCGGCGGCGGACGACGCGCTGCGGGCGGCGCGGCCGGGCGTTCGCTTCGTGACGCGGGAGGCGCTGCTGGAGGTGGTTCGCTCGTTCGCGGCGGACGGGCGGCGTGGGCGCGTGGCGCTCGACCCGGCGAGCGTGCCGGTGGCGCGTCGGGCGGAGCTCGAGGCGCTCGGCGTGAAGGTGCTCCCGGTGGCCTCGCCCGTCGTGGCGGCCAAGGCGAAGAAGAACCCCGCGGAGCTCGCGGCGATGAAGTCGGCCCTCGGGCGGGCCGACCGGGTGGTGGCCGACGCGCAGCGCTGGCTCCAGGCGGCGGTGGGCGAGGGGCGGCGGGTGAGCGAGGTGGACTTCGCGCGCGAGGTCGAGCGGCTCTTCCTGGCGGCGGGGGCCGTGGGGCTGTCGTTCAAGGTGATCTCGGCCTTCGGGCTCAACGGGGCGGTGGTCCATCACCCGCCGAGCGAGTCGACCTTCATCGAGCCCGGGCAGCTCATGCTGCTCGACACGGGTTGCTACTTCGTCGAGGGCTACGCGACCGACCTCACACGGACGTTCTTCGTCGGCGCGCCGGGCGCGGAGCCCACGGCGGCCCAGCGGCGGCTCTTCACCCTGGTGCTGAAGTCCGCCATCGCCGGGATGACCGCGCGCATGCCCAAGAACGCCGTCGGCGCCCAGCTCGACGGGATCACCCGGGCGCCCCTCTGGCGCGAGGGCGTCGACTACGCCCACGGCACCGGGCACGGCGTGGGGATCAACGTGCACGAGGCGCCGCCGAGCGTCTCGAAGCTCTCGACGGGCGGCTTCGAAGAGGGTCAGGTCTTCTCGATCGAGCCCGGGCTCTACCTCGAAGGGACGGGCGGTGTCCGAATCGAAAACCTCTGCACGGTGGCCCCCGACCCCGACCAGAAGGACTGGATCCGGGTCGAGCCGCTCACCTTCTCGCCCCTCGATTCGCGGCTGATCGACGACGCGCTGCTCGATGATACGGAGCGTGCATTCGTTGCGCGATATGCCGCGGCCTGGGAGACCCAACTGCACGCGGAAGGTGCGTGACGTCGCGCGCAGCGCTGCGGTAGGATTCTACGCTGCGCTGCGGCCCGCACCGCCATCTCGCAAGCCCTTGCACGCATGCCGAACCTGACCGCCAGCGAACGCCTCGGGACGAACGTCGGAGGCCGTTACGAGGTCCGCCGACTCCTGGGTGAGGGTGGATTCAGCTCGGTGTTCGAGGCCGTTCATACCTTCACCGGTCGCGAGGTGGCGCTGAAAATTCTCCACCCGCACCTCACGTCGACGGAGCAGATCGCGGAGCGCTTCCTGATGGAGGCCCGCGCGATGGCGCGGATCAACCACGACAGCATCGTGCAGGTGCTCGACGCTGGAAAGGACCCCGACGGGAGCGTGTTCATTGCGCTCGAGCTGCTCGACGGGGAGTCGCTGGAGTCGACGCTCTTGCGCGTGGGGCGGCTGACGTGGGGCGAGGCGGTGAGCATCTGCGTCGACGTGCTCGGCGCGCTCTCCGAGGCCCACCGCCACAAGATCATCCACCGCGACATCAAGCCCGGGAACATCTTCATCGTGCGGAAGGCCGACGGCAGCAGCCAGGCCAAGCTGCTCGACTTCGGCATCGCGCACGTCGCCTCGGTGGGGAAGAACAAGCTCACCGCGCAGGGGATGATCCTCGGGACGCCCGAGTACATGTCGCCCGAGCAGGGGCGGACGGCCAACGTCGGCCCCGAGTCCGACCTGTGGTCGGTGGGGATCGTGATGTGGGAGTGCCTCACCGGGCACACGCCCTTCGTCGCGGAGACGGCGACCGAGATCCTGCTGAAGATCGCGACCACCGACGCGCCGTCGATCCTCGACGAGGCGCCCGAGCTGCCGCCGCCGGTGGCCGCGGTGATCGACCGCTCGCTCGTGCGGGACGTCGAGCGGCGCTACCGCTCGGCCGAGGAGATGCGCGACGCGATGCAGCGCGCCATGCGCAAGACCGACGAGGCCTCCGCGGGCACGACGCGCTCGACGCTGCGCGGCAACACCCCGCGGCCCAAGGCGGTGACGCCGGGCTCGCGGCGCGAGGCGTCGACGCCGGGGCGCATCTCGGGCACCGCGCAGGAGGCCGCGCGGGTCGGCGATGCGCCGCGGATCGGCGAGGCCCCGCGGCGGCCGTCGGGCACGTCGTCCCCGGCGATCCAGGCGGTGCGGGCGCCGCCGATCACCGCGGTGGTGGAGGTGAGCGAGTCGAACGCGCGCGCGGCCGCGGGCATGGCGCGCGGCGCGGACCCGCCAGTAGCGAGCGTCGGCGGCGTGCCGGCGCGCGCGGCCGCGGTGGTGGAGGTGGTGGCCGACCCGCGCCGGGGCTCTGGCGACCGGCGGGTGGAGCGCGGCGGGTTCGACCCGCGCGCCGAGGAGCCCGCGGTGAGCGCGCGGCCGACGCCGGTGACGCAGCCGGCGCTGCGCGAGGGGCCCCGCACGACGCCGCCGCTGCGCGAGGCGGGTCAGCGCACGTCCGATCCGCCGCTGACGCCGGTCGAGGCCGCGCCGCGCGCGCCGCTGGTGAGCGTCCCTTCCACGCCGCGCGAGCCTTCCCCCGCGTCCCCGCCGCCCGCCGCTTCCGCGCAGGAGACGCCGCTCGAGCGCGAGGCCCCGTCGCCCGCCGGCGCGGCGCGCGGGGGCGGCCTGACCTTCGACGAGCGCGAGTCGCGGAGCTACGGCGGGCGCGCGGCCTTCCAGAAGCCCCCGGAGGCGCGGTCGCCGTCGTGGCCGCTGGTCGGGGCGGGCTGCGTGGCGGCGGGCCTCGTGGCCGTGGGCGCGTGGAGCGTGCTGCACGACACGCCGCCGGCCGCCCCGCCGCCCCCGCCGCCCCCGCCGGTCGTGCGCGACGCGTCCGCGGCTCCGGCGCCCGACGCCGCGCCCGAGCCGCCGACGGTGCAAGACCTCACGCTCGGGTCGATCAACGACGTGCCGCTGCCGCAGGGCCTGGCGGGCGCGGACAACACCTCGGAGTTCGCGCGGCACGCGGCGGTGAGCCTGCACGCGGGGACGACGCAGCGGATGATCGCGACGTGCGTGCCGAGCGAGGGCGGCGCGGCGCTCTTCCTCCACCCGCTGACCCCGGGCGCGCTGCGCGGCTCGGCGCGGGCGCTGGTGGCGTGCAACGGCTTCGACCTCGGCCTGCTGCCCGACGTCACCAACGACGGTACCGACGACGTGGTGGCGGTGGCGGCGCGGCGCGACCGGCTGATCATCGTCGACTCGCGCACGATGCAGCCGCACCGGACGATCGAGTCGGAGGGCGTGCGCGGCGTGGCGGTGGGCGGGCACGTGATGGTGCGCGGCGAGCCGGTGGCGGTGGTGTTCGCGGAGCCCGGCGGGCCGGGCGGGGCGACGGAGGTGCGGGCGATCTCCGCGGTGTCGTCGCGGGTGCTCTGGCGCGCGCGCGGGAGCGAGCGGCTGGCGCGCGTCGGGCACCCGTCGGAGCTCGGGCTCGCGGTGGGCCCCGACGCCGACGGCGACGGCGTGGGCGACGTGGTCGCGGGCCTCGGGCCGCCGGTGGACGGCGCGTCGGGGGCGACCGACCAGCGCTGCGTCCAGGTGTTCTCGGGCGTCGACGGGCACACGCTCTGGGCGCAGCCGTACTGCGTGGCCTTCACCCGCAGCGCGCAGTCGGTGAGCCTCGGCCCCGACGTGAACGGCGACGGCCGCGGCGACGTCGCGGTGGGCACCGACCACCCCGGGTCCGGCGAGGCGCCGGCGGTGCTGCTCTCGGGCGTCGACGGCCGCGTGCTCCGCCGCTTCGCCGCGCCGACGGGCGAGCTCGCCTCGGGCTTCGGCTGGCCCGTCACCCTCGCGGGCGACATGAACGGCAACGCCACGCCCGACCTCGTCGTCGGCAGCGTCGGCGAGCTCGTCGGGCTGACGGTGTTCGACACGTCCACCGGGCAGGTGATCGGTCGGCTCCCGCTCGGCGGCGTGGGCGCGGGCAACCTCCGGGCCTTCAGCGTGCCGCCGCTGGTGCAGGCGCAGCCCTGGTCGCTGGTGGTGGCCAACCCGGCGGACGGCATCCACGTCTACGCCGCGCGGAGCACCGAGGAGCCGCTGTGAGCGCGGACGTCCCGCCGGGCTACCGCGTGGGGCCCGCGCTCGGGCGCGACGTCGACCCGTGGCTCGCCTCCCTGGCCGAGGAGGTGAAGGACAACGGCGACGACGGGGTGTACTTCGCGCCCCGCTCGCGCCACGACCCGCCGCCGGCCCGCACGGCGGAGGACGTTCTCTCGTACGTCGCCCGCATGGCGAAGGGGCACGACGAGCCCGGGTGGTTCCGCCTCTGGGTCGCGCGCGCGGAGGGGAGCGACGAGGTGGTCGGCCACGTCGACCTGTCGGGCCTGCGGCTCCCCAACGAGCTGCACCGCTGCGTTCTCGGGATGGGGATCGTGAAGCCGCACCGGGGCCGCGGGCTCGGGCCGGCGCTGCTCGGGACGGCCCTCGCGTGGGCGCGCTCGTCGGGGCTCGCGTGGGTCGAGCTCGGGGTGTTCGCGTGCAATCCGCGCGCGCGCCGGCTCTACGAGCGCTTCGGCTTCGAGGTGATCGGGGCGGTGCCCGACCGCTTCCGCGTCGAGGGCGTGGTGATCGACGACGTGCGGATGGCGTTGCGCCTGGGCTGACGGCGGGCATTTCCGGTATGGTCGCGGCGAAGGGAAAGACCCATGCGCGTGGCTGTGCTCGGATCGGGGAGCTGGGGGACCGCCCTGGCGAAGGTTCTGTCGGACAATGGGCACCGGGTTCGGCTCTGGGGGCGGCGCCCCGAGATGGCCGCGGACATCCGGGAGAAGCGCGAGAACGCGACCTTCCTCCCGGGCTTCCGCCTCGCCGACACGCTCGACGCGACCTCCGACCTCGGCGAGGCGCTCGACGGCGCGGAGATGCTGCTCGTGGCGGTGCCGACGCACGGCATCCGCGAGACGCTGAAGCGCTGCGAGTCGCTGATCCCGCGGGGCATCCCGGTGGTGAGCGCGACGAAGGGCATCGAGCAGGAGACGCTCCAGTTCGTCAACGAGATGATCGCGTCGGAGGTGCCGTGGACGGAGTCGCACTTCGTCGCGCTCTCGGGGCCGTCGTTCGCGAAGGAGGTGGCCGCGGGCCTGCCCACCGTGGTGGTCGCCGCCGCGAAGGACCTCTCGCTCGCCCGCGCCGTCCAGCAGGCCTTCTGGACGGAGAACCGCTTCCGCGTCTACCTCACCGACGACGTCGTCGGCGTCGAGGTCGGCGCCGCCCTCAAGAACGTCATCGCCATCGCCGCCGGCGCGAGCGACGGCCTCGGCTTCGGCCACAACGCCCGCGCCGCGCTCATCACCCGCGGCCTCGCCGAGATCGCCCGGCTCGCGATGAAGATGGGCGGCGACGCGCTCACCCTCGCGGGCCTCGCGGGCATGGGCGACCTCGTGCTCACCTGCACCGGCGAGCTCTCGCGCAACCGCTACGTCGGCTTCGAACTCGGCAAGGGCCGCACGCTCGACGAGATCGTCGGCGGCATGCGCCAGGTGGCCGAGGGCATCCGCACCGCCAAGAGCGCCTGCGACCTCTCGCGCCGCGAGGGGGTCTACATGCCCATCGTCGAGCAGGTGTACGCCGCGCTCTACGAGAAGAAGGAGCTCCGCCAGGCCGTCTACGAGCTCATGACCCGCGAGGCCGGGCACGAGCGCGACTGAGCGCGCGATTCCGCTGGCGGGCGGCCGCGGCGCTGTATTAGCGTCCCCGACCGCCCGCGGCGTTGACGCCTTCTGGCGGGCGGAGGAAGTGCAATGGTCGGTCGGTTCCGTCACGCGGTGGCGGCGTTCGTGGTGGTGGCGGCGGCGTCGGGCGCGGGCTGCAAGAAGGAAGGCGTGTTCTTCCGCGACATGGCCCCGCGCTCGGGCCGGCCCAGCGGGGGCGAGGAGGTTCGCCTGCTCGGCAGCGGCTTCCGCGCGCTCGGCGGCCTCGACGTCCGCGTCGGCCCGAAGCCCGCCTCCAACGTGGGCATCGCCGACGACGAGACCATCGTCTTCACCACCCCCGAGGCGCGCGAGGCCGACCAGGGCCGCCCCCTCGACATCTTCATCCTCACCGCCGAGGGCCGCAGCTACGTCCTCCGCGGGGCCTTCACCTACCGCCGCGGGCCCTCCGACACGCCCGGCAGCGAGCTCCAGCGCCGCCTCTGAGCGACCGCGCGGGCACGCTACTCGCCACGCTCCCACGGCTCGCGTAGCGTGGCCGGCGCCCGCCGCCGCCGCGCCCCCTCCGCCGCCGTGACCACGCCCTTCTCCCGATCGCTCCGCTCGCTCTCCGCCGACGACGGCCGCGGGGCGCTCGCGGGCGTCGGGCTCGGCGCCCTGGCGCTCGCGCTCTGGGGCGCGTGGCTCGCGCTCGCGCGCGTCCCCGTCTACGAGCAGAGCGCGTCGGCCCGCGTCGAGTCGGGCCGCGCGGTGTACCCCGTCGAGGCCGCGGTGGCCGGGCGCGTCGTCGCCAACCGGATGGCCCTCGGCGCGCGCGTGCGGGCCGACGACGTCCTCGTCGAGCTCGACGTGAGCGCCGAGGAGCTCCAGCGCGCGGAGGCCCAGACGCGCCTCGACGCCATCGCCCCGCAGCTCGCCGCCCTCCAGGCGCAGATCGCCGCCACCGAGGGCGCGCTCCGCGAGGGCTCGGGCGGGGCGGGCGCCGCCGTCGAGGCCGCCCGCGCGCGGCTCCGCGAGGCCCACGCCAACGCCCGCTCCGCCGCCGAGGAGGCCGCCCGCGCCGAGCGCCTCGCCCGCGCGGGCCACGGCGCCGCCGCCGACGCCGAGCGCGCGCGGGCCACCGCCGAGGCGCGCGCCGCGGAGGTCGACGCGCTCCGCAGCGACCTCCTGCGGCTCCAGCTCGACCGCTCGACGCAGGTGAGCACCCGGCGCGTCGACATCGCCCGCCTCCGCGGCGACGTCGCGCGCCTCGAGGGCGAGCAGACCACCCTCCGCGCGACCATCGCGCGCCTCGACCTCCAGACGCGGCGCCACCTGATCCGCGCGCCGGTGGCGGGGCGCCTCGGCGCGGTGGTGGAGCTGCGCGCGGGCTCGGTGGTGGCCGAGGGCC
Source organism: Polyangiales bacterium (assembly GCA_046351555.1). Taxonomy (GTDB): domain Bacteria; phylum Myxococcota_A; class Polyangia; order Polyangiales; genus CAISKJ01. Next base: position 97,996 of record JAXLYI010000040.1, read on the forward strand.
AGCGGCTCGCGACGGTGGTGCCCGACGGAGAGCTCCGCGTGGTGGCGGATTTCGCGCCGCCCGCCGCGCTCGGACGCGTGCGCCCCGGGCAGCCCGCGCGCCTGCGCCTCGACGGCTTCCCGTGGGCGCAGTGGGGCATGGTGAACGCGCGCGTCGCGACGGTGGCCTCCGAGGCGCGCGACGGGGTGGTGCGCGTCGAGCTCGCGCTCGCGGCGCCGCGCAACCCGCGGATCCCGCTGGAGCACGGGCTTCCGGGCGCGGTGGAGGTCGAGGTCGAGCGCGTCGCGCCGGCGGCCCTGGTGCTCCGCGCGGCCGGTCAGCTCGTGTCGCCGCGGCCCGAGGCGCCCGCGGCGGGCGGGGGATCGCGGTGAGCGCGGCGGCCGTCGCCGCGCGGCGGTGGGTGATCCCCGAGGTGGTCCAGACCTCGGCGATGGACTGCGGGCCGGCGGCGCTGAAGTCGCTGCTCGAGGGCTTCCGCATCCCGGTGAGCTACGGGCGCTTGCGCGAGGCCTGCCAGACCGCGGTCGACGGCACCTCCATCGACGCGCTCGAGGACGTCGCGCGGCGCATCGGGCTCGACGCCGTGCAGCGCATCGTCCCCGACGACCATCTCTTTCTCCCCGAGTCGCGCGCGCTGCCGGCGATCGTGGTGGTGCGGCAGCCGAGCGGGCTCACGCACTTCGTGGTGGTGTGGCGCGTCCACCGGCTCGGCGGCCCCTTCGACCGCGGGGGCTTCGTCCAGGTGATGGACCCGGGCGGCGGGCGGCGCTGGCTCTCCGTCGAGCGCTTCCTCGAGGAGCTCTACCACCACGGCACGCCCGTCCCCGCGTCGGCGTGGCGCGCGTACGCGGGCGACCCCGCGGACACCTTCCTCGGCCCGCTCCAACGCCGCATGCGTCGGCTGGGCTTCGGCCGCGACCCCGCGCTGCTCCGCGAGGCGCTCTCCGACGACTCGTGGCACTCGCTCGCGGCCCTCGACGCGACCGTCCGCATGGTGGCCTCGCTCGCGCGGAGCGGCGCGGTCGACGTCGGGCCGCAGGCCGTCGCCCTCACCGACTCGCTCGGGCGGGCCGCGGTCGCAGCGCTCCGGCGAGGCGACGCCCCCGACGACAACCCCGTCCCCATGCGCTTCTGGTCGACGCGGCCGCTCGACGAGGTCGACGCCGACGGCGACGAGCTCGTCAGCCTCATGGGCTGCGTGGTGCTCGCGGTGGAGGCGCTCCTCCCGCACGCGCCCGTCGGCGGACGCGTGCCCCAGGTCGCGACGGCGGGCGAGGGCGCGTCGGACGAAGCGCCCGCGCTGCCGCCGGAGCTCGCGGCGGCGATCGGCGGCGACGAGGCGCCTCCGCTGCGACAGCTCTGGCAGCTCCTGCGGGCGGGCGGCGCGCTCCCGCTGGCGGCGTCGGCCGCGGCGCTCGCGGTGGCGGCGCTGACGGCGCTCGGGGAGTCGGTGCTGTTCCGCTCGCTCTTCGAACTCGCGCGGCTGCTCGGGCACGGGCGGGCGCGGCTCTGGGGCGTCGCGGCGGTGGTCCTCTTCCTCGCGACGGTGGTGGCGATGGAGTTCCCGCTCCAGCTCTCGCTCCAGCGCCTCGGGCGGCAGCTCGAGAACCGCCTGCGCGCGGCCTTCCTGACGAAGATCCCGCGGCTCGGCGACCGGTACTTCTCCAGCCGCCCGATGTTCGACATGACGGAGCGCGGCCACGCCGTCCACCAGCTCCGGCTGCTCCCGCCGCTCGCGGGGCAGCTCCTTCGCGCGGTGGCGGGGCTCGCGTTCACCACCGCGGGCATCGCGTGGGTGGCGCCGCGCCTCGCGCTCCCGGCCCTCGCGGCGGCGCTGCTCTCGGTGGCGCTCCCGCTGGTGGTGCAGGCGCCGCTGGCCGAGCTCGACCTGCGCTACCGAGCCCACGGCGGCGCGCTCGGGCGCTTCTACCTCGACGCGCTCCTCGGCATCACCGCGGTTCGGACGCACGGCGCGGAGCGGGCGATCCGCCGCGAGCACGAGTCGCTGATGGTCGAGTGGGCGCGCGCGGCGCGGGCGCTGCTCGGCGCCTCGGTCGCGCTCGAAGGGATCGAGGCGCTGGTGGGCCTCGCGCTCGGCGCGCTCCTGCTGGTGGGGCCCTTCTCCGACGCGGTCGCGTCCGGGAGCGTGCTGCTCCTCGCGTACTGGGCGCTGTCGGTCCCCGCGCTCGGCGCCGAGGTCGCGCAGCTCGCGCGGCAGTACCCCGACCACCGCAACGTCACCCTCCGCCTGCTCGAACCCCTCGGCGCGCGCGAGGACGACACCGCCACCGCCGCGCCGCTCGCGCCGACGACGCCCGCGGTGCGGCTGTCGTTCGAAGACGTCACGGTGCGCGCGGCCGGGCGCGACGTTCTCCAAGGCGTGTCGCTCGCGATCGAGCCGGGCGAGCACGTCGCGGTGGTGGGGACGTCGGGCGCGGGCAAGTCCACCTTCGTCGGGCTGCTCCTCGGGTGGCACGCCGCCGCGTCAGGCGCGGTCCGCGTCGACGGCGAGGTGCTCGCGGGCCCGCGGCTCGCGGCGCTCCGCCAGCAGACCGTCTGGGTCGACCCCGCCGTCCAGCTCTGGAACCGCTCCCTCCTCGACAACCTCCGCTACGGAACCGCGCGGAGCGCCGACGCCGACTTCGCCGACGTGCTCGACGACGCCGACCTCCGCGGCGTGATCGAGCGCCTCCCCGACGGCATGCGGACCCCCCTCGGCGAGGGCGGCTCGCTGGTGTCGGGCGGCGAGGGGCAGCGCGTCCGTCTCGGGCGCGGGCTCCTCCGCGAGGGCGTTCGCCTGGCGGTGCTCGACGAGCCCTTCCGCGGGCTCGACCGGGTGAAGCGGCGCGAGCTCCTCGACCGACTGCGCGACCGCTGGCGCGACGTGACGCTCCTCTGCGTGACCCACGACGTCCGCGAGACGCTCGACTTCCCGCGCGTTCTCGTGGTCGACGACGGGCGCGTGGTGGAGGACGGCGACCCGCGCGCTCTCTCCACGACGGAGGGCTCCCGCTACAGCGCGCTCCTCGCGGCGGAGGATCACCTGCGCGACAAGCTCTGGGCCGACCGCCGCTGGCGCCGCTGGCGGATGGAGTCGGGCTCGATCGTCGAAGCACCGCGCGCCAAGGGGGGCCGGTGAGCGACGCCCTCGCCGACGTCACGTGGCCCGCGACGCGCCTCGGAGAAGCGATCGAGGCCCTCGCCGAGCACGCGGGGATGAAGACGCGCCCGGTCGAGCTGCCGCCCGTCCCCGACGAGGCGCTGCGCGCGCTTGCCGCGCACGGTGATCGCGCGGGCGACTGGATCGAGCAGGCCGCCGCGTGGCTGGGCCTGGAGGCCGAAGCGCTCCAGACGACGTGGCCGCACGTGCCCGACCTGCTGCTCGATGCGGCGCCCGCGGTCGTGGTGCTTCCGTCCACGCAAGACGCCCCGCCGCGCGTGGTGGCGCTCTGCGAGCGGGCGGGGTGGCGGCGCGATCGGGCGACGGTGCTCGGGCCCGACCTGCGGCGTCACCGGGTGCCGGTCGACCTCCTTCGCTCTGCCCTCTGCGCGCGGCTGGAGGGGCCCTACGGCGAGCAGGCGGAGGCGCTCCTCGCGCGTGTCGGGGTGCCGGCGTCGCGGCGCGCGAAGGCCGTGCGGGCGCTCCTGGCCGAGCGCCTCGGGGCGTCGACGGTGCGGGGCGCGTGGCTCCTGCGCGCGGACCCGGGCGACGACTTCGCGGCGCAGCTCGGGCACGCGGGCGTCGGGCGGCGCCTCGGCGCGATGCTCGCGACGCAGCTCGGGCTCTACGCGCTGGCGGGGCTCTCGTGGGCGATCCTCGGGCGCAGCGCGCTCCAGGGGACGCTTGACCGCGCGTGGCTCCTCGGGTGGGCGCTCGCGCTGGTGACGACGATCCCGCTCCAGCTCGCGGTCGCGTGGCACGGCGGGCGGCTCGCGCTCGACGTGGGGACGCTCTTCAAGCAGCGCTTGCTGGCGGGCGCGATTCGCCTGGACCCGGAGTCGGTTCGCCACGAGGGGGCCGGCGCGATGCTCGGGCGCGTGATCGAGTCGTCGGCGGTGGAGGCCAACGCGCTCAGCGGCGCGACGACGTCGCTCGCCGCGGTGCCCGAGCTGCTGCTCGCGGCGGGCACGCTGGCGGCGGGCGTCGGCGGCCCGTTGCAGGCCGCGGCGTACCTCGCGTGGGTGGCGCTCGGCGCGGGCGTGGCGGCGCGCTACGCAGTCGCGCGGGGGCGCTGGACGCGGTCGCGCGTCGCGATGACCAACGACATGGTCGAGCGGATGGTCGGCCACCGCACGCGCGCGGCACAGGAGCGCCCGGAGCGCTGGCACGAGGGCGAGGACAAGGCGCTGGAGCAGTACATCGCCGCGTCGGCGGAGCTCGACCGGGCGCAGGCGGTGCTGACGGTGCTCGTGCCGCGCGGGTGGACGCTGGTGGGCGTGGCGACGCTCGCGCCGGCGCTGACCGCGTCGGGCGGGAGCCCGCTGGCGCTGGCGGTGGGCGTGGGGGCCGTGCTCTTCGCGGGCCACGCGCTGCGCTCGGTGACGTCGGGGTTGGTGAGCTTGATGGCCGCGGGGATCGCGTGGCGTGAGGTGGGCCAGCTCTTCCGCGCGGCGACGTCGCGCGACGAGGTGAGCGTGGCGATGGCGGCGATGAAGCGCGAGGAGCCGTCGCCGGTGGACGACGCGCCGACGCGGGTGATGGGGCGCGCAGTGGTGGAGGCGCACGACCTGGTGTTCCGCCACGCGGGGCGCGCGGAGCCGGTGCTGAAGGGTGTTTCGGTGCGCGTGCTCCAGGGCGACCGGGTGCTGTTGGAGGGAGGCTCGGGGAGCGGGAAGTCGACGCTGGGCGCGGTGCTCGCGGGGCTGCGGCTGCCGACGTCGGGGCTGGTGCTGTTGCACGGGCTCGACCCGAAGAGCGTGGGGCCGACGGCGTGGCGGCGCCGCGTGGTGGCCGCGCCCCAGTTTCACGAGAACCACGTCATGACGGGGACGCTCGCGTTCAACCTGCTCTTCGGGCGCCGCTGGCCCGCGACGGAGGAAGACCTCACTGAGGCGGATGCCGTGTGCCGCGAGCTCGACCTCGGCCCGCTGCTCGACCGCATGCCCTCGGGGCTCCAGCAGATGGTGGGCGAGTCGGGCTGGAGCCTGTCGCACGGCGAGCGGAGCCGGATCTACATGGCCCGCGCGCTGCTCCAGGGCGCGGAGCTGGTGGTGCTCGACGAGAGCCTCGCGGCGCTCGACCCGGCGACGCTCGAGAAGGCCCTCGCGTGCGCGTTCCGAAGGAGCCCGTCGCTCCTGGTGATCGCGCACCCGTGAGCTACCGCGCGGTCCACGTGGCGGCGGCGCCCGCGCTCATCAGGTCGAGCTCGTAGAAGCCCGTCGTGCGCCCCGCGGTCCACGGCTGGTGTGTCGCGGGCACCGTCGCGTTGTAGAGCCCGCTCCCCTGCACCGCGTGGCCCGCGAGGCGGACGAAGCGCGGCGACCCGAGGCTTGCCCGCGTCAGCCGAACCGACACGCCGCCCGCCGACGGGAACACCTCCACCCCGTCGCGGTACCGCTGCGCGCGCGCCCAGCGCGTCCCGTCCCAGCGGAAGAGCCCTGCGTACGGCCCCGCGCCGTCGCCCGCGTCGTTGCGCCGCCGGAGCACCACCGCGTAGTCGGCCTGGAAGGGCACGGTCGCCGTCTGGTCGAAGTACGTCACCCCCGCGCGCGTCGCCGCAGTAGGGAGCGCGGCGGCGCCCGACTGGACGTAGAGCACGTAGGGGCGGAGGTCGTTCATCGCGAGGCTGGAGACGCGGACGGAGGCGTAGAGGTACGCGTCGTCGAAGCGA
>JAXLYI010000041.1:0-103169 GCA_046351555.1 Polyangiales bacterium
CAGTTGGGAGAGATGCCGGGCATGATCGCGGTTGGATGGCGCGGCGCCAGGAGGGAACGACCTGCCGAAAGCCCCGGAAATGCGAAGGAAACCAGCTCTCGATCTGGTTTTTCGCCCGCGGCGGCCTTCGAACACCAGGATGCGATCTGGTTTCCTCCCTCGGCGTCGCTTCGAAACCAGATCGCGAGCTGGTTTCGAACCTTGCGCTGGCTTCGAAACCAGATCGCATCCTGGTTTCCACGCCATGCGTGACCTCCCGCACCGACCGCGCGGCTGCGCCCGGAGCCCCTCCCCGCGCCGCCCGGGTGCTCCGCGCCGGCAGTGCCCGAAGCGCGAACAGGGAACAAACGGCCCCGGTGGTGGTGCTTGCGGCTCGTCCGTAGGGTGGCGGTCACGCGGCGCGTTCGGTCGGTTGCCGGTTGGCGCCGCGCGGAAAGGCTCGAGGGTTGTTCGTCATGGTGGAATCGATCGTCAACTTCCCGCTCCCGACCCGCATGGAGGCGTCCGACGTCGTCGGCGTCGGATCGCAGCTCGCGCTCCGCTACCAGGCGATCGCGTCGCCGAAGAAGAACCCCGTCGAGGGGGCGCCCGCCCACGTCGCCCTCCCGCCCAACGTCGCCGCGTCGTGGAAGCGCTTCGCCGCCACCCACGACGACCTCGCCAAGGCCACCGCGCTCCGCATCGCCACCACCGGGCTCGGCCCCGCCGCGCCCGTGGAAGACCCCGACGCGGCCAACGCCGCCTCGGACGACGCGTGGCGCACCTTCGAGGCGTGGCTCGGCGCGTGGGCGCGTCACCCTGATGACGGCAAGGCCCCGCGCGGCGCCGACGCCGCCGCCCTCTACGCCCGCGTCTTCCCCGCGGTGGACGCCATGCGCTTCATCGGCTGGCGCCCGCGCAAGCAGTGGGTGGCGATGCAGGGCCGCATGGCCGTGCTCGACGAGCCCGCGAACCGCGAGCTGCTGAACGGCCTCGGCGGCGCCCGCCTGCACGAGCACCTCCGCGCGACGCACGCCACCTTCGGGCGCGCCTACGGATTCACCGCGGTGCAGGCCGACACCGCGGCGGCGACGGTCGACGTGCGCTCGGCCTACGTCGCGGCGAAGGACGCGCTCCGGGGCTACGCGACGCGCGTCGCGGCGAGCGCCGACCCCGACGTGCCGGGGAGCGAGGCCCTCGCGGCGTGGCTGCTCGCGCCGCTCCACGAGATGGTCGCGGAGTTCGCTGCGGCGCCGACGAAGCGCGCGACCCCCGAGGCGGACAAGCGCACGCCGTCGCAGCCGCCGCCCCCGCCCAACGCCTGAGCCACCGCCCCGTCGCCCCGTCGCCCCGTCGCCCGTCGCGGGCACCCGATCGGTCCCAATCCCCGTGGGGCAAGCCGTGGCGCGTGAGCGCCCGGGCGTATCTCCTCGCGCATCGCCGCCGCGCGCCCGCGTCGTTGTGGGGACAGCAGGTGACGCGTGCTGCCGTGCTCCGCCCAGACGGGCCGCTCGGGCGGCGGGTGGCGGGGGAGACGGGCCCGGGCGCTCACGCGCCACGGCTTGCCCCACGGGGATTGGAACCGATCGGATGCCCACGGCGTGGCGACGGGGCGGCGGGGCGGCGTGGCGGCGTGGCGGCGTGGCGGCGTGGCTCACCCCTCGTCGTCGGTCGCCACGCCCAGCTCCGCTTCGAGCGCCTCGATGCTCGGGAGCGTCCCCTCGAGGTCGCGCGGGAGGCTCGCCGTGATCGCGGTCTCCCACTCCGCCACGCCGATGGGCTTGTGCAGGTCGCGCAGCGCGTACTCCACCAGGAGCGCGTGCTTCGAACGGCACAGCAAGAGCCCGATGGTCGGCTTGTCGTCGGGGTGTCGGAGGAGGTCGTCGACGGCGGACAGGTACACGTTGAGCTGCCCCACGAACGACGGATCGAAGGGGACGGCCTTCAACTCGACCACCACGTAGCGCCGCAGCTTGAGGTGGTAGAAGAGCAGGTCGAGGTAGAGGTCCTGGTCGCCGACCTCCAGGTGAACCTGCCGCCCGACGAACGCGAAGCCCGCGCCCATCTCCAGGAGGAAGCGCTGGATGTGCTCGACGAGCGCCAGCTCCACCTCGCGCTCGCGCCGCGGGTCGGCGGTGCCGAGGAAGTCGAAGAGGTACGGATCCTTGAACACCTGCGCGGCGAGGTCGGAGTCGCCCGGCGGGAGCGTCGCCGCGAAGTTGGTGAGCGCCTTCCCCTGGCGCGCGTGGGCGCGGCCCTCGATCTGGAGCGCGAGGATGCTGCGCGACCAGCCGTGCTGGAGCGCGGCCTTCACGTACCAGAGGCGCTCCGAGGGGTCGGGGACCCGGTCGAGGAGCACGCAGTGGTGGAACCAGGGCAATTGCGCAGCAAGCTGCTGCGCAATTGAGCGATCGGGCCAGGCCCCCGCGAAGGTGCGCATGTATTGGAGGTTTCGCGGCGACAGTCCCTTCATCTCGGGACAAGCATCGCGGAGGTCCTGCGAGAGCCGATGGATCACCCGGGCGCCCCATCCCTTCTCCTCCTGGCGCTCCTGAATCATCCGCCCGACATCCCAGTACAGCATCACCATCGCCGCGTTGGCCGCGAGCACCACGCGGAGGCGCTCGTGTTGGATGCGCTGCTTCACGGCGTCGAGCAGGGCCGCGTAGCCCGCGGGGAGTTCGGCCGTCGGCGGCGCCACCGGGAAGGCCGCCCCCTCGCGGGCCCTCCCCCGCACGCGCCGCGGGGTGTTGTCGTCGTCACGCTTCGCCATGGGTTCCGCTCCTCCGCGAGCGGCGGCACCGTATCACAGCGCCTGCACTGCGCGCGCGAACGCGTCAGCGCGGCTTACAGGTTGGCGCGGGCCATGCGTCGCCGCCCCTACCGCGGCGCGCGCAGCTCGGGGGGCCCGCCGTCCGCGAAGAACGCGCGCACCGCCTCGCCCTGGAGCGTGAGGTACTGCGGCATCGTCAGGTTGACGAACCACGCCGGCAGGCGCCCGCCCTGGTTCTCGCGGTCGAGGTAGAGGAGCTCGCTCGTGCGGCCGTCGGGGCGCGTGGCGGCGAGCGCCGCGCCCCACCAGTCGATGCGCGCGAAGCCGGGCTCGTGGGGCATCCGGTCGACGGAGCGGAAGCTCGCGAGCAGGCGCCCCGGCGCGAGCTCGCGGACGGCCTCGGCGCTGCAGAGGTCGCGCTTCGCGATGCCCGGGATCCCCGGGTCGAAGCGCTGGTAGAGGACGCGCGTGCGGCCGTCGAGCTGCTCGACGAGGCGGCCGTCGGTGAACTCGCGGGTCCAGCGGCGGTGGTACTCGAGCACGCGCCGCATGAAGCCCTCGAACACCACCTCCGCCGGCGCGCCGACCTGCGCGAGCCGCCAGCGGAAGAGCAGGTTGCCGTCGTCGGGCTCGCGGCGGCTCCAGAGCGAGAAGTCGCCGCGCGTTCGAACCGCGCGCCAGCCGTCGTCCGAGGTGAGCAGCGCGAGGTCGCGCGCGACCCACGCGTCCGAGTCCGCCGCCGCTTGCGTCCAGCGCTCCATGGTCTAGCTGCCTCCGGGCGGCGCGAGGAAGGTGCCGCCGCCGATGCCGACGTAGTCGAGCGCCGGGTTGCCCGAGGCCCACGCGCGCCGCGCGCGCTCGTCGAGCACGGCGCGGAGCGCGGGCGCGTAGCCGGCGGCCATCAGCAGCCGCAGCAGGTTGTAGGGGAGGAGCCGCGGCGCCGCCCACAGCTCGTTGAGCCAGCCGAGGACCACGTACGACCCCAGGAAGAGCGCCCGCGCCGCCGTCGCCGCGGCCCCGCGTTCGCCGAGCGGGCCGAGGACGTACGTGCGCGGCGTCGTCCAGCGGAAGGGGTCGCCGACGCGCGGCGGGAGGCGCGGCTCGAACAGGTGCGAGAAGCTGATGACCGCGCCGCTCGCGGCGAAGCCCAGCGCGAGCGTGCGGCCGTCGCGCGCGGACAGCCACGCCGCGCCGGCGAGGAGCGCGCCGACCAGCGGCACGGTCGCGGCCCACCAGAGCCACAGCCGGCGCGAGTGGGCGACGGCGGCGTACCAGGCGAGGAGCACGGCCGCGTAGGCGACGCCGCCCCAGGGCGAGCCCGCGGCGCGCGCGGCGATCGCCATGGCGAAGAGGTTGACGCCCGCCATCCCGACGAAGTGCCCGACGCGCGCCCCGACGGAGGTGTGGAAGACGTCGAAGAGGAACATCTGCAGGTCGAAGCTCACGAGCGTGAGCTGGGTGAAGGGCGCGACGAGGGCGTGGCGGAGCGCGCGCAGGGGGAGGGGGCCGCGGCCGTCGGTCGGCGTGGTGAGCGGGCCGAGCCAGCGGAGCAGCCGGAGCGCCTCGCCGGAGGGCTCGCAGAAGAGCTCGGCGTCGGCCGAGGCGAAGGCGAAGCGCGGCGCGGCGGGGGGCGCGAGGCGGTCGCGCGCGCCGTCGCCGCGGTGGGGAGGAAGCGGCATCGTCGCGTGGGGCTCCGTCATGGCACCTCCGGGTGGGTGCGGCGTGGGGCGTCGCCGGCCTCTTCCAACCACCACAGTCCACGCCCGACGTCAACGCAGCTCGCCGCGCGCCTCGTACCACCGCCGGCACGCCTCGACGCCATCCTCCAGCGGGCGCGGCGCGTACCCCAGCTCGCGGGCGGCCTTGTCGGAGCGGAAGCGGCGGTTCCAGCACATGGTGGCGGCGAGCTGGCGCGTGAGGTCGGGCTCGCGGCCCGTGACGGCCGCGGCGAGCTCCTGCGCGGCGCCGGCGAGCGCGAGCGCCGCGGGGCCGAGCACCCACCGCGGCGCGGGCCGCCCGAGCGCTGCCGCGATGCGTGCGAACACCTCCCGGTACGTCCCCGTGGTGCCGCCGAGGACGTAGCGCTCGCCGGGGCGGCCGCGGTCGAGCGCCGCGACGTGGCCCGCCACCACGTCGTCGAGCACCGACAGCGTGACCGCGCCCGGAGGAACCGCTCGCAGCGTGCCTCGCACGAGCGGGAGGAGGAGCTTCGCCCCGTTGCCCTTGAGGTCGTCGCCGCCGACGATGATCCCGGGGTTGACCGCGACGCCCTCGACGTCCCTCGCGCCGAGCACCATGCGCTCGGCGGCGAGCTTGGCGTCGTAGTAGGGGATTCCCTGCTCGCGCTGGGGCGCGGTCTCGTCGCCGTGGCCGTCGCCCGCCACCGGGCCGAGCGTGACGATCGAGCTCGTGAGCACCACGCGGCGCACGCCGGCGGCCCGCGCGGCGTCGAGCAGGCGGCGCGTGCCGTCGACGTTGGCGCGGCGCACCTCGTCGAAGCGTCGGCTCCAGTAGCTCGCGAGCCCGGCGACGTGGAAGACGGCGTCGACGCCTGCGAGCGCGGGGCCGAGGGACTCGGGCGCGTCGAGGTCGCCGGCCACCTTCTCCACCGCGAGGCCGGCGAGGAGGTCGGCCTTCTTCGGGCTGCGTACGAGGCAGCGGACGCGGTCGCCGCGGGCCGAGAGGGCGCGCGCGAGGCCGAGGCCGATCTGGCTCGTCGCGCCGGTCAGCAGGATCGTCGTGGGCGTGTGCATGGGGCGCCAACGTGGTGCGCCCGGGCCGGGGGTCGCAAGGCGGCAGGTGGCCCAGGGGGTGGGCCGTTTTCGGCCCTTCGGGACGCGGGGCTGGGGCGCCCGGCGGGGGTGTCGCGGTGACGCTGACGGGCGCCGTTGCCCGGGCGTGCGTCACCGCATCACGCAGCGGAAGCTGAGGTTGTCCGCTCGAACGTCGGGGCGCTGCTCCTCCCAGGTGAGGCGCCCGTCGGCCCACGGGCCGCGCACCCACGCCCGGCCGGGCGATGCGTCGTCCTCCGCCCACTCGTTGGTTCGCGGAAGCAACCGCACGGCGTCGCGATGGATGCGGGCGCGCCCCCACTCCTCCTTGAGAGGCAGCCCGGCGCGTGAGCCGAGGCGATAGCGGCAGTAGGCCAGCGCCTGGGCGCGCGTGACGCAGTTGGCCGCGAGGCCGACCGCGTCACCGTGAGGAGTGGCGTGACAGCCGGGGGAATTCGCCGGGGGCTCACAGCCATGTGCGCCGACGCACGCCAGGTAGTCACCGGCGGTCACCGCGGCGATGCCGATGCAGACGGCCGCGCCGCGATCATCGGCCACGCGGAACATGGCGGGGGGGCAAGCGGCGGGGGCGACGCCGACGGCCGGGGCGGATGCGGAGGCATCCGGCGTGGGTGCGGCGGGTGTTGGCGCCGCGGCTGGCAAGGGAGCGGATGGGGGTGGCACGGGCGTCGGCTCGATCGTCCCGGCGGTGGTGACCGTGGGCGGCGCGGACGGCTCGCCCGCGCGCGGGTCGGGCGGGGCTGCTGCGCTCCCGCCGAGGGCGTACCCGAGCGCGCCGGTGAACAAGGCCGCGCAGAGCCCGATGCCCCACGGTGCGAGGGGTGCGCGGGGCGCGTCGACGGGCGCCGCGACGGGCGTTGGCCGCGCGTGCACCTGCCGTTGGAGCGACGCTGTACGTGCGCGCTCCTGGTCGAGCGCGGATTCGAGCGGAGACGGGATGCGCCACTGCGGGTCGGTGAGGGCTCGCTGAGCGCGTTGGAGCTCGGCGGGGAAGTCCGCGTCGTCGCGCGTGAAGTACCAGCGGAGCACCTCAGCGAAGGCGCTCGCGGTGATGCTCGCGCTCGCCTCGCTCACGTCGCCGTCCACCTGGAAGTGCGTCCCCGTGTTGCCGTACTTCCGCACGCTCTCCGCGTGGTCGCGCATCTCGCGCGGCATCAGCTCCTCGAGCGCGTCGTGCTTGAGGAGCTCATCGAGGGTCTTCGGCCCCTTGGCGGACGCCTGGACCTTCGCGCCTTTCCCCAACAGCAACGCGTAGAGCATCGCCTCCAGGCAGCGCCGGCAGCGCCAGAGGAACTCCTCCCACGCCCCGCCCCAGCGCGCCGCGGCGGCCGCGAGGAACTCCACCTCGACGGCGCGGCTCATGCGCTCGTCCAGCGTCGTTGTCGCCGTCTTCCGGGGGCCCGCCATCGTGTCGTCGCGCTCCTTCGGCGGCGACTCTACCGGGGCAGCGGGGCCCGCGAACAGCCCTTCAGTACGGGTACTCCCGCGCGAGGCGGCGCGCGCGTTCGTCCGCCGTCGCGGCGCCCTCGAGCAGCCACCGCACCCCCTGGGGGCGCGTCGCGAGCACGGCCTCCACCGCCACCGCCGGGTCGTCGCCGCGCGCGAGCGTCGCGTCGAGCGCCGCGAACGCCGCCTCCACCGCCGCGCGGTCGTCGTCGTCCTCCGCGAGCGAGCGGCGGAGCGCCTCGGCCTCGTCACCGCGCCCGAGCGCGTCGAGCGCCTGCGCGCGGAGGCGGCGGGTCGATCGCACCAGCCACGCCGGAGCGTCGGACCACGCCGGCCCGTCGAGCTCCGCGAGGACGCGGTCGGCCTCGCCGCGGAGGCCGTACCCGTGGGCGAGCGCCGCGCGGACGAAGCGGCGCCCGTGGTGGCCGCCCTCGACCTGCGCGAGGTAGACGTCCGTCGTCGCCACGGCCTCCGCCCAGGCGCGCGCGTCGCCCGCCACCGCGGCCACGCGGAGCCACTCCGCGAGCGGGTACGACGCCTCGTGCGGCGTCGGCGTGTCGAACCAGGCCCGCGCCGCGTAGGCGAGCGCGGTGGCCGCCCCGTCGTACCGGCGGAGCGCCGCGAGGGCGCGGCCGAGGGCGCCGAGCAGCTCGATCGCGCCGGGCTCGTCGGGCTCGTCGGGGAGGAGTTCCTGCGCCCGATCGACGTAGGCCGGGAGCTCGTCGAGGCCCGCGTCGGCGGCGGCCTGGAGCACGTGGGCGGCCATCTGAAAGGGGTGGTCGCCGCCGGGCGTGACGAAGTGCTCCCAGTGCATCGCCACCGCCTCGGCGTTGGCGTGGCGCGCGGCGACGTGCGCGGCGAACCGGACGCGAACCCCCCAGCGGCTCGACGCCGCGAAGCGCCCCGTGAGCCACGCCGCGGCGCGCTCGACCGCGCGCCAGCGGGTCACGGCGTTGCCCTCGCGGCACAGCGTGAAGAGCGCGTCGGCCACGGCGCGGGCCCGCCGCTCGTCGTCCCAGGCGCCCGGCGCGGCCTTGTCCGCGCCGTCGAACATCCGCGCGACGGCCTCCTCCGCCGTGGACACGCCCCACACCGCGAGCGGACGCGCGAGCGTCGCCGCGACGGCCCGCGCCTCGTCGCGCTGGGACGCCGCCACGAGCACGGTGTCCACCGCGAGGGCGGCGTCGGCGACGAGCGAGAGCTTGTCCGCGAGGCCCGCCACCGGGCGGAGCGCCCCGTCCGCGTCGAGGGCCGCAGTGGCGACGAAGCGCGGGGGAACCGGCCGGTCGGTGAGCGCCGACACCGCCGCGAAGACGAACGACACCCCGAAGGACACGTCGTCGAGCACGTGGTCGGCGTGGGGGCCGCGCTTGAACACCTGCGCGGCGCCGCGCGGCGGATGGTCGAGCGGGCGCAGCGTGTGGAGGTGGGGCGCGACCCGCGGGGCGATCGAACCGGCGCGGACGAGGCTCGCGTGGGCGTCGGCGCGGAACGGGGCCTCCACGGGCGCGTGGCGGTCGTTCCACGAGAGGCGCCAGAGCGCGGTGCGGGGCGCGCTCGCGGCGACGGAGACCAGCAGCACCTCCCCCACGGCGGGCGCGGCGGTGGCGGTGGCCCCGAACGCGCGGGCCGCCTCCGCGAGCGCGTCGTCCGCGGGCCAGCACCAGGGCGCCTTCATCGCGTGCTCGAACGCGGCCCGCTGCGCCGCGGGGAGGTGGCCCGCGGCGAGCCACGCGCGCGGGGTGGCGTCGATCACGTCGCCCTCGCGGGCGCCGCCCACCAGGCGTCGGGCTCCTGCCATGCGACGGCGTCGAGGCGCGGCGAGCGGAGCGGCGAGAGCATGCGCCAGAGGCTCGCGTGGGTGACGGCGCGGCGGTCGAGCGCGGCGAGGGCGCGCGAGAGAGGGGCGTCGGGTGCGGGCGCGAGGAGGCGGGCGACGGAGGCGAGGTCGTCGCGGCGTTCGAGCCAGCGGAGGGCGTCGTCGGGCGCGTCGTCGAGCGCATCGAGCGCGTCGGCGAGGACGTCGGCCTCCACCGACGCGAGGCGCGCCACGGCGTCGCGGACCTCCGCGGGTGCGGCGTCGGCCCAGCGGCGCGCGCGGGCCATCGGGTCGTCGCCCGCCATGAGCCGGGCGAGTGCCTCCGCGGGCGTGGTGGACGTCCCGCGCGGGGCCCAGAGGCGACCGACGGTGCCGACCGCGGCGAACACCGCGAAGGGGTCTTCGCGCGGCGCCTGCGCGAGCGGCGCGGTGAGCCACGCGGGGGCGTCGAAGCCGCCGAGGAGCGCGTCGGCGAGCGGCGGGGCGACGGCGGGCGTGGCCGCGGCGGGGAGGTCGAACCACTCGAACACGTCACCCTCGAAGCGAAGCAGGCAGTCCCTGGTGAGTCCTCGCGCGCGAACCAGCACGCGCCCGCGGCGGGCGTCGACGTACCAGCACCCCCCGAACGCGTGGGCGTCGCCGATGACGTCGATCGCGAGGCCCACGGGGTCGAGTTGATACAGGCCCCGCTGCCGGTCGGCGCGGGCCACGGTCGCTTCCGGCGCGCCGAGCGCGGCGGCGGTGACCGCGAAGCCCTCGACGAAGGTGAACGACGCGAACTGCGCGCGGAGCGTGGTGAGCGCCTCCGGCTCGGCCGGCGGGTTGGAGAAGCCGCGGCCGACGCCGTCATCGGTCGCCCGGTCGTCGCCGCGGGGCGAGGGAACGACGGCGGGGTCGATCCCGAGGGCGCGTCGTTCGTCGTCGGTGAGGGGGGTCATGGGGGCGTCTCCTCGGGGCTCGTGGCGGTGGACGCGCGGGCCCGGCGCGATCTGACAGGGGCGGGTCATCGTCGCTTGAGCTCGGTCACCATGCGGGCGACGAGGCGGCGCTCGTCGTCGGTGAGCTCGCCGCGGGCGTGGCGGGCGTCGGCCATGGCGACCATCGCCTCGCGGAAGCGCTGGTGCTGCTTCATCACCCGGTTGGCCGCCCGGCGGCGCTCCGCGGGTGGTGCGTCGTCTGCGAGGCCCTCGTCGCGCGCCACCACGTCGTCGACGGTCTCGTCGGAGAAGTAGAGCGCCTCCACCTGCCGCCGCGCGGCGCGACGGTCGTCGCGGAAGGCCCCGGGGGTCGCCTCGATCACCGCGTCGGCCACGCGGTCGAAGAGGGCCACGGCGCGCGCGACGGCGTCGGCCCGCGCGAGCGCGTCGTCGGCGGGAACGGCGGGGTCGGGCCGGTCGCCGGGCTCCTCGTCGAGCACGGGCGCCCGCTGGGCGCGTCGCCAGAGGTCGTTGCGGCCGTTGCGCACCATCTGGTCGAGGTAGCGGACCACCTCGCCGTCGTGCTCCCCCGTGACCGCCACGCCGTCGCGGGCCTGCTGCGCGAACTTGAAGAGGACGTTCTGTGCGATGTCGTCGCGGTCGCTCGGGTCGCTCACCAGGGAGGCGACGCGGCGCCGGACGAGGGCGTCGAGCGCGCCCCACACGACGGGCCCGGGGGAGGGCGCGCGGAGGGCCGCGATGATCGCCGCCGGGCTCATGGCCGCCGTGGGTTCCGCTGTCATGCGGCGCGGGAGGATAGCGACCGCCGCGCGCGAGCGTCCAGCGTCACGACGGGCAGCGGAGACTCCGCGATCGGCCGCTCAGCCCGGCGCGCAGCCGCCGCTCACGCACGTCCCGGAGCAGCAGTCGGCGTCGCTCGCGCACGACCCGCCCGACATGCGGCACGGCGGCGGCGCACACATCCCGCGCGTGCACACGCCCGAGCAGCAGTCCGTCGCGGCGGCGCAGGCCGTCCCCGTCGCGCGGCAGGGCGCGGCGCACATGCCCCCGCGGCACGAGCCCGGCGTGCAGCAGTCGCTGTCGCTCGCGCAGCCGCCGCCCGTCTCGGAGCACGGCGGCCGGCACATCCCGCCGGTGCACACCGACGGCGCGCAGCAGTCGGCGCTCGACGCGCACGCGCCGCCCGAGGTGCTGCACGGCGCCCGGCACATCCCCCCGCGGCAGGCGTTGGGCGCGCAGCAGTCGGTGTCGCTCGCGCACGCGCCGCCCGTCACGCGGCACGGCGGCGGGGTGCAGCGGCCGCTCACGCAGGCGTTGGGCGCGCAGCAGTCCGCGTCGCCGGTGCACGCGCCGCCGGCGGGGGCGCAGGGGGCGCGGCACGTTCCTGCGTTGCAGACGGCGGGGGCGCAGCAGTCGGCGTTGGTGGCGCAGGTGCCGCCGGCGGGCGCGCACGCGACGTCGCACACGCCGCCGCGGCAGACGTTGGGCGCGCAGCAGTCGGTGGAGGCGGTGCAGGGGCCGCCGCGGGCGGAGCACATGGTTCCGACGCGGTCGAGCGCCCAGAAGGGCCGGTGGTTGTCCTCCGCGAGGCCCTGGAAGGGGAGGCGGAAGGCGGGGCGGCTCGGGTCGACGGTGGCGGTCCCGGTGGCGGCGTCGAGGTCGAGGGCGGCGACCCAGAGCTGCTCGTGGCGGCCGAGGCGCGAGGCGCCCGAGAGCACGCCGCCGTAGTCGCGCGTCGAGCTGAAGGCGACCCAGGCGTAGTCGTCGGGGACGCCCGAAGGCGCCCACGTCGGCATGTTGTCCTGCACGGTGGGCGTGGTGACGACGCCGTTGTTGATGACGGTGTTGGCGCGGGCGAGGGCGCGCGGCGCGGAGCCGTCGGCGCGCATGAGCCAGAGGTCGCTGGTGACGTCGTTCTGGCCGTTGCCGGTGGAGTGGGTCCACGCGATCCACCGGCTGTCCCACGAGAAGCTCGGGAACTGGTTGGTGTCGTTGTTCATCCCGTTGCCGTAGAGCACGCGGGGGGCGCCCCAGGCGTTGGACGGGAGGATGTCGACGGTGGCGATGCGGCCGCCCGCGACGCCGCGGTCGCGGTCGGAGGCGCTCTGCGTGAAGGCCATGCGCGAGTCGTCCGGCGCCCAGTCGGGCTGCGTGCCGAAGGTGCGCATCGGGAGGGCGACGGTGTTGATCACCGAGCCGTCGGTGGCGCGGCGCAGCGTCATCACCCCGCGCGCCGCGGTGACCACGCGCGTCTCGTCGGTGGAGAAGGTGCTCCAGAACATCGGGATCGCGCGCCCGGCGAGCGACGTGACGACGCGCGGCGGCGGGCGCGTGGGCGACACCTCGACCACCCAGAGGTTGTTGCCGCCGACGTCCGCGGCCATCCGGTTGCCGCGGCGCGAGAGCGTGTGGCACGCGACGCACTGCCGGTCGGCCTCGGCGGGCGTGAGGAAGTTGGTGGGCTCGGCGTCGCCCACCGTCGCGCGGCGGACGCCCTGGACGGTGGTGCTCCAGTAGTAGATCGCGCCAGGCACGGGCCCGCGCGAGAAGCCCACGGCGAGCGTGGAGGAGCGGTAGAAGGTGGCGGGCGCGGAGGCCGCGGCGCCGTCGACGGTGACCCGCACGCTCGCGTGGGGGTTGGAGCCCGCGATGTAGCGCCACATCTCCAGCGTGGGTTCGAAGCACCCGAGGCCCGTGCCGGCCATGGTGCACGTCGGGTGCGCGCCGTCGGTGTAGATGACCACGCGCGTCCGGTCGCTCTCGAAGGTGAGGCGGAAGCGGTCGTTGCCGGTGCCGCGGCGCCACTGGAAGAGGACCTTGTAGACGTTCTGCGGGAAGACGGTCTCGTTGGCGGGGTAGACCCAGCCGGGGGCGCGCATCGCGTCGGTGCCGAGCGTGGCGGACGGCGGGAAGGCGCCCGAGACGCCCGCGGGCGCGCCCGGCGCGACGAGGCCGAAGTCGAGCACGATGCGAACGCTCGCGGTGGCGGCGAGGGTCCCCTGGCGCGCGGTCACCACCACGTCGCCGCCGACGGCGTTGGTCGTGGTGGCGAGGCCCGCCGCGGTGATGGAGAGCGCCTCGGTGCGGTCGACCGTCCAGAGCGCGGGGACGGCGATCATCCGCCCGTCGCGCGTGCGGCCGCGGGCGGTGAACATCTGCGTCACCGGGGTCATCGGCGCGGTCACGCGCAGCGTCGCCGACGGCGGGTCGATGGTGAGCGCGACGACGGTGTTGTCGACGACGTCGGGCGCGGGCGCGTCGGTCGCGGGCGCGTCGGCGGTGGCGCGGTCGGACGCGGGGGTGTCGGTGGCGGGCGCGTCGATCGACGGCGCGTCCATCGCGGGGACGTCGCGCGCGGGTGCGTCGGTGGCGGAAGCGTCGTCGGTCGCGGTGACGTCCGCGGGCGCGACGTCGGGGAGCGTCACGTCGGACGTCGGGGCGCCCGTCTCGCTGCACGCGAAGAGGAGCGCGGCCAGGAGCGCGATCCAACGAACCTCACCGGGGCGAACTCGACGCATGGCAGGGACCTCCGCGCAGGGCATGCGCATCGTCGCACGACCGCGGGACGGCGCGGTGTCCCTTCATTGCGCGAAACGGCGGAAACTCCCTGGAAAGCAGCCCAACGGCCCGGGCGCCGCCGTTGCCCGCCCGCGTGCCCGCCCCCATCTCCTCGTCGATGCGCGCGCACCCCTCGTTCGCCGTGGCGCTCGTCGGGGTCGCTTGCACGCCGCAGCCGGCCGCGCCCTGGACGCAGCTCCCGCTTCCCGCGTGCTTGGCCGCCGACGCGCGCCCGTTCCCCGCGGCGGCCGCGGAGCCGGCGCCCGCCGCGCCGCCGCCCGACCTCCGCGTCGGCACCGCCCACCCGGCCGTGCTGGTGGCGTCGGCGCTCGACGGGCGGTGGACGGCCTTCTGCCAGGCGCGGCGCAACAACGACGGCGACGGCCGCATCGCGGTGCGCGTGGGGCCCCACGGCTCGCTCCGCGGCGACGCGATGCAGCTCTACCTCGTCGAAGGCGCGGGGGAGGGCGAGGCCATCGACGCGCTGGTCGACGCCACGCCGGACGGCCGCCACCTCGCGTTCGTGCGCAGTGGCCGCCTGCTCCTGCGCGACACGGAGGCGGCGACGACGGTCGACCTCACCGCGCTCGGCGCCGACGCCGACGGCGACGCGGCCGCGTACGAGCGCCACCGCGCGGGCTCCTTCGACGCGTCGGGGCGGCGCTTCGTGTGGATCCGCGGGCGCGGCGCGGCGGCCCGCGTGATGGTCCGCGCGTTGGTGGACGGGCGCGACCGCGCGATCGAGCCGCCGCCGGGCCTCCTCGACCGCGCGTGGGTCGACCCCGCGGGCGCGTGGCTGGTGGTCCGCTCGGTGGCGCGCGACACCGACGGGGACGGCCGGATCACCCCGCCGCGCGTCGACACCACGTACCCAGGCTTCGCGTGCCGCGGACGGGTCGGCTCCTACTCCAACCGCGGGCCGCGCGGCGACGCGGGCGAGACCTGGGTCGCGCCTGCGGCGGGTGGCGCGCTGCGGCCCGTGCGCGAGCTCGCGGAGGTGGTGGGGGAGGCGGCCGTCCTCCGCCGCGCAGACGGGGCGCTCGACGCCCTCACGCCCGACGGGCGCGTGCAGGCGTGGACGTCGGCGGGCTGCGCGGGCCGCGTCGTGGCCTTCTCCCGGCCGCTCGGCCGCGCCCTCGTCGTGTGCGGCGGGCGGTGGCGCGGGGCCCTGTCCGTCCACGGTGACGGCGTCCACTGCGCGCTGCCCGCGCGCGGAGAGCCCTCCGAAGAAGGCGAGGAGCGGATGCGCTTCGCCCACGTGCAGCGGAGCAGCGGCGCCACGCTCACGGTCGACCTCGCCCGCGCGGCCGTCCTCCCGACGGGAGGAAGCTCCGAGCTGTGCACGCCCTCCGTGTGGGGGGAGCGGTCGTGCGACGGCCTCGACACCGCCTTCGTGCAGCCCAACTGGCTGGCTTCGCAGGGTCTCCTCTTCGCCCTCCGCGCGCGGCCTCTCGCGGTCGACCGCCGCGGGCGCGCCCTGCTCCCCGCGAGCGCTCCGACCGACCCCTACCGCGACGTCCCGCTGGGGCCGCTCGTCTGGAGCCGCCCGCCGGCCCATACCGCCGTGAGCCGGGTCGCCGTGCCGACGCCGTGAGGCAGGGGTTGCGTCACCTGGGGCGGGGCCGTCAAGGAGGTGTCCCGATGGATCCCGTAGCGAGCGACCGCGCGCTCCTCGCGCGCCTCTTCGCCGAGTGGCAGAAGTGGCCGCGCGCCGAGTCGCACTTCGAAGTGCTCCCGCTCATGGACGAGGCCCACGACCGGTGCTTCGCCACCGAGCTCCTGGCGGCGGGCGTCCCCAAGGAGCGCATCGTGCTGGCCTTCTACCCCGAGTCCGTGCGCCACTTCGGCGAGTTCGCCGTGCATTGAGGCGCGCGGTGCGCTCGACGCTCGCCGCCGTGCGCCACCGGCTCCGCCCTCCACAGGGGTTTCAGGTGCGTTCAGGTCGGGGCCGCGGCGGGCCGCGATAAGGGAACCGCGGCGGGCGCGCTGCGCGGTGCGGCGGCCCGGCGAGGTGAACGCATGCGAACGTCAACGTGGGTGGTGGTCTTCGGCGCGCTCGGCGCCCTGGGGTGTTCACGCAAGGTCGAGGGCACGTGGCGGGGGATGTGCCAGGTCGAACGGACCGAGGGCGCCAACGGCACGCCGACGCTCGTCGACACGCCCGTCCCGGTGATCGTGAGCGTGAACCCCGAGGGCGGCAGGTACCGCATGGACGTCACCTTCGGCACCACCGCCTGCGCGTGGCGCGGGGCGCAGGGCGCGACGACCACGCGCAACGGCGGCGCCACCGAGCTCTCGTTCCCCGCGATGCCGTGCTCGTCCGTCGAGGGCGACTCGACCGGGGGCAACGGGCACTTCACCCTGCAGAACGGCTCGAACGGCGCGCACCTCTTCGGCGGCGCCGACCGCCGCGGCCTGCAGCTCAACCTCCGCGAGTGCGTCGTCTCGCAGTAGCGCGCCCGCCCCTACGCGGTGAGCCCGTCGCGCAGCGCGCCCGCGAGCGCCGCGCCCACGGCCTCGGCCTCGCCCGCGTCCTTCGCGCGCCCCGCGTGCGAGCGTCGTGCGGCGGCGCTGCCGTCCTCGCGCGCGTAGAAGCCCTCCATCGCGAGCGCGCCCGTCGCCTCGTCCCAGCGGGCGAGCGCGCCCATCGGGACGGTGCAGCTCCCGCCGAGCGCGCGCATCACGGCCCGCTCGGCGGCGGTCTCCAGCGCGGCGCGGTGGTCGTGGAGGGCCGCGAGGCACCTCGCCGTCGCGTCGTCGTCGGCGCGGCACTCGAGCGCGAGCGCGCCCTGCGCCACGGCGGGAACCATCGCCCCTTCGAGCCGCGCGGCGGTGACGGTGAGCCCGAGCCGCCGCACGCCCGCCTCCGCGAGGATCACGGCGTCGTAGGATCCCTCGGTGAGCTTGCGGAGGCGCGTGTCGACGTTGCCGCGGAGCATCTGGACGTCGAGGTCGGGGCGCAGCGCGCGGAGGATGAGCTCGCGCCGCTTCGAACTCGTCCCCACGCGGGCCCCCTGCGGGAGCGCGTCGAGCGCGCGGCCGTCGGCGGTGACGAGGAGGTCCCACGGGCTCTCGCGCGTCGGGACGCACGCGATCGCGAGGCCCGGCGCGAGGTCGGCCGGGAGGTCTTTCATGGAGTGGACGGCGAAGTCGGCGCGGCCGTCGAGCAGGGCCTCTTCGATCTCCTTCACGAAGAGCCCCTTGCCCCCGATGGCGGAGAGCGGTCGGTCTTGCACGCGGTCGCCCTGCGTGACGATCTGGACCTCCTCGACCGTGACGCCCGGGTTGGCGCGGGCGACGGCGGCCGCGACCATGCGGCTCTGGGCGAGGGCGAGGGCGCTCTTGCGGGTGGCGAGGCGGAGGGTGGTCATCGCGGCGGGTCCGTGGGGTCGTGGAGGTCGAAGAGCTCGCGCAGCACCTCGGCGGCGTTGGCGCCCTCGGGCGTGTCGACGCGGGCCTTGAGGGCGGCGGTGGGCGCGTGGAGCAGCTTGTTGACCGTGGCGTCGAGCATCACCTCGAGGGCCTTGCGGTCGTCGGCGGAGAGGTGCTTGAGCGACTTCCCGAGCGAGCGCTCGAGCTCGCCCATCGCGGTCGCGCGGAAGCGCTGGCGGAGCGCGGTGACCACGGGGACGGCGCCCTGGGCCCGCTGCTCGCGGCGCCAGGCGTCGAGCTCCTCGGCGATCACCTTCTCGGCGGCGGCCTTGGCGGCGGCGCGGGTGGAGGTCCCCTCGGAGACGATCCGCTCGAGGTCGTCGACGTTGTAGAGGTAGACGTTGTCGAGGTCGCCGGCGCGCGGGTCGACGTTGCGCGGCACGGCGATGTCGATGAGGAAGAGCGAGCGCCCGCGCCGCCCCTTCATCGCCGCGGCGACGTCCTCGCGGGTGACCACGTAGCGGGCCGCGCCGGTGGAGCACACCACCACGTCGCCGTGCTGGAGGAGCATCGGCAGGTCGGTGAGCGGGTGGGCCGCGCCGCCGTGCTCCTGCGCGAGGGCGACGGCCTTGTCGTAGCTGCGGTTGACGACCGCGAGCGACGCGCCGTGGCGGACGAGGCTGCGCGCGGCGCCGAGGGCCATCTTGCCGGCGCCCACCACCACCACGCGGTGGCCCTTGAGGTCGCCGAAGATGCCGCGCGCGAGGTCGACCGCGACGCTGGCGACGCTCACCTTGCCGTCGGCGATGCCCGTCTCCGTGCGCACCCGCTTGGCCGTCTGGAAGGCGCGCGCCATCAGCCGGTTGAGCAGCGGGCCCACGGTGCCGGAGGTGCGGGCCACCTGCCAGGCCTCCTTCACCTGCCCGAGGATCTGCGGCTCGCCAACCACCAGCGAGTCGAGGCTGGCGCACACGCGGAAGGTGTGGTTGGCGCCCTGGTCGCCGCGGTGCTCGTAGAGGTACTGCCCCGCTGCGCCGCGGCGGTCGAAGAACGCCCGGAGCGCGCGGGTGACGGCCTCGGCGTCGTCGCCGGCGGCGTACACCTCGACGCGGTTGCAGGTGGCGACGAGCATCGCCTCGCGCACGCCGTCGAGCGCGCGGACGGACTTCACCACCTCGCCGAGCCCGTCGGCGTCGACGGCGACGCGCTCGCGCGTCTCCACGGGGGCCGTCCGGTGGTTGACCCCCACCACCACGAGCGCGCTCATGGGCGGGGCGACCCCGCGTAGTAGCCCGCGAGCACGACGAGGGCGCTCGCGTAGCCGAGGATGGTGCCGATGGCCGCGCGCCGGCCGCGCCAGCCGGCGGCGAGGCGGAGCACGAGGACGCCCGCGAAGAGCACCCACGCGCCCATCCCGACGTACTGCTGCCACACCACCGACGCGCCCGCGCCGACGAAGAAGCCCGTCACGATGCCGAGCGTGAGCGCCGGGAGCCCGACGGCGACGCAGCGGTAGCCGACGGTGTCGAGGGTGTCGAGCGGCGGCAGGCGCTTGAAGACCCCGCCGAGGCGCTTCTTCTTCACCTCGCGCTCCTGGAGCAGGTAGGCGAGGGCCATCGCGAAGGCGAGCGTGAAGGCCGCGGTGCCGGCGAGCACGCTGCCGACGTGGAGGACGAGCACCGCGCCGCCGAGGCCCCCCGCGGGGCGCCCGGCGGGCACGCGCGACGCGATGAGCAGGAGCAGGGTGAGCGGCGCGACGAAGGCGCCCGTCACGTCGAGGCGGGGGTTGGTGCGGCGGAGCACGAGGAAGCCCGCCACGCCGAGGAGCGCGAGCGCGGAGAGGGCAGTGCCGAGGAGCCGCCCGGGGCCCTGCGTGCCCCAGAGGAGCGCCTCGTGGAGCCCGTGGAGCGCGGCGGCCGCGGTTAGCAGGCGGACGCCCCAGGCGAGCGCCGAGGGGCTGCGCGCGGTGCCCGCGAGGTGCGCGACGAGCGCGACGCCCGCGGCGGCGTAGAGCGCGGCGGCGCCGTAGAGCGTGACGGTCGGGGGCATCGGGCGCTACTTGACGTTGTTGAGGAAGAACTTCTGCAGCGCCACGATCGTCTGCGAGTTGGGGACGTGGTCGGCGGCGGGCGCGCCCGGGGCGGGGCGGACGTCGGTGGACTCGGCCGCGTCGGCGGCCTCGGCGGCGACGAGCGAGCCGAGGAGGCCCTGCTGCACGCGGTAGGCGTTGTCGTTGAGGATCACCGAGTCGGCCATGTGCTCGCCGCCGAGGGCGGTGATGTCGGCGAGGCTCTTCACCTTGCCCACGAGCATCGCCTGGTCGGGCAGGCCGGTGACCTCCTCGAGGAAGCGGACCGCCTCGCTCACGCGGAAGCGCCGGTTGGTCTCCTTGTCACGGAGCTGCTCGGCGTCGACCTCCGCGCGGCCGTCGGCGATCCACTGCTCGAGCGCCTCCTGCGCGATGAACATCCGTGAGAGCGGCATAGGGGTGTCAGCGGCGAGAGACTACCGCCTCCCCGGGGGGGGTTGGCAACGCGCCGCGTCGCCCTTCACGCGAGGATCGACAGCGGGCGCTCGACGAGGCCGCGCAGGGCCTGGAGGAAGCGGGCCCCCATCGCCCCGTCGACCACCCGGTGGTCGCAGGAGAGGGTGACCGCGCAGCGCTTGCCGGGAGCCAGGGCGCCGTTCTTCACGACGGGCACGTCGCGGGTGGCGCCGACGGCGAGGATCATCGACTCGGGGGGGTTGATCACCGCGGCGAAGCGGTCGACCTGGAACATTCCGAGGTTGGACACCGAGAACACGCCGCCCTGCATCTCCTCGGGGCGGAGCTTGCGGGCGCGGGCGCGGGCGATGAGGTCTTTGGCGGCGCGGGCGACGGCGCGGACGCTGAGCTTGTCGGCCCCGCGGATCACCGGGGTGACCAGCCCGTCGTCGATGGCGACGGCGATGGAGATGTCCGCCCGGTCGTGGACGACGATCTGCCCGTCGACCCACGAGACGTTGCACTCGGGCACGGCCCGCAGCGCGAGGGCTGACGCGCGCACGAGGAGGTCGTTGAAGGAGACCTTCTCCTCGGGCGAGGCGCCGTCGTTCACCTGCTCGCGCAGGGCGGCGAGGGCCTCCACGTCGAGGTCGGCCTCCAGGTAGAAGTGGGGGACGGTCTGCTTGGCCTCCACCAGCCGCCGCGCGATGGTCTTGCGCGTGGGCGAGGGGGCCCGCACGGTGTCGCCCGGGAGGAGCACCGGCGCGGTGGGAGCCGCCGGGGGAGGGGGCCGCGGTGCCGTGACGTCGGCCTCGGTGATGCGCCCGTGCTCGCCCGTGCCGCGGACGACCTCGAGGGCGACGTCGTGCTCGCGGGCGAGGCGGCGCACGCGGGGGGAGCTCGGCCCGAGCACCACGCCGGCGACCCCGGGCGTGCCGCGGACGGAGGGGTCGGCCGGCGCGAGCGACGAGGGGCGCGCGGGCACCGTGGCGCGCGTCTGCGCGGAGGGCGGCGCGGGCGCGGAGACCACCGGCGGGGGAACCTCCGCCGGGCGCGCGGGCGGGGCGACCGCGGGCGCTGCGGGCGCAGGTGCCGGCGCGGGGGCGGACGCGCCGCCGGAGAGCTGCGCGAGGAGCGAGGAGATGTCCTCGCCGGGCTCACCGAAGACAGCGACGGGCTGGCCGAGCTTCGTGACGGACCCTTCGGGCACGAGGCGCTTCAGCAGGGTGCCGCGGTCGAAGCTGCGAAACTCCATCGTGGCCTTGTCCGTCTCGACCTCGGCGAGGAGGTCGTCGACGGCGACGGGTTCACCTTCGGCCTTCACCCAGCGGACGAGGGTGCCCTCCTCCATGGTGGGCGAGAGCTTGGGGAGTTCGATGATGCGTGCCATGGGGCTCTCCGGGGCGCTCAGTAGGCGAGGGCGGCGCGCGCGCCGCGCAGGACGGTGTCGACCGAGGGGATGGCGAGCTCCTCGAGGCGCTTGTTGTAGGGCATCGGGGCGTCGCGGCCGGTGACCCGGAGCACCGGGGCGCGCAGCTCGGCGAAGCACTCGCGCTGCACCCGGTCGACCACCTCGGCGCCGACGCCGCCGAAGGGCCACGACTCCTGCACCACCAGGCAGCGCCCGGTCTTCCGCACGCTCGCCACCACGGGGACGTCGTCGAGCGGGCGGAGCGAGCGCAGGTCGATGACCTCGCACGACACCCCCTCGCCCTCCAGCGCCGCGGCCGCGGCGAGAGAGGCCTGGAGCATCTTCCCCCACGTCACGATCGTGAGGTGCTCGCCGACGCGCTTCACGTCGCTCACGCCGATGGGCACGAGGTGGTCGCCGTCGGGCACCTCGCCCTTCACGCCGTAGAGCCGCTCGTCCTCGAGCACGAGCACCGGGTTGTCGTCGCGGATCGCGCTCTTCAGGAGCCCCTTGGCGTCGGCGGGCGTCGCCGGGCACACCACCTTCACGCCCGGGACGTGCGCGTAGATCGCTTCGAAGCACTGCGAGTGCTGCGCGCCCGTCTGCCGCGCCGCCCCGTTGGGCCCGCGGAACACGATCGGGCAGGTGAACTGCCCCCCCGACATCTGCCGCACCTTCGCGGCGTTGTTGAGAATCTGGTCGAAGGCGACGGCGGAGAAGTTCCAGGTCATGAACTCCACCACCGGGCGCAGACCCGTCATCGCGGCGCCGACGCCGATGCCGGCGAAGCCCGCCTCGGCGATGGGCGCGTCGAGCACGCGGCGCGGGCCGAAGCGCTCGAGCAGCCCCTCGGTCACCTTGTAGGCGCCCTGGTAGTAGCCCACCTCCTCGCCCACGATGAAGACGTCCGGGTCGCGCTCCATCTCCTCGGCGAGGGCCTCGCGCAGCGCCTCGCGGTACCTGAGCTCACGCATAGGTGTAGGCCTCGATGAGTTCCTCGCCCGGCTCCGGGCTCTCGTCGGCGAAGCGGACGGCGTCGTCGACCTCGCGGGTGACCTCCTCGTCCACCGCGGCGAGCGCGGCGTCCGACACGCCCGCGGCCCGCAGCGCAGCCTCGGCGTTGGCGAGGCAGTCGTCCTTCTTCCGCTCCTCGATCTCGTCGGCGGTGCGGTACTTCCCCGGGTCGCTCATCGAGTGCCCGCGGTAGCGGTAGGTGAGCACCTCGATGAGCGTGGGCTGCGACTCCTCGCGGGCGCGCTTCACGGCCTCCGCCACCCGGTCGCGCATCACCCGCACGTCGTTGGCCTTCACCCGGTCGCGCGCCATGCCGTACGCGATCGCCTTCTGGCTCACGTCGGCGACCGACAGCGTGCGCGAGAGCGGCGTCCCCATGGAGTACTCGTTGTTCTCCACCAGGGTGACGAGCGGCAGGTGCCACAGGGCCGCGAGCGACATCGCCTCGTGGAAGTCCCCGATGCTCACCGCCCCCTCGCCGAGGAAGCACAGCGTCACGTCGCCCGTGCCCCGGTACTTCGACGTGAACGCGCAGCCCGCGGCCAGCGGCACGTGCCCCCCGACGATGCCGTAGCCGCCCATCATCCGGCGCTGGGCGTCGAAGAAGTGCATGCTCCCGCCGAGGCCCTTCGAGCACCCGGTGACCTTCCCGAAGAGCTCCGCCATGCACGCCCGCGCGCTCATCCCGCGCGCGAGCGCGAGGCCGTGGTCGCGGTAGGTGCCCACGACGTAGTCCGTCGGGCGCAGCGTCGCGAGCGCGCCGACGGCGCTCGCCTCCTGCCCGATGTACAGGTGGAGGAAGCCCCCGATCTTCCCCTGGGAGTATGCCTTCGCCGCCGCCTCCTCGAAGCGGCGGATGAGCAGCATCTGCCGATAGAGTTCGGCGAGCGCCTCGGTGCCTTCGCTCACGGTGTCTCCAGTCGCCTCGCCCGCGCCTCAGCGCGCGGCGGCGGGAGCATAGAGACACGGCAGGCGGATGGGAAGCGTCAGCGTGGGGGCGGGGGGATCGGGCGCGCTCAGGCGTCGCGGGCGGCCGACTTCGGCGTGCCGCGGGAGGCGAGGCCCCCCTTGCGGCCGGCGGAGCGGGCGCTCTCGGTGGTCCACTCGTGGCCCGTCCCCTTCTCGTGGGAGGCGCGGCCGCCCTTGCTCGCGATCTCGCGCTGCTTGTCGGCGGACATCGCCGCGAAGCCGCGCCGCTGCTTCTTGCGCGGGGCGTCGGGCGACGGCGCGACCTCATCGCGCGCGGCGCTCGCCGCCGGGTACTCCGAACGCTCGGACATCTGACTCATCGCACGCTCCTCTCGATGCCTTGTCGGTGGGCGAAGAGCGCCGTTGCCGCGGGGCGGAGCCGCCGGGCCCCGACGCCCGCGCCGCCGCTCTTCTCGAGAGGTTTCAACGACCGCGCGCCCCGCGACCTTGAGCGCGCACCCTGTCCGGCCCGCGGCTACCCGCGCGAGAGCCCCGCCCAGCGCGCCGCCGCGCGGATGATCGCCCCGCGCAGCTTCGGCGAGTCGACCGACCGGATCGCGCGCGCCACCTCGAAGGGGATCGGCCCCGGCGTCACCGGCTCCCGCTCCGGCTTGCGCGGCGCCTCGCGCGGCGGCGCGGGCGCCACCTTCAGCCGCAGCTCGCGCACCTCCGCCCCCGCGGCGACGGCCTGCACCCGGCGCAGCAGCGAGGCCCGCTGCGCATGGAGCTCCTGCATCCACACCGCGTGCTTGACGTGGATCGTGAGCACGCCGTCGCGCAGCGCCACCGGCCGCGCGGCGGCGGCCACCTCGGGGCCGACCGCCTCCTCCCACGCGGGCCAGACCCCGAGGGCCTCGCGGATGCGCCGCGGGTCGCGCAGGGCCTCCGCGAGCAGCGTCCCGATGTGGGCCGTGCCGATGGGCTCATAGTTGTTGCGCCGGCGGGGCATCGTCGGGGGCGATCATGCACCCGCGGGGGAGGCGGGGTCCAACCCCGCGCACGTCACCCGCCGCGCCGGGCGGCGAAGTCGCGCGCCTTCGCGGGGTCGACCGGGCCGCCCGCGCGCCCGTCGGCCCGCAGCGCGCTGCCGACGATCACCCCGTCGACGAGGTGGAGCCAGCTCTTGAGGGTGTCGTGGCGCGCGCCGCTCCCGAGCCACACGGGGGTGCGGGGGACGGCCCGACGGACCCGCTCGATCACCGCGCGGTCGGCCTCGGCGCCGGTGCGCCCGCCCGTCACGATCACCGCGTCGGCCAGCGCGCGCTCGACGGCCTCGACCGCCTCGTCCTCCGGCGCGAGCGCCGTCGCGCCGAGCGGGACCGAGTGCTTCACGTCGACGTCCGCCGCGATCGCGACGCCCGCCGCCCCCATCCGCGCGCGCGCCCGGAGCAGGCCCGCGGCGTCTCCCTCGACCACGCCCTGGTCGGTGACGCGCGCGCCGACCAGCACGTTGACCCGCACGAAGCGGGCGCCGACGGCGGTCGCCACGGCGAGCGCGGACTCGCCGTCGTTGCGAAGGACGTTGACGCCGAGCGGGAGCTCCGAGGCCCGGCGCACGCGCTCGCAGCACACGGCCATCGCCGCGACCGTCTCCGGCGGCACCGCGCCGCGGAAGAACGGAGCGTCGCCGAAGTTCTCCGCGATCACCGCGTCGAAGCCCGCGGCCGCGAGGGCCTCCGCGTCGCGCGCGGCGCCGTCGACCACGCGCGCGAAATCGCCCGCGAAGCGGGGCGCGCCGGGCAGCGCGGGCAGGTGGATGACGCCGACGAGGAGCTTGCGGTCGCGGGTGAACATGGCCGCGGCCCATTACCCGATTTCTGGGCCCCCGTCTCCGGCCCCGGTATCGTTCGAAAGCTCCCATGCGAACGAGACCCTTCGCGGTTGTCGCCGTCGTGCTGGGCGTCGTGGCCCAGGCCGCGGTCGCCCAGCAGCGAGAGGGCGCGCCCGACGCCGGCGCCCCCGCGTCGGCGCCGCCCCCGCCGCTCGGGTCGGTCGCGTCGCTCGTCCCGCCGGCCCCCGCAGATCCGCCCAGCGCCCCCGCCGCAGAGCCCCCGCCGGCGCCCGCGCCCGAGGCGCCGCTCGCCAACAGCGTGGCGCGTCGGGACGCCTGCGCGGAGGTGCTGCGGGCGGTTCAATTCGAAGACGAGCCCGGCGCGGTGGCGGCCTACGCGCGCTGCCGCGACCTCGTCGCCCACGAGGGGCGCGTCCCCGGGGCCGACGAGGTCCGCACGCTCGAGGACGTCACCGAGGCCCTCCACGCGCTCCGCCGCGAGGACGGGGCCTTCTGCGTCGAGCCCTCGGCGCCCTTCGACTTCCACGCGCTGCTCGGCGAGGCCGCCGACACGCGCGCGTGCCTCCTCGCGCTCGACCGGCTGCTCGGCTCCGACAACGCCATCTGGCGCTTCGTCCTCGCCGACGAGTACGCCTCGGGCCGCCTCGCCGCGCGCGGGGGCTACGACGTCACCGCCGCGCGCCGGAGCCGCGTCCGCCCGCCGCCCGACTCGCCCGCCGAGCGCGAGCTCGTCGCCATCGCGCGCCTCGTCGGCCGGCACTTCATGCGGACGTGTCGCTGCCTCCAGGGGCCGCAGCCCGACACCGTCACCGCCGTCCGCGCGATGGAGCTCCCGTCCACCGTCGAGCGCGTGATCCTCGGGGCCCTCGAGGAGCGCGAGGGGGCGCACGCCGAGCCGTGAGCGCGCCGCGCCTGCTCCTCGCCAGCGCCAACGCGGGCAAGCTCCGGGAGCTCCGCGAGCTGCTCCCCGACCTCGCGCTCCTGTCCCTCCGCGACGTCGGGATCGACGACCTCGACGAGCCCGCCGACGACTACGTCACCAACGCGGTGGCCAAGGCGCGCGAGGCGTCGCGGCGCGCGGGGATGCCCGCCCTCGCCGACGACTCGGGCCTCGCCGTCGACGCGCTCTCGGGCGCGCCCGGGGCCTTCTCCGCGCGCTTCGCCGGCGGCCACGGCGACTCCGCGGCCAACCGCGCGCTCCTCCTCGCGCGGCTCGCGGGCGTGCCCGAGGGGCGCCGCGGCGCGCGCTTCCGCTGCGTGATCGCGCTCGCCGACGTCGGCGGCCCGCTCGGCGACGGCGCGGTGTGGCGCCACGGCGAGTGCCGGGGGCGCATCGGGTTCACCGAACGCGGCGCGGGGGGCTTCGGGTACGACCCGCTCTTCATCCCCGCGGGCGGCGACGCCACGCTCGCCGAACTCCCCGCCGCGGAGAAGCACCGGCTCTCGCACCGCGGCGCCGCGCTCGGGGCGATCGTCCCCTTCGTCCGGGCCTACCTCCGAACGCGCGGAATGCTGGCGGCCGACGGCCGCGGTGCATTACCCTCGACATGATGACCGTGGAATCTTCCGCCCTCGCTCCCGGCGCCCGCCTCGCGGGGCGTTATGTCGTCGAGCAGTGCGTCCGCACGACGGCGCTGATGAGCGTGTACGTCGCGCGCGCCGAGACGGCGTCGAGCGCCCGCTTCACCGCGCGCGTGGTGCCGCACCCCAACCCCGGCGGCGACACGGTGGCGGTGGTGAACCGCGAGCTCCAGCGCGTGGCGATGCTCAAGCAGCGGGCGGTGCCGACGCTGGTGGCGGTGGCGCGCGACCCGGCGGGGCTGGTGGTGATCACCGAGCGGCCCGAGGGCCCGACGCTGCGCGACCACCTCGCGAAGGCCGGGCGCTTCCGGCCCAACGAGGTCGCGCGCATGATCGCCGAGGTGGCGATGGTGCTCGACGCGCTCCACGCCGCTTCGCCCTCCATCGTGCACCGCTCGCTCTCGCCCGACCACGTCGCGATGGCCGACCGGATGCTGCGGCTCTGGGTGGAGGAGTGCGGCCTCGCGCAGGCGCTGACGGCGGCGGGGCTCTTCCCGCCGCGCGCGTCGACGGCGGCGACGGCGTACCGCTCACCGGGTGACCTGGTGGGCCAGGTGTCGCCGGCGGGCGACCTCTTCTCGCTCGCGTCGATCGCGTACGAGTGCCTCGTGGGCGCGCCGGCGTTCACGGGGGCGGACGACGACGCGGTGGCGGCGGCGATCCGCGGGAGCGCGCGGCCGAGCGCGGCGGGCGAGCGCGGCGACGTGCCGGCCGAGGTCGACACGGTGCTCCAGCGCGCGTGGAGCGACGAGCCGGTGTACGGGACGGCGGGGGCCTTCGCGCGTGACCTCTCGCGCGTTCTCCTCACCAACCCGGCGGCGCGCGCGTCGGTCCCGATGGTGGCGAAGCCGCGGATGCCCGTGGTCACCGGGACGCGCGAGCGGCAGATCCCGCACCGCCCGGCCAACTCCAACAAGACCACCCTCCTCGGCCTCGCGCCCGGCGCCAGCGGCGACCGCCCGACGTCCGAGGACAACCCGATGAAGGCCACCCTCCTCGGGGTGGGGGCTGCCCCGCGCGGCGCGACGCGTCCGGCCGCCCCCGCGCGCCCCGCGGCGCCTCTGCTCCAGCCCCCGACGCCCCCCGCGGAGCCCCCGCCCGGCACGGTGGCCTCGGCCCCGCTGACGCCGTCGATCCAGCCGTCGACGCCGCTCAACGCGCCCTCTGCGCCCGCGATCACCGAGTCCGACGTGCGCCCGCGCCTGCGCCGGCCCACCGAGACGACGCAGCGGGTGGAGGTCCCGCGCATCCGCCCGCCGGGCACCGAGCCCGTCCAGTCGGGGCAGGCGCGCGTGAAGGTCCCGCTCGCGACGGGGCGCACGGTCGGCGGGGAGCTCCGCGTCGACGAGGAGCCCACCGTCACCGAGTCGGGCGAGCAGCCGGTGCCGAAGGAGCGCCTGAGCGACGGCGCCTGGGGCGAGATCGAGGCCTCGCTCGGCGCGCTCGACGCGGACTCACTCGAGTCGGTGGCCACGGTGGTGGGCCCCGCGCCGTCGGCGCCGCCGCCCACGCCGCCCTCTCCGCTGGGCGCGCCGCCCACGCCAACGACGGCCGCGGCGAGCGACGTCGCCCTCGCGCCGACGCAGCCGCCCGACCCCCCCGCGGCGACGATGTTCGACCTCTCCGACGCGGACTTCGACCCGGTGGTGCCCGCGGCGCGCGACGACGCCGCGCCCATCACCGTCGCCGACGACTCCATCTCGATCGAGCCTGAGCTCGGCGCGCCCGCGCCGGCGATCCCGATCGTGATGCCGCCGACGCCGATCGCGCCGCTCGCGGTGGAGTCGACGCCGCCCCCGATGCCGCTGCCGACGCCGACGCCCGCGCCCGCGCCGCCCGCGATGCCGATGCAGGCGCCCGCGCCGCCCGCGGTCGCCGCCGCGATGCCGATGGTGCAGCCGTGGACGCCGCCGGCCGACGCGCCGCCCGCGCCGATGCGGCCGGTGGTTCCGCAGTGGGCGCCGACGCAGCCGCCGCCGTCGGACCCGACGATGCGCATCGACCTGCCGCCGCAGCGTCGCTGGGCGCGCGCGGCCGTCGTGGCGGGGCTCACGGTCCTCGTCGCGGGCGTGGTCGCCGCGGCGGGCTGGGCCTTCCTTCACAAAGACGCGCCGCCGACGCCGCCGGTGGTCGTGCGCCGGCCTCCGACGCGCCCCGCGCTCGCGGCGCATGACGCGGGCACAGCAGCGGCAGCGGGGCAGGGCGCGGATGCGTCGGTCGCGCTCGCGGCGGATGCGTCGGTCGCGCTCACGGGCGACGCGGCGGCGACGGTGGACGCGTCGGCGGTGGTCGCGGTGGCAGACGTGGCGGTGGTCGCGGCCGCGGATGCGGCGGTGGTCGTGGCGGCGGCGGATGCTGCGGTGGCCGCGGCGCCCGACGCGTCGGTGGTCGCGGCGGCGGATGCGGGCGAGCCCGAGGAGCCCGAGGAGCCCGAGGAGCCCGCGCACCCGACGCGTCTGCACAGCCACCCCCGCTCGCGCGAGATCGGCGCGTTCATCGACGAGCTCACGCCGGAGGTGCAGCGCTGCGTCGCCGGCTCGACGCGGCACCGGCGCGTTCGTATCGGCGTGGTGTGGGAGGGGAGCACCGGGCGCGCGACGGAGATCCACGTCGCGTCGACCTACGCCGAGGCGCCCATGGGGCCGTGCCTCGAAAACGCGGTCCGGTCCCACCCGATCACGCGCTTCACCGACCGCGACTTCGAGACGAGCCTCACCTTCGAAGCGCGCTGAGCGACGCGGCCGACGGCCCACGCGAGCGTCGTGGCGGTGTGCGCGCCGTGGCGTGGTGGAGCGTGCGGGGACGACGGGCCCGTGTACTCACGCGCAGCGGTTTGCCGTCCGCTTGTTGTGAGCGTTGGGGTGCCTGGCGAGGGCGCGGTGCGTTCGAAACGCCGAGAGCCCCACGTCGTCATGACGGGGGGCTCTCTACAGGTGCCCGGAGGCGTTTCTGGTGGGCCATGACAGACTTGAACTGTCAGCCAACGGATTAAGAGTCCGCTGCTCTACCAATTGAGCTAATGGCCCGATGTCGGTATCGACCTCTCGCGAGGGGCGCGTTGTTTCCTACAGTGTCGCGCCCTTGTCAACCTTTCTTCGAGCGCGCCCGGAGGGACTCGAACCCCCAACCGTCGGATCCGAAGTCCGATGCTCTATCCATTGAGCCACAGGCGCAGACGCGACAGCTTGAAGGGGGTGACCGACGGGTTTCGAACCCGCGACAATCGGAGCCACAATCCGATGCTCTACCAACTGAGCTACGGCCACCAGAGACGGGTGCCACGGCGAGGAACGCTCCCCGCGGCGGGGCACGGTGTATACATCCGTCCGCGGCGCGTGTCACGGGCGTGCGTGAGAAAAAGTTCGAGCGCGTCCCTGGGCGGCGCGGCGGGGCGGTGGTATAGAGTCGCGCACCCGCAACTTCGGGGAGTCGCACAGCCTGGTAGTGCACCAGCTTTGGGAGCTGGATGTCGTGGGTTCAAATCCCGCCTCCCCGACCGAGCGTGACGGGTTCGCCCGTCGTCGCAGTCTTCGCCAGGCGCCCGTAGCTCAGTTGGATAGAGCAGCGGCCTTCTAAGCCGCGGGTCGGGGGTTCGAGTCCCTTCGGGCGCGCCTCTTTCAACAGCCTTCTCCGCGCGAGGGGTGCGCGTCGCCGGGGAGGGGACGCGCACCGCCTCCGTCACCCCAGCAGCCGCACCGCCGCCGCGCCCGCGAGCGGCGCCGCCGCCATCACGAACGCCGCCATCGCGCGCGCCTCGTCGGCGTCGGCCGTCGCCTCGCGCTCGGCGCGCAAATCCGCGATGAGCCCCGGCAGCACCGCCTCGCGCGGGAGCGTCGCGGGCGCGCCGCGGAAGGGCCCGTCGCCCGCCGCGTCGGCCACGCCCACCAGCACCACGGGCCCCGGCGTGAGCGCTGCGCCGTAGGGGCACGCGTACACCGCCGGGCTCCCCTCCACCGCGATCACGCCGTCCTCACGGAGCGTCGCCTGCCGCCACGACGCTTCGCCGCCGAGCGAGCGCCGCCGCCAAGCGCTCATCGCGAGCACCAGCGCACCAACAGCGACCAGCGCCGCGCTCGCGTAACGCCACCCTGCGGGCACGGTGAACGCGTCGCGGTACGCGCCCATCGTCCGCCCGCCCGTGGAGTTCGCGAGGGCCGCGGTGGGCGGGTCGAGCGGGAGCACGTCGGGGTACGCCCCCTCGCGGCGCACCAGCACGTAGAGCCCGCGCGCCCGGTCGTGGCGAACCTCGCCGCCGTCGCAGTCGCGCAGGAGCCCGTAGCGCGCGGGGAGAACCGTCGGCGCCGGCTCGTCGGGCGTCACCCGAACCACCCCGCACTGCGCGCGGTGCGGGAACTCGAAGCGCCGCAACGTCACCCCGCCCACGACGTGGTCGGTGTACGTGGTGGAGGGGTCTTCCTGGCCGGCGCGATCCCAGGGGACGGGGCGCGCGGGCGGCGGGAGCGTGCCGAGGCGAGGCAGCGTCGCGATGTACGCGTCGACAGCAGGGACCTGCGCCGCGCGTCGCCACGCCACCGCGAGGAGCGCGATCGCCGCGATCGCCGCCAGCGCCATCGCGGCCCGCGTTCGGGCGCGCGAGGGAAGGGCGGTTCGCGCGCCGAGGTAGGCCGCGGCCGACACCACGACGGGCGGGCCGAAGCCCTCCGGCTCGCACTCCCACAGGTCGCGGAACCACCCGAAGAACGACCCCCACGCCGTCAGCATGTGCTCGAGGCGGACCGCGTGGTAGAGCGCGAGCGAGGCCGCACCGAAGGCCACCGCGCGCCACGCCACCACGGGCCCGCGCGCGCCGACGAGC
This sequence comes from Polyangiales bacterium, assembly GCA_046351555.1. Lineage (GTDB taxonomy): Bacteria > Myxococcota_A > Polyangia > Polyangiales > CAISKJ01. Next base: position 30,746 of record JAXLYI010000041.1, read on the forward strand.
GCTGTGGCGACCCGCGCGATCGGGGCCCGCGCCGCCAGCGCGAGGAGGCACGCGGCGGTGGCGACGTGGAGGCCGTTCGTGCGGAAGAGGTTGGACTCCCACGCGACGGCTTCGACGGCGAAGCCGAGCCCCGCGCACGCGCCGCCGAGCAGCACGGCGAAGACGCCCGGGTACTCGCGCCGCGGGTCGGCGACGGCGGCGGTCGAGCGCGACGAGCGGGGCCCGGCGGGCGGAGGTTCGGGTGCTTCCGGCGAGGGCATCGGGGTCATCGGGGCATCATGAAACGTGGGGCAGGCGGTTGTCGGCGCGAGGGAGCGAGGCCCGCTTCGCGCGGGCGGCGGCGAGGTCGTCGGGCGTGACGACGGCGCCGAGGGAGCGGCCGGGCCCGCCGCGCGCGGTGTCGTCGTAGCGCGCGCGGAGGTCGGCCCGGTCGACGGCTTCGATGCGCGCGAGGTGGTCGAGCACGGCGGCCCGCTCGCCCTCGGGGAGCATCGCCGCGAGGGCGTCGAAGAGCGCGAGGCCCGCGGCCGCGTGGCGAACCTCGTCGCGGAGGATGGCGCTGAGGACGGCGCGGACCGAGGGCTCCTCCGTCGCATCACGGTGGGCGAGGAAGGAGGTCACCGACTCGGCCTCGGCGACGACGATCTCGCGGACGACGATCTCGAGCGAGCGGGCGAGGGGAGGGGCGTCGGAGGGCGGGAGCGAGAGGCCCGCGAGGTCGACTTCGAAGCGCGACGCCGGGCCGAACCACCCGGCCGCGCGGGCGCAGAGCGCGGTGTGACGGAGCTCGTCGCCGACGAGCGCGTGCACCGCGCAGAGCGCGTCGAAGGGTGCCTCGCACTCGCCCATCCGCTGGAGGAGCTCGGCGAACACGACCACCGAGCGGTACTCGTCGACGATCCGCTCTGTCCAGGCGTGGTGGGCGGCGGCGAGGTCGGCGGGGCCGTAGGCCGAGAGGTCGGGCGCCTCGGGGAGCCCCGCGAGGTCGGGCGCGAGGAGGTCGCGCGCGAAGCGCCCGAGGAGCGTCGGGGTCGGGTCGAGGCGGATCATCGCAACGTCAGCGCTTGGGTTGAGCCGGGTGGGCGCGGAGCCAGCGCTGGAAGTCGGGGTCGTCCGCACGAACTGGCGCCCCGGTCGCGCGGGAGTACCAGCGGGGCCCGACGCGCGTCCGGTAGTCGCCGACGCGGTAGTACGGGGCCGAACCGTCTCCTTCGACGATGCGGACCCGGCCCTCGGTGGGGTCGGGCCCGAGGACCACCGCGCCCTGGTCTTGCGGGGGAGCTTCCTGCGCGGCGGGAGGGGTCGCCGTCGGAGGCGTCGGGCGCGGCGGCGCGGGCTCGGGGACCACCATCGGGGGAGCGGGTTCGGCGTGGGTGCAGGCGGCCTGCGCGAGGGCGCCGAGGAGGCCGAGGGCGGTGGCGTCGGGGCCGCGGAGGCGGACGCGGGGGCGCGGGTCATAGGGTCGCATGGGGTGCTGGAGACGCGCGATGGCGGGGGCGCGGTCTTCCGACGGTACCACCGGCGCGCGTCTCTTGATGATCGGGCCGCGGTCTGCGTATCACTGCCGTCCCCTCCTTCCCCGGCTCCCCTCGAAAGGCCTGTCGCATGAAGCTCGTTCGCGCGTTCGCCCTGCCGTTGATGTTCCTCTCCGCCTGCGTGGTGACGGGGCGGACGGCGGTCACCACCCGCACCACGGTCGCCACGCCCAACTTCAACCCCGCCGTCACCGCGACGGTGGCCGTCCCCACCGAAGGCGTCCAGGTGCTCCAGGCCCAGTGCCAGCAGGGGACCGAGGAGGCGTGCAACGGCCTCGACGACAACTGCAACGGCGTCATCGACGAGGGCTGCGGCTACCAGGGCGGCAACATCCAGGTCACCGCCGCGTGGCAGACCTCCTCGGACGTCGACCTCCACGTGCTCGACCCGTCGGGCGCGGAGATCTACTACGCGCAGCGCTCGAGCGCGTCGGGCGGGCGCCTCGACCACGACGCCAACGCCGCCTGCCGCCCCGAGCCCCCCACCGTCGAGAACGTCTACTGGGACAACCCCTCGCCCCCGAGCGGCACCTACCGCGTCCGCGTGGTGGCCTACGACATGTGCGGCGTCCCCGCGACCCCGACCACGCTCTCCATCTCCGTCGGCGGGCGCGTGGTGGGGTCGTACCGGGTCGACCTCACGCAGCGCGGCCAGCAGTTCGAAATCCCCTTCACCATCCCGTGAGCGACGCGCTCGACGCGCTGGCCCGCGCGGCCGGCGTCCCCGACGACCACCCCGTCCTCGCGCGCGAGCGTCCCTTCCTCGCGTGGTGGGCCGAGCACCTCCTCGACCCGCGCGACCCGCAGCGCCCGCGCTGGCTCGCCCTCGAGCTCGACCAGATCGCCCGCAACCGATCGCTCGCCGCCGAGGTGACCGAGCTCTGCGCGCTCGACGGCGCTGAGGCGCTCGACGTCGGGTGCCAGCTCGGGGCGCTCCCGGTGGCCCTCGGCGAGCGCGGGGCGCGCGTGACGGGCGTCGACGTCGACGACGCGTTGCTCGACGGCGCGCGACGACGCTGCGACTGCTACGGTGCGGCGGCGAGCTTCGTGAAGGCCCGCGCGGAGGCGCTCCCCTTCCCCACGGCGAGCTTCGACGTGGTGACCTTCGTCGACGTCATCGAGCACGTCGAGGACGCGCTCTCGGCCGTGCGGGAGCTCGCGCGGGTGCTCCGTCCCGGGGGCGTTCTCTATCTGTTCGGGCCCAACCGCCTCTCGCCCGCCAACCTCCGCGCCGACCCGCACTACCGGCTCGCGGGCGTCAGCGCGATGCCCCACGCGCTCGGGCGCTGGTACGTCACGAAGGTGCGGGGCTTCCCGCGCTACGACGTCGGCGTGCTGCCGGTGGGGGCGCGGGTGTCGCGCTGGCTCCGCGACGACGGGCTCACGCTCGTGCGGTCGCCGGCCGACGACGCCGCGCGCTGGTGGAAATCGCGGGCGCCGGCGTGGGCGGGCGCGGCGACCCCGGCCGCACGCTTGTGGGGCAAGGGGCGGGAGAGCTTCGCGTCGCTCTTCCGCCTCGCCGCGGCGAAACCCCTGGTACCGTAGCGCGCCATGAGCGCCTCCCTCGACGACTACCTCCGCACCTACCAGCGCGACCACCAGCACCCGATGAACCGCCTCACCCACCTCGTCGGCATCCCGGCGATCGTGGCGTCGCTCCCGCTGCTCCTCAAGCGGCCTCGCCTCGGCGCGAAGCTGTTCGTCGGCGGGTGGGCGCTGCAGTTTCTCGGGCACTGGTTCGAGGCGAAGCCGCCGTCGTTCCTGTCGCGCGACTGGCGGTACCTCGCGATCGGGCAGCTCTGGATCGCCAACGAGTGGGCCGAGATCCTCACGGGCAAGCCGATCTACACGCCGCCTCCGGCGCCGGCCGACGCGGAGTGAGCGGGCGATGAAGGTCCACCACCTCGACTGCTTCTCGATGTGCCCCTTCAACCGGGCGCTCACCACGCGCGAGGGGAGCGGCTGGCTCACGCGCGGCCGCCTCGTCGCCCACTGCCTCCTCGTCGAGACGTCGCGGGGGCTGGTGCTGGTCGACTCGGGCATCGGCCTCGACGACCTGCGCGACCCGCAGAAGCGCATCGGGCGCGCGATGCTCGCGCTCGGCGGGCCGACGCTGGCGGAGTCGGGCACCGCGATCCGCCAGGTGGAGCGCCTCGGGTACGACCCGAAGGACGTGACCGACATCGTCGTGACCCACCTCGACTTCGACCACGCGGGCGGCCTGCCGGACTTCCCGCGGGCGAAGGTTCACGTGCACGGCGCGGAGCTCGACGCCGCCACCGCGCGGGCGACGCTGGCGGAGCGCGAGCGCTACAAGCCCTGGCACTGGGCGCACGGCCCGGCGTGGGAGCGGCGCGTCCCGACGGGCGACCGGTGGCTCGGCTTCGAGGCCGTTCGCGAGGTGACGGGGCGCGACCCCGAGGTGGTGCTCATCCCGATGCACGGGCATACGCGCGGGCACTCGGCGGTGGCGGTGCGCGACGGCGAGCGGTGGCTCGTCCACGCGGGGGACGCGTACTTTTTCCGCGACGAGGTGCACGGCGAGCCCGCGTGGTGCCCGCCGGGCCTCGCGCTCTTCCAGCGGGCGGTGGCGGTCGACGACGGGCTGCGGCGGGCCAACCAGGCGAGGCTCCGCGAGCTCGCGCGCGGCCACAAGGATGTGACGGTGTTCAGCGCGCACGACCCCACGGAGTTCGACGCGCTGGCGAAGGGGTGACTACAGGGCCTGGCGCGCGAGCGTGGTGATGGTGAGCGCGTAGCCGTACCACCCGTTGCGGTACTCCACCGTGTCGGGGGGCTCCTGCTCCACCATGCCGCCCTCGTAGCGGACCTCGATCGCGCCCGCGGGACGTCCGTCGACGCGCTCGTAACGTCGCTCCATCAGCCGCCCGCCGCGCCACACCTCGCGCACGGACTCGCCGTCGCGCACGCCGCGGCGCTCGCCGTCGGGCGGCGTCGGGCCGAGCGAGACGAAGAGCGTCCGGTGCAGGTCGAGCAGGATGTACCGCGGCGGGAAGGGGAGTTCGCCCGGCATGTACGAGGTGAACTCCACCGCCACCCCGCGCTGCTGGAGCACGAAGGCGCGCGTGCCGAAGGGGGTGAGCCCGAGCATGGTGAGCGTGTCGCCCTGCTTCTGGAGCACGGCGTCGAAGCTCACCTCGTCGTGGCCCGGGCGCCGTGCGGTCACCCGCTGGCGGTAGAGGAAGGCGCCGCGGATCTCGCCGGTGGGGACGAGCGAGCCCATCTCCTGCGGGGGAACGTTGACGGCGTGGCGGCGGCCGGCGCAGCCGAGCGCGAGCGCGGCGCAGAGGAGGAGGGTTCTCACGGCCGTTCGGGGGGAGACCGCGTCTGCTCGCGGCGCTGAGTGCCGGTGGGGTTGCCGATCGCGTCCAGTACCCGCCGAGTGCCGGTGGGGTTGCCGATCGCATCCAGCACCCGCCGAGTTCCGGTGGGGTTCGGTGAGAGCGTCTGCTCGCGGCCCCGAGTGCCCAGGGTTCGCCCGCCTGCCCTCGCTGAGTGGCTTAGGCTCACCCTGGGCTACCTTCACGGGATCATCCGCCCGGTGGCGGATTCCGGGAGCCGGCGCGAGGTGAAGACGACGCGCGTCGTCTTCACCTCGCGCCGGCTCCCGGAATCCGCCACCGGGCGGATGATCCCATGCAGGTAGCCCAGGGTGAGCCTAAGCCACTCAGCGAGGGCAGGCGGGCGAACCCTGGGCACTCGGGGCCGCGAGCAGACGCTCTCACCGAACCCCACCGGAACTCGGCGGGTGCTGGATGCGATCGGCAACCCCACCGGCACTCGGGGCCGCGAGCAGACGCTCTCACCGAACCCCGCCGGCACTCGGCGCCCGAGCAGACGAGCCAGAAACCTTCGCACGAACCCACGCGGCATCCACCCGCTCACGGCGCGCGCTCCTTGGGGCCGAGGAGGTGGCGGAAGGAGGGCGTGAGCAGGAGGCTGAAGGTGACGCCGACGCCGGTGGTGAGGCCGATGGCGCGGAGCGAGGGGTTGGACGACACGGCGAGCAGGCCGAACGATAGCAGCGCGGAGACCCACGCGACCGTCACGCTGAAGAGCGTCTCGCGCGCGGCCTCGGGGTGGCGGTCGACCTCGGCGACGAAGACCCCGTAGTCGACCGCGATGCTGAGAACGAGCAGGAGCCCGATGAGGTGCATCAGGTTGGCGGACGTTCCTGTGAGCGGGACCGCGGCGAGCGCGGCGGCCCCGGCGAGCACCGAGGGGAGGAAGGCCGCGGCGGCCGTGCCGAGACGTCGGTAGCGCGCGAGGAGCATCGCGAACACCACCGCGAGCCCCGCGGCGAGGAGTTCGAGCGTGCGGCGGCGGTAGCGGGCGTAGGTCTCGCGGAGGAAGGTGGCCTGGTCGAAGAGAGCCGCCTCGGGCACATCGCGGAGCGCTCGCTCGACGGCCGCGGGGTCGCGCATGCCCTGGAGGAAGGTGAGGTACGCGGGGCGGCCGTCCACCAACACGCGGAAGGTGCGGGCCATCTCGCCGAGCGGGGTTCCGGTGAGGGATGACTCGGTGAGCGGGGGCGGTGGCGCCTCGCGCAACGCGTCGGCGAAGGGGGCGAGCGCGCCGGCGCGGAAGCCCTCGCGGACGAAGGCTCCCTCGGCGCGGGCGGCGAGCGTCGGGTCGGCGCGCAGGGCGGCCTCGTTGCGACGTTGGAGCGCGGCCGACCACACCAGCGTGTGGAGCGAGCGGAATCCTTCGAGCGCCCCGTCCGTGCGCGCGTTCGCTAGGTGGAGCGCGACGTCGTCGTTGCGGGCGAGGGCCTCCTCCGCGGTGTCGGCGGCGACCACGACGAGCCGCCCGTCGTCGACGCGCGAGACCAGCGAGCGGACCGCGCGCTCCTCGGCGAAGAGGCGCGGGTCGACCTCGGTGAGGGCCTTCGCGTCGTCGACCCAGCGCAACCGCGGGAGCCCCACCGCGCAGAGCGCGAGCGCCGCGAGGGGGACCACCAGCGCGACGATCCCGCGGCCTCGCAGCGCGGCCACGGCGCGGGCGACGCCGTCGGCGAGGCGGCGCTGGAAGGCGACGGGGATGGGCTCCGCGGGCAGCAGCGGCGGCACCAGGAAGCGTGTCGCGAGGAGCGCGCCGGCGACGCCCGCGACGCCGAAGACTGCGATCTCGCGGAGGCCGGGGAAGCTCGTCCACCCGAGGCCCGCGAGGCCGCCCATGGTGGTGATGGCGCCGAGCGCGGTGCCGGGCCACACGCGGCGGAGCGTGGCGCCGACGCCCTCGGGCGAGGGGCGCAGCGTGTGGTGGTTGATGAGGTAGACCGGGTAGTCGAAGCACACGCCGATGAGCGACGCGCCGAACGCGAGCGTGAGGCCGTGGAGCTTCCCGAAGACCAGCGTCCCCACCGTGGCCGCGGTGAGGAAGCCCGCGCCGATGGGGAGCGACGCCAGCAGCAGGTAGCGCATCGAGCGGTGGATGAGGAGAAACAGAACCGCCACGCCGAGCGAGCCGAGCAGGGTGATGCGCTCGGCGTCGCCGCGGATCTGGGCCTCGGCGGCGACTGCGATCGGGTGCGCGCCGCCGACGCGGAGTCGCACGAGGGAGCCCGCGCGGACGTCGTCGAAGGCGCGCCGCAGGTCGGCGAGCCACGGGCGCTGCTTCGATGCGTCGAAGGCCGAGTGGCGCGTGGCGAGGAGGAGAACGGCGTGGCGCCCGTCGGCGGTGACGAACTGCCCGTCGCGTGACGTGAGGGCGCCGGCCTGCGCGGCGCGGAGGCGTTCGAGCTGGGCGGCGAAGCCCTGGAGGGGGTCGGCGCCGGCGGTTCGGGCGGCGAGCGGGCCCATCGGCGAGGCGAGCGCGCGGCGGACGTCGCGGGCGGCCTCGGTGAGCCCTCCGTCGGTGAGCCGCACGCGGAGGGAGGCGTCGTCGCCATCGGTGAGGAAGGCGTGGCGCCGCGGGAAGTAGAGGTCGTAGACGGCGCGCTCGGCGGCCGGGTCGACGCCGCTTCGAAGCCACGCGACCTCGGGGTGGGCGCGGAGGCGCTCGGCGAGGCGCTTCGCGACGTCGGTGACGCGCGCGGGGTCGTCGCCCTCGACGGCGAGCACCATCGCGCGGGAGAGCTCGGACTCCGCGATGGCGCGGGAGACGTAGGCGAGTCGCGCGTCGCGGCCCGAGGGGAGGAAGTGGGTGATGTCGTTGCCGATGCGCAGGCGGGTCGCGACGAAGGCGCCCATCGCGAGGAGGAGGGCGGCGCCGAGGGCGAGGGCGGTTCGGTCGCGGGCGGTGGGCACGGCGTCGGGGCGCCGCGGCGGGGAGGAGCGGGCGCGGCGCGGACGCTATCACGCGCGCTGGTCAGCGGAGCGGGCAGCGCTCGGCCCAGCGGCCGAGGAGGACGCCGCGGCCGTCGCCGCGCTGGAGGCCGTCGGCGTAGCGGCCCTGGAGCGCGCCCCGCGTCCCGTCGCGCAGGCCCCACACGCCGGCGAAGTGGCCGTCGCCGTAGGTGCCGCCGAGGAGGCCGTTGAAGGCGCCGGTGTTGCTGACGTGCTTGCCGAAGAAGCGCTGCTCGCCGGTGCGCGAGCGGCCCCAGATGCCGCGGACCGAGCCGCGCGGCGCGCCGGCGAGGTTGAAGGCGTGGCCGCGGAAGGTGCCGAGCTGCGGCCGGACGCGCGTCCAGTGGCCGAGGAGGAAGCCCTGCCCGCAGTCGGCGCGCTCGACGAAGGCAGCGTAGTAGACGCCGTTGCGGCCGTCGGGGAGGTAGCGGACGGCGCCGTCGGCGTCGGGCAGCGGCAGGTCGAGCGTGACGGCCGCGGTGCGGAAGTGGAGGACGGGCGCCGCGGCGGCGTCGGCCCGCACGGTGAGGGCGAAGCCGTCGACGAAGGGCTGCGTGTGCGAGACGAAGTTCACCGTGGAGGGGTCGGTGCGCGCCGCGACGCTGTCACCGCTCTCGAAGCCGAGCGTGCGGCGCACCGAGACGCGGGCGTTGTCGACGGAGACCGAGCCCGTCCAGTCGGTGCGCGCGGCGGGGGCGGCGGTGGCGCCGGGCGCGGCGTTGTCGTCGGGGGTGGGGATGTGGCCCCAGAGCATCATCACGCGGATCACGCGGCGCTGCGGGGCCTGGACGGCGTCGCCGGTGAAGCTGCCGGCGCCGTCGAGCACGGCGTCGACGCCGACGGTGTCGGAGGGCTCGGGCACGGCGGCGAAGGCCGGGTCGGCGAAGTCGGGCATCTCGTCGGCGGTGGTCATCCCCCCGTTGGGCTGCTCGAGGAGGGCCTGCGTGGCGTCGGCGTTGGCGGCGTCGTCGGCGTCGTTGCCACAGCCGGCGAGGTGGAGCGAGGCGACGGCGGCGACGAGCGTGAGGGCGAGCGTGCGGGTGGGGTTCATCGGGGGTCTCCGTAAGGTGTGGGGTGCGGTCTCGCGGAGGGAGAATTCAAGCGGCGGGCCAGGGCGATGGCGCGCGAAACGCGCTGGAAATACGGGGTGTCGCGTGGGTGGCGCGGTGTCGCGGCGAGTCCACAGGTGTCGCGCGGCGGGGGCACGCGGGGGCTCGACCTCCACCCCCTTCGAAGTGCTCCGTTCGGTGGTCGTTTCTCGCCGCCCGCGCCTCCGCCCGCGCCGTCACCCAGCGCCGTCGCCCAGCGTCGTCGCCCAGCGCCATCGCCCAGGGTTCGCCCGCCTGCCCTCGCTGAGTGGTTTAGGCTCACCCTGGGCTTCGAGCATGGGATCGCCCGGTCGGTACCGGGCTCCCAACGGGTCGAGCGTGCGGGTGGGGTTCATCGGGGGTCTCCGTAAGGTGTGGGGGTGCGGTCTCGCGGAGGGAGAATTCAAGCGGCGGGCCAGGGCGAAGGCGCGCGAAACCCGCTGGAAACACGGGGCGTTGCGAGGGTGTGGCGGTGTCGCGGCGAGTCCACAGGTGTCGCGTGGCGGGGGCACGCGGGTGAGGCTTGACGTCGCCGCCCCGCGCGGCCGATACCGCCGCGCATGACCACCGTCGCCGACCGGCTCCGCGAAGTGCTCACGGCCGAACGACTCTCCGACGCGCGCGGCGCCTCGCTCCTCGCGTGGGCCGAGCCCTTCGGCGACGACCTCGCGGGCGCCTGGGCGGCGTGCCCGCGCGCCGACCACCTGGTGATCGTGGCGGGCGCCTTCCACGCGCCGCTCGGGGCGCTGGTGCGGGCGGCGGGGAAGTGCGTTCGTCCGGCGGCCGCGCTCGCGCCGAAGAAGGACGTCCCCCACGCGACCCGCGCGGTGTACGCCGCGGAGCAGTGGGGCGGCGCCGCGTCGAAGCCCCTGCGCGACCTCCCGCGGCAGCTCCGGCTGACGGCCACGCGCCTTCGCAAGGAGCACGAGGCCCAGGGCGATCGCCACCTCGCGCGCAGCGTCGCCGCGCTCACGCCGCTCCTGCGCGGGCCGGCGGAGCGGGCGCTCGCGGCGCAGCGGGAATCGCCCGAGGGCGCGGGGGCAGTGTTGGAGGCCGACGTGGCGGGCGCGCTCGCGGCGGCCGAGGCCCGCGGCGAGGTTCGCGCGGTGGCGGAGGAGCTGCGGCAGGGGCAGGCGGCGCAGGCGTCGGTGATCGCGCTGCTCGCGGCGTCGGAGCTCGGCGACGCGGTGGGCGCGGCGACCGCGGTGGTGCTGACGATGGCGAAGCTCACGTCGCTCGGGGAGCGCGACGTGAGCCCCTCGGCGGAGGCGGTGCGCGAGCTCGCGGCGGAGGGCGACGCGTTCGAGGCGGGGCTCTACGACGACCTCGCGCGGGCCGTGAGCCTCGCGGCGGAGGCGACGGCGCGCGACGCGGCGGGGCGGTGGGCGGCGGCGGGGGCGGAGGGGTTCCGCGACACGCTCGCGCGGACGGTGCTGGAGGCGGCGCTCCACGCGACGGCGCGGCCGGGGGAGCCGCTGCCGGTGCTGCCGCTGCATCGCGAGGTGGAGCGGGTGATCGCGGCCGAGCGGCTGGGAAGGTTGCGGGCGATGGCCGACGCGCTGCGCGCCGCGGTGCCCGCGCCGAAGGGGTGAGCGCCGCGCGACGGTGGTTGCGGCCGTGGCGAGCGCCGTGCCACAACCGGGCTGTGGCCTACGATCAGTTCTCGGTGGACGACCTCCGGCGGCTGTTCGAGGTCACGATCCGCGAGGGGACCGACCATTTCGGCGCGGTGCCGGCGGTGCCGATCAGCGAGGTGCTGCGGGCGAGCCTGCGCGACGGCGCGCCCATCGCGCTCGAGCTCTCGACCGAGAAGGCCCGCTCCGAGTGGATCATCGCGCCGATCCTCCTGGAGCTTCGCCGGCAGTTGAACGGCGAGGTCGGGCTGTTCTCGGGGGTGGAGTTCACGGTCGACCCCGACCGCGGGCTCAACGGCTTCTGCGACTGGCTCGTCAGCCGGTCGTCGTCGCTGCTCACGATCCAGGCGCCGGTCGTCGCCATCGTCGAGGCGAAGAACGAGAACATCCGCGCTGGCATCCCCCAGTGCGTCGCCGAGATGTACGCGGCCCAGCGCTTCAACGAGGCGCGCGGGGCTGCGCAGCGTGTCGTCAACGGCGCCGTCACCACGGGCAACGTGTGGCGCTTCCTGCGGATGGAGGGCGCCACCGTCGACCTCGACCGCCCGGAGTACTACCTCGACGAGGTGGGGCGCATCGTGGGCGTTCTCAAGCACATGGTCACCGCGCGCTGAACGCCCGCTGCCCGCTGCCCATCGCCCGCCGCGAGCTCCCGTACTGCTCCAGCGACGGTGGGCAAACCGCGCGGCGTAAGCCGCCGGGCAAACTCGCTAGAACCGCCGCAGGGCGAAGTACAGGATGTCGTAGAGCGTGTGCGTCCACGCAGCGACGGCGAACCCGCGCGTGCGGTACACCCCCGCCAGCAGGAGCCCCAGCAGGAAGCGGAACACGAAGGTCGACAGCTTGAACGAGTCGCCGAGCGGCCCGACGTAGTGGACGAGGGAGAAGAGGGCAGACGACGCGAGAGCCGCGCCCGCCCAGGCCAGCGCGGGGCGCTCGGTGCGCTTCGCGAGGAGCCACGCGGGCCCGTGGAAGAGGGCCATGCGGAAGACGAGCTCCTCGTGGAGCCCGGCGCCGCACGACGACACCACCTGCGCGGCGAAGGATTGCGAGTCGAGGACGCCGAGGCCGACCGCGTCGACCACGTACCCGACGAAGCCCGCGAAGAGCACCGCGTACACGACGCTCTCGGCGAGGAGCGGGCCGAAGAGCCGCGGGTGCAGCTCCGAGCCGCGCCGCGCCCAGAGGATCAGCGCGAGCAGCACCAGCGTGACGACGATGGCCCCGAGCGCGTAGGCGCCGACGTTGCCGTTGGCGAGGTGGAGCATGGTGCCGGTGAGGAAGTCGACGCCGTTGCCCACCCAGCGGTAGCCGCCGCCGGGCACGCGCTCGACCTGGGCCACCACCCCGACGTGGTAGACGATGAAGAGCGGGAGCACGAGGTAGAGCTGGGTCAGCGGGTCGACCCGCGTCGCGAAGTACGCCCGGAGGGTGCGGGCCGTCGGGAGGACTCGGCCGAGGGAGGGGCGCTTCGACTCGTCGCTCATGAAGCCCGAGCGTAGCACCGGCGCGGGCGCGCTCGGGATGGCGCCCGGGCGCCGGGGGCGTTACCTTCCCGCCCCCCCAATGCACGAACGTCCGGAAAAAAGACCCCGCGCCGTCCTCGTCGGCGTCCAGCTCCCCGACGTCGACGAGCGCGATCTGCGCCTGTCGCTCGCCGAGCTCGAGCGCCTCGTCCACACGCTCGGCTACGACGTGGTGGGCACCGTCACCCAGAGGCGCGCGCACCTCGCCGCGGCCGCGGTGGTGGGCGAGGGCAAGCTCCACGAGCTCGCCCGCTACACCGGCGGGACGGGCGTGGTGCCGCCGCCCGTGAAGCCCAAGAAGCGCAAGGGCGACGACGAGGAAGAAGCGCCGGAGGAGGAAGCGCCCGAGGCCGACGGCGATGAAAGCGACGAGGGCGACGCGGAGAGCGCGGACGGGGGCGCTGGCGACGCGACGGTGGTGGCGGTCGACCACGAGCTCTCGCCGACGCAGGTGCGCAACCTGGAGCAGGCGACGGGCGCCGAGGTGCTCGACCGGACGTCGGTGATCCTCGAGATCTTCAGCCGCCACGCGCGCTCGCGGGAGGCGCGGCTCCAGGTGGAGATCGCGCGTTTGGGGTACCTCGCGCCGCGGCTGCGAGAGTCGGGCGGCGGGGGCGACCGCGTCCGCGGTGGGGTCGGGGGCAAGGGGGCCGGCGAGAGCGCGCTCGAGCTCGACCGCCGCAAGATCCGCGACCGGATCGCGGAGTTGCGCGAGGAGCTCGACGCGGTTGCTCGCGAGCAGGAGACGCGGCGCGCGCGGCGCCAGCGCCAGCCCCGCGTGGCGCTGGTGGGCTACACCAACGCGGGCAAGTCGTCGCTGATGCGGGCGCTCACCGGGAGCGAGGTGTACGTCGCCGACAAGCTCTTCGCGACGCTCGACACCACGGTGCGGGCGCTCCACCCGGAGAGCCACCCCCGGGTGCTGGTGAGCGACACGGTGGGCTTCATCAAGAAGCTGCCGCACGACCTCGTGGCGTCGTTCCGCTCGACGCTCGACGAGGCGCGGGAGGCGTCGCTGGTGCTCCACGTGGTCGACGGCTCCGACCCCGACGCGGCGGCGCAGCTCCGGGTGACGCGCGAGGTGCTGGCGGAGATCGGCGCCGGCGACATCGACGCCCGCCTCCTCTTCAACAAGCGCGACCGCATGACGGAGGATCAGCTCGCCGAGGTGGCCCGCGAGCACCCCGACGCGCTGCTGGTCTCCGCGCGCGACCCGGCCGACGTGGCGCGGCTGCGGGGGTACATCCTCGACTTCTTCGACCGCGACATGGTCGACGGCGAGGTGCTCGTCCCCTACGGGGCGAAGGGCGTCATCGCGGAGGTTCACCGCGACGCGAAGGTGGTGGAGGAGGACTACGACGAGCGCGGCGCCCGCTTCCGGGTGCGCGCGACCCCCGAGGTGCTCGCCCGCCTCCAGAGCCTCGCCTCCCGCGGCGAGTGACGCGCGTCGTCCCTCGTTGACGCGACGTCGCGCGCCGCGGCAGAGTCGCGCGATGCAGCGAACCTCCCTCCGCGGCGTGTTCCTTTCGGCGATGCTCCTCGCGGCGGCCGTTGGGTGCAGGCGTCGCGCGCCGCAGGCCGACGCACCGCCCGCCACGCAACGGCCCTCGCCCGCACCCGCGCCGATGCCTGCTCCCGCCCCGTCGTCCGGGCCCCCGCAGGTCGCCGCGACCGAGGCGCTCTCCTGGGCGCCGACGCGCGCCGCGGCGCTCACCGCGATCGACGCGTCGCTCGCCCAGTCCCCCGCGGGCGCGGTCTCCGACCTCGACGGCGACGGCGCGCCCGAGGAACTCCTCCGCGTCGAGGGGGAGGGCTGCGTGATCGTCCGCGCGCGCCCCTGGGGCTTCGGCGCCGAGCGCCTCGACGCGCAGAACGCCCACACCGGCCACGCCTGCGAGCTCGTCGCGCGCCCGGGGGCGACGGCGCTCCTGCTGGTGCAGGGCGACGGCCACGAGGCCAACACCGACGAGACGCCGGTCACGTCGAACACGTGGCGCGCGATGACGCTCTGGCGCCCGCGCCCCGACCGCCGCGCCGAGGCCGTCTTCGACGACCGCGAGGAGGAGGACGGGCCCCGCAGCGGGCACGCCTGGGCCTTCCGTGCGCTCGACGCGGCGCACGTCGTCCAGTCGCGCAGCTACCAGCGCGGCGGCGCGGCCGTCACCGACCAGCGCGTGCTCCGCCAGGGGGCGCAGGGCTACGAGGCCGCGAGCTGCTACGTCGGCGCCGCGTGGTCCAGCGCGCCGGGCGCACCGCGCTGCACGGTGACGCTGCGCAACGACGTCCACCTGCGCGACAGTGAAGTGGCGGCCTCGGAGGGACCGGCGGCAGGGCGGGGGAGCGCCGTGGAGGTGCTCCACGCGGCGTCGCTGCGGCGCGGGGAGACGCGGATGTACTGCCTGCGGCAGGGGAGCACGGTGGGCCTGGCGTTCCTGACGGAGGAGGAGGCCGCGGGGTGCCCGACGGCGCCGTGAGCTACCCGCCCCCGCGCTTCGCGAGCAGCGCCTCCAGGGCCGCCACCCGGGCGAGCGCCGCGGCGGCCTCGGCCCTCGCCTGCTCCGCGTCGCTTCGCGCCTGCTCCGCGTCGCTTCGCGCCTGCTCTGCCTCGGCGTGCCCCACCTCGGCTTCGGTGGGCCAGAGGCGCGTGCCCTCTTCGTCGTCGGCGATGCGCAGCAACATCCCGTCGCCCTTCACCACGAGCCACGCCTGGAAGTAGGCGCTCCACGCGGGCCCGTCGCCGACGTACACGCGGCGGAAGTCACCGGCCTTGCCGCGCTCCCACACCTGAAGGACCCACGGCCCGCCGTCGTCGTCCGGCCCGAAGCGCTGCGGGTCGAACACCCACAGCTCCTGCACGCCGGCCGCCGCGTACTTCCGCGGGCCGACGCGGTAGTCCTTCTCGGCGTTGTCGTGGCTCACCACCTCGCACGCGACCTTCGGCGCGTCGTCGCCCTCGCGCCACGTCCGCAGGCTGCGGAGGGCGGGGTCGGGCGTGGCGGGCGGCGGTTCGAGCAGGCACACGTCGGGGTCGACGCCGATGCGCGGGTGCTCCTCGTCCCAGCGGACCGCGAGGTCGCGGCGGACGCTCACCGGGCGCCCCGCGCGACGACTCCATGCGCGCCACACCGACGCGAGCTCCGTGGTGGCGTTGTCCTGTGCTGCGCTGATCGGCACCTGCTCGTCCTCCAGCACCCAGGAGGGGTGCGAGTAGGGGACCTCGAACGTGAGCTCGACCCGCTTGCGCGCCTGCGTCATCGGTGGCCGCTGCCTTTCGAAGCGCGACCCTACCACGGTGCGTGAGTCGGCTTCGAACGGCGGGGACGACAGGCTCATGGGCGGAGATGCTCCTGCGGCGATCCCCTCCACGGCGCGTGCCGGCGCGATTCCCTCGGCGAATTCGCGCGCCGGGGTGGCGGATTTGGGGTGGCGAGGGGTGGCGGCGGGGTGGCGGCGGGGTGGCGGGGGTGGCGGCTCTCTCGCGCCGACGGATCACCGCTCGGCGGCCCGCTGCTTCCAGACGAGCTCCTCCCACTCGCGGTCGGGGTCGCTGTCCCAGACGATGCCGCCGCCCGCGCCGTAGTGGAGCCCCGCGGCGTCGCGCACCAGCGTGCGGATCGCCACCGCCAGCCGCAGCCTCCGCCCCGTCACCGCGCCGTAGACGCCCGTGTAGAGCCCGCGGCGCTCGCGCTCGAAGCGGGCGACGTGGGCCATCGCCGCGAGCTTCGGCGCGCCCGTCACCGAGCCCACCGGGAGCATCGCGCGCAGCACCTCGCGCGCCAGCGTCGCGCCGTCGACGCGCGCCTCCACCGTCGACGCGAGGTGGTGGACGAAGCGGTGCGGCTCCACCGCGCAGAGCGCCGGGACCGTCACGCTCCCGGTGGCGGCGACGCGGCCGAGGTCGTTGCGGTGGACGTCGACGGCCATCGCGTTCTCCGCGCGCTCCTTGGGGTCGCGGGCGAGGGCGTCGGCCTCGCGGGCGTCGTCCGCGGGGTCGTCGCGGCGGGGGCGCGTCCCCTTGATCGGGCGCGTCACGGCGCGGTGGAGGCCCCGGTCCCAGTCGAGCGCGAGCTCCATGCTCATCGCGCCGGCGAGCGCGTCGCCCGCGCGCAGGAGCGCCCCGTAGCGCGCCTCGGAGGCGAGCACGCGCGCGGCGACGGCGCGGTCGACGTCCGGCGGCGCCTCGGCGTGGAGCACGCGCGCCAGGTTGACGAGGTACACCTCGCCGTCGCGGATCGCCTCGCGCACCCGCTCGACGCCGTCGCGGTGGGCGGCCCGGTCGGTGGCGCTGGTGAAGCGCCAGCGCGCGGCGGGGGGCGCGGTGTCGGCGCGGGCGAGCGCGTCGTCGAGCGCGCGGAGCCCGGCGGGGGAGCCCGCGCGGGTGAGCGCGCCGGTGGCGAGGTCGAGCGTCGCGGTCGCCTCGTAGCGGGCGAGCCACGCGGCGGGGAAGCGGTCGCCGGGCGGGCGCTCGTCGCGGACGGGCCAGGGCGAGGCCCCGCGCCACGCGGCGTCGTAGGAGAGCGCGCAGAGCGCCGCCGCGCCGTCGTCGAGGGAGAGCGCGTCGAGCGCGTCGCCGAGCGCGTCGAGCGCGCCGTCGGGGCGGTCGAAGGGGACGCACACGAGCGCCGCGGGGCCCACCGCGAGCACGGCGTGGTGGGGGTCGAGGCGCGCGAAGGACGCGCCCGGCGTGGCGGCGGCGGCGAAGGCGAGGCGGGCGAGCTCGGTCACGGGCCGTGCGCCTGCGTATCGCGGCGGCGCCCCGGGGGCAACGCCGCCCGTCGCCCCGCCGTGGCGCTTGCCGCATGGCGGAGACCGCGATACCCGTTCGGCCCCGCCGTGCGAACGCCCCCACCCTTCCCCCTCCTCGCCCTCCTCGCCCTCGCCGGCTGCCGCGAGGTGTCCGTCGGCATCCGCGTGGTGACGCCCGACGGCGGCGACCCCTTCGCCCCGCCCGACGCGGCGACGCAGGCACGCTTCCGCCTCGAGCGCGACCCGATCGCGCCCGTCACCGCGCCCGTCGCCGCCAACGGGAGCTTCACCCTCGAGGCCGACGTGGGCACCAACGTCGCCATCGCGCGCGGCTTCGTCGACGCGCTCCGCGACGGCGTGGTGGTCGGCGGCGGCGCGACCCCGCCGATCCAGTGGGCGACGCTGGGCCCGGCCTTCGTCAGCGTGTTCGTGCAGCGGCGCGACTCGGTGGTCGAGTACCCGTGGGCGCTGCGGTACGCGCGCACGGCGCCGGCGGTGTTCGAGGTGTCGCCGTCGTTCGTGATGGTGGCGTCGGGCACGTCGGGCGCGCTGCCGGTCGAGTCGCACAACCAGCTCACGCTCGAGGGCGCCTCTGACGGCCCGTCGTGGGACCCGACCTTCGACCGCGACGCGTCGTTCGTCTCCCTCGCCAACGGCACCGTGCTCGCCGTCCGCGGCTGCGCGGCCCTCCAGTGGGACCCGACGCGCAACACGGCCCCCACCATGCCCACCGCCATGCCGCCGATGGAGCGCTGCGACGTCACGCAGTCCACCGTCGTGCAGGAGCCCGGCGGCGGCGCGATCCTCCTCGGCGGGCGCCGCGGCCCCGAGCTCGTCGCGCGCGTCGACCTCGTGATGCCCGACGGCACGTGGATGAGCGCGCTCCCGCTCGCCGCGCCCCGCGCGCGCCCGGCCGCGATCCGCACGGGCCCCTTCGAAGCGCTGGTGGGCGGCGGGCAGGCGATGGGGCAGCCCTTCCTCGAGCGCTACTCCCGCACGCTGGAGGCCGCGCGTCGCCCGATCCGCACCGGCAACGCTGGCGTCGACGAGCGGACCGCCGCCGCGCTCGTCGAGGTGAAGGGCCTGGCCTACGCGCTCGGCGGCACCGTGCTCGGCAGCACCGACCTCACCGCGAACGACGCCGTGCTCGACCTCCGCTGCGCCGACGGGAGCTGCCCGCTGCTCGTCGCGACGCCGACGCTCCTGCGCGAGCGGCGCCGCGACCCGGTGGCCGCCGTGGCCGAGGGCGACCGCGTCGTCGTGGCCTCGGGCGTGGCGCCCGGCGGCGTCGCGGCCTCCGTCGAGGTGATCGACGCGTCGTCGCCGCGCGCGCCCGTCGCGGTCGGCCCGGTGGCGTCGCTCCCCTACGACGGGCTCACGGCGACGCGGCTTCAGTCGGGCGCGGTCCTCTTCGCCGGCGGCGGCACCACCCGCGTCTGGCTCTACCGCCACTGAAAGAGTGTAGATCAATCGCTCCCGTCGGCCCTCCCGCGATGCGCGTCGCCATGCGGCGTCGCCGCTTCTCACCGCACAGAGAGTGCGGTTTCGAAGCGTCTCCTTGCCTGGCTCGCACCTCGCGAGAGGTCCTCGGTCCGCGATTGATCTACACTCTTTGACCCGCGCTACCGCCGCGGCGCCAACGCCCCCCGCAGGCGCGCGACGTCCGCGCGAACCACCGCCTCCTCGCGCGGCAGCGTCGCGACCACCGCCTCCGCCTCCGCCAGCGCCGTGAGCGCCGCGGCGCGCCGCCCGAGCGCCCGCAGCGCGTCGACCCGCGCGGCCCACACCCGCGCGCGGGTCGCCGGGCGCGTCGCCTCCGCGGGCGCGGGAACCACCCGCAGCGCGCCCGCCGCGTCCCGCTGCGCGACGAGGACGCCCGCGTGGACGACGGCGAGCTCGGGGTCGTTCGCGACGTTGGCGCCGGCCTCGGCCACGAGTGGGGCGAGCGTTTGCTCCGCGCCGCGGGCGTCCCCGTCGCGCCGGAGCGAGTCGGCGAGCCAGCGCGCGGCTTCGGACGCGTGGGCGTCGCGGGCCGTCGGTGTTGCGCCGCCGAGCAGGTCGCGGCTCACCCGGGCGGCGTCGCCGAAGCGCCCCACCGCCCGGAGCGCGATCACGTACTGGCGCCGGACGTCGCGCGCCACCGACGCGTCGACGCCGGCGAGCGACGCCTCCGCGTGGGCGAGCAGGGGGAGCGCCTCCTCCGCGTCGCCGAGGTGGTTGAGCGTCTCGCCGACGAGGCGCTCGACGGCCACGCGGTCGGTCGCGTCGAGGCTCGGGTCGTCGAGCAGGCGCCTCGCCCGCGCGAGGTCGGCGCGCGCGGACGTCTCGTCGCCCGTCGCCGCCGCGGTGAGCGCGACCGAGAGCCGGTTGCGCTGCGCCGTCGCCGAGCCCTCCCCCTGGTGCAGGTCGTACGAGCGCTGGGCCTCGCGGTACGCCGCGAGCGCCTGGGCCTGCGCGCCCGAGCGGCTCAGGCACCACCCGAGCGTGGCGTACTGGGCCCCGAGCGCGACGTGCGTCGGGCCGAAGCGGGCGACGATGCGCTCGGCCGACTCGCGCAGCGGGGCGCAGGCGTCGGGGCGGCCGAGCATCCGCCGCGCGGCGCCCTGCACCGCGAGCGCCTGGATGCAGCCGGTCGCGTCGGGGCGGCCGATCGCGTCGGCCCGCGGGCACACGCCCTCCGCGAGCGCGAGCGCCTCCTCGTGGCGGCCGAGCGCGTTGAGCGTGGCGCCGCGCTCGCCGTCGAGGTTGATCAGCGCCTCGCCGTGCTCGCCGTCGTGCTCGACGACGTCGGGCCGGAGCTCGTCGAGCGCGCGGAGCGCCGCCTCGGGGTCGCCGCGGTGCCGCCGCGCGTTGGCCGCGCGGTGGCGCATGCGCAGGTGCTCGCGGAGGAAGCGCGGGCCCGCGCCCCGCGTGTCGGCGAGGAGGAGCTCGCGCTCGGCGTCTGCGGCTTCGGTCGAGACCCCACGCGCGGAGAGCCAGAGCGTCCGCGCGTAGAGCGAGTCGGCCGAGCGCGGGCCCCCCTCGGCCTCGGCCCGGTCGCGGTAGGCGCGCGCGGCCTCGGCGGTGCGCGGCTCGGCGCCGGCGAGGGCGCACCCCAGGGCCCGCGTCTCCGCCCGGGCGTCGCGGGCCTCGCGCGCGAGGGCGAGGGCGGCGGCGCAGTCGGCGTTGGCCTCGGCGACGCCCTCGGCGGTGTCGTCGCGCGCGACCGCGAGGAGCACCAGGGCGCGGGCGGCGACGGCGGGGCGCCCGAGGCGCCGCCCGAGGTCGGCGAGGTCGCGGTAGCGGTCGCGGGCCGCGCGGAGGTCGTCGGCCACCCAGGCGGCGACGCCCGCGGCCTGGAGCGCCTCGACGCGCGCGACGTCGGCGGGGGCCAGCCCCTCCTGCGGGCGCGTCCCGGCGCACGAGCCGATGGTCATCCCCCAGTCGTCGAGGCGCGCGAGCAGCTCGGCGAGGGCGTGGACGTCGGGCGCGCGGAGGCGCTCGAGGACGGCCTCGAGCACGGTGAGGTCGCGGGCCACGCACGCGCGCTGCGCCCCGTCGTCGGCGAGGGCGCGGAGGTCGGCGGCGAACACCGCGACGCGCCGCGGGAGGCGTGCGGCCACCTCCTCGGCGAGCGGCGAGGGAAGCTCCGCGACGGCGGCGGCGGCGGCGCGGGCGGCGTCGTCGAGGCACTCGGCGCGGGCGCGGAGGGGCGCGGCCTCGTCGCGCGCGGGCGGCGGGGGCGTGGGCGCGCCGGCGCAGGAGGCGAGCGAGGCGAACCAGAGGAGCGCGACCCGGGGGAGCGACGCGGGGCCCATGGGCGTGGAAGGTATCGCGGCGCGGGGCGCGGCCGAAGCACGCCGTTGCGGGGAGGGGGAGGAAAATCGATGGCCGCGATGCGCCCAGCCTATGGGCGAAGCGCGCGGCGGCGCGGGGCGCGGGCGGTGGTAGGGTCGCGGTCGATCTGACCCCCGAGGGAGGTAGAGACCTGATGCGTGTGATGCGAGCTTCGTTCGTGGGCGCCGCGCTGCTCGGCGCCTGCGCCACCACCCAACAGAACACCGCGCCGGAGTCGCACGCGCACGGCGCGATCATCGCGGTGCCGCCGTCGTCGTACACGCCGCCGGCGCCCGCGCTCGACGCGCGCCGCGGCCAGGAGGTGGGCCAGGTCTACGAGGCGTACCTCAGCCCGCACCAGGAGCCCGACGAGGAGGAGAACACGCCGGGCACGACGCCGACGCAGTTCCGTTCGACGGGGCAGAGCCAGACGAGGGTTCAGCGCGAGGCGGCCGGGCACCGGGGGCACGGGGTCGTCCGCTTCAGCCGCGACCTGAGCCGCGCGTGGGTCGACGTCCGCGTCGAGGGCGTCGACCCGGCGGCGGTCAACATGTTCCACATCCACTGCGGGCGGCCGGGCGTGCTCGGGCCCATCCTGGTCGACTTCTCCCTCGCCACCAACCTCCAGCAGAACCTCTCCGACGGCGTCTTCTCCGTCGAGATCACCAACGCCCACATCGTCGGCACCACGGCGTCGGGCCACGGCCCCATCGGCGCGTTCACCATGGGCTGCGTCGTCCCGTCGCCGTCGCTCGGCGGCGCCCTCACGCGCGTCTCCACCGTCGCGGGCATGGCGCAGATCGCCGCCGAGGGCGAGCTCTACTTCAACCTCCACACGACGTCGCAGACGTACTTCGGCGACATCCGCGGCCAGATCCTCCGCGCCGAGCCCGCGGCCGCGCCGTCCACGGTACCCGCGACCTCCGCAGCCCCCGCAACCGCGACGCCCGCCGCGCGCTGAGCGCTCGTCGCGCCTGGCGCGGGTGCGGGAGCCCGTGCGCGGACGCGCAGCGATTTGCCGCCCGCTCGTTGCGAGCATCGGGGTGCTGGATGCGCTCACGTCCGCGCCAGCACCAGCCGCCGCCCCGTCACGTCGTCCGCGTCATGCGACCACCACGTCGTCGCGACCCACCGCCTCGTCCGCGACGCGGTGAGCGCGTCGTCGCGCACGCCTCCACCCTCCACGACGAACGTCGCGAACGGCGTCGGCTCCGCGTCGGTCGACGCGTGGCGTGAGAGCGTCGCAACGCGCGCCGCGTCGTGCGTGAGGGTGACGACCTCGCCGCCCGGGCCCCAGCACGCGGCGCCGAGCGGACCGCCCGCACGCGGCGCGACACGACCCGAGAGCGACACGCTCGCGACGTCGCCGCCGTCGAGGCGGACCACCGCCGCGGCCGCGACCCTGATGCCGCCGGCGATTTCGACGGAGCCGACGACGAGCACGCGCTCGCGCTCGGGCGACGCCTCCATCGACGCGACGACGAAGCCCCGCGCCAGTTCCATGAGGCGCGCGCGCCCGCCCGCGCGGTCGACGGCGACGAGGGCCGTCCGCTCCGGCTCGCGCAGCGTCGCGATCAGCCGCGCGCCCGACGCCCACGCGAGCCCGGCGGGGGCCCCGGTCGTCTCGACGCGCCCGACGCGTTCCCCGTCGCGCGTGACGAAGCGGACCTCGCCGGAGGCCGCCGCGCCGTCGCCCGCGCCGAGCGCGAGGAGGGAGCCGTCGGGCGAGAGCGACGCGCACATGCCGGGGTAGCCCAGCCGACGGCGCGGCTCGCCCCAGAGGTCGAGGAAGCCCGCGTCGAGGACGTCGTCCGCCCCGCGCGCGCCGACCCAGCGGAGGGCGTTGTGCCGCCCGTACGCGATCCGCGACGGCGTGACGAGGGCGGCGCGCCCGTCGACGGCGTGCTCCACCGCGACCGCGCCGCGGGCCGGGAGCGCGAGGCGGTGCACCTCGCCGCCGTCCGGCACCGCGTGGTCGGCGAAGACCAGCGCGCCCCCGTCGAGGCGGACCCCCCGCAGCGCCTCCTCGCCCTGCCACGCGAGGGAGAACGCGCCGGGCGCGTCGATCGAGCACACCGTCCGCAGGGAGCCGAGCGCGGTGACGTGGACTCGCGTCGACGCCGCGCGGTCGGCCCAGGCGAGGTAGCGGTCGGAGGGCGAGAACGCGAAGCACCCCACGGCTTCGTCGAGCGCCGCCACGCCGCCGTCGAGCCACTGCCAGGGGCTGTTGTCGCGCACGCGGCCGACGGTATCGCGGCGCGTTGCTGCCGTCACCGCGCCGTGGCCGGGGCGGCGCACCGCTTGTGGCTCCGCCGCGCGCGAGACTATCCTCGTCGCGTGGAGTCGCCTGGCGCCAGGCCCCCGACGCGTCGTTGCCGAGGCCGGTACGCGTGATGACGATCGTCGGCTGGGCCTCCGTGGCCGTAGGCTGCCTCGCGGCGCTCGGCCTCGCGGTGCTCGCGTGGGTTGTTCGAAGCGGCGCCCGCGACGCGAGCGACCGGCGCTTCGCGTGGGGGCTCGCGCTCGCCGCGGTGGCGGCCGTGGGCGTCCCCGCACTCGGCGTCGCGCTCGGCCACCACGGGCACGCCACCGCGGCGTGGGCGGTGGCGCTGGCGACGCTCGCGCTCGACGCGGCGGCGCTCGCGCTGCTGCCGAAGGCAATCTCCGCCGCCGCGCAGCCTTGAGCGTGCGGCCTCCCCTGGCGCGCGCCTTGTCGCTGCGCCGCGCGCGGGACTATCCTCCGGCCGTGAACTCGCCGCG
The DNA here is from genome assembly GCA_046351555.1 of Polyangiales bacterium. Lineage (GTDB taxonomy): Bacteria > Myxococcota_A > Polyangia > Polyangiales > CAISKJ01. The sequence goes on from JAXLYI010000041.1 coordinate 54,159, forward strand.
CTCGACGCCCCCCGTGCTGCTCGCCCCCGGCGCCTCGTCGTCGTACGTGTCGGCGCGCGCGCCGGGCCGCGGCGAGTCGCTGCCGCCGGTCGACGAGCGCCTCGCGCAGCCGGAGACGCACACCGAGGTGGTGGACGGCGCGGTGGTGCGGACGATGGGGGCCAACCCCCCGCACGCCATTCAGCACGCGGCCGTGACCCACGTGTTCCGCGGGTGCCTCGCGGAGGGCTACCGGGCCGCGGTCGACATGCTGACGCGCCTCGACGCCGACAACGACCGGGCGGCCGACGTCAGCATCTTCCCCGAGGCGCCCGACGAGACGACCGGGGGCCGGCGCTTGGAAGAGATCGCCTTCGAGGTGTGTGACAGCCAGCGCGCGGGTGACGTCGCCGAGAAGGCGCGGCGCTTCGTGGCGCGTGGCGTTCGTCGGGTGTTCTACGTCCGCGTCGATGAGGGCGCGGTCTATGAGTGGCGGCGCGCGTCGGACGCCTGGGTTCGCCTGGGCGACGGCGCCGCCATCGAGGACCGCTGCTTCGTCGTCCCCATCCCCGTCCAGGCCCTCCTTCAAAGGGTGCTCGCCGACGACACCGTCGCCCGCGCCCTCCTCGCCCGCGGCAACCCCGTCGTGGTCGCCGCGGTGGAAGCTGCGCGTGCGGCGGGGACGCGGTCGGGCCGGGACGAGGGGCTGAAGGTCGGCCGGGACGAGGGGCTGAAGGTCGGCCGGGACGAGGGGCTGGCGCCGCTGGCCCACCTGTTCGCGCGTCGCCTGGGGAGGCCGCTCACGGACGCGGAGTTCGCGCGCCTCCGGGAGCGCCTCGACACGCACGGCGCCGCCCGGCTCGGCGACGTCGTGCTCGACCTCGACGCCAACGCCCTCGCCGCCTGGATCGCCGACCCGCAGGCGCGCTGACCTGCGCCGACGCCCCTGACATGCCCGACGCCCCCCCGCGACGCACCGTCCACTGCGAGGACGCGATCGCGTGGCTGCGCAACTCGCCGGTGCTCGACGGGTGCAGCGCTTTCACCTCGCTCCCCGACGTGTCGGAGCTCGCGCCGATGGGCCTCGACGCGTGGCGCCTGTGGTTCGTCGATGCCGCGGCGCTGGTGCTCGCGCGCGTCCCCGACGACGGCGTGGCGGTGTTCTACCAGACCGACATCAAGGTCGAGCGGCGCTGGGTCGACAAGGGCTACCTCGTCCAGCGCGCCGCGGAGGCGTCGGGCCACGCGCTGCTCTGGCACAAGGTCGTGTGCCGCGCGCCCGCGGGCACCGCCACCCCGGGGCGGCCCGGCTACGCGCACCTCCTGTGCTTCTCGCGCGCGGTTCTCCCCGACCTCTCGCGCGCGACGGCCGACGTGCTCCCCGGCCTCGGCGCGATGACCTGGAGCCGCGCGATGGGCCTCGACGCGGCGCGCACGGCCGTCCGCTTCATCCGCACGCAGACGCAGAGCCATACGGTGGTCGACCCCTTCTGCGGCGTCGGCACGGCGCTGGCCGCAGCCAACGAGGCCGGGCTCCACGCGGTGGGCGTCGAACGCAGCGCACGCCGGGCCCGGCGCGCCCGCACGCTCGACCTCGCGCGCTGGTCCGTGGAGCGCGTCGGGGACGCGTCGGGTGAGCCCTGACCCGCGCGCTTTGTCTCACCGAAGACGGTCCTCCGCGCCGGGCGTGCAGCTTTCGTCGGCGTCGTAGGTCCATGCCGCGGGGTCGTCCTCGTCGAGGTCGGTGTCGGCCCGCACGAGCCCGACGCCCTCCCGCGGCGGCCGCGCCGGGTCGCCCGACGGGACGCGCGCCACCGTCGCGCCGTCGGGGTCGAGCAGCGCGAGGTCGGCCCCGTCGTCGCGCAGCCCGCGACCCGACACCGACGTCCGCGTCACGAAGACCGCCGCCCCCGGCGCCACCGGGGGGTCGCCCGCCCGCGCGTCGCCCCGCGGGTCGAACGCCGCCCCGACCACCACCGCGCGCCCACGCGCCCGCAACACCGAGCGCTCGGGCAGAGGGGACGACGTGGCCCCCTGCGCGATCGACCACCCCGAGAGGTCGACGTCCGCCGCCTCGTCGTTCACGAGCTCGACGTACTCCTGCGCGCTCGTCGTCCGCGGCCGGGCCATCACCTCGCTGATGCGAACCCGCGGCCGCCCGACGCGCGTCGCGAGGATCACCGACCGCGACGCATGGACACGCCCGTCCGCGCCGAGCACCTCCAGCCCGACGCGCCAGATCGTCGCCGGCGTGAGCCCCGGCAGGCGCAACGCATGGAGCGTCCCCGCCGCGCCCACCGCCGCCCGCGTCGGCGCCGCGCGCCCCACCGCCGTCGCCGTCGCCCGCAGCACCGCCGGGCCCACCGTCGCCGCCCGCACCTCGAGCGAGCGGTCACGCGAGCGCGTGCACAGCCCCGCGACCGACCGCTCGTCGTCGCCGCACACCAGCGGCGCGCCGAACGCCACGCGTGCGACGTCGCCTCCGTCGCCCGTCGCCACCGCGCCGAGCACGCCCTCCACCGCGGCCCCGTTGCGCGCGCGGAGCGACGACGCCGCGGCCACGCGGTACACCGTCCGCGGCGCGAGCGGCCTCGTCGGGGCCACCTCGGCGCAGCGCGCGTAGCCGTCGTCGTCGAAGCAGTCGAGCGTCGCCCGCGTCGGCGCCACCACCCCCGACTCCGCCACCAGCGCGAGCGGCTGCTCGCTGCGCGCCGCCCGCACCGCGCGGTCGAAGCGGACGAACACCCGCGCGAGGCCCGTCGGCGCGTCGCCCGGGGCCGCGAGCTCCACCCGCGCGATCGCACCGCAGCGCCGCGCGGGCGCGACCGTGAGCGCGAAGGCGGGCACGCGCGGCCCCGCGTCGGGCGCGGCGAGCGATCCCCCGTCGTCGGCGCGGACGAGCGGCGTGACGAGCAGCGTGAGGGCCGCGTCGGGCAGCTCGGGGGCGAGCGCGTCGAGCGTGAGGGCGGTCGGGTCGCGCGGGTCGCGGGCGAGCCGAACCGCGACGCGTCGCGCGGCATTGGTCGCGGAGAGCGCCCCGTCCGCAGCGTCGCTACGGAGGCCGTCGGAGGCGCCGCCGCGCACGAGGATGAGCGCGTCGGGCGCGGGCCACGCGACGGCGCGGTCGAAGCGGACGGTGAGCGAGACGAAGCGCGGGAGTTGGTCGAGGTCACCCGTGGGCGACGCGACCGCGGTGAGGCGGAGCGGGGCGGGCGGGCGGCGCAGCGCCGGGGCCTCGATGCACGCGGCGAGGAGGGCGATGAGGGGGAGGAGGGCGGGCGGGGTTCGCATGGCGCGCGGGTCATCGGCGCGCGTCGCGAAAGTGGCGCGTCGCGGCTGAACCCGCGTTCAGCGCCGCGCTACTGCGCGGGCTTGAGGGCGTGGAGCGCGAAGGCCACCCCCTGCGGGTCCATCAGTTGCGCGACGCGCGCGTTGCCGGGCACCTCCATCGGGCCGTTGAGCACCTTCGCGCCCATGCGCGTCGCGCGCCCCATCGCGGCCTCGAGGTCGTCGACCTGGATGTAGTAGAGCCACGCGGACACCGGCATCGCCGCGGGCTTGTTGAACATCCCGCCCCGCTGCTCGGTGCCCTCGCCGAAGAGCAAGTACACCCCCATCGGCCCCATGTCGTGCTCGGCCACCTTCTGCCAGCCGAACACCTTGCCGTAGAAATCCGCGGCCGCCTTGTAGTCCGTCGTCGCGAGCTCGCTCCAGCAGAACTCCCCGTGCTTGCAGGGGTCGTGCGGGTTCATGTCGCCCTCGGGCTGGAAGGCCGAGATCGACGCGCCCTGCGGGTCGCCGACGATCGCGAAGCGCCCCACCGTCGGCACCGCCATCGGGCCCGCGTACACCCGGCCGCCGTTCTCCTTCACCGCCGCGAGCGTCGCGTCGAGGTCGGCGACGGTCACGTTCGCCATCCAGTGCGGCGGCGCGCCCATCTTCTTCGCCTCCTCTGGCAGCACCATCACGCCACCGAGAGGCCCCTGCGAACCGACCCACATCTCGTAGTCGCCCGCGCTCCCGAAGGGCTGCGTCTTCCACCCGATCACCTCGCCGTAGAAGGCCTTCGCGGCCTGCGGGTCGGTGGTCATCAGCTCGTACCAGACGAAACGGCCGTTCTTCGACATGACGTCTCCCTTCGCATCCCGCGGGCAGCACACCCTCGCGCCCGCGGGGCAAAGTCACTACCCCGCAGCGTTCACCCTGCGCAAGAACCCGGCAGACCTTCGACGCGATCCGGAAGAAGCGCCCGACGTCGCGTGCCGCGTCAGGCGTCGAACACCGACACGTCGAGGGCGCGCGCGTAGAAGTCCGCCCCGTACCCGATCTCCACTTCGCCGCGCGCGAGGGCGTTGGCGGTGAGCCGGTCGACCAGCGGGCCGAGCGCCTCGAGCCGCGTCGAGAGGCGGTAGTAGTCCTCCGCGGGCACCTCGCCGAACACCGAGAGCGCGGCCTGGAGCGCGTCGAGGTCGCCCGCCGCCACGCCGAAGCCCGCGCCGCCCTCCACCACGTCGCTCCCCTCGATCGCCTCGCGCGCGAAGGCCGCCGGGTTGAAGTAGAGGAAGCACCGCTCGAACTCCAGCCGCCACCCCTCGGCGTCGTCGGTGAGCCGCCAGCGCGCCGGGTAGAGCGAGCGAACGAGCTCGCCGAAGTACGCGCCGGCCGCGCGCGCGACGAGGGCCTTCAGGTCGGGCTGCGCGGCCCGCGCCTCGGCGAGGTAGTGGTCGAGCACGGGGAGCGTCTCGGGCGTGAGGTCGAGCATCACGCCCGTCGCCGCGTGGACGTACTGGACGCAGCCCGCGACGAGGGGTTGGAGCGACTCGGGCGTCTCGGAGAGGTCGAGGGGGAGGGGGTCCATGGCGGGCGACGGTCTGCCACGGAGGGCGCGCGCGGTGAAATGTCTTTCTCGCCCCGCCGCCCCGGGAGTATAGCGGCTGAAGCCCACGCAAAGCCTGCCATGAGCCCCCACCGCCCGGGCGAACCCGCCCCCGAAGCCCCCTACACGGGTCCCCTCGGCGCCACCCGCCGCGAGGGCGCCTTCGTCGCCGCACCCGAAGGCGGCGCGCGCCGCGTCGAGCTCGCCCGCCAGGTCAACGCCCTCACCGACCCGCTGCTCGCGCGCCAGGCGCTCGAGGGCACGCTCCACCGCGCCGGCGACCACGACCTCGCCGTGCCGTTCGTCTACCACGACCCCACCGCGCGCCGCTTCGCGCTGGTGGTGCCCGCCGCGCGCGCCCACGACGAGCTCACGCTGCGCGCGGAGCTCCTGACGCGCCTCGCCGCCGAGCACGCCGACGCGCTCCCCGCGTACGTCCGCGAGGCGCGCGCCGTGGTGGGCCCCGCGGGCCTTCGGCGCTACCTGGAGGAGGCCGGACGTCCCGCCGCCGCCGACCCGCGCTTCGAAGCGCAGCAGCGCGCGCTCGAGGCCCGCGAGGAGAAGCTCCACAAGCTCTCGCAGGAGGTCACCCGCCGCGAAGACGAGCTCGCCTCCGCGCAGAGCGAGCTCGACGAGCGGATGCAGGAGCTCGACCGCCGCGCCGCCGAGCTCGCCGCCCGCGAGGAGTCCGTCGCCTCCGACGAGCTCGCGATGCGCGCCAACATGGCCGCCCTCGGCTCGCGCGAGACGCGCCTCCACGCGCGCGAAGAAGAGCTCGACCGCCGAGGCGGAGCGCCCCCCGCGCCCGCCGCGTCCGCGGTGGAGGTCGACCCCGAGGCCCTCACGCGCCGCCCGCCCACGATCGACGACGACGACGGCAGCCGCCACTCGCGCGAGATCGCCCTCGAAGAGCGCATGGAGGTCGACCTCGACGACCTCGCCCCCGCGCCCGCGGCCGCGTCCACTGCCGCGCGTGCGGTCACCGGCGAGTCGCCCGTCGCGCCCGCCGCGCCGCCCGAGCCCGAACCCACCGCGATCAACCCCGAGGAGCGCGCCCGCTGGGCCGCGCGCGGCGACCGGCCCTACGTCGCCGTGGTGGAGGGCGAGGTGCGGGTGTGGTTCCAGGGGACGCCCGAGGTGGCGGCGCAGCTCGCGGGGGCGACGGTGGTCCCCGTGCTCCAGATCGACCCCGACGGCGCACTCCCGCACGCGCTGCTCACCCTGCGCGGCGAGTCGGGCGCGCCCGTCTACACCCGCGTCGCGCTCGACGTGACGCGCCCCGAAGACCGCGCCGTGCTCGAGAGCCTCGCGCGCGACTTCCGCGTCCGCGCCGAGGTGGTGAGCGCCCTCGGCCGCGCCCTCGGCGCCACCGCCCTCGGCGCCCCCTGCGAGCAGAACGCCGCGCGCGCCCTCGAAGTGCTCACGCAGCGCCCCGCCGGCGACCCCGACGCCGCCGCCGCCGCGGTCGACCGCCTCCGCGCCCACGGCCTCGCGCTCAGCGACGGCCCCGCGCCCGTGCCCCTCGGCGACGAGCACGCGCTCACCTCCGCCGCCGGCGTCGCCGCCGCCCTCGCCGCCGTGGAGCCCCTGCTCGACCGCGCCCGCCTCGACCGCTACGTCCTCGCCCACGGGGCCTCCGTCTCGCAGGTCGACTCGTTCACCAAGCGCCTCGGGCTCGCGGCGCTGCGCTGCGGCGTGGTCCCGTCCGACGCCTTCATCCGCCGCGCGCTCGAACTCGGCGTCGCCGCCGACGAGCGCGCCCTCGCCGCCCGCGCCCTCACCGCCTACGCCCGCACCTGCGAGGGCGGCGTCGGCTCCATCGGCCGCAGCCCCGCGGACGCGTCGCGCGCCTGGCGCCCGCTCCTCGCGTGGGCCGCGCGCCTCGGGCTCACCCCGCCCGAATCCGTCCGCCTCGCCATCGCGGCCGTGTACGACCCCGACGACCCCGAGTCCGTCCACCCCCCCGAGTCGCGCACCGCGCCCGCCGCCGGCGCCTACGCCGCGATGACCGACGCCGAGCTCGCCTCCTGGATCGACCACCCCGACGCGCGCCTCCCCGCCGCCCGCGAGCTCGCCCGCCGCGACGCCTCCAAGCACGAGGCCGTCATCGGCCGAGCGCTTCGAATGCTCCCCGCCGCCCGCGTCGCCGAGCTCGCCGGGGAGCTCGTGCGCGGCGGCGACGCGCTCGGCGACGTCTGGGTCGAGCTCCTTTCTTCCAAGCGCCGCGCCGTGGCCGCCGCCGCCACCGCGGGCGCCGGGGTGCTCAAGCTCCGGCGCGCGCTCACGCCCCTCGTCCAGCGGGCGTTCGCGAAGGACAACCGCGACTGGCGCCTCGCCGCGTGGGCCGCCGGGGAGTTCGGCGTCGCCGCGGTTCGAACCCTCGTCCGCGCCGAGTCCCCCGAGCCCGAGCGCCTCGCCTGGGTGCTCGGCCACGCCATCCGCTGTGGCGCTGCGAAAGAAGTCGAGCGCGCCCGCGCCGAGGCCCCGCCCGCCTTCCTGGAGGCCGCCACCCGGGCGCTCGCCCTCCAGGACGAGATCCGCGCCTGGGACGAGGCGCTCCGTCGCGGCGAGGGGGAGCTCGAGTCCATCGTTCAGCCCGTCGTCGCCCGCGCGCCCGCCCCGTGAGATGTGCCCGCGTTGCGTGATGGACATCCCCTCCCCCCTTCACTAGGATCGGCCGACCTATCGATGCGCCTTGGCATCTTCAGCGACGTGCACGCGAACGTGGAGGCCCTGTCGACCGTGGTCGACGCCCTCGAGCGCGACGCCCCCGACGTGCTCTACTGCCTCGGCGACGTGGTGGGCTACGGCGCCTCGCCCAACGAGTGCGCCGACATCGTGCGCACCACGGCGAAGGCCACCATCCTCGGCAACCACGACGCCGCCGTCGCGGGCCGGATGGACTACAGCTACTACTACGAGGCCGCCCGCCGCGCGCTCGACCTCCACGCCTCGCTCATCTCCGACGAGAACATGGCGTGGCTCCGGGGCCTGCCGTACATGCACCGGGTGGAGAACACCGAGGTCCACCTCTGCCACGGCTCGCCCGTGCGCATGGAGGACTTCGACTACATCTTCGCCCCCGAGCAGGCGCGCGACTGCCTGCCCTTCTACGACGAGCTCGGGCACCTCACGCTCATCGGCCACTCGCACCTCTGCAAGGTGTTCGAGCTCACCCCCACCGAGGTCGTCGAGCTCCACGGCCCGCCGAAGAACTTCGAACTTCGCGCCGACCGGAAGTACATCATCTCGGTGGGCAGCGTCGGCCAGCCGCGCGACTACGACAACCGCGCCAGCTACGTGACGTACGACACGAAGACGCGGGAGTTCTGCTTCAAGCGCGTGGAGTACGACATCGAGTCGGCCGCGCAGAAGATCTTCGACGCCCGGCTGGAGCGCAATTTCGGCCACCGGCTCTTCATCGGGGTGTAGACCCTCGCGCGCCATGCAGCGCGTCCTGAAAGACCTCGTCGACCTGCTCGCCCTCGAGCGCGTCGACCGCGACCTCTTCCGCGGCACCAGCCAGGACCTCGGCTGGGGCGCCATCTTCGGCGGCCAGGTGCTCGGCCAGGCCCTCTCCGCCGCCGCGCAGACCGTCACCCCCGACCGCCCCGTCCACTCGCTCCACGGGTACTTCATCCGCGCCGGCGCGATGACGCGGCCCATCGTCTACCAGGTCGACCGCCTGCGCGACGGCAAGAGCTTCTCCACCCGCCGCGTGGTGGCGATTCAAGAGGGCGAGGCGATCTTCTCGCTGGAGGCGTCCTTCCAGACGGAGGAGGCGGGCTTCGAACACCAGTCCGCGATGCCCGAGGTGCCGTCGCCCGACGAGCTGCGCTCCGAGCGCGAGATCGCCCTGCAGTTCGCCGCGATGCTCCCGTCGCACGTCCGCACGATGGCGACCGCCGAGCGCCCGATCGAGATCCGCCCCGTCGACCTGCGCAACCCGCTGGCGCCCAAGGCCCACGAGCCCGCCCGCAAGCTCTGGTACCGCGCCGTCGACCGCCTCCCCGACGACCCCGCGCTGCACCGCTACCTCCTCGCGTACGCCTCGGATTTCTCCTTCCTCGGCACCGCGCTCGACCCCCACGGGGTGAGCTGGCTCACGCCCGGGATGCAGGTGGCCAGCCTCGACCACTCGATGTGGTTCCACCGGCCCTTCCGCGTCGACGAGTGGCTGCTCTACGCGGTCGAGAGCCCGACGGCCTCGGGCGCGCGGGGCCTCGTGCGCGGGCAGTTCTTCGACCGCCAGGGGAGGCTCGTCGCCAGCGCGATGCAGGAGGGGCTGATCCGCAAGCGCCCGGCGTAGCACGACATTCTTTGTCCGGGGTCGGGTCACCCCGTCGACCCTGCGCCGCCGAAACCTCACCGCCGCGGCCCGGCACCGCGCGTGCCCCCGCCCGCGTCCGCCGTTGTCCCGGGCGATGGCCCTCCCCTCCTCGCTCCCCCCCTCGGGCGCCGCCCTCGCCTGGACCGACCGCTTCATCCCGCCCGACCTCCGCGACGACGACTTACGCCGCGCGCGCTTGCTGGTCGCGTTGTCGCTCTTCTTCACCTGCACCAACCTCGCGGGGGCCCTCACGATCCTCGGCGCGGGGCACCCCGGGATGCACGACGTCGCGACCCACCTCGTCGTCTCCTGCGCCCTCTTCGCGAGCGCCCCGTGGCTGCTCCGGCGCTTCGGGACGCTCCGGTTGTCGGGGGCCGTCATCGTCGCGCTCAACGTCGTCCAGACGTTCGAGTTCGCGTGGCGCTTCGGCGGGCTCACCTCGACGTCGCTGCACTGGGAGTTCGCCCTGCCGCTCGAGGCCGCGATGCTGCTCGGGGCGCGCGCGGCCGTCGGCACCAGCGTCGCGGTGTTCGCGGGCAACGCGGCGCTCGGGCTCGCGCACCGGGCCGGGCACGTCTTCCCGCCGGCGTACCCGGAGTCCGACCTCGTGCCCTCGCTCCTCGGCAACCTCACGATCGTGGGGCTCTTCTTCGGCGGCGTGGCGGTGATCGGCGAGCGCGTGCAGCAGCGGGCCAGCGCCGACGCCCACAACGCCGTCGCCGCGCTCCGCCAGCGCAACGACGAGCTCGCCCAGGCCCACGACGCCGCCCACGCCGCCAGCCGCGCCAAGAGCGAGTTCCTCGCCACCATGAGCCACGAGATCCGCACGCCGATGAACGGCGTCCTCGGCATGACCGGCCTCCTCCTCGACTCGCCGCTCACGCCCGAGCAGCGCGAGTACGCCGCCGCCGCCCACCGCTCCGCCGAGCTGCTCCTCGACCTGCTCAACGACATCCTCGACTTCTCCAAGATCGAGGCCGGCCAGCTCGCCTTCGAGCCCATCCCCTTCGACCTCGCCGCCGCTGTCGACGAGGCGGTCGACCTCATCCGCCTGCGCGCCCAGGAGAAGGGCGTCGAGCTCACCGCCCGCGTCGCACCGGGCACGCCCCGCCGCGTCGTCGGCGACCCGGGGCGCCTCCGCCAGGTGCTGACCAACCTCCTCGCCAACGCCGTGAAATTCACCGAGGACGGCGCCGTCGGCCTCGACGTCGAGGGCGAGGCCGACGGCGACCTCGCGCGCCTCCGCCTCGCCGTCCGCGACACCGGCGTGGGCATCCCCGCCGACAAGCTCGGCGCCATCTTCGAGCGCTTCACCCAGGCCGACGCCTCCACCACGCGGCGCTTCGGCGGCACCGGCCTCGGCCTCGCGATCGTGCGCCAGCTCGTCGACCGCATGGGCGGCGACGTCACCGTCGAGAGCCGCGTCGGCGTCGGCTCCACCTTCACCGTGCGCCTCGCGCTCCCGCTCGACCGCGCGCCCTCCCTGCGCGTCGAGCCCGCCGGCCCGGAGCTCCCCTCGCGCCGCCCCGCGCCCGGCCCGACCTCCCTGCGGCCGCCCGCCGAGTCGGGCGTCACCCCGCCGCGCCGCCGCGTGCTCCTCGCCGAGGACAACGTCGTCAACCAGAAGGTCGCGGCCCGCCTCCTCGAGAACCTCGGCTGCCGCGTCGACGTCGCCGCCAACGGCCGCGAGGCCGTCGAGCTCGCCGGGCGCCTGCGCTACGACCTCATCTTCCTCGACTGCCAGATGCCCGAGATGGACGGCTACGAGGCCGCCGCGCGCATCCGCCGGCTCACCGCCCCGCGCGGCTCGGTCCCGATCGTCGCCCTCACCGCCAACGCCATGGTCGGCGACCGCGAGCGCTCGCTCGCCGCCGGGATGGACGAGCACGTCACCAAGCCCGTCACCCAGCGCGCGCTCCGCGCCGTGCTCGAGCGCCGCGCCCTGAGCCCGCGCTCGACCGCGGCCTGAGCCCGCGCCGCCTCCCTACAGCTCGTGCGGCATCACGTCGCGCGGCGAGCGGAAGAAATACGACGCGGGGTAGAGCCCGAGGTTGGAGACGCGCGAGGTGTAGAGGCAGGCGTACTCCTCCACCTGGTCGCCGAAGGAGCTGAGCTCCGCGCCCTGCTTGAAGAGCGAGCCCCAGTAGGGGTGGTGGGCCGCGTCGACCTCGCGCCGCAGGAGCCGCGCGGCGCCGTCGAGCTCGCGCAGGGCGGCCTTGAGGTGGTCGAGCACGCGGCGCTGGGCCACGGCCTCGTCGTGCTCCTCGCCGTGGGCCTTCACCGCCGCGCGGTACTGCGCCTGGCGGGCGCGGAGCTCGTCCTCCAGGCGCTCGCGGTCGCGGTCGCGCGCGTCGAGGTCGGCGAGGCTCGCGCGGGTGCGGTCCATCGCGGCGAGCTCGGCCTCCATCTCCTGCACGATCATCAGGGTGCGCCAGGCGGAGTCCTTCTTGCTGCGCAGGATGTCGCCGAAGATGTGGTCGCCGACGTAGAGCACGCGCTCGCCGCGGGCGTTGATCATCCGCTCGAAGTCGCGGAGGTTGCCGTTCTCGTAGACGCGGCCGCGCTCGAGCGAGTAGGCCGCGCGCACCGACTCCTGGGGGCCGTCGAACACCCGCTCGAGGAAGGGCCGCCGCTCGGTGAAGAACAGGGGCTTGGTCGCCGCCACCACCACCAGGTCGAAGTAGTTGCGCCAGTGGCCGTACTCCGGGAGCGCGCCCGCGAGCAGGTGGTTCATCATCTTGTCGGTGTAGGCCCAGCGCGAGTTGGTGAGCAGGAAGAGCTTCTTCCCCGCCGAGCGCAGGCGGTGGAGCGTGACGGCCAGCGCCGGGTCGCGCGGGACGAAGCGCGGCAGGTCGTTGGCGATCACGTCGACGATCGAGCCGTCGCGGTGCGCCTCGTCGATCGACTGGCGGATGTCGTCGAAGAGCTCCTGGTAGTCGACGTTGAGCCCGTAGCGGTCGAGCAGGTCGACCGCGCCCGCGTAGAGCGTCGCCTCGGGCAGCGCGTAGAGCGTGTCGATCCAGTGGTACCGCGGCGGCGCCGGCCGCACCTTCTTCGACTGGTAGAGCTCCCGCCGCTCGTCGCGGGTGAGCTCCCGCAGCCCGTGCCACGCGCGCCCGACGAACTTGTACCGGTCCATCTTCAGCACGTTGCCGTGCTTCTTGTCGATCATCAGCCCGCGGATGGCGAAGCGCGTGTCGTAGGTCGCCTCGGCCAGCAGCGGCGAGTACCCGCGGTCGACCAGCTTCTTCACCGTCGCCTCGATGCTGAGCCGGTCGATCTCCTCCTGGCGGTAGATCGCCAGGGTGTAGTCCATGTCGAAGCCCACCCAGTCGACGTGCTCCATCCGCAGGCTGCGGTTGACGTACACGCGGCGGTCGCGCGGCAGGGGCATCGGGACGCCCGCCCGGGTGGCGTCGACGGGGACGTGGGGGAGCGTGAGCTGCGGGGGCTGGTCCATCACTTCGGCGCGCACCGTATCGCGGAGCGGCCGCGCGCTTCCAGGGGTCGAAATGCGCCCATGACCGAGGCGCCGGGGGAGGGCTAGGGGCGGAAAAGCCTTGACTGCAATACAGATCGTGTATGTTTGGCGCCCCTTTCGGCCGGCGCCCCTATCGGGTCCCCCGGCGAAGCCACCGAGGCGCTGCCATGCGAGACATGATCCGACTGTTCTGCTCGAACTGCCAGCGGAACAACTACTACACGAACAAGAACAAGCGGACGACCACCGAGAAGCTCGAGTTCCGCAAGTACTGCGAGTGGTGCCGTTCCCACCAGGTGCACAAAGAGGGCAAGATGCCCAACCCGAAGAAGAACTGAGGCTTCGACCACCATGGCCAAGAGCGACATCACGGGCGTCCGTCGCAAGATCGCGAACCAGGTCTCCCACTCGAACATCAAGACCAAGCGCTGGCAGCTCCCCAACCTCCAGGAGCGCCGCCTCTTCGTCCCCGAGCTCAAGCGCTTCGTCCGCATCACCGTGTCGACGCGCGACCTCCGCACGATCGACCGCGTGGGCCTCACCGCCTACGCCGCCGCCCACGGCATCGACCTCGCGCGCCTGTAGTATCGGGCAGCGCCTCTCACCCCCCTTCCGACCCTTCGCCGCGCTCGCGTAGACTCCGCGCGTGCAACGCACCCGCCTGCTCCCCCTCCTCGCGGCCGCGCTCGGCGCCGCCTGCGCGAAGGACTACGACCCGTCCGCCGTCGACCGCACGATCACCGCCGACGGCGCCCCGCAGCCCGAGGACGCCGCCGCGCCCGACGCGCCGGGCGACGCCGCGCCGAACGACGCGCCCGCGGTGATGGACGTGCCCGTCGCGATGGACACACCTGTCGCGATGGACGCGCCGCCGCCACCGCCACCGCCTCCACCTCCGCCGCCACCGCCACCGCCACCGCCACCGCCACCGCCGGACGTGCCGCCGATGTGCCGGACGTGCAGCGCGACGTCGCCGCCGGAGTTCTGCGCGGGGACGGGCGTGGGGATGTGCCTCGCGGCGGTGGCGTGCGCCGCCGGCTGCGGGACGTGCGTCGTGCCGCTGCGCACCGGCGACCGCTGCGGGAGCGACGTGTTCGTGATGTCGACGCGCGGGCGCAACCGCTACATCTTCAGCACCTGCCGCGCGACCGACGACCAGGACATCGCCTGCGGCCGCGCGGGGCCCGACATCGTCGTCGCCTTCCGCGTCGACAACCCGGGGCGCGTCAACCTCACGTACACCGCGCCCCGCGGCGTCGAGGTGTACGTCGGCTACGACGCCGTCGGCGGCAACGTCTGCCGCGACACCGTGATCGCCGGCCGCGTCTGCGCCGGCAACGACGCCACCAACGTGCGAACCACCAACGCCACCCTCGGCCGCGGCACCTACTACCTCTACGTGATGACCAACGTCGAGTCGACCGTGGTCATCGACGCCGAGCTGCCGTAGCGCCGCGCGACTTGCGCCGCGCCGCGGGCTGCGTCATCCCTCGGGCCCCTCCCGCCCCCGCCTCGCCCGAGGAACACCGTGTCCACCGAACGCTCCGTCCCCATCTCCCCCGCCCTCGGCGAGCTGCTCGACGTCGTGCGCGCCGCCGACCTCCCCGCGCTCCTCTCCGGGCCCCACGGCATCGGCAAGAGCCAGTACCTCGAGGCCTGGGCGCGCGCCCGCGGCTGCGACGTCTACGTGCTCGACCTCTCGCTGCTCGAGGCCACCGACCTCACCGGCCTGCCCTACCTCCGCGACGGCGTCACCCACTTCGCGGCGCCCGCCACGCTGCCGCCGACCGACGCCGCGCGGCCCTGCGCGCTCATCCTCGAGGAGCTCAACCGCTGTGACCGCAGCGTGCGCCAGCCCTGCCTCCAGCTCCTCACGACGCGCAGGCTCAACGACTACCGCCTGCCCGACGGGTGCTTCCTCGCGGCGTGCGTCAACCCCGAGAACCACGGCTACGAGGTCGACGCCTTCGACCCCGCCCTCGCGTCGCGCTTCGTCTCGCTCAAGGTGCACGCCGACCGCGACGCCTGGGTGGCGTGGGCCCGCGCGAGCGGCGTGTTCCCCCCCGTGGTGCGCTTCGTCGAGCGCTTCTCCAAGTCCTTCGAGCGCGCCCCGCCGCGCGCCTGGGAGCAGGCCGCCCGCCTCCTCGCCGCGAGCTTCGCCGCACACCGGCCGCCCGCCGCCGTCGAGCCGCTCCTCGCCGCGGTGCTCCAGCCCGTCACCGCCAAGGCGCTGCTGTTGGAGCTCCCCGAGCAGATGCCCGACATCGCGCCCGAGTCGCTGCTCCGCGCGCCGCGGACGTGGCACTCCACCTTCCGCACGTGGATGGAGCGCGAGCGCCACGACCTCGTCGCCGTCACCCTCGAGAACCTCCGCGCCTTCCTCACCGAGAAGCCCGACGCCGTGCCGCGCAAGAAGATCGACCGCAAGGGGCTCGCGGAGATCTTCGACATCGTCCCGCCCGACCTCGCGCTCCCCATCCTCGACCTGCTCGACCGCGAGGAGAAGAAACCGTGACCCCCGCGACCTCCGACGCAGCCATCGCGCGCGCCTGGGAGTCCCTCTGGCGCCACGCGCGGTGCGCCGCGGAGGCCGGCGATGACCTCGACGCGTGCCTCGCGCTCGTCCGCGGCGACCGCGACGTGTCGCGCCCGCGGCTCACGCCGAGCGAGGTGATCGCCTTCCTCCGCGCGCCGCGCCCGCCCCCCGAGGCGCCGCCCGAGGCCTTCGAAGCGCCGTGGCGGCTGCTGGTGGTCGCCGGGATCGGGCCCGCCGAGGCGCTCGCCGCCGCCCGCACACCACGGCGTGGCGACGGCGCGCTCCCCACCGGGCAGATGGTGCCCGACGAGGCGCTCGACGTGATCCGTCGCGACGCGCCCGCCCGCGCGCTGCTGCCGAGCGGCCGCTCGATCTCCGCCGCCGAGGCCGACGAGGTCGCCGAGATCATCCGGCGCGGCCACAAGATCGAGGCGATCAAGCGCCTGCGCGTGCTCACCGGCTCGGGCCTGCGCGAGGCGAGGGACGACATGGAGTCGATCGCCGACGGCGCCGTCGCGTGGGGAGCGACCGAGCGCGAGCCCGAGGCGCCCGCGTGGAGCGACGCCGCGGCCCGACGGATGATGGACCGCGCGGTCGAGTCGCTCTTGATGGAGCGCCCGTTCCACTGGGCGGTGCTGGCGGCGGCGCGGCTGGTGGAGGACTTCACCCACCCGACGATGGCGGTGGGCTTCACCACGCGCGGCGAGCTCACGCTCTTCTACAACGCCGACTTCGTCCGCTCGCTCACGCCCACCGGGCGCATGGCCGTGCTCTGCCACGAGGTGAACCACGTCGTCTTCGGCCACCTCTCGCCCCCCGACGAGGCGAGGGTCAACGAACGCGCGTGGCGGTTCGCCTGCGAGGTGACGGCCAACGAGTTCGTCCCCTGGGCGCTGCCGGGCGAGCCCGTCACGCGCGAGCAGTTCTCGCTGCCGGCGATGGAGTCGACGCTCGACCGCTACCGCGCCCTCGTCACGCGCGTGCTGCCCGACCCGGGGCCCCCGGACTTCATCCTCGGCGCGCTCCGCCCGGGCGCCACGCAGCACGGCGACCTCGAGCGCGGCGGCGTGTACTACCCCTGGCAGCTCGTGAAGGACGCCGCCTCCCTCGTCGGCGACGAGATCGACCGCGAGACCCTCGGCTCGCTCCGCGCCGCGGGCCCGCACCTCGCCGAGGCGCTCGGGCAGGTGCTCGAGCCCGAAGGGTTCGGCGAGCTCCGCTGGGACGAGCTCCTGCGCCAGTACGCGGCTTCGCTCACCGTCCGCCGCGCCACGCGCCGCTGGCCGAGCCGCCGCGCGCCCGAGCGGGTGGGCGTCGTCCCCGGCCGCCGCGCCGAGCCCGAGCGGCGCGCCGTCCTCGCCGCCATCGACACCTCGGGCTCGATGACGCCGCAGGAGCTCTCGGACGTCGCGACCGAGCTCGCGGGCCTCACGCGCGGTGAGCTCCGCGTCGCGGTGGTCCAGTGCGACACGGCCGTCCGCGACGAGGGGTGGCTCGCGCGCGGCGCCACCGTCACCCGCGCGGTGGGCCGCGGCGGCACCGACCTGAGGCCCCCCTTCGCCCCCACAGTGCTGCGCCGCTACGACCCTTCCGTGATCGTGTACTTCACCGACGGCCACGGCGAGGCCCCCGAGGCCGCGCCGCCCGGCGTCGACGTGCTGTGGGTGCTCACCGGCGACGCGCCGCGGGTCCCCGCGCGCTGGGGCCGGAGCGTGTGCATGAAGCCCCGCGCGCAGCGGGCCCGCGCAACGCCGCCGAAATGAGCGCTACGGCCGAGCCGTGGCAGGCGCCTGCCATGGCTCGGCCGTAGCCCTACCGCAGCGCGAAGCCGTACACCGCCACCCGCGACGCGTACGACGCGCAGCTCGCGTCGCGGAAGAGAACCGCGCACGCCGGCATCCCGCAGCGCCCGCTCGCCGCCGCGCCCGCCCAGCCCTCGAAGGTCTCCGCGCCCGCGTCGCACACGCTCGCCGCCGGGACGCCCGCCGGGACGAAGCACACCGGGAGGTTGACCCGCGACGCGTCGCAGCCCGACGCCCCCGCGACGCCGAGCCGAAGCTCGATGTCGCCGTCCAGCGCCACGCGCTTCGCCGGCGCGCCGCCCGCGCTCGGGTAGGTGCTCGCGTCCCACACGAGCGTCGTTGCGGCCGCGCGCACCACCGAGCGGCGGTCGGTGAAGTCGTCGATCCGAACCTCGCGGAACGAGAGCCCCGTGAGGTCGACCGCGTGCTCGCCGTCCATCCAGCGCGCGGCGGGGGCGCCGAAGGGCGTGACGCCGAGCAGCCGCGCGCCGCCCATCGCGTCGGTGGTGGTTCGAACGACCGCGCCGTACGTCCAGCCGCCGCCGTCGGCCTCCATGTCGCAGTACACCGCGAAGGGCGCGCGCGGCCCGAGCGCGTCGGCGTCGATGGTGTACACGCCGGTCGGCAGCGTCGGGGCCACGCGGTGGAGCACCGCGCAGCTCCGGGTGAGGGGGACGCCGCACGCGCCGCCCGCGCAGATCGTGGCGGCCTCGCACGCGCGCCCGCAGGCGCCGCAGTTGGCGGGGTCGGCGGCGAGGTCGGCCTCGCAGCCGTTGGCGCGGTCGCCGTCGCAGTCGCCCCGCTGCGGCGACACGCAGTCGGCCGCCGCGCAGCGACCCGCCTCGCACGCGCCGGAGCCGCAGTCGTTGCCGCACCGCCCGCAGTCGCGCGCCGAGGTGGCGAGCTCGACCTCGCAGCCGTCGGTGCGGTCGCTGTTGCAGTCGGCGTAGCCCACGTCGCAGCGCACGCGGCAGACCCCGCCCTCGCACGCCGCGCCCGCGCGCGCCGGGGCGGCGCAGGCGACGTCGCACGCGCCGCAGTGGGCGGCGTTGGTCGACGGGTCGACGCAGCGCCCGCCGCAGCAGATGCGGCCTTCCGCGCACGGGCTCCCGCCGCCGCAGGGGGCGCCGTCCGCGGGCGCGTCGGGCGACGCGACGTCAGGGACGTCGGGCGGGGCGACGTCGGGCGAGGGGACGTCCGCGACGTCGAGCGGGGCGACGTCGGCGACGTCGGCGACGTCGGGCGACGCGTCGCGCGGCGGGGGCGCGGCCGTCTCCGAGCAGCCGGCGAGCGCGAGGAGGGCGAGCGCGCGGGGCCTCACGGCGTGTGCTCCGGGTCGGGGTCGCCGTAGCGCGGCATCGGCGGCGGCGCGGGCGTGCGAACGCGGTCGGCCGGGAGCATCCCCGCGAGGTCGGCGACGACGGCGTCGGTCTCGTCGGCGTAGACGCACTCGCGGCCGTAGATGGTGTAGACGCGAACGGATCGGCCGAGCGCGGGGACGACCTGGTCTGCCTCGCGGCGCAGGGTCACCGGGCGGATCACCTCGACCATCTCGCGCATGTCGAGGGCGTACTCGCGCACGGCGCCGCCGACCGGCAGGCGCGCGCGCCGGAGCCACGCCGTGAGGACCCCGCGGCCCGGCCCGATCACCACGGTGGGCGCCGGGCCCCGCAGGATCTCGTAGGTGCGCGGCCCGGAGGAGGCGCGGCGGGTGATGGTCACCTCGGGCGTGCGGAGCTCGTAGCGGCGGATGTCGGCCTGACCGTCGGCGCGCGCGACGCCGGGGAGGGTCATGCGCTTCCACGCGCGGAGCGGGACGAAATTGCGGTCGTACACGACCTCGATGTCGGCGACGTTGAGCGGCCACTCCTGGCGCGCGGTGAGGACGAAGGCGCAGCCGCGGTCGCGGAGTTCGAAGCGCTCGACGACGGTCTGCTCGACGGCGGTGGGGCCGGCGCGGAGGTGGCCCGCGGCGACGACGGCGCCGGGCGGGAGCGGGGCACCGTTGCAGGTGGGGTACGGGAGCTCGGGGACGGAGGCGACGGGGACGTGCTTGCGCTTGCACGCGGCGAGGGCGGCGAGCGTGAGCGCGAGCGCGGCGAGGCGGCGGTGCATCGGGGCGCTGTGCGTACCACACGCGCCGGCCGTGTCGCGAGGGTGGGGGCGGTCAGTTGAGGTCGATCACCGAGCCGTTGACGGTGACGGGGCCGCTGGCCTTGATGACGATCTTGGAGCCCTCGAGGGTGATGTTGCCCTCGGCGTCCATCGTGAGCTTCGACTTGCCGACCGTCACCTGCTTGAGCTGGCCCACCATCTCCATGGCCTTCTGGCCGATCTGCATGATCTGGTTGGCGTCGATGTTGGTGCTCTGCCCCTGCGGCCCGTGGATCTGGTTGTCCTGGTTCCCCTGGACCTCCTTGGCCTCGTGGCCGCCGACCTGGGTCTGGCGGTTCTGGTCGATGTTGTTGGTCTCGTTGCCCTGGATGTGCTTCGCGCGGTGGCGGTTGACCATGAGGGACTGGTCGTTCTTCACCAGGGTGTCCATGTTGCGCTCGGCCTGGGTGTAGAGCTGCTCGAGGCCGGCCATGTCTTCGAAGCGCATCTCGTTGTAGCCGCCGGTCTTCGGGGTGCTCCAGGTCTTGAGCGATGTCTTGGTCTTCTCCTCGGGGAGGCCGTAGGGCGTGGGGTTCTCGCCGTTGTAGACCACCGACGTGACGAGCGGCCGGTCGGGGTCGCCCTCGATGAACTGCACCACCACCTCCATCCCGATGCGCGGGATGAAGACGAAGCCCCAGCCCGCGCCGCCCATGTTCTGCGCGACGCGGATCCAGCACGAGCTGTTCTCGTCCTCGCGCCCCACCCGGTCCCAGTGGAACTGCACCTTGATGCGCCCGTGCTTGTCGGTGTGGATGTCCTCGCCCGACGGGCCCACCACGCGCGCCGTCTGTGGGCCCTCGATGACGGGCCGCGGCGTGACGCGCTCGGGGCGGAAGGGCACCGTCGTCTCCATCCCGTCGACGCGGTGGGTGGAGAAGCGGTTGACGTAGCGGTCTTGCAGCGCGGTGGGGTCGTCGGCCGCGGCGCCCATCGCGACGCCGATGTCCGCGAAGAGCTGGCGCGCGCGCGGGCTCTTGAGCAGGTCGGCGGGCATGGTGTGCCACGCCTGGCCGGTGTGCTCGACGCGCGAGACGAGGTACTTCCGGTCGAGCGCGGCGCGCTCGTGGCCCGCCACCGCGAGCGCGTGGCCAGGGGTGAGCGCGTGGAGGTTGCTCCGGCCCTGCCCGACGTGGTCGCGCGTGCGGTGCTCCTCCAGGCGGACGCGCGCGAGGCGGCGGGTGTTGTGCTGCTGGTAGGTCGCCGATCCCTCGTCGTAGCCGCCGATGGCGGCGCGCGCCGGGTACTCGTAGATGGGCATCCGGCCCGCGTCGGCGGGGTGCTGCGCGGTCATGTCGAGCGTGGCGCGCGGGCGGGTGAAGTCGTAGTCGCGGAGCAGCACGCTCGTCGGCCGCAGCGTGTGGCGCTCGTCGAACCAGTGGACCGTCTCCGCCGACGCGGTGGTCGCCCCCGCGTCGGCCACGCGCGCCGGCGCGCCGCCCGGGAGCGTGTCGGACCAGGCGTGCTCGTCGCCCGCCAGCACCAGCGCCTCGCCCTCGCCGTCGCCGTCGTGCTTGAAATAGAACGGGATGCCCTCGTCTTCGAAGAGCCTCCGCACGAACGCGAGGTCGGTCTCGTGGAACTGCACGCAGTACTCCCGCGGCGGCAGCGCCTGGAGCGACGCGTCCACCTCGAGCGACGCGCCCTGGTAGACGTTGGCCCCGCGGAACACCGCCTGCGCGATCTGGACGACGTTCATCTCCTGGAAGAGCCGCGTGTCCATCCGCTGCGAGAGCACCCACAGCGAGGGGACCACGTCGACCCGGACGAAGCGGTGCGTCGCCAGCGTGCCGAGCTCCTCCACCTGGTGGACGATCCCCTTCACCGCGCGCTCGACGCCGCCGCGCACCGTGCGGAGCGTCGCGGGCGTGCCGAGCAGCGTCTCGAGCGACGCGCCGCCCGTCTCCATCGTGAGCACCACGCTCGCGCGGTAGAGCTCGGACATCGCCTCGGTGACCTGCATGTGGACGACGTTCCAGGCGTCGTCGGGGACGTTGCCCGCGGCAAAGCGGAAGGTGACCTCGCTCAGGATCGTGTCGCTCATGGCGGGCGATTGTCTCACGCAGTGCCGCGCGCGGAAGGGCGAAAATGGCGCGCGAATCTCCCGCGTCAGGGACCCGCGGGGCAGCCCTGACGCGCCGCGCGATCGACCGACGCGCGCGCCTCCGCGTTGGCCTCCGAGCGCTCGAGGAACGACCTCGCCCGCGCCGCGTCGACCCGCGCCAGCGCCGCCAGCGCCGCGTGCCCCACCTCCTGCTCCCAGGGCGGCAGGGCGGGGTCGGTGAGCCCCGCGGCGATCCGCTCGAGGTCGCCCGCGGCCCCCCGGTCGCAGCGCGCACCGAGGGCGTCGACGGCCTCGCGCCGCAGCCGCGGGTTGCGCCTCCCCTCGTCGACGAAGGCCACCAACCGGGCCGACACGTTGGGGCCGGGGTTCACCGCCAGCGCTGCGAGTGCGGCGCGCACCGTGACCATCGAATGCGCGTCGAGCGCGGCCACGAGCGTCGGCGTCGCCCGCGCAGCCCGCGCGACCGAGCCGATGGCGGCGGCCTGCACCGAGGGCCATCGATCGCCCGCCGCCGCACGCGTCAACGCATCCACGGCGTCGTCGCGCCCCGCCAGTGACCCCGCCGCCGCGGCCCGCACCCGCGGCGTCCGGTCGCCGAGGGCGGTCAAGAGGGCGGCGGTCGCGTCCGCGCGGTGGGCGAGCGCGCGCGCGGCCTCAGCGCGGAGGTCGTGGTCCGCGTCGTTCGCCAGCACGTTCGCAACGACGCGCGCGCCCTCCGCGTCGCCCGCGAGCGCCGGCAACAACCGGTAACGCGCTTCGAAGCGGCGCCCTTCATCGAGCGAGCCCGTCGCCTCCCACGCGGCCCGCGCCACCGACGCGACCCGCGCGGCCGCCCCCGCGTCGTCCGCCGTCACCTCCGCGGCGACCCGGAGCGCGCGTGACCGTTCGCGCGCCCCCTCGGGCAGCGCCGCGAGCCACGCGTCGAGCGCGCCCCCGCGGAGCGCGTCGCGCAGCACGTCGGCGAGTGCGGCGTGTGCGGCCTCCCACGCCGCCCCGTCGGCCCCGAGCGCGGCCGTGAGCGCGCGGAGCCTCGGCCCGGCGGCGCCCCCGGCGGACGCGACGAGCGGCGCGGCCCGCGGCTCCGTGGCCACCACCGAGGCGAGCGCGTCGAGCGCGGCGGGGCCCCGTCGGCGGAGCGCGTCGGCCGCGGCGTCGGCGACGTCCGAGCGAGCGAGCGAGCGGGCGAGGGCGACGGACACGGTGTCTCCCGGCGCGGCGGCGAGCAGGCGGACGGTGCGGCGCGCGCCCGCCTCGGTCATCGACGGGAGCGCGTCGACGAGGGCCGCGGCGCCCGGCGGGCCGAGGTCGACGAGCAGTCGAGCGGCGTCGTCGCCCGACTCGCGCCCCGCCTCCGCGGCGAGCGAGCGGAGCGCCTCGGGTCCGTCGTCGAGCGGCGTGCGGAGCGCGGCCGACGCGAGCGAGACCCCGCGGCCCACCAGCGTGAGGCAGCGCGCCGGGACGTCCCCCGGGAGCGCCACGCGCCACGCGCCGCCCGCAGGCGCGGTCGTTGGCAACGTGACGTCGAAACGAAGCGGGCCGGGCTCGACGAGCAGCGTGACGGAGCCGCCGCGGGCGCCGGGCGCGGGCGTGAGCTCCACGGCCCGCAGCCGGAGCGCGGACGACGGGAGCGCGACGGTGACGAAGCCCGAGGAGGCCATCCACGCGGTGCCGGGCGCTCGGTCGAAGAGGGCGCGCGCGTCGCCCTGCGAGGCCCACGCGGCGCGCGGGACGAAGGCCGCGGCGCCGGGGGCGACGGGCTCGGGGCGGAGGGCGACGGGGACCGCGGTCGCTTCGGCGGCGGGGTCGACCGCGACGGGGGCGAGCGACGTCCCCGAGGGCGAGAGGCGCTGCGCGTCAGTGAGGGCCGGCGGGGCGCCGCAGCGGCGCGGCGACTCGCGGCGGAGGCCGATGACCACCTCGCGCCGCCCGTCGCCGTCGACGTCGAGGAGGAGGACGTCGCGGTGCGTGCGGTCGCCGACGTCTTCGCCCTCCCACCGGAGCGATCCGGCCCACAGCACCGTCGAGGCTCGCCCTGGCCCGCAGGTGACGAGCACGCCCTCGGCCGGCGCGCCGTTCGTACGGGAGCGAACGATCACCGCGGCGCCACCCCCCGGGAGCTCGGCCCGCTCGACCTCGGCGGCGTCACCGGCGAGGCTCGCGGGGGCGCCGAGCCCTTCGACCGCGAGGGCTGCGCCGCGCGACACCACGCGCACCGGGTGGCCGCAGAAGTCCACCGGCGCCGGGAGGCCCTGCGCGCCCGCGCCCCCCGCCGCGAGCGAGGCCAGCGCGAGCGACCGTACGGTCACGAACCATCGCACGGGCCGGGTCACGAGGGCTCCTTCGGCCGAGACGTCAACGGCGGGAAGGCCGCACAGGTCGGGTCGAAGAGGGCGAGGAGCGCCTCGGAGACGGGCTTCGGCGGGCTGTACGCGGCCCAGCGCCCCGGGTGCGTGAGGATCTCCCCGGCCGCGGGCGACTCGCGCACCGTGCCGCGCGCGGCCTCCTGCGCGGCGCGTTCGAAGAGCCGGCGGAGCTCGAGCTCGCGCGCGTCGAGCGGGAGGGTGGGGGCGTCGATCGGCGCGCCCGGCAGCTCGCCGCGCGCCACGGCGGCGAGGAAGTCGGAGGCGGTCTGCGAGGCGCGCCGCAGGATCTCCTTCCTGTCCTCCTCGGCGACCGCGAGGATCGCCTCGGCCTGGCGTTGCGCGTCGAGCAGGACGCCCGCGGCGGTCGCCGCCTCGCGCCGCGCGGACAGCTCGGCGAGCACGGTGGCGTGGACGGCCTGGTAGAGCGCGTCGGGGTCCCCGAGCTGCCCTTCGAGGGCCATCACGCGCAGGGACGCGAGGTCGCGGACGGCGAGGTCGAACGACGCGTCCGGGTCGGCGACGCGCAGCGGGTGGTACGCGAGGAAGACGTCCACGAGGGCCGCCGCGCTCTCGTGCCAGCTCGTCGCGGCGAGCCACGCGCGCCAGGCGCGTCGGACGCGTCCGTCGCGGCCCCGGTCGCGCCAGAGGTGCCAGGCCCACGCGAGCGCGCATGCCGCGACGGCCGCCGCCGCGGTCGCCGTCACCGCGGTGCGCGAGGCCACCGCCGCGAAGCCGACGAGCGCGAGCGCGGGCACGGTCGCGGCGATCGCGAAGGTCCACCGCCGGTGGTGCTCCTGTTCGAGGAGGAGCGCGCGGGCCTCCAGGTGGCTGAGGTGGGCAACGCTGCTCGGGTCATCCATACGACGTGTCGCGGCCTCCGGGGCGGCGATCGTAGACCCGCGGGCGGGGCGCGTTCCACGGGTCGGACGGTCGGCGCTCAAGGGCGCGGCCACGGACGACGTTCGACCGGGCGACGGCCCCCGACGGCCGCTCTCTCCGCCAACCCTCCCCTCTTGTCTCGGAGACCACCGCCCCATGAACCGAACGATCCCCCTACGCCTCGCCTCCCTCCTCGCGCTCGTCGCGCACGCCGCGGCGGCCTCGGCCCAGAGCGCACCCCCGTCGGGCTGGTCGCTCGACCGCTTCGAACCCGCCCCCGCCGGCGACCGCTTCGCCTTCACGCAGCACCCCACCTACGGCGGCGGCCGCGTCGCGCCGCGCTTCGGGCTCGCCGTCGACTACGCCCACAACCCCTTGCTCCTGCGCGACACCACGCAGGGGACCACCGCCGCGATCGTCCGCGGGATGCTCGTCGGCCACGTCCAAGCGGGCGTCGCCTTCGCCGACCGCTTCCACGTCCACGTCTCGCTCCCCGTTTCGCTCTTCCAGGGCGGGCCCTCGCCCAACCTCACCGGCGTCGCCGCGGCGGGCTCCCCGGCGCTCGGCGACGTTCGCTTCGGGGCGCGCGTCCGGGTGTTCGGGCACGCCGACACCGATGCGTTCTCGGTCCACGTCGGCGGCGAGGTCTTCCTGCCGGCGACGCTCTACGGCGCGGCGCCGACGGACAACGTCACCGACGGCAACATCCGCGGCCGCGCGTGGGCCGCCGTCGCGGGGCGCGTCGGTCTCTTCCGCTGGTCGGCGACCGGCGGCTACCACGCGCGCCCGGAGGTCGCGACCTTCGCGTCGACGGGCGTCGGCGGCGAGCTCTTCGCCGCCGCGGGCGCCTCGCTCGCGTTCGCCGGCGGGCGCCTCGCGGTGGGCCCCGAGGCGTGGGCCGCGGTGCCCGTCGGGTCGATCCCCGCGGGCGTCGCGTCGGAGCTCGTGGTCGGCGCGCGCTACCAGCTCACCGACGCGCTCTCCGTCAACGCGGGCGCGGGCCCCGGCCTCACCGCGGGCCTCGGCACGCCCACCTTCCGCGCGCTCGCGGGCGTCGCCTGGGCCCCGGAGTCCCCGCGCGCGGCCGTCGCCCCCGAGGGCCCGCGCGACGGCGATCGAGACGGCGTGGCCGACGCCGACGACCTCTGCGCGGGCGTCGCCGCAGGCGCTCACCCCGACGGCGCGCGCCCCGGTTGCCCGATGACCGACGGCGACGGCGACGGCGTCGTCGACCCCGAGGATCACTGCGGCGACCTCGCGGCCGGCCCGACGCCCGACCCTGCACGTGCCGGTTGCCCTGCCGAGACGCCCGCCGCGACGGAGCCCGCCGTTGTGACAGAGTCCGCGGTGACGGAGCCCGCACCCGAGGGAGCTCCGGCCGAGCCTGCGCCCGAAGCTTCTGCGCCCGCGCCCGAAGCCTCTGCGCCCGCGCCGGCACCTGCTCCTGCCGCGCCCGCGCATCGTCATCACCGCCGTCACCGCGCGCCCGAAGCCCCTGCGCCGCAGGCCCCTGTCGCCGCGCCGCCTTCCCCCGCGCCGCATGCGCCCGTCGCCGCGTCGCACGCAACCGTTGCCGCCGCCGCTGCGCCCGCGAGCGCGCCGGTGAGCCACGCCCCGCCGCCCCCGCCCGGGCCCCGCCTCGAGTACGTGCGCGGCCACTGACGCCCTCGCACCACGGCGGCGTCGGTGAACTCTCTTCAGGCGGGGCAAGCCCCGCCCCTACCTCGCTAGCCCCTACCTCGCTAGCCCCTACCTCGCTAGCTCCCACCTCGCCGGCTCACTTCCCGACGCGAGCGGGGCCACAGCCGTAGGGGCGGGGCTTGCCCCGCCCGAACGGCAAATCGCGAACGACCCGAGGCCACAGCGGAATGAGCCTCCGTTGCGCGCGGCGCGGGGTTCTCTGTACCCTCGCGCGCCGTGACCACCGAGCTCCACTACAAGGCCAACCTCCGCGACATCCTGTTCAACCTGTTCGAGTTCCTCGACGTGGCGAGCACCACGCTGGGGAAGGGGCCCTTCGAGTCGATGGACGAGGGCACCGCGCGCGAGTCGCTCGCCGCGCTCGAGCGCCTCGCGTCGGGCCCCGTCGCCGCGAGCTTCGCCGCCTGCGACCGCGTCACCCCGTACATCGCCGACGACGGCACCGTGGTGCTCCCCGAGGCCCTCAAGCGCTCGATGGCCGCCTTCTTCGACGCCGACTGGCACCGCTTCGAACTCCCGCCCCACATGGGCGGCTTCGGCGCCCCGCCCACCCTCGTCTGGTCGGGCTTCGAACTCCTCGCCGGCGCCAACCCCGCCGTCACCTACTACCTCTTCGCCGGCGCGATGGCCCGCACCCTCGACCGCCTCGCCACCCCCGCCCAGAAGGCCCGCTACTTCCCCCAGATGGTCGACAAGCGCTGGGGTACGGCCATGGTGCTCACCGAGCCCGACGCCGGCAGCGACGTCGGGGCGGCCCGCGCCCGCGCGGTCCACGTCGCCGGCGACGAGTGGCGCATCGAGGGCGTCAAGCGCTTCATCACCAACGCGGACTACGACGCGACCGACAACGTGGTGCACATCCTCCTCGCGCGGCCCGAGGGCGCGTCGGCGGGCACCAAGGGGCTGTCGATGTTCATCGTGCCGAAGTACTGGGTCGAGGAGGACGGCACCGTCGGCGCCCGCAACGGCTGGCAGGTGACGCGGCTCGAGAAGAAGATGGGCATCCGCTCGTCGGTGACGTGCGAGGTCCACTACGGCGAGGAGGCCCCGTGCCGCGCGCTGCTCGTCGGCGACAAGCACGACGGCATCCGGCAGATGTTCCACATCATCGAGCAGGCGCGCATGGCCGTCGGGATGAAGAGCATGGCCACGCTCTCCACCGCGTACCTCAACGCCCTCGCGTACACGAAGGAGCGCACCCAGGGCCCCGACCTCGCCCGCGTGATGGACAAGACCGCGCCGCGCGTGAAGATCCTCCGCCACCCCGACGTGCGCCGGATGCTGATGAGCCAGAAGGCCCACGCCGAGGCGATGCGCGCGCTCTGCCTCTTCACCGCGCACATCCAAGACCAGGTGGAGATCCTCGGGGGCCACGGCAGCCGCGCGGCCGACGGGCTCGACGCGCTCAACGACTTCCTCCTCCCGCTGGTGAAGGGCTGGTGCACCGACCGGGCGTGGGAGCAGCTCGCGATGTCGCTCCAGTGCCTCGGCGGCTCGGGGTACTGCGAGGACTACCCGATGGAGCAGTACATCCGCGACCAGAAGATCGACACGCTCTACGAGGGGACCACCCACATCCAGGCGCTCGACCTCTTCCTCCGCAAGGTGGCGCGCGACGGGGGCGCGACGCTCCAGGCGCTGCAGGGGCGCGTCCGCGACTCGCTCGCCGGCGAGCTCCGCCACCCCGCCCTCACCGAAGAGCGCGCCGCGTTGGAGACCGCGCTCGACGACCTCAACGGCGTCTTCGGCGCGATGATGGCGAAGTCGACGGAGTCGCTCTACCACGTCGGGCTCCAGGGCAACCGCGTGCTCTTCGCGCTCGCCGACGTGGTCGCCGGCTGGCTGCTGCTGCGCCACGCCGCGGTCGCGCTGGCGAAGCGCGAGGGCGCCGCCGAGGCCGACCGCGCCTTCTACGACGGCAAGGTGGCCTCGGCGCGCTGGTGGGCCCGCAACGTGCTCCCAGGCGTCGGCCACACGCGCTCGCTCATCGAGCGCTCGTCGCTCGAGCTGATGGACCTCGCCGACGAGGCATTCTGAACGACGGCGGGGCGTCAACGCGTTGACGCTTCGATGCGCTCTCGCGTCAAAGTCCCGACGCTCGCTGCGCGCGCTTCGCCTTCGCCACCGCTGCGGCACGCGCCGTGTACGGATTCCCGCCCACGGAGGAACCCGCGATGCGATGCGACCCACCAGCCCTCTCCCCCACCCCTTGCCATGACCCGCGCGCGACGCTCGGGGCCGCGCCGACGCCCGCCGCGTGCCGCCCCGCGGAGCACACGCCTGCGCTGGTGTACCGCGGCCCACGGGCGGTGACGGAGGCCGCGGCGCCCGCTTCCGTGGAGCACGACACGCGTCGCTTCGACGGCCCATGGCAGGAGGCCGAGCGGCGCCTCGCGCGGGCGCTGTCCGCGCGGGCCGCCGACCCCGACCCCGAGGTGCGCACGGCCGCGGCGCGCGTCCAGTCGCAGATCGGCGCGGGGGGCTCGTCGTCGCTGACGGCGCGCGCGGCGGACGACGCGGTGAGCTTCGCCCGCGGCCAGCTCGCGCTCGCCCGTTCGGCGCGGCTGGCACCCCTGGTGAAGCGCCTCGGGCTGGAGGGGATGCTCGACGAGATCGAGCGCCGCACGAACGACCTCGCCGCGGCCGCGTCGCTGGCGGCCGAGGAGGAGGCGGCGCTTCGCGAGCGCCACGCAGTGACCGCGGTGTGCGGCGCCTCGGGGGTGTTCGAACGCGTCCACGCGCGCATCGAGCGGGCAGGAGAGAAGGCCGCGGCCGCAGTCGCGCCGGCCCGCGCGCCGACCGACGCCGCGTGAAGTCCCCGCGCTGACCGACACCCCGCGCTGCGATCGTGCAGCGGCGCACGACCTCCCCTCCACCCGTCATGCACCCCCGCACGACCCTCGCGGACGTCGTTGCGGCACCACGGGGAATCCAGGTATTCCCGCCCGCCGTGAGCACCCAACCCGCCGCGCCCGGTCCGTCCGCGGACACCGGCGCCTCCGCCCCGCACGGCCACGGCGCCGGCGTCGTCGCGCTGGCCCTCGCCGCCGTCGGCATCGTGTTCGGCGACATCGGGACCTCGCCGCTCTACACCATCCAGGAGTGCTTCGGCGAGCACGGCGTCGCCGCGACGCGCGACAACGTCCTCGGCGTCATCTCGCAGGTGGTCTGGTCGGTCACGCTCGTGGTGACGGTGAAGTACCTCGCCTTCGTGATGCGCGCCGACAACCGCGGCGAGGGCGGCATCCTCGCCCTGCTCGCGCTCGTGCCCGAGCGCATCCGCGCGCCCGCGGCCGGCGGCCTCGGCGCCGTGACCCTGCTGGTGCTCACCGGCGCGGCGCTGCTCTTCGGCGACGGCATCATCACGCCCGCGATCAGCGTGCTCAGCGCGATGGAGGGCCTCGGCGTCGCCACCCACTCCCTCGACCGCGCGGTGGTGCCGCTCACGGTCGCCATCCTCGCCGCGCTGTTCGCCATCCAGCGCCGCGGCACCGCGCGGATCGGCCGGCTCTTCGGGCCCGTCATGGTGCTGTGGTTCACGGTGATCGCGCTGCTCGGCGCGTCGCACGTGGCCCGCGCGCCCGGCGTGCTCGAGGCGCTCTCGCCCCACCACGCGGCGCGCTTCCTCCTCCACCACGGCTTCCACGGCTTCAAGATGCTCGGCTCGGTGGTGCTCGCGGTCACGGGCGGCGAGGCCCTCTACGCGGACATGGGCCACTTCGGCCGACGGCCCATCCGCCTCGCCTGGCTCGCGCTGGTGTTCCCCGCGCTGCTCTGCTGCTACCTGGGCCAGGGCGCGCTCCTCCTCGCGCACCCGGAGTCCGCCGCGCAGCCCTTCTTCGGGATGGTGCCGCGGGGCCCTGCCGTGTACGCCCTCGTCGCCGTCGCCGCGCCCGCCACCGTCATCGCCTCGCAGGCGCTCATCTCGGGGGTGTTCTCGCTCACGCAGCAGGCGATCCAGCTCGGGTACTTCCCGCGCGTCGAGGTGCGGCACACCTCCGGCGAGGCCGAGGGGCAGATCTACGTCCCCGCGCTCAACTGGGTCCTCGCGGTGGCGTGCATCCTCCTGGTGCTGGCGTTCCAGCACTCGTCGCGGCTCGCGGCGGCCTTCGGGCTCGCGGTCAGCGGCACCATGGCCATCACCTCGGTGGTCTTCTACGTCGTGGCCCGCCACACGTGGGGGTGGGCGCCGTGGAAGTCCGCCGCGCTGCTCGCGTGCTTCCTCGCCCTCGACCTGCCCTTCTTCGGCGCCAACCTCCTGAAGTTCGCCGACGGCGGGTACCTGCCCCTCGCGGTGGGCGCGGTGTTCCTCGCGGTGATGGTCGCGTGGCGCTGGGGGCGCGACGCGCTCCGGGCCTACTACGCCGAGCGCGTGGTCGGGCTCGACGCGTTCGTCGCGTCGCTGCCCGCGCGCGGGGTGCTGCGGCCGGAGGGGGGCGCGGTGTTCATGGCCTCCAACAGCGCGGGCGCGCCGCCGGTGCTCACCCACTACGTCGAGCGCGTCGGCGCGCTCCACCGCACCGTGGTGCTGCTGACGGTGACCACCGAGCACGTGCCCACCGTGCCCGACGCCGAGCGGGTCGAGCTCACGGAGATCGGCCAGGGGTTCTTCCGCGTGATCGCGCGCTACGGCTTCATGGACGCCCCCGACGTCGCCGCCGCGCTCGCCCGCGCCGCCCGCGACCCGCGCCTCGCGATCGACCCGACCCGCGTCACGTACTTCCTCGGCCGCGAGACCTTCCTCGCCACCGAGCGGGGCCGGCTCGGCGCGGCGTCGGAGGGCCTCTTCGCGCTCCTCTCGCGCAACGCCCGCAGCGCGACGGCGTACTTCGGCATCCCGCCGCGGCAGGTCGTCGAGATCGGCACGCAGATCGATTTGTGATCCCGACGACGAGGTGGCCGTGCGTGAGCCTGAGCCGGGCGCTCACGCGCCGCGGTTTGCCGCCAGCGCGCTGCGAGCTTTGGGGTGCCGAACGGGCAGACCCGACCTCGGCACGAGCGCCCCGCCGTGCGCCCTCACCCCCGCGGCACCACCACGGTGAACGCGCTGCCGCGGCCCGGCTCGCTCGCCGCGCGGATCTCCCCGCCGTGCTGGAGCACGATCTCCTGCGCGATCGTGAGCCCGAGCCCGTGGCGCCCGCCGCCCGGCGCCGACGGCCGGTGCGCGCCCCGCTCGAACATCCGCGCGAGCGCGCCTGGCTCCACCCCCTCGCCGCTGTCCCGGATGGTGAACCGAAGCGACGCGCCCTCGTCCGCGGCCTCCAGCGCCACCTCGCCGCCCGAGGGCGTGTGGCGGATCGCGTTGGAGACGAGGTTCGCCAGCACGATGGCCATCTTCTCGGGGTCGACCTCGGCCGAGGCGAGCCCTTCGGCGGCCGACACCGTCAGCGCCACGCCCTTGTCGCGCGCGAGGGCGCGGTGCGCGTCGGCGGCGGCCTGGAGCAGGTGCCGCGGCGCCACCGGGACGCGCCGGAGCTCGCCTGCCTCGGACTCGATGCGCACGAGGTCGAGCAGCTCGTCGACGAGCGCGCGCAGGCGCTCGGTGTCGTCGCGCGCCGCCGTCACGATCTCCCGCTGCGCCTCGGTGAGCGGGCCCGCCGCGGGCTCGAGCAGCAGGTGCGTCGCCATCCGCAGCGACGTGAGCGGCGTCTTGAACTCGTGGCTCACCGTCGCCACCATGTCGCTCTTGAGCGCGTCGATGCGGCGGAGGCGGGTCACGTCCTGCGCGACCACCACCGCCCGCTCGGCCCGCGCGTCCCCGCCGGCCCGCAGCGGCGCGGCCCGCACGAGGTAGTGCCGCTCGCCCGCCCGGTCGCGCCAGCGCATCGCCTCCGAGAGGCTCCGCGGGGCCACCGGGCGCGCCGTCGCCAGCGCCTCGTCGCGCACCCGCGCAATGCCCTCGGGCGCCTCCGCCCCGTCGCCCGCCCGCAGCCCGAAGGCCGCCGCCGCGGCGTCGTTCACCAGCAGGACCTCGCCCTCGCGCGAGAACACCACCACCGGGTCGAGCAGGCAGCGCACCGTCGCGTCGGCGAGGTCGCGCGCGGCCATCAGCTCGCCGAGCGAGCTCCGACGGAACGCGCGGAGCTGCCCCACCATCTTCCGAAACGCCTCCGCCAGCGGCTCGAGCTCGGCCACGCCCGCGTCGGCCACCGTCACCTCCAGGTCGCCGTCGCCCACCGCCCGCGCGGCCCGCGCGAGGTCGCGCACCGGCGCCAGGATCGTCGCCGGCAGCCGCCACGCCAGCCACAGCGCCGCCAGCAGCGCGCACGCGCCGACCGCGAGCGTGAGGGCGGTGCTGCGCCGGGCCATCGCGCGGGCGCGGCGGTCGGCGTCCTCCATGGCGGCGTGGTTCAGGTCGAGGACGCGCTGGGCCGACTCCTTCACGGCGGTGAAGCGCGGGAGGAGCTCGTGGAAATAGACGTCCCCCGCGCCGCCGACGAGCGCCCGGTCGACCGCGGCGACGTAGGCCCGGTAGCGCGCGTCGAGCTCGCGCACCGCGGGGCCCTCCTCCGCCAGCGTGACGTTGCCGGCCTCCACCGCGAAGGCCCGCGTGAAGCGGTCGCGGTGGGTCGCGAGCATCGGCCGGCCGATGTCCGCGTGGCCCGAGAGGGCGAAGAGCGCGGCGGAGTCCTGGCGCTCGAGGGCCTCCTTCATCGCCTCGCAGGCGACGACGGAGCGGTAGTTCTCGCGGAGGATGGTGTCGACGGCGCCGCCGAGGCGGGCGAGGGAGGCGACGGCCGCGCCCGCGACGACGGCGAGCGCCAGCGTGATGGCCGCGAGGCCGAGCGTCACGCGCGCGCGGAGGGAGGCGGTCATGGGAGCCTTCAGCGGAGCCCGTAGCGCTCGCGCTTGCGGTAGAGGGTGGAGGGGTCGATTCCCAGCGCCTTCGCCGCCGCGTCGAGCGTGGGATGGCGCGCCAGCGTTGCGACGATGTGGCGCCGCTCGGCGGCCTCGAGCGACTCCCCGTCGTCTCCCGTCGGCGCGGCAGATGGCGCCGCGGCGCGCACCTCCTCGGGCAGCAGGTCGGGCGTGAGGGACGTCCCCTCGGCGAGGATCACCGCCCGCTCGAGCACGTTGACCAGCTCGCGCAGGTTGCCCGGCCAGCGGTACGAGCGCACCGCCGCGAGCGCCTCGGGCGTCACCGCGAGGGCGGGGCGGCGGTGCTGCGTGGCGAGGTCGTCGAGCAGGTGGGCGGCGAGCTCGGGGAGGTCGTCGGCGCGCTCGCGGAGCGGCGGGATCGTCGCGGTCACCACGTCGAGCCGGTAGTAGAGGTCCTCGCGGAAGTCGCCCGCGGCCACCATCGCGCGCAGGTCGCGGTGGGTCGCGGCCACCACGCGCGCGTCGGAGCGGCGCGCCTCGGTGTCGCCCACCCGCACGTACGCCCGCTCCTCCAGCAGCCGCAGGAGCTTGCCCTGCGCCTCGCGCGGCAGGTCGCCGACCTCGTCGAGGAAGAGCGTCCCGTTGCTCGCGGCCTCGACGTGTCCAGCGCGGGCTCGGTCGGCGCCGGTGAAGGCCCCGCGCGCGTGGCCGAAGAGCTCGCTCTCGATCAGCGTCGGCGCCACCGCCGCGCAGTTGACCGTGACGAAGGGCCGCTCGCGCCGCGGCGAGAGCGCGTGGAGGTGGCGCGCGAGGTAGCCCTTGCCCGTCCCCGTCTCGCCGAGCAGCAGCACCGTCGCGTCCGTGGGCGCCACGCGCGCGACGAGCTGGAGGCACCGCTGCATCGCGGGCGACTTCGACTCGAAGCGCGGATGGACGCCACGACCGCCCGCGCGTCGCAGCTCCTCGAGCTCGCGCTGGGCCCGCACGCCGGCCATTGCGCGCCCGACGGTGAGGGTCACCTGCGCCGGCGTGAAGGGTTTGGGGAGGTAGTCGAGCGCGCCCGCGCGCATCGCGTCGACCGCGTTGTCGATGGTCGCGTACGCGGTGATCAGCACCACCGCGGTCGTCGGCGCGTCGTGGGCGAGCGAGCGCACCACGTCGAGCCCGCTCGACCCGCCGAGGCGCAGGTCGACGAGGCACAGGTCGGGCGGGGCCTTGCGCGCGGCCGCCAGGCCCGCGTCGGCCGTCGCCGCCAGCGCCACCTCGTAGCCCGCGGCCTCCAGGCACACGCGGAGCATCGTTCGGATGTTGGCCTCGTCGTCGATCACCAGGACCCGGCCCGCCTTGCTGTCGCTCACGGAGCCTCCTTCCGCCGCCATTGGTCGCGCGCCTCGGCGACGCGTGCAAGGTCGACGACGGCGCCCTCGGCCGCCACCAGCGGCCCCGCGCCGAGCGACGCCAGCGCCCCGCCCGCTTCGTGGAGGGCGCAGGGGACGACCGCGAAGGCCCGGTCTCCGTCGGCGCGCAGGTGGCACACGCCGCCGTCCGCGAGGGCAACGGCGCACACGGCGACGAAGGGTTTCGCGACGCCTTCGGGCGGCCCTCCCGCGAGCTCGCGTGCGGGGTCGGCCACCAGCCACAGGGGCGCGTCGGCGAAGCGGGCGTCGAGCGCTTCGACGGGGCGCGCGCCGCGGTAGGCGGCGAGGCGGGCGAGTCCCTCGTGGGGGTCGGGTCCTTCGCTCCCTTCGTCGTCGCGCAGCGCGAGGGAGGCGCGGTACCCGCGGGCGGCGTCCGCGTCGCGGCCTTCGAACTCGGCGCGGAGCGCTTCGAGCGCGGTGACCTCGGCGTCGAGGGCGAGGCAGCGGGCGGCGCGCTGGAGGGCGAGGGCGGCGCGGTCGGGGGCGCCGTCGGCGAGGTCGCGTCGCGCGGCGGCGAGGGCGGCGGCGTAGTCGAGGGCCTCGGGGTGGCCGGGCGCGGCGCGGGCGACGGCGCGGGCGACGCACGCGCGGAGCTCGGTGGGCGTGAAGGGCTTCGCCAGCGCGTCGGCGACGTCGAGGCGGAGGAGCGAGACGAGCGCGGGGGCAGTGAGCATCGCGCCGGTGACCACCACGGGCACGCGCGGCCACCCCTCGCGGAGCGCGCGAACTTCATCGAACATGCGCTGCCCGCCGGCGAGCTCGTCGACCACGGCGGCTTCGAAGGCGCCGTCGTCGAGGAGGATGCGCGCGTCGTGGACGGAGGCGAAGTCCTCGACGGTGTAGCCCGCGGCGGTGAGGGCGCGGTCGGCGAGGGCGCGCGTCGGGGCGTCGGGCTCGACCAGGAGGACCCAGCGCTTCACGGCGGCCCCCCGGGCGCCTCGCGGTCGGCGACGACGAGGACGTCGACCTCGGGCGCGAGGCGCATGAAGCGGTCGAGGAGCGGGGCCCGCAGGCGGTCGCGCCAGGCGGCGTGGCGCGAGCGGCCGAAGACGGCGTGGGTGATCGCGCGCTCGCGGGCGAAGCGGGCGAGGGCCTCGGCGACGTCGGCGCCCTCCAGGCGGACCACCTCGGCGCCGAGCTCCTTCGCGAGGCGGAGGTTCTCGGTGAGGGAGCGGAGCGAGGCGGCGTCGATGCGCGCGGGCGCCTCGCCGGGCGTCCGCACGTAGACCACGAACCACCGGCTGTGCACGCCCCCCGCGAGGCGCGCCCCCTGGTGGAGCAGGCGCCGCGTCGCGCTCGGCACCGACGACATCGACACCATCACCCGCTCGGCGTCGACCACCGCGTCGGGCGCGGGGGCGTCGCCGTCGCGGGCGGCGAGGGCGCGGGCGGCGAGGGCGCGCTGCTCCACCGCGTTGGCCACCTCGCGGAGGCTGAGCTGCCGGAGCGACGCGAGGTGCTCGGGGCGGAAGAAGCCCTGGAGCGCGCGCTCGACGCGGGCCGCGGGGTACACGCGCCCCGCCCGGATGCGCTCGATGAGCTCGTCGGGCGCGAGGTCGATGACCACCACCTCGTCGGCGCGTCGGAGCACCCGGTCGGGCACGCGCTCGCGCACGTCGACGCCGGTCACCCGCAGGACGATCTCGTGGAGGCTCTCCAGGTGCTGGACGTTGAGCGCCGAGAGCACGCTCACGCCCGCGTCGAGGAGCGCCTCGACGTCTTGATGGCGCTTCGCGTGACGGCTGCCGGGGACGTTGGTGTGGGCGAGCTCGTCGACCACGGCGACGTCGGGCTTGCGGGCGAGGACGGCGTCGAGGTCCATCTCCTCCAGCGGGACGTCGCGGTAGCGGAGCGTACGGCGGGGGACGAGCTCCAGGTCGCCGACCTCGCGCTCGGTGTCGGCGCGGCCGTGCGTCTCGACGAAGGCGCACACCACGTCGACGCCCTCCGCCCGCAGCCGCCGCGCGTCGCGCAGCATCGCCACCGT
Organism: Polyangiales bacterium; assembly: GCA_046351555.1. GTDB lineage: Bacteria > Myxococcota_A > Polyangia > Polyangiales > CAISKJ01. The sequence continues at coordinate 90,549 of JAXLYI010000041.1, forward strand.
CTTCCCCACCCCCGCGGCCATCCCGAGGAACACCTTGAAGCGCCCCAGCTTCGCCGTTCGAAGGCCGTCGAGGAAGGGGTCGGGCATCGAGGGATCACATCCGCAGGGTGAGGTTGGCGATCACGCGGTCGTCGCTCGTGCGCAGGTCGGGGCGGAAGCTCATGCGCTCGGCGTCGCTCGCGGGCGGCAGACCGTTGGGCCCGGTGATGCCGCCGGGGCCCGAGAAGTACGGCTGGTTCGCCTCGCGGTGCGCGTACTCGAGCCGCGCGAGGATCCAGGGCGACGGGCGCCAGTCCATGGTGGCGGCGAAGCCCCCGCCGAGCCACGCGTAGGGGTTGGCCGCGTCGCCGTTGCCGGGGAGCGCGTAGGGGCTGCCGAGCGGGAGCGCGGTGACGACCGCGCCGCCGTGGTCGTAGAAGACGTCGCCGCGCAGGGTGCTCATGAAGTTGCGCGTCCACTCGACGCGCGCGGTGAGCGAGTAGCCCATCATCACGCCGTTGGGCGGCGTCGGCGCGCCCCCCGCCGTCCGGCCCGCGTCGGCGCCGCGGTACTCGTAGCCCACGTCGGCCACGAGGCAGAAGGCGAGGCGCTGGAAGAAGGCCCGCCCCAGGTCTTCGAAGGCCAGCACCTGCACGTAGTTGTCCGTGTACGCGCGGAAGGAGTGGCTGTTCGGGTCGGCGAACCGCGACTGCTCCTGGCCGAAGTACGCCGTGTGCGTGAGCAGGAGGCGCCCGCTCGGGCGCCAGTTGAAGAGGTAGCCGCCCGTCAGCGCGTCGTGCCAGCGCCCGAAGGTCTGCCAGCCGTTCACGAACCAGAGCTCGAGCTTCGTGTTCTCCGCGGGGAAGATCTGCGTGCGAAGCCCGGCGAAGTAGTAGGGCGTGAAGTCGGAGACGAAGGGGTGGGTGTAGCTCCAGTTCTCCTGCGGGACGTAGCTCTCGAGGGCGATGTAGGAGGGGAAGATGCCGGCCTCGATGTTGACCCCGTGCAGCCAGTGGAAGTGCCACCCGACGCCGGCCTGCTTCACGTAGCTGAGGGTGGGGTTCGAGAGGTAGAAGCCCCGCTGGAGCGAGGCGTCCTGGCCGTGGATGGTCGCGATGTAGCTCCCGAACTGGAACTCGACCCGGCCGATGGGGCCGCCCGCGGGCGTGTTGATGCCGTTGAGCTCGAAGCCCACGTAGGCGAGGTTCAGGCTGAACTCCCCGTGCCGCGCCGCCGTCGTCGTCGGGAAGATCGTGTGGTCGACGGGGTTGGAGAACTGCCACGCCACCGCCGTGTCGACCGAGAGCGTGGGCGTGACGGGCCCGATGCGCAGGGGCGACGCGGGCTGGTAGTTGGACCCGTTGAGCCACGTCCAGTCGTGCCGGGAGAAGGGCGGCTCGCGCTCGTCGAGGTACGGCGACGGGGACGTCGCGGGCGAGCCCTGGCGCGCCTCGAGTTCGCGCACGCGTTCCTCCAGCGCGCGCAGCGACCGTCGGAGCGCGTCGGTGTCCTCCGCCGCGGCGCCCGCGTCGGCCTGCGCGGACGCGACAGGCGCGGCGAGCACCACGCCCGACGCCGTCGCCAGAGAGACGAGCATGGCGCGGGTGGAGCGGGTTCGTGTCCTCGGCAACATCGTCGGCGGAGCGTCCTTCATCGCGTCCGCGCCGCGCCGGGCGCATCTCCCGCTTCGATGTGGCGCGCGGCCGCGGGGTCCACGGCGCGCAGCACGTCCCACTCGACCTCCAGGTCGCGCTCGCTGGTGGGCCACGCCCCGTCCGCGACCCTCGTCACGCGCAGCCCGCACGAGGACGGGCCGGCGGCCACGAGCCGCGCCGTGTACCGGTCGCGCGTCGGCAGCGCGGGCGACTTCGACGCGAACTCCCGCGGCCGCCATTCGGTCTCGACGACGAGGGCGTCGCCGCCTTCTCGCGGCTCGTAGCCCCGGTCGAGCAGCGCCTGGCGCGCCGCGGGCAGCACCGCGTCGCAATGCGCCTGGTAGGTGTGCGTCGCCGTCCCGCGCGCGACGGCCTCACGGAGCCCGCAGCCCATGAGCAGCGCGCCGGCCAGGGCCGCGGTCGCGAGCGGGCGGGTGGGTCGGGTCATCGCGGTCCTTCCGGTCACCGCGCGTCGAGCGCGAGGTTGAGCGCGAGCACGTTGACCCGCGCCTCGCCGAGCAGCCCGAGCGTCGGGTCCTCGGTGTTCGCCGCCACCAGCGCCCGCACGGCGGCCTCCGTCATCCCGCGGGCGCGGGCGACGCGCGGCACCTGCACCTCCGCCGCGGCGGGCGAGACGTGCGGGTCGAGCCCGCTCCCGCTCTTCGTCACGAGGTCGACCGGGATCGGGCCCGTCACGCCCGTCGCGCGCAGCGCCTCGACGCGCGCCTGCACCTCGTCGCGGAGGGCGGGGTTCAGCGGGCCGTAGTTGCTGCCCGACGAATACATCACGCCCGTCGCGCCGTCGGGCGACGCGGCCGAGGGGCGGCCCCAGAAGTACTCGGGGTGCGCGGCGTTGTCGGCGAAGGTCTGGCCGAGCAGCGACGATCCGCGCACGCGGCCTCCCTGCACGACGAGGCTCCCGTCGGCCTCGCGCGGGAAGAGCGCCCGCGCGGCGCCGGTGACGAGCGCAGGGTAGAGGCCGCAGCACAGCACCAGCAGCGCGGCGGTGACGGTGAGGCAGGGGCGGAGCAGCTTCATGGGTTTCTCTTGCAGCAGTCTGTCGTTGATCGTCTGGCAACCCGGCGCTCGCAGTGAGCAAGCGGCAAGCCGCTGCGCGTGAGCGCACGGGCCTGTGTTCTCGCAGGGGCCGACCGCGCCATCGGGATCACGCGAGGCGGAGCGCGCGGACGACGAGGTCGATGGCCTTGATGGCGACGAAGGGAGCGGCCACGCCGCCGAGGCCGTACACGAGGAGGTTGCGGCGGAGCAGGGCCGCGGCGCCGAGCGGGCGGTAGCGGACGCCGCGGAGCGCCAGCGGGATGAGCGCGACGATCACCAGCGCGTTGAAGATCACCGCGGAGAGGATGGCGCTCTGCGGCGACCCGAGGCGCATCACGTTGAGCGCCCAGAAGTGCGAGGAGTGGGCGTCGCCGCGCGCGACCTGGAAGGCCGCGAGCCCGGTGAACATCGCCGGCAGGATGGAGAAGTACTTCGCGACGTCGTTGGCCACCGAGAAGGTGGTGAGCGCGCCGCGCGTCATCAAAAGCTGCTTGCCGATCTCGACGACCTCGATGAGCTTGGTCGGGTCGCTGTCGAGGTCGACCATGTTGCCGGCCTCCTTGGCGGCCTGGGTGCCGGTGTTCATCGCGACGCCGACGTCGGCGCGGGCGAGGGCGGGGGCGTCGTTGGTGCCGTCGCCCGTCATCGCGACGAGGCGGCCGCCCTCCTGCATCTTGTGGATGTACGCGAGCTTGGCCTCGGGCGTGGCCTCCGCGAGGTAGTCGTCGACGCCCGCCTCCGCGGCGATCGACTTCGCCGTCAGCGGGTTGTCGCCGGTGATCATCACCGTCTTGATCCCCATGGCGCGCAGGCGCTCGAAGCGCTCGCGCATCCCGGGCTTCACCGTGTCGGCGAGCGACACCACGCCGAGGAGCCGCGCGCCGTCGGCCACCACCAGCGGCGTCGCCCCGGCGTTGGCGACCGCGTCGACGAGGCCCTTGAGGTCGGTCGGCACCTCGCGCTTCGGGTCGAGGGCCTTCGCGTGGGCGAGCACCGCGTCGCCGGCCCCCTTGCGGAGGACGCGCCCGTCGACGTCGACGCCGCTCATCCGGGTGCGGGCGGTGAAGGGGACGAAGCTCGCGCCCTCGGGCAGGGCCGCGGCCACGCCCATCCCGCGGGCGAGCGCGACGATGCTCTTGCCCTCCGGGGTCTCGTCGGGGACGGAGGCGAGCGCCGCGGCCAGCGCCACCTCGTGCTCGGTCACGCCCGCGACGGGGAGGAAGCGCGCCGCCTGGCGGTTGCCGTAGGTGATGGTCCCGGTCTTGTCGAGCATGAGGACGTCGATGTCGCCGGCGGCCTCCACCGCGCGCCCGGAGGTGGCGAGGACGTTGTGCTGGACGAGGCGGTCCATCCCCGCGATGCCGATGGCGGAGAGGAGCCCGCCGATGGTGGTGGGGATGAGGCACACGAGCAGCGCGACGAGCGACGAGACCCCGAGCGAGCCGCCGAAGTAGCGGGCGAGGGGTTCGAGGGTCACCACCGCGACGAGGAAGACGAGCGTGAGGCCCGCGAGGAGGATGGTGAGGGCGACCTCGTTGGGGGTCTTCTGGCGCTCGGAGCCCTCGACGAGGGCGATCATCCGGTCGACGAAGCCGCCGCCGGGGTCTTGCATCACCTCGATCTTCAGCCAGTCGGACGCGACGCGGGTGCCGCCCGTGACCGCGCTCCGGTCGCCGCCGGCCTCGCGCACGACGGGGGCGCTCTCGCCGGTGATCGCGCTCTCGTCGACGGAGGCGACGCCTTCGAGGATCTCGCCATCGGCGGGGATGAGCCCGCCGGCCGCCACGTACACCACGTCGCCGCGGCGCAGGTCGGTGGCCGCGACCTCGCCGCCCGTCGTCGGGTCGGGCCCCGGGGCGAGCGGGGTCGCGTCGCCGGCGTGGCGGATGCGGCGCGCGGTGGTCGTCGTCCGCATCTTGCGGAGCGTGGCGGCCTGGGCCTTCCCGCGCCCCTCGGCCATCGCCTCGGCGAAGTTGGCGAAGAGCACGGTGAACCACAGCCACGCGATGAGCTGCGCGTGGAACTTCACGTCCACGGGCGCGCCGCGCGCGAGGTCGTACGCGAAGAGCACGGTGACGAGGGCGCAGCCGACCTCGACGACGAACATCACGGGGTTCTTCGCCATGACGCGCGGGTCGAGCTTGCGGGCGGCGTCGCGGAGCGCGGGGCGGACGATGGCCGGGTCCCAGATGGACGCTGGCGTCTGGGGGCGGTGCTTCGACATGGCTACGGGTGCCCCGCGTGGAGCGTGAGGTGCTCGACGACCGGGCCGAGGGAGAGGGCGGGGAAGAAGGTGAGGGCGCCGACGATCACGATCACGCCGGCGAGCAGCGCCGCGAAGAGCGCGCCGTCGACGGGGAACGACCCGGGGCCCGGCGGGACGCGTCGCTTCTTCGCCATGTTGCCGGCGATGGCGAGCACCGCGACGATGAGCGGGAAGCGCCCGACGAACATCGCGAGCGCGAGCGTGAGCGAATAGAAGACCGGGTGGGCGGCGGCGTACGCGGTGAGGCCGGCGAAGGCGCTCCCGTTGTTGGCCGCGCCCGAGGTGAAGGCATAGAGAACCTCCGAGAGCCCGTGGGGATGGGGCCGCCACGGCGCGCCCGGCAGCTCGGCGGCGGCGGTGTTGAGCACGCCCGCGCGCCCCGCCTCGGTCGCCACGCCGAGGGCGCTGAAGAGCAGGATCGCGAAGGCCGGGACGAGCACGTAGAGCGAGGCCATCCGCACGTCGCGGCTGTCGATCTTCTTGCCGAGATACTCCGGCGTCCGCCCGACCATCAGCCCCGCGAGGAACACCGCCAGCAGCACGTACACCAGCACCCCGTAGAGCCCCGCGCCGACGCCGCCGAACACCACCTCGCCGAGCATCATGTTGACCAGCGGGACGAGACCGCCGAGCGGCGTGAAGCTGTCGTGCATCGCGTTGACGGCGCCGCACGACGCGCCGGTGGTGACGTCGGCGAAGAGCGCGGAGGCGGCGATGCCGAAGCGGAGTTCCTTGCCCTCCATGTTGCCGCCGGGGTGCATCGCCCCGAGGGCTTGCGAGGCGCCCGCGCGGGCGAGCTCGGGGTTGCCCGACTGCTCGAAGTGGGCGAGGGCCAGCGCGCCCGCGAGCGAGAGCGCCGTCATCGTGGCGAGGACGGCCGCGCCGTGGCGGCGATGGCCGGTCATCTCGCCGAGCGTCACGCAGAGGGCGGCGGGGAGGAGGAAGATCGAGAAGGTCTCGACGAAGTTGGCGAGGGGGGTGGGGTTCTCCCAGGGGTGCGCGCTGTTGGCGTTGAAGAAGCCGCCGCCGTTGGTGCCGAGGAGCTTGATGGCCTCCTGCGAGGCGACCGGGCCGCGGAGCACCGACTGCGCGACGCCGTCGAGGGTGGTCCACTGCGCGGGTCCCTCCCACGTCTGGACGACGCCCTGCGACACGAGGAAGAGCGCGAGCAGCACGCTCATCGGCAGGAGCACGTAGAGGTGGGCCCGCACGAGGTCGACCCAGAAGTTGCCGAGGCGGTCGGTCTCCTTGCGGGCGACGCCGCGGACGAGGGCGACGGCGACGCACATCCCCGCGGCGGCGGAGAAGAAGTTCTGGCTCGTGAGGGCGACGGCCTGCGAGGCGTACGACATCGTCGTCTCGCCGCCGTAGCTCTGCCAGTTGGTGTTGCTGGTGAAGCTGGTCGCGGTGTTGAAGGCCAGCCACGGCGGTACGCCGTCGAGCCGCGTCGGGTTGAAGGGGAGCGACCGCTGCGCGCGCATCACCGCGTACGTCACCACCTGGGTGAGCGCCGAGAAGGCGAGCATCGCGGCGGCGTACTGCTTCCAGTCGTGCTCCTCCGTCGGGTCGACGCCGGCGGCGCGGTAGAGGAGTCGCTCGACGGGGCCGAGGACCCTGGCGGTGAGCGAGTTCTCACCGGCGAAGACGCGGGCGAGGTAGCGGCCGAGGGGGACGGCCGCCGCCGCGACGAGCGCGAAGAAGAGGGCGAAGAGCGCGAGGGCGCGCGGGGTCATGGTCAAAACCTCTCGGGCCGCACGAGCGCGTAGACGAGGTAGGCGGTGAGGCCCGCGGCGGCGGCGAGCCCAAGGATCACGTCGAGTCCCACGGCGTCACATCCGATCGAAGGCGCGGACGAGGCCCGCGGCGCCGGCGTAGAGCGCGAGGGTGAGGGCGAGGAGGAGGAGGTCGGTCATCACAGCCTCCCCATGAGGGCGAGGGTGAGGCGGTTCTCGCGGTTCACGAGGTCGGGCGACCAGCCCATGACCATCGAGCCGGGCGCGCCCTGGTTGCCGCCCGGCGGCGTGACCCCGCCCGCCCCCGAGAAGTACGGCACGTCGGCCTGGCGGTGGTTGTACTCGAGGCGCAGCGTGATGTTGCGCGTCGGCATGACGTCGAAGGTCATCTGCACGTCCCACGCGGTGAAGCGGTCGCCCTTCGCCGCGGTGAAATAGGGCGTCCCCGAGTACGCGGTGGCCCCGTTGATCGGCGGCACGAGCACGAGGTAGCGGCCCGGGTTGGTGATCGCGCCGCCGCCGAGCGTGGCCCCGAGCACGTTGCGGAAGAGCCACACCCGCGCGTAGGCCATGAAGCCGAGGAAGTACTGGTCGTCGCAGCTCACCGCGGGGGCGCTGCCGGTGCCGTCGCCGAACTCGCAGCCCGCGTCGAGCGTGAGCGACACGGCCACGCGGCTCACGCCGCGCGCGTCGGGGCGGTTGTAGATCCGCGCCATGACGCTGTCGTCGGTGTGGACGCGCAGCCGCTCGGGCACCCCGAGGGTGTCGCTGCCGAAGTACTGGTTGCCGACGATCACGAGCGAGTCGGTCGGCGCCCACCGGACCTGGAGCCCGACGCCGGGCGCGTTGTTGAAGCGCCCGTAGGCCTGCCACCCGTTGACGAGCCAGGGCTCGATCTTGAGCCGCTCGGTGGGGTGGATCTGCACGCGCACGCCGTTGAAGAACCAGGGCGTGTTCGACGAGACGTAGGAGGGCTGGTACGTCCAGTTGTCGAAGTTGTAGTAGGCCCAGAGGCCCACGTACGACATGAAGATGCCGGCCTGCACGTTGATGCCGGCGAGCGCGTCGACGTGGTAGCCGACGTAGGCCTCGGAGACGTAGCGGTAGGCGTCGTCGAGGTTCCACTGGCCGCGGGCGGCGCTGGGGTCGTTGCGGGGCGTGGTCTGCGAGTACATCCCGAACTGCGTCATCAGCCGCGCCTGGAAGCCGCGGTAGTAGAAGTCCCCACCGAAGCCGACCTGCGTGACCTGGAACTCCCCGTGCCGAAACACCTCGCTCGACCCCGAGATGGTGTCGTCCGCGGGGTTGGCGAAGCTGTAGTGGTAGGGCACGTCGAGGCGGACCTCGCCGGTGAAGGGGCCCCAGTGGAGCGGCGTCTCCGCGGGCGCGTAGCTGCCCGGCGCCCAGGAGAAATCGCCGAACGCGAAGGGCGTGACCGCGGGCTGGTAGCGCGTGTCGACCGGGCTCGACTGGGCGCGGGCGGCGGCGGAGGCGAGCGACGTGGCGAAGGTGAGGGCGAACGGAGCGAGGCGAGCGGCGCGCATGACGGCGCGGCCCCTCTCCACGGCGCGTGCCGGTGGCGCGGAGGTGCCGTCGTTCGGGCGCTGCGCGGGGCGGGGCGGCGCGCGGTCGTGCAAGATGCACGAGGGGAGGGGGGCGCGTCCGTGCACGGTCGCACGACCGGCGCGGTGCGTACGAGGTGGTCGCGGCGGGGGGAGGTTTCGGGCATCCTCCGCGGCGATGAGTGCCCCCGTGAACGCGCCCGGCACCCGCCGTCGCCCAGAGGTCACCGGACGCGTCCCCGTGAACGCGTCTGCTCGCGGCGCCGAGTGCCGGTGGGGGTCAGTGAACGCGTCTGCTCGCGGCGCCGAGTGCCGGTGGGGGTCAGTGAACGCGTCTGCTCGCGGCGCCGAGTGCCGGTGGGGGTCAGTGAACGCGTCTGCTCGCGGCGCCGAGTGCCGGTGGGGGTCAGTGAACGCGTCTGCTCGCGGCGCCGAGTGCCGGTGGGGGTCAGTGAACGCGCCTGCTCGCGGCGCCGAGTGCCCAGGTCTGCCCGAGGCGCCCTCGCTAAGTGGTTTAGGCCTGCCACCCTGGGCAACCTGCATGGGACTGTCCGCCCGGTGGCGGATTCCGGGAGCAGGCGCGCGTTGCGGGCGTTGCACGTCGCCCCCGTCGCCTCGTTGGGAGCCCGGTACCGACCGGGCAATCCCATGCAGGTTGCCCAGGGTGAGCCTAAACCACTCAGCGAGGGCGGGTGGGCGAACCCTGGGCACTCGGCGCCGCGAGCAGACGCGTTCACTGACGCCCACCGGCACTCGGCGCCGCGAGCAGACGCGTTCACTGACCCCCACCGGCACTCGGCGCCGCGAGCAGACGCGTTCACTGACCCCCACCGGCACTCGACGCCGCGAGCAGACGCGTTCACTGACCCCCACCGGCACTCGGCGCCGCGAGCAGACGCGTTCACTGACGCCCACCGGCACTCGGCCGCGAGCAGACGCGTTCACTGACCCCCACCGGCACTCGGGGCCGCGAGCAGACGCGCTCGGCGAGCCCCACCGGCACTGCCGCGCGAGGCGTCGTGGGTGCCGGGCGCGCCCGTGGGAACAACCGGGCGGCGGTGGTCGCCACGCGCCCTCTTCCGAACAACGTCGAGGTGATTCGCTGTGAGTCCTGAGCTCCTCGCCCCGGAGACGCTGGTCCGGGAGATCCTCAAGCACGTGCCCGGCGCGCCGCGCGCGTTCGAACGGCACCGCGTCGACTACTGCTGCCACGGCGACCTCTCGGTGGCCGAGGCGAGCGCGCGCGTGGGGGCCGACGCGGTCGCGGTGCTGGCGGCCCTGGCCGAGGAGGCCGCGCGCCCCGACGCCGAGCCCGCCTGGGGCGACTCCTTCGAGCGGATGCCGCTCGCCGACGTGGTCGAGCACCTCGAGGCGGAGGTCCACCCGAAGGCGCGGCGTGACGTGGCGGTGCTCCGCAAGCTCTGCCCGGCCGACGGGGAGCTGGCCCGCGCGGTGACGCAGCTCTGCGACGAGCTCGACGCGCACCTCGCCTTCGAAGAGCGCCACCTCTTCCCCTACGTGATCTCCCTGGAGGACACCGGCGAGGCGCCGCCCGCCCTCTTCGACACGGTGGTGGAGCCGTGCCGGATGCTCCTGCGCGAGCACGAGGCGGCCGACCACGAGCTCGAGGCGATCCGGGCGCTGACGGGCAACTACCGGACGCCCGCGGGGGCCGACGACGCGACGCGCGCGCTCTACGCCGCCCTCGCGGACTACGACAAGGAGCTCGTCCTCCACATGCACATCGAGGGCAACGTGCTCTTCCCGCGCGCGCAGCAGCTCGAGGCGAAGGCGCGCGCCCCGGCGCCCCGCCGCAGCCGGCGCTGAGGCGCGACCGCGCGGCACTCCCCGGGCGTGCCGTCGGCAGGGCGGTGGGGTGGTGCGGGCAGTCCCTGGGAGTGCCCGCGCCAACGGCGAGGGGTGGGGAGGGCAGTCCCGGGGAGTGCCGAGGCCAGCCCGCGGGGTTGGCGGGAGCACTCCCAGGGAGTGCCTGCGCCAACCCCGGGAGGTGGTCGGGGCAGTCCCCGGGAGTGCTCGGGGCAGGTCGGCGGGTTGGGAAAGCACTCCCTGGGAGTGCCGGCGGCAGGGAGGCGAGTTGGGGAGGGCAGTCCCGGGGAGTGCCCAGGGCAGGGCCGCGGGTTGGGGAGGGCAGTCCCGGGGAGTGCTCCGGGGCGGGGCGTGCGGAGGCGCGAACGATCGGGGGACGACGTGGCGCCAGATTGCCACGCGGCAAGTTACGGCACAGTCCGCCGGCGACGATGGATGCGTCGGCGGCGACCGCGGCGAGGGCGTCGGTGGACGCGAGAAGCACATAGAACAAGGCGTCGCTGTGATGCGTTGCGCCGATCAGGCTTTCCCACAGGCCGAAGGCGGGCGGCGCTCTCCTCGAGCTGCCTGATTCGAGGCAATTGACAAAAATCGACCGAACTCCCGCGCGGGCACTGGACAGGCGGCCAGTGGGGGGGGCTACAAACGACACGGGTCGACTGCGGGCAAGGAGCAGCGCCATCGGGTCACCGACGTCACCGTAGGGATTGACGACGAAGGGGAAGCGCCGCGCGGGCGCGCAATGGGGCGCGCGCGGCGGCGATTGCGCCGATGGTCGCACGCACGAAGCGGGCGACTCACAGGAGACGTGTGTCATGGCAGACGTGATCAACATGATGGACATGCCGGTGGTGGTCGCGCCCTCGGCGACGAAGGTGCAACCGCTGGAGCAGGCGATCGACGTGTCGGGCTACGACCACCTCGACCTCGCGATCGACGTCCCCGGCATCGCGCCGACGGGCCTGCGCATCCTCACCTCGATGACGCTGCAGCCCGACGACGCCCAGTGGGTCGAGGCCGCCAACTTCGCGGGGTCGTGGTTCAACAACAGCGCCAACGCCTACCTGTCCGTCCCCGGCTCCGGCAAGCCCCTCTTCCGCTACATCCGCTGGGAGGTCACCGCGGGGGCCAACGCCGCCGCCGTCCGCATCACCGGCATGGCGCGGCGGGGGTAGAGGACCGGGAAGAAGCGGAACCTCCAGGGCCGGCGGCGCGTGGGATGCGCCGCCGGCCGCCGGAGCCTCGCGAGACGACGCAACGACCACGGTGGTATTCAGAGCGCCATGACCTCCCGACGCACACAGCAACGTCCGACCGCCACTCGCATCCTCGCGATGGGAGCGCTGCTCGCGCTGTGGGCCGTCGGGTGCTCCGAGCCCCCTGCGGTGACGCCGGACGCCGCACGCAAGGACGCTGTGACTGAAGCGGGGGACAGCGCCGTGGACGTGACGCTGGCCGACGCGCGGCCCGATCGCACCGATGCCTCACTCGACCGCGCGGACGCACCGCGCCCCGACGCCGCGCCCGATGCCGCGCACGACGTGCCGATGGATCTGGTGCGGCCCGACCTCGAGTACATCGACCTCGGCCCCTTCGTGGCCGATGAGGACGTCCCCGCCTCGTACGACGTGAACCTCGACCGGAGCTGGGACGTGGCGCGGCCCGACGTGACCTTCCGGTTCATGGAGGTGGCCGCGCTCTTCCCCGACGTGCCGCCGCCCGACCGCCCCTTCCCGCCGTGCACGCCGGGCGCGATCGAGTCGTGCGCGTGCCCCGACGGCCGCAGCGGCTTCCAGACCTGCGAGTACGACTACAACTACAGCACCTGCGCCTGCGCCGACCCGCCGCCGGTGATCGCCACGCCGCGGCTCGTCGCGCCACTCAGCGGGATGCGCGTGTCGTCGCAGCGCCCGACGCTCCGGTGGCAACTCCCCGCCGGCATGACCCGAGCGCGCGTCGAGCTCTGCACCGACCGCTCCTGCACCCGCCCGCTCGCGCAGGAGGAGGTGACCGGAAGCTCCTGGCGCTCGCCGACGCGCCTCGCGCCGGGGCTCACCTTCTGGCGCGTGCGTGGGCTCGACGCGGCGGGGGCGGTGGCGTGGACGAGCGCGACCTGGCTCTTCCAGGTGCGCCGCCGGGACACCGAGGTCGACACCACCCTCGGGCGTATCCTCGACTTCAACGGCGACGGCTACGACGACCTGCCGATGCCTCGGCTGGTGGATGGTGACCCGCTTCGGGGGCGGGTGGTCGATGTGTTCTTCGGCACGCCGGACGGGCTGACCCCGGAGCCCCTGCTGACGGTCCAGCTCCCCGAGGCCGAGCTCGCCGGCTCCTTCCGTATCAGATCATTCTCGGCCGGAGACATGGACGGTGACGGAAACACGGACCTCTTGATGTACGTTGTGGGATCTGCGGGATCCAGCGGCCCTCTGATGATGCTCTACGGCTATCGGGGCGAGCGGCTTCGACCTCTCGGACGGCGATCCTGGCGTATGCAGTTGCCCATAGACTTCAGTTACCTCTCAGCCGACTTTCCT
>JAXLYI010000042.1:0-100220 GCA_046351555.1 Polyangiales bacterium
GTCTCGGCGTCTGGTGCTCGTGGCGTCTCGGTGTCTGGTGCTCGTGGCGTCTCGGTGTCTGGTGCTCATGGCGTCTCGATGGCCCGGCGTCGGTGGGTCCTCGTCGCGACAGTGCCCCTTCCCCTGGCGCTTCCTGCGCCGGGGGAAGGGGGCAACGCGCGAGGCTCGGCGAGCGGGGGATGGAGGCCGCGAGGCTCGGCGAGCGGGGGATGGACGCAGGACGCATGCGGGGGATCACTGCGAACCCCTGGGCGACAGCGCGGGCCGCGCGAGGCCCGACTCCTCCGTCGCTATGCCGCCCTCACCCGCCCGTCGCGCGGAACCACTCGCGCGCCCAGAGGTTGCCCACGTCGACCGCGAAGTTGATGTGCATCCCGCCCGCGTCCATCCGCAGGCCGCTCGTGAGCACGCCCAGCACGCGCCCCGACTCCCGCGAGAACACCGGCGCCCCGCTCGACCCCGGCGCCGCGCCCGCGTCGATCTGGAGCACGCGCTGCCCGTCGCGGCTCGACCTCACGCTGTTGACGATCCCCTGGCAGTACGACACCGACGCGCCGAGCGTGGTGCTGAGGGGGTACCCGAGGATGCCCACCGCGTCGCCGAGGTCGGGCTGCGCGCCGGGCCGCTCGAGCATCATCCAGCGCTCGAAGCCGACGCCGTCGGTCACCCGGAGCAGCGCGAGGTCGGAGTGCGGCGCCGTGTCGAGCACCTCGAAGTGACGCGGGCCCTCCGACTGCCCGACGAAGTGCCCGGAGTCCGCCCCCTCGACCACGTGCGCGCAGGTGACCACCAGGCCGCCGGGCGACACCGCGAAGCCCGTCCCCGTGCAGACGCCGTCGCGCCGGCTCTCGATCACGATCATCCCGACCGCGCCGAGGACGTCCTTGGGCACCACGGGGTTGACCCCGCCGGGCCAGTTGCCCGGGAGCTTGAGCGCGCGCGGCGCCACGCGTCCGCCGCCCGACGACGAGGACGAGGACGGCGAGGGCGGCAGCGAGGGCGGCGGGAAGGGCATCCCGAAGGGGTTGCTGTTGCGGCTCTCCAGCGTGCGGCCGATGTCCGGGTGCGCGCGGTAGTTGCTGAGCAACGCGACCACGCCGCCGACGAAGCCGCCGCCGGGCACCGTGATGCGCCACGCGCCCTTGCGGTACACCTCGATCAAGCACAGCGCGCGGTGCGTCCCGTCGCCCACAACGACGTCGTAGCCCGCCACCGCCGCGCCGCCCGCGCTCACGGTGACGCGCCCGTTGCGGAGCGACGACGCGTCCGTCGGGCCCTTCGCCCCGTGGCCGAGGAAGGCGAGCGCGAGGATGACGCGGTCGACGTTGGGCGCGATCTGCGCGAGGCGGAGGGTGACGCGTGCGCCGCGGGGGTCGTCGCTCCAGGTGACGCCGCCGCAGCGGCTGGCAGGCTTCGCGGAGGAGACGACCTCGTCGCCGCCGACGACGGCCTGCGCGGCGTCGACGCAGAGCGCGAGGACGCAGCGCCCGCCGGCGGGCGGCTCGTCGAGGGTGACGGCGATCTCGAGGACGTCCTTCGCGGTGAGGTCGCCGACGGGGAGGCGCTGGCCGACGACGAGGGGGCGCATGGCAGGCGGCGCGCCCCTACTTGCTCCCGGCCACCCAGCGGAAGCCGAAGCCATACTGGGCGTCGCACTCCTTGTGGCCGAAGAAGTAGCGCTCCTCCTTCGTCACGCGGATCGATCCCCCCTCGGGGCGGATGGAGGCCACGGCGCAGAAGGTGTTGCGGGGGTCGGGGTTGTTGAGCGGGACGAACACCTCGGCGCCGCCCTCGTCCTTGAGCGTGAGGCGCGCGCCGACGGTGGCGAAGGTGGCCGTGCCCTCGTAGATCATCGCGAACACCACGACGAGGTCGATGAGGTCGGGGCGGAGGATGTAGAGGTTCTCGCCGTCGCTGGAGGCGCCGCTGCGGTCGTCCTTGTCGAGGAAGATGTAGGGCGGGTGCGTGCGCGAGCCGAAGCGCTCGCCGAGGGGCTGGATGACGCCCTTCATCCCGTCCTTCATGCGGTACATGCAGCCGAGGTCGAGGTCTGCCGCTTCGGGCGTCCCGCGCAGGAAGCCCATGATGCCCTTGGCGGCCTCGGGGCGGTTCCAGTTGAGGTTGATGTGGACCGCCTGGACGCCGCCGCCCTTCTTCAGGTTGACCGCGGAGCTCGCGCCCCGCTTGTCGAGCGACACCTTCGCGGGCCCCGCAGGCGGCGCGGCGGGCGGCGCGCTCGTGCCGGCGTTGCCCATCGGCGGAGCGCCCTGCGGCGGAGCACCCTGCGGCACCCCCATCGGCGGTGCGCCCTGCGGCGCATAGGGGTTGGGCTGACCGAAGGGGTTGCCCGCGGGCGCGTAGGGGTTGGGCTGCGCGAAGGGGTTCGCCCCCTGCTGCTGCGGCGGCGGGCCGTAGGGATTGCCCTGCGGAGGCGGCGGGCCGTACGGGTTGGGCTGCTGCGACGGAGGCGCGCCGAACGCACCGCCCTGCGGAGGCGGAGGCCCATACGGGTTGGGCTGCGGAGGCGGCGGGCCGTAGGGATTGCCCTGCGGCGGTGGCGGGCCGTACGGGTTGGGCTGCTGCGACGGGGGCGCGCCGAACGCTCCCTGCGGCGGCGGGCCGTAGGGGTTGGGCGGCGCGGGCGGCGCTCCCTGCGGCGGGAGGTAGGGGTTGGGCGACTGCGCCGGCACCGGCGGGAGGCCCGGCATCTCCATCGTGCGCGCGTGCGGCGGCTGCGCGGGCGGCGGCGGTTGCGCGGGCGGCGCGGCGGCGGGCTTCACCTCCTGGCCGCCGAAGTGTGCGAGCACCGCGGAGAGGCCGCCGTTGAAGCCCTGCCCCACGGCGGCGACGCGCCAGAGGTCTTTGAAGTAGAGCTCGGCCACCATCACGGCCTTCTCGGCGCCGAACTCGCCGCCCGCGAAGGGGTACGTCGCCACCTCAGCGGGCGCGCGCAGCGAGAGGCGGCTCGGCCCGAGCTTCGACATGGTGCCTTCGCCGTCGATGGTGGCGACGAACACCAGCTTCTTGATCGTCGGCGGCAGGCGCCCGAGGTCGACGCGGAACACCTCCGAGCCAGCGCCCGCGCCCCCCGCGACGGCGAGCGCGCCGCAGGGGGACGTCTTCTGGTTGTAGAAGATGAAGTAGCGGTCGTCGGAGAGCTTGCCCTGCGCGTCGAGGCCGAAGCACGCGAGGTCGATGGAGACCCCGGGGGGCACGCCGAGGTCGAGCGCGACCTCGAGCTGGGTCGACGGCGTGAGGTCGGAGAGCTTGGACTTCTGTCCGCGTTGAAACTGCATCGCCGTGGCTCCTCGGCGCGCCCGTGAGGGGCGCGCGCTAGACGTTGACGCCGAAGTTGCGCGCGAGCGGCCCGAGGCCCCCGGCGAACCCCTGGCCCACCGCGCGGAACTTCCAGTCGTTGCCGTGGCGGTAGAGCTCGCCGAAGATCATCGCGGTCTCCGTGGAGGCGTCCTCGGAGAGGTCGTAGCGGGCGACCTCCTTCTGGTCGACGGCGTTGACGACGCGGATGAAGGCGTTGGACACCATGCCGAAGTTCTGCCGGCGCGCCTCGGCGTCGTGGATGGTGACGGTGACGGCGATGCGCTGGATGTCGGCGGCGACGCGCGTGAGGTCGACCTTGATGCTCTCGTCGTCGCCCTCGCCGGCGCCCGAGGTGTTGTCGCCGGTGTGCTCGACGGCGCCGTCGGCCGAGCGGAGCTGGTTGTAGAAGATGAAGTCCGCGTCCGACCGCACGCGGCCGTTGGCGTTGAGCAGGAAGGCGCTGGCGTCGAGGTCGAACGACTGGCCGTCGGTCGCCCGCGCGTCCCAGCCCAGCCCGAGCACGATCGCCTTGAGGCCGGGCGCCTCCTTGCTGAGAGAGATGTTGCCGCCCTTCGAAAGTGAGACTGCCATGTGCTTCTCCGGTGGGGTGTGACGGTGCCGAACGTGCGCGACGCGGGGCCTCCCGCCCTCCGCGAGCGGAGCCCCGGCGCGACGACGGCGCGGACGCTACACGACCGCGCGCGGCCGCGGCAACCCCAAATCTGGCGACGCATCGGGCGCGGCGGCGCGCGATCTGGAGTAGTCTCCCGCGCCGCCATGGAGAGAGCGTTGCGTGTGCTGTGGGTCGCGTCGGAGTGCTCGCCCTTCGCGCGGCAGGGCGACCTCGGCGACCTCGTCGCGCGCGTGCCGGCGGCGCTGCGGGCGCGGGGGGTCGACGCGCGCGTGGTTATCCCGCGCTACGGGTGGGTCTCGCCCGTGTCGTTCGACGGGATGTCGCGCCACCTCGCGCCGCTCGCGGTGCCGCTCGGCGACGGCGAGGCGTGGTGCGCGGTGTACGACGCCGCGGTGCCGGGCACGGACGTGCCGGTGTACCTGCTCGACCACGAGGTGCTCTTCGACCGGCCGTACCTCTACGACCCGCCGGGCGGCGCGGCGCACGACAACCTCGCGCGCTTCGCCTTCCTCTCGCGCGGCGCGCTCCAGCTCACGCGGCACCTCGGGTGGACGCCCGACGTGGTGCACGCGCACGACTGGCCGACGGCGCTCGCGCCCATCTACCTCGACACGATCGAGCGGCGCGCGATGCTGGCGCGCACCGCGGGGGTGCTCACCGTCCACGACGTCGCGCAGCAGGGGCGCTTCTCGGCGGAGGAGTTCAAGGTGACGCAGCTCGGCGCGGAGGTGCTGCACGCGCGGTCGGTGGAGGAGTTCGGCGCGGTCAACCTGCTGAAGGGCGCGCTGCGGCACGCGCACGCGGTGACGGCGACGACGCGCGCGTCGGCCGAGCGCCTCGTCACGGCGGAGGGCGGCGGGGGCCTCGACCCGGTGTTCCGCGAGCGCGCGCTCGACGTGTGGTGGGAGGGCGACGCGGGTGACGAGGCCGCGGCCGCCGAGCGCCTCGTCGCGGTGTACGGGCGCGCCGTCGCCGCGCGGCGGGGCGCGCCGTGAGCCGCGAGGAGGACGTCGCCTGGCGGCTGATCGCGGTGCTCCAGAGCACGGTCTCGCTGCCGCCGGCGCTCAGCCTGCGGCTCTACCAGACCGCGGTGAAGCTCCACCGCGCCGACGCCGACGCCGAGGACCTCACCGACGAGTCCGTCGCGCTCGGGGTCGTGCGGCGGCTGCGCAAGGAGCTGGTGATCGGCACCTTCGGGGGCCCCGGCTACGAAGCGGAGCTGGAGACGCCGCGAGGCAAAGGCTTCGTGCGCTTCATCGTGACGAAGGAGGGCATCGAGTACGCCGAGGCCCGCGAGGAGCGTCGCCGCGACTGGCAGCGCGCCCACTGGAACTGACGCGCCCCGGAGCTCTCCCGCGCCGCACCCGGGTTTTCCTGCGCAGAGCGCTGGGGCGAAGGGCTTTCCTGCCCGTTCCGCCCCGGGCGGAAACGCGCACCCGTTCGTCGGAGATTCACGGCGGCGGACGGCCGGATGGTAGGCTTTTCGGGTCAAGCTCCGAGGAGGCGCTTCCGTTGATGGGCGACAGGAGGAACAAGATGAACGCCAGGCTGCTCGCCCTCTCCCTCGCGGTGTGCGCCCAGTCGGTGGCGCCGGTCGCGATCGCGCAGACGCTCCCGCCGGCGATGCACGCGGAGGTCGCGGCGCGCAGCCCGGAGTCGGTGGCGGCGACGGCCCCCGAGCGCACCGGCCCGGCGCAGCCCACGGCCCCCTCGCCCGAGCCGACGCCCGCGGCCGCGAGCGCCACCGCTTCGAACGACGCGCCCGCGCTCCGCACCTTCCGCGGCCACGCCGAGGACGACCTGCTGCACGAGATGGCGACGCGCCCGGTGCTCCGGGTGATCGAGCGCTTCAACAGCAGCACGCTCGTCTTCCACTGCGACCTCGGCGACGGGATCGAGATGGCCTTCAAGCCCGCGCGCCAGGGCGAGCACGACTGGTGGATCCACGAGGTGGCGGGCTACGAGCTCGCGCGGCTGCTCGGGATGGACGGGCGCGTGCCGCCGGCCGTCGCGCGGCGGGTGCCCGTAAGCGCGCTCGACGGCTTCCTGCGCGACGCCAACCTCGAGGTCAACCGCGACGGCACGGTCGACGGCGCGGCGATCTTCTGGATGCCCGTGCTCCGCCGCACCAACCTCCACACCGCGGAGGCCCGCGACCAGTGGAACCCGTGGCTCGACCCGCGCCGCGAGATCCCCGCCGAGCACCGCACCCGCGCCACGCAGATCGCCGCCCTCATCGCCTTCGACTACCTCCAGGCGAACTTCGACCGCTGGAACTCCGCCAACGTCCCCCAGGACGAGCGCGGCGACCTCGTCTTCCGCGACAACAACCGCGGCTGGTACATCGAGAACCTCGTCCGCCTCGACCGCGGCGGCATCGACGGCCTCCGGCGCATCCCCGCGAGCCTCCTCGCCGCGATCGAGCGCGCGCCCGGCGCCGCCCTCGCGCGCCGCACCGTCCACGCGACGCCGCGCCTCCTCAGCGAGCACCAGGTCGAGCAGTACGAGCTGCGCCGCCGCGCGCTCCTCGCGAAGGTCGCCGAGCTCATCACGGAGCACGGCCGCGACCGCGTGGTCATCGACGACTCCGCCGCGCCGATCGCGCGCCCGGCGCCCGAGCCCGAGGCCGCCGTCGCCGCCGACGAGCCCGGCACCGCGCGCCGTCGCCGCCGCCACGGGCGCCACCGCGACGCCGCCACCGCGCCCGCCAGCCGCCCCCACCGCCGCCACCGCCGCGACGCCGAGCCCGCGGCCGGCGAAGCGCCCGCGAACGAAGCCCGCACGCCCGCGGGCGGCGAGCGCCACCACCGCCACCACCGCCGCCACCACCGCGAGTAGCGCGCCGGGGGATGCGGTAGAGTCCGCGCCCCTCGATGCCCCCGCGCCTCCGCCTCCTCCTCGCCCTCACGCTCTCCGCCTGCGCGCAGACGGTCGCCCCCGCCGCGCCCGGCGACGCCGCCGACGCGCCCGACGCGTCCGCGGACGACGTCGCCGAGGAGCCCGCGCTCCCACCGGGCCTCGCGCGGGCGCTCACCATCACCGACGTCGCGGCCTTCCAATCCGTGCGCGTCCCGCTCTTCGCCGACGGCGCCGTGGTGTCACCGAGGGTGCTCCCGATCATCGCGGGCAGGGCCCTCGCCGTGCGCGTGTACGTGCGCCCCGAGGCCGGCTACGAGCCCGTCGAGGTCGACGCCGAGCTCACCGCGCGAACCGGCGGTCGCGCCGTCGTCGTGCACGACCGCAAGCGCATCGAGTCGGCGTCGCGCGACGCGCAGCCCGCGACGCTCTTCACCTTCCGCCTGCCCGACGAATCCGTGGGGCCCGACACCGCGCTCTCCGTCCGACTGCTCACGCCCGGCGGAGGCCCCGAGGCCGACGGCGTCGCCGACCCCGCGCGCTTCCCCGCGGCGGGCGGCGGGCACGCGCTCCGCGCGATGGACGGCGGCCCCATCGAGGTCACCATCGTGCCGCTCCGCTGGGACGTCGACCGCTCCGGGCGCGTCCCCGAGCTCGCGGCGCTCCAGCTCGAAGACCTGCGCGCGTCGCTCCGCGCGATGTACCCGGTCCGCGAGGTTCGCATCGACGTCCGCGAGCCCGTCTCGTGGGCGCGCGGGCTCCTTCCCTCCGGCAACGTGGACTTCGGCGCCATCCTCGCGACCCTCCGCACGCTCCGCGCGAGCGACGGCGCCCCCGCGACCCGGTACTACTACGGCATGGTGACGCCCACGGACTCCGAGGGCGAGTACTGCCAGGGGCGCTGCGTGCTCGGCCAGGCCTACCTCCCGTCGGGCCCCGCCGACCGCCTCGGGCGCGTCGCGTCGGGCGTCGGCTTCGGCGGCGCCGAGGACGCCCGGACCTTCACCCACGAGCTCGGCCACGCCCACGGCCGCGCGCACGCCCCCTGCGGCGACGTGGCGGGCGCCGACGGCGAGTTCCCCTACGAGAACGGGGCCGTCGGCGTGTGGGGCTACGACGAGCGGAGCCGCACCTTCCTGCGCCCGACCGCCTTCGATCTGATGGGCTACTGCCGCCCCGTGTGGATCTCCGACTACACCTACGGCGGCATCTGGGAGTGGGTCACGGCCGTCAACGGCGTCGCCTCCACGCGCGGCCTCGCGGCGCCCTCCCCTGCACCCGTTCGCCACCGCGTGCTCCGCGTCGGCGCGTCGCTCACACCCGAGTGGCTCGACGGGCTCGACGAGCCGCCCGCCGCGGGCGCCGCCTCGCTCGCCTGGCGCGACGCCGCCGGACGCGTCCTCGCGCGCGCCACCGCGGAGTCCGCGCCCCTCGCCGACAGCGACGAGCGCCACGTCCTCGTGCCGCCAGGGCCTCCCGGTGCGCGCTCACTCGACGTCACGGTCGCCGGCGCGTCGTACCGGGTCGCGCTCCCTGCCGCGTGGTGACGACGCTTCGAACCCGCCGCGCGATCTGCGAGCATCCCACGCCGTGATGAACCGCACCCTTATCGCCCTCGCCCTCGCCGCCCTCGCGTGCCGCAGCACGCCGGCCCCCGCGCCCGCGCCCGCCGCGCAGGAGCCACCGCCCGCCGCGCCCGTCACGCCGCCCGCGCCCGTCGCGCTCGCCCCCGACGCAGGGCCCGACGTGTCCGCGGCCGCGCCCGAGCTGGAGGTGAGCTCGCCCGCGCGCGCGACGGTGCTCGCGGCCGGCGACGCGGCGCCCGTGTTCCGCGCGACCGCGCACAACGGCTGGGTGGTGGAGAGCGCCGCCGGGCCGCGCCCCCGCGCGCTGGTGGTGTACTTCTACCCGCGCGACGAGACGCCGGGCTGCACGCGCGAGGCGTGCTCCTTCCGCGACGCCTTCCGCGAGTACAACGACGCCGGCGCCGACGTGGTGGGCGTGAGCACCGACACCAAGGCCGCGCACGACGCGTTCGCCTCGCACCACCAGCTCCCCTTCGGGCTCATCGCCGACCCGCAGGGGCGCCTCGCGCGGGCCTTCGGGCTCGACCCCGCCGGCGGCGTCGCGCCGCGCGCCACCTTCGTCATCGGCCGCGACGGGCGCGTCGCACGCGTCTTCCCCAACGTCCGGGTCGACGGCCACGCGGGCGAGGTGCTCGCCGCCGTCCGCGCGCTGCGCTGAAGATTCCCCACGCGCACCGTTGACCATCCCCGCGCGCGCGGTGTAGCGCCGCCCGCGTGACCCCCGACCTCGCCTCCCCCCTCCGCCTCCCCTGCGGTACGAGCATCCGTAACCGCTTCATGAAGTCCGCCATGAGCGAGTGCCTCGCGGCCCCCTCGTGCGACCCCAATGAGGGCCACGCGACGCTCTACGGGACGTGGGCCCGCGGCGGCGTCGGCCTCCAGGTGACGGGCAACGTCATGGTCGACCGGACCGCCCTCGGCGAGCCCGGCAACGTCGCCCTCGACGCCGCGAGCGACCCTGCCCCCTTCGCGCGCTGGGCCGAGGCGGGCCGCGCGGACGGGGCGCACGTGTGGATGCAGCTCAACCACCCGGGCAAGCAGTCGCCGTCGGTGCTCTCGCGCGAGCCCGTGGCGCCGTCGGCCGTCCCCTACACGAGCGAGCTGAAGCTCGCGTTCAACCCGCCGCGCGCGCTCACCGACGGGGAGGTGGAGGGCGTCGTCGAGCGCTTCGCCTACGCCGCGGGGCGCGCGAAGGAGTTCGGCTTCACCGGCGTGCAGATCCACGGGGCGCACGGGTACCTGGTGAGCCAGTTCCTGTCGCCGCGGCACAACGTGAGGGAGGATCGTTGGGGCGGCAGCGCCGAGAACCGCCGGCGCTTCGTGCTCGAGGTGTACCGCGCGATCCGGGCGCGCGTGGGCGCGGAGTTTCCCGTGGGCATCAAGCTCAACTCGGCGGACTTCCAGCGCGGAGGCTTCACCGAAGACGAGTCGATGGCCGTGGTCGACGCGCTCGCCGCGGAGGGGATGGACCTCATCGAGATCTCCGGCGGCACCTACGAGGCGCCCGCGATGACGGGCGCGATGAAGGACAGCACCCGCGCGCGGGAGGCGTACTTCCTCGCGTTCGCGGAGAAGGTTCGGGCGCGAACGACCGCGCCGCTGGCGGTGACCGGCGGCTTCCGCTCGGGGCCCGCGATGCGCGAGGCGCTCGCGGGCGGGGCGATCGACATGGTGGGCCTCGCGAGGACGCTCGCGGTGTGGCCCGACCTGCCCGCGCGGATCCTGCGCGACCCAACGACGGCGGTGACGCTGCCGCGCGTGACCACGGGCGTGTCGGTGGTCGACCGCGCGATGACGCTCGACGTCACCTGGTACGAGGCCCAGCTCGCGCGCCTCGCCCGGGGCGAACCGTCGGCGCCCGAGCTCAGCCCGTGGCGCGTGGTGGCGGGCAACGTGCGGCGGATGGGCGCTGCGGCCTTCCGTCAGCGCAGGGCGTGAGGGGGCGCGCCGGCGTCCCGCGTGGTGCGCGAAGGCCACACGCGCACGGTGTAGCGGTAACGCGCGAGGAGTTCCGCGGGCGTCGCGACGGGGCGGAAGCGCGCGTGGCCGAAGCCCTCCACGAGGCACCGAACGCCGCCCTCGGGCGCGCCCTCCGCCGTCACCCCCGTCACCGAGCCGTCGCGGGCCACCGTGAAGCGAACCGGCGCTTCGAAGGGCGGCACGTCGCGCACGCGTTCGAGGCAGCGATGAGCCCAGCCGCCCGCCACGGCGAGCCACGACCGCGCCTCTCCGAGGGGAACGCCCGCGAGGCGTGTGGGGTCGTCGAAGTGCCCGTCGCTGGCGGGAGCACCCAACCGACCGAGGCCCTCTCCAGCCGCGGGGACAGGACCGACCGGGGTCGTCACCGCCGCGGCGGACGCCAGGATGTCGGCGGTGTCGTTGTTCGTAGAGTCCAGGAACGCCGGCGGAATCCCCGCGTCGCCGAGGAGCAAGACGAGGCCCCGCGACCGCGTGCGGACAGCACCGAGCGAAGTGCGCGCGCCCGCGTCGCGGCGAGGCTGCGCGTGGGCTTCGGCGCAGCCCGCGATGACGGGGACGAGCAGGATCACGGCGCGGAGGTTGTCCACAGGGATCGATCGTACACGTGCGTACGCGAGGGACAGAGTCCGAATGGCGCGCGTGAAACGGTCGTCGGGCGTAACGCTCGCCGCGGCTCCTGCGCCCGGCGCCCCGAACGCTTCCTGCGCGGCGGCCGAAGGCGCTACGCTGGCGCCATGGCCTACGACCGGTTCACCCTCGACGACGTGAAGCAGAAGCTCGGCGTCACGGTGCGCGAGACGGTCGACCTCTACGCCGCGGTGCCGCCGGTGGCGCCGAGCGCGGCGCTCGTCGAGCAGTTGCGCGAGAACGTCCCCCTCGCGCTGGCGATCGGCACGGAGAAGGCGCGGTCGGAGTTCATCATCGCGCCGGTGCTGCTGGAGGTGCGGCGGCGGAGGGCGGGGGCGGTGTCGCTCTTCTCGGGCACGGAGTTCACGGTCGACCCGGCGCGTGGGCTGGTGGGCCTCTGTGACTGGCTCCTGGCGCGCTCGCCCGAGCAGCTCACGGTGGAGGCCCCCGTCGTCGCCGTCGTCGAGGCCAAGAACGAGAACATGCGCGCCGGCATCGCGCAGTGCCTCGCCGAGCACGTGGCGGCGCGGGCCTTCAACGCCGCGCGCAAGCACCCGGTGCCCGTCGTCCACGGCGCGGTGACCACCGGCGACCTGTGGCGCTTCCTCCGGCTCGACGGCGGGGGCGCGGAGGTCGACCTCTCGCAGCACCCCATCCAGCACGTCGACCGCATCCTCGGCGTGCTCCTGGCGATGACCGCCGGCGAGTGAGGGGCCCAGAGCGCCCTGCGCGCGGAGGCCCCGGTTCAACGGCTCCGTTCAGGCGCTCGCTGGCGACCGGCGGGCGGGGCGCCCGGCTCGTCCGCGTCGCGGAAGAAGTGGAGCCACGGGTGGGCGCGGGAGAGGCCGACGAGCGCGTAGGGCTGGTGTCCGCTCACCGCGCGACACGACCGCGCACGGCGTTGGCGACGGCCTCGTGCGCCACCGACCCGTCGGGCTGAACCGACAGGTGCTCGCGCAGCGCCTCGCGGAGCCGCGCGCGGTCCGCCTCGGGCAGCGCCGCGATCTTCGCCCCGGCCGGGCCGACGCCCCGCGTGTTCACCGACCAGAACTCGTCGACGCTCTCGTACCGAACCACGACGCGGATCACCGTCGTCTCGACGTCCGCGAGCCCCGCGTTGGCCCACAGCGCGCGCATCGCGTCGAGCGACGACGCCGCGGCGCTCGGCGGCTGCGCGGCCCCGAGGCCCGACGCGCGCATCGCCGCGTGCAGCGGGCCCGTCGGGGAGCCGCCGACCGCGAGGTCCCACATGTACGCGGCGACCGTGCCGCCGGGGCGTACCACGCGCGCCATCTCCGCGACGCCGCGCGCGGGGTCGGGCAGGAAGGCGAGCACGAGCGCCATCGCCGCCGCATCGAAGCGGTCGCCCTCGAAGGGCAGCGACTGCGCGTCCGCGACGTCGAACACCGCCGCCTCCGCGCCGGCCCGCTTGCGCGCGAAGGCGACCTGCGCCGGCGAGGGGTCGATGCCGTGCACGGTCGCAGGGGCCTCGCGCGCGATGACCTCGACGGTGAACGCGCCGGTGCCGCACCCCACGTCGAGCCACCGCAGCCCCTTCGGCAGCGCGAGCCACGCGAGGAAGTCCCGCCCCACCTCGCGGCTCCACCGCCCCATCATCCGCTCGTACGCGTCGCCGTCTTCGAACATCGGTCTCTCGTCGCTCATCGGGCCGTCGACTCCCTCGCGCGGGCTCCGTCGTCACCCGGCGGCTCCGCGCGCGGCGACGCTACCACCGCGCCGCCCCGCCGCCCTACACGTCGAGGTGCTTCCACGAGCCGCCGGCGAACTTCGCGGCCATGAAGCCCGCGAGCGCGAAGGCGTAGATCGCCGCCGCGGCCCACACGCCGGGCAGCCCGAGGCCGAGCACCATCCCGAGGAGCCACGCCGTGGGGACGAGCACGAGGAAGTGGAGCCCCATCTCGACGATCATCACGTAGCGGGTCTCGCCCGCGCCGAAGAGGGCCTGCGTGAGGATCATCGCCGCGGCGATCATCGGGCCCATCGTGGCGACGATGCGCATCGGCACCGCGCCCACCGCCACCACCTCGGGCTCGTGCGAGAAGACCCCGAGCACCTGCGTCGGGAAGAAGAACATCCCGAGCCCGATCGCGCCGAAGATGATCGCGCCGAGCTTCACGCTCGTCCAGGCGTAGCGGGCCGCGAGGTCGGGCTGGCCCTGGCCGAGGCTCTGCCCGACCAGCGTCGCCGTGGCGGTGCCGAAGGCGAGGCACGAGACGAACGTGGCGCTCAGCACCTCAATGATGATCGTGGTGGCGGCGCCGTTGTACGAGTGGCTCGCGCCCGCGGCCATCGCCTGCGCGTCGATGCGCCCCACCACCTTGGTGAAGAGCAGGAAGCCGAACATCACCACGCTGGTCGCGACGCCGCCCGGCACCGAGAGCTTGAGGAGCTGCTTCACGGTCGTCCACGACAGCACGCCCGCGCGGTAGAAGCGGAAGCGGTGGCGGTCGCCGGCGCGGAGGGTGAAGGCGACCATCACGGCGAGGCCGATCCAGGTGGAGATGCACGCGGCGAGGCCCGCCCCCTCCACGCCCATCGCGGGCGCGCCGAAGTGCCCGAAGATGAGCACCCAGCAGAGGGTGAGGTTGACGACGTTCATCACCACGGCGGCGACGAGGTGGAGGTGGGTGACGCCGATGCCGTCGTAGAAGGCCTTGCACGCCGCGGTGGCGGCCATCGAGGCGATGCCGAGGAAGCGCCAGCGCGAGTACGCGGTGCCGAGGGCGATGACGTTGGGGTTGTCCGAGAGGAGCCCGAAGGCCGACGGGAGCGCGAACCACCCGACCAGGGCCCCGAGGGCGCCCCCGACGAGCGCGATCGCCATGGCGTTGGGCAGGACGGCCCCCGCCTCCGGGTGCTTCTGCTCCCCGAAGCGCCGCGCCGTCGTCGCCTGCGTCCCCACCGACACCGCCGAGAGGAAGCCCCCGACGGCCCACAGGAACATCAGCGACGGCGTCAGCGCGGACTGCCCGTCGCTCGCCACCGCGCGCGGCAGCTTGCCGATGAAGTAGGTGTCCACGATGTTCACGCCCGTCTGGGTGAGCATCGCGAGGATCACGGGCCCGGCCAGCGCCAGGATGCGCCGGGCCTTCGGGCCGTCGAGCCAGGGGGAGCGTTCGGGGGCCATCGGCGTCGCGTCGCCCCGTAGCACACATCGCTCCCGCGGCTCCAACATTGACAACCCGCGGCGAAAAGCATTACGCCCCTCGGCGACATGATTTCGCGCGGCCTCCACGGCATGGTGTTGGGCGCCCTGGCCTGGGCGCTGGCGGGGGCCGCCGGGTGCACGAGCGGCCCCGAGTACCCCAACTGCGAGAACGACCAGCACTGCCAGCGCAACGGCCGCCGCGAGTTCTGCGTCCAGCGCCGCTGCCAGCAGTGCCGCACCACGGAGGACTGCGGGGCCGACCAGACCTGCCTCCGCAACCGCTGCGTGGCGGGCGTCAACGCCTGCGACGGCGACAACGACTGCCTCGTCGGTCAGGTGTGCGACAACCACCGCTGCGTCGCGCGCCCCGAGTGCGACTCCGTCCGCCCCTGCGGCGAGGGCCGGCGCTGCGAGGCCGGGCACTGCATCGCCGAGGTGGCGCCCGACACCGACCCCAACGACAACCGCGGGGCGCAGTGCACCTTCGAGCCGCCGCTCTTCGAGTTCGACGACGTCACGCTCTCCAACGAGGCGCGCGGGACGCTCCAGCGGGCGGTCGAGTGCATCCAGCGCGAGCGCAGCTCCCGCTACGTGCTCATCGGCCGCGCCGACCCGCGGGGCACCACGGAGTACAACCTCGCCCTCGGCGAGCGCCGCGCCCGCGTCGTCCAGCGCTACATGATCTCCCTCGGGCTCCTGCCCGACCGCCTCGCGGTCTCCTCCGAGGGGTCGGAGTTCGCCTCCGGCACCGACGAGGCCGGGTGGCGCCGCGACCGCCGCGTCGACTTCCGCCTCCGCCCCTGACGCCACCACCGACGATGCGCAACGCACCCCGCCGCCACCCCCTCGCGACCTGCGCCCTCCTCGCCGCCCTGCTCCCGGCCTGCTGGGTCACCTCCAGCGAGCACGACCGCGTCAAGGGCGAGCTCGAGCGCCGCCTCGGCGCCCTCGAGAACAACGACCGGCAGCGCCGCGAGCAGCTCCAGCAGGCCGTCGACCAGGCGACCTCGCAGGTGCGAACGCTCAACGAGCAGCTCGAGCAGGCCCGCGCCCAGACGCGCAACCTCGCCGACCTCGGCACCCGCTTCGACGCGATGGACGAGCGCCTCCGCACGCTCAACGGCGCCCTCGAAGACCTCCGCCACGCCCTCGACGAGGCCGTCCAGGCCCGCACCCTGCTCGACACCCGGCTCACCGCCGCCGAGCGGCGCATCGGCATCGCGCCGCAGGTCGACCCGTCGCAGATCCCCGCGGACAACGCGCAGCTCATGGCGATGGCCCGCGCCGCGTTCGACGGCCGCGAGTACGCGCGCTCGCGCTTCCTCACGCAGACGCTGCTCACCCGCGCCGCGCAAGACCCGCTCGCCGACGACGCCCTCCTCCTCCAGGCCCGCTGCCTCATCGCCGAGAACCGCGCCGCCTCCGGCGTGCAGGAGCTCAACCGGCTGATGCAGACCTACCCCCAGGGCGACGCCGTCCCCGAGGCCCTCTCGGTGCTCTCCGAGGCCTTCGTCAACCTCCGCATGTGCACGCAGGCCCAGCGCACGCTGCGGCTCCTCATCGAGCGCCACGGCCGCACCGCCCCCGGCACCGCCGCGCGCGCCCGCCTCGACCAGGTGCGCGCGCTGCCCCGCGAGGCCTGCGGGGGATGAGCGCCGGCGCGCGGACGAGCGACGCCCCCGCCGCCGTCTCCGTCGCGGCCCCCACACGCGCCTGGAAGCTCACCGAGAAGCTCGGCGAGGGCACGCTCTCCGAGGTGTGGCGCGCCGCCCAGGAGCCCCTCGGCCGCGCCGTCGCCGTCAAGCTCCTCAAGGCCAGCGTCGCCCCGGGCTCGCAGCTCGGCCTGCGCTTCGACCGCGAGGCCGCCCTCCTCGCCTCGATGACCCACCAGAACATCCCCCAGGTGCACGACGCCGGCGTCACCGCCGAGGGCCGCCCCTTCCTGGTGATGGAGCTCGTCGACGGCCCCTCGCTCGCCGCCCTGACGAAGCGCGCGCCGGGCGAACGCCTCCCGTGCGACGTCGCCGCGGTCATCGCGCTCAAGCTCGCGCGCGCGCTGGAGTACGTCCACCTGCGCGGGGTGATCCACCGCGACTGCAAGCCCGCCAACGTGCTGGTGAGCCGGCGCGGCGAGGTGAAGCTCGCGGACTTCGGCCTCGCCCGCGACGCCTCCGACGTCGCCGACACCGCCACCGGGGGCGTCGGCGTGGTGGGGACGCCCGCGTACATGTCCCCCGAGCAGGTGCTCGGCGACCGCCTCGACTTCCGCTCCGACCTCTTCTCCTTCGGCATCGTCTTCTACGAAATGCTCACCGCGCGCCGCCCCTTCGAAGAAGACCCCGCGCGCACCGTGATGCAGAAGATCCGCCTCGACCGCTACGTGCCCGCGCGACGCGCCCGGCGCGACGTCCCCCCGGTGCTCGAACGGCTCCTGGGGCGCTGTCTGGAGAAGATCCCCGCGCACCGCTACCCCTCGACGGGCCAGCTCTGCGACGACCTCAACGAGTACCTCGCGCGGGCCGGCGTGAGCTCGCACGAGGCGCGGCTGGTGTCGTGGCTCCGCGAGGTGGGCGTGATCGACGAGGACGGCGTCCGCCGCGCGCTCGGGGCCGCCGCGACGCGCTGGGCCCGGCCCTCCACCGCGACCTCCCCCGTGCGCGCCGCCCTCCTCGCGCAGGGCGCCGCGGGCCTCGCGCTCGCCGCCGGCCTCGCCACCGCGGAGCTCTCGCGCGCCCGCGACCCGTCGCCCACCCCGACGCTCGGCCCGCGCCCGATGGGGACGCCCGGCGTCGGCTACCTCCGCGTGCTCGCGCGCCCGTGGGCGGAGCTCTCCGTCGACGGCGTCGCGGTCGACACCACGCCCACCGCGCGCCCCGTCCCGCTCGCGCCCGGGAGCCATTTCGTCCGCCTGCGCAACCCCGCGTGCATCACCGAAGACCGCGCCATCCAGGTGTCGCCCGGCGCCGTGGTGTGGCTCGACGTCGACCTCCGCCCCGCGAGCGGCCGCCGCGCCCCCACAGACCCTTCCGCGGCGGGTGAGGACTCCGATGCGCCCTAAGGCCCTCGCGCTCGCCCTCGCCCTCTCGCTCGGCGCGGCCGCCCCGCCCGCGCGAGCGGATGTGATCCACGTGCTCGCGCGCGGCGAGACGCTCGCGGGCCTCGCCGAGCGCTACTACGGCAACGTCGCGATGGAGTCGGTGCTCGTCGCGGCCAACTACCTCTACCTCCAGGCGACGCCCGCGATCCCGCCGGGGACGCACCTCGTGGTGCCGAGCGTCACCTACCACCGCGTGCAGATCGGCGACACCTGGGAGGCCCTCGCGCGGCGCAACCTCGGCGACAACCGGCGCGGCCCGTACCTCGCGCGCATCAACGGCGCGTCGTTCGACCTGCCGCCCTCGGCGGGCACGGTGATCCGTCTGCCCTACCTCCTGCGCTACGTGGTGCAGGGCGACGAGCCGCTGTTTGAAATCGCGCGGCGCTTCTACGGCGACCGGGGGCAGGTTCTCTTCATCACGCAGTACAACTTCCTGCCGACGCAGCGGCTCCAGCGGGGGCAGGCGATCGTGCTCCCGCTGGCCGACGTGGTGCTGCGCGAGTACGCCGCGGGCAGCGCCGAGGCCGCGCTGGTGGAGGTGCACAACCAGCAGCGCCAGGTCGACCGCGACCTGCCGGCCTTCCGGCAGTTCGTCGCGCGCGGGCTGTACGTGGAGGCGGTGGCGCTCGGGGCGCGGATGCTGGCCAACGCGGAGGTGACGCGCGACCAGCGCCTCGCGATCGACCGCGGGCTCGCCGAGGCCTACGCCGCGCTCGACCGCCGCGACCTCGCCGCCGAGGCCCTGCGCGACGCGATCGCGGCCGACCCGGGGCTCCAGCTCGACCCCGACACCACCGCGCCGAAGATCCTCGACGCCTACGCGCTCGCGCGGGGCACGGCGCCGACGACGGTGATCGCGCCGGCGCCCCCCACCGCGCGGCCCGACGGCGCGCACTGACGCGTCGGGCAGCGCTGGGGGATCGGAGGGCTACGCCTCGACAGCGGTGCGGGCGCCGCCGCGCTCGACGAGGGCGGCGACGCGCTCGCGGTCGAAGCTGACGCCGTCGCGGATGGCGCGGGCCAGCGCGGCGGACTCGCGCTCGCCGCGGAGGTAGCGGAAGGCGATGCGGCCGAGGGCGGCGTCGGGGAGCGGGGCGATCCAGTCGAGGCCCTCGCGGTACACGATGCGGGCGGCGAGCGACGACGACACGATCGAGCGGGCGTAGGCGACGGGGAGGCGGTCTTTCACGCGGTCGCCGGCGAGCTCGCGGAGGACGGGCGGGAGGTGCTCGAGGACGAGCTGGTCGGCGAGCGCGCGGTCGTCGGGCGAGAGCTCGTCGAGCACGGCGTCGATCGCGTCCTGCGCGCGGAGCATCGCGCGGGAGAGGCGGACGGACACCTCGGGGAGCGGCAGCGCGGGGTTGCGCGCGCGCTCGCGGAAGAGGAGCTCGGCCTCGGCGCGGGCGAGGCTGCGCAGGCGCACCAGCACCTCGCCGACGAGCCGCGGCTTGTTGGCGAGGAACTCCTGCTCCGTCAGCAGGTGCGACGCGGTGATCTCGAAGCTCGAGCAGATGACGCCGCACTTGTTGGCCGACGAGTCCTTGAGCACGAGCACGCCGCGCTCGCCGAGCTTCTGCCGCGCCTCGGGCGTGAGGAAGAGGTTGGCGCCCTCGACGATCACCTTGGACGACGGCGTCCCGTCGGGCTGGAGGTAGTCCTCCCAGTTGCCCTTGTGGATGGTCTGCGGCCTGCCGCCGGCGGGGACGAAGGCGTCGGCCACCACGCGGTTGTGCAGGGTGTTGCGGGCCCGCACGCCGTCGGGCGCCTCGACGGGCACCACCTTGCCGCGCGGCCCGAGCTTCGCGCGCTCGAACGACGCGACCGGGAGCGAGAGCCCCACGAGCCGCAGGAGCTCCTGCTGGTCGAGGCCGTCGGGGTCCTCGGCGGAGCCCGAGCCGTCGGCGATGCCCACGACCTTCGCGCGCGGGCCGTACTCGCGGTGGAGGATCTTGATCTCGTTGCCGGCGACGTCGCCGTCGGGGCCGCCGGTGATCTTGACGGTGAAGTCCTGCGCGCGGGGGTCGATGCCGACGGCCTTGAGCGCGACCTCGAGGAAGACGGTGACGCCCTCGGAGGTGACGCCGTACTCCTTGTGGTTGATGCCGGCGCCGGGCTTCGAGCTCATGAACGCGGCGGCGAGCTTGTGGCCGCGGCGGCCGGCGCGCGCCACCACCCACTCGATGAGCTCGGGGGTGATGTTCTCGTCGGGGCCGAGGTAGAGCGTCTCGGCGCGGCCGAGGCGGTCGATGACGCGGCCGCCGGGGTCGTCGACGAGCAGGTCGAGCAGGCCGTCGGCGAAGCCCTTGAAGGCCCGCGCGGTGGAGACCTCCGACGACGAGACGATCACGGCCTTGGCGCCGCCCTCGGGGATGTCCTTGTTCTTGAGCTGCTGGGCGTAGGCGAGCCCGTAGGCCTCGTCGTAGACGCGGTCGATCTCGTGGGCGAAGCCCTCGGGGCCGCTCGGGCGCACCACGCGGACGCCGCCGCGCGCGATGTCGCGGAAGCGCACGTGGAAGCCGTCGAACCCGAGCCCGTGCACGAAGAAGAGCCCGAAGGGCACCTCGGGGAGCTCGGGGCGCTTCACCACCGTCGGGTCGAGCCGGAGCGCGAGGCCGTAGCGCTTCGGCAGGTGGAAGTTGGTGCGGTAGGTCTTCTCGACGGCCTCGAGCATCAGCCCGAACACGCGGCGCCCGTCGTCGCCGTCGACCGAGGCCTCGACGCGCTCGCGCAGGGCGGCGGCGCGCGCGGCGAAATCCGCGTCGGAGAGGGGCTTGGCGGGGTCGAAGCGGTCGGCGAGGAGCTGCGCGATCGCCGACGAGAGCTCCAGCCGCTGGCTGACGACGGCGAGGACGCGCGGCCGGGCGAAGGCGTGGGGGTTCTCCTTGACGAGGCACTGGTGCGCGAGGCTCGCGAGGGCGACGACGGCCTCGCAGTTGGCGAGGCTCATCGCGGGGTTGGTGCGCTCGAGCGCGATCGCCGCGTCGGTGACCCACTTCATCCGCGCGAGCTCGGGCGCGATGTGGCGCCAGAGGGGGGAGTCGGCGTCGAGCGGGCGGCCGTCGGGGTCGCGCACCACGTAGGTGAGCACGGTCACGAGGCCGTTGGCGCCGTCGTGGATCGTGTCGACGAACGCGCGCAGGATGTTGATGTTGTGGGCGCCGAGGTGGGCGGCGCAGCGCTCGGCCATGCGCCGGGTGGTCGCGTTGGCGACGGTGATCACCACGCGCGAGAGCGTGGGGTCCTGCTCGGGCTCGACGTGGAGGATGGTGTCGTCGGTGCCGCTCACCTCGCCGAAGCGGAGCGCGCTGCGCACCCCGCGGAGCGGCGTGATCGTGCGGACGAACTCCGCCGACGCGCCGCGCAGGAAGCGGTCGACCAGGGCGACGTCGACGCCCTCGGCGCGCGCGTGGGCGATGACCGCGTCGTGGCGGGCGGCGAGCTCGGGGTCGTTGGGGTCGAAGCGCGGCGCCTCGCCGAGCACGATGGTGTCGATCGAGATCTGCCCGTCGGCCGAGGTGTGCACCTTCACCGAGCGCAGCGGCGCGTCGGGCGGGAGCTGCGTGAGGAGCCCCGCGAGCTGGCCCGGCCTGTCCTCCGTGGAGATGAACGTCCAGCGCGTCCCGTCGTCGCCGCGGAGCGAGAGGCGCGGGGGCTGACCCGACGCGCGCGCCGCGACGATCGTGCGGATGTGCGCGAGCTGCTCCCGCTCGTCGGTGTCGGCGAAGTACGCCGCGGGCATCTGCGACATGAACCACGGGAGGACGGAGTCGAGGGTCGAGCGGAACCCGTCGATCAGGGCACCGCGCAAAGCGCCGGTTTCGGTCGTCATGGCGCCGTGCGCTACCACGGATGGCGAGCGGAAATCACCGTCGCTCGGAAGACGCGGCGCGTCAGGGGGTGTACGGAATTCGCGGGGGCAGGCGAGGAGAGCGCGACGCTTGCGCGCGAGGGGGATTCCCGCGCGGGTCTTGCGCGGGTGGGGGTTCAGTGCGCGGGCGTCGGGGCCGGGGCGGGGGCCGGGCGGGGGCCGGCGTGGCGCCCGCCGGGGCCGGCTGCGCGGCGCCGCCCGCGTCCGCGCCGCATGAGCCCGCCTGGCCGCCCGCGGCCGCGCCCCAGGAGCCCGCCTGGCCGCTCGCGCCGCTCGAGGTCGCGGCCTGCGTGGCCGAGGCCGACTGCGGCTGCGACGAGGCGCAGGCGCCGGCGGTGAGGGCGGCGGAGACCATGAGGGCGAGCTTCGTGCGGGTGTTCTTGTCCATGAGTGTCGAGTGCTCCGAGGAGTGATGGGTGTGGTGGGGTCGTCGAGGCGTCGGCCGCGCGGGGCGCGTGTCCCGTGCGCGGCCGACCCGGAGTCGTAGAGCGGCCCGGGCTCGGCTGTAAAGCTTTCGCCGCCCCCGAACATCCGCTCAGGTGCGACGCGCCATTTCGCGCATCCGCCGCGATAACGCCCGCGATGCACCCCGCGGCCCTCCTCACCGTGCTCGCGCTGGCCCACGCGCCCGCGCCCTCCCCTCCCCCTTCACGGCCCACGCGCGCCTGGTGGCTGCCGGTGGTGACGCTCCGGCTCACGCACCGCGACGCCCGCGCGCTCGCGGTCGACCTCGACGCCGCCACCACGCCCTTCGGCACCACCCTCGAGCTCCGCCTCGAATGGGGCACCTCGCGCGCCCCCGACCCTGAACCGTGACCACCCCGCCCACCCAAGGAACGCCCCGATGACCCGACTCCCCCTCGCCCTCTCGCTCGCCCTCTCGCTCGCCGCGCTGGCCGCGCCCGCGCGCGCCCAGCCCGTCCCCTCGCTGCTCGACCGAGCCGTGGTGCTCGAGGCCACGCGCCTCGCGATCGAGCGGGCGGGCCTCGCCGCGGGCGCCTCGTCGTCGCTCGCGTCCCGCGCCCGCAACGCCGCGTGGCTGCCCAACGTCAGCGTGCGCGTCGCGCGCAACACCGGCGCGGCCACCACGCAGTACGCGCTCGCCTCGGGCGACCGCCAGCTCCTCGACGACTCGCTCTACGTCGACGTGCGGGTGAGCCTCGCGCTCGACCGCCTCGTCTTCGACCCGCACGAGGTGGCCCTCTGGCGCGACGAGCAGCGCCGCGCCGAGCGCCGCGCGCGGCTGGAGGCCGACGTGCTCGACGCCCTCGCGCGGCTCGAGCACCTGCGGCTCCAGCGCGCCGCGCAGCCGCCCGACGCGCCCCCGGACGTCGCGTGGCGCTACGAGCACCTGCGCGCGCGGGCCCGCGTCGAGCTGATGACGGGCGTGCCGGTGGAGGCCCTGCTCGCGGCCCCCACCCGGTGACGGAGTGCTCTCAGTGGCGCGCGCGGCGGCGGCGCGTGACGGCGAGGGCCGCGAGCGCGGCGGCGAGCCAGGCGGCGCGCGGCGTCGCGGCACCAGGCACCGAGAGGCTGCAGCCGCCCTCGGTGGTGGCCGGGGTGACACCGGCGTCGAGCCCGCCACCGTCCCCAGGGACGCTCCCGTCGGTGACCCCGCCGTCGCCCTGCGCGCCGCCGGTGAGGGCGATCATGCGGGTGGCCTCGGCCATGTCGTAGGGCGCCGCGCGGCCCGTGGCGTTGTAGCGCCGCAGCAGCTCGTTGCCCCGGTCGTCGGTGTGGTTCTCGTGCTGGAGGAACTCCACGTACTCGCGCGTGGTGACCTGGTAGCGCGCCCGCACCCGCAGGCGCACCGGGCCGCGCAGGTCGGCCGGCACGGTGAAGGTGTAGCGCGCGTCGTCCCAGTGGCGGAGCGCGCCGCCCGCGCCGCCCGAGTAGTCCGCCCCCACCGGCTCGTGGCCCGGCAGCGGACGGAAGCCCTGCGGCGGCAGGCGCGTGTCCTTGATGATCGTGTCGTGCAGCGCGATGTGCTCCTCCGGGCCCATCCCCGCGCGCCCCTGGATCGTCTCGTACACCTTGAGCTGCATGTCGGCCGTGTCGAGGTGCGCCTGGGCCATGTCGTACGCCCCGGAGACCACCACCTCGCGGTTGGCCGCGTCGACCAGCGCGACCTCGAGCCACATGCGCCGCGCGTCGCCGTAGCCCGTCGGCACGCGGTGGCCCGAGCGGTTGGTGACCCGCGCGACCACCGTCACCTGCGAGCCCGCCGCGGCCGTCGTCGGCGCCTCGCGGATCTCCAGCGCCACCGCGCCGCGCAGCATCGCCTCCGCGCGGCGCGCCCCGGCCTCGTAGAAGGGCACCGCGTCGGGGTCGTAGAACTCGCCCGACGCCGTGTCCATGCGCATCGCCGCCAGCACCCGCAGGCCCCAGGCGTTGGAGCCCACGAGGTCGTGGCCCCGCGGGTTGTCGCGGCGGACGGCCGTCTTGTTGGTGGCCGTGAACGCCGGCATCCCGAAGCGCGGCATGTGGCAGTCCTGGCAGGTCGCGGCCACCGGCGAGCCCGCCGTCGCGAAGTCCGACCGCAGCCACTCGCTGTAGGTGGTGTCGAGCGGGAAGCGCCGCCCCGTGTCTGTGCCGTTCGCGCCGCGCTGCGGCTGCGCCGGGTTGGTGATCTCGTGGCACGTCGCGCACATCCGCGAGTCCGCCAGCCACGTCGACGCCGCGCCCGTGTGGCGGATCGAGTCGATCATCGCGTGCGGCCCGTAGCGCACCTCGGTCGGCGACAGGACGTACTGCGCGTTGCCGAGGTTCGTCGTCTCCGTCATGCGGTGGCACGAGTCGCAGCTCACGCCGTCGCGGTCGCCCATGTTCAGGTCGCCCCCGCGGGAGCTCTGCGGCCTCCCCCGCGTGCGACCGCCGACGAAGCCCGGCGGCGTGTGGCAGCGCAGGCAGTAGTCGCCCACGCCGGGGATGTCCTGATCGGCCACCGTCAGCGCCGCGAGGAAGAGCGGGTCGCGCATCGCGTTGCCCATCATCGACCCCAGCCACGTGTCGTACGGCATCGCGCTCGGCATCGAGTCGTCGCGCGAGAAGTGGCACGTCACCCCGCAGGCGTTGGCGTCGCCGAGCGGCGCGCCGTCGACGAGGCCGCCGGGCTGCGTCCCGGGGAGGTTGACGTAGGTCTGCGCCGAGGCCGCGGCCGGGGCGCAGAGCCCCGCCGCGAGGAGGGCGGGGGCCAGGAATCGAAGGGGGCGGGTTCCGAAGGTCATCTCACGCGGGACCATATCCCAAGCCCGCGCCGCCCAAAACCCCCGGCGGAGAAGGCGCGCGGCGGGACGCTTCGACGCGCCGCACCGCGACGCGTCGTGCGACCGCCCGGCAAAGACTGCGCGTTTTTTCTCGCGCGGGGGGCTGTTCAACCGCCCGCGGAGTTTCTGTATGCTCCGCGCGATGCGTACCCTCCCCTCCCGCTCGATCGCTTTCACCTCCCTCGCGTTGTTCGCGACCCTCGCGGGCTGCGGCGACTCGACCCCGACGCCGACCCCGACGCCCGGGGTCGACGCGTCCCCCGACACCACCACCGCGCCCGACGCGACCGGCGACACGACGCCGGCCGGCGACACCACGCCGACCGGCGACACCACGCCGACCACCGACGCGCTGCCGGCCGTCGACTCGGCCCCGATGGGTGAGTGCGGCTTCATCGACCCGTCGGTGCGCGCGCACATCACGTCGATGCAGACGATGGGGTGGAGCGCGCGCAACCGCGGCAACAACATGATGATGTACGGGTGCAACGGCGCGTCGAACCCGACGGGCTGCCTCACGATGAAGCCCGAGGCGGGGGCCGACGACATCGGCGCCAACCGCTCGGCCATCATGGGGGCGCACCTCCGCGTGCTCTACAGCTCGATGTCGCGCTCCAACTTCTGGACGCGCGGCTCGGCCGACGGGCGCTTCGTCGGCCGCGGCATCTACGTCTACGACCTCAGCCGCTCGGTCGAGATGCGCGCGACGGGCGCGATGTACGACCCGGCCTTCTTCCCCGACAACAGCGGCTTCATCTACCAGCCCAACGGGCGCATGTGCCCGATGAGCATGCTGACCACCGGCACGCCCACCGCCGTCGCCGTCACCGGCGCGGACTCGCAGTGCGCCAACAGCGGCGTCGGCCTCTACCAGCACCTCGG
Source organism: Polyangiales bacterium (assembly GCA_046351555.1). GTDB lineage: Bacteria > Myxococcota_A > Polyangia > Polyangiales > CAISKJ01. Next base: position 25,284 of record JAXLYI010000042.1, read on the forward strand.
CGTCTCGCTCGACGGCTCGGACTACTGGGCCACCGCCGCGGGCTCGGCCGCCTGGGACGACGGCGGCCACGCCGCCACGCTCACCGAGACGCCCCAGAACATGCGCTGGACGGCCACCGCCGCGGCCCAGCTCACCCTCATGGCCTACGACGGTTCGGCCTACTCCGCCGTCGGCTCGCGCAACGTCCGCATGCCCTACCAGGGCGACGCCGTCATCTCGCCCTCGTCGCGCCTCATCATCGCGCGCTTCGTCGACCAGTCGGGCGTCTACCAGGGCTACATCCTCAACCGCCTCGACGCCACGCACGAGGGCGCCGCGGTCACCGCCAGCGTCACCGAGATCGCGCGCTACTGCGTCCAGGGCGCGAAGCCGGCGTTCTCCTACGACGAGCGCTACGTGGCCTTCCACCACTACGTGGGCGGCGGCCCCGACGCCGACGCCGACGCGCGTGACCTCGGCTTCACCGGCGCCGACGACCCCGGCTTCGCGGAGTACGCCACGCGCGGCTCGTCGAACATCCACCTGCTCGACCTGCTCACCGGCCGCGTCACCCGCGTCACGAAGATGGGCCCGGGCCAGTACGCGCTCTACCCCTTCTTCCGCAACGACGGCTGGCTGTACTTCAACGTCCGCACGCTCGGCACCACGCGCGAGTACGTGATCGCCAGCGACGCGCGCCTGCTCGCCCAGTGACCCGCCGCGCGCCGGCCCTCGGCCTCCTCGTCGCGCTCGCCGCGGGATGCGGCGAGGAGGCGCCGGCGCCCGTCCCCTCCTGCCAGAACGTCGAGTCCCAGGCCCAGGCCGCGAGCGCCGAGGGCCGCTGGCTCCTCGGCCTCGCCGCCCGCTACCCCGCCGACACCGGCCTCGCCGCCCGCGCCGACGCCCTCCACCGCTCGCAGCGCGCCCGCCGCGCCGCCGCGTGGGAGGCCGTCGCCCGCGCCCTCGCGCCCGCCCCCCTCGCCCAGCCCGTCGGCGCCGCCAACGCGGCGGTGCCGCGCTTCCAGACCTGGTACGACCGCCAGGACGTCGTCCGCGTCTTCCAGCGGCTCTACGAGGGCCTCGGCCCCGAGGGCCGCGCCGCCCGCGCCCGCTTCACCGACGCCGCCCTCGACGACGCCTTCGGCTTCTCCGCGCGCTTCGTCACCACGCTGCCCGAGTGGCCCGCGGCGCGCCTCGACGCCTACGCCGCCGCCGTCACCGACGCCGCGCACGTCGCGGGCGTGTCGGGCGTGCTCCGCATCGCCGCGAGCCCCGACGCCGTCCGCCACCTCGTGCAGAGCTACCCCGAGGTGCTCCGCTGCATCGACGGGAGCGCCCCGCCGCCCTTCGTCGACGGCGCCCCCGCGCCGCAGCAGGTGGCCCGCGAGGCCGTCTCTCTCACGCCCTGCGGCGCGCGCACGGCGGGCCCCTTCTTCGTCGCCACCGGCGGCTCCCTCACCGCCCGCGTCGAGGGCGCCTCCAACACCTCCCTCCGCGTGCTCGAAGGCGTCGCCCCCGACGCGCCCGTCCGATGCGCCGCCGACGCCGCCGCGGGCTGCACGGTGCAGGGCCCCGGGCTCTTCCGCGTGAAGCTCGCCGCCGACGGCCGCGGCGCCGCGGGCATGCTCGACGTGCGGTACACCCCGCCCACCGCCGACCTCGCGCCCTGCCTCCACGGCGTCTTCCCGCCGCAGGCCGCCACCGTCGCGCTCGAGTGGCGCCGCACCGACCTCGGGATGCCGCTCCCCACCTACGACACCTCCGCCGCCGGCCTCGCGCGCAGGCTCGCGCCCGGCGCCGACGCGACCTGGGGCGCCGGCGACGGCACCGCCGAGCCCACCGCCGCGCAGGCGTACACGATGCAACTCCCCGTGGGCAGCACCTTCCGCCTCGCGGGGATGCACCTGCGCACGCGCGAGGTCGACCGCTGGCTCAACATCACGCTCTGGTGGTCGCCGCGGCCCGACGAGGACTTCGGCGCCGACCGGCCCGCGTCCGTCCGCGCGCTCGGCGGCCCGTGGTCGTCGTACAAGATGTGCGTCGCGACGGACTACGACGAGCTCGACCCCGACCCCACCGGCGGCTTCGGGCGCGACGCCCCGACGCTCGCCGCGGCGCTCCGCGCGGTGAACGAGGGCGCCGGCGGCCCGTCGTGGTGCTCCAACCCGTACATCGACGCGGCGCCCGGGCTCGTCCGGTCGAACTGCGTCGGGTGCCACCAGCACGCGATGAGCGGGGTCTTCCCCGCGGCGATCCAGACCGACCCCGTGCGCTACCCCGCCAACGGCCGCGCGCAGGTGCGCAACACGTCGCCCGCCGACGGCTTCTGGGGCCTCGACGGCGGCGACCACCTCGCGGCGGTGTTCGCCGAGACGGTGGAGTACTGGCGCCACGCGCCGTAGGGCTTCGCCCTCACCGACCGTCGAGCACCCACGTCCCGTCGCCCCGGAGCTCCACGCGGTGCGGGTGCTCACCATCACCCGCGCGCTCGACGCACTCCAGCGTGACGTGCCCCACCGGCGCCGCCGCGCCGTCCGCGCCGACGGTGACCGTGTCGTAGTCGATCACGCGCACGCTCGCCTCGACGCCGTCGAGCACGTCGCGCCCCGGCGCCACCCGCACGGCGGTCACCAGCCGCGCGCGGTCGAGCCGACGCGCTTCGAAGCGGACCTCGAGCGCGCCGCTCCCCTGCGCCAGCGGCCAGCGCATCGAGTGGACCGAGCCCGCCCCCGCGCCGCCGAGGTGCGCCGACGGCGGGAAGCGCGCGTCGAGCAGGAGCCCGCTGACGAAGTCCGCGCCGTGCAGCGAGCGGTGCCGCGCGCCCACCGCCCACGCCGCGCCGACCACGGAGAGGACGAAGGCCGCGAACAGCGCGACGCCGCGCCACGTGCGGCGGACCGCGGTCGATTCCTGATCGTCGGGGGCGTCCGTCGGGGTGTCCATCGGGCGTCGGGACTCTAAACCCTACCGTGATAGAGTCGTGCGCCGTGCGCTTTCTTCTCGCCGCCTTCGCCGCCGCCGCGCTCGGGTGCAGCGGCGAGGCGCCCCCCCCGTCCAACACCTCGCGCCGCGACGCGACCGTCGACGCCCTGCCCGCGGTCGACGTCCCGCCCGACGTCCCCGGCATCGACCCCTGCGGCCCCGCGCCCTGCGGCCCGACGGAGCGCTGCGGGCCCGCCGCGGCCGACGGGACGCCGGGCTCGGGCGACGGGCGCGACGACGACTGCGACGGCCAGGTCGACGAGGGCTGCCCCTGCCGCCCCGGCGAGATGCGCGCGTGCTTCCCCGGGCCGCCCGACCGCCGCGGCGTCGGCGCCTGCCGCGACGGGATGATGCGCTGCACCGAGCTCGGCGCGTGGGTCGGCAACGAGTGCCAGGGCGCGACGCCCCCCGCGCGCGAGACCTGCGACGGGCGCGACGAGGACTGCAACGGCGCGATCGACAACGGGCTCATGGGCTGCCAGACGGCGCTGCGCTGCCCGCCCGCCGCGGGCGCCGCGCCGCTCGAGGACTTCTCCCTCGACGCCCGCACCATCGACGCGACCGCGCTGGGCTTCCGCTGGGAGGTCGCGTGCCCCGAGGGCGTCGCGCCGTGCCCCGCGCCCGTCGAGCCCGCCGCCCCCGTGCTGCGCTTCATGGCGGTGCGCGCGGGGCTCTACCGCGTGACGCTCACGCTGATGCGCGCGGGCGGGCGCACCGACACGTGCAGGTTCCCGCTCTACGTCGTGGGCCGCGGGCTCCGCGTCGAGCTCGACTGGGACCGCAAGGGCGGCGTCAACGCGCCCGGCGTCGACCTCGACCTCCACGTCGTCGCGCTCGACCGCACCACCCGGACGTCGCCCCGGTGGTTCACCCCCGACGACTGCTATTTCGCCACCTGCAAGGCCCCGGGCGCGATGGTCAACTGGGCCGCGTCGCCCGCCGACACGCGCTTCGCGCCCTCCATGGGCACCACCCTCTGCGAGAACGCGCCGCCCCCCTTCGGCGACCTCTGGCGCGCCAGCGGCCGCTGCTGGAACCCCCGCCTCGACACCGACAACATCACCTGCGACCCGTCGCTCACCGACACGCGCGACCCCGCGTTCTGCTTCCCCGAGAACGCCGCCGTCGACGCGCCGCCCGACCACGTCACCTTCCGCCTCGCGGTCAACTTCTACCGCGACCACGGCGCCTGCGCGGACATGGATACGCGCAACGACGTCGCCCACCCGACGCTCTCCGTCTCCTGCGGCGGGCTCCTCCGCGCCGCCGTCGGCAGCGTCGACGACGGCATCGTCTCCATGAGCTGCCGCGACAACCCCGAGATCGGCAGCCTCAACTGGACGTGGCTCGCCGCCGACGTGCGCTTCGAAACCAACGCCTGCGGCGTCCGCGACTGCCGCGTGACCCCGCTGCGCGCGATCAACCCCACCACGCCCTGCGACCGCGCGGGGCCCGCCGACGACTTCTGCGTCGACGCGCGCGCCCGCGTCTTCGTGCGGCGGAGCGGCGGGCGCGACGCGCTGGCGGAGTTCCCCGAAACCCCTTGACACGCACGCCGCGCGGGCGCCTGCGCGGGCGCTGGGGGTGTTGTGACCATCGCGCGCTCGAAAAAAGTGATGGTACCGTCCTCGTGCGGTCAATCACTGGACGGAGCCCGCGCCCTTCACCCTGTTGCCCCTTCGAGGTCTGACGATGCGTCGTTCCTGGTGGTCCCTCGGTCTGCTCTCGCTCCCGCTCCTCGTCGCGTGCAGCGCGGGCGCCGGCGGGGTCCTGGTCACCGGCGATCCCGACGACGGCGGCGGCAAGGGCGTCGACGTCACCGTCGATCGCGTGGCCCCGGGCGTCGACCGCGTCACCCCCGGCGTCGACCGCGTCACCCCCGGCACCGACGCCACCTCGCCGGGCACCGACGCGACCGCGCCGGGCGAAGACGCGACCGCGCCGGGCGAAGACGGCGGCGGCCCGAGCACGATGGGCTGCGGCACCCGCGAGGTCTGCGGCGACGGCATCGACAACGAGTGCAACGGCGTCGCGGACAACGGGTGCGCGTGCGTCCCGGGGCAGACGCAGCGCTGCTACGACGGCCCGCCCGCGCAGGCCGGCCGCGGCGTGTGCGTGTGGGGCATGCAGCGCTGCGAGGGCACCGGCGAGTTCGGCGACTGGGGCGCGTGCACGGGCGCGGGCCGCCCGCAGCCCGTGGTGTGCGGCCGGATGATGGACTTCCGCTGCAACGGCAACATCGACGAGGGCTGCGACTGCACGCCCGGCATGACCCGGAGCTGCTACTCGGGCCCCGCGGGGACGAGCGGCGTCGGCTCGTGCCGCGCGGGCACGCAGACCTGCGCGATGACCGCGACGGGCTCGGCCTGGGGCGCGTGCACCGGCGAGGTGCTCCCGGGGTCGCGCGACCTCTGCGACGGCGGCGACCAGGACTGCGACGGCCGCACCAACACCAACTGCGCGTGCGTCGTCAACGCGGCGCGGAGCTGCTACTCGGGCCCCGCCGGCACCCAGGGCGTCGGCTCGTGCCGCGCCGGCACCCAGCGCTGCGTGATGACCGCCTCCGGCCCCGCGTGGAACGCCTGCACCGGCGAGGTGCTCCCCGCGACGGACGCGTGCGACGGCGTCGACCGCAACTGCGACGGCAACGCCAACACCGGGTGCACGTGCATGGTCGGCGCGACGCGGCCCTGCTACTCGGGCCCCGCGGGCACCCAGGGCGTCGGCGTCTGCCGCGCGGGCGTGCAGACCTGCGCCCGCGCCGCGTCGGGCGTCGGCACCACCTGGGGCGCCGCGTGCGTCGGCGAGGTGCTCCCCGGCGCCTCCGAGGTGTGCGGCAACATGCGCGACGACAACTGCAACGGCGCCGTCGACGAGGGCTGCACCACCACCCGCGTGTGCCCCGACGGGTACGACCTGCTCAACGACCGCAACAACTGCGGCCGCTGCGGCAACGTCTGCCCCACCGGCGAGGTCTGCGCCAACGGCGTCTGCGTCGGCAACGGCCAGCTCCGCATCACCATGACGTGGAACGTGTCGGGCGACATGGACCTCCACGTCGTCCCGCCCTGCGGCACCCTGATCTACTACGCCGCGCTCAGCGCCTGCGGCGGCACCCTCGACGTCGACTCGTGCCCCGCCGAGCGCCGCGCCAACGCGACCGACCCCTGCAACGGCCCCGAGAACATCTTCTGGCCCGCCACGCCCGCCTCGGGCACGTACGTCGTCTGCGCCGTGCCCTACCAGCTCTCCACCGCGGTCAACTACACCGTGACCGTCACCCGCGGCACCACGCAGCTCCGCCGCTGGACGGGCTCGCGGCCCGCGGGCAGCAACTTCTCCGCGCGGTGCTCGCGGACGTCGCCGTTCTACGTCGGCGACTTCACCATCTGAGAGAGAGCGTCAGCGTGACGCCGCGGGCTGGCGCGACGTGTCGATGTCGACCTCGCGCACCGTCTCGGTGAGGCGGACGCGGCGCTCGCTGATCTGCGTGTCGAGCTCGACGATGCGACGCGTGAGCTGGTCGAGGTCGGTCGCGACGCGCCCGAGCCGCGCCGTCAGCCGCGCGCGGAGGTCGGCGGCCTGCGGGTTGCGCTGGATCGCGCGGAGGTTCTCGCGGGTCTCCTCGGCGCCCTGCTGGAGGTCGTCGCGGCGCTCCTCGAGCCCCGCCCGCTCGCGCTCGCGCTCCTCGATCTGGCGGCGCAGGTCGAGCGCCTCGCGGAGGCTCTGCGCCACGGGCGCGGCGGGCGCCCCCTCGCGGAGGTACTGCTCGATCGCCGCCGCCGCCTGTTCGTCCGCGAGCGCGACCTGCACGGTGAAGGGGCTGCGCGTGGTGACCACCGCCTCGCCGCGGCCCCGCGCGGGCGCGTCGACCGGGACGAGCGCCGCCCCGTTGGACTCCTCGGTGTTCGCGGGCGGCTCGTGGAGGCGCTCGCCGTTGAGCGCGTGGCGCACCATCACCCGCGCCACCGTCGCGCCGCCGTTGCGCGCGCGGTAGGTGGTGCGGGTCACGCGGAAGCGCTCGAGGGTGAGCTCGCCGCGCTGCATCGCGACCAGGCGCGCGCCCTCGACCGCGGTCGTGGCTTCGGACTCCACCGCGAGCGCGCGGTCGAGCGAGAAGGGGATGGTGGCGGTGGCGCCGTCGGGCAGCGCCTCGAGCATCCCCTGGCCGAGGTAGGCGCCCGCTTCGAAGATGGCGATGGGGCCGCGCTCGAGCAGCGCGCCGGTGCGGTTTTCGAAGCGCGCGACGCGGAAGGGGTGCGTCGACGACGCGGCGATCCCCGGGTCGGGCGCGTAGAGGAACATCTGCCGCCCCGGCACCTCGCGCGCCGCGAGCATCACCATCGTCGCGCTCCGGTCGGGCACGGTGACGGGCTGCGGGAGGTCGTAGCGCGTCGCGCCGCCCTGCACGGCCACCGCGGCGAGCGACGCGACGTTGCGCGGGGTCGCGGTGCGCGGGGCCTGCGCCATGCGGGTCTCCTCGCGGGCATCGACGTCGCCGCCGTCGGGCGCCTGGAGGTTGAACGGGTAACTCACCGTCACCAGGCCGCCGCCCTCCGGCGCGGGAAACTGCCAGCGCCGCACCGCGTTGGCGACGCACGCGCCCACCGACGACACCGGGTGCGTGCTCTGCGACACGGCGCTCGACAGGACCGCGCCCGCCGGGCCGATGACGAAGCGGACGGTGACGCGCCCGGCGGCGCCGGGGTTCTGCGAGAGGCCCTGCTCGTGGCAGTAGGTCACCTGCCCGAGGTTGCGCAGCACGACGCGACGGATCGCCTCGGGCGAGAGCAGCCCCGTCACGCTCGGCGGCGCCGCGCGCACCAGCGGCCCGCGGTTGCCGCGCCCCTGAAGCCCCCGGCCCGCGCCCGAGCCGTAGCCCTGGCCCGATCCCACCCCCGCGCCGTGCCCCATCGTGCCGACGTCGCCGAACCCGATGGTCCCCTCGCCCGTGCCCCCGCCGCCCCAGCCCGTCCCCGAGGCGCCCAGGACGCCCTGTCTCAGCGCGTCGACGGCACCTTCGGTGTTGTCGTCCACCCCGGTCGCGGGATCCGGCGCCGGCGCGCTCTCGCCGCCCTGCGCGAGCGTGGTCTCGCCGGTCGGCACCGCGTCGATCACCGCGCCCTGGTCGGTGACCACCGGCCGCGGCGGCACCACCGGCGTCGCCAGCTCCGAGCGGAACGACACCGGCGAGCCCGCGACGAGCGAGAGCCGCACGTCGCGCCAGTCCTCGCCCGAGAGGTTCTGCACGATGCCCCAGGCCTGCACCTCGGCCGCGTCGCCCGCGGCGAACACGAGGCGGTACGACGGGCGCCAGATCGGCGTCTCCACCGTGTAGCCCACCGCGAGGTCGTGCTCGCGGCCGTCGAGCGCGAGGCGCACGGTCCGCCGCTCCTCGGGGCGCGGGGGCTCACTCTCGGGGCGCTCCTCGGGCAGCGGGAAGGCCGCGGCGCGCACCGAGCTCCCGCCGCGCTCCATCACCGCGAGCGTCGCGAGGAAGTCCCCCACCTCGCGCTGGAGCACGCGGAAGTTCACCTCGCTCTCCTCCACGCGCCCCTGCCGCTCGAAGTACCCCACGCCGTTGCGGTACACCACCACCCGCCGCAGCGGCAGCGTCGAGGCGGTCTGCACCGCCGCGCTCCGACCGCAGCCCGCCAGCGCCGTCGCCACCCCAGCGGCGGCCAGCACCGCCCGCCCCGAAACCCGCTTCGCTCGTCCCATGATCGACACCTCCACGCGCAGCGCGCGCAGCGCGCGCGGCCGGTCGGACGCGCGTTCGCGACGGTGGTTCGCGCGAAGTGCGAGGCGCCGTCAAATCCGCGGCAGGTCAGCGCACCGTGAACGGGTCGCGGTCGGCCCGCGAGAGCGACCACGCCACCCCCGGCGCCTTCGCCGCGAGCCGGTCGCGCAGCGCCCCCAGCGCCCGCCGCTCGCTGTTCGAATGGAGCGCGCAGAGCACCGTCACGCCCTCGCGCGCCGCCTTCAGCGCGTCGTGGTGCGGCAGCTCGCCCGTCAGGTACACGTCGGCCTTCGCGCGGATCGCGTCGGACAGGAGGTCGCGCCCCGCCCCCGCGCACACCGCCCCCACCGCGGCCGCCCCCTCCGTCGGGCCCGCCACCAGCAGCGCGTCGACCCCGAGCGCCGCCTTCACCCGCGCGACGAGCTCCACGCGAGTCACGCCCCCGAGCGTGCCCACCCGCCCGATGCCCCACCCCTCCTCGCCCGGCGCCGCACCCGGGCCCGCCGCCGCGCTCGGTCGCAGCGGTCGCGTCTCCGTCAGCCCCAGCGCCTCCGCCAGCACGTCGTTGGTGCCCCCCGGCGCCACGTCGAGCGCCGTGTGCGGCGTCCAGATCGCCACCCCCGACGCGATCGCCCGGTACACCACCGACGGGGCCGTCACCCGCTTGAGCCCGTCGAAGATCACCGGGTGGTAGGCCACCAGCAGCTCGCACCCGCCCGCCAGCGCCTCGTCGAGCACCGCGTCGGTCGCGTCGATGCAGAGCAGCGCGCGGCCCACCTCGCGGCCCCGGTCGCCGACGAGCAACCCGACGTTGTCCCAGCGCTCCGCGTGGCGGAGGGGGCTGAGGGACTCGAGCGCTTCGATCGCGGTGGAGAGCTTCATGAGGGCCGTGACCCTACACCGCCGCGGGCGCTCGCAGCGCATTTCCTATTTCGCGCGCCCGCTGTAACGTCCGGCCGACGGCGCGCATGGGCACCCCCCACCACGACGAGTTCGACGAGAACGAGAGCGGCGAGTTCCTCGCGACCCTGGCGGCGGAGCACACGGCCGACACGACGGATTTCGCCCGCGCGGCGCGCACCCTGCCGCCGCAAATCGAGCTGATGCCCCCGTACGCCGACCGCGGCGAGGTCGCGCGCGGGGGCATGGGCTCGATCCGCCGCGCCTGGGACGGCGACCTCGGCCGCCACGTCGCGGTGAAGATCGTCTCGCAGAAGCTCCTCGGCGACCCCGCGGCGCTCCAGCGCTTCGTCGAGGAGTCGCGCATCTCGGGCCAGCTCGACCACCCCAACATCGTGCCCGTTCACCGCCTCGCCACGCTCCCCGACGGCGCGCCGTGCCTGGTGATGAAGCTGGTCGAAGGCCGCACCTTCAAGGCCTACCTCCAGAGCCTGCCGCCGCCGCCGTGGCCCCACGCCACGCTCGACGAGGTGCTCGACGTCTTCGTGAAGGTGTGCGACGCGGTCGCCTTCGCCCACGCCCGCTCCGTCGTCCACCGCGACCTCAAGCCCGAGAACGTCATGGTCGGCGCCTTCGGCCAGGTCTACGTGATGGACTGGGGCATCGCGCGGGTGATGCACCACGACGCGGCCGCGGGGCCCGCCGGCGAGACGCCCCCGCACCAGCGCGCGCCGATGGGGACGCCGGTGTACATGGCCCCCGAGCAGGCCCTCCGCCTCGACGCCGAGATCAACGAGCGCACCGACGTCTTCCTCCTCGGCGCGATGCTCTACGAGATCCTCACGGGCCATGCCCCCCACCGCGGACCCAACCTCGTCGCCGTGCTCTACCGCGCCATCACCTGCGCGATCGTACCGCCGCAGGAGGCCGCGCCCGAGCGCCAGCCGCCGCTCGCGCTCTGCCGCATCGCGATGAAGGCGATGGCCCGCGACCCGCAAGAGCGCCACGCCTCCGTGCAGGAGCTCAAGAAGGACATCGAGCGCTTCCTCCGCGGCGAGGACCGGGCGCCGACCGAGGTGTTCGCCCCGGGCGTGAAGGTGATCGTGGAGGGCCAGGAGGGCCGCGCCGCGTACGTCATCGTGTCGGGCCGCTGCGTGGTCTACAAAGAGCGCGACGGCGAGCGCGTGGTGCTGCGCGAGATGGGGCCCGGCGACGTGTTCGGCGAGACGGCGATCTTCACCGCGAGGCCCTGCTCGGCGACGGTGGAGGCGCTCACCGAGCTCACCGTGAAGGTGATGACCCGCGAGTCGGTGGCCGAGAGCCTCGGGCTCGACTCCTGGGCCGGCGCCCTGGTGCGCGCGCTGGCCGAGCGCTTCCGCGAGGTCGACGAGCGCCTCCGCGCGCTCCAGCACGAGGAGTCGCGTCGGTTGAGCGAGGCCGGCGCCCTCCGCCCGCCACGCTGAAGGGCGCCCGCCGCCCGCTGGACGGCGCCCGCGGCGGCGCGGTACGTCTCCGGCATGATCCGCCCCGCCCTGGCCTCCGCGCTCCTGGTCGCCGCGTGCAGCAACGCCCCGCCGCCGATCGTGAAGGACGACGACGGCGGCGCCCCCCGCGATGACCTCGGCGACGTCGGGCTGCCGGGCCAGGACGCCGGGCCGACCCGCTGCACGCCGGGCCAGATCCTCTGCTCGGGCAACACCCAGTACACCTGCGACGCCGACGGCCAGCCCGTCGGCCAGCGCGACTGCGCGTCGGGGACCACCTGCTTCACCGGCGTCGGCTGCCGCGTGTGCATGCCCGGCCTCTCGCGCTGCGCCACCACGCCCGGGATGGAGCAGCAGACGGAGACCTGCGCGATGGACGGCTCGCGCTGGACGCCCGGCGTGGCGTGCAGCGGCGCAGAGGGGCTCACCTGCGTGGGCGGGCGTTGCGTCAGCCGCTGCGACCAGGCCGCCCTCGGGCGCTCGTACCTCGGGTGCGAGTACTGGGCGACGGTGACGGCCAACAGCCAGCTCGCGGCGAGCTTCCAGTTCGCGGTGGTGCTCTCCAACCCCAACGCGTACGCGGTGACGGCGTCGATCTCGGGCGGCGCGCTCCCGGCCGCGCGCGCGGTCAACCTCGCGCCCGGCGCGGTGCAGACCGAGATCCTCCCCTGGGTGCAGGAGCTCCTGCAGAACGACCCGACCTTCCCCGGCTGCCGCGGCCCCGGCGACCCCACGTGCCGCGGCGGCAGCCCCGCCCGCTCCGCGCTCCGCCGCAACGGCGCGTACCGCATCCGCGCCAACGGGCCGATCGCGGCGTACCAGTTCAACCCTCTCACCTACCAGAGCCCGCAGGGCTACGCGTCCTTCACCAACGACGCGTCGCTCCTGCTGCCGCAGGGCGTGCTCACGACGCGCTACACCGTCTCGACGATGCCCAACTGGGCCGCGCGCACCACCACCGGCACCGTGTACCTCGGCGGCTTCGCCTCCGTCGTCGCCACCACCGGCGAGAGCACCACGGTCACCGTCCGCCCCACCGCGCAGATCGCCGTGGGCACCGGCGTCACCCCCGTCGCGCCCGGCGCCACCGCGACCTTCACGCTCCAGCAGGGCGACGTGCTCCAGCTCGTCGGCACCGGCGCCGGCGACCTCACCGGCACCACCATCACGTCGAACCTCCCGGTCGCGGTCTTCGTCGGCCACGACTGCACCAACGTGCCCGTCGCGCGCCCCGCCTGCGACCACCTCGAGGAGCAGCTCTTCCCCAACGAGACCTGGGGCCGCGACTACGTCGTCTCCGCGCTGCGCGACCGCGGCACCAACCCGTCGGTGGTCCGCATCGTGTCGCAGGCCGACGGCAACCGGATCACCTACGACCCGCCGAGCGCGCGCCCCGCGGAGACGCTCAACGCCGGGCAGATGGTGGAGTTCGCCACCAACGTGCCCTTCCGCGCCACCGGGACGCGCGCCTTCCTCGTCGCCCAGTACATGATCGGCCAGGGCAACTTCGACCCGACCAACCCCGGCGCCGGCGACCCCGCCATGGTGCTCGAGGTCCCCGTCCAGCAGTACCGCACCAGCTACGACTTCCTCGTCCCCAGCACGTACCCGCAGAACTTCGTCAACGTCGTCGCCCCCACCGGCGCCGCCCTCACGCTCGACAACACGCCCCTGCGCGGCAGCTCGATGGACGTGTCGGGCTACACCGTCTACACGCTCCCCATTCCGTCCGGCGCGCACCGCGTCACCTCCGCGGGCGGGCAGCAGTTCGGCATCAAGGTGTACGGCATCGCCCCGTACACGTCGTACATGTACCCCGGCGGCCTCGACCTCCAGATCATCACGCCGGGCTGAGCTTCACGCCCGCATCAGCCGCCACATCATGAAGCCGTCGGTCCCGTCGGTGGCCGCGTCGAGCACCACCCGCTCGCCGCGCAGCCGCTCGGGCACTCGCTCCCCCCCCGCCGCCGCGCGGAACGCGGGCTCCCGCTCGAGGAAGCGCCGCACCACGCCGTCGCCCTCCTCCGCGTCGAGCGTGCACACCGCGTAGACGAGCGAACCGCCGGGCGCCACGCGCGCCGCGGCGTTCGCCAGGATCTTCTCCTGCACGGCCACCAGCTCGCGCCACGCGGCCTCGTCGCGCAGCCGCCAGAGCGCGTCGGGCCGGTGCCCCACCGTCCCCAGGCCCGAGCACGGCGCGTCGACCAGCACCGCGTCGTACACGCCCGCCGGCAGACGGCCGAAACCACGGGTCACGTCCGCCGCGTGCGCCTCCACCCGCAGCGACGCGCCGAAGCCCATCGACGTCAGCGACTCGCGCAGCCGGGCGAGCTTCTCCGGGTGCAGGTCGACCGCGTGGAGCACCCCGCGCCCCTCCATCCACACCGCCGCCGCCGCGCTCTTTCCCCCGCGGCCCGCGCACACGTCGAGCACGCGCATCCCCGGCGCGGGCGCGGCCATCGCCACCACCGCCTGCGCCCCCTCCTCCTGCACCGCCGCCACGCCCTCGCGAACCACCGACCACCCGGCAGGGTCGCCCCCGCCCGACACCCGAACCGCCAGCGGCGACACGCGCCCCTCGGTCACCGTCGCGCCCGCGAGCTCACCGCGCAGCCGCGCCGCCACCGCGTCGCGCGGCACCATCAGCGTGTTGACCCGCAGCGTCACCGCCCGCTCGTCCGCGGAGGCCGCGCGCAGATGCGCCTCGGCGCCAGCCTCGCCCAGCACGCCCGCCATCCGCGCCCGCGCGGCCGCGGGGAAGGCCGCGAGCGCCAGCGCCGTGCGCGCGTCGGCCGGCAGCGACGGGGGCCGCGCCTCCGCGAGGCGGCGCAGCACCGCGTTGGCGAAGCCCGCGAGCCGCGGCGTGCGCGAGCGCTTCACCGACTCCACCGCGGCGTCGACCGCGGCGCGCGGCGGCACGCGCTCGAGCGCCAGAATCTGATACGCCCCCACCCGCAGCGTCGCGCGGGTGAGCGCGTCGAGGCGGGCGAGCGAGGCCGCGCCGTCGCGGGCGTGGGCGCCGAGGGCCGCGTCGAGCGCGGGCGCCGCGCGGAGCACCCCGTACACGAGTTCGGTGGCGAGCGCGCGGTCGCGCGGGTCGAGCGCGGCGCGGTGGAGCGCGGCGTCGAGCGCGGCGGCGGCGAAGGCCCGGTCGGACTCGACGCGGGCGAGCACGGCGGCGGCGCATTCTCGGGCGTTGGCGGGCATCGGCGGGGGGCGCGACGTGTAGCACGCGGCGCGGCGCGGCGGTGCGTTTCTTCACCGCCCGGCGCGGCGCTTCCCCGTGGACGCGCGGGCCCGCCCGGGGGTACTCACTGCCCGTTCCGTCTCCCCCTCTACCCAACGTCCGTCACGGAGGTTCGTCATGCTGAAGGTCTACGGTTTCCCGGGCAGCACGTGCACGCGCAAGGTGCTCTGCACCATCCACGAGAAGGGCGCGGCCTACGAGTGGGTCAACGTCGACATCACCAAGGGCGAGCAGAAGACCCCCGAGCACCTCGCCCGGCAGCCCTTCGGCGTCGTGCCCGCCATCGACCACGACGGCTTCGCGCTCTACGAGTCGCGCGCCATCTTCCGCTACCTCGACGCGGCGCTCCCGGGCCCGAGCCTCACGCCCGCCGACCCGAAGCAGCGCGCCCTCATGGAGCAGTGGATCAGCGTCGAGGGCTCGTACTTCTCGCCCAACGCGATGAAGGCGATCCTCAACATCTGGTACGCGATGATGAAGGGCGCGCAGCCCGACCAGGACGTGATCGCCGCCGGCCTCGCGGGCACCAACACCGCCCTCGACACGCTCGACAAGGCGCTCGCCGGCAAGGACTACCTCGTCGGTTCCTTCTCGCTCGCCGACATCACCTACGCCCCCTACCTCCAGTACCTCCACGACATGAAGATCGCCTCGGGCGTCGCCGACCGCCCCAACGTCGCCGCCTGGTGGGCCCGCGTCAGCGCCCGCCCCTCGTGGCAGAAGGCCATCAGCCAGAAGCCCTAGACCCGCCGCACTCGCCGCTTGAGCGCCGGGGCCCGGGCGTAGTTCACTCCGCGCGCCCCGCGTGACGAGCCCCGCCCCCGACGCCCCCAAGGCCCTCCTCCCCGCCGCCGTCGCGCTCGTCGGCGCCGCGTACCTCGCCACCGCCGCGCGCGCCGTGCTCGGCGGCGACAACGGCGAGTTCGCCACGATCTTCGCCGAGGGCGGCGTCGCCCACCCCTCGGGCTACCCCCTCTACACCCTCTGGCTCCGCGCGTGGTCGTGGCTCCCCGCGGCCACGCCCGCGCACGGCGCCGCGCTCGCCACCGCCCTCACCGGCGCGCTCGCCGCCGGCGCGCTCGTGCTCGCCGCGCGCGCCTGGGGCGCCTCGCGCTGGGGGGCCCTCTTCGCGCTCGCGTCGTGGTCGTTCGCGTCGCTCCCGTGGCGCCTCGCGACCCACGCGGAGGTGTTCTCCCTCAACGCCGCCCTCGCCCTCGCAATCGCCTGGGCCGCCGGCCCCCTCGGCCCCGCCCGCGGCGCGCGCCGCGTCGCCCTCCTCGGCCTCCTCGCGGGCTGCGCCCTCGCCGACCACCTGTCGGCCGTCCTCGTCGCGCCGCTCGGGCTCTACGGCGCCCTCGTCGGCCTGCGCGAGAGCGAGCGTCGCGCGCCCGCCGCGGCGCTGGGGGTCGCCTCGCTCCTCCCCGGGCTCCTCACGTACGCGTCGCTCTACGTCGCCGCGCGCCACGCCGGCGACCGCTACGTCTGGGGCGACACGGGCACGTGGTCGGGCCTCGTCGACCACATCCTCCGCAAGGACTTCGGCACCGGGCAGCTCTCGGCCACCGGCGCGCCCACCGACCCGGCCACGCACCTGGACTTCCTCCTGCGCGACCTCGCCGGCGACCTCCACGTGCTCCCGGCCGCGCTCGGGCTCGCGGGCTACCTCCCGCTCGAGCGCGACGAGGCGGGCGGCGTCGACCGGCGCGGGCGGTGGCTCCTCGGCGCCGCGCTCGTCACGGCAGGCCCGCTCTTCGCGACGAGGCTCAACATCCCGCCGGTCGGCGTCGGCGCGGCGGTGGTCGAGCGCTTCCACCTGCTGCCGATGGCGCTCCTGTCCGTCACCATCGGCCGCGGCTTCGACCTCGTGGCCGAGCAGGCGCCGCTCGGGCGCAACGTCCAGGCGGCCCTCTGCGCGGCGGTCGCGGCGGTGGGCTTCGCGCGCGGGCTCCCCGCGGTCCGCTTCGAACAGGACCCCACCGTCGAGCGCTACCTCCGCGACGTGCTCGACACGCTGCCGCCGCGCGCGGTGGTGCTCGGCACGGGCGACCACCGGACGCTCGGGTTCCCCTACCTCCAGCGCGCGCTCGGGCTGCGGCGCGACGTGCTCTTCATCGACCCGCGGCTCCTGCCGCTCGCGCACTACCGCGCGCGCATCGAGCGGCGGCTCGGGCGGCGCTTCCCCTTCCCCGCCACGCGCTCGATCCCCACCGTGCCCGTCGCCGAGGCCGCGCTCGCCACCGGGCGGCCGCTCTACCTCACCGACGTGTTCACCCCCGCCATCCCGCGCGCGCTCCCGCTGGCGGCCGAGGGCGTGCTCCTCCGCGTGCTCCCGCGCGGCGCCGCGACGCCGCCGCCTGACGTCACCCTCGCCCGCACCGAGGCGCTCTTCGCCCGCTACCGCGTGCGCCCCGGTCGCCGCGTGCTCGCCCCCTGGCAGGCCGCCGCGCAGGGGGAGTACGCCCGCGCCTGGGCCGCGCTCGCCGACGCCGCGACGGCCGCGGGGCGCCCCGACGTCGCCGCCCCGCTGCGCCTGCGCGCCGACTCGTACGCCCCCCTCCCCGAGGCCCCATGAACCGAACCCACCGCTCCCACGGCACCGGATCGTTCGCCCCCGAACAGTTTCGCGCCCTCGGCGAGGACTGCGTCTTCGAACCCGGCGTCCTCGTCTTCCACCCCGAGAACATCTCCCTCGGCCGCAACGTGTACGTCGGCCACTACGCCATCTTGAAGGGCTACTACCGCAACGAAATGCGCGTCGGCGACCAGACCTGGATCGGCCAGCAGTGCTTCCTCCACGCCGCCGGCGGCCTCACCCTCGGCGCCCGCGTCGGCGTCGGGCCCGGCGTGCGGATCATCACCTCCGTCCACCAGGAGGCCGGGCGCGAGCTCCCGGTGCTCTTCTCCCCGATCGAGATGGCCCCCGTGGTCATCGAAGACGACGCCGACCTCGGCGTGGGCTCCGTCGTCCTGCCCGGCGTCACCGTCGGACGCGGCGCGGTCGTCGGCGCCGGCGCCGTGGTCACCGCCGACGTGCCCCCCTACGCCGTCGTCGCCGGCGTCCCCGCGAAGGTGTTGAGGTACCGGCCGTGAACGACGGGCTCTCGCTGGTGGTCTTCGCCTACAACGAGGAGGAGAGCGTCCCCCACGTGCTCCCCTCGATCCTCGCGTGGCTGCGCGCGCGACCGGCGCCCTGGCAGCTCGTCTTCGTCGACGACGGCAGCACCGACCGCACCCTCGCCCTCGCCCGCGACGTCTGCGGCGACGACCCGCGCTGCGTGCTCTTCTCCAACGGCACCAACCGCGGCATCGGCGGCGCCCTCAAGGCCGGCGTCGCGTCGAGCACCATGCCCTGGGTCACCTTCCTGCCGTGCGACGGCCAGATCCCCGTCGGCGAGCTCGACGCGCTCCTCGCGGCGGCCGCGGGGGGCGACGTCGACGTCGTCTTCTCGGTGTACCGCGACCGCGACGACGGCCCGCTGCGCAAGGTGCTCTCCGCCGGCGTGCGCGCGATGATCCTCGCGGCCCACGGCGTGCGGATGCGCTCGGACGGGCCCTACCTCTTCCGCCGCGCGCTCTTCCGCCCGCGCGAGCTCACGCCCGACAGCTTCTTCCTCAACTTCGAGTTCCCGATCCGCATGTTGCGGCGAGGCGTGCCGAGCGCGACCGTCACCGTCGAGTGCGTCCCGCGCCAGCGCGGCGTGAGCAAGAGCGCGCGCCTCCAGGTGGTGTGGCGCGTCGCGAAGGAGCTCGTCGCCCTGCGCGGGCGCCTGTAGCCGCACCCGCCAGCCGACCCCGCGGCGCAACGCAAAACAACGCCGTCCGAATCCCCACCACGCGCCGCGCGCAAGGCGCGGCGACATTCCGCGCGATCGCCGCAGAGGGCTGAAAATCAGGAGTGTTTTTTCGATGTCGGGTGTGCCACACCGAGAAAACAGACACGCCCTCGCGAATGATCAACTCGCCCCTTGAGCCGCGCGCCCGCCGCGCCGTACTCAAAGAACGGAAGGGAGATTCAACCCAATGAAGCGTTCGATGAATCGTCT
The DNA here is from genome assembly GCA_046351555.1 of Polyangiales bacterium. Classification (GTDB taxonomy): domain Bacteria; phylum Myxococcota_A; class Polyangia; order Polyangiales; genus CAISKJ01. Next base: position 43,660 of record JAXLYI010000042.1, read on the forward strand.
GATGGCAGGTTTCACCCTGGTCGAGCTGATGATCGTGGTGGTGATCCTCGGCATCCTCGCGGCGGTGGCGATCCCCGCGTTCACCCGCTACGTGAAGCGCTCGAAGACGAGCGAGGCGGCGGGCAACATCTCGAAGATCTACCAGGGCGAGCTGACCTACTACCAGGGGGCGCTGGAGCGCGGGTACTCGTCGTTCGTGAACGCCAACACGCTCACCCCCGGCTCCAACCCCGGCTCGGCGAAGTTCACCGCCAACGTGGCCGCGTGGAACACCGACGCCAACTGGACGGCCATCGGCTTCTCGCTCGACTCCGCCCACTACTACGCCTACGCCTCCCCGGGCACCGCCACCGCCACCAACGGCGCCGACGCCTTCACCTCCTACGCGGTCGGCGACCTCGACGGCGACGACACCAACGCCACCTACTCCCGCACCGGCTCCATCCAGGGCGGCGAGATCCAGGGCGCCAACATGGTGATCACCAACGAGCTCGAGTAGCCCGCGGCGTCACCGCGCCCTCCCCGCCCCCGCCTACCGCGCCAGCCGCCCGATCTCCCCCGTCACCGCCAGAAGGTTCACCCGCGCCGTGTGAAGCGCGAGGCGGGCCGTGATCACCTGCGCCCGCGCGCTCGCGTCCGCCGCCTGCGCGTCGACGATCTCCAGCAGCGGCGCGGCCCCCGACTGGTAGCGCCCCGTGGCCTGGTCGAGGTTGGCCGCGGCCGTCACCGCGAGGCGCTCGGCCTGGTCGAGCGCGACCCGCGCGATGCGCGCCGCGAGGGCCGCCTGCGCCGCCGCCGACCGCACCTGGAGCGACTGCTGCGCGAGCGTCGAGCGGGCCGTCGCGGCGCTCGCCTCCGCCGCCCGGATGTTGGCGTTGACGGTCGCGTCGAAGAGCGGCCAGGTCAGCGTGAGGGAGCCCGCGACGTTGCCCTGGAGCGCGTCGTTGGCGTTGGTCGACGTCCCGATCACGCGCCCGTTGGTCTGGCTGTCGTTGGACGACGACGCCGTCGACGTCCCCGCCGTGAGCGACGCCTGCCCCGCGAGCACGGGCGCCCGCCCCGCCCGCGCCGCCGCCGCCTGCGCCTCCGCCTGCTCCACGCGCAGCCTCGCCGCGGCGAGCTCGGGCCGCGCCCGCACGGCCGCCTCCGCCGCGCGCGCCGGGTCGTCGTCCGCCGCCAGCGCGCCCTCGTCGGGCGGGACGACCTCGACCGCGCGAACCGGGTCGACGCCGAGCGCCGCCGCGAGCACCACCCGGTCGTTGAGCGTGCGGCCCTCGGCGCGCGTGAGGTCGAGGCGCGCCACCTCGAGGTCGACCTGCGCGCGCGTCCGCTCGATGGGCGGGCGCGCCCCGGCCGTGACCAGGCCCTCCGCGATGCGCAGGTGCGCCTCCCGCTGCGTCAGGATCGCCCGCGCCGCCGCCACCGACTCCTGGTCGCTCAGCACCGTGAGGAAGGCCGAGCCCACCGCGCCCATCGCCTGCACGCGCGCGAGCTCGACGTCGGCGCCCGCCGCCCGCTCGCCCCGCTCCGCCGCGGCGACGGCGTTGGACGTGCGCCCGAAGTCCCAGATCGGCACGCGCGCCGTGAGGTTCGCGCTCGCGCCGAGGTTGGCGCCGTTGCTGTCGTTGGCCGTCTCCGTGGTGCCGGTGCCCACGGGGATGCCCATGAGAAACTGCGGACCCTGGTTGCGCGAGAAGGAGCCCGACAGGTTGGCCGAGGCGCTCCCGGTGAGGCCGAAGGTCACGCTCGGGTAGTAGCCCGCGCGCGCCGCGTCGACCTGCACGCCCGCCGCCGCGACGCGCGCGAGGGCGACGCGCACCGCCGGCGGGTCGGCCGCGGCGCGCCGCAGCGCCTCGGCGAGCGTCACGCGGAGGGGCGCGGCCTCCTGCGCGAGTCCGACGCGGGGCGCCAGCGCGGCGAGGAGGGTGAGGACGGGCCAGAGGAGGGGGCGGGGCATCGCGCGGAGTCGTACCCCAGGAGCGCCGCCGCGCACCAGCGGGCGACGTCCCGCACCGGGCGCGTTGGTGTAGCATCGCGCGGATGAGGCCCCCCACGCTCCTCGCCGCGGCGCTCGCGGCGGCCGCCGCCTGCTCGAGCGAGCCCTGCACCCTCGTCGGCTGCGCCGACGCGCTCCGCGTCAATTTCGGCGCCGCCGCCCTCGCGCCGCCCTACAGCGTCACGATCGTCGCCGACGGGGAGCCGCTGATGTTCGAATGCGGCGCGGGCGGCGGGCTGCTCTCCCCCGACCCGGGCGGCCGCGCCGAGTGCGGCGCGACCGGCTTCTCCTTCCCCCGCGCGCCGCGCAACGTGATGATCACCGTCCGCGCCTTCGGCGACGGGGGCCTCGGGTCCGCGCGCACGCTCACCGCGACGCCTTCGTACAGCGAGTCGCGCCCCAACGGGCCCTCGTGCGACCCGGTCTGCCGCGCGGGCGCGGTCACGCTGCCCTGACGCGGGCGTCGGGGTGACGTCGGGCGAGACACCGCCCGCGCCGGGGTCGGCGGGTTTCGTCCGGTCAGCGCTCAAGCGGGCTCGGCCGTAAGCCGTTCGATGGGGTGAGCAGGACCCGTAGGCGAATGAGCGCCGCGCGGGCCGCTCGCACCACGGACGGCCCCGCCGTCCGCACGCGCCCGCCCCCCGCGGGCGGAGGAGCCCCCTCGCTCATGAGACCTCGAAGCCTACCCCGAGAGCCCCGAGCGCGCGCTTGCGCCGCGGCCACCCTGCTCGCCGCCGGCGCGCTCGCCACGCCCGCAGCGAGCGCCTTCACGCTCAACCCCGACGGCGGCGCCGGGCCCGGCGACGGGCTGCGGGTCGAGCTCGCGCCCAACACGCAGCTCCAGGTGTGGCGTGCGGGCGCCGGGCAGTTGTCGGCCCCGGGCGCCTCGCCGCCGAGCGCCTCGCTCTCCAACGGCCTCTACCTCGCCGTGGGAACCTCGCTCTGGGGCGCGACCTGCGCCGCCTGCCCAGCCGGCACCTCCGCGTGGGTCACCGAGCCCGACGGCGAGGTCACCGGCGAGGGGACCGCGGCCGACCCCTGGGCCGGCATCACCACCGTCCACGCCGGCGCCGAGGGCCCGACGCTCACCGTGGTGACCACCTACGCCCTCGGCGACGACCACGTCGGCGTCCGCGTGATCGTCGACCCCCCGGCGGACAACGCCCTCCCGTATCGCCTCTACCACGTCGTCGACGCGCTGCCGGGCGGCGCCGCGGGCGGCCCTGCCTACGCGTGGCCCGCCGCGGGCGTGCCCAGCCTCGTCGCGGCCACCGGCGCGGGCGGCGTCTTCCAGGCCTTCACGAGCCCGTCGCCGCGCTGGGACGGGTACTTCTCGGGCCCCTACGACGCGGCCTTCGCGGCCCTCCGCGGCGGCGGCGACCTCGGCCGCGTGCTCGACCCCGACGCCACCACCGACAGCGGCCTCGCCGCCCAGTGGGACCTCGGCGTCGTCACCTCGCGCCGCGAGGTCTCCTACCGCGTCGCCTTCGGCACCCGCGCGCCCTGCGCCGACGACGCCGCCTGCGCCGGGCCCGCCGCCCACTGCGATCCCTCCGTGGGCTCGTGCTTCGCCTGCGTGACCGACGCGCACTGCGGCCCCGCCGCGCCGCGCTGCGACGACACCTCCCGCCGCTGCCGCGGCTGCGCGGTCGCCAACCAGTCCGACGACTGCACCGCCGCGGCCGCCCCCGCCTGCGACAGCGCGACGGGCGCCTGCGTCGCGCCCTCCGTCGAGGTCACCGCCCCCGCCGACGGCTGGCTCGTGGCCACGCCCCGCCCCACCTTCCGCGGCCACGCGACGCCCGGCCAGACGGTGCTCGTCCTCGTGGATCGCGCGGTGATCGGCGCCGTCGTCGCCGATGCGTCGGGCGACTGGACCTTCGCCCCGACCATGGACGTCCCCGTCGGCCCGCACGACGTCTCGGCCGCCGTGGTCGCGGGCGCGGCGCCCACCGAATGCGCGGCCCACGGCTTCACCGTCGGCTGCAACGAGGACGTCGACTGCGCCGCCCCGCGCGGGCTCTGCGACGCGGTCCGGCACGCCTGCGTCGCCTGCCTCCTCGACCTCGACTGCGGCGGCGCCACGCCCCGCTGCGCGGCGGAGGCCGGCGCGTGCACTGGCGACGCGGACGACGACGCCGACGGCGCCTCCGACGTCGCCGAGCGCGCCGCCGGGACGGACCCGGCCGACCCCGACACCGACGGCGACGGCGTGTACGACGGCGTCGAGCTCGGCGACCCTGGCGCGCCCCGCGACACCGACGGCGACGGCGCCATCGACGCGCGCGACGACGACGACGACGGCGACGGCGTGCCCACCCGCGACGAGCGCCCGCTCGGGGCCGACCGCGACACCGACGGCGACGGCGAGCCCGACCGCGTCGACGCCGACGACGACGGCGACGGGCTCCCCACCCGCGACGAGCGGCCCGACGGCGCCGACCGCGACACCGACCGCGACGTGATCCCCGACCGCCTCGAGGCCGATGACGACGGCGACGGCATCCTCACGCTGGTCGAGCGCGACGCCGACCCCTCCGACGGCGACGACCTCGACCGCGACGGGCTCCCCTCGCACCTCGACCCCGACGCCGACGGCGACCTCGTGCCCGACGCCGACGAGCGCGGCACCGCCGACGACCCGCGCGACACGGACGGCGACGCGGCCCCCGACTTCCTCGACGAGGACGACGACAACGACTCGCTGCCCACGCGCGGCGAGCTCGGCGACGACGCGGACGCGCCGCGCGACACCGACGCCGACGGCGCGCCCGACCACCGCGACGCCGACGACGACGGCGACTCCATCCCCACCGCGCGCGAGCTGGCCCTCGACGACTCGCCCGCCCACGACCGCGACGGCGACGGCGAGGCATCGCACCTCGACGTCGACGCCGACGGCGACGGCGCGCTCGACCGCGACGAGGCCGGGGAGGCCGCCGCCGCCCCGCGCGACAGCGACGGCGACCGGGCGGCCGACTTCCTCGACCCCGACGACGACGACGACACCGTCCCCACCGCCGACGAGCGCGCGGGCGCCGACCGCGACACCGACGGCGACGGCGCGCCCGACCACCTCGACTCCGACGACGACGCCGACACGATCCCCACCGCGGTGGAGTGGCGCCTCGACGACAGCGCGACCCACGACCGCGACGGCGACGGCCTCGCCTCGCACCGCGACCCGGACGCCGACGGCGACGGCGTGCTCGACCGCGACGAGGTGGGCGCCTCGCCCGACACGCCCGCCGACGCCGACGGCTCCGGCGGCCCCGACTTCCTCGACGCCGACTCGGACAACGACTGCGTGCCCGACGGCGACGGCGGCGAGCTCGGCGCCGCCCGCACCGACCCGGCGCTCCCGCGCGCGGTCGCCAGCGACAACTGCGCGGCCCCCGACGCGCCGATGTGCGACACCGCCCGCGGCGTCTGCACCTCCGGCCGCGACGGCGACGGCGACGGCCTGGCCGACGAGCTCGAGGCGCGCCTCGGCACCGACCCCCTCGCGGCCGACAGCGACGGCGACGGCCTCAGCGACGGCGCCGAGGTGCCCGACCTCGCCCGCGTGGCCGACACCGACGGCGACGGCGCGATCGACGCGCGTGACCCCGACGACGACGGCGACACCGTCCCCACCGCCGACGAGCGCCCGATGAGCGCCGACCGCGACACCGACGCCGACGGGACCCCCGACCACCGCGACGCCGACGACGACGGCGACGGCCTCCCCACCCGCGACGAGCGGCCGATGGGCGCCGACCGCGACACCGACGCCGACGGCACGCCCGACCGCCTCGCGGCCGACGACGACGGCGACTCCGTCCCGACCCGCGACGAGCGGCCGATGGACTTCGACCGCGACCACGACGGCGACGGCGCCTTCGACCACCTCGACGCCGACGACGACGGCGACACCGTGCCCACCGCTGACGAGCGCAACGCGGGCGCCGACCGCGACACCGACGGCGACGGCGCGCCCGACCGCCTCGACGCCGACGACGACGGCGACTCCATCCCGACCCGCGTCGAGCGCGCGCTCGACACGGCGGCCGGCGGCGACCGCGACGGCGACGGCGTCCCCTCGTGGCTCGACGCCGACGACGACGGCGACGGCGTGGGCGACCGCGTCGAGGTGGGCCCCACGCCCGCGTCGCCCCGCGACACCGACGGCGACGGCCTGGTCGACGTGCTCGACGCTGACGACGACGGCGACTCCGTCCCCACGCGCGACGAGCAGCGGATGGTGGGCGGCGTCCCCACCGAGATGGACTCCGACGGCGACGGCGTCGTCAACCCGCTCGACACCGACGACGACGGCGACTCCATCCCGACCGAGGTCGAGCGCCGCCTCGACGCCTCGGCCGACCACGACCTCGACGCCGACGGCGCCCCCTCGTGGCTCGACGACGACGCGGACGGCGACGGCGTCGGCGACCGCGCGGAGGCGGGCGCCAGCGCGCCGGTGGTCGCGGCCCCGGTCGACACCGACGGCGACGGCGCCGCGGACTTCCTCGACGCGGACGCCGACAACGACTGCGGCGCCGACGGCCTCGCGGCCGAGGCCGGCGCGGCCCGCGTCGCCCGGGCGGTGACCAGCGGCTACTGCGGCGGGGCGACCCCCGTCTGCAACTTCGCCGTCGGCCGCTGCGAGGCCCTGAGCGCCGGCCTCGACTTCGGCGGCGGCGGCGGCGGCGCGTCCTGCGCGGTCACCCCCCGCGGCCCGTCGGCCCCCGACGGCGCGCCCTTCGCCCTCCTCGGCCTCGCCCTCGCGGCCGCCGCCCGGCGCCGCCGCCGCTAGCCCGCCCCGCCCCGCCTCCCTTCTTCTCCGCAACCCCGATGCCCGCGGCCCCGCGCGTTGACAAGCGCGGGGTCCTGTCTCTAGGGTGCGCGCGAGAAAGCGAAGGCGCCGTGTCCGGAGTCATCGAGATCAAGTCGTCGCGCGAAGTCGACGCCATGCGGGTCGTGTCCCAGATGGCCGCGGAGACGCTCCTGCTGGTGGGCGAGAAGCTGCGCCCCGGCATGACCACCGAGGAGATCAACACCCTCGTCCACGAGGACACCGTGCGCCGCGGCGCGTGGCCCTCGCCGCTCAACTACCACGGCTTCCCCAAGAGCGTGTGCACGAGCGTCAACGAGGTGGTGTGCCACGGCATCCCCGGGCCCCAGCGCCTGCGCAACGGCGACATCATCAACGTCGACGTCACGACGTACCACGGGGGCTTCCACGGCGACACGAGCGCGACCTTCTTCATCGGCGAGCCGTCGGCGGAGGCGCTCCACGTCACCGAGGTGGCGCGCAAGTCGCTCGACCTCGGCATCGCGGCGGTGCGCGAGGGCGCGCGCATCGGGGACATCGGCGAGGCGATCGAGGCGTACGCCCACCAGCAGGGCTGCTCGGTGGTGCGCGATTTCGTCGGGCACGGGATCGGGCGGAAGTTCCACTGCGAGCCGCAGGTGCCGCACTACAAGCTGCAGCGGTCGGCGCCCAACCCGCGGCTGAAGGCGGGGATGGTGTTCACCATCGAGCCGATGATCAACCTCGGCACCTGGGAGGTCGACCTCGACGAGCACGACAAGTGGACGGTGCGCACCCGCGACCGCCGCCTGAGCGCCCAGTTCGAGCACACCATCGTCGTCACCCGCTCGGGCTGCGAGGTGCTCACCCGCCGCGCGCGCCCGCTCGCCAACAGCGAGGGCGTCGCCGCGATGATGGCGGTGGGCGCGTGAGCGAGCGCCCCTTCCGCGTGCTCGGTCTCCAGCAGATCGCGGTGGGCGGCGCGGACAAGTCCCGCCTGCGCCGCTTCTGGGTCGAGACGCTCGGCCTCGCGCTCCACGGCAACTACCGCAGCGAGCGGGAGAACGTCGACGAGGACATCGCATCCCTCGGCCGCGGCGCCGCCCGCGTCGAGGTCGACCTGATGGAGCCCGTCGACCCGGCGAAGAGCCCGAAGGTGCACGAGCCCGCGCTCAACCACGTGGGCCTCTGGGTCGACGACCTCCCCGCCGCCGTCGCCTGGCTCACCGCGCAGGGCGTCCGCTTCGCGCCGGGCGGCATCCGCCGGGGCGCCTCCGGGCACGACGTCGCCTTCGTCCACCCGAAGGGCAACGCCGAGGCGCCGCTCTCGGGCGAAGGCGTGCTCGTCGAGCTCGTGCAGGCGCCCCCCGCCGTCGTCGCCGCCTTCGCCGCCCTCCCCGCGGATTGAACGCTCCGCCCCCCGCGGGTCGTATAAAGTCCGGCGCGCGGCGCACCGCCCCAACACGCCGCCCCGAAGGAGTGGAAGCACCCGTGACGACCCGCCCGTTCGACCGCCGCCGCTGCCTCGCCCTCGGCCTCGCGGCCGCCCTCGCCGCCGGCTGCACCATCAGCGTCGAGCAGCCGCAGATCCAGGTGCAGACCATGGAGTTCACCGGGGTCGGCAACCAGGGCCTCACCTTCCGCGTGACCTTCATCGCCTACAACTCCAACACCTTCAACCTCCGGCTGCGCGACCTCAACGCGCGGCTCATCCTCGAGGGCAACGACGCGGGCTCGTCGGTCACCGTGCTCGGCGCCGAGCTCCCGACCGGCCGCTGGGTCCCCGTCACCGCCGACGTCTCCGTCCCGTGGTCGGGCGCGCCGCAGTACCTCCTCGCCGCCGCCGCCAACCCCACCGTCAACTACACCCTCGACGGCCACGTCACTGTCGAGCACTACCTCTCCATCCGCGCGCCGTTCCAGACCAGCGGCACGATGCCGCGCTCCGTCCTCCTCGGCGGCGCCACCAACACCGTCAACTCGGTGATCAACTCGGTGCTCCCGGGCTTCGGCGGCGTCCAGGTCCAGTAGCGAACCCCCTGCGCCTCGCGGCTCCGCGCGCTCCCTCCGTTGAGAGAGCACGTGCGGGTCACGAACGATTTCCTCTCGTCATTTCCGGCGCGCGCCCGAAATCAAGCCCGAATTCACCGACTGAACGGCGGCTCACCCGGAAATAACCGGGGGTTGTGCCGAGCGGCAAGCTGGGCCATAGTCGCGACCCTTGCGCTTGACCCTGAGGTGAACGGCAACGGTCTCACGCCCCCGCAGAGAGGTGACATGACGCAAGACAACCCGAGGCCCTCGCTCTCCCCGTCGCAGTCGTCCTGGATGGGGGGCGCGGTCTTCGTTACCGGCGCGGCGCTGTTCGGCGCGGCCCTGGCGATCACGTCGGCGCCCTCGGGTCAGTCGATGCTCCGTCGCAGCGAGCGCGCCCTCTCCTACGCGATTCAATACGTCCCGCGCGCTGCGGGCATGGCCTCGGGCTTCGCCGCGCCGCCGAAGTCCCACGCCCCCGCCGCCGTCGCGCCCGCCGCCACCGCCCCCGCGCGCCGCCAGCGCTCGGTGTGGGACCGCCCGATCGGCGAGGTGTGGGCCGGCCACAACGCCTGGTCGCCCGCGGTCGAGCAGGAGTACGGGCGCTTCGTCACCGCGATCGGCCGGGGCTTCGCGTCGCGCCGCTGCTACCGCCTCGACGACTGCCTGCTCAACCCGGCGGTCAACCCGCTCCACGCGGCCGGCGACGTGCGCCTCGGGCTCCACCCCGACTGCGCCGACCTCGCCTACACGCTCCGCGCGTACTTCGCCTTCAAGCGCGACCTGCCCTTCGGCTGGGTGCGCGCGATGGGCGGCGACGGCGGCGACCCCCGCTACCTCATGTACGGGACGCCCGTCGCGTGGTCGCAGTGGACGCGCTTCGCCACGCCGCGCGAGGTGTTCACCGAGCTTCCCAACCACGTTCACTCGGGGATGTTCCGGCTGTCGGCGAAGGTGGAGGAGGGCGACACGTACGCCGTCCGCATCGACCGCGCCGCGGTGCGCCCGGGCTCCAACTTCTACGACACCGACGGGCACGTGCTCGTCGTGTACGACGTCGACGCGGCGGGCGACGTGTACCTCGTCGACGGCCACCCCGACGGCTCCATCACCCACAAGCGGATGAACCAGACGTACATCGCCGGCACCGCGCGCTGGGGCGGCGGCTTCCGCAACTGGCGGCCCCAGTACGTCGACAACGGCGTGGTGCTCCGCGCCCGCAACGCCGACCTCGCCGACCACGACCCGCGCATGCAGTACGACCGCGCCAACTACGTCGTCAACGGCGTCGCTGTCCGCTACGACGAGTGGGTGCGCAGCCGCCTCGCCTCACGCTGAGCCCAACACCCGCGCGTAGAGCGCCTCGCCCCCGCCCGCGCCCGCCGCGGCCCGCAGCCGCCCCCACAGCGCGCCCGCCGTCTTCACCTGCGCCCGCGCCTTCGCCGCGAAGTCCGCGAGCGCCCCGACGCGCGCGTCGCCGAAGGTGAAGTACCGCACCGCGCGGCCCTCGGCGGATGCCGCGATCCACTGGACGATCGCCTTGAGCATCGGGTCGCCGAGGAAGGCCCCGCAACCCCAGTTGCCCGTGGCCACCGGGAGCATCCGCGCGTCGCGCGCCCACCCCGCCCGCGCCTTCCCCAGCTCGCGCAGCATCGCCTCCTCGGTGAACTGCCTCGCCGGGTCGGCGCGCCGGTAGTCCACCGCGTCGATCGCCGCGAACTCCACGTCCACCGTCCCGTCGGCCGCCCGCGGCGTCGGGTCGCGGAACCCTCCGCCGTACGCGAGTTCGAAGGCGTAGCCCTTCACCGCCGCGAAGCGCTCGGCCCCGCGCATCACGATCGCCTCGTCGGCGAGCATCTTCGGCGACACGATCATCGCCGCGAGGTGCTCGGGCGCGACCGCGAACCGGATCTCCTCCTGCACGCACCCGCCGCGCAGCACGCCGCCGCCAAGGTAGGCGTTGGCGAAGTCCGCCTGGCGGTGCCCGACCGCGTCCTCGATGGTGCCCGCTTCGTCCACGGTGAGCGGCGTGAGCGGCGAGGCGTCGCCGAGCCACTCCATCGCGGTCGGCGCCGGCGCCTCGACGCGCTCGACTTCGAAGCGCCCCTTCGGCGCGCGCTCCGCGATACGGTCGAAGTACTCCAGCACGCACCGGAGCTTCGCGCGCTCCTGGGATTGGTCGCTCGAGAGCAGGCGGTGGAAGTCGAGGCCGTTCCACCCCGTCCCCGGTTGCGGGAGCGTGCCGAGGAGCATGTGGGCGACCCAGCCCGCGACCGCCGAGCGCGCGAGCGAGGTCTTCGCCGCGACGCCCTGCGCGTGGAGCGGGAGCTCGGGGGGGTTGGCGCCGTGCACCAGCGTCTGCGCGTGGCGGAGAACCGACGGGACGACCCGCTCGAAGAGCTTCACGGAGAGCCCCGGCTCCTCGGCCGTGAGCGCGCGCAGGGCGGTGAGCGGGACGGCGTCGCCCGACACCCTCTGCCGCAGCCGGGCGAACTCATCGATGGCGGTGGGGCGCTCGGCGAGGGCTTCGCGGAGGGCGAGGCAGCGCGCGGGCGAGAAGGGGCGGTAGCGGTCGGTCATGCGGCAGGGTACCGCAAGGGTCAGTCGGCGGCGACGAGCCGGCAGCGCTGGAGGAGCGGCTCGCGCAACGACCAGAGCACGTCGGCGATCTCCTCGGGGAGCCCGTCGGCGAGGAGCGAGAGGGCCTCCTCCACGTCGGTGAGCTCGGGGGCGCGGCGGCCGGCGCGCGCCGCCACCATCCACGCGAGCTGCTCCACCGCGCGCGTCATCGCCTCGGCCACGAACTGCGTCACCGCCTGCCCCCGCGCGGCGCCCTCGAGCTCCTCGCGGGTGCGCTTCAGCTCCTGCGCGGCGGCGGCGTACTTTCGGGCGTAGCGGTCGCGGGCGGCGGCCGCGTCTTCGGCCGCGCGCTCGGCGGCCTGGAGGCGCCCCATCGCGTCGGCGGCGTACTCCCCGAGGGCCTCGCGGGCCGCGTCGAGGTCGCGCTCGAGGTCGGCCACCCGCGCGTCGCCCCCGTCGCGCGCGTCGCGCAGCAGCGACAGCTCCCCCTCCAGCGCCTCGCGCTGCGCCTCCAGCGCCTCGGCGAAGTGACGGCGCGCCGCCTCCTCCGCGGCCCGCTGTGCGGCGCGGGTCTCCTCGAGCTCCTCGCGGAGGTCGCGGAGCGTGGCGGCGTGGCGCGCGTCCTTGCCGGCGAGCACGTCGACCACGCCGGTCTGCACGTCGTCGCGCTCGGCGAGGGCCTGCGCGAGCTCGGCCTCCTTCGCCGCGAGGCGGGCCTCGAGCGCGCCCTTCTCCGCCGCGAGGCGCCGCGCGTTCGCGTCGGCCTCGGTGTAGAGCTCGGTGAGGGCCCGCATGTCCTTGCTGCGGCCCTCGCCGCCCGACACCCGGAGCGCCTTGAGCTCGGCCTCGTAGTTGGCCGCGAGGCTCTGCCGCTCGGCGTCGTGCGCCTTGCGGAGCGCGTCGATCTCGCGCCCGAACGACTCCTTCAGCTCGCGCCCGATCGACTCGGCCACGGCCTCGGCCGTCTCCAGCCGCGCGCGCGCCGCGGCGAGCTCCCCGTCGGCCCAGCCGCGCGCCTGCTCCACCTGGGCGACGCGGGCGCGGGCCTCGGCGAGCGTCTCCTCCAGCGCGGCGCGGGCGGCGTCGGCCTCGGCGAGCTCCTCGGCGTGGGCGTCCTCGGCGGCGCGCAGCGCGATGGCGTGGGCCTCGCGCGCGGCGTCGTAGCGGGCGGCGCCGTCGGTCAGCGCGCACTCGAGCTCGGCGCGCAGTCTCTCCACCGCGGCGGCGCCCTCCGCGCGGACGCGGGCGAGCTCGCCGGCGTGGGCCTCGGCGAGGCGCTGGCGCTCCTGGGCAGCGGCCTGCCACGCGGCGCGGAGCTCGGTGATCTGCTGGCGCGCGGCGTCGAGCTCGCGGGTGCACGCCTCCAGCGCCTGGCGCCACTCGTGGACGGCGTGGTCGGCCTGGACCACCACCTGCGCCGCGCGCTCGCCGTCGCGGCGGGCGCCGTCGAGGGCCGCGGAGAGCGCGGTCCGCTCGCGCTCGATCGCCTGGAAGGCACCGTCCCGGCTTCGCAGGCGTTGCTCGAGCTCGCCCCGCTCGCGGCGGAGGCGCTCGGCGGTCTCCTGCGCCTCCTTGAGCTGCTTCGCGTGCCCGACCGTGAAGGTCTTGAGCGTGAGGATCTCCTGGTCCTTGCGGGCGAGCGCGTCGCGCAGGAGCTTGAGGCGGCGGGTGACGTTATCGCCCCCGGCGAGCGCGCCGTCGAGCTCGCGCTGGGCGCGGGCGGCCGACTCGAGCTCGCGGCGCAGGCGGGTCACCTCCGAGGCCAGCTCGTCGCGCTGGCGGGCCACCGATTGGGCCGCCGAGAGCGCCGTGCGGAGCTCCTTCTCGGGGACGAAGGCGGGCAGGTCGTTGTGCGTCTCCTGGGCGACAATCTCCACGGCGCGGAACTCCTCTGTTGGGAGCGACGCATAGCGGCCGCGGCGGAGCCGGGTCCACTTTCGCGCAGGGCGCCGGGAAGTTGACGGGATGCCCTACGCGCGCTTGGCGCGGAGCGCGGCCTGGGCGGCGGCGAGGCGGGCGATCGGGACGCGGAAGGGCGAGCAGCTCACGTAGTCGAAGCCCTCGTCGTGGCAGAAGCCCACCGACGCCGGGTCGCCGCCGTGCTCGCCGCAGATGCCCACCTTGAGCGCGGGCTTCGCGCCCCGGCCCTTCGCCACGGCCATGCGGATGAGCGCGCCGACGCCATCGCGGTCGAGCGTGACGAAGGGGTCGGCCGGCAGCAGCCCCTGCGCGACGTAGGCCCCGAGGAAGCGCCCCGCGTCGTCGCGCGACACGCCGAGCGTGGTCTGCGTGAGGTCGTTGGTGCCGAAGGAGAAGAAGTCCGCGTGGCCCGCGATCGCGTCGGCCACCACGCAGGCGCGCGGCAGCTCGATCATCGTGCCGACGGTGTAGGGGACCGCCGCCCCCTCGCGCGCGAGCACCGCGTCGGCCGTCGCGATGGTGAGCGCGCGGAGCTGCGCGAGCTCGGCGGCCGTGGCGATGAGCGGGATCATCACCTCGGGGTGCACCTTCACGCCCGCGAGGGCGCAGCGGGCGGCGGCCTCCATCAGCGCGCGCACCTGGGCCTCGTAGATCTCGGGGTACGTCACGCCGAGGCGGCAGCCGCGGTGGCCGAGCATCGGGTTGGCCTCGTGGAGCGCCGTCACCCGCGCGCGGACCTCCTTCGGCGCGACGCCGAGCGCCGCCGCGACGTCCGCGATCTGCGCGTCCTCCGTCGGCAGGAACTCATGGAGCGGCGGGTCGAGCAGGCGCACCGTGACCGGGAGCCCGTCCATCGCGCGGAAGATCCCCTCGAAGTCGCCGCGCTGCATCGGGACGATCTTGTCGAGCGCGCGACGCCGGCCCTCCTCCGAGTCGGCCAGGATCATCTCGCGCACCGCGAGGATCTTCGCCTCGTCGAAGAACATGTGCTCCGTGCGGCAGAGGCCGATCCCCTCCGCGCCGTAGCTCCGCGCGGTGGCGGCGTCGTGGGGCGTGTCGGCGTTGGTCCGCACCCGCAGCCGGCGCACCTCGTCGACCCAGCCCATCAGCGTCTTGTAGCGCTCGTCGAGCGCGGGGGCGACCTTCGGCAGCGCCCCGAGGATCACCTCGCCCTTGGAGCCGTCGAGCGTGATCACGTCGCCCTTGCGCAGCACCACCTCGCCGTCGCGGGTGCGGGCGACGAGCTCGCCCGTCCCATAGCGAACGTCGACGTCGGCGCAGCCCGCCACGCAGCACTTCCCCATGCCGCGCGCGACGACAGCGGCGTGGGAGGTCATGCCCCCGCGGGCGGTGAGGATGCCCTTGGCGGCGTTCATCCCGTGGATGTCTTCGGGGGAGGTCTCGAGGCGGACGAGGATGACGTGCTCGCCCTTGGCGGCCATCGCCTCGGCCTCGTCGGCGTGGAAGACCACCTTGCCCGTGGCCGCGCCCGGCGACGCGGGGAGGCCGCGCGCCAGCACCTTGCGCGGCGCCTTCGGGTCGAGCGTCGGGTGCAGCAGCTCGTCGAGCTTCTGCGGCTCCACCCGCAGGATCGCCTCCTCGCGCGAGATGAGCCCCTCGTTCACCATCTCGACGGCGATGCGCACCATCGCGCGGGCGGTGCGCTTGCCCGTGCGCGTCTGGAGCATCCAGAGCTTCCCCCGCTGCACGGTGAACTCGATGTCCTGCATGTCGCGGAAGTGCGTCTCGAGCTTCCGCTGGACGGCGAAGAGGTCGCGGTAGGCGTCGGGCATCGACTCCTCCATCGACCCGCCCGACGGCGCGTAGTCGCTCTTCGTCAGCGACTGCGGCGTGCGGATGCCGGCCACCACGTCCTCGCCCTGCGCGTTTCTCAGAAACTCCCCGAAGAACCTCGCCTCCCCGGTGCCCGGGTCGCGCGTGAAGGCCACGCCCGTCGCGCAGTCGTCGCCGAGGTTGCCGAACACCATCGCCTGCACGTTGACCGCGGTCCCCCAGTGCGCGGGGATGTTGTTGAGCCGGCGGTAGGTGACGGCGCGGGGGTTCTCCCAGCTCCCGAAGACGGCCCCGACGGCCCCCCAGAGCTGCTCCCACGGGTCGCTCGGGAGGTCGCGCCCGGTCCGCTTGCGGATGAGGTCTTTGAAGGTCGCGACCACCTCGCGCAGCGCGCCCTCGTCGAGCTCGGTGTCGAGGCGAACCCCGTGGCGGCGCTTGGCCTCGTCGAGGGCGGCTTCGAAGGGGTCGTGCTCGGTCTTCGACTCCGGCTTCAGGCCCATCACCACGTCGCCGTACATCTGCGCGAAGCGCCGGTAGCTGTCCCACGCGAAGCGCGCGTTGCCGCTCTGCTTCGCGAGCGCCTCGCACGTCGCGTCGTTGAGCCCGAGGTTGAGGACGGTGTCCATCATCCCGGGCATCGACGCGCGCGCCCCCGAGCGAACCGAAACGAGCAGCGGGTTGGCGGCGTCGCCGAAGCGGGCGCCGGCTTCCTTCTCCACGAACTCCATCGCCGCGCGCACCTCCGCGTCGAGCGACTCGGGGTAGCGCCGGCCGTTGCGGTAGAAGTGGTGGCAGACGTCCGTGGTGATGGTGAAGCCCGGCGGCACGGGGATGCCGAGCGTGGCCATCTCGCGGAGGCCCTGCCCCTTGCCGCCGAGGAGGCCGCGGGGGTCGTCGAGGGGTTCGGCCGGGGCGCCGGCACCGAAGGCGTAGACCAGTCGCGTCATGGCGCGCGATTCTGCGACAGGTATGCCGCGCGCGGCGAAGGAAAGCGCGCGGCTCCGTCGACGGCCCCGGGCGCACGCAACGGCCGCACGAGGGGCGCGCGGCGGCCCAACGGTGCGCCGCTCCGCCGGGCGGGGATTCCTGGGGATCGGGGCGACGGGAGATGACGCCCGTGCGCTCGCACGCGACGGCTTCGCCGCTCGTCGCTGGCAGCCTCGAGGTTGCAAATCGCACGCGGCAAACCGCCGGGCGTGAGCCCGCGGTCGTCATTTCCCGTCGCCCCAATCCTCGAATCCCAGCGCGGTTCTGGGATTTTGTCTCGTGGCGTGGTCGCGCTCGCCTCCATCCCCGCTCGCCGAGCCTCGCGCGTTTCCCCTTCCTCCGCCGCAGGAAGCGGCAGAGGAAGGGCGCTGTTTCGTCTCAGACGCTCCGCTCTCGCGCGCTCCGGGCAGCGCGTACCCCGAACGTCGACGAATCCGAGCCCGCGCGTGCTGGAGATGTTCTAGGGGCCCTTCCTCTGCCGCTTCCTGCGGCGGAGGAAGGGGAAACGCGCGAGGCTCGGCGAGCGGGGATGGAGGCGAGCGCGACCACGCCACGAGACAAAACCTACTCCGAACCCCAGCGCGGTTCGTCGCCCTTGACAGGGCGCGGCGTCTTTCCGAAGACAGGCGCATGGCCACGCTCTCTCTCGCGCAGATCGACGAGGCGCAGCTCGCGGCGCTCGCGGCGCTCACGGGCCCGGTGGACGACGCCGCGCTCTGGGACGCGCTCGAAGCCACGCCCGTGCCGCCGCGGCGCGCGCAGGAGCTCGACGTGGTGCTCGGGTGGCTCCGCGGCTTCGACGCCGTCACGGCCAACGAGTCGACGCTCTGGGCGCGCGCGATCTACCCGATGCTCGTGCTCGCGGAGGAGGAGCGCGTCCGCGCCTGGTCGCAGGTGGCGGTGCGCGCGGCGCTCGGCGACGTGGAGCTCGCCGGGGTGATCGACGGCGTCCTGGCGCGCGAGGGCGTCGCCGGGGGGCAGGCGACGACGCCCTTCCTCCTGGTGGTGGAGACGAAGCGGGGCATCGACGCGACCGACCCGCGGCCCCAGCTCCTCGCGGCGCTGCTCGCGTCCGTCGAGGCCGAGCGCGCGCGCAGCGGGGTCGCCGGGCCCGTCGAGCGCTTCGGGTGCTTCACCGTCGGCGACACGTGGAAGTTCGTCCGCGTGGTGGCGACGCGAACCGAGGGGGCGCCGGGGCGGGCGATGGCGGTGAGCTGGTCGCGCGCCTTCAGCGAACGCCTGGAGTCCGCCGCGGTGCTCGCGGTGCTTCACGGCGTCGTCGCCCGCGAGATCGCACACGAGCGCGGCGCGTCGGCGTAGCGCGGCGCTACGGGGCGTAGAGCGCGAGTCGGCGCACGGGGTCGGCAGGGCCGCGGTCGAAGCTCCGCCACGTCATAAGGAAACGCTCGCGGTGCGGCGAGGCGGTGAGCGCGAGGTCGACGGGCCGCTCGCCGATGAGCTTGAAGTGGGCGAGGCGGTGGCCGGGTCCGCGCATCGACTCGCGGCGGGTGAGGTTCGCCACGCCGGGCGGTGACTGGGTGAAGGTGACGATGGCGCCGTCTCGGCCCCAGCATGCGCCGCCATCGAACAGCCCGCCGTCCCCAACGGCGCGGCCGTCCGAGAGGGTGATGGCCTCGGCCCGCGTGTCGCCGACGCGGGCGCAGAGCGCGAGCGTCTGGTACCGGCCACCCCGCACCCGGCGCGCGCCGAGGAGGAAGCGGTCGCGCTGGGGGTGGAGGTCGAACGAGCCCGCGAGCGGGGAGCCGGTGGCGAGCGCCGGGGCGCAGTGGAAGAAGCCGTCGCGCTCGACGAGCATGGCGGCGAGCTCGTCCCCCTCCGCGGCCTCGCCCGACAGGAGCACGCGGGACGGCGAGACCCACCCGAGGACGCGCGCGTTCCCGCTGGTGAACGGCGTCGGCGTCGACGGCGGCGCGTGGGGCGCGGCGAACCACAGGGAGGCGTTCCAGAGCGAGCGGGAGTGCTGGTGGAGGGCGGCGACCACCCGCCCGTCGGGGCTCAGCGTGCAGTCGATCGAGGTGACCCGCGCGTGGCGGGGCACCTCGACGTGCGGGTGGGCGAGCGTGACGGTTGTGACGTCGTCGTCCCCCGCCGCGCCCACCAGGAAGGCCCGCGGCGCGTCGCCCGCCCGCGCGAGGGTCGTCGCGCGGATCAACACGACGCGCCCGTCCGCCGAGGCCTGGACGCTCGTGGTGAGCCCATCGCGCGGCACGGTGACGGCGCCGAGCCCGCCCCCATCGGGGACGGCATGACGCGACGCGACGATCTTGTCCCGCTCGCCGCGGACGACGCGGAGCGTCTCCTCGTCACACCATGACAGCGCGAGGAAGTCCTGGCCCCTGAGCTCGCACACCGTCCGCAGCGACGGCAACTCGGTGACGTGCACCGCGCGCTGGTCGGGCCCCTCGACCCACGCGAAGTAACGCTCCGACGGCGAGAAGGCCCACACCCCCACCGCGGGCGTGAGCGCGTGCACGCGGTAGTCGACCTTCACCCACGGGCAGTACTCGCTCACGGCGCCGCCACCCTACACCACCGCGCGCCCTCCGCGCGTCCCACCCTTCCCCCCGACGGCCCTCCGGGGGTAGAACACGCCCTCCCGCATGAGCCGCCGCACGAAGATCGTCTGCACCATCGGCCCCGCGTCCAACAGCCCCGAGGGGATCGACCACCTCATCACCGCGGGGATGGACGTCGCCCGCCTCAACTTCTCCCACGGCAGCCACGACGACCACGCGCGCGCCATCGGGTACATCCGCGAGGCCAGCGCGCGGCACCGCAAGGCCGTCGCGATCCTCGGCGACCTCTGCGGCCCGAAGATCCGCGTCGGCAAGCTCGACGGGCCCGCGCGCGACATCGCCGAGGGCGACGCCTTCGTCGTGGTGGCCGGCGAGACGGGCGGCCCCGGCGAGGTCCCCATCCGCTACGCCACGCTCGCGAGCGACCTCGTCGTCGGCGACCAGATCCACATGGACGACGCGCGCATCAGCCTGCGCGTCACCGCGATCGAGGGCGAGCGGCTCCACGTCGTGGTCGAGGAGGGCGGGCACCTGCGCAACAACGTCGGCGTCCACCTCCCGTCGGGCAACCTCCGCTTCGAAGCGCTCACCGACAAGGACAAGCAAGACCTGATGTTCGGCCTCACCGCCGGCATCGACTACGTCGCCGTGTCCTTCGTCCGCCGCGTCGACGACGTGAAGCTGGTGCGAGAAATCTGCGACGCCTGGGGCCGCTCGCTCCCCATCTGCTCGAAGATCGAGACCCCGCAGGCCATCGATGATCTCGACGCCATCGTCGAGGCCTCCGACGCCGTGATGGTGGCGCGCGGCGACCTGGGCGTGGAGTTCCCGCCCGAGCAGGTGCCGGTGCTGCAGCGGAAGGTGCTGGCGAGCGCGGCGGCGCACCGGCGGCCGGCGATCGTCGCGACCGAGATGCTCCACTCGATGATCCACGCGACGCGCCCGACGCGCGCCGAGGCGAGCGACGTCGCCACCGCCATCTTCGAAGGGGCCGACGCCACGATGCTCTCGGGCGAGACCGCCTCCGGCGACCACCCCGCCCTCGCCGTTCGCATGATGGCGCGGATCATCAACGCCGCCGAAGGTTCGCCCTACTGGTCGCCGCGCACGCCGCCGCCGCAGGACCCGCCGGTTCCCTTCCCCGAGGCCCTCGCGCGGACGGCGGTCTCGACGGCGCGGGACGTCGGCGCAAGACTCATCGCGTGTTTCACCCAGAGCGGCGACGCCGCGCGGCTCATCTCGAAGGAGCGCCCCACCGTCCCCGTGGTGGCCTTCTCGCCGAGCGAGGGGATCCGCCGTCGCGCGGCGCTCTACTGGGGCGTGACCCCGCGCGTGATGAGCCCCATCCGCGAGGTCGACGAGATGGTGGAGGCGGTGCAGGGCCACCTGCTCGGCGCCGGCCTCGTCTCGCCGGGCGACCGCGTCGTGCTGATGTACGGCTCGCCCATCGCCGTGAAGGGGCGGACCAACACGATCCGCGTCCACCAGATCCACTGACGGACGCACCGCATGGGAGCGCGCCATGGCACACGTGAAGATCTACACCGTCGACTACTGCCCCTACTGCTTCCGCGCGAAGGAGCTGCTCGAACGCAAGGGGGTGGCCTTCGAGGAGGTGGACGTGACGAGCGACCCGAAGACCCGCGCGTGGCTCGTGACGGCGACGGGGCGACGCACCGTCCCGCAGACCTTCATCGACGGGAAGCCGGTGGGGGGCTGCGACGACCTCCACGACCTCGAGGACTCGGGCCAGCTCGACAAGCTCCTCGCGGGCTGACCGCGCTCCTCGCCGCCGCCCTCGCGCTCGGCGCATCCGACGCGTCGGCTCAGCGCGCGCCGCGCCCCACCACGTCCACCCGCCCCGCGTTGGGTTACGGGCTCACCGCGTGGCGCGATGCGGGGATGCGCGCGGTGCGGGGCGCGACGCTCGGGCCGATCGAGAGCTCGCAGCACCCCGGCGTCGGGTACGGCACGGCGGCCAGCGCGGAGGCGCTCGACGAGCTCGTTCGGCTCGGGTGCACCGACGTGAGCTTCACGCCCTTCGGCCGCCAGTGGGACCTGCGCTCCACCGACATCCGCATGGACTTCGAAGCGCCGTGGCCCGAGAACCGCCGCGCCGTCCTGCGGGTGATCGAGCAGGCGCACGCGCGTGGGCTGCGGGTGTTCCTCATCCCGCACCTGTGGGTGGACATGGGGGGCTGGCGCGGCGAGATCGGCGAGAAGGACAGCGCGGGCCAACCCCGGGTGTTCACGCCGGAGGAGTGGACGCGGTGGTTCGCGAGCTACACGCGCTTCGTCACGGCGTGGGCGCGCGTCGCGGAGGAGGGCCGCGCGGAGATGTTCTCCATCGGCGTCGAGATGAAGTCGTCGTCGGGCACGCGCGGCGAGTGGTTCGACGTCATCGCCGCGGTTCGGCGCGTGTATCACGGCCTCCTCACGTACTCCGCCAACTGGGACGAGGAGCGAACCGCCCTCTTCTGGGACCGCCTCGACGTCGTCGGCATCCAGGCCTTCTATCCCCTCGCCGAGCGCGATGGCGCGACGCTCGCCGACCAGCGCGCCGGGGCCCTGCGCCGCGCGGAGAACCTCGAAGCCTGGGCCCGCCGCGAGGGCCGCTCGGTGCTCTTCACGGAGTTCGGCTACAAGGCCGTCGCCGACACCACGGTGCGCCCGTGGGAGTGGCCCGACGGGATGGCCAACGTCCGCGTCGACCCGCACGCGCAGGCCGACGGGTACCGCGCCCTGATGGAGGCGTTCGTGGGGCGCCCGTGGTTCGCCGGGGGCTACGTGTGGCGCTACTACGCCAACCCGATGGACAGCTCGCAGGAGGAGGCCTGGGGCTTCTCCCCGCGGCTGCGCGAAGGGGAAGACGCGCTCCGTGAGCTCTACGACCCGGCGCTCCCGTGGGGCGCCGACGGCGACGCGTCGGCGGTGTGGTGAGAGGCCCGCGTCAGCGCGCGTCGAAGCGGAGCACGCGGTTCGAACCGTAGTCCGCGACCCAGAGGTTGCCGCGCGCGTCGAAGACCACGTCGTGCGGCCACGAGAGCCCCGTGATGACGTCCGAACGCGCGCCCGCCGGCGTGACGCGGATGACGGCGGCGCCGGGGCCCCCGAAGCGCGAGTTGCTGACGTAGGCGTTGCCCGCGGCGTCGAAGACCACGCCCACCGGGTGGTCGAAGCCCGTGAGCGTCTGCTCGCGGCGCAGCGTCGCGTCGTAGACGTACACCTCCGAGCCGTACTCCGTGAGCCAGAGGCGCCCCGACGGGTCGAACTCCGCCTCCACCGCGTTGGGCGCGCCCGTGAGGATGCCGCGGGTGACCGCGCCCGCGAGGGTGATCCGATCGAGCGCGCCGGACGACTGGTTGAGCACGAGCAGCGCGCCGCTCGCCTCCACGGTGAGCCCGCAGGGCGCCGACCACCCCGAGCCGAGCAGCGCCGTGGGCCCCGCCCCGAGCCCGTCGGCGCCGAGCGGGACGCGCCGGACCTGCCCCGCCCCGCGGTCGGTGACCACGAGCGTCCGCGCGTCGGCGAAGCGGAGCATCAGGGGCTCGGTGAAGCCCGTCGCCACGGTGGCGACCGCGCCGGTGGCGGGGTCGATTCGCACCACGCGGCCCTCGGTGATGCAGGTGGCGTAGAGCGTCCCGTCGGCGGCGAAGGTGAGCCCGATGGGCTGGCCGCAGTCGCTCACCGCGAGCGAGGGCGAAGCCGCGAAGCCCGCGGGCGCCGGCGGGAAGAACGCGCCGCCCCCGCGGAGCACGCAGGCCCGCGCGACGCACACGCGCCCGGGGCCGCAGTCGGCGTCGGCGCCGCAGCCCGCCTCCGGGGCGACGTCCGCGGGCGCATCGGGGGCGACGTCGGGGGAGGCGTCGGCGACGTCGGGCGACGCGTCAGGCGCTGCGTCCGGGGCGGTGTCGCTCGCCACGTCGGCCGCGGCCGAGTCCGGTGCGGCAGCGTCCGCGTCCGGCGCGGCGTCGAGCTCGGCGTCCGCGGCAACGTCGACCATCGCGTCCGCGGGCGCGTCGAGCCCCGCTTCCGCAGGCGCGTCGAGCCCGGCGTCCGTCCCCACGTCCACCGCCGCGTCGGCCCCGGCCTCTTCGCTCCCGTCGGAGCCCGCGTCACCGCCAACGTCCGCCGTGGCATCGCGCTTCGCGACGTCGGCCGCCGCATCGAACGCCGCCGCGTCCTTCGCGACGTCGTTGCTGGCGTCCGCGGCGACGTCCGGCGCAGGCGCGTCGCTGCCCGCCAACTGATCCGCCGCCACCTCAGCGCCCGCGTCCTGCGGCGCGTTGGGGTTCGCCGACTCCCCGCACGCGCCCGCCACCGCCGCCGCCAGAACCGCCCAGCGCACCGCCGACTTCCTTCGCATGGCGCGCGAGTGTACCCGCCCCGCGCGCCGCCACAACGACGCGCTACGCCGGGAGCGGCGCGAGGTCGGGCTCGACGAAGCGCGCCCGCGCCTCGACGGAGCGGACGCGTTCGCGGGTGTAGTGGCGCAGCGGCGCGTCGGGGGCGAGCCGCGCGGCGTTGGCGTCGACGAAGCGGGCGGCGTCGGGCCAATCGCCACCGCGCGCGGCGTCGGCGACGAGCGCCAGCCACGCGCGGGTGAGCGTCTCGTGGTAGCCGCGCGCGGGCGTCTCGACGAGCCCCTGCGCGGCGTTGAGGCGGATGATCCCGACGCGCAGGAGCACGTGCGCCTCGTCGAGCGTGTGCCGCTTCAGGTAGAGCCAGGCGACACGCAGGTGGGCGCGGTGCGTCCACGCGGACTCGGGGAGCGTCTGCGCGTGGAAGGCGCGCCAGAGCGCGTCGTCGTCGAAGGCGTCGTCGGGCGCGGGCATCGCGGCGACGCTACCGCGGGGAGCGCGGCGTTGACTACGGCGACCACCGGGCCATCAGGAAGCGCCGGGCCGAGCGGAGCACCGCCGGCGGGAGCGTCGACTCGCCCGCGCGCAACGCGATGCGGGTCACCCGGCCGGCGTTGAGGTTGATGAGCACCAGGGTCGCCCCGCCGCCGGGCCGCGGGCGGTAGAGCGCGACGCCGTCGAGCGAGCGGTTGCGCGCGCGGATGGCCTCGTTGAGCCGCCGGCGCCCGGCGATGGAGCCCTCGGCGTCCTCCACGAGCTGCACGTCGAGCGAGCCGGGCGGCACGCCGTACACGGCCTCGCCGCCCGTGTCGTGGGCGCCGCCGGTGGCGCGGTCGCGCCGGCAGTCGGCGAGCTCCTGCGCGCCGCACTCGAAGACCGAGCGCTCGAGGGCGTCGCGCTGGGGGTCTTCGACGCGGCCGCGGGCGTCGACGAGCGCGAGGTAGAGCCCGCGGTCGCCGGCGGCGACGTCACGGGGCGCGGACGCCGCGAGCGCGAGCGCCGAGGCGAGGGCGAGGAGCGGGAGGCGGGGCGAGGAGGGCGTCATAGGCACGGCGCGACGATAGCAGCGGGGCGGCCGGCGGGGGACGTCGTCGGCGTGCGCGAAGGTCGGCGCCCCTGCAAAGAAGTGTGAAGCCGCTTGCCCGCGCCGCGCCGCGAACGCAAGGTGGCGCGCGAGGTACACGATGGCATCCGGCAAGGGGACGATCCTGCGGTGGCTCGGCGGCGTGGCGCTCCGCAGCACGACGGTGACGGCGGTGGCCGCGCCCGCGGCGCGCTACCTGCGCGTCCGGCTGCGCGGCGAGGTGGCGCGCGGTGAGCCCGGCGACAAGGTGCAGGTGCTCCTGCCGGGCGACGACGTCCGCACCTACTCGCCCTTCGCGTGGGCCGAGGAAGGAGGCGGCGCGCGGTCGTTCTCGCTGCTCGTGTTCGTCCACGGCGACACGCCCGCGACGCGCTGGGCGAAGGCGCTCCGCGTCGGCGACGTCGTCCGCTTCATCGGCCCGCAGCGCGCCCTCCGCATGCCCGACGGGCCGCTCGTGCTGGTGGGCGACGAGACCTCGCTCGCGGCGGTGGCGAGCTACGAAGAGGCGCGCCCGGGGCAGGTGCGGGCGGTGTTCGAAGGGGACGTGCCCGAGGCAGTCCTCGCCGACCTCGGGCTGCGCGCGACGGTGTGCGCGCCGGGCGAGGCCGCGTCGCACCTGGCAGACGCAGCCGGGGCCGTGGGGGTGACGGGCTCCGCCGCGCTCATCCAGCGGGTGCGCGAGGCGCTCAACGGACGCGCCGCGCCGCGGGTCAAGGCGCACTGGATCGCCGGCCGCGTTGGCATCGACTGACGCGCCGCGACGGGCGGCCGTGGTAGGAAGCCCACAGCCGCGTCGATGATCCGCCCCTCCCGCCTCGCCCGCGCGTTCGCGCTCGCATCGACCGTCCTCGTCGGCGCGGCCCACGCCGACCCTTCCTCGCGACGCGCCTCGCCCCGTCGCGGCGACGGCTGGGCCTGGTACTGCGACGGCGCCCCCCGCGACGTCCCCGCGGCGCCCCGTGGTGGCGTGATGCTGGTGGGCGGCGGCGAAGACCCGGCCGAGGCGTTCGCGTGGCTTCTTGGGCGGGCCGGGGGCGGCGACGTCGTGGTGCTCCGCGCGTCGGGGGCCGACGGGTACAACGCCTGGCTCCGCGGCCTGGCGCGCGTCGACTCGGTCGAGACGCTGGTGGTGGACAGCACACGGGGCGCGGCCGACCCCTTCGTCGTGGCGCGCGTCGACGCGGCCGACGCGGTCTTCCTCGCGGGCGGCGACCAGTGGGACTACCTCCGGCTGTGGAAGGGGACGCCGCTGCACGCCGCGCTCGCGCGGGCCGTCGCGCGCGGCGCCCCGATCGGCGGGACCAGCGCGGGCATGGCCGTCCTCGGCGAGCACGCCTTCTCCGCCGCGCGCGACACGATCACCTCCCCCGAGGCGCTGCGCGACCCCTGCGACCCGCGCGTCCTCTTCGACCGCGGCCTCGTCCGCGTCGGGCACCTCGCCGGCGTGCTCACCGACACCCATTTCGCAGCGCGCGATCGCATGGGGCGGCTGCTCACCTTCCTCGCCCGGCTCGGCGCGGCCACGGGGACGTCCCCGCGCGCGCTGGCGGCGGACGAGGCGACCGCGCTCCTCATCGAGCGCGACGGCCGCGCCCGCGTCGTGGGCGACGGGCGGGTGTACGCGGTGTCGCTCCCGGCGTCCCCCCGCACGCTCCGCTGCGGCGCCCCCCTCACGCTGCGCGGCGCGGCGGTGGAGCGGCTCGCGCCGGGGCAGACCTTCGACCTCACCCGCTGGCGAGGCGAGGGCCGGCGCACCCGCGTCGACGTCCTGCGCGGGGCGGTGCGCGCGGCGGGCGGCGGGCCCACCTACTGACGGGCGCGCGGCCGTCGTAGCGCTCGCTCACCCGAGCTGCTTGCGGAAGCGCAGCGCGGCCACCGTGAACACCGTCACCGCGAACGCCGCGAGGGCAGCCACCTGGCGCTGCACCTCGGCGAAGGTCGCGCCCTTGAGCATCACAGCGCGGACGATCTCGATGAAGTGCCGCAGCGGGTTGACCAGCGTCACCCACTGGAGCCACTCGGGCATGCTGCGCACCGGGCTCATCGTGCCCGACAGCAGGATGGCGGGCAGCATGAAGAGGAACGCCCCCAGGAACGCCTGCTGCTGGTTGCTGCTGAAGCTCGAGATCATCAGCCCGACGCCGAGCGTGCACACCACGTAGAGCGCCACGCACGCCAACAGAAAGCCCACCTCGCCGCGCAGGGGCACGCCGAAGAGCGTCATCCCCGCGGCGATGGCGAGCAGGAAGTCGAACACGCCGATGAGCACGAAGGGCGCGAGCTTGCCGAGGAGCAGCGTGGCGGGGCCGATCGGCGTCACCATCACCTGCTCGAGCGTGCCGGTCTCGCGCTCGCGGGCGAGGCCCATCGCGGTGAGCACGGTGGTCACCATCAGCAGGATCATCGAGGCGACGCCGGGCACCATGTACGGCGGCGTCAGGAGCCGCGGGTTGTAGAGCACGCGCGGCACCAGCACGGCCCCGCGGAGTGGCATCCCCCGCGCGCCCGCGGCGGCGAAGTAGCGGGCGATGGCGCTGGCGGCGACGTTGCTGCGGGTGGAGTCGCCGCCGTCGAGGATGGCCTGGACGGGCGCGGGCTCACGGCGGGCGAGGTGGCGCGCGAAGCCGGGCGCGATCACCAGCGCGACGGCGGCCTCGCCCGTCTCGATCATGCGCTCGGCGCGGGCGAGGTCGTGGGTGTGGGCGACGACGCGGAGGGTGCCGTCGGCGGCGACGCGCTGGAGGTGCGAGCGCGAAGCCGGGGTCCGGTCGTTGTCGACGACGACGGTGGGGACGCGGTCGACGTCGAAGTTGACCGCGTAGCTCAGGAGGACGAGCTGGACGAGCGGCGCGAGCACCATCACGAAGATCATCCGGCGGTCGCGGACGGTCTGGCGGACCTCCTTCACCATGACGGCGCGGAGCTGGCGGAGCACGCGGAGGGCGGGTTCGAGCGCTTCCATGGTCAGTCGAGCGAGCGGTGGAACTTGCGGGTCGACGCGCCGACCATCACCGCCGCGAAGGCGAGCATGGCGAGGACGTCGGGGTAGAGCTCGCGGGGGCCGTTCCCTTTGAGCATCACGCCGCGGAGGACGGCGACGAAATGGCTGGCGGGCAGCACGTTGGCGATCACCCGCAAGGGGAGGGGCATGTTGGCGATGGGGAAGAGGAAGCCCGACAGGAGCACCGCGGGCATCATCGACGAGAGGAGCCCGAACTGCGTGGCGACCATCTGGTTGCGCGTCACCACCGACACGAGCAGCCCCTGCCCGAGCATCGCGACGAGGAACACCGTGGTGGCGAAGGCCAGCAGGGGGATGCTCCCGCGGATGGGGACCTCGAAGACCCACACGCCGAGGCACAGCGCGAGGAGCGTCGCGAGGAAGCCGAGCGCGAGGTAGGGGAGGAGCTTGCCAGCGACGATTTCGAAGGTGCTGACGGGCGTGGCGAAGAGCTGCTCCATCGAGCCGCGCTCCCACTCGCGGGCGACGGTGAGGGCGGTGAGGAGGACGGCGACGAGGGCGAGCACGTACGCGACGAGGCCGGGCACGATGAAGAGGGCCGAGCGCGCGGCCGGGTTGAAGCGGCTCCAGGTCGACACGGCGAAGGGCGGTCGCATCGCGAGGGCGGCGGGCCCGAGGAGGCGCTGCGAGGCGGCTCGGCCGAAGGCGTCGGCCTTCACGAGGGCCTGGTTGCCGGTGTTGGCGTCGGCCCCGTCGGCGAGCCACTGCACCTCGGCCGGCTCCGCGCGCCCGATGCTGCGCTGGAAGCCCGCGGGGATCACCATCGCGCCGAGGATGTCGCCCGCGGCCATGAGGGGCCCGACGGCCTCGGGCGTGGCGGGCCACGCGACGATGCGGAAGTCGCGCGAGGCGCCGAGCGTGCGGGCGAGCGCGCGGGAGGCGCGGGTGTGGTCGCGGTCGACGACGGCGATGGGGACGTCGTCGACGTCGAAGCTCACCCCGTAGCCGAACACCAGGATGAGCAGCACCGGCACCACCAGCGCGAGGGCGAGCGTGCGCGGGTCGCGCCGGACGTGGTGGACCTCCTTGGCGGCCATCGCGCCGATGCGGACGACGTGGCGGGCGAGCGCGTTCACGGCGCACCCCCGGGAGGCGGTGACGCGGCGCCGCGCTCGACGGCGGCGAGGAAGACGTCTTCGAGCGTGGCCTCGGCGGGGTCGACCACGAGGTCGCGCGCGCCGTTGCCCGCGAAGGCGTCGCGCACGGCGTCGAGCCCGAGCGCGCCGGCGACCGCGCGGACGTGCCAGCCCGCGCCGAAGGGCTGGAGCGCGAGCACCTCGGGGCGCGTACGCAACGCGTCGATGCCGCGTTCGAGGGAGGCGCCGCGGACGGCGAAGAGGTCGCCGGGGACCCACTGTTTCTTGAGGGCGGCGGGGGTGTCGAGGGCGACGAGCTTGCCGGCGACCATCATCCCGATGCGGGCGCAGTACTCGGCCTCGTCCATGTAGTGGGTGGTGACGAAGACGGTGATGCCCGAGCGGGCCACCTCGCGGATGAGCGACCAGAACTCCCGCCGCGCGCGCGGGTCGACGCCGGCGGTGGGCTCGTCGAGGAAGACGATCCGCGGGCGGTGGAGGAGCGCGCACCCGAGCGCGAGGCGCTGCCGGATGCCGCCGGGGAGCGATGCCGTGAGCGCGTCACGGGAGCTGGCGAGGCCGACCCGGCCGAGCACCTCGTCGCCGCGTTGCCGAACCTCGCGCGACGAGAGCCCGTAGGCGCCGCCGAAGAACTCGACGTTTTCCCCCACGGTCAAGTCCATGTAGAGCGAGAACTTCTGGGACATGTACCCGATCGACGCCTTCACGCCTTCGGGGTCGCGCGCGATCCGTCGGCCCGCCACCACCGCGTCGCCGTCGCTCGGCGCGAGGAGCCCGCAGAGCATCCGGATGGTGGTCGACTTGCCCGCGCCGTTGGCCCCGAGGTAGCCGAAGATCTCGCCGCGCCCGACTTCGAAGCTCACCCGGTCGACCGCGACGAAGTCCCCGAAGCGGCGGGAGAGGTTCTCGACGGTGATGGCGGCGTCGCTCACGCGGCCTCCGCGATGCGGGCGAGGAAGACGTCTTCGAACGTGGGCGCGGCGGGGCGGAGTGATGCACCCTGCGACCCGGCGTGGCGCGCGAGGCCGTCGCTCCCCTCGCGCCGGACCACCACGCGGGGGCGGGCCGACGCGAAGGTGGAGGCGACCACGCCGTCGAGCCGCGGGACGTCGCGCTCGAGCGCCACGGGGTCGCCGCCGAGGAGTTCGAAGACGTCGTGGTCGAAGCCGGAGATGAGGTCGCGGGGGGCGGCCTCGCAGAGCATCCGTCCCTCGTGGAGGAGCCCGACGCGGTGGCAGCGCTCGGCCTCGTCCATCGACGGGGTGGACACGAGCACGGCCATCCCCTCGGAGGAGAAGCGATAGAGCAGCTCCCAGAGCTCGCGTCGGCTCACCGGGTCGACGCCGTTGGTGGGCTCGTCGAGAAGGAGAACCGACGGCTCGTGGAGCAGCGCGCAGGCGAGGGCGAGCTTCTTGTACATGCCGCCGGAGAGCGCGTCGGCCCGGCGGTCGACGAAGGGGGCGAGGCGCGTGATGGCGAGCAGCCGCTCGGCGCGCGCGGCATACACGGCGCGCGGGAGGCAGAAGAGGCGGCCGAAGAAATCGAGGTTCTCGGCGATGGAGAGGTCGCCGTAGAGGCTGTAGCGCTGGGGCATCACGCCGAGCGACTCGCGGACGCGGTGGCCCTCCTTCAGCGGGTCGAGCCCGAGGATGCGCGCCTCGCCGCCGTGCCGCGAGAGAAGCCCCGCGAGGGTGCGAATGGTGGTCGTCTTGCCCGCGCCGTCGGGGCCCACGAGGCCGAAGATCTCGCCGCGCATCACGTGGAGCGACGCGCCGCGCAGCGCCTCGACGTCGCCGAAGCGCCGCACGAGCCCGACGGCCTCGACGGCGCGCGCGGGCGGTGACCTGGGCGCGTTCATCGGTCGGTCCCGGGGAGCGTGACCTGGACGGGCATCCCGGGGCGGAGACGTCCGTCGGGCCGCGCGAGGCGCACCACCACGGGGTACACCAGCCGGTCGCGGTCGGTGCGCGTCTGGATGTTGCGCGGGGTGAACTCCGCCTCCGCGCTCACGCTGACCACCGTCGCCTCGAAGCGCTGGCCGGGGAAGGCGTCGGCCTCGACCAGCGCGCGGGCGCCGGTGCGGGCGCGGCCGACCTCCGCGTTGGGCAGGTAGAAGGTCGCCTCGAGCTCGCTCAAATCCACCAGCTCGACCAGCGTCGCGCCGGGCGTCGGCAGCTCGCCGGCCTCCCAGTACACCTCCTCCACCACCGCGTCGCGCGGCGCCTTCACCTCGCACTCGCCCACCTGGATGCGCGCCCGCGCCACCGTCGCTTCGAGCGCCTCGACGTTGCGCCGCGCCACGTCCACCTGCGCCCGCGTCGCCTGCGCCTGCGCCGCCGCAGCGCGCGCCTGCATCGTGAGCGCCTCGCTCGACGCCGCCGACCCCGCAGCCTGACGCGTGAGCGCGTCCGCCGCGCTCGACGCCTGGTCGACCGTCGCGGTGGGGATGGAGCTCCCGAGCGCCAGCGCCCGACGCCGCTCCCGCTCCGCCGCGTCGCGCTGAACCGCCACCGCCGACGCGCTCCCCCGCGCGGCCTCGGCCGACGACACCGCGGCGGCGTGGGCCCTCCCCGCGGCCTGACTCTGCGCCGCAGCCCCCGCGACCTGCGCGCGCGCGGCCTCCAGGCGGGCCTCGGCCTCCGCGAGCGCCGCCCGCGGGTCCGCGCAATCCATGCGGACGAGCACCTGCCCTGCGCGCACGGTGTCCCCGCGTCGAACGAGCTTCTCGGCGACGCGGGTGGCGACGCGCGAGGCGATGCGGACGCTCGTCCCTTCGATGGTGCCGGAGCCCGCCGCGGGGCCGTGGAGCGCGGCCGCCTGGAGCCGGAGCCGCCAGGTGATGAGCCCCGCGATGAGCCCGCCGAGGATCACCGCCACTGCGAGGATGCGCTTCATACCGTTGGGGAACCTTCCGTCGACGCCGACGCGCCGCGGCGACGGGCGAAGCGAGGCATGTGCCAACGCGCTCGCACCAGAACGACGCGGTGCGAAGGGGCGCGGGTGTCGCCGGATCCGGCGGGGGGTGCCGGGTTTCCGAACGAGCTCCCGTCGGGGCGGCGGCGCTACGTGCGGAGATGCGTGACGTCCCCCACGCGGCACCGCGCTTGCTGAAGGGCGCTTCGAAGTGATGACGTCGGCGACCGCTCGACAGGCGCGCGCGGGCGGACGAGGCTCGGGGCGCATGCACCCAACGACGGCCCCGTTCGACGCGAGCGCGGAGTTTCAACGGCGCGCCGTGGGGCGCATCGCCGAGCGGCTCGTCCGCATCCGCCTGTGGGTCGCGCCCGCGGTGGTGGCGGTGGGCCTCTTCGTCGCGTGGGCCGACCCGGCGCCGTGGCGGCGCGCGGTGGTGGGCGCGGTGCCGCTCGTCCTCCTCGCGGGCTCGTGGTACGCGGCCGACCACCTCCGGCGTCGGGGCGCAGGGCCCTACACGCTCGACGCCAACCTCGCGCTCAACGTGGTCGCGCAGCTCCTGATGGTGGTGGCCACCGGCGGCGTCGACAGCCCGCTCGCGCCGACGCTTCTCATCACCAGCGCGATCGCCGCGCTCCTCACGCACCGCGCGACGGCGGTGGCGGTGGCGCTCGGGCTGGTGGCGCCGACCCTCGCGGCGCTCACGACGCTCCAGTTGTCGGGCGCGCTGCCGACGCTCCTGCCCGAGGCGCTCGCGCGGGCGCCGCACACGGCCTCGTCGCCGGCGCTGCTCGGGTGGCGCGCGCTGGTGCTGGTGTTCTTCCTCGGCGGGACGGTGGCGCTCGGGTCGCTCGTCCGCGCGACGTTGGCGGGCGTGCTGCGCGACGTCGACGGCGCCCGCACCGCGCAGCTCGACGAGCACCTCGAGCAGAACCGCGCCCTCACCACCCTCACCGCGGAGATCGCCCACGAGCTCAAGAACCCGCTCGCCACGGTGAAGGGCCTCTCGGCCCTCGTCGCGCGCGGGCTCTCGGGCAAGGAGGCCGAGCGCATGGCCGTCCTCCGCCGCGAGGTCGACCGGATGGAGCGGACGCTGGAGGAGTTCTTGAATTTCTCCCGGCCGCTGGTGCCGCTGGCGCTGGAGCCCGTCGACCTCGCGGCCCTCGCGCGCGACGTGGTGGCGCTCCACGAAGGGATGGCGTCCGAGCGCGGCGTCCGCCTCGCGCTCGACGCCCGCGACGTCGCCCGCGTGAAGTGCGACCCCCGCAAGGTGCGCCAGGTGCTCGTCAACCTCCTCCAGAACGCCCTCGACGCCTCGCCCGAAGGCGCCGCCGTCACCGTCGCGGTCGCTCGTGCTGGCGGCGGCGCGTCGGTGGCGGTGCGCGACGAGGGCGACGGCGTGGCGCCCGACGTCGGCGCCCGCGCGTTCGAGGCCGGCGTCACCACCAAGGCCCGCGGCTCGGGGCTCGGGCTCACGGTGGCCCGCGCGCTCGCCCGTCAGCACGGAGGCGACGTCACCCTCCGCGCCGCTCCTTCGGGCGGCTGCGTCGCCGAGCTCGCGCTGCCCGAGGGAGGACCCGCGTGAGCCCGCGCGTCCTGGTGGTCGACGACGACGACGGCGTCCGCTACACGCTCGCGGGCGTCTTCGAAGACGCGGGGCTCGCGGTGACGGAGGCGCGCGACGGGGCCGAGGCGCTCGCGCTGCTCCAACGGCCGGGCGAGTCCTTCGACCTCGTGGTGAGCGACCTGCGGATGCCCCGGCTCGACGGGATGGCGCTGCTCGAACGGGCCCGCGTCGCCGGGGTGCGCGCGCCCTTCGTCATGGTGACCGCGCACGGCTCGGAGCGCGCCGCGGTCGAGGCGATGAAGCGCGGCGCCTACGACTATTTCCGCAAGCCCTTCGAGCCCGACGAGCTCCTCGCCGTGGCCAACCGCGCGCTCGACGCCGCGCGCCTCCGCGTCGACAACGAGCGGCTCGCGGGCGAGCTCGCGCTGGCGCGGGCGATGGTGTTCCGCTCGGCGGCGATGAGCCGGCTTGCGGTGCTGGTTCAGCGGGTGGCGGCGCGCGACGTGACGGTGCTCCTCACGGGCGAGTCGGGCACGGGCAAGGAGCGCGTGGCCGAGGCGATCGTGCGGGCCTCGCCGCGGGCCGAGCGGCCCTTCGTTCGCTTCAACTGCGCGGCGCTGACGCCGGAGCTCGCCGAGGCCGAGCTCTTCGGGCACACCCGCGGGGCCTTCACCGGCGCCCACCGGGCGCGCGCGGGGCTATTCCGCGAGGCCGACGGCGGCACGCTGCTGCTCGACGAGGTGGGCGAGCTCGACGCGGGCACGCAGGCGCGGCTCCTCCGCGTGCTCCAGGAGGGCGAGGTGCGGCCCGTCGGGGAAGACACGCCGTTCAAGGTCGACGTGCGCATCCTCGCGGCGACGCACCGCGACCTCGCGAAGCTCGCCGCCGAGGGCCGCTTCCGCGAGGACCTCTACTACCGGCTCAAGGTGGTCCACCTCACGGTGCCGCCGCTGCGTGAGCGCCCCGAAGACATCCCGACGCTCGCGCGCTACTTCGTCGACCGCTACACCGCGCGCTTCGGCACCGGCCCGCTCCGCCTCCCCGAGGGATGGACGGACGCGCTCCTCCGCCACGCATGGCCCGGCAACGTGCGCGAGCTCGAGAACGCCGTCGAGAGCATGGTGGCCCTCTCGTGCGACGGTGAGGTCGACGTCTCGCTCCTGCCCGGCGCCGTCGGGAACGCACCGCCCGACGCGGTCCCCGAGGCACCGGGCGCGCGGCTCTCGCTGAAGCAACGGCTCGACGCCTACGAGCGCGGGCTCATCGTCGCCGCGCTGGAGGAAGCCCGCGGCAACCGCAGCGAGGCCGCGCGGCTGCTCGGCATCGGCCGCGCGACGCTCCACGACAAGTTGCGGAAGTACGGCCTCGGCGACGAGCCCTGACGCCGCCCCGCCCGCCGTTGACACCGCGCGGCCGCGTCGCGTCCAATGCCGCGCATGCAGCTCCTCTCCGTCTGCGCCGCGTGCGGGCGTCATGTCCGCCGCGCCGAGCGTGCGTGCCCCTTCTGCGCGGCGCCGCGCGCCCCCGACGGGCCCGACCGCGTCGTCGCCGAGCCCGCCCCGCGCCTCTCGCGCTCGGCGATGCTGCTCGCGGGTGCCGCCGTCGTGGCGGGCTGCCAGGCCCAGCGGCTCACGCCCGACGCCGCGGCGCCTCCCCCGCCCGACGCGTGGATGCCGGCCCCCGCGCCCGCGTACGGCATTCCGCCGCCCCCGCCGCTCCCGCCCGACGCATCGGTGAGCGCGCCCGACGCCGCCGTGGCCCCCGACGCCGGCCTCGCCTCGCGGACGCATCGCCGCTTCGAGACGCGGACGCCCCGCCGGCGCACGCCCGGCCCCATGCCCGTCCCCGCGTACGGCGTGTCGCCGCGCGACCCTGGCCCGCTGAAGCGCTGACCGGCGACGTCCCCTTCAGGCGAGCGCGTCGACGACGATCCGGCCGACATCTGCGAGCGCCGCGGAGAGCGCGGCCACGCCGGCGTTGCCGTCGTGCGTGTAGGCCGCGACCACGATCGGCGCGCGGCCCGGCGGCAGCGCGAAGGCGACGTCGTTCACCGCGCCGGGCCCGCCGGTGCCGGTCTTGTCGCCGACGTCCCACCCGCGGGGCATCGCCGCGCGGAGGCGCTGGTGGCCGGTCTCGCACGCGCGCATCCACACCCGCAGCCGCTCGCGGCTCGCCAGCGAGAGCGCGCGGTCGCCGCAGACTACGCGCCGCACGAGGCCCGCCATCGCGCGGGGCGAGGTGGTGTCGCGCGGATCGCCGGGGGCGCCCTCGTTGAGCGCGGGCTCGGTGCGATCGAGGCGGGTGACGACGTCGCCCTGCGCGCGGGCGAAGCGCGTGACGCCCGCGGGGCCGCCGATGCGCGCGAGCAGGAGGTTGGCGGCGGTGTTGTCGCTGACGGTCACCGCGACCCGCGCGAGCTCGCCGACCGTCATCGCGCCTTCGGCCACGCGGGCCCGCGTCGCAGGGGCGTACTCGAGCAGGTCGGCGGCGCTGAAGGGTACGCGCGCGTCGAGCGAGAGCACGCCGCGGTCGACCTCCGCGAGCACCGCCGCGGCGAGCGCCCACTTGAACGTGGAGCACATCGCGAAGCGCTCGTCGGCGCGGCGGGCGACGTGCCGGCCGGTGCCGGTGTCGAGCGCGAACACGCCGAGGCGCCCGCCGACGCGCGCTTCGAGGGCGGCGAGGGCGCGCTCCGCGCGGGCGATCGCGGCATCAGGGCGGCGAGCGCAGGCGACGGGCAGCGCGCCGAGCGCGCCGAGCAGGAGGTGGCGGCGGGTGGGGGTCACGACGCGCCCCCCTCGCCCGACAGCGCGAGCACCGCCACGTCGGCGGGCGTCGCGACGTGGTGCATCTCCGGGTCGATCATCCACACCGTCGCCTCGCCCTCGCGGTGGACGCCGCGCGCGTAGCGGACGCTCTCGCCCGTCACCGAGAGCGTGCGGAGGCCGCCGGGTGCATCGGTCATCCCCGGCTCGCGCCACCGGGGCATCTCCTTCCACGCCTTGCGGTGCCCGGTGTGCCCCACCACCTGGACGAGCCCGCGCGGCAGCGACCGCGGGTCGAACCTCCGCGGCGCGTTTGGCGCCCGCTCCCAAGGCGCGTCGGCCCCCTCGCGCGCGGGGTCAGCAGGGCGGTGGTAGAGCATCCCGCCGCCCTCCGCGCCGTCCGCCCCCGCGAGGTGGAGGGGCGCGAGCGACAGCGGCGTCGCCCGCCCGGCGCGCCAGTCGTCGGCCACCGCGTCGATCGCCGCTTCGAAGCGCGCCCCGAGCGCATCCGCGAGCGCGCGTGCCTCACACGCGACGCCGAGCAGCGCCACCTCGCGCCCGGTCACGCCGGCGTGCGTGAGGAGCGCATCGACGCCGCGCGTCCGCTCCGCCGCCGCGAGTTCGAGTCGGCGCGCGAGGAGGAGGCGGCGCACGAGCGCGCGCTGCTCCTCGGTGAAGGCGTTGTAGTCGCGCGCCGCGTAGCCGGGCGTCGCCACCTCGGGGAAGCGCGCGCGAAACGCATCCATCGCCGCGGACCGCCCGTCGCGCGGGAGCGCCTCGATCGCGCGCCCCATGTCCGCGGCCTCGGCGAAGCGGGCGTCGTCGACGGCGGCGAGCTCCATCACGCGGGCGAGGTCGTGGTTGCCGGCGAGCACGGTCACCTGCGCGCGGGGGTGGGCCGCGAGCCACGAGAGCACCAGCACGCCCTCGACGCGGGCTTCCTCGCGCTCGGCCACGGCGTAGTCGAAATGGTCGCCCATCGAGACGAGCCGGACGTCGGGGCGGAGCCAGCCGTCGTCGCCGAGGAGCCCGCGCGCGTCGAGCGCCGCGAGGAAGCGGGCGCTCGTGGTCTGCGGGTCTCCGATGGCGAAGGCCCGCTCGGGCGCGGGAGCGGAGGCGGGCGCGAGGTCATCGCCAGCGCGGAGGCGGCGAGCGTTGGTGAGTGCGCGGTCGGTTCGGGTCACGCGCGCATCGTCGGCGCGGCGCCCCGGGTTGCGCAAGCGTTGGATGGCGCGGGGGCAGGGTAGGCACGGGCGCTGCACACCCCCGACCTCGGCGGCGCCGACCGTACCGCGTCGCCCGAAAGGACGTCCCGATGGCCTCGCACAAACGCCACGCCCGCGCATCGCGCCGCGCGTCGCCGCGCCCCACCTCGGCCCTCGGCCTCGCCCTGGAGCGCGCGTCGCAGGCCGTCACCCGGTGGACCGGGAGCTCGTGGGCCTTCTCGCTCGCCGCGCTGGTGATCGTCGCGTGGCTGGTGACCGGGCCCGTCTTCCGCTACTCCGACACGTGGCAGCTCGTGATCAACACGGGCACGACGATCGTCACGTTCCTGATGGTGTTCCTCATCCAGCGCGCGCAGAACAAGGACGCGATGGCGCTCCACCTGAAGCTCAACGAGCTGGTGGCGGCGGTGCAGGGGGCGAGCAACCGGCTCATCGACGTCGAGGACCTCACCGAGCACGAGCTGGAGACGCTCCACGCGCACTACCAGGAGCTCGCCGACCTCTCGAAGCGGGAGCTCGACCTCCGGTGCTCTCACTCGGTGGAGGAGGCCGCCGCGCGCCACGCCCGGAAGCAGCGCGGGGCCGAGGGCGCTCCGCAGCCAGGCGGCGAGTGAAGCGGGCCTCCCGTCAGGGCGCCTCCGGGGGACGCCGCCACGGGACCACCAGCGACTCGATCGTCGACCCGTCGGCGCGGTGCGCCTCCCACGTCATGCGGCCCGCGTCGACGCGGGCGAGCGCGTACCCGTGCGTCACCTCGCGGTGGTGAACCCACGGCCCGCGCGCGAGGAACGGGTACAGCGGCGCACCCGCCCCGCCGAACACGAAGTACCGCGTGCCGGCCCCCTCGGCGACGACCGTCCCGTCGGCGCGCATCGGCTCGGAGGACTCGTAGTTGTGGACGTGGCCCGAGAGGTCGACGTCGACGCGGTACCGGTCGAGCAGCGGGCCCCACGCGCGGCGCGTGACCGCGTCGGGGCGGTGGCCCTCCGCGTCGGTGTGCATCGGCTGGTGGTGCATCGTGAAGACCCACGGCGTGCGGGCGCGGTCGACGTCGCGCAGCGCGCGGGCGAGGAAGTCGCGCTCGGGCCCCGCGACGTCGCGCTCGGGCACGGTGACGTCGTTGAGCCCCACCACGCGGAGCGGCCCCCACGTGGCGGCGTACCAGTGCTCCCGGTGATCCGCGTCACCGTTGTCGGGCAGCGCGAACTGGTCGTAGTACACCGCGGCCAGGCCCTCGTGGTTGCCGTCGACCCAGTAGCCCGGCGTCGTCGCGAGCAGCCCCTCGGCGGCTTCGAAGAAGCGCGCCCACAGCGCCATGCTCCCGCCGTCGGCGACCGCGTCGCCCGTGAAGAGGAGCACGTCGGGCGCCTCCCGCGCGGCGCTCGCGGCCACCGCGGCCCACACCTCGGGGTGCGTCCGCGCGTCGCCCGCGACGAGGGCCGTGACGGGCTCGGGGCCGTCGGGCGCCGTGCGGAAGTGCCACGCCGCCGCGGGTTGCGCGCCCTCCACCGCGTACTCGTAGGCCAGCGCCGGCGCGAGACCGCAGAGGTGGACCTCGTGGTGACGAACCGACGCGGCGCCCGGCAGCGGGAAGGAGAACCCCTCCGCGCGCGACCACGCCGACGTGCCGCGCGGCCGGTAGCGCACGGCGGAGGCGCGGGCGGAGGGGTCGGTGTTCCATTGGACGACGAGGGTGCGGGCGGCGTCGCCGACGACGGTGAGGTGGAGGTGGCGGACGCGCGCCGGGGCGCCGGGGTCGTGGGCGGAGACGCGGAGGTGCCCCGCGAGCGGCGGGTGCACCACGTAGCCGCAGCCCGCGGGGCGGTGCGGAAACGCGAGCGCCGACGCCGCGCCCCCGGGCCGCGCGATCGGCGGCGGAGGCGAGGGCAGCGGGGGCGCGCGACGGCAGCCCACGCACACACCGAACAGCGCCGCCACACCCACCACAACACCCAACGCGATGAGCCTCACGCCTCGCCCTCGCCCGCGGGCAGATAGAGGGTGAAGCGGCACCCGCGGGGCGCGCGGTTCTCGGCGGCGATCCAGCCGCCGTGGTCGCGGGCGATGCCGTCGGAGACCGAGAGCCCGAGCCCGGTCCCCTCGCCCACGTCCTTGGTGGTGAAGAAGGGTTCGAACACGCGGAGGAGGTTCTCGGGCGCGATGCCGGCGCCCTCGTCCTCGACCGCGATGGTGACCCACCGCCGCGCCGCGCCGCCGGCCTCCGCGGGGGCCTCGCGCGCCGCCTCGGCGACGGCGACCTCCACGCGCCCGCCGCCCGGCATCGCCTGCACCGCGTTGAGCAGGAGGTTGCAGAGCACCTGCTGGATCTGCAGCGCGTCGACCGACGCCACCTGCGCCCGCTCGGCGCGGAGCGCCACCTCGACGTCGGCCTTGCGCGTGACGGGCGCGAGGAGCGCGACGGCCCGCGCGGCGACGTCGCGGAGGTCCACGGGGGCGCGGTCGACCGTCCGGCGTCGCGCGAAATCGAGCAGCCGGCGGATCATCGCGGTCATCCGCCGCACCTGGTCGGCGATCGCGCGCGCGCCCTCGGCGACCTCCTCGGGCGAGGCGTCGCCCTCGGCGAGGAAGCCCGCGCTGGCGAGGACGACGTTGAGCGGCGTGCCGAGCTCGTGGGCGAGGCCCGACGCGAGCTGGCCGAGCGTGCGGAGGCGCTCGCCGTGGCGGAGCTGCTCCTGGGCGGCGAGGCTGGCGCGGTGCTGGCGTTCGACGGCCTCCTGCGCGGCGGCGAGGCGCTCGCACATCGCGTTGACCTCGTCGGCGAGCTCCCGGATCTCGTCGTCCTGGCGGAGCACCAGCGGGCGCGTGAGGTCGCCCTCCCCCACCCGGCGCGCCTTCTCCCGCAGGCGGCGGATGGGCTCGCCGACGAAGCGCATGCTGACGCTGGCGACGAGCGCGTTGAGGAGCACGAGCGACACCAGCCAGGAGGCGGTGTTGCGGACGAGGCTCTCGCGGAAGTACCGCCGCTGCCGGGCGAGCGGCTCGGCCACGGTGAGCGTGCGCGCCGAGCCGTCGGGGGCGCGCAGCGGGAGGCAGGTGACGAACTCCTCCCCGCGGCCTTCGGCGCAGGGGCCCGCGGGCACGACGCGCACCCGCACGTGAGGGTAGGCCCCGTCGGCGACGCGGAGCATCGCGTCGGCGGCGGCCTCTCCGTCGCGCCGCGCGACGTCGCGCCAGGCGGCGGCCAGCGTTCGCCCGACGAAGGCGTGGTCGCGGGCCATGTCCGCGGTGAACTCCGCCCGCTCGCGGCGAACCCGCAGGACCCCGTTGGTGACCCCGATCGCGCCGGCGACTGCGGCCACGCCGAGGAGGAGCTTGGTGACGACCTTCATGGCGATCCCCGGTCGCGCGGCGGCGACCCCTTCGGTCAGCGGACGAGGCTCGCGGCGAGCGCGGTGAGCTCGGCGAGTTCGAAGGGCTTGTCGAGCACGCCGACGGCGCCGCCGGCCTGGGCGGCGAGGCGGACCTCCTCGTCGGCGAAGGCGGTGATGACCAGGATCGCGGCGCCCGAGAGCGTGCCCCGGAGCGCGGCGAGCGCCTCCACCCCGCTGCGCCCGGGCATCCGGACGTCGGTGACGACGAGCTCCGGGGGCGCGCCCTCCTCCCGCACCGTCGCGGCGGCGATCTCCATCAGCTCGAGGCCGTCGCGCGCCTCGGAGACGACGAAGCCCGCGCGGCGGAGCGCGCGGACGATGAGCGCGCGCAGGGCGGCGTCGTCCTCGGCGACGAGGGCGCGCGGTCGCCACGCGCCACCCGTCTCCCAGAGCGACCGCAGCGAGCGACCGGCGGGTCGCGGAGGCGGCGGAGGGCAGCTCGGTGTGAACATCGTCCTTCTCCTCGGTTGCGCAGAGGCCCGACGCAGCTTGCGTGCCGAGTGCTGCGCGACGACGGGAGCCGAATTGTCGGGTCGAGCGCGGGGGAGGAAGTCCACAAGGTCCCGAAACGCCACGGGGAGCGCAGGGACGTGGCAGGAGCGTGGCAGGAGCGTGGCGATGCGCGCGGGGGCGGGGCGCTACTCGAGCTCGTTGGTGATCACCATGTTGGCGCCCTGGATCTCGCCGCCCTGGATGGATCCGGTGCGAGAGTAGGTGGCGTTGGTGTCGTCGCCGTCGAGGTCGCCGACCGCGTAGGAGGTGAAGGCGTCGGCGCCGTTGGTGGCGGTGGCGGTACCCGGCGAGGCGTAGGCGTAGTAGTGGGCGGAGTCGAGCGAGAAGCCGATGGCCGTCCAGTTGGTGTCGGTGTTCCACGCGGCCACGTTCGCGGTGAACTTCGCCGAGCCCGGGTTGGTGCCCGGGGTCAGGGTGTTGGCGTTGACGAACGACGAGTACCCGCGCTCGAGCGCGCCCTGGTAGTAGGTCAGCTCACCCTGGTAGATCTTGGCGATGTTGCCCGCCGCCTCGCTCGTCTTCGAGCGCTTCACGTAGCGGGTGAACGCGGGGATCGCCACCGCCGCGAGGATGCCGAGGATCACCACCACGATCATCAGCTCCACGAGGGTGAAACCAGCCATCAGACGCTTCATCGAACGCTTCATCACGAACCTCCCTGGTCTCTTCATGACCGAACCGTGCGCTTCGCAACCTCCGCGCCGAACCATTCGCCTCCGAACAATCCGCGTAAGATGGGACGCACGGGGCATGGCGGTGGACAGCCCCTGAGGAGGTCTTCCACAACGCGGCGAGGAATCGTTGTGGAGAAGCTGGACCGTGGGGAGACGCGCCCCATCACGATGCGAGGAAGAGGCTTGAAAAACCGTGGCAGAGCGCGTGATGCGAACCGACGAAGCACACGTCACACCGCCGTGGCAGACGGCGCGCTGCGTCGTCCCGCGCGCTACGGGACGAACGCGACGCCGTACGGCGGCAGCCCCGTGGCGATGGGCGCGGCGGTGAGCGACGTCCCGTCGGGCCGGAAGACGCGCGCCCCGGCGCCGCCCGTGGTGCGGTCGAGCAGCCACACGTTGCCCGCGGGGTCCTTCGCGATCGCGGCGACGTCGGGCGCGGTGAAGATGGTCGCGCCCGCGGCGCCGGTGGCGAGGTCGAAGGCGACGACGCGCGCCTCGCGGCCGCCGGCGACGAAGCGGTAGGTGAGGGCCCAGCCGCGCGTCTCGTCGAGCATCACGAGGCCCTGGAGGTCGCCGCCGAGGGCCATCTCCGTGACGCGCATCCCGACCGGGCGGAGGGTCGTCGCGTCGATCGCTTCGATCGCGCCGTCGAGGACGTTGGGCGGCATGAAGGGCTGCGCGCCCGCGCCCGCGACGACGACGCGGCCGCCGGGCGTGAGCGTCGCGGCGACGGGGTTGCGCTGCGACAGCGTGACGGGCTGCGTGCCGGGCGCGGCGGGGTCGACGTCGACGAGCGCGTCGGTTCGGACGTCGACGACGGCGAGGGTGCCGGGCGCGACGGGCGCGAAGGACGAGAGGTTCTGGAGCACCACGAACACGCGGTCGCCGACGCGGAGGAGCTCGCTCGCCTCGGGCGACCCCGACGGGTCGGCGTCTGCTGCGGCGCGGACAGGCGCGAGGTCGATGCGCCCGGTGACGGCGGCGGGGCCGTCGCGCGTCGGGTCGACGACGGCGAGCGACGAGCGCGCGAGCTGCGCGACGTAGGCGCGCGTGGGCGCGACCACCTCGACGTCGTAGGGGTTGACGACGTAGCTCCCGCCGTCGGACCCGGCGGGGCGGAGCGGGATGCGGCGCGCGATGGCGGGGAGGCCGGCGAGGTCGAGCACGGCGAGCGTGTCCTCGCCGCGCAACAGCGTGAACGCGAGGCAGCCCGACGCGACGGGGAGGTGGT
This sequence comes from Polyangiales bacterium, assembly GCA_046351555.1. Lineage (GTDB taxonomy): Bacteria > Myxococcota_A > Polyangia > Polyangiales > CAISKJ01. Next base: position 86,151 of record JAXLYI010000042.1, read on the forward strand.
CCTGGTCGGGCGAGGCGAGCATCGGGACCATCAGCGACGGCGGCGTGAAGGGCCCGACCGCGTAGCCCCCGCGCATGAAGTCGCTGGTGGTGACGAGCGCGCGCGTCAGGGAGCACGCGGGGGCCGCCGCGTCGGTGGGGACGTCGGGCGGTGCGACGTCGGGCGGTGCGACGTCGGGCGCGGTGTCGAGCGCGGCGTCGGCGAGCGGCGCCGGCGCGGGGTCGCCGGAGCACGCGGTGAGGAGGGAAACGATGACGAACGAGAACGACGGGACGACGGAAGACGAGCGAACGGCCATGCGGCACCCTGCGGTCGCCCGCGCGCACCCGCGCGAGCGTTGGGGATTTCGCGCGTGCCTCGCGAGCGCGACCGCGGCGCGTGCGGACGCGCGGACGTCTCCGATGGACCCACGTCGCCCGGTCACCCCGCGGGCACGCGCGTCGCGGACGACAGCCGGTATCCTGACTCCCGGATCGACCGCCCGCACCGTTGCCCTTCCACAGCCCCGCTCCCTCCCCCCGTGTGCGGGAGAGGCGCGGGGCCACGTGGGCGTTCGACCCGCGGCTGGCGCGGTCGTGCGTGGCGTCCCCGGTTACAGTGGCGGGGGCCGTGCCGGCTTCACACCGGAGCTTCCCTGACGCTGTCGCCGCAGAGCAGATTGTCATCGCACCGCCGCCCACGAGGCGTACGAACGGGGTGCGGCGCGGACCCTAGGCGAACGCCTCTGGCACCGTCAAGCGCGCGCTACGCGAGCGCGGTCGGCAGGGCCCAGCGGCGCCCGACGCGGTCGACGGCGGCGGCCCAGCGCGACGGACGCTCCCCGCGGGCGGCGCGGACGCGGGCCTCGGCCTGGTGCCACGCGATGACGTAGCGGTAGGGCGCGGGCGCGACCCGCAGGCTCGCGCGGAGGGCGCGGACGGCGCGTTCGAAGCGGCGTTGCTCGTCGGGGCCCCAGCGGAAGCCGAAGGCCTCGCGCCAGCGCGGCGGGAGGAAGGCCGCGGCGGCGAGGCCGTCGAGGGCGGGGTGGACGAGCGGGCGGCGCCGGAGGTTCTCCACCACGCGGCGCGCGGTGTCGCCGACGACGAGCTCGGGGCCGTCGAGCGTCGCCTGGTACCAGCGCTCGAAGCCCTCCGCGTCGGGCGGCAGGGACTCCGGCAGCACGCCGACCGCGGCGTTGGCGAGCAGCATCCCGCGGTGCGACTCCTCGCGCTCGGCGGGCGTCAGCGGGCGCACGATCGCTTCGAACGCCGCACGCCCCGCCACCGTCACCGTCGACGCCACCCAGCGCAGCAGCGCCTGGTCGTTGGCGCGGTACGCGGCCCCCTCCCCCGGCACGCCGCCGTCGGTCACGCGCCCGCGCACCGCGCGGTGCATCGCGTGGAGCTTGCGCGTGCCCGCCAGCACCTCGCTCAGCGGCCCGAACAGCAGCCCGTAGAACGACGCCGACGTGCGGTACGCGCGGCCACGGGTGTCCTCGACGAAGGTGCTGTGCTGCGCGACGCCCGCGGCGATGGCCGGGTGCGCCATCTGCAACAGCACCGCCGACAGGAACCCCACCGGCGTCACCACCTCGCGGTACATCTCCCACGCGAGCGATCCGGGCCCGAAGAGCCCCTCGACCTCGCCGCGGGCGTGCTCCCGCACGTACGCGACGCAGCGGGCGTGGGCGGCGTCCTCGGCGGCGCGCGTCGCGTCGTCGAGCGGGCTCGTGTCGCGGGCGTCGCGTCGGCGCATGGCCACCGAGCGTACGCCCGCGCGCGCCGCGGGCCAAGGCGCACCCCGGGCGGGCCAAGGCGCACCCCGGGCGGGCCAAGGCGCCGCCCCTACGCGCCCCCGAGCACCTTGCGGAAGGCTTTGCGGAGCAGCAGGTCGTCGGCGAACACCTCGTCGACGAGCGGCGAGTCGTTGACGAGCGCCACCGCGGCCTGCACCGCGCGGTCGGCGGTGGGGGCCTTCATCATCGCGGCGACGATCTCCTCGGCGAGCGCGCCGCGGGCCTTGGCGCTGAGCTCGATGGCCCCCTCGGCGGCGAGCGACTGGAGGCACCGGGAGACGGCGTCGAAGACGGCCTTGAGCGGGTCGGTCTCGGCGCGGTCGCCCGGGCGCGGGGGCTTCGGCGTCGCGCGGCGGGCGGGCTTCGCGCCCTGGTGGCGGGCGACCCAGGCGCGCGCGGCGGCGGCGACGGCGGCGTCGTCGGACTCCGCGAGCGAGGCCACGTACGCGGGGACCTCGCCCGTCTCCGTCGCCTGCGCGAGGTCGGCGTAGCGGGCGAGGATCGTGCGCTGCGCGTCGGTGAGCGAGGCGCCGTCGATCACGGGCGGCAGGGTGAGCGAGCGCGTCTTGGCGAAGCGGCCGACGAGGCGGAGGAGGTTGGTGCGGGTCGGGTCGCCGGCGCGCAGGGCCCCCGGGTCGGTGGCGGGCTCGGGCCACCCCTTCGCGGACGCCGCCCGGTAGAAATGCGCCGGGGAGAACTGACGCCAGAGCGGGAGCGCGCCGACGCCGGAGAGCGACGAGCGGTTCCAGATGTCGCGGGGCGGGGGCTCGCGGTCGAGCTCCGCGGGGTCGTCGTCGTCGCTCGGCGACTCGGCGAGGGCCGCGGCCCACTCCATCAGCGACGTGGTCGACGAGAACCACGGCCCGGTGATCTCCCCGCGGCGGGTGACGAAAAACGCCCGGTGCGCGCCCGCCGGGTCGGGGGCGCGATCGACCACCAGAACGGACCCGTCGTGCGCGGTGGCGCAGGGCGCGAGGTCGGCCGCGCCGAGGGCCCAGGCGACCTCGTGCACGGTGACGTCCCCCTCGGCGCAGGCGAGCGCGGGCCACGGGTCGACGAGGTCGACCGCGCCGAACGCGCAGGCCCACGTCTTCAGCGGACGCGCGCGGAACACGGCGGCGACGGCGTCGGCGAGGTTGTCGGGGAGCTCGGGGAGCGAGCCGCCCCCCGTGGCCTGGAAGTAGCGCCGCGCGGCGTCGTGCAGGGGAGAGTTCGACATCGGTCGAGGTGGGCGGAAGGTGGACCGCCCGCCGCCCCGTTGCAAGGGCTGAAGGGCCGCCGACGGAACCTTATTTCCCCCTTCGCAGCCGCGACAGGAGCAGCGCGCGGGCCCCCGGGTCGGTGGCGAGGGCGACCGCGCCGAAGCACGTCCCCACCAGCGCTGCCGCCGCGAAGAAGCCCGGCCACGTCCACCGGATCGCCGCCCGCGCGAGCAGCCACGCCACCGCGGCCCCCGCGCTCACCCCCACCACGAGCCGCGCCACCTGCGTCAGCCAGAAGCGCGCGGCGTCCCCGGGCGACGCGCCGACAAGACCCGCGGCGATGCGCGGGAGCGTCCAGCCCGACACGCAGAGCGACGCGATCGCCGACGCGAGCGGCATCCCGAGGAGCCCCAGGCGCCGCACGAGAAGCACCTGGAGCCCGAGCTTCACCGCGGCCTCGGCGAGCCCGAGGAGCGCCGACGGACGAATCCCCCCGGCAGCGAAGACGAGCTGGTTGAGGCTCAGCGTGAAGGTGGAGAGCGCGGTGGAGACCGCGAGCGCCGCCGCGAGCCGGTGGCCGCCGTAGTTGGCCGGGCCCACCCAGAGCGTGACGAAGGCCTGGTCGAGCGCCACCACGCAGCTCATGAGCAGCACCGACCCGAAGCCCACCGCCCGGTTGGCCTGCCCCATCACCTCCGCGGCGCGCGGCTTGTTGCCCTCGCCGAGCAGGTGCGCGAAGCCCGACTGGATCGCCCCGCCCACGCTCGCCGCCACGAGGCGAACCGGGTCGAGCGCCTTGCCCGTGATGGTGTACACCGTCGTCTGCGAGGTGCTCAGCGCGCGCGCCGTGATCACCGCGTCCATGCGCCCCGCGAGCGTCGCGCCGAGGCGGCTGAGGAAGGTGTAGACCGACGTCCCCGCGAGGCCGTGGAGCTCCGCCCGGTCGAAGCGCGGGCGCTCGGGGAGGTACCGCGCGCACCAGTGGGTCACGAGCGAGCCCGTGAGCGTGACGAGCATCGCGCCGCGCACCAGCGAGCCCATCGGGATCGACGCCAGCCCGTAGCCCCGATGGAAGAACCACACCGTCGACGCGATGCCGCAGACCGCGGACACCGTGTAGACGACGCCCGTGCGGAAGGCGAGCTGGAGCCCGGTGAGCACCGACGTGGTGGCGTACGACGCGAGCGTGAGCGCGGAGGCGGCGAGCCCGAGGTGGAAGGCGTGGGCGAGCTCGGCACCCTCGCGGCCGGAGACGCGGACGAAGCCGCCGAGGTGCCCCGCGAGCGGCCACGCGACGAGCGGCAGGCACGCGAGCCCGAGGCCGACGACGAGCCCCGTCCCGATGACCCGGGCGAGGCGCGCGCGGTCGCCCGAGCCGCTGGTGTGGGCCACCTGGCGCGTGAGAACCGCACTGATGCCGGGGTCGACCAGCTCGATCCACGAGAGGATGTTGCCGGTGGCAAGCCACGCGCCGTAGAGGTCGCGCGAGACATGGGCGAAGTAGAGCGGGACGAGCAGGATCCCCTGCGTGACGACCAGCGCGGTGTTGACGTGGCTGAAGAGGAAGTTGATCGCCGCGGCGAGCCGGCGCGAGACCTTCGGCGGCGCGGGGCCCTCGCTCACAGGATCGACCGCGCGCGGCGGACGAGGCCCTGCACGCGCTCGTGGGAGACCGCGCCGAGGGCCTTCGAGGTGCGCCGGCCGACCGGGATCGCGTGGCCCACCGACACCGCGACGCGCGTCTTCGGGCGGAGGAGCACCTTGCGGGCGTGGGCGGAGAAGGGCTCCTGGAAGAAGATCGCGTGGTCGCCCTCGTACGCGAGGCCCACCGGGAGGATCTCGCCGCCCGAGCGGGTGATGGCGACGAAGGCGCCGGGCTGGAAGGGCCGGACCTCGTCGTCGGGGTACGTGGTCCCCTCGGCGAAGACGGTGACGGTGTGGCGCTCGGCGAGGCGGTCGCTCATCTCGCGGATGGAGGCCGCGCCGCTGGTGGGCGACGAGCGGTCGATGTAGAGCGTCTCGGAGAAGCGGGCGAGCCAGCCGATGACGGGCCAGCGGCCGAGGTCGTCGCGCGAGAGCATGTGGCCGCCAAAGCGGGCGAGCAGCACGAGGATGTCGAGCATCGAGCGGTGGTTGGAGACCACCATCCGACCGCCCTCGGGCACCGGGTGGACCTTCGGGTTGGCCGGGTCGTCGACCACTTCAACGCCGAGGCACGAGAGCATCGTGGCGCACCACCACGTCACGTAGCTCCGCCGCCGCTCGTAGGTGAACTCCGCCCAGCGCTCCTCGGAGAGGAAGAGGGTCGCGCCGACGCCCGTGGCGGCGAGCATCTGCGCGAGGCGCATCGGGGCGAGCGTGGCGCCGTAGGCGGTGGCGAGCGGGTCGGGGAGCTTCATCGCGTCGGGCGGTTGCCTACCCCACGGGGGTTGCCGGGCGCAACGAGGGCGTTCAATTCCCGGTGGGGTTGGCGACGACGGTGGCCGGGCGATCCTCGTCGATGTGCTGGTTGGCGCGGGAGTGGCGGATCACCACGCGGCTCCCCGGGCGGTCGGGCGTGGCGTAGACCCCGTGCCAGCCGTAGGGGAGCGGCGGGTCGCTCCAATAGGCGAGCCAGCGGGCGTCGGGGGGCGAGAGGTTCACGCAGCCGTGCGACATGCGCCAGCCGAAATGGTGGTGCCAGAAGGCCCCGTGGAGCGCGTAGCTCTGCTGGAAGTACATCACCCAGGGGACGTCCTCGATGCTGTACACCCCGTTGGGCGTCTCGCCGTCCATCGTGTTCGTCACGTGCTTGCTCGTGATGCGGAACGACCCCGACGGCGTCTCGAAGTTGTGCTCCCGGTCGTCGCTCGCGCGCCCCGACGAGATCAGCGCGACGTACACCGGCCGCGGGCCCTCGTAGGCCGCCAGGATCTGCTCGTCGAGGTCGACGTCGATCCACTTCTCCGCCGGCCCCGTCCCCTCCGGCGGCGTCTGCCGGGTGATGTGACGGACGGCGCGCGCGGCCACCGCCATCCCGTCCGCCGTGCGCAGGTACGGGTACCGCCCGCCCACCATCAGCGGCGGCGCATCGGCGAGCGCGACGCCCGTGAGCTTCGGCACGCGGTGGTGGGTCGAGATGCCGCCGCCGGGGCTGACGTTGTAGTTGTACCCTTCCTCCGCGATCATGAAGGCGTAGGGGAGCGTGACGTTGTCGTCGAGCGCCGTGCCGTGGCTGGTGGGGAAGTCGTGCACGTTGGAGAGCCGGCTCTCGCGCACGTAGCCGCCCGACTGCGTGTGCCAGTAGCGCTCGCCGACGTCGTCGTTGCGCACGAGGCGGTCGAGCGCGACGTACATCCCCACGAGGAGCCGCCGCACCATCGGGCCCTGCGACGGGCCGCGGAGCTCGTCGATCGTCCGCGGCCGCGCGCGCACCACGGGGGCGTTGGCCGGGCGATCCTGCTCGCTGTTGTCGAAGCGCTCGTCGGGCGTGCTGTTGTAGCGCCAGGGCTCGTAGAGCCGCAGGTCGTCGCGGGTCGGGGTGCGCCGGTACACCACCGTCATCCCGTAGTTGATGGCGTAGGGGTAGGGCATCCCCGCGTCGTAGTCGGGCTGCCGCGGCGGGAGGAAATCGCGGTTGGGCCACCCCGTCGCCATCGCGTTGCCGACGCACACGAAGCCCCCGTCACGCAGGCGGTACCAGCCGCCGTTGGGGTCGCGCCGGTGCATGCAGTGCTCGGGGTTGAGCGGGCCCTCCACCACGTCGGCGGTGCCGCCCGCGCGGAGGTACCCGATGTTCTTCGAGCGAAGCTCGGGCGCCGAGTGGACCGGCGTCCAGATGGCCGTCGCCATGATCTTCGTGTGCGGGCGGACGGCGCGTCGGGCGTCGCGCGGGAGGTCGGCGGGCGCGTCGTCCTCGTCGGGAGCGTCGCGCGCGTCGAGCGTGGCGTCGCGCGCGGCGTCGGGGGGCGTGGCGGGGCGCGCGGGCTTGCACGCGACCGCGAGGAGCGCGGCGGTGAAGGCGACGGCGGCGACGGCGACGAGGGGTCGGGACAACGGGGCGGCGACGGTTACCGCGATCGGGGGGGCGCATCAAGTGCGACGGGCGGGGGGGCGGCGGGCGCGGGAGGTTCGCGCGAAATCCGCTCGGAGCGCCGCGCGAATCGGTGGCACACTCGGCCGGAGAGAGACACCGGCGGGTCGCGGAGGAGGCGCGCGCCCCGCCGACGGGAGCTTCGCGTGGCAGAGACGACGACGACCGACGACCCGACGCTGGTGCAGGACGTCACCTCGGTGCGGGAGGCGAAGCAGCGCACGGCGCCGTCGATCGTCCCCTACGTCGACCGCTGGCTCCTCCGCGCGGAAGGGCACCGCGCGTCGGTGGGGACGCAGCTCGCCCGGTGGTGCATCGCGGCGCAGGGGCGCGCCGACACCGAGCGGCGGCAGGAGAGCCGCGGGTGCCTCCAGGTCGTGGCCGACACCTACGGCGTCTCGCTCGACGCCTGGCTCGACAACCTCGGGGCGCTCCGCGAGTTCAAGAAGATCGTCCCCGGCAACACCCCGCGCAAATCGAGCCCCAACGCCAACCACTGGGGGCTCCACAAGTACCGCGCGCTCCTCGCCGCGTCGGAGCCCGATGCGGAACGGCTCGCCCGCTACGCCGACGGCACCGAGGACAGCTTCCACACCGCGGGCGGCTGGATCACGTACTTCTACGCCCCGTTCCGCGCCGCGTTCCTCCGGGCGATCCTCGCGTCGTGGTTCGCGGGCAATGACGCCCTCGCCCGCATCGCCGACACCGCCCAGTCGGTGACCTCGCGCTTCCTCCGCAACACCACGCCGAGCGGGCGCACGATGCTCGGCTTCCTCCTCTGCGAGGCCGTCGACGACGAGCTCTTCCTCGCGCACGTCGTCGACGAGCGGCGGGTCGCGAGCGACGGGCGCGAGGAGACCTTCGCGCTCAAGAGCCCCGGGGGCGCGCGCTACGTCGAGTTCCTCCAGCGGTGGGTCGTCCCGGTGTCGCCCGACCCCGCCCACGAGGAGGCCGCGGCGGCGGAGCTGCGCGCCTACGCCCAGGCGCTCGCCCAGGTCGAGTACCGCGCCACCCGCAGCGCCGACGGCGTCGTGATCCACGTGGTCCGCAAGGCCAGCGTGTCGGACGCCGAGCGCGGCCAGGTGTCGACCTTCCGCCTCCACCCCTTCGACGCGATCATCGTGTGCGGGTTCACGCCGCTCGACTCCAAGGAGCCCACCACGAAGCTGCCCGAGCAGGCCCAGCACCGCGTCGACCAGGCCGCGCGCGATTTTCACCACGGCCTCGCGCCCTTCATCATCGTGTCGGGCGGCGCCGTGTACCCCATGGGGACGCCGACGTCCGAGGCCATCCTCATGCGCGACGCGCTGGTCGAGCACGAGGACGCCGCGCTCCGCGTGCCCGCCAGCCGCGTCGTGCTCGACTACCAGGCGCGCCACACGCCGACCAACGTCCGCAACCCCGGGCGCATCCTCCGCCGCCACGGCCTCGGCGGCGACGTGATTGTCGTCGCGGGCGACGACACCGACATCACCTGCAACCCCTTCGAGCAGGACGAGTACATGGCCGGCGAGACGCCCTTCGTCTCGTACGAGGGCCGCTGCGTCGACGAGCTCGGCTTCGTCCCCTACCACTTCATGCTCCGCCCGAGCGAGTACGGCGGGCGGATCGCGGAGTGGCGCCAGAAGGCCGAGGACGAGGGCCGCCCGCCGAGCCAGCGCGTCGCCCGCTACCTCTACCACCGCGACCTCATCGCGGCGCACCTGCCCGACGAGATGCACCTGGTCACCGCCATCACGCCCGAGGTCTCGCGCCGCTTCAACGTGCGCGACGCGCTCGACCCGTAGGACCGCTCACTCCCCCCGCCGAGGGCGACGATGCCGACCGAGACCCCCGAGTTCCTCACGATGCGCGCGGGCCCCTTCCGCGCGGGCGAGCTGCGTGTGCACGAGGTGGCCGGCGACGAGGGCCTCTCGCGGCCCTACCGCTTCCGCGTCACGCTCGCCAGCGACGTCGACGAGTGGGAGCTGCTCCGCGCGGTGCTCGGCCAGCCCGCCTGCCTCACGATCCAACTGCCCACCGGCCGGCGCTACGTCCACGGCGTGGTCCTCTCGTGCGCCGCGCGCGACCGCGTGACCCGCCACGACGCCCCGCGCTTCGAACTCGTGCTCGCGCCGCGCCTCGCGCTCCTCCGCGACCGGCGGACGTCGCGGATCTTCCAGGACCTCCGCGTCGACCAGGTGATCGACCGCGTGCTCGGCGACGCGTCCGTCGCGCGGCGGTGGGCCCTCGTCGGCCGCTACCCCGAGCGCGCCTACGCGGTCCAGTACCGCGAGAGCGACGCGGCCTTCGTCGACCGGCAGCTCAGCGAGTCGGGCGTCTTCTACTACTTCGAACACCCACAGGTGCCCCTCGACGACGCGCAGGAGGCCCCGCGGGAGGTGGCGGTCTTCGCCGACCACGCCACGGGGTACAAAGACCTCGAGCACCTCCACACACTTCCCCTGCGCGACGCCGACGGGATGGCCCCCACCGGCGAGCACATCCGGGAGTTCGAGCTGGTCACGGCGCTCAAGCCGCGCGTCGCGACGGTGCTCAACGCCGACCCCAACCAGGCGAACCGCGTGGTGGTCGCGACCTTCGCCGACCACCACGCGTGGGACGAGGTCTCGCTCCACGACGACGAGCACCACACGCAGTACCTCGACCCCGACACGACGATGGGGAGCGCGCGCCGGATGCTCGAGCAGCGCCGGCGGCGGGCCGTCCTCGCGCGCGCCGAGGGCGACTGCCGCGGCCTGTCGCCCGGACGTCGCTTCTCGATCCGGGACGCGTCGCCCGAGGGGCCACGACACCCCTGGGTCGCCGTCCGCGTGAAACACCACCTCCGGCAGACGGCGAGCCGCGACGAGCCCGACGCCCGCGGGGGCGGCCTCGTGGTGAAGACCGTCTTCGAATGCGTCCCCGCGTCGGTGACGTACCGCCCGCGCCGGAGGCCCCACCGGCTCCAGCAGGTGGTCGAGCCCGCCATCGTGGTGGGCCCCGCGCACGAGGACATCTACACCGACGAGTACGGCCGCGTGCGGGTCCAGTTCCTGTGGGATCGTGAGGGCAAGCGCGACGAGCACAGCACCTGCTGGATCCGCGTGCTCCAGCCCTGGGCGGGCGCCGGGTGGGGGACGCAGTTCATCCCGCGCGTGGGGACCGAGGTGATGGTCGGCTTCCAGGGCGGGGACGCCGACCGGCCCATCGTGCTCGGCGGGGTCTACAACCTCGCCTCGGCGACCCCCTTCGCGCTGCCCGAGCTCAAGACCCGGACGGGCATCCGCACGCGCACCTCCCCGGGCGGCGACGGCTTCAACGAGCTGTCGTTCGAAGACCTGCGGGGCCGCGAGCAGATCCACCTCAACGCCCAGCGCGACCTCGACGTCCGCGTGCAGCGGCGCCACACCGTCGACGTGGGCGAGCAGGAGCACGTCCGCGTCGCGGCCGACCGCGTGGTCACCGTCGGGGGCCAGCAGCACACCACCGTGATGGGCGACCGCACCGTGCGGGTCCTCTCCGACGAGGTCACCGAGGTGCAGGGGAGCCGCGCCGACACCGTGCGCGGCGAGTCCGTCCGCGTCGTCCGCGGGAGCGCCACCACGCGCGTGGGCGAGGACGCGCTGCTCCAGACGGGCCGCGACTGCCGGGTCACCGTCGGGCACCACGGCGCCGACCAGGTCGCCGACCTCCGCGTGTGGGGCGACGCGCGGGTCGACGCCGAGGGGACGCTCGACCTCACCGCGGTGAAGGGCGTCCGCATCCGCTGCGGCGACTCGGTGATCTCGCTCACGGACGACCACATCGAGATCAAGAGCAAGCGCGTCTCGCTCCTCGCGAGCGACGAGCTCCTCGCGCAGGGCGACGGGCCCACGCTCCACCTCTCCGACCGGGCCGAGCTCAACGCCGACGACGTGAGGCTCCACGGCAGCGGCTCGTCCGTCAGGCTCGACGCCGAGGCGAAGGTGAAGGGGAGCGCCGTCAAGCTCCAGTCGAACGCCGACTCCGCCAGCGAGAACAGCGACTCCGCGAAGGCCGAGACGCGGCACGTCGAGGTGCGCGCGGTCGACGACGTCCACCGCGCGCTGGCCCACCGCAAGTACGAGCTCCGCGTGCAAGGACAGACGCTCGGAGGGACCACCGACGGCGACGGCGTGGTCTCGGTCGACGTGCCGAAGGACGCGCGGGTGATGAAGCTCACCGTCTGGCCCGACGACCCGCCGAAGCAGCGGGCGCTGAGCTGGGACCTGCGCATCGCCGCGCTGGCCCCGGCGGACTCCGTCGCGGGCGCGCAGCAGCGGCTCTCGAACCTCGGGCTCTACCACGGCGCCGCGCACGGCGAGGTCGACCACGCGACGCGCAAGGCGCTGCGGGAGTTCCAGCGCATCCAGGGGCTCACGGAGAGCGGCGAGCTCGACGACGACACGCGAACGAAGCTCGCGCAGGTGCCCGACCGCACGTCGACGGGGTGAGTCCCCCGTCGTCAGCGCGCCGGGATGCGGTGCGCGGAGGCGTAGGTGACGGCCCAGTCGGCGCCCTGCCATTGGACGGTGCCGACGACCTCCAGCCGCTGGCCGTCGACCACGGGGTAGAGCGCGCTCACGGAGACCGTGGGCGAGAGCCCGACCCTCGCCCGGAGCGCAGCCTGCGTGGTCGCGCAGTCGGCCTGCACCCTGGCGGCGGCGCCGGGCATGGCGGGCGACTCGCCGTCCAGCACCATGGGGAGCGCGCATTGCCCGTCCAGCGCGGCGGCGCGCACGCGCTCCGAGGCGGCGACCAGGGTCCCCAGGCCCGGCGCGCCCGTCGACCGGAGGGGGAACTCCTGCGGGTGCATCCCCATGGGGTCGGGCTCGAGGCGGCCCACGAAGCCGCCGAGGTCCGCGTAGCGCAGCCTGTCGCCCCGCAGCAGGAACGCCTGGACCGAGGCCCTGGTGCCGTCTCGCCGCCGCTGCGCGACCCAGCCGAAGCGCACGCCGTGGTGGTCGGGCGCGCCGCGCAGCCAGGCGCCCGCCCCGGCGACCTCCGCGGGGGGCAGCGAGGCCAGCACGCGATCGTACAGCCTGCGGGTGAGCTCGACGATCGGGCCGTCGGCGGCGTGCACCGGAGGCCCGTCCCCGCGCAGCCGCACCGCAGGCGCCGCGTCCGGCGGGGGCGTCGCGGGGCGCATCGCCGTTGGGGTCGCCGCGTCGGATCGAACCGACGACGTCGCAGGCGCCCGCGGCTCGTCGCCGTCGCGGCCGCGGCGCGAGCACGCCGGGAGGACCAGGGCACAGAGGAGCGAGAGCGGCGCTCCGATCCGCAGGGCGCAAAGGCGCGCAGAGGACCATCGAGTGTGGGGCAGCTTCGTCATGCCCTCCCTGCGGAGCAACGGGCACGCCAGCGCAGCAGGCGCGCGAGACGCCGTTGGTTCCGTGGCCGCATCGACCGTCGCGGCGCCCGGCAACGACGATGCGTCGTCGCAGCTCGCCTTCATCCACCGGCGCTTCACGCCGCCCTGACGGGCCCGCCACCCGCTACGGATCGCGCAGGTACACGGTGCCGTGCGGGCCGACCGCGACCCCGCGCCCGTCGTCGCCCACGTCGAGCGCGTACACCCAGCGGTGCATCCCTCCCGGGGCGAGCCGGTGCTCCTCCACCCACGTCGCCCCCTCGTCGTCCGAGCGGAAGATCCGCTCCAGGCTCCCGACGTACCACGTTCCCTTCGGCGTCACGCAGAGCGAGGTGACGCAGCCGCGCTCCTTCACGCACGCCGGCGTCACGTCGCGCCACGCGCGCCCGCCGTCGTCGCTTCGCAAGAGCAGCGCCTCGCCCCCCGCCAGGAAGCGCCCCGGCCCGAACGACCGCACCGCGCTCAAGCTGTCGCGCGCGTTCTCCACCGCAGGAACGCCCGCCCCCACCGCCTCCCACCGCTCGCCCCCGTCGCTCCGCACGATGGCGTTGCCGACGCCGACCGCGACGAAGGCCCCCGCGCGGTCGCCGCACAGCGCGCGGAGCACGGCCTCGGTGCCGCGCGCGAGCGTCTCCCAGGTGCGGCCATCATCGAGCGTGCGGGCGATGACGCCCTCGTGCGACACGGCGTAGACGACGCCCGGCGCCTCGCACCACACGCGCCCGATGCCCTTGGTGATGCCCGTGCGGAGGCGCTTCCATTTGCCCTTGCGGCGGGTGAGGAGCGTGCCGAGGTCGCCGCCCACCCAGAGGTCGCCGCGCGCGTCGGCGGTAACGCAGCGGAAGTCGCGCCGCGAGGTGAAGTCCTCCAGCGCCCAGGTGGCGCCGCCGTCGAGCGAGCACACGATCGGGGCGGGCTTGCCGAGCGAGCAGCCGCCGACGATGGCGAGGCGGTCGCCGTCGCGCCACGCGCCGTAGAAGAAGTGCCGAAAGGGGAAGTCGGTGAGCTCCCGCCAAGGGGACGTCGCGCGCGCAGCCATCGGGGCGATTCTCGCGTACCCGTGCGCGCGGTGTCGCGCGCGAAGTGCTCGCCGGCTCAGAGCAGCGACGGCCAGCCCGCGGCGTCGAGCGAGAGCGCCACGGCCTCCTCCCGCACCTGGGGCGGATCGCCCGCGGGGTCGCTGCGCACGCTCCCTTCGAAGCGCCACCCCTCCCCCTCGCGCACTGCGGTGACGCACCGGATGGTCCGCCGCTCACACCCTCCGCGCGCCGGCGGCCCGAAGCGCCGCAGCACCCACTCGCGCACCCCGTCCGTCGGAAGCGCCGCGGGGAATCCCTCGACCCCCACCGCGGCCCGCGCCGCCCGCTCCGCCGCCTCCAGGGTCCGCCGCAGCGATCGCCACGCGCTCACGTCCTCCGGGTCGCACGAGGGGTCGCCGCGCGTGACCAGCTCCGCCGCGCTCCGCCGCCCGTCGTCGCGCGCGTCGGCGTCCTCGCGCTGCTCGAGGAGCCACCGACACACCGCGCCGTTCGCCGCGGCGGCCGCGTGGTGGAGCAGCGTGCGACCGCGCGCGTCGCGCTGCGCGAGGTCGTGGCCGCGCGCCCCCTCGCGCACCGCCTCGACGGAGCCGTACTGAACCAGCCGCGCGAGC
>JAXLYI010000043.1:0-92898 GCA_046351555.1 Polyangiales bacterium
TCGTGGAGCGAGCGGGCCGCGAGCTCCTTGCCCGTCCCCGACTCGCCGGTGATGAGCACGGGCACCGTGGTGGGCGCCGCCCGCTCGAGCGCCGCGTACACCGCCCGCATCGCGCGCGACGCGCCCACGAGGCGCCCGAAGCCCGCGGCCGCGCTGAGCGGGACGTCCACCTTCGCCTCGCCCGGCGCGACCCGCACGCGCGTGCGCCCGAGCTCGAGCTCCACCTCGCCGCGCGACGCGACCTCGCGCACCGTGAGGCCGCCAGCGCGCGTCCCGTTGCGGCTCCCGAGGTCGCGGATCACCACGCCCTCGTCGTCGGCCTCCACCTCGACGTGGTAGCGGCTCACGTAGGGGTCGGTGAGGCGCAGCCCGGCGTCGTCGGCCGAGCCCAGGGTGACGCGCCCGCCCTGCGAGGTGAGCTCCGCGCCGGCGTCGGGCCCCGCAGTCACCCGCAGCGTGAAGCGGCGGACCTGCACGGCGGGCGGTCGGTCGGGGCTGGCGCGCGTCTCGGGGCTCGTCACCCGGTCGACGCTATCAGAACGTCCACGCGCAATGAACGCTCGCCGCGCCCGGCGCGCAGGCCACCCGCGACGTCGCGCGCGGCGCGGGCCTCGTCGCGAACACCACGCCCGCCGCCGCCAGCGCCGCGCCGAGGGGGAAGGCCACCCACGCCGCCGCGCCGAGGGACGACGCCCGGTCGCGCAGGTCGCCGCACGCACCGCGCGCGTCGCCCGCGTCGCAGTCTGCGTTGTAGTCCGCCACCGCCCCCTCGCGCAGCGCCACCGCCGCGACGCCGGCCCCGACGAACACCGCGGCCCCCGCGAAGGCCCCCACCGCGAGCGCGCGCCACGGCGTCGGCGAGGCGGCGGGCGCGGCGGGCGCGGCGGGCGGGGGCGCCACCGTCACGGTGACGGGCGGCGGGGGCGGGGGGGGTGGCGGCGGAGGAGGCGGGGGCAGCTCGCGCAGCGTGGCGCGCTCGCGGAGGGTCTCGCCCGCCTCGGTGAGGAAGCGCAGGGTGAGGGGCTCGTGGCCGTCGGCGCTGACCTCCACGGTCGCCGAGCCCGCCAGCACGCGGAGCGGCGCGTCGAGCGGGAGCGCCCCGACGTCCTCGCCGTTGAGCCGCACCCTCGCCCCGACGACGTTGCCCTCGAGGAACACCGTCGCCAGGTGCCGCTCGCCCACCGCGCGGGCGCCGTCGAGCGCGGCGCGGTTGCGCGCGATCCACGCGTCGCCCGGCGCCGCGAGGGCCTCGCGGAGGAGCCCGTCGGCCCGCACCCACGCGCCGGCCGCCTGGCACGCGAGGCCGAGCTGCGCCGCCGTCCGCGGCTCCCGGCGCAGCCCGTAGGCGGCTTCGAACTCCGCGAGCGCCTCCGCGTCGCGCCCGAGCCGGCGGAGGTCGACGCCGCGGCGCAGGTGCTCGGCCACGGGGTCGGCTTGGGCGACGAGGGCCGGCGTCGCGAGCAGGAGGGAGAGGAGCGGGGCGTGGCGGAGCGCGGTCATGGTTCGAGCACGGGGGCGCCGTTGATCACGGAGGAGCGCGTGACACCGGCGTCCCCGGCGCGCGTGCGAATTCTGCGCCGCGCGTCGACGGGGGGCGCGGCGCTCACGGGGCGCACGGCGGGCGCGGCGGGCGGCGCTCGGACGCCGGCGTCAGGGGCGGCGGGCGCGGCGGCGCCACGAAGCACGGCGGCCACCTCGGGCGCGGGCGTCGGCGCGAACGGCGCGGGCGGCGCAGGCGGGGCGGCGACGGAGGGCCGCGACGTCTCCCGCGGGGGGGCGCGGAGCAGCAGCATGGCGGCGCTGGCGAGGGCGGCGCCGATGGCCACGAGGGCGATCGAGCGCCACGCCGTCGCGCGCGGCGGCCGCTCGGAGGGCCGCGTGGTGGGCGCGGTGGTGTGCGGGGGGGCGTTGTTTTCGGCGCGCGGGGGCGCGTCGGGGCGGTCGGACGGCGGCGGGGTCGCGGGCGGGAGGTCGAGGGTCGGCGGCCCCTCCGCGGCGGGCGGCGCGGCGGGCTCGCCGTCGGGGAAGGGGAACGCCTCCGCCAGCGCCGCGCCCCACGCTTCACCCGCGCAGCACGGCGCCGCGAGCAGGGCGCGGGCGAAGGAGGCCATGTCGCGGTGGCGGCGCGCGCGGTCGGGCTGGAGCGCGCCCTCCACGGCGGCGCAGAGGCCGTCCGGGAGCGACGGCGCGGCGGCGCGGAGGCTCGGCGCGGGGCCGGTGAGCAGCGCGGCCATCACGGCCTGGTAGTTGTCCCCGTCGACGGGCCGCCGCCCGGCGAGCGCTTCGAACCACAGGCAGCCCGCCGCCCACACGTCGGCGCGGGCGTCGACGTCGCGCGCGCCGCGGGCCTGCTCGGGGGCCATGTACTGCGGGGTCCCGACGGGCGCGCCGGTCCTGGTGACGGGCGCGGCGTCGGAGAGGGCCGCGATGCCGAAGTCGATCACCTTCGGGGTCGCCGCGCCGTGCGGGCCCCGCGCGAGGAAGACGTTGCCCGGCTTCACGTCGCGGTGCACCACGCCCGCCCGGTGCGCGGCGTCGAGCGCGGCCATCACGGGCACGAGGATCTCGTACGCGCGGCGCACCGGCAGCGGGCCCTCGCGCGCGAGGAGGGCGGCGAGGTCTTCGCCGAGGAGGAGCTCCTGCGCGAGGTAGGGGGCGCCGTCGTCGTCGACGCCCATGTCGAGCACGTCGACGATGTGCGGGTGCGCGCCCTGCACGCCCGCGCGGGCCTCGCGGCGGAAGCGCTCCACCGCCCCCCCGTCGCCCGCGAGGTGCGGGAGCAGGGTCTTCACCGCCACGCGCCGCCCCGTCCACGTGTGGACGGCCTCGTACACGGCGCCCATCCCGCCGCGCCCGAGCAGGCGCACCGGCCGGTAGCGCCCGGCGATCACGCCGGGCAGCTTCGACTGGGGCGGGTCTGTCGCGGAGGTCATTTCGATGCGGCGGCGGGGCCGCAACGCACCCTATCGCATTTTCGCGGCGGGCGTCCGCTTGTCGGAAGGGGCGCGCGGGGGGTGTCTCGGCCCTTCAGCCCCTCCGTCAGCTCGAATCTATACCAGACCCGGGGCCTTGCCGGAAGCCCCGCGGGGCGTGCCACGGTCGCCGCCATGACGAAGCACGACGTGGTGATCGCGGGCGGTGGACCGACGGGGTTGATGCTGGCGGCCGAGCTCGCGCTGGCGCGCGTCGACGTCGCCGTCGTCGAGCGGCGCGCCGACCAGGGCGTGGAGGGGTCGCGCGCCGGGGGGCTGCACGCCCGCACGATCGAGCTGCTCGACCAGCGCGGCATCGCGGAGCGGTTCCTGGCGCAGGGGAAGGCGGTGCCCGTGGCGGGCTACGGCGCGGGCACGCTCGACCTGAGCGACCTCCCGACCCGCCACAACTACGTGCTCGCGCTCTGGCAGGAGCGCATCGAGCGAGCCCTCGCGGCCCGCGTCGACGAGCTCGCGGTCCCCGTCTACCGCGGGCGCGAGGTGGCGGGCTTCGACCAGGACGTCGACGGCGTGGACGTCGCGCTCTCGGACGGGGCGACGGTGCGCGCGAAGTACCTCGTGGGCTGCGACGGCGGCCGCAGCGTGGTGCGCAAGCGCGCCGGGATCGACTTCGCGGGCTGGGACGCGTCGGTCACCTACGTCATCGCGGAGGGGCGGATGACCGCTCCGCCCGCGGCGGGCATCCGGCGAAGCGCGCAGGGCGTGAACGGCGTCGGCCCGATCGACGGCGAGCGCGTGCGGATGGTGCTGTGCGAGGCGGAGGTGAAGCGGGGCGACCGGCCGACGCTCGACGAGCTCCGCGCGGCGCTCGTCGCGGTGTACGGGACGGACTTCGGGGTGCACGACGTCACGTGGCTCTCGCGCTTCAGCGACGCGGCGCGGCAGGCGACGGCGTACCGGGCGGGGCGCGTCCTGCTCGCGGGCGACGCGGCGCACGTGCACTCCCCGGCGGGCGGCCAGGGGCTCAACCTCGGCGTGCAGGACGCAATGAACCTCGGGTGGAAGCTCGCCCAGGTGGTCCGCGGGACGTCGCCCGAGTCGCTGCTCGACACCTACCACGCCGAGCGCCACCCGGTCGGCGCGCGCGTGCTGAAGAGCAGCCTCGCGCAGACCGCGATCAACCGCGGCGACGCGCGGACCGACGCGCTGCGCGAGGTGATGGGCGACCTGCTGACGCTCGACGCGCCCCGCAGGAAGTACGGCGCGATGGTCGCGGGCCTCGACATCCACTACGACCTCGGCGTGGGGCACCCGCTGCTCGGGCGGCGCATGCCCGACCTCGACGTGGCGACGGCGGACGGCGCGCGGCGGGTGTTCAGCTTGCTGCACGAGGCGCGGCCGGTGCTGATCGATTTCGGCGCGCTCGGCGACGACGTCGCGCCGTGGGCGGGGCGGGTCCGGCGGGTCGACGCGCGGTACGACGGCGCGTGGGAGCTGCCGGTGCTCGGCGCGGTCGCGGCGCCCGCGGCGGTGCTGGTGCGGCCCGACGGCTACATCGCGTGGGTCGGCGAGGGGACGGGCGCGGGGCTGCGCGACGCGCTCACGGCGTGGTTCGGCCCGCCCGACCGCGGGTGAACCGGGCGCTCGTCACGCGGCCTCCGAGCGCGCCCGCGAGGCTCACCGTGGACGTCGCGACGCGTTCTTGCGACGCCGATGGAGCCAGAGGGAACTCGCGCCGAAGGGTTCACCCGCCGAACAAATTCGCAGCGCGCACGAGCCCCTCGTGATCCAGAGCTATCACGGTCGAGATGGACCTGCGTCGCCCCTTCGCCGAGACCTTCGAGGCGATGGCCCGCCACGTCCTTCCGCTCCTGACCAACCTCCCGGTCGAGCGGCTCCGTTCCATCGGCGGGGTCGAGGTCCGCGACGCGGAGACCCACCGCCCCCTCTGGCGCCTCACGGGCTAGCGCAGGCGCTACTTCGAGGCGGCGCGGGCGCGCTGACCTCCCCGCGCTTCATCCCGTGACCTTCGCGAGCTTCGGGACGGCCTTCTTCGCCAGCTCGAAGTACTCGGCGCTGCGCTCGACGCCGACGCTCGCGAGTCCCATCGCGCTGGCCGCGGCGAGCGTCGAGCCCGAGCCCATGAAGGTGTCGACCACCGCGCCCTCGCCGAGCGGCAGCGACGCCCACACGAGCTTGCGCAGCAGCGACTGCGGCTTGAGGCTCGGGTGGTCGGCGATGAGCCGCTCGCGCTTCGGCGTGCGCTCGCTCTCGATCACGTCTTGAAACTCGCGCCCGTCGCGCTGGTCGCGGAGCGCGCCGGTCTGCCAGCGGCGGAGGCACTCGGCCACCGTCACGCCCTTCGGCAAGGCTTTGCGGAAGACGCCCCAGGGCTCGTACCGCCCACGCGGCAGCGTCGTGACGTGGGGGAACTCCGCCTCCGCGTTCTTCGGGCGGTCGCCGCCGCGCAGCGTGCGGACGAGGCGGACGACCTCGCCGCGGAACTCCAGCCCCCCCGCGACGACCGCGCCGAACACGAGCTGCGAGAGGAAGGCGTTGCCCGCGACGAGCACGTGCGCGCCGGGGCGCAGCGGCCGCACGAGGGCGCGGCTCCACGCGGTGAAGAAGCCGGCGATGGCGTCGCGCTCGCGGGCGTTGAGCGCGGTGAAGCGCGGGAGCGGCGCGCGCTCGTGGCCGTCGAGCACGGGCGGGATGCGCCACACGCCGCCGCTGCCCGCCGCGAGCTTCGAGAGCTGGTCGGGGTCGTACTCCTTCACGCCGTACGGGGGATCGGTCACCACCGCGTAGAGCGAGTCGTCGGGCTGCGCCTCGAGCCACGCGACCGCGTCGGCGTGGACGAGCGTCGCGCGGCCGAGGGTGACGGGCTTCTTCCAGGGGGTGGGCATCGGGCGCGGCGATCCCTACACCGGGAGCGCCCGCGCGCGGAAGGGCCTTACCGCCCGCCCGGCGCGCTCCCGCGCATCCCGTAGGCGTGGGCCGAGACGCCCTCCGGGCCGTGGAGCATGTCATGGGCGATGCGCGGCCCGACGATCGCCGCGAGGCGCCGCTCCAGCGCGCCCTCGTAGCCCACGAGGTGGCGCATCGCCTGCTCGTACTCGGCCTGGTCGGCCGCGGGCGCGCGCCACGGCGAGAGGCCCGCCCGCTCCTGCGCGAGCGACCACGTCACCGACGAGCGGACCGCGTCGGGCGCCTTGTCGCGCAGCTCGTTGATCAGCGCCTCGAGCGAGAGCCCGCCCGGGTCGCTCCCCACCGCCTCGCGGTAGAGCGCCGCGAGGCTCGCCTGGAGCTCGCGCTGCGACGCGCGGAAGGCCTCGTTCACCTCGGCCCGGTCCTGCTCGGGGACGCCGAGCCGGCGCGCCTTCTCCTCGCCCACCGAGTCGCCGCGCGTGGCGCCCGGGATGCGGTACCGCAGCTCGCCCAGCCCCGCGAGCCGGCGCCACTCGTCGGGCGTCAGGTCGGTCTCGCCCGGGTCGTCGAGCCCGCGCCGCGCCCCCGCCGCCGCCTCGCCCGTCTCGGGGGAGATCCCGTGCCGCGCCAGGATCGTTCGCAGCCGAACCACCTCGGCCTCCGCCCGCCCCTCGGCCGCCGCGCTCGCCGCACCCGGGCCCGTCGACCCGCCGGCCCCCGACGCGCCAGCCCCCGACGCGTCGCCCGCTGTCGTGCGCGCCGGCGCCTCCGCGGGGCCCCGTCGCGCCGACCCGTGCGCCACCGCCGCGTGCTCGCCCGCGCGCGGCGTGGCGTCGGCGCTCGCCCCGCGGCGCCCGACGACGCGCGCGGCGCCCTGGTACCCCGCCGCCGCCATCACCGCGGAGAGCACCCCCGCGCCGAACCACTTCGCTCGCATGTCACCCTCTTCGTCGCGGCGCGCGCGGGGTCTGTCTCGTGGGTGGTGAAGGGAGAGGGGGGGCGCGGGCGCGCGGCTACATGCCGGCGCGCACCTGCTCGGAGAGGCCCATCGCGCCGTCGGGGGCGTCGCTGGTGTAGCCGTTGGAGCCGCCGGTGCCGCCCACGCCGCCGCCGCCGAGGTTGCAGTCGAGCATGTTGATCATCGGCGGGACGCCCAGGTAGTACACGCACACCGAGGGGCCGCCGGGCCCGCCCGAGCCGTTGCCGCCCGCGCCGCCGTTGCCGCCGTCGGCCCCGGTGCCGCCGCGGCCCGAGTTGCGCTCCGCGTTGCCGCCGTTGCCGCCGCGCCCGCCGTTGCCGCCGCGCGCGCCGTTGCCGCCGCGCCGCCGTTGCCGCCGCGGCCGGTGCCGCGGCACTCCTCGAGGCGGAGCTGCGACGAGACGCTCATCACGCCGAAGCTCCCGCCGCCGCCGCCGCCGCCCGCGCCGCCCGCGCCGCCGCAACCGCCGCCGCCGCCGCCGCCGCCGCCGCTGGACGCGTTGCGGCAGCCCGAGTTGAGGAAGCCGCAGCCGTACTGGCTCGACCCGCCGCCGCCGCCGCCGCCGCCGCCGCCGCCGCCCTGACCGTCGCTGCCCGCCGAGCCCGCGGGCGCCGTGTAGACCCCGTCGGTGCCGCGGATCGTGCCCAGCGCGGCGGCGGCCCGCCCGTTGCTGCCGTTGCTGCCGTCGGTGCCCCGCACCGCGCCGCCGGCGTCGCCCGCGTTGGCGGCGTTGCCCGCGGACGACGACGAGATCAGGTTGCAGCTCCCGCGGTTGCCCCCCTGGCCGCCGGCGCCGCCCGAGGCGCCGTTGGTCCCGCGCCCGCCGCTGCCGCCGTTGTTGCCGGGGTTGATGCCGGACGTGTGCCCGGCCCCCCCCCCGCCGCCCGGCGCGCCGCACGGCGAGGGCCCCGCGGTGCCGGCGGAGGCGCCGCCCGCGCTGCCGCCGTCCATCCCCAGGGCGCCGACGACGCCGCCGGCCCCGTTGGAGCCCGCCCCGCCGTTGCCCGAGGTGACGCTGCACGCGCGGAGCGTGAGCAGCGCGGTCGCGTTGACCACGCGGACGCCGTAGCTGCTGTCGCCCGCGGTCGCGGCCGCGGCCGAGGCGATCGTCACGAGCTGCACCTCGGTGGGCGACGAGAGCCCCTGCGCGAGGACGGCCGTGGTGCCGCCGCGGATCACCGTGGTCGAGGTGCGCGCGCGCGCCCAGTTGCGCGTGTCGTCGTAGCCGCCGTAGAGGTTGACGCCGCCGACCAGCTCGAGCGCGCCCGTCTGGGCGTACGTGCCGGCGGCCGCGAGCACCGCGGTGAAGCCCCGCATGCGCGCGGCGGCGAGGGCCGCGGCGATCGTGCGCTTGGGCTGCACGGTGAGCCGCGGGCGCCCGTCCATCCCCATCATGATGACGCCGAGGCCGTCGTTCATGTCGTCGCCGCGGTCGGCGGAGACGAAGACGGCGCGGGCCGCGTCGCCGTCGATCGTGTCGCAGTTGGTGTCGGCGAACGTCAGGTCGGGCTCGTCGGGGTCGGCGTTGTTGCACTCGCAGCCGTTGCCGCCCATGCGCCCGAGGTCGCCGTTGATGTCGAAGTACCCCATGTTGCAGCGCAGGGAGCACGTCCCCATCGCGCACGCCGCGGCGGCGTTGGGCGCGGTGGCGCAGGCGTTGCCGCAGCGGCCGCAGTTCATGATGTCGCTGTCGTACATCGGGCCCGAGTGCGCGCAGGTCGGCGCGGTGCCGGAGACCGTGCACATGTCGGTCGTGCACGTGTCCATGTCGTCGCAGTTGTACGGCGCGCTCCGGACGCAGCGCAGGCGCGCCGGGTCGCAGCTCCAGGTGCCCGTGCAGGGGTCGCCCTGGAGGCGCTCGCAGGTGCGGTCGCCGAGCTCGCAGGGCAGCTCGCGCACGCACCCGCCCGTCGCCACCGTGCGGTCGCAGAACTGCCCCGTCGGGCAGCGCATGTCGTCGGCCTCGTGCACGCAGCGCCCCGCCGCGGCGTCGCAGCGGTCGTTGGTGCACATGATCCCGTCGTCGCAGGTGGCCGCGCCGCCGACCACCACGCAGCGGCCGAAGCGGCAGAGCTGCATGTTGGTGCAGAGGTCGGCCGCGGTGCAGTCGTCGTTGCTCATGCACGCGCGGCCCGCGTCGGCCGCGTCGGCGGCGTCCCCGGGCGCGTCGGCGGCGTCGGCCGGCGCGTCGGGCTGCGAGGCGACGTCGGCGTCGAGGGCGACGTCGGGCGACGTGTCGACGTCGGCGTCGACGCCCAGGATGCCACCGGGGGGTTCGCTGCCGCAGGCAGACAGCGCGATCAGTCCAAGCAACAGGGGTGCGCGGCGCATGGTGCGTCTCCTTCACTCCGCCCCACACCAGCCGCGCGGCGCCGGCCAGTGGGGGTGGAGAACCTCGTCCATGCGAGAAGATATCGCAGGACGCGCCCCGCGCGGCAACCGATCGCCCGCGCCCTTCATTTCTAGCGCGTCGCGTCATCCGCGGTGGTGTACGTAATCGCCCATGACGACGATGCGTGAGACGATCGAGCGGCGCCTTCGCGAGGCGCTTTCTCCCGAGTCGCTGGCGGTGGAGGACGAGTCGTCACTCCACGCCGAGCACGGCGCGGGCGGCGGGCACTACCGGGTGCGGGTGGTGGCGGAGGCCTTCCGGGGCCAGGGGCTGGTCGAGCGGCACCGGGCGGTGTACGCGCTCTTCCGCGAGGAGCTGAAGGGGCCGATCCACGCGCTCGCCCTCACCACGCTGGCGCCGGGCGAGCGCGGGTAGCGGCGGGTCACATCGGGACGATGCCGCTGTTGGTGGAGGGGACGACGACGTAGACCGGGCGCGTGTCGACGACGGTGTCGCCGCGCCCGATCACCTCGATGGTGGCGCGGAAGAGCCGCGAGGTGGCCGCGCCGGGCTGGAAGTCGTTGTAGAAGTCGACGGTGAAGGTCACGCGGGTGGCAGGGTCGACGTTGAAGAAGGTGTGCTCGTCGCGGCGGTCGTAGCCGTCGGGGGCCTCGGGCTCGCCGCGCGTCGTCACGATCGACTTGAGGAAGTCGGCGGTGGTGTGGCCCATCGCGAGGCCCTCGGCGGCGGTGTCGGGCACGATGCGGGTGGTGATGTTCTGCCGCGCGCGGCCGGCGATCTCGGCGATGGCGTTGACGATGTTCATCGAGACGCCGGCGATGCCGCCCGACGAGGTGAAGGCGATCGGCATGCCCATGCCGTTGAGCGTCATCGTGCGCATCGCGACGACGGTGGAGTTCTGGTAGGTGGAGTTGCCGCCGACGTCGAGGCCGACGAAGAAGGCCCCGCGGCGGTTGAAGGCCTCGACCAGCTCGTTGCAGTTGTGGCTCGGGTTGGGCGTGCCCGGGGTGGTGGGCGAGCCCGCCGCGCAGCCGTCGTACCAGGGCGCGTCGGAGGTGAGCACCACGATCGGGATGCGGCCCTCGCGGAAGCAGCCCCAGCCGTAGATCCCGACGGGGTTGTCGGGGTCGGCGCCGCAGTCGCGCTCGGGCACCATGCGCGGGGCCCAGCCGTTGCCGCGCGGGTCGAGGGCGTTGAGCACGGTGCGCAGGGCGGCCGGGTCGTTCTCGTGGCCGCGGTTGCCGGTGCCGGCGATGATCTCGTAGGCGGCCTCGGTGGAGTTCTCCGGGCCGTCGCCGCCGGCGAAGCCCGGCGCGTCCTGGTCGATCGTGCGCATGTTGTTGAACGCGCGCTGCGCCGCCATGATGTCGTTGGTGAGCCGCTGGCGCACCCAGAGGTTGTAGTCGCCGGGCATGCCGGGGCTGCCGTCGGGGGACACCGGCAGCGAGTCGAAGCTGCCGACGCCCACCCGCACGTCGGGGATCGCCGCCTGGATCGCCGGCACGATCATCGTGCTGAAGTTGCTGCGGATGTTGGCGATCGTCCCCGACATGCTCCCCGAGTTGTCGACGAGGAAGAACACGTCCGCCTGCCGGATGCGCGTCGAGAAGGTGAACTCCCGCGTCTCGTGCATCCCCGGCATGTCCGCCGGGTGGTAGGGGAGCACGACGTAGAGGCTGTTGGCGGGCGGGCGCGAGACCGGGTCGCGGCCGTCGGACATCGCCGCGGCCTCGATGAGGTCGGTGGCGCCGTCCATGTCGGTGTCGGCCGCGCAGGGGTTGGTGCGGGCCAGGAGCTCCTCGCCGTCGGTGAGGCCGTCGTTGTCGGCGTCGAGGTCGCGGAAGTTGGGGATCGAGTCGTCGTCGCAGTTGGCGCCGGGGTCGCGGCAGGCGGGCGCCGGGCGCGACATCTGGGCGAAGCCGGGGTAGCTCTGGCGCGCCTCGTTCTGGTCGAAGTAGCCGTCGCCGTCGGAGTCGGTGTCCCGGTAGTCGGGCGTCCCGTCCATGTCGGTGTCGCGGTTCTCCGCGCGGCCCTCGATCGCGTCGGAGATGCCGTCGCGGTCGGTGTCGACGCACGCCGGGTCGACGTCGACGGGCGCGTCGGCCATCACGTCGGGGCGCACGACGTCCGAACCCCGCGTCGCCGTCCGACGGAGGGGGCGTGAAGGACGGCGCGGGCGCGCTGGTGCACCCCAGCGCGAGCGAGAGCCAGAGCCAGGGCGCGGGGCGGGGCGTTGGGCGCATGGCCGTCGATGAAACGTCCCTCCCCGGCGGGAGTCAAGCGCGCGATTCCGTCATCTCCTCGCGAGAAACGCGACGCCGGCTCGCGGGTGCGATAGCATCGGTCAATTGCGCTGTGTGAAGGTCCATGGCCAACGGTGACGAAAAACTAGCCCCCGGGACGGTGTTCGCTGACTTCGAGGTCGTCTCCGTCCTCGGGGAGGGGGGCTTCGGCGCGGTGTACCGGGCCGTCCACCTCGACTCGGGGCGCGAGGTGGCGCTCAAGATCCTGCGGACCGAGGTGGCCACCAACCCCGAGGTGGTGCACCGCTTCCTGCGCGAGGCCGAGGCGGTGGCCAGCCTGCGCCACCCGCACATCGTGGAGGCCGTCGCGATGGGCCACCACGACAACCACCCCTACCTCGCGATGGAGCTCCTGGTCGGCGAGCCGCTCACCGCGCTGATGCTCCGCGAGGGGGCGCTGCCGCTCCAGCGCGCGCTCGACCTGCTCATCCCCGTGATGTCCGCGGTGCGCAGCGTCCACGACCAGGGGATCGTCCACCGCGACCTCAAGCCCGACAACATCTTCGTCGTCTACACCGCGGGCTACGCCGTGCACCCCAAGGTGCTCGACTTCGGCTTCGTGAAGTTCGACGACTCGCACACGCGCATCACCCGCAACGACACCACCATCGGGACGCCCAACTTCATGGCGCCCGAGCAGCTCCACTCGCCGACAGCGGTCGACGCGCGCGCCGACCAGTGGGCCCTCGGCGTCCTGCTCTACTTCCTCCTCACCAACCACAAGCCCTTCAACTCCGACAGCCTCGTCGGCACGCTGAAGAACGTGCTGCACGAGGACCCGTACCCCCTCCACGAGCTGCGCCCCGACCTGCCGCCCGAGGTGTGCGCGATCGTCCACCGCTGCCTCTCGAAGATCGTCGACGACCGCTTCCCCTCCGTGCACGCGGTAGCCGCCGCGCTGATGCCCTACACCAGCGACGAGACGGCCCTCGTCTACACCTCGGAGTTCTGCGGCGAGCACGTCTGGGACGACGCGAACGAGCGCACCGGCATGCAGCCCATCTTCGAGGGCGGCGACTTCGGCGAGCCCACCGCCGAGCGGCCCCACGACTTCGCGCAGGACCCGACGCGCGAGCAGTCGCTCCCGCCGCCCGAGCGCGCCTCGTTCGAGTCGCCGTACACCCTCGGGGTCGCCCCGCACTCGCTCCAGCCCGTCGTCCACACGCCCGCCCCCGCCCCGCCGCCCGCGCACCACACCTCGTGGGCGGCGATCGCGGTGGCCGCGGCCATCGCCCTCGCGCTCGTGGCCGGCGCGCTCACCATGGTGCAGCAGCCCGAGGCCCCGCGCGCCGCCTCGCCGGTGCTCCCCGCGTCGACGCAGGACGCCGCCGCCGACGTCCCCGACGCCTCACAGCGCGCGCAGCCATAGGGCCATCGCGAGCGCGACCAGCGACGCCGCGAGCCACGCGGGCCCCGCGACCGCCGCCATCACGACGCCCACGAACACGACCGCGGCGAGCAGCGCGTACTGCGAGGGCCGCGCCCACCAGCGCGCTTCGGCGAGGCCGCCGACGTTGCCGTAGGCCCACACCGCGAGCGCGGCGAGGAGCGCGCGCGAACCGCGGGAGACGTCCGGCGACGGGCTGACGGCGACGAGCGAGGGGAGCTGCGCGAGCGCGAAGGCCGCGACGGTGTACGCGCGCACCGGGCGCGGCGTGGCGACGTCGTAGGGCGCGGCGCCGACGCGGGCCGCGGCCGCGGCGTCGAGGTCTTCGGCGGGCTCACCGGGCGCGCGCCAGCCGGGGCCGCGGACGAGCACCTGGAGCTTGTTCCAGGAGCCGTCGGCGGCGCGGACGCGGGCGAGGAGCTTGGCGCCGTACTGGAGGTGCGCCCACACCGGGTTGAAGCTGCGCAGGGGCTCGATGGTGCCGTAGGTGGGGGGGCGGTCTTCGGGTTCGAAGGTGCCGAAGAGGCGGTCCCAGACGATGAAGACGCCGGCGTAGTTCTTGTCGAGGTAGCGGGGGTCGACGCCGTGGTGGACGCGGTGGTGCGACGGGGTGTTGAGCACCCACTCGAGCGGGCCGATCCGGTCGATGAGCCGCGTGTGGATCCAGAACTGGTAGACGATCACCACCCCGTAGGCCGAGAGGAACACCGCCGGCGGCACGCCCGCGAGCGCCACGGGGATTTGAAACCACAGGGAGAACAGGGGCTGCCACGCGTCCTGCCGCAGCGCGACGGAGAGGTTGTACTCCTCGCTCTGGTGGTGGACGACGTGCGAGAACCACCCGATCGCCGCCTCGTGGCTCCAGCGGTGGAACCAGTAGTAGAAGAAGTCCGACGCGACGAACGCGAAGGCCCACGCGGCCGCGGGGTGCGCGCCGAACCAGTCGGTGACGCGCAGGTGCGTGTAGGCCCAGAGGTAGGGCGCGCCGAGCACCCCGATGAGCACCGCGACGAGGGCCTGCTGGTAGACGCCGCAGGCGAGGTTGGCGAGCGTGTCGTTGAGCTTGTAGAGCCCGCTGCGCTTCCGCCAGTCGACGAGCGCCTCCAGGCCCATCAGCACGAAGTACATCGGCACCGCGAGCACGATCGGGTCGAAGCGCATGGGACGGTGGTCGCTCCGACGCGGCGCCGTCGTCAAGGGCGTGCGCGCGAACGGGGGACGTTCCCGCCGGGCGCGCTTCGGGCGTAGAGTCGCGCGCATGAAGCGCCTGAGCCTCCTCCTCGTCGCCGCCGCGGCGGCCGCATGTTCCGACGACGCGGCGCCGGCCCCGACGTCGAACACGCTGACCGCCGACTCCTTCAACCTCGGGCTGGCGGGGGCCTTCATCCCCTTCGAACCGCAGCGCCGCGCCGCGGTGGGCCCCGCCCTCGCGAACAACCCCGCGGACATCGTGTGCCTCCAGGAGGTGTGGCGCGAGGAGGACAAGGACGCCATCGTCGCCGCCACCCGCGCGCGCTTCCCCTACGTCGCCCGCACCGCCCACGACCTCGCGACCCCCGTCACCACCGAGATCGACCCGATGTGCGCGGTGCCGCCCGTCCCCACCACGCCGCCGTGCAGCTCGATGGCGCTGCGGGCCGCGCTCGACGACGGGCTCCGCTGCCTCACCGCCAACTGCAACACCACGCCGGGCAACGAGTCGGGGCAGACCACCTCCACCGCGTGCGCGCAGACGCAGTGCATCGGGCAGGTGGGCGCGCTCATCACCAGCACCGAGGCCGACGCGCTCCGGTGCTACGGCTGCCTCGCCTCCGCGCTCCCGACGGAGAGCTTCTCGTCCATCCGCACGCTCTGCACCACCAACCCCAACGCGGGCCTCGCCTTCAACGGCCGCAACGGGGTGATGATCCTCTCGAAGCACCCGCTCAGCGACGTCGAGACCCTGGTGGTGCCTGGCACCTGGAACCGCCGGGTGATGACCCGCGCCACCGCCACGCTCCCGGGCAACCGCCGCGTCGCGGTGTACTGCAACCACCTGACGCCCGTGTTCGAGAGCGTGGCCTTCCCCTACACGGGCCGCCACGGCTGCGGCGATGTCGGGCGGACGGGCTGGGCCACCGAGCAGCTCGCGCAGTCGCGCCGGCTCGTGCAGTGGGTCAACCAGACGGCGGGCACGACGCCCGCGCTCATCCTCGGCGATTTCAACAGCGGCCCGGCGTCGGCGGGCGTCACCGCGGAGGCGGGGGACAACTACGACTACCTCCGCATGCAGCTCACGCCGGCGCTGCCCGCCAACTACCGCCCGGTGTGCACCTACTGCCCCGACAACGTGCTCAACGGGATGCGCACCGAGCCCGTCTGGATCGACCACGTCTTCCTCAAGAACCTCCCCGCCACGGCGGTCCGCTCGTTCGAGCGGACGTACACGGACACGTCGGTGGTGGTGCCTTCGGCGCCGGGGCGCGTCCACCTGTCCGACCACTACGGCGTGCGCGTGGTGCTGTCGCTGTGAGGGTGGCGGGGTGAGCGGGCGGCGGCGCCGAAGGGGGGGAGGCGCCGCCCGTCAGCGGACGGCGTGCATCGAGCGGAGGTAGTTCATCACCTTCGCGAGGTCGGCGTCGGAGAGCTTGTTGGGGGCGATGGCGCGCATCTTCCCGGTGCCGTGGCGGATGATCTTGGTCATCTCCTCGACGGACTTGTTCTTGTTGCGGATGGCGGGGCCGGTGTCCTCCTCGCCGTTGGGGTGGCAGCGCCCGCAGGCCCGGTTGAACTGGGGCCTCCCCTCGTTCGCCTGCGCCTCGGCCGCCCGGGGGGCGGAGACCATCGCCGCGCCGGCGAGCGTCAGGGCGCCGAGCACCCCGAAGCACATCGCCCAGCCGTTCCGTTCACGCTTCCTGTCCATCGTCACCTCATGAGAAGGGTCGCGCGCCGCGCGCTTCGCCTTCCGACGACCGCGGCCTTCCCCGAATTCACCAGCCCGGGGCTCAGAACGTCAAGCGCAACGTCGCGCCCGCGCCCGCGGCGTCGCCGAGCGGCCCGACGGCGAGACGAAAGTGCTCGAGCTCGGGGGGGAGCCTGCGCGGAACGGGCGTGATCCGCCGCGTGGGCTGGTAGGCGACGAACGCCTGGATGACGCCCGCCGCCATGGTGCCCACCAGGGCGCTCGCGGCCGTCCAGTTGGCCACCTCGAGGCTGTAGGCCACCTCGCGGTCGGCGAAGTTGGCGCGGTACACGCCTGCGGTCTCGTAGGGGTACACCACCTGGTGGGCGATGAAGGTGCCGAGGCAGGCCAGGGTGAGCACCGCCTCGGTGGAGAGGAAGATCACCCCGAGCGCCGTCTGCCCGTTGGCGAACTGCCCGACCCCGAAGGGGACCGCCATGAGCAGGTGGGGCACCTCGTCGACGCGCGACTCGGTGGCGGCGAGGGCCCGCAGGAGCTGCTCGCGCGCGACGCGCCGCGCCTCGGCGTCGCGGCGGGAGAGCACGCGGTCGGTGCGCACCTGCTCGAGCTCGCCCTGCATGTCGTGGAGGATCTGCGCGAAGAAGAGCACGAAGCCCGGGTCGAAGGGCTGGTCGACGCGGGCGTCGGGGTCGTCGCGGAGCATCCGCGCGAGCACGTCGCGGGCCTCGGCCTCGTTGCGCTGCGCGTAGAGGCAGGCCGCGTGGTACTTGCGCGCGGTGGTGACGAGGGCCGCCTCGCGCGGGTTGTTGACGTCGAGCCGGGTGATGAAGGCGCGGAAGGTGGGCTGCGCCGCCGCGCAGTTGCCGGCGAAGAACTGGTCGCGCGCCTCGATGAGGGTCTCCAGGCCGAGGTCTTGCGCGCCGGCGGCCGCGGGGGCGGCGCAGGCGAGGGCGAGGGCGGTCGCGGCGAGCGTGCGCTTCAATTGAGCCGGGGGACGCTCGCGTCGGTGGCCGCGGCCCGCGCGTCGGGGGAGGCGCGGCGCGTCGCGAGGCGGGCCAGCGGGAGGTCGTAGGGCGTCACCCCCTCGGGCACCTCGCGCTCCCACTCCCAGCGCTCGTAGGGAAGGTCGCCGAGCGGGCGCACGATCACCCGCACCCGCTGCCCCACCGGGAACTCTCCGATCGTCGGCCGCTGCGAGCTGAAGGTCGTCCACGTCCTGCCGTCGAGAGAGTACTCCACGGCCTGGGGCACCGGGTGGAGCACGAGGGCGCGGCGCGCGGCCGCCACCGCCTGCATCGCGGCCGGGAGCGACGTCGCGGCGGGGCGGTGCTCGGCGGGCGTGTGGCGCGGGTGCGGCGCCTCGGGCTCCGGCGCCGCCGCGACCTCGGGCGCGTCGGGCGTCGGGGCGGGCGGCACCGCGCGCGGCTGCTGGACGGCGCGCGGGAGCACCGGCGTGGGCTCGGGCAGGGCCGCCTCGGGCGCGACCGCGACGGACGCGGGCTTCGGCGGGACGCGCGGCTCGATGAGCAGCACGGCGGCGACCGCGGTGGCCGTCGCGACCGCCCCGACGATGGCGCCGGCGCGGGCGACGCGGGCGATCTGCCGGCGGCGCGACGCGCGGCGCACGAGCGCGAGCACCTTCACGTTGCCCGGGTCGAGCGCGAGGGCGCGGTTGAAGTAGCCCATCGCCTCGCCGTTGCGGCCCTCGCGTTGACACTGCTCGCCGAGAGCGGGCAGGCGCTCCTTCAAGCGCGCGTGGAGGGCGGCGACGACGGCCTCGGGGTCTTCGAAGTAGGCGCGGAGCTCCTTGTCGGGCGCGTCCCAGCCCGCCTCTTTGAGGAAGGCGCAGAGGTCGGCGCGGAGGGCCTCGGCGCTCGGGTAGCGGGCCTCGGGGTCGCGCGCGAGGGCCTTCGCGAGCACGGCGGCGAAGCGGTGCCCCACCTTCGGCGCGGCGCGCGCGGCGTCGGTGAACTGCCCCTCGAGGATCTTCCGCAGGAGCGCGTGGGCGGTGGTGCCTTCGAAGGGCAGGCGCCCGACGGCGAGCTGGTAGAGCACGGTGCCGGCGGCGAAGACGTCGGTGCGGGCGTCGACCGCGGAGCCCTCGATCTGCTCGGGCGCCATGTGGGCGGGCGAGCCGAGCACCTGACCCGTCACCGTCATCCCGCGGCCGTCGGCGACGTGGGCGATGCCGAAGTCGGTGAGCTTCACCTGGCCGCGCTGGAGCATGAGGTTGTCGGGCTTCACGTCGCGGTGGACGACGCCCTGCGCGTGGGCGCAGGCGAGCGCGTCGCAGAGCACCACGCCGACGGCGGCGGCGACCTCGGCGGGGACGTCCGGGTGGCGCTCGGCGAAGCGGCGCAGCGTCGGCCCCTCGAGGAGCTCGGTCACCATGTAGCTCTCGCGCTCTTCGGGGTCGGAGAACTCGTACACCTCCACGATGTTGGGGTGCCGGAGCCTCGCCGCGGCGCGGGCCTCGCGTTCGAAGCGCGCGCGGCTCTCGGGGTCGCGCGCGAGGTGGGGGTGGAGCACCTTCACCGCGACGTCGCGCTCGAGGCGCGGGTCGTGGGCGCGGTAGACGACGGCCATGCCGCCGGTGCCGAGCTCGCCCCGCACTTCGTAGCGGCCGATGCGCTGCACGGCGATGTCCGCGGCGGGGCTCAAGGGGTCTCTCGCGCGGAGTCTATCCCAACCGTCACGCCGGGGAGAACCCCCGGCCGCGCACTCTCATTGGAAGGGGAGCACGTTGCGGGGGTCGCAGGGGATGCTCACGTCCTGGTGGGAGAGGTGCTGCGGCGGGTCGACGCGCATCGGGTCGACCCCGGCGCGCATCAGGCGAACTTCGTAGTGCAGGTGGACGACCCCGAGGGCCCCGGAGTCGCCGACGAACCCGATGGTGGCCCCGGGGCGCACGCTCATCCCCGCCTGGAGGTCGGGCGCGGGCGACTCCAAATGCCCGTGGATCGCGACGAAGGTCTTCACCTCCGTCCCCTCGCGCACCACGTGGCGGAGCACCACCGTGTGACCGAACATCTCCCCGACGAAGGCCACCTCGGGCTCGCCCACCTCGCCCCGAAGTGAAACAACGCGGACGGGCGTGCCGCGCTCCTGGGGGAGGTCGACGCCGCCGTGGCCGACGGCGCTCAGCGACTCGCCGCGGCGCTGGCGATCGTCGGGGCGGTCGAGGTCGTAGCCGCTCGACACGGCCTGGCCCCCCCACGGGGGCACCGGGTAGACGTAGCGGTTGTAGTCCGCGGGGAGCTCGGGCCGGCGCGGGAGGTGGTCGTACACCACGCGGCGGCCCGCCCGGTCGACGTGGGCGTTGGTCTCCATCACCGCGGCGCCCGCCTCGCCCATCGCCGTGGTGGGGACGCAGGTGTCGTCGAGGTCGATCTCGTCGCGGGCGCAGCGGGGCGGCGGCAAACAGCGGCCCTGGTAGGCCACCCCCGCGCACCCGGCTTCCGTCGCTGTCGGTGCGGGTCGCTCGGCCCGCGCCGCCGCGACGGCCGCCACGGGCCTCGCCCCCGACGCGGGGAACCACGTCAGCGGCACCAGGATCACGGGGGCGAGCGTCGCGCGCTTCATGCGGCGTCGGGAGGGTGCAACGCCGGCGGGCGGGGCGTCCATTCCCGCGGCGGGCCAATCGCTTCCCCGCGGCGGGCGGTTGCTGGTATAGCCCCCGCGCGTATGTCCCGAACCATCGATGTCGTCGTCGTGGGCGCCACCGGCGCCGTAGGCCAGGAGATGCTCCGCGTGTTGGAGCAGCGGAAGTTCCCCGTCGGGCGGCTGCGGGCGGTGGCGTCGGCGCGCTCGGCCGGAGGAACCGTGACCTTCCGCGGCGAGCCGGTGACCCTGGAGGCCCCCTCGCCCGCGGTCTTCGAGGGCTCGAAGCTCGCGCTCTTCTCCGCGGGCGCGTCGGTGTCGCGCGAGTGGGGCCCGGTCGCCGCCGCCGCGGGCTGCCTCGTGGTCGACAACTCCAGCGCCTTCCGCATGGACCCCGAAGTCCCGCTGGTGGTGCCCGAGGTCAACGGCGGTCGCATCGCCAACCCCCCGCGCGGGATCATCGCCAACCCCAACTGCTCCACCATCCAGATGCTCGTGGCGCTCAAGCCCTTGCATGATGCGGCGGGCCTCGAGCACATCGTCGTCTCCACCTACCAGGCGATCTCGGGCAAGGGCGCGCGCGCGGTCGACGAGTTCGACCAGCAGCGCCGCGCGCTCGAGGCCGGCGAGGAGCCGCCCGTGTCCGTGCTCCCCGGCGTGCTCGCGGGCAACCTCCTCTCCGACTGGAAGCACGACCCCAGCGGGTACTCCGAGGAGGAGCTCAAGATGATCGAGGAGAGCCGCAAGATCCTCGAGCTGCCCGAGCTCCACGTCTCGCCCACGTGCGTGCGGGTGCCGGTGCGCAACGCCCACTCGGAGTCGGTGTGGGCCCGCTTCTCGCGCCCGATCACCCGCGAGGAGGCGCTCGGCCTGCTCGCGAAGGCCGAGGGCGTGGTGCTCGACGACGCCGTCGGCCCCGGCAAGCACCCGCAGCCGCGCGACGTGTCGGGCGGTGACCCGGTTCACGTCGGCCGCGTCCGGCAGGACCGAACCGACCCCCGCGCGCTCTCGCTGTGGGTGGTGGGCGACAACCTCCGCAAGGGGGCCGCGCTCAACGCCGTCCAGGTCGCCGAGCGGGCCTTCGGGCTGTGACAGGGCGGCGGCCGGCGGAGCGGGTGCGGTGACAAAGTGGCACGGGTGACGCCTCGACGGAGCGCTCATCTCGCGGGATTTCCCGCGGGGTACGGCCGTTGCTCAGGAGCGGAGCGATGAGACCGAGCGCGTGGACGATCGCCGCCGCCCTCACGCTCGCCGGCGCGGGCGCGGGGGCGCAGATCAGCACCCCCGTCCGGACGGTGGGGCGCAACCGGGCGGCCGTGAACGCCCAGGCCCCCCTCGGCCGGCTCGACTGCGACAGCCGCGAGAAGATCACCTTCCAGGTGAACTACCCGGGCGACGGCAACACCTTCAGCTCGCTGCAGTTCTGGGTCGGCACGCAGGCGTCGTCGTGCATGGACATGGCGACGCGCTACCCGGCCACCAACGCCGTCTGCTGGCAGATCGCGGGCTCCACGATCAGCGGCCAGCAGTCGATGTACTCCAACAACGATTTCCAGATCGAGGCGCGCTACCTGGTCGACCCGCTCGGCGGCAACTGCGCGTCGCCGACCACGCCCTCGCGCGGCACGATCAACACCAACTACCTCTCGCTCCTTGTGCAGACGAACTCGGGCCTGGTGATGACCGGGATGTCCATCGGCATCCCCTTCGACCTCGACCCGCCCTCGACGCCCGCGAGCGTCACCGCGCGCCCCGGCGAGGGCTCGATCGAGGTCGCCTGGACCTACAGCGCGTCGACCACGAGCACCACGACCGACGCGGCCACCACCACCACCGACGACGCGACGACGAGCACCACCACCTCCACGACGGACCTCGCCGGCTTCTGGGTGGTGTGCGACCCGCCCGGCGCCGCGGCGGCGGACGCCGGCGCCGACGGGGGCGCGGACGCCGGCGCCGACGCGGGGCTCGACGTGCCCGACAACGTGCTCGGCGCGGACGCGGGCGCCTCGTGCGGCGCGGACTTCCCGGCGATCGACCTGTACAACGCCGCGCAGTTCAACCGCTACGCGCGGGGCGGACGCACGTCGGCGACGTCGACGAGCCTCACGGTCAGCGGGCTCGCCAACGGCGTGTCGTACCGCTGCGCGGTCGTGGCGGAGGACAACGCGGGCAACCGCACGATCTCGGCGCCGTCGACGTGCGTCACGCCGGTGCCGGTGACGGATTTCTGGGAGCGCTACCGCTCCGACGGCGGCGGCGCGACGATCGCGTGCGCCGCCCGCCCCGCACGGCCGGGGGCGCGCGGATCCGTCGCCGCCCTCGCCACGCTGTCGCTCGCGGCCGCGGCCCTCGCCGCCCGCCGCCGGAGGAGGTCATGAAGCGGTCGTCCCCCCTCGCCGCCCTCGCTGCGCTCACGGCGCTCGCGGGCCCGCGCCTCGCGCAGGCGCAGACCTTCACCCTCGGCACCGACCGCGGCCGCGACCCCTACGAGAGCGCCCAGCACGTCACGGTCGAGGCGCGCTTCGGGATGTGGCAGCCCGACATCGACAGCGAGTTCGGCGGCCGCGCCACGCCCTTCTACAACTATTTCGCGGGCGACGGCGACGAGGGCCGGCGCGTCCACGACCGCCCGCTGGTGGGCCTGGAGGTCGACTGGCAGGCGCTGCGCCTCGGCTCGGTGATGTCGCTCGGCCTGGGCTTCGGGGCGTCGTACGCGTCCTTCGGCACGATCGCGCCGGTCACCTCGACGACGCTGCCGAGCGGGCAGGAGAGCTCGATCCATTTCCTCCCGATGTACGGGGTGCTGGTGGCCCGCGTCGACGTGCTGGCGCGCCGCACGGTGGTGCCTCTGGTGCTCTACGCGAAGGCCGGCGTGGCGGTGACGCACTGGTGGATGATGCTGGGCGAGGACTACTCGCGGCGCAACGCGGGGTCGCCGATCGCGGCCAACAACACCAGCGACTTCGGCCAGTCGGCGCGGGGCTTCTCCTACGGGTGGCAGCTCGGGGCGGGCGCGATGCTCCGGCTCGACTTCCTCGAGCCGCGCGCCCAGCGCGCGTGGGACCTCGAGATGGGCGTCAACCACTCGTACCTCTTCGCCGAGTACATGATCGTCACCGACTGGAACCGCCCGCAGCTCCACGTCGGTTCGAACACCTGGGTCTTCGGCCTCGCCTTCGACATCTGAATGGCCCTCCGCGTCGCGTCGATCGCCGCGCGCCCGCTGCGCGTCCCGCTGGCCGACCCCTTCGTCATCGCCACCGGCCGCATCGACGAGACCCGCGCGGCGCTCGTCTCCGCCACGCTCGTCGACGACGCGACGGGCGCGACGGCCACCGGGCTCGGCGAGGCCGCGGCGCTCCCGCCCGTCACCCGCGAAGACCTCCCCGACCTCCTCCCCGCGGTCGCGCGCTGCGACGAGGCCCTGCGCGGCGCGCTCGTCGGCGAACGGGAACTGCCCGACGTCGGCGCGGTGACGTCGGCCGCGGTGGAGTGCGCGCTGCTCGACGCGGAGGCGCGGCTGCGGGGCGTGCCCCTGTGGGCGATGCTGCGCGGCGACGCGGCGGGCGCGGCGACGACGCTGGTGAGCGACATCACGATCCCGATCCACGCGCCGGCGTACATGGGCGAGCTCGCGGCGCGCTGGCGGGCGAAGGGCTTCACGGCCTTCAAGGTGAAGGTGGGGGTCGACGTCGCGGCCGACCTCGCGGCGCTCGCGGCGATCCTGGCGCGCGTGCCCGACGCGACCTTCCGGGTCGACGCCAACGGCGGCTACGACGCGGCGACGGCGGTTCGCTTCTACGACGAGGCGGCGCGGGCGGGCGCGGCGATCGAGTGCTTCGAGCAGCCCTGCGCGCGTGGCGACCTCGACGGGATGGCCGCGGTGGCGCGCGCGATCGGGGCGCCGGTGGTGGCCGACGAGTCGGTGCGCTCGCTCGACGACCTCGCGCGCGTGGCCGAGCGCGGCGCGGCGGGCGGGGTGAACCTCAAGCTGGTGAAGTCGGGCGTGCGGGGCTCCCTCGCGATCGGTCGGCGGGCGAAGGCGATGGGGCTCAAGCTGATGTTCGGCGCGATGGTGGAGACGCGCCTGGGGATCGCCGCGGCCGCCCACGTGTGCGCCGCGCTCGGCGGGGTGGACTGGGTCGACCTCGACACGGCGTGGCTGATGAAGGAAGACGTCTTCCGCGGGGGCTACGAGGACGACGGGCCGGTGTTGCGGGTGTCGTCGGGGCCGGGGACGGGCGTGGCGCTGCGGGGGTAGCGGTGGGAGGCGGACGTCCCGTGGTGGGGCGCTCGCCGGTTCCGATGCTCCAGGATCGGAGCGTTCGTCGAGGGGCCTCGGCCCCGCGGGGCGGCTGGAAATGCGGAGAGGCTTCGCGCGAAAGCTCTTTCCGCAAGGGCTTTCACGCGCGCGACGGGGCTTGCGGTCGGGTGTGCACCGCTCCACACAACCCGTTCGAGGCTGCGCGCGCCATGGCCAGGGTCGGAGGAACGATCAACTCCAAGTACTCCCTCCAGCGCGCGCTGGGCCTCGGGGGCATGGGCGAGGTCTTCGCCGCGCAGAACCTCTGGACCGGCCGCGCGGTGGCGATCAAGACCCTGCGCGCGGAGTACGCGAAGGAGCGGCAGTTCGTCGAGCGCTTCTGGCAGGAGGCGCGCTGCGCGTCGGCGCTGCGGCACCGCAACATCGTCGACGTGCTCGACGTCGGCGTCGACGACGCGACGGGCGAGCCCTTCATCGTGATGGAGTACCTCGAGGGCCGAAGCCTCGACCGCGCCCTCGCCGACGCGCCCGACCACCGGCTGCCCGCCGCCGCGGCCCTCCTCGCGGTGCTCCCGGTGATGGACGCGCTCGCCACCTGCCACGAGGCGGGACTCATCCACCGCGACGTGAAGCCCTCCAACGTGATCCTCTCGCGCGCGCCGGACGGCGAGGTGGTGCCGAAGCTCATCGACTTCGGCGTCTCGAAATCCCTCGTGCAGCGCGGGCCCGCCCGCACCGTGTCGGGCTCGGCCGTCGGGACGCCGCAGTACATGGCCCCCGAGCAGGCCCGCGGCGAGGACGGGGTCGACGGCCGCGCGGACGTCTGGGCCGTCGGGGCCACGCTCTTCGAATCGCTCGCGGGGCGCCTGCCCTTCGACGGCCCGAGCGTCCACGTCATCGTCGCGCAGATCATGAACGCCGACGCGCCGCCGCTGCGCTCGCTCGCGCCCGAGGTGCCCGCCGACGTGGCCGCGGCGGTCGACCGCGCGCTGCAGCGCGACCCGCGCCGGCGGTTCGGGACGATGCGGGAGTTCCTCGGCGCGCTGCTGGCGTGCGAGGTGACGCGCACCGCGGTGGCCCCGGCCTCGCCGCAGCTCGCGCGCCTCCGCGTGTCGCGGCCCGACGCGGTGACCGCGGCCGACGGGCCCGTCACCGCGCCCGAGCGCCCGACCGGCGACGACCTCGACGTGACCGCCGACGTCCTCCCGCCGCCGCTGCTCCGCGTGACGCCGCAGCGCCTGCGCCTCATCGCCGGCACCGCGGTGTTCACCTTCGCGTTCGTCGTGGCCCTCTCGGCGCTCGGCGGCCGCGCCCCCGCGCCGCGCCCGCTCACGCCCACGCCCGTGCCACGCCTCACGCCGCCCGCGCGGTCCCCCCTCGAGGCCCCGCCGCCGGAGCCCCCGCCCGCCTCGCCCGCACCGCCGATCGCCCCGCCCTCACGCACCGAGACGCCCGCCGCCCCCGCGCCCGTCGCGCGTCGGATCGCACCGACCGCGCGTCGCATCGCACCACCACCGCGCCCGGCGCCCGCGCCCGCGGCCAACCCCCTCGCGCCCGACGAACGTCCCTACGCGGAGATCCGCCGGCGGGGCGCGCGATGAGGCACGCCGTCGTCGCCGTCGCGCTCGCGCTCACCGTCCCCGCCGCGGCCCGCGCCCAGCGCGGCGCCGACCGGACCGCCGAGTCCGCCTACGAGCGTGGGCTCGCGTCGCTGCGCGCCAACCGCTTCGGCGACGCGGTGCTCGCGTTCGAAGACTCCTACCGCGCCGCGCCGGTGCCCGCCGTGCTCTACAACCTCGGGCTCGCCTACCGCGGCGCCGGGCGCCACCGCGCCGCCGTCGACGCCTTCACGCGCTACCTCCGCGACGAGGGGGCCGCCGTCCCGCCCGCGCGCCGCGCCGCCGTCGAGCGCGCGATGAGCGAGCTCCGCGCCTTCGTCGGCTCCATCGACTGCCGCGTCGAGCCCGCGGGCGCGCTCGTCACCGTCGACGGCACCCCGAGCGCGTGCCCGGGCGCCATCGCCGTCGACCCCGGCGAGCACCAGGTCGAGGCCCGCGCCACGGGCCACGCCACCGAGCGCCGCACGCTCCGCATCGACGCGGGCGCGCGCGCCGACTTCGACGTCCGCCTCACGCCGCTGCCGCCGCCGGCCCCCGCGGTGGTCCCCGTGATCGAGCCGGCGCCCGCGCCCGCGCCCGCGGTCACGCCGCCGTCCGAGCGCCTCGAGCGCGCGGTCGCACCGACCCCGCGGCCCGAGGAGCAGCCGCCGGTGTACGCGCGCGGGTGGTTCTGGGGCGTGGTGGGCGGCGTCGCGGCGGCGGCGCTGATCGTCGGGCTCGCGGTCGGGCTCTCGGGCGAACCGCGCGACCCGCCGCTCGACGGCGCGCTCTTCCGCGTGGAGGCGCTCGGTGCGCGCTAGCTACGCCCTCGCCGCGGCCGCGACGCTCGCGCTCCTGTCGTGCGGGCCGACGCGGGCGGCGATCATGGTCCGCGTCGAGACCAACCTCGCGCAGCCCCCCGGCGGCGACCTGAACTCGGTGCGGGTCCGCGTGTACTCCGGCGCCGGGACCACGCGCACGCTCCGCCACGACAGCGTGCGCGTGGTCGGCGACAACGGCGTGCGGCTCCCCTTCCGCTTCGCGGTGCTGCCGCGCGACGAGGCCGAGGGCGGCGTCGTCACGGTGGAGGCCGTCGGGTGCAGCGACGCGCTGTGCGGCGACCGGCGCGACGGCTACGACCCGGTGCTCGTCGAGCAGCGCGCGATCGTCAGCTTCATCCCGGGGCAGGTGTGGGAGCTGCCGATGTTCCTCGCGGTGAGCTGCCGCGGCGTGCGGTGCACGGACCCGGAGCTGCTGCAGACGTGTCGGCCCGAGACAGGCACGTGCGGGCCCGCGCAGGTCACGCCGGGCGCGGCCGACGCGGGTCGCGACGCGTCGGTGGACGGCGCGCCCGACGTCGCTGAGGACGCGGCGGTGGACGCTTCGGCGGAGGCGGCCGCCGACGTCACGGAAGACGCACGCGCCGACGCCGCGGCGGACGCGCGCGCGGACGTTGCGGCGGATGCGTTCGCCGACGTCGACGCATCCGCCGACACCACGACGGACGTAGACGCCGCGGCGACGGACGCGCGCGCCGATGCGGCGGTGGACGCTGCGATGGACGCGGATGTCGCGCCGCCGACGGACGCGCGCGCCGACGCCGTGGAGGACGTCGGGCTCGACGCCGACGCCCCCGCGCCGATCGACGCGCCCGCGGACGTCGGCCCCGACGCCGACGCAACGACAATGGACGCGCGTGACGTCGAGGCCGACACGCCGCCGCCGCCCGACGCGCCCGCCGACCTGCCCACCGAGCCCGTCCGCTCGTGCGGGACAGGCGCGTCGGCGCAGACGTGCCGCGCGTCCGAAGACTGCTGCGTTCTTGGAAGTTGCGGCTGCATCCTCCTCGCCGTGTGCACCCCGCGCGGCGTGATCGGCTGCCGCTGACCGTGCACGCTTGCGGCCCCCGGCGGGGCCCCGATGAACCAACGTCCCGGCGCGGCGCGCACCACCCCCGCCGCCGCGCCGCCCCTGCGAGAGGAGGCCTTGTGATCGTCACCCCCGCGAACCCCGCCCGCAGCGCCGCCCCTTCGGCGGCGGGCGCCTCCGTCCTGGTCGTCGGCGCGCGCGACGGCGACCTCGCGTGGCTGCGCGCGTGCGCGAGCGGGCTCGACGGGGTCGCGGTGGCGGGGGCCGCGTCGCTCGACGAGGTGGAGGCGCGCGCCGACGCGGGCGGCGTGTGGGCGGTGTGCGCGGACGTCGACGTCGAACCGCCGGCGCCCGCGGGCCGGGCCGGGCTGCGGCCCCCGTGGGTGGTTCTCGCCGACGAGGCCCGGCGCGGCGACGCGCTCCGCCGCGTGCGCGACGGCGCGTGGGACCTCCTCCTGCGCGCGCCCCCCGGCGACGAGACGCGGGCGGCGCTGCGGCGCGCGATCGCGTTCGGCGCGCGCCAGGCGGCCGAGGCGGCGCGGGCGCGGCGGGCCGGCGAGCACCTCGCCGCGGACGTCGAGGCGGTGCTCGACGCGCTCGCCGCGAGCGTCGCCCACGGGATCAACACGCCCCTCGCGGGAGCCCTCGCGGGCGTGGGCATCGCGCGCCACGTCGCCCGCACGCTGCTCAACGCGCTCGCGGGCGACGCCGAGGTCGACCGGGGCGCGCTCGCCGAGGCGCTCGGGGCCGTGCTCGAGGCCTGCGACGACGCCCGCCGCGGCGTCGACGGCGCCGCCCTGGTCACCCGCGGCGTCGCGCTGCTCGGCGGCGGCGATGGCGGGGCGCAGGCCGCCTGCGACCTCGAGCGCGCGCTCGACGCCGCGCGCGCGGTCGCGGGCACGGTGGTGCGCCACCGCGCCGAGCTGCGGGTGCGGCTCGACCCGCTGCCCCCGGTGGCGGCGGCCGAGGCGCGGCTCGCGCGGCTCTGCCTGATGATGCTCCTCGGGGCGGCGCGGGCGATCCCCGAGGGCGGCCCCGGCGGCCACGCCGTCACCGTGGTGGCGAGCGCGCGCGCCGGCCGCGTCACGCTCGCGGTGGAGGACACCGGCGCGTCGCGCGCGGGCCCCGCGGCGGGCGACGATCGCTGGGTCCGCGCGTGTCGGGCGCTCGCGGCGGCGCTCGGCGGCGAGCTCTCCGCGCTGCCCGCGGCCCGGGGCACGCGCGTCACGCTCTCGCTCCCGGCGGCCGCGCGCCCGTCGAACCGCCCGCCGCCGCTCCACGCGGCCCCGGCGGGCGCGGCGGGGCGGCGCGGGCGCGTGCTGCTGGTCGACGACGAGCCGGTGCTCCTCGCGCTGATGCGCCGCATCCTCCAGCGCGACCACGACGTCGTCGCCACCACGCGGCCCGCCGAGGCGGTGGCGCTGCTGGCGGGGGGCGAGCGCTTCGACGTGATCCTGTGCGACCTGATGATGCCCGACCTGTCGGGCGTCGAGGTGCACCGCCGGGTGTCGCGCGACGCGCCCGAGATGGCCGGGCGGATGGTGTTCATCACGGCGGGGGCGTTCTCGGAGCCCGCGCACGCCTTCCTGCGCGACGGCGGCGTCGACTGGGTGGAGAAGCCCATCGACCCCGACGACCTCCGCGCCCTCGTCGCCGCGCGCGTGGCGCGGGGCTGACGCTCAGGCCCCGTCGGCGTCGGCGATGAGCGCGTTGACGGCGGCGCGCAGCGCGGCGACGTCCACCATGGGCTTGAGCAGCACGGGGCGCCCGACGCGCGCGAGGAAGGCCTCCGCCTCGGCCGTCGTCGCGCCGCCGGTGAGGAAGGCGAAGCGCGCGGCGAGGGCGGGGCGCGCGGCGAGCACGGCCTCGTACACCGCGTCGCCGGTGACCGACGGCATCATCAGGTCGCAGAGCACGGCGTCCCACGACTCGTCGCCGAGGAGCCGCGCGAGGGCGGCGCGCCCGTCGCGGCAGGTCGCCACCTCGTGCTGCGTGCCGAGCACGCGCGCGATCGAGCGGGCGACGGCCTCCTCGTCGTCGACCACCAGCACGCGGCGCCTCGCACCCATGGGCGCGACGTGAGGCGCGGGGAGGACCGCGGCGACGGGGCGCGGGGGCGCGGCGGGCAGCGACACGCGGACGGCGGTGCCGGCGCCGGGCGCGCTCTCCACGGCGATGGTGCCGCCGTGGGCCTCGACGATGCTGTTGCTGATCGCGAGCCCGAGGCCCATCCCCTCGCCGGGAGCCTTGGTGGTGAAGAAGGGGTCGAAGACGCGCGGGAGCGCCTCGGGGGCGATGCCCGCGCCGTCGTCGCGCACCTCGACCACCGCGCGGCCGTCGTCGCCGGTGGCGAGGGAGACGCGGACGGCGTGGCGCTCGGCGGCGCCGGGCGGCGTGGCCTGCGCGGCGTTGAGCAGGAGGTTGACGAACACCTGGGTGAGCTGCCCGGCGTCGGCGCGGACGGCGGGCGCGGGCCCGTAGCGCCGCTCGACGCGCGCGTGGAGGCGGAGGACATGGGCGGTGAGCTTGACGGCGGCGTCGAGCACGGCGCGCAGATCGATCTCCTCGCGGCGCGCCTCGCCGGGGCGGGCGAAGGCGCGGAAGCCCTTGACGATCTCGGCGATGCGCGAGGCGGCGTCCTGGGCGTCGCGGAGGCTGTCGCGCACCTCGGCCCGGCGGGCGGGGTCGTCGAGGGCCTCGAGCCCGTAGCCGACGCCGGCGACGACGCAGCTCAGGGGGTTGTTGATCTCGTGGCAGACGCCCGCGGCCATGGTGCCGAGGGAGGCGAGGCGCTCGGAGCGGGCGACGCGGCGCTCGAGGTCCTTGCGCTCGCGGACGTCGCGGAGCACCACGACGGCGCCGAGCACGGCGCCCGCGCGGTCGACGATGGGCGCGGCGGAGTCGTCGACCGGCAGGGCCTCGCCGTCGCGGCGAAGGAGCTCGGTGTCGGCGGGCAGGTGGGCGACGCGGCGGCCCTCGACGGCCTCGGTGGCGGGGACGCGCACGGGCTGGCCCCGCGGGTCGCGCAGGCGCACCACCTCGCCGACGGGGCGGCCGGCGGCCTCGTCGGCGCGCCAGCCGGTGAGGGACTCGGCGACGCCGTTCATGAAGGTGACGGCGAGCTTGTCGTCGGTGGCGACCACCGCGTCGCCGATGGAGCCGAGCGTGGTGGCGAACCAGCGCTCGCGGGTGCGCAGCGCGTCCTCGACCTGGTGCTTGTGCAGGGCGAGCTCGATGGCGACGCGGAGGTCGCGCTCGGCGAAGGGCTTGAGCACGTACCCGTAGGGCCGCGCGGCGCTCGCGCGGGAGAGCGTGGCGGTGTCGGAGTACGACGTGAGGAAGACGACGGGGCTCTCGAAGCGATCGCGGATGGCGCGCGCGGCCTCGACGCCGTCGACGCGGCCGCGGAGCTTGATGTCCATCAGCACGAGCGACGGGGCGTGCGCCGCAGCGGCCTCGACCGCGCGCTCG
Source organism: Polyangiales bacterium (assembly GCA_046351555.1). Classification (GTDB taxonomy): domain Bacteria; phylum Myxococcota_A; class Polyangia; order Polyangiales; genus CAISKJ01. The sequence continues at coordinate 30,591 of JAXLYI010000043.1, forward strand.
CCGTCGGCGACCACGGCGGGCACGACGTAGCCGAGGCGCTTGAGGGTCCGCTCGAGGTCGTCGGCGATCAGCGCCTCGTCCTCCACCACCAGGACGCTGGCGGCGCTCACGGCGCGCCCCCGAGGCCGTCGCAGCGGAAGGTCACGCGCACCACCGCGCCGTTGTCGGTGCGGAGGGAGAGCGCGCCGTCGAGCTGGCGCACCAGGGTGCGGACGAGGTGGAGGCCCAAGGATCCCTCGCGTAACTTCTCGGGGAAGCCCCGCCCGTTGTCGCGCACCTCCAGGGACACCTCGGCGCCCGCGCGCTCGGCGCGCACGGAGACGTGGCGGGGCGACGCGTCGGCCGGGGCGGCGTCGAAGCCGTGCTTGAGCGCGTTGGTCACCAGCTCGTTGAGGATGAGCCCGCAAGGGAGCGCCTGGTCGAGCGAGAGGCGCACGCCGTCGGCCCGCACCTCGACCCGCGCGGGCGCGCCCTCCAGGCGGGTGATGGACGCGACGAGGGAGCGCGCGTAGGAGTCGAAGTCCACGGGGCCGCTCTCGCGCGCGTCGTGGAGGTTCTCGTGGAGAAGCGCGATGGCGCGGACGCGGAGCTGCGCGTCTTCGAAGGCCTCACGGGCCTCGGGCGCCTGCACCTGCTCGGCGTGGAGCTTGAGGAGGCTGGTGACCACCTGGAGGTTGTTCTTCACGCGGTGGTGGATCTCGCGGAGGAGGACGTCCTTCTCCTGCGCCTTGCGGCGCTCGGTGATGTCGCGGATCGCGCTCGTGAAGAGGACGCCGCCCTCCGTCGCGAGCGGGCTCAAGCTGATCTCCACCGGGAACTCCGTCCCGTCGCGCCGTAACGCGTAGAGCTCGAGCCCCGAGCCCATCTCCCGCACGCGGGGGTCGCCCTGGTAGCCGGCCCGGTGCTGCGGGTGGCGCCCGCGGAAGCGAGCCGGCACCAGCACCTCGACCTTCTGCCCGATGAGCTCCGCCCGCTTGTACCCGAAGAGCTTCTCGGTCTGCGAGTTGACCAGCACCATCGTGCCCTGGCCGTCGACGATCACCATCGCGTCGGGCGCGGCCTCGAGCAGCGCCCTGAATTCCGATTCCAACATGCGAAGCCCACGATGCCAGCACGCGCGCGGTGACGTCCAGAGGCGTCGGACGCGATGCGCGCGTCGACGTTGGCGCGTGTTGCTGCGCCACTCTCCAGGCTCAGACGGTGCGGGGCGCCTCGCCGACGTAGCGCGACGCGGGGCGGATGATGCGCCCCACCTCGCGCTGCTCGCGAACGTGCGCGCACCACCCGGCCACACGGCCCGCCGCGAAGGTGGGCGTGAACGCGCCCCGCGGCAGCCGCAGCGCGTCGAGCAGCACCGCCGTGTAGAACTCGACGTTCGCGTGGAGCGGCCGCGCCGGGTGCCGCGCGCGCAGAGCCCCCTCGGCGGCCCGCTCCACCGCGCGGGCGAGCGCGAGCCGACCCGTCGAGACGCCCGCGGTTTCGAGGCGCTCGAGGGCTCGTTCGAACACCGCCGCGCGCGGGTCGCGCACGCGGTAGATGCGGTGGCCCATCCCCATGATGCGCCGGCCTGACATGAGCTCGGACTCGAGCCACGTCGCCGCGCGCTCGGGCGCGCCGATGGCGTCGAGCATGTCGAGCACGGGGCCCGGCGCCCCGCCGTGCAGGGGGCCCTTGAGCGCGCCGATCGCGGCCGTCACCGCGGACACGAGGTCGGAGCCCGTCGAGGCCACGACGCGCGCGGTGAAGGTGGAGGCGTTCATCCCGTGGTCGCTGACGGTGACGAGGTAGGCGTCGAGGGCGTCGCGCTCGGCGTCGGTCGCGTCGGCGCCGCGGGCCATGCGGAGGTAGTCCGCCGCGTGCGAGAGCGAGGGATCCGGCGCGACGGGCGCGGCGCCGGCGCGGCGGCGGGCCCAGGCCGCGGCGAAGACGGCGACGGCGCCGGTGACCATCGCGGGGTCGTCGGCGGTGCCCGGGAGCTGCGCGACGGCGCCGCGCAGGGCGTCCATCCCGTCGTCGGCGTCGAGGGCGGCGGCGACGCGCGGGAGGCGCTCCCAGGCGGCGACCCGGGCGCGGGCGAGGGCGTCGCGCGCGTCGCCCGTGCGCCACAGGAGGTCGCAGAGGGATTCGAAGGGCGTGCGGGGCGCGAGGGACTCGACGTCGCGGCCGGCGATGACGAGCCGCCCGCGCTCGCCGTCGACGTCGCTGAGGCGGGTGTCGGCGACGACGACGCCGTCGAGGCCGCTGGCGGTGGGTGAAGACATGGCGATACCTCCCGCGCGGACGGAGAGCGAGAAGCGTCCGCGCGCCTCCCCTCGTAGGCGCCGCGAGGCGGGCGGGCGAGCTTGATTCGACGATCGACGTCGCCGCCCCCCAAATGGCGAAGCGCCCCGACGGTCGACCCGCCGAGGCGCCTCGCGTGTGCTCGCGACGCGTTGTGCGATCAGGCCGCGCGCGACTTCTTGCCGCCGGCGTCCTTCTTCGCCGGGCCCGGGCGCGACTCCTTGGTCGTCGCCTCCTCCGCAAACTCGCCGGTGCCGAGCTCGCCGCGCTCCTCGAGGAGGTGGAGCGTGTAGGCGATCTTGGCGCGCTGGGCCTTCTTCGCGTCGTTGTACCCGCCGACGATGTCCTTCACGATCTCACGGGCGCCCGTGAGCTTCTCGTCGGCCTTCTGAAACGTGTCGACCTCGCGGAGGGTCGTCTCGGCCTTGATGATCTCGGCCCGCAGCTTGTCGCCGTCCATCCCGGCCGAGTCTTCGAGGTAGCCGACGGGGAGCTTCGCGATGATCTTCTTGATGTCCATGTGCGTTCCTTTGCGCCTCCTCTGGTGCGCGCGAACCTAACGGCGAGGCGCACCGTCCGCCAATTTCCGACAGCGGTCATTTCGCCGTTCTCATCGCGCGCGGTTTCGCGAAATACTCCGCGGCGCTGTCGATGGCCCTCCGCGCGCCGCTCCTCGCCCTCGTGCTCGCCCTCGCGACCGCGCTCGCGCCCGCCGCCGCGTGGGCGCAGACGGTCGTCCTCTGGCACGCCTACCGCGACGACGAGCGCGCCGCGCTCGACCGCCTGCTCGACCAGTACCGCCGCGCGCACCCGGGCGTCTCCCTCGACGTCCTCGCCGTCCCCTTCGACGCGTACGCTTCGAAGCTCGAGTCCGCCATCCCCCACGGCCACGGCCCCGACGTCTTCATCGACGCCCACGAGCGCGTCGCCAGCTACCGCGCCCGCGGGCTCCTCGCGCCCGTCCCCGGCGCCGCGCGCTTCACCGGCCGCTTCGACGACGCGTCGTCCCGCGCCTTCACCCTCGACGGCACGCTCTACGGCCTCGCCCTCTCCATCAAGTGCGCGGCCCTCTACGTCAACCCCGCGCTCCTGCCCGACGCCCCCGCCACGCTCGAAGCCCTCGAGGCCCTGCGCGGCCGCCTCCCGCAAGGCACCTTCCCCCTCGTCTACGAAGCGCAGAACGTCTACTTCCACGCGCCCCTCCTCCACGCCTACGGCGGCGAACTGCTCGACGCGCGCGGGCGCTACGCCTTCACGGGCGAGGCCGCCGAGCGCTCCGTCGAGCACGCGCGTCGTCTCGTGCGGAGCGGCGTGGTGCCCGACGAGGCCTCGGGCACGCTGGTGACGCAGCTCTTCACCACCGGACGCGCGGCCGCGGCCATCTCGGGCCCGTGGCTCGCGGCGGAGCTCGGCGACCGCGTCCGCTACGTCGTCGCCCCGCTCCCCACCGTCAACGGCCGCCCGATGGAGCCCTACGCCACTGTCGAGGGCGTGATGCTCTCGTCACGCGCCCGCGACCCCGCCGCGGCGATGGCGCTCGCCGACTTCCTCACCGACACCGAGGCCGCGCGGGTGCGGGCGCGCGTCGGCCGCCAGGTGGTCTCCACCGTCGCCGCGTGGGACGACCCCGCCCTCGCGAACGACCCGCTCCTCGGCACCTTCCGCCGCGCCGCGCACACCGCCCGCCCGATGCCGACGCACCCCGCGATGCGCGCGGTGTGGGAGCCCGCGCGCCAGTCGCTCCTCAAGGTGATGCGCGGCGAGCGCTCGGCCGCCGACGCCCTCGCCGAGGGCCGCCACCGCTTCGAAGACGTGACGCGCCCGCTGCCCCGCCCGCGCGACGCCACGCTCGCCCAGCTCGCCGTCGGGCTCCTCGCGCTCGGGCTCGTGCTCCGCGCGCTGCGCGACGCGCGCGAGCCCGACTTCCGCGTCGCCCTCCGCCGCTCGCTCCCGTCGTACGCCTGGGTCGCGCACGCGGTGGTGATCCTCGCGGCCCTCGTGGTGACCCCGCTCGTGCTCGGCGCGGCCACCTCGCTCTTCGCGACGCGCGACGGCGAGCGCTACTACGTCGGCCTCGCCAACTACGTCGACATCCTCACGGCGCGCGGGGGCCCGCTCTTCGCGACCGGGTCGTTCTACCGCGTGCTCGCGGTGACGGTGCTCTGGACGGCCGTCAACCTCGCGCTCCACCTCGGCATCGGCGTGGCGCTCGCGCTCCTCCTCTCGCGGCCCACCCTGCGCTTCCGGGCGCTCTACCGGGTGCTGCTCATCCTGCCGTGGGCGGTGCCGTCGTACGTGACCGCGCTCGCGTGGAAGGGCATGTTCCACCGGCAGTTCGGCGCGGTGAACGCGCTGCTCACCTGGGCGGGCGCGGAGCCCGTGTCGTGGTTCGCGCGCTTCGCGACGGCCTTCACGGCCAACGTGGCGACCAACGCGTGGCTGGGCTTCCCCTTCATGATGGTGGTGACCATCGGCGCGCTCGCGGGCATCCCGAAGGACCTCTACGAAGCGGCATCGGTCGACGGCGCGACGGCGTGGCAGCAGTTCTGGCGGATCACCGTCCCGATGCTCCGCCCCTCGCTCGGCCCCGCGGTGGCGCTCGGCGCGGTGTGGACGTTCAACCAGTTCAACGTGGTGTTCCTGGTGTCGGGGGGCGAGCCCGACGGGGAGACCGACATCCTCGTGAGCGAGGCGTACCGCTGGGCCTTCACCCGCCAGGCGCAGTACGGCTACGCCTCGGCCTACGCCGTGCTCATCTTCCTCCTCCTCGCGCTCGCCACGCGCCGCGGGGAGCGCTCGGAGGCGCGATGACCGAAGCCCCCACCCGCCGCCCGCCCTGGTGGCACGAGGCCCTCGCCCACGCCGCCCTCCTCCTCGCGGTCTGCTTCGCGCTCTACCCCGTGCTCTGGGTCGTCTCGCTCGCGCTCTCGCCGTCGGGCACGCCCTCCGCCCGCGCGCTCCCGCTCCCCGAGGCCCTCTCGCTCGACAACTTCCGCGCGGTGGTCACCGCCTCCGACTCCGCCGGCCGCTGGCTCTTCGCGCGGCAGCTCACCAGCTCCGTCGTCGTCGCCGTCGCCACAGCAGTCGCCAGCGTTGCGCTCGCCACCCCCGCGGCCTACGCGATGGCCCGCATGGCCTTCGTCGGCCGCGACGCCGGCACCAGGGTGCTCCTCGCGACGCAGATGTTCCCGGGCGTCGCGACGGCCGTGCCGCTGTACGTCATCCTCGACGCGCTGCACCTCCTCGACACGCGCGCCGGGCTCGTCCTCGTGTACGCCACCACGGCGATGCCCTTCGCCGTCTTCCAGCTCCGCGGCGCCTTCGAGGCCATCCCGAAGGACCTCGAAGAGGCCGCCATGGTCGACGGGGCCACGCGCTGGGAGGCCTTCGTGAAGGTCGTCCTGCCGGCCGCGCGGCCCGCCATCGCCGTCACCTGCCTCTTCGCCTTCATGCAGGCGTGGAACGAGTTCATCCTCGCCGCCACCTTCCTCTCGCGCGAGGAGGCGTTCACCCTGCCCGTCGCCCTCCAGCGCTACGTCGGCGAGTACAACGCCGCGTGGGGAAAATTCGCCGCCGGCGCCGTCATCGTCTCCGTCCCCGTGATGGCCATCTTCTACGCCGTCCAGCGGCACCTCGTGGGCGGCCTCACCTCCGGCAGCGTCAAGGGCTGACGGCCCGCATTCCGCGGTGTCCTCGCGGGCGCATCGGTCGGTATGATCGCCCGCGAAAGGACTCCCATGCGCACCCCTCGAATTGGAGCGAGCGCGCTGGCCCGATGCGCCGCCCTCCTCTGCCTCGCCGCCCTCGCGGGCTGTACCGGCGAGGCGGTGGTCGGCGGACGCCTCGACGCCACCGCCTCGCCCGACGTCACCGCCGACGCGCCCGCCGACATCGCCTGCGGCGAGGGCCGCACCGCCTGCGGCGACCGCTGCGTCAACACCAACGCCGACCCGCAGAACTGCGGCGTCTGCGGCCGCACCTGCCAGGCCGGCGAGGTCTGCCAGAACGGCGGCTGCGTGCCCGACTGCACCGCCGGCGAGACGCTCTGCGCGCGCGCCGACGGGCCGCCCGCCTGCGCCCGCCTCGCCACCGACACGCGCAACTGCGGCGCGTGCGGGCGCGCCTGCGGCACCAACGAGGTGTGCTCCAACGGGATGTGCGCCTTCGGCTGCGCGACCGGCATGAGCGAGTGCCCCGGCGCCGCGGGCGACGGCGGCGCCGGCCGCACCTGCGCCGACCTCCAGGCCGACCGGATGAACTGCGGCACCTGCGGCAACGCCTGCCAGGACGGCTTCACCTGCACGGACGGCCGCTGCCGCGCGCGCTGCATGGAGCTCGAGGTCCGCTGCCCGACGCCGGGCGCCGACGCCGGGCCCACCGGCGGCGGCGAGACCTGCGTCAACACCACCAACGACGTGCGCAACTGCGGGTCGTGCGGCAACGCCTGCCCGCTCGGGCAGTTCTGCGTGCGGGGCATGTGCGCGACGATGTGCGGCGCGGGCCTCACCGACTGCTCCGGCACCTGCCGCGACCTCCAGACCGACCGCCGCGGCTGCGGCATGTGCGGCAACGCCTGCGAGGCCGGCGAGGACTGCGTCGCAGGCCGCTGCGTCGTCTCCTGCGGCCGCGGCCTCACCGACTGCTCGGGCTCGTGCCGCGACACCCAGAGCGACCCCGCCCACTGCGGGATGTGCGGCAACGCCTGCCCCGCCGGCCGCCTCTGCTCCCGCGGCATGTGCGTGGTCTCGTGCGGCGGCGGCACCACCGACTGCTCCGGCGTCTGCCGCGACACCCAGACCGACCTCGGCAACTGCGGGTCGTGCGGCCGCGCGTGCGCCCCCGGGCAGGTCTGCTCCATGGGAACCTGCGTCGTCTCCTGCGGCGGCGGCACCACCAACTGCGAGGGCGTCTGCCGCGACACGCAGACCGACAACGCCAACTGCGGCGCCTGCGGCACCGCCTGCCCGTCGGGCCAGGTGTGCTCCCGCGGCATGTGCGTGGTCTCGTGCGGGGCGGGCACCACCAACTGCACCGGCGTCTGCCGCGACCTCCAGACCGACCTCGCCAACTGCGGCATGTGCGGCCGCGCGTGCGCCGCCGGCCAGGTGTGCTCGATGGGCAACTGCGTCGTGTCGTGCGGCGGCGGCACCACCAACTGCACGGGCGTGTGCCGCGACCTCCAGACCGACAACGCCAACTGCGGGTCGTGCGGGACGGCCTGCGCCGCGGGCCAGGTGTGCTCGCGCGGCGCCTGCGTGGTGTCGTGCGGCGCCGGGCTCACCAACTGCTCGGGCGTCTGCCGCGACACCCAGACCGACCTCGCCAACTGCGGGATGTGCGGGGCCGCCTGCGCCGCGGGGCAGGTGTGCTCCGGCGGCGTCTGCCAGGTGTCGTGCGGCGCGGGCCTGACCAACTGCTCCGGCGTCTGCCGCGACACGCAGACCGACAACGCCAACTGCGGGATGTGCGGCACGGCCTGCCCCGCGGGCCAGATCTGCACGGGCGGCGGCTGCGTGGTCACCTGCGCGGCGGGCCTCACCAACTGCGCGGGGACCTGCCGCGACACGCAGACCGACGTCGGCCACTGCGGCGGCTGCGGCATCGCCTGCGCCGCGGGCCAGGTGTGCTCGCGGGGCTCGTGCGTGGTGTCGTGCGGCGCGGGGCTCACCAACTGCACCGGCGTCTGCCGCGACCTCACCACCGACCTCAACCACTGCGGCGCGTGCGGCCGCGCGTGCCCCGCGGGCAACCGCTGCGTCGGCTCGGCGTGCCGGGTGTCGTGCCCCGGCGGCTCGGTGGAGTGCTCCGGCGTCTGCCGCGACGTCTCGACCGACAACGCCAACTGCGGCGCCTGCGGCAACGCCTGCCCGAGCGGGCAGGTGTGCGCGAGCGGGACGTGCCAGACCTCCTGCGGCCCCGGCCAGACGGTGTGCGCGGGCGCCTGCCGCGACCTCACCACCGACACCAACCACTGCGGGATGTGCGGCCGCGCCTGCGCCGCCGGGCAGGTGTGCGTCGGCGGCGCGTGCATGGTGTCGTGCGGCGGGGGCCAGACCAACTGCTCGGGCGCCTGCCGCGACCTCACCACCGACAACACCAACTGCGGCGCCTGCGGGCGCGTGTGCGTGTCCGGGCAGATCTGCGCGATGGGAACCTGCACCCTCACCTGCCCGACGGGCCAGACGGTGTGCACCGGCACCTGCCGCGACCTCCAGACCGACACCGAGAACTGCGGCGCCTGCGGGCGCGCGTGCGCCGCGGGCCAGCGCTGCGTGTCGGGCGCGTGCACGGTGGTGTGCCCCACCGGCCAGACGGCGTGCTCGGGCACCTGCCGCGACCTCCAGACCGACAGCAGCCACTGCGGGATGTGCGGCCGCGCGTGCCCCGCGGGCCAGGCGTGCAGCGCCGGGGCGTGCGCGGTGGTGTGCCCGCCGGGCCAGACCAACTGCTCGGGCACCTGCCGTGACCTCGTCAACGACCGGGCCAACTGCGGCATGTGCGGCCGCGCGTGCCCGAGCGGCCAGGCGTGCACCGCGGGGTCGTGCCAGGTGAGCTGCCCGGCGGGCCAGACCAACTGCGCCGACACCTGCCGCGACCTCCAGACCGACACCGGCAACTGCGGGTCGTGCGGGCGCGCGTGCGCCGCGGGGCAGGTGTGCTCCGGGGGCATGTGCGTGGTGTCGTGCGGCGCGGGCTTGACCAACTGCTCGGGCACCTGCCGCGACACCCAGAGCGACGCGGCCAACTGCGGCGCGTGCGGCACGGCCTGCACCTACGCCAACGGCGTCGGGGCCTGCGTCGCGGGCGCGTGCCGCCTCGCCGGCTGCCTCACCAACTTCGCCGACTGCGACATGAACCCCGCCAACGGCTGCGAGCGCGACACGCGGTTGAGCTGCGGCGGCGCGTGCGGCGACGTGTGCCCGACGGGGGCCGTGTGCCAGGGCGGCGTGTGCACGCGCTTCCCGAGCACGGGCGCCGAGGGGGCCTTCAGCCCGGCGGCCAACGTGGCGCTCTCGCCGGGCGTCCACAACTTCACGACGATCAACATCCCCGCGGGCGTCACGGTGACCACCACCGGGTCGGGCGTGCTCGACCTGCGCGCGACGGGGGCGGTGGTCGTTGGCGGGACGATCAACGTGTCGGGCGGCGCCGCGGGCGCGCACAGCGACTGCGTCGACAACGCCTCGGGCTCGGGCGGCGGCGCGACGGGCAACCCCAACGGCGTGGGCGCGAGCGGCGACACGTGCGGCGTGGGCGCGCCCTGCGCGGGCCCCGCGGGCGGCGGCGGCACCGGCGCCAACGGCGTCGACGGCACGCTCACCATCGGCGGCCGCGCCTCCACCGGCGGCGGCGGCGGCGGCGGGTGGAACGGCCACTTCGGCTCCGGCGCGACCTTCGGCGGCGGCGGCGGCGGCGGCGGCGGCGGCTACGCGGGCGGCGGCGGCGGCGGCGGCTACGTGTGCGGCGAGTCGGGGCGCATCGGCGCGCCGGGCGGCAACGGCGGCGGCTCGGGCGGCGGCCTCGGCGGGACGGGCGTCGGCGACTTCGGCCGCGGCGGGCGCGCGGGCTCCTTCAGCGCGTACCACGGGGCCGACGCAGCGATCGGCGCGGTGTGCTCGTCGGGGCGGCGCGGGGGCGGCGGCGGCGGCGGCTCGATCGGGTCGGCGGCGGCGAGCGACCTCGCGGCGGACACCACCTTCTACCCGGGCTCGGGCGGCGGCGGCGGCAGCGCCGACTACCTCAACCGCCCGGCCTTCGGCGGCACCTCGGGCGGTGGCGGCGGCGGCGGCGCGCTGCGCCTCTGGTCGCAGACGCGCATCGTCATCAACGGCCGCGTGCTGGCCAACGGCGGCGACGGCGGCGACGCGTACATCGGCACCAACCGCGCGGCCGGCTGCGACCCGCAGCCCGGCGCGGCGGGCGGCGGCGGCTCGGGCGGCGTGATCTTCCTGCGCGCGCCGTCGGTCACCACCGGGGTGCGCGCGCGGGTGAGCGCGGCGGGCGGCCTCGGCGGCGCCGGCAGCCTCTACGCGACGGGCGGTGGCGGCGGCGACGGCGGCGTCGGGCGCATCCGCGTCTCGGTGAACGCTGCTACCTGCACGCTCGGCGGGACGTTCGTCCCCGCGCTCGTCTCGGGCTGCGCGGCGACGCCGGCGCCCGGCACCCTCGGCCGCGCGTACGTCGCGGCGTACCCGAACTGACCCGGAGCCCCCTCCCCTCCTCCCTCGCGGAGTCCCCGCCGGCCGTGCCATTCTTGGCAAGGAGACCGATGGGCGACCCCGCACCCCAGACCTCGACCGACTACGCCGCCTACCTCGCGCTAGAGCGCGAGACCGACCGCAAGTACGAGTGGTTCGACGGGCGGGTGTACGCCATGGCGGGCGCGAAGCCTGCGCACAACGCGATCTGCGCGCGCGTCATCGCCGAGCTCGTCCGGCTGCTCGGCGACCGCCCCTGCGACGTGTACACCTCCGACCAGAAGATCCGGGTGCTCGCGACCGGCCTGGGGACCTACTCCGACGCGATGGTCGTGTGCGGCCTGGCGGCCTTCGACCCCGACGACGCCCTCGCGATCACCAACCCGAGGCTCGTGGTGGAGGTGCTCTCGGACTCGACCGAGCTGTACGACCGCTCGACGAAATTCGAGCACTACAAGCGGATCCCCTCGCTCTGCGACTACGTGCTCCTGTCGCAGCACGAGGCCCACGCCGAGGTGTACTCGCGGGCCGAGGGCGGCCGTTGGCTCTACGCCGAAGCGCGCGCGGGCGAGAGCGTCGCGCTCCCAGCGATCGGCGGGGCGCTGGAGCTCGACCGGGTCTACCGCAACGTCACGCTCGACCCGCCGAAGGGGCTCCGCGGCGTGAGGGAGTCGGGGTAGGCCCGACGGTCCGCGCTTCGAGGGCGTATCCTCGCGCCCATGCCCCGCCCCGACAGCGTCACCGGCCTCGCGCTCCGCCTCCTCCGTCTCCGCGGCGTCACCCCCGTCCGCGTCGCGCTCGGCGCTGCCCTCGCCGCGGGCCTCGCGCTCGCCGTGAGCGCGCGCGTCCCCTCGCCCGCCGCCGCGCCCGACGTCCCCGACGCGCAGCGCATCGCCTTCGACACGCGCCCGTTCGACGAGAACGCCCCCGTGGCCTACGAGCCCGTGCTCGTCGCCACCTCCACCGGCTGGCTCGCCGCGTGGACGCTGTGGGGCCGCGGCCTCCCCGCCGCCGTCGAACTCGCCGCGCTCACGCCCGACGGAGCGCTCGCCGCGCCGCCGCGCACGCTCTCTTCGCGCGAAGCCTTCTCGCGCAGCCCCGGCCTCGCGTGCGGCGGCGACCGCTGCGCCGTCGCGTGGTCGTCGCGCACCGAGCACGAGCAGGGCGTGCGGCCCTACGTGGAGTTCGTCGACGCGGCAGGGCGCGCGGTGGTCGACGCGGCGCTGCTCTCCGAGGCGACGCCCGTGTACGACGTCGCGGTGGCGCACGGCGGCGGCGTGTTCGCGTTCGCGTGGCAGCTCCCTGGGGCGTCTCGCACGATCCACTTCGCGCGACGTGACGGCGAGGGCCACCGCGTCGGCGAAGACCGCGCGCTCCCCGACGCGAGCTCATCGTGCGCGTTCGACACGGCGCTCGCGGCCGCGCCCCAGGGCTGGCTCGTCGTGCACGACCGCTGCGACTTCAACCGCGACCGCGGCGCCGTCGTCGCCCGCTGGCTCGCCCCCGACGGCGCGCCCGCTGGCGAGCTCACCGTCGCCCGCTTCGCCGGCGCGACCCACCACGTCCGCCTCGCCGCGAGCGGCGCGTCGCACCTGCTCACCTGGGGCGAGGACGGACCGCTCCACAGCGCGCGCCACGACCCGCGCTTCGCCCGCCTCGACGGGCGCGCGTTCGGCGTCGAGCCTGCCCCCCTCGCGCCGCGCCGGAGCGCCTCGCCGACGGCGGCCGCGTGCAACGCGACGGGGTGCTCGTTCGCGTGGGTGGAAGCGGCGCCGGGCGCGGAGACCCCCGAGCTCTTCGTCGAGCGCCGCGGCCACGACGGCCTGCGCGTCGGCAACCCCTTGCGTGTCCCCGCGCGCGGCGGCGCGTCGCTCTGGCTCGCGCCCGCCCTCGCCACCGCGGCCGACGGCGCCACGCAGCTCCTGCTCCTCCCGCTCGCGCGCGGCGGTGGCCTCTTCGCGCAGCGCCTCGACGCGGAGGGCAGGCTCCTCGGCGTCGGCCACGTGATCCCGCTCCGCTGAGCACGGGGTGCACGCGCGCGGTGAAGGCCGTGCGCCGCCGCGCGCGCTGGTGCGCCCCAACCGCGCGCAACGTGCTGCACGCGCCTTGCACCTCCTCCCTTCACCATGGGAACGCTCGCCGTCCGCTCGTTGCAGGATGAGGCGCAGGTGCGCGCGTTCACCGACGCGCTGCTGACCGACCTCGAGGTGCTGGAGGAGATGCTCGCGCGGGGGATGGTGGCCGAGGGGCCGCCCACGATCGGGGCGGAGCAGGAGATGTTCCTCGTCGGGGCGGATTTCGCGCCCGCACCCGTAGCGCCCGCGGTGTTGGAACGGGCCGCGGAGCCGAGGCTCACCACGGAGATCGCGCGCTACAACCTGGAGGCCAACCTCACCCCGCGGCCCCTCGGCGGGCGTTGTCTGAGCGAGCTCCACGCCGAGCTCGCGGAGCTGCTGGGCGTGGTGCGGGCGGCGGCGCTCCCCGAGGGGGCCGACGTGGTGCTGGCGGGGATCCTCCCGACGCTCGAGCCGCGCCACCTCTCGCTCGACCACCTCTCGCCCGGCGCTCGATACAAGAGCCTCAACGACGCGATCATGGCCGCGCACGGCGGTGCGATGCGCGCCCACATCGAGGGGACCGACGCCCTCTCCCTCGAGCACGACAACGTGATGCCCGAGGCGGCCAACACCAGCTTCCAGCTCCACCTCCAGGTGGCGCCCGCGGACTTCGCGCGGCTCTACAACCTCGCCCAGTGGGTCACCGCCCCGCTGCTCGCGTGCGCCGTCAACTCGCCGCTGCTGCTCGGGCGACGGCTCTGGCACGAGACGCGGATCGCCCTCTTCCAGCAGGCCGTGGACGTCCGCGACGCGGCGCAGCAGGCGCGCGGCGCGCGGATGCGCGTGGGCCTCGGCGAGCGCTGGGCCCGGGAGTCGGTGCTCGAGCTCTGGCGCGAGGACGCGACGCGCTTCCGCCCGCTGCTCGCCCCGTCCGTCGCCGACGACGCGCGCGCCGCCCTCGCGCGCGGCGAGGTCCCCTCGCTCCAGGCCCTCCGCCTCCACAACGGGACCGTCTACCGCTGGAACCGCCCCTGCTACGGCGTCGCCGACGGCGTCGCCCACCTCCGCATCGAGCACCGCGCGCTGCCCGCGGGGCCCACGCTCGTCGACGAGGTCGCCAACGCGGCGCTCTTCTACGGGCTCATGGTCGCGGGCGACGGGTGCTGGGGCGACGTCTCCTCGCGCGCCCCCTTCGACGACGCCCGGGCCAACCTCGTCGCCGCCGCGCGCTACGGCCTCGGCGCCGAGCTGGCGTGGTTCGGCGGGCGGCGCGTGGCGGCCGCCGAGCTCCTCGCGTCGGAGCTCGTCCCGATGGCGCGCGACGGCCTCCACGCGGCCGGCTGCGACCCCGCCGACGTCGTCCGCTACCTCGACGTCGTCGAGGCGCGCGTCGCGTCACGTCGCACCGGCGCGTCGTGGACGCTGGCCTCCCTCGGCGCGCTCGCCCCGCGGCGTCCCTCGGAGCGGGCGCGGGCGATCGCTGCGGTTCTGCGCGACGTGCAGGCGCGCGACGTCCCGCTCCACACCGTCGCGCCGGCGGGCGAGGGCGACGGCGCGGAGGCACCGCGCGCGGAGCTGACGGTGCGCCACCTGATGTCGGCGGACGTCTTCACCGTGCGCGAGGACGACGCGGTTCGGCTGGCGGCGAGCGTGATGGGCTGGCGCCACGTTCGGCACGTCCCCGTGGTCGACACGGTCGGCGCGCTCGTCGGGATGGTGGGCGCCGACGTGTTGCTCGCGGCCCTCGCCCGTGGCACGCAGCAAGGCGTCGCCGTGAGAGAGCTCATGGGTCCGTCGCCCCCCACCATCACCCCCGACGCAGGCTTCGAAGAGGCCCTCGCGCGCCTGCTCGGCGCGGGCGCCAGCGGACTCGCCGTGGTCGACGCCGGCCGCCTCGTCGGCGTCGTCACCGAGCGCGACCTCCTCCGCCACGCCGCCGAGCGCCTCGGCCTCGCCCCACGATGAACGCCGCCGCCACCGACCCCCGCTACGAGCCCCGCCACCTGCTGCTGGCGCCCTCGCTCCTGTCGCTCGCGCGCGTGCCGCTCGCGGCCCTCTTCCCCTTCGTCGTCGCGCGCCCCGCGTGGGCCCTCGGCGTGCTCGCGGCCTCGGGCCTCACCGACGTGCTCGACGGCTGGCTCGCGCGCCGCTGGGGGCAGTGCACGCCCCTCGGCGCGGCGGTCGACGGCGCCGCCGACAAGGTCTTCGTCCTCACCGTCGCCGTCACCCTCGCGGCCACGCACCGCCTCTCCGTGCTCGGGCTCCTGTTGCTCGGCGCGCGCGACCTCGGCGAGCTCGCCCTCGCCGCCGTCATCGCCCTGCGCGGCGAGGCGCGCGCCTTCCACGAGGAGCAGCGCGCCAACCGCTGGGGCAAGGCCGCCACGCTCGCGCAGTTCGCCGCCGTGGTGCTCGCCGTCGTCGGGCGCCCCGAGCGCCTCGCCGCCGCCGCTCTCTGCTGCGCGCTCGGCCTCGTCGCCGTCGCCCGCTACGCCCGGCGCGCGCTGTGATGCTCATTGTGCGTAACGCGACGGTGCTTCGAGGCGCATCGTGAATCTGATAGGAGGGCACCGATGAAGACCCGCGAGCTCGAAGGGCTCCGGGCGGACGACCTGGTGGTCAGTCGCCTGGGCACCTGCACCTTCCCCTCGCCCCTGGCGCTGTCCACCGCGCAGGGCGACAACGTTCCCGACTACGTGCCCGACCAGGCCCGCGTGCTGGCGGAGGTCGAGCTCGACGAGGGCGACGTGCCCTCGCCGCTGGCCTTCATGAAGGCCGGCGCGCGCGAGAGGATCTACTTCGACCCCGCGCGCCTGCGCGCCGGGATCGTGACGTGCGGCGGCCTCTGCCCGGGGCTCAACAACGTGGTCCGCGCGCTGGTGATGGAGCTCTTCCACAAGTACGGCGTGCGGGACATCACGGGCTTCCGCTACGGCTTCGAAGGGATCGTGCCGGGCGTCGGGGCGGCGCCGATCCCGCTGGTGCCCGACCGGGTCAACGACATCCACAAGCACGGCGGGAGCTTCCTCGGGCTGTCGCGCGGCGCGCAGAGCCCGAGCGCGATGGTCGACGAGCTGGCGGCGCGCGACATCTCGGTGCTCTTCGCCATCGGCGGCGACGGGACGCAGCGCGGCGCCCACGCGATCGCCGCGGAGGCGAAGCGCCGCGGGGTCGAGCTCGCCGTGGTGGGCATCCCCAAGACGATCGACAACGACGTCGCCTTCGTCGACAAGACCTTCGGCTTCGACACCGCGGTGGAGGTGGCCCGCCTCGCGGTCGACGCCGCCCACAGCGAGGCCCGCGGCGCGCGCAACGGCGTCGGGATCGTCAAGCTCATGGGCCGCGACGCGGGCTACATCGCCGCGGCGGCCACCATCGCCTCGCACGACGTCAACTACTGCCTCGTGCCCGAGGTGCCCTTCCGCCTGGAGGCGCTGCTGGCGTCGCTCGAGCAGCGGCTGCGGCGGCGCTCGCACGCGGTGGTGGTGGTGGCCGAGGGCTGCGCGGCGCACCTGGCCCAGGGCGAGGGCGCGCGCGACGCCTCGGGCAACGCGCGCTACGCCAACGGCGTCAACGACATCGGCCCGCTGCTGCGCGACGCGATCGCCGGGCACCTCCAGTCGCGGGGCTTCGGGGCGACGGTGAAGTACATCGACCCGAGCTACATGATCCGCAGCGTGGCGGCCAACGCGAGCGACGCGGTCTTCTGCGACGGCCTCGCGCGCCACGCGGCGCACGCGGGGATGGCGGGCTTCACCGACGTGCTGGTGGGCCGCTGGCACCGGCACTTCACGCTCGTCCCGCTGGCCGCGGTGGCGCGGCGGCACCGGCGCATCGACCCCGACGGCGGCCTCTGGCTCGAGGTGCTCGAGAGCACCGGCCAGCCCGCGCTCCACCTCTGACGCACCCGCACGAGGCGCCGATGGAACTCGACAAGCTCTCCGCCACCGACCGCGTCTTCCTCGACATCGAGGGCGGCGCCCTGATGATGCACATCGGCGCGATGATGGTGTTCGAAGGGGGCGACCTCGTGGCGCCCGACGGCGCGCTCGACGCCGCGCGCATCACGCGGCTGCTCGAGGCGGGCGTGGCGAACGTCCCGCGCTTCCGTCAGATCGTCCGCGAGGTGCCGGGGGTCGGGGCGGCGTGGGTCGACGACGCGCGCTTCCGGCTCGACCACCACGTTCGCCACACGGCGGTGCCGCGGCCCGGCGACGACGCGCGGCTCCTCGCGCTGGCGGGGAGGGTCTTCTCGCAGCCGCTCGACCGCCGCCACCCCCTCTGGGAGCTGTGGCTGGTCGAGGGGCTCTCGGGCGGGCGCTTCGCGATGATCCTCAAGGCCCACCACGCGATGGTCGACGGCGTGGCGGGGATGGCGCTGCTCGCGTCGCTCCTGCGCCCCGAGCCCGCCGACGACGACCCGCCGGCCCCGCCGCCGTGGCAGCCGCGGCCCGCGCCCAGGGCGGTGGAGGTGGCGGCGATGCTCGTGGCCGACAGCGCGCGGGCGGTGTCCCACGCGCTCCATGATCTCCGCGGCGCCTTCTCGCTCGGCGGCGGGAGCGCGCGCGACATCGCGGAGGGGCTCGTCGGCACGCTGCGCGAGGGGCTGCTTCCGGCGTCGCCGACGTCGATCAACCCCGACGACGTGGGCCCGCGGCGCGCGTACGGGACGGCGCGGCTCGACCTCGCCCGCGCGAAGGCGGCGCGGCGCGCGCTCGGCGGCACGCTCAACGACGTCGCGCTCGCGGCGGTGACGGGCGCGCTGCGGCGCTACCTGGCGCGGCGCGGTGATTCGGTTGATTCACTCCGCGATTTCCGCGCGCTCGTCCCGGTGAACCTCCGGGGCCGCGAGGGCGCCGAGGGCGCGGGCGGCAACCACGTCTCCCTGGTGCTGGCGCGGCTGCCGCTCCACGAGCCCGACGTGCGGCGCCGCCACGAGGCCGTCCGCGCGGTGTGCGACCACCTGAAGCACGACTCGCACGAGGTGGAGGGGGCGGCCTTCATCGAGCGGGTGAGCGACCTCGGGGGGCCGAGCGTGGTGTCGGCGGTGTTCCGGGTGGCGGCGCACCTGCGGGCGTTCAACGTGACGGTGACCAACGTGCCGGGCCCGCCGGGGGCGCTGTACCTGGGGCGCGCGCGGATGACGTCGATCCACGGGGTGGTGCCGCTCTTCACGCACCAGGGCGTGGGCGTGGCGCTGGTGAGCTACGACGGCGGGCTCTTCGTGGGGCTCTACGCCGACCCCGACGCGGTGCCCGACGTCGACGCGCTCGGGCGCGACGTGGCCGACGCGTTCGACGAGCTCTGCGCCGCCGCGGGGTGCTGAGGGCATCTCCGGCGTTGGCAGGCGGCGGCGCCCCGGCCTACGATCGCGCCGCCCGATGAGCGCCATCTCGAATCCGCTCCGCGTCGACCGGCTGTACCTGAAGGGCGTGGGTCCCTTCGAAACGCTCGACCTGACCTTCCGCGAAAAGCGCGACCCCGAGAAGGCCGACCTGCACGTGCTCGTGGGCCCCAACGGGAGCGGCAAGAGCACCGTGCTCTACGCGCTCGCGGCGATGTTCGCGCCGACGGAAGACAGCGCACGGCTCTTCGCGCAACGACTCCGCTCGCCCGATTCGTACGCAGCCGTGTGCAACCAGCGCTGGCAACGATTCGCGGATGCATCGGCGCCATCCCGGGCAGCGGAGCACGATGCCCCCTGGGACACCAAGGCCTACTACGCCACGACTCCGCACTATGCCAGGGATGCTTGGGCAATCACGGCCTCCAAGCACTCCAACGGGCCGGTTCCGTTCGCGGCCTTCGCCTACGCCGGGCAGCGCGGGCTCACCTCGTATCGCCTCGACGCCATCCGCGAGCCCGCGCGTGGGCCCTTCGACGGCGCGCTCTCCTTCACTGCGACCGCCGACTCCGCCACCATCGTGCAGTGGCTCGCGACCTCGCACACCAAGGAGGCGCTAAGTCTCAAGGATGGCAACTCCGCCGCGGCGGAGCGCTTCCGCACGACGCGACGTCAGGTGGAGGACGCGGTGCGCGACGTCATCGGCGAGGACATCCGCTTCGAGATGTCGATCGACCCGCTCGGCATCACCCTGCGCCGCGGGGGCGTCGCGGTCGACCTCGACGTGCTCCCCGACGGCGTGAAGTCGATCGTGAGCTGGGTCGCCGACCTGCTCTCGCGCCTCGACCGCATGCCCTGGGAGGGCGACGTGCCGGTGCTCGAGCGCCCCTTCCTCCTGCTGCTCGACGAGGTCGACATCCACCTGCACCCCGCGTGGCAGCGCAAGGTGCTCCCGATGGTGCAGCGCCTCTTCAAGAACGCGCAGATCGTCGTCTCGACCCACTCCCCCTTCGTCGTCGCCTCGGTCTCCGATGCGTGGGTCTACCCCTTCACCGTGAAGGACGGCGTCGCGTCGCTCGGCGAGGTGATCCCCTCGCAGGCCGGCGCGAGCGTGTCGTCGGTGCTCCGCACGGTGTTCGGCGTCGCGGAGGAGTTCGACGTCGAGACCGAGGCCGAGCTCTCGCGCTTCTACGGCGTGCGCGACGCCGTGCTTGCGGGCGACACCGCGCGCTTCAAAGAGCTCGAACGCCTCGCCGAAAAGACCGCCGCGCGCGGCGAGGAGGTGGAGGACATCGTCGCCAGCGAGGTGGCCCAGGTGGCCGGCCGCGTGGGGCTCGCGCCGTGACCCCCGTCGAGCGCCCGCCTCCGCCCGCGGTGCTGTCTGAGCGTGCGGCGCGATGGACGGCGGCCTTCCTGGCGCGACGCGCGGACGACGCAGCGGCGACGTTCTACTGGCCCGAGGTCGAAGGGATCGCGATCAACCAGCTCGTCTTCCCGACGCTTCGTCGCATGACCGCGGGCCACTGCGCCTACTGCGACCACTTCGAACTCGGCGACGGCTCGCGCGAGACGATCGACCACTTCTGCCCCAAGAGTCTCTTCCCCGACCTGGCCTTCGAGTGGGGCAACCTCTTCCCCGCCTGCGACCAGTGCCAGCAGTACAAGGGGGAAGACTTCCACGACGACCTCCTGCGCCCCGACGCGCCCGACTACCGCTTCGAGCGCTACTTCCTCTTCAACAGCCGCACCGGGATGATCGAGGTCAACCCGCGCGCGAGCGCCGACGACCAGCGACGCGCGGCCCACGCCATCGCGGCCCTCGGGTTCAACCGCGGCCGGCGACCCGACGCCCGCAAGCGCTCGTTCAAGAATCATTTCGCCCCGAGCCGTTGGCGCGCGGGACGTCGCGTCGACGAGCTGCCGCACCGCTTCCTCGCCCCGACGACCGCGCGGTAACCCGCGCTCACCCAGGGATGGTCTGGCACCCGAACTGGACCTCGATCCGCGCGCTCCCGCTGGCGAGCTCCTGCTGGGTGCGCTCGCACGTCGCCGGGCAGAGCGTGACGCGCGTCGGGGCGCGGTTGTCGTCGTAGTACCAGCCGCCCGTCGCGCCGCAGGCCGCGCGGTCGCGCACGTTGCCCACCACCGCGCGCGACGCCGTCGAGGTGACCACCACGTTGATGCGCCCCGGGTCGAGCACCTGCCCCGCGGGGACAGGCGGGATCGCCAGGTCGCAGGAGATCCGCGACGCCCGCACCACCGCGGTCGCCACGCTCTCGAAGAACGGCGTCCACGCGCCCGCGCCGTCGCACACGCGGGCCCGCACGCCGTTGGTGCGCCCCACCAGCGTGGTGTACGCGGGCCCCGGGCTCGGCGGCATCGTCCCGTTGGCGTACGTGCAGCGCGCGCCCGGGTCGGCGTCGCTCCCCCAGCCGTAGATCGCGCTGAAGGTGTAGCCCGTGAAGAGCCCCGCCCACGACGCGTCGAGGATGCCGGGCGGCAGCGACAGGCTGGAGTTGTTGGGGTTGGTGCCGCCGCGGAAGCGCTCGAAGTCGTCGGGCGTGAGCCGCGAGTTGTCGTCGGTCACCAGCACCACCGTCTTGGTCGCGCTCGGCCGGAGGAACTGCCGCCACGCCTCGCCCCCGCGCTGCTCGGCCGCGGTGTAGCCGCGCGTCTGCCCGAGCGTGCCGAGGAGCTGCTCCAGCGGCTGCGTGCTCTTCACGTCGATGCTCGAGTGGAAGAAGCGCTCGCCGTTGCCGCACTGGTCGTTGCCGGCGAGCGGGCGCGGGATGCACACGGCGTAGCGGGCCGAGCCGGCGACGGTGACGTTGCGCGTCGCGTTGCGCAGCGAGAGCATCACCACGCGGTAGTCGAGCCCGCGCGTGCCGACGAGCCCGGCGAAGCGGTTGAGCCCGGCGATCACCTGGTCGACCGCGGGCGCCATGCTCACCGAGTTGTCGACCATCCAGATGATGTCGACCGGGAGGCGCTCGACCGAGGCCATCACGCTCGCCGCGGCGCACGCGGCGTCGGGCGTGAGCCCCGCCTCGGGCGCGTCGCGCGTCACGGGGGCAACGTCGGGGTAGGTGGCGAGGTCGGGCGCGACATCAACCGCCGCGTCGGGCCGCGCGGTGACGTCGGGCGTCGCGGGCGCGTCGACCGCGGCCTCGCCCGCGGGGGCGTCGTCGATCGGGGTGAAGGTGACGCCGGGCTGCGTCGAGCACGCGACCATCAGAACAGCCACGAGGGCCGCGCGCGTCTCCGTCGACCGCATGATCGATGAGTACCACGGCGCCGCCCCCGCCGTACCGTTCGGCCCGCCTTCGCACGGCGGATGTTGATTCCCTGTCACGCGGCCCCTTACGTTCACTCCGTGCGAACCTTCCGCCCCCACTGGCTGGGCCGCCGAGCCTACGAGCCCGTCCACGCGATGCAGCAGCGCCTCCAGCAACTGCGTATCGAGGGGGCGATCCCCGACACGCTCCTCCTCGTCGAGCACGACCCGGTGGTGACTCTCGGGCGCTCGGCCGACGGGGGCCACGTCGTCGCACCCAATGAGTTCCTCGAGGCGCGCGGGATCGCCGTGGTGGAGACCGAGCGCGGCGGCGACGTCACCTACCACGGCCCCGGCCAGCTCGTGGCCTACCCCATCTTCTCGCTCGAGCCCGACCGCTGCGACGTCCGCCGCTACGTGCGCGACCTCGTCCGCGTGATGTCCCTCCTCTGCGCAGACCACGGCATCGGCGCGGGCGGGCGCGACAAGTTCATCGGGGCCTGGGTCGACCTCGACCGCCTCGACGCGTGGCCCGGCGACGAGCACGCCTCGCGCCCCGCCAAGGTCGGCGCCATCGGCGTGAAGATCTCCCGCTGGGTCACCCTCCACGGCTTCGCCCTCAACGCCTCCACCCGCCTCGCGGACTTCGACCTCATCGTCCCGTGCGGCATCCGCGAGTACCCGGTCACCTCGCTGGAGGCCCTCGGCGTGCGGGACGTCCCCGCCGTCGAGGCCCTCGCATCGCGCGCCGTCGCCCACTTCGAAACCGTCTTCGGCGCCCGCGCGGAGGCCCTCTCGACCACCGACCCGGTGTGACAGATTACGTCACATGGTCCCTTGCGCGGCGGGGGGCGCGACGCAGGTTGGGCGCCACCGAGAGGTCATCACCATGAGCACCACCGCCCGCGCCCTCGACTTCCAGAACATCGGCACCGCCTGGCGCTTCGTCCTCGACTGCGAAGACGAGAACCCGCGCGCCTACGGCGTCGACAGCATCCCCCTGCTCCCGATGCGGCGCGACGGCGTCCACCGCCAGCGGGTGTGCGGCGAGGCCGCGCAGGACTGGCCCGACGTGTGGGGCTACGAGGACGCGCTCATCGCCCGCCTCGAAGGCGGCGCCGCCGAGGAAGACGACGAGGACGACGAGGACCCGGCGGACGACGGGTGCGTTGTGGCGGCGGGGGCGGTCGACGACGAGGAGGAGCCCGACGCGGACGAGCCGGCGTGGATGGCGGCGCTGAGCGGCTCCGTCGACGCGGACGACCCGGCGGAGGCGCTGCCCCAGCGCGAGGGCCTCGGGCACCGGCTCCAGCACCGGGCCGCGGTGCTCCTGCGCTTCCCCGTGTGAGGGGTGAGGGGCCCCCGCTTTTCGGCGGGGCGGCGGTGGTGTATAGGCACGCGCATGCCGTCGTTCGACGTGGTTTCGAAGGTCAACACGATGGAGGTCGACAACGCCCTCCTGCAGGCGCAGCGCGAGATCGCGACCCGCTTCGACTTCCGCGACACGCAGACCTCCCTGGAGAAGAACGCCGAGGGAATCGCCCTCGAGGCCAGCTCCGAGAACCGCCTGGAGGCCGCGATCGACGTGCTCCACGGCAAGATGGTGAAGCGGGGCGTGTCGCTCAAGCACCTCGACCCGCAGAAGGTCATCCCCGGCGGCAAGGGGATGTTCCGCCAGCTCATCAAGATCAAGCAGGGCATCGACCGCGACAACGCGCGCAAGATCATCGACCTCCTCAAGGAGTCGAAGATCAAGGTGCAGGCCTCCATCCAGGAGGACACGGTGCGCGTCTCGGGGAAGAACCGCGACGACCTCCAGGCCGCCATCAAGCACCTGCGCGGCGCCGACATGCCCATTGAGCTCCAGTACATCAACTTCCGCGACTGACCCCGAACAGCCCAACGATGCCCCGCAAGATCCATTTCGTTTCGCTCGGCTGCCCCAAGAACCGCGTCGACACCGAGGTGATGCTCGGCGTCGCCCTCGGCGAGGAGTACCAGCTCACCGCCGACCCGGCCGAGGCCGAGTGCATCGTCGTCAACACCTGCGGCTTCATCGGCCCCGCCAAGGAGGAGAGCATCGACACGATCCTCGCGATGGGGCGCTACAAGGAGTCGGGGAGCTGCGAGCGCCTCGTGGTCTCGGGCTGCCTCTCGCAGCGCTACCCCGAGGAGCTCGCCAAGGAGATGCCCGAGGTCGACCACTTCCTCGGGTCGAGCGACATGCTCAAGCTCGGCGACGTGCTCCGCGGCGGCGCCGAGCGCATGCTCGTCGGCAACCCCGCCCACTACGTGCTCCGCGCGAGCGATCCCCGCGTGCTCTCGCAGGGCCGCCACAGCGCGTACCTGAAGATCGCCGAGGGCTGCAACCGGACGTGCTCGTTCTGCGCGATCCCCGCCATCCGCGGCAAGCAGCGCAGCCGCGCGCTGGAGGACATCGTCGCCGAGGCCGAGCGCCTCGCTGACAGCGGCACCCTCGAGCTCAACGTGGTGTCGCAGGACACCATCGCCTGGGGCCGCGACCTGCCCGGCAAGCCCACCCTCGCCGCCCTCGTCCGCGCGCTCGGCGAGGTGAAGAAGCTGCGGTGGGTGCGCGTGCACTACCTCTACCCCGAGACGCTGACCGACGAGCTCGTCGACGTGATGGCGTCGCACCCGAAGGTGGTGAAGTACGTCGACATGCCGCTCCAGCACGCGAGCGACGCGATGCTCCGGCGGATGAAGCGCGGCCACGGCGGCGCGCGGCTCCGGCGCGTGGTGGAGACGGTGCGGAAGCGCATCCCCGACGTGGTGTTCCGCACGGCCTTCATCGTCGGGCACCCGGGCGAGGCGCAGGAGGACTTCGACGAGCTCTGCGAGTTCGTGACGTGGGCGGAGTTCGACCGGGTGGGGGTGTTCCGCTACTCCGACGAGGAGGGGACGGGGAGCTTCTCGCAGGACGCGAAGGTGTCGAAGAAGGACAGCGCCGCGCGGCACCGCAAGCTCATGGCCCTCCAGCGCCCGATCTCCCGCAAGCGCAACCGCGCGCTCGTGGGGCGGCGGGTGGAGGTGCTCGTCGACGGCGCGAGCGACCAGCACGAGTACGTGCTCCAGGGCCGCCACGCGGGGCAGGCGCCCGACATCGACGGCGTCGTGTACCTCTCGGGTGCGGAGGTGCGCCCCGGCGAGATGGTGACCGCGGAGATCACCCAGAGCGCCGACTACGACCTCGTCGGCGAGGTGCTGCTCGACGACGGCGACGCGCCCGCGGTGGCCCCGCCGCCGAAGCCCCGCCGCCGCGTCTCGCTGCGCGTCACGGCCTGACCGACGCCCCGCACAACGCCGTGGCGCGGCGGGGGGGTTGGTGTAGTCTCCCGCCATGACAGCACTCACCATCGAAGCCATCCGCCGGCTTCCCAAGGCGGACCTGCACGTCCACCTCGACGGGTCCCTCCGCCTCCAGACCATCCTCGACCTCGCCCGCCAGGAGGGGATCGACCTCCCCGCCACCACGCCCGACGCCCTCGCCCTCGCGATGAACGCCGGCCGCAACACCGGCTCGCTCGTCGAGTACCTCAAGGCCTTCGACGTCACCCTCCGCGTGCTCCAGACGGCCGCGGGCCTGCGCCGCACGGCCTACGAGCTCGGCATCGACGCCGCCGACGAGGGCGTCCGCTACATGGAGGTGCGCTACTCCCCGATGCTCCACACGCGGCAGGGCCTCGCGCTCACCACCGTCGTCGAGGCGGTGCTCGAGGGCCTCCGCGCCGCCCAGGACGAGCGTGGCATCCACGCCAACGTGATCATCTGCGGCATCCGCAACATCTCCCCCGAGCGCTCGCTGGAGATGGCCGAGCTCGCCGTCGCCTACAAGAACCGCGGCGTCGTCGGCTTCGACCTCGCCGGCGCCGAGTACGACCACCCGGCCAAGCACCACCGCGACGCCTTCCAGCTCATCCGCAACAACAACATCAACAGCACCATCCACGCGGGCGAGGCCTACGGGCCCGACTCGATCCGCCAGGCGATCCACACCTGCGGCGCGCACCGCATCGGGCACGGGTGCCGGCTCCGCGAGGACGGCGACCTGCTCCACTACGTCATCGACCACCGCATCCCGCTCGAGTGCTGCCCGTCGAGCAACGTGCAGACGGGCGCGGTGCGCGACATCTCCAACCACCCGCTGAAGTTCTACTACGACCTCGGCGTGCGCGTGACGGTGAACACCGACAACCGGCTGATCACCGACACCACCGTGAGCAAGGAGCTGTACCTCGTGCACACGCGCCTCGGGGTGCCGTGGCCCGCGATCAAGCAGATCATCCTCAACGGCTTCAAGAGCGCCTTCCTGCCCTTCCACGAGCGCCGCGCGATGCTCCGCACGTACGCCGCCGAGCTGGAGCAGTTCGAGCGCGACTTCCGCCCGACGCTCGAAGCGCCGCTGCTGCTCGAGTCGCAGCACCGCGACACCGTCACCGCCTCGACCCTCCCCGACTCCCTCGCGTGAGACGTCCCGCGCCCGCCCTGGCTGCGCTCGCCCTCGCGGCCGCGGCGGGCGCGCAGCCCCTCCCCCCGCCCAATACCCGCTGCGAGCGCGCCCGGCCCGACGCGGTCGAGCGCCTCCGCGCGGACGTCGCCTGGCTCGCCGACGACGCCCGCGCCGGCCGCGAGCCCGGCACCGACGGCGGCCGCGCGGCGGAGGCGTGGCTGGTCGGGCGCTTCACCGCGCTCGGGCTCCAGCCCGCGGGCGCCGAGGGCTACCGCCAGCCCTTCCGCGTGCCCTACGGCGTCGAGGAGACCGCGCGCGCCCAGGTGCTCCTGCGCGCCCACGGCGAGACGCGCGCCCTCGCGCTCGGCGCGGACTTCCGCGTCGCCAACGTGCCCGAGCACAGCGGCGACGGCCGCGCGGTGGGGGGCGTCGTCTACGTCGGCCACGCCCTCGTCGCCCGCGACGCCGACTGGAACGACTTCCGCCGCCGCGGCGACCGCGTCCGCGGCCGCGTCGCCGTCGCGCTCGCCGGCCCGCCCCGCCCCCGCGACCCCGCGCGCGTCGCGGCCTTCGAACGCGCCCACGTCACCGGGAGCCTCTTCGGCAAGGCGCGGGCGGCCCGCCAGGCCGGCGCGGTCGCGCTGATCGAGGTGCAGCTCAGTGGTGGAGGCGTTGGGGGCGGGTACGTCGCGCCGCCCGCCGGGGGCATCCCCGTGGTGCGCGTCTCGCGCGCGGTGGGCGCGTGGCTGCTCGGCCGCGACCCCGCCTCGCTCGTGCCCGAGACCGACGAGGCAACCCCCGCGCGCATCACGGAGGCGAGCGCGCGCGTGGTCACCTCGACGCGCCCGCGCCAGGTGGAGGCCGCCAACGTGATCGGCCTCGTGCGCGGCACCGCCGGCGAGGGGCGCGGCGTGCTGCTGGTCGGCGCGCACCAGGACCACGTGGGCTACGGCGGCGCGTCGTCGCTGCTCCCTGGCGTTCATGCGGTGCACAACGGCGCCGACGACAACGCGTCGGGGACGGCCGTGGTGCTCGAGCTCGCGCGGCGGTTCGCCCGCGCGCCGCTGCGCCGCGACGTGGCCTTCACGCTCTTCGCCGCCGAGGAGCTCGGCCTCGTGGGCTCGCGCTGGCTCGTCGCGCACCGCCCCAGCCCCCTCCGCGACGTCTCCGCCGTGATGAACCTCGACATGGTCGGTCGCCTCCGCGGCTGCCGGCTCTTCGTCGAGGCGCGCGAGACGGCGCCCGCCTTCGCGCCCGCGGTGGAGCTGGCCAACGCGGGCTTCGGCTTCGACGCGCGCCCCTGGGAGCCGACGCGCGGCCCCTGGGGCGCGAGCGACCACATGAGCTTCATCGAGGCGCGGGTGCCGGGGGTGTTCCTGTTCACCGGGCTCCACGACGAGTACCACCGGCCGACGGACGACCCGCCGACGATCAACCACCCGGGGCTCGCGGCGGTGGCGGACTTCGCCGAGGCCGTGCTTCGACGAGTCGATGAGGCCGCCGCGCGCGACCCCAACGCGCTGCGCTTCAACGCGCGGTAGGCACCCAGCGCTCGGCCCGCTCGCGCAGCCGCGCGTGGAGCGCGACGGCGACGCGCGCGAAGAAGAGCGCCGCGAGCGCGAGCCCGAGCTGCGAGGTGAGGTCGATCTGGAGCACCGCGCGCATGTCGGCCACCGACGCGGCGCGCCCGTGCGCGAAGGTCGCGACGAACGACAGCGCCCAACCCCCCCACCAGAAGGCCCACGCCGCACCCACGGGCGACGGCGGGAGCGCGACGTCCGGCGGGCGCGGGGCCTGCGCGTTGTCGCGGTAGTGCGACGACGTCTCCGACGCGGCGCGCGGCGCCTCCGCGGGGATGCGCTCGCGGTCGAGCGCGCGACCGAGTCCCGCGAGCGCCTGGAGCGGCACCCAGAGCTGCGCGAGCGGCAGCACGAAGCCCCACGCCGCCCGCGCGGCGCTCATCGGGAGCCCACGGAGCCCGAGCGCCCCGGCGAGGTCGAAGGCCCGCCGCGCCCACAGCGCCCACGCGACGAGCCCCGCGAGCGAGCTCGCCACCACGGCGACGCCGGCCGCGCGGGCGACGAGGTCGGCGCGCTCGACGGCGGCGAGGTCGATCGCGTGCGCGCTGACCCCGCGGAGCGCGCGCACCTGAAGGAAGGCCGCGCTGGCCGACGCGAGGGCCGATGCGCCGACGAGGGCGAAGGCGGCCACCACCGCGCGGGTGCGCCCGGCGAGCGAGTCGATCGAGACGGCGGGGGACATCACCGCCGAGCCTACCGCGCGAGGGGCCTGCGCGTCAGGGGCCCGCCGTCGCCCCGTAGACCGCCCCTCCCCCTCGGCGCTACCGTCGCCCCCCGGCATGAGCGACATCGTCATCGTCCCGGGGCGCCACGGCTACACTAGCGCCGTGTGGTGGGTCGACGCGGGCAACCGAAGCGTCGAGGTCGACGGCCGCCGCACGCTGCTCACCGAAGTGAGCGCCGGAGGGAAGATCCTCGGCCCGGCGCGCGTGTCGCTGCTCGACCCGGTGCGCGAGCGCTGGCTCGTCACCGCGGAGGGGCTGCCCGAGGGCGCCGACGTCACCCTCCGCGTGGGCGTCGCGTCGGCCGGGCCGTGGGCGTCGATCACCACGCGGACGCTGTCGTCGCAGGCGCGGTCGTTCACCGTGGCGACGGGGTCGTGCTACGCGCTCGGGCTCGACCCGCAAGGCGTCATCGCGTCGGGCTACCGCAAGCTCCTCGCGAAGCAACCCGTCGACCTGCGCGTGCTCACCGGCGACCAGATCTACATGGACCGCGACCCCGACACCGGCGCGTACTTCGGGATGCGCATGGGCGCGCCGTACTCCGAGCCACCGGTGCACCCGGCGGAGCGCTACGAGCGCCAGTGGCGCGACCCGCGGTGGCGCGACTTCCTCGCGGCCACGCCCACGCTCTGCATCGGCGACGACCACGAGTTCTGGAACGACTACCCCCGCCACCCCCCGTACCTCCAGTACCCGGGGCGCGTGCCCGTCGGGGATTTCCTCGCGGCCTTCGACGTGTACCAGTCGTCGCTCAACGTGCGGCCCGCGGCGCTGAAGGACGTCGCCGACGTCGCCGCCGCCGTGCGGCAGGGGCGCTGGCGCACGGTCACCGTCGACGCACCGCTCGTCTCGATGATGATCCTCGACGCGCGCACGCGCCGCGAGGCGCCCGGCAGGGACGCGACGTTCACCCCGCCAGCCAACCTCGACATGCTCGCGCGCTGGGCCGCGAAGCTCGACCGGCCGGGGGTGCTCTTCCTCGGGCAGCCGATCTCCGAGGGGGCGCCGCGTGAGCTCCAGGGCGCCGACATCGACGCGATGTTCGACAGCGCGCTGCGCCACTACCCCGCGCAGTACCGGGCGCTCTGCGACGCGGTGGCCGGCGCCGCGCGCGACGTGCTCGTGGTGTCGGGCGACGTCCACTGGAGCCGGCTGCGCGCGCTCGACCTCGCGCGCAAGGGCAGAGCCCCGCGGCACGTCTACGAGGTGGTGTGCTCCAACCTCACCGAGTGCTTGCCGGGCGAGCCCGAGACGAGCGGCGCGCTGCCCGAGGGCGCGGGCGCGTGGCGGCAGTGCGCGGGCTCGGACGGGAAGCTCGTGCGGACGAGCGCGAAGTTCACCCTCGCGACGCTCACCTTCACGGCGGGGGCGGCGGGGGCGGTGGACGTCGCGATGTCGTACTGGGGGCTCGACGCGCCGGGCGCGCCGCGGCTGAGCGCGTCGGTGACGCTGAAGTAGAGTTTTGCCCGTGCGCCACGGCGGCGTTGGTGAATTCTCTTCGGGCGGGGCAAGCCCCGCCCCTACCTCGCCAGCTCACTCCCCGAGGCGAGCGGGGCCACAGCCGTAGGGGCGGGGCTTGCCCCGCCCGATCGGCAATTCGCGAACGGCCCGAGGCCACATCGGCATTACAGGCCCTTGTCGACGCGGGCGGTGAGGACGTCGACGAGGTCCATCTTGGTGACGACGCCCGCGAGGTCGCCGGCGTCGTCGAGCACGAGGCCGACCATGCCCTTGGCGAAGAGGTCGAGCAGGCCCACCGCGTCGTCGCTCGTGCGCACGGTGGTGACGCGGCGGAACATCACCTCGGCCACCGCGCTGGTGAGCGACGCGCGGCCGTCGACGAGCTTCTCCAGCAGGTCGCTCTCGGTGACGATGCCCACCACCTTGCCGTGGTCGAGCACCGGGAGCTGCGAGATGCCGTGCTCCTTCATGCGCTTCACCGACTCCGCGACGGTGTCCGAGCTCGTCGCCGTCACCACCGCGCGCCGCGGGAGCGTGAGCAGCAGGTCGCCGACCGTGCCCGCCTCCCAGCTCTTCTCGGTGAAGCCGTTCTCCCGCATCCAGCGGTCGTCGAGGAATTTCGTGAGGTAGTTGCGCACCGAGTCGGCCAGGATCACCACGATCCGCTTGCCGGGCTCGCGCTTCGCGATCTGCACCGCCGCCCACACCGCCGCCCCCGCGCTGCCGCCGCAGAGCAGGCCCTCCTGCCGGATCAGCCGCCGCGCCATCAGGAACGACGGCCGGTCCTCGCTCTTCACCCACTCGTCGACGAGCGAGCGGTCGAGCACGTCGGGGATGAAGTCGTACCCGATGCCCTCGACCTTGTAGCTGTGGATGGGCCCGGGGCCCGCGAGGATCGAGCCCTCCGGGTCGACGCCGACGACCTTCACGCCGGGGACGTCCCGCTTGAGGCGCCGCGCGACGCCGGTGATCGTGCCGCCGGTGCCCGCGGTCATCACGCAGTAGTCGAGGCGCCCGCCGCACTGCTCCACGATCTCCGCGCCCGTGCCCTCGAAGTGCGCGTCGGGGTTGTCGGGGTTGCCGTACTGGTCGAGGATGTGCGCGTTGGGGAGGATCTTCTGGAGCTGGCGCGCGACGCCGATGTGGCTCTCGGGCGCGTCCCACGCGGCCTCGGTGGGCGTGCGGATGATCTCCGCGCCGAGCGCCTCGAGCACCACCTGCTTCTCGCGGCTCATCTTCTCGGGCATCGTGATGATCATGCGGTACCCGTGCACCGCCGCCGCGAGCGCGAGGCCGATGCCGGTGTTGCCGCTGGTCGGCTCGATCAGCGTGTCGCCCGGCCGGATGCGCCCCGCGGCCTGCGCGCGCTCGAGCATCCGGCGGCCGATCCGATCCTTCACCGAGCCGCCCGCGTTGAGGTACTCGCACTTCACCAGGATCTCGCAGCCCGTCTCGGCGCCGACCCGGCGGAGGCGGACCATCGGCGTGCCGCCGATCGCGTCGAGGATGGAGTCGTAGATGGTCTCGCCGGGCATTGGTTTTGTCTCCTGAGGGGGCCGCTGGGCCGCTGATGGGCGGCGGATCCTAGGGCCCTTCCCCGCGGAAATCCCGCAGGAAAAGCGGCCCTTCAGGGGGCCTCGGACCCCGGTTGACAGAGCCCTCACACGGGTCTTGACATCTGCGGGGACGGAGGTAAGAGTCGCCGCCCTCGCGAGGAGCCCCCACAGGATTCTGTCGCGCGCCTCCGACGCAACGCCTCACATAGCCGAGAAGAGCCCTACCGATGCCGACGATCAACCAGCTCGTGCGAAAGGGTCGCGCCACCACCGTGTGGAAGACGGCCTCGCCCGCGCTCCGCGAGTGCCCCCAGAAGCGCGGGGTCTGCGTGCGCGTGTACACCACCACCCCGAAGAAGCCCAACTCCGCGCTCCGCAAGGTGGCCCGCGTCCGCCTCACCAACCACATGGAGGTGACGGCGTACATCCCCGGCGAGGGGCACAACCTCCAGGAGCACTCGGTGGTGCTCATCCGCGGCGGCCGCGTGAAGGACCTCCCCGGCGTGCGCTACCACATCATCCGCGGGACGCTCGACGCGGTCGGCGCGGCCGGGCCCTCCAACACCAACAAGAAGGAGCGCTCGCAGGGCCGCTCCAAGTACGGCGTCAAGCGGAAGAAGGGTTGATCCATGCCCCGTCGCGGTGAAGTTCCCAAGCGCAAGCCCACGGCCGACCCGAAGTACAAGGATCGGCTGGTCGCGAAGCTCACGAACACGGTCATGCAGTCCGGCAAGAAGGCCGTGGCCGAGGGGATCGTGTACGGCGCGTTCGACGTGATCCAGGCGCGCCACAAGGAGGATCCGCTGGAGGTCTTCCGCAAGGCGCTCGACAACGTGAAGCCGAAGGTCGAAGTGAAGAGCCGCCGCGTCGGCGGCGCGACCTACCAGGTGCCCGTGGAGGTCCGGCAGGATCGGCGCGTGTCGCTCGCGATGCGCTGGCTGGTGTCGTACTCCGACTCGCGCGGCGAGAAGAGCATGGCCGAGCGCCTGGCCGCGGAGCTCGTCGAGGCCGCCCAGGGCCGCGGCAACGCGGTGAAGAAGAAGGAAGACACGCACAAGATGGCGGACGCCAACAAGGCGTTCTCCCACTACCGCTGGTGACGTGTCACGCGCCTGTCACGCACGCGACGGGCGCGCGGGTGTAGACGCCCGGTGAAGACGAGACGAGGTCGACGCGAAGCGACGATGACGACGACGACATAAGACGACTGTCCCAGCGCCTGCCCCACGAATGGGCGGGACACAGAGCGCGGGCCGCGACCTCCTCGGAGGCGCCCCGCGCATCGCTGAAGCGACCGTCGTGACCCTCCCGGGCCGATCAACCCCCCTGCCGATGGAGCAGAGGGACAGGTACCCCGGGGGGGTTTCGTCTGTTCGCCGCCCGCCGAAAGCCTCACCCGAGAGACCCCGAACGAGGGCGCGCCCGCCGCGCCGGTGATGGAGAAGAAGCAGTGCCTCGCGACCTCCCGATCGAACGCTACCGCAACATCGGCATCATGGCGCACATCGATGCTGGCAAGACGACCTGCACCGAGCGCGTGCTCTACTACACCGGCAAGATCCACCGGATCGGCGAGGTGCACGAGGGCGCCGCGACGATGGACTGGATGGAGCAGGAGCAGGAGCGCGGCATCACGATCACGTCGGCCGCGACGACGGCCTTCTGGGTGCCGATGACGGGCCCCTCGAAGGACATCAAGCACCGGATCAACATCATCGACACCCCCGGCCACGTGGACTTCACCATCGAGGTGGAGCGCTCGCTCCGCGTGCTCGACGGCGCGGTCTGCGTGTTCGACGGCGGCAACGGCGTCGAGCCCCAGAGCGAGACGGTGTGGCGCCAGGCCGACCGCTACTCGGTGCCCCGCATCGCGTTCATGAACAAGATGGACAAGATCGGCGCGGACTTCCAGATGTGCGTCCAGTCGATGCGCGACCGCCTCGGGACCAACCCCGTGGCGATCCAGCTCCCGCTCGGCGAGGAGGACAAGCACCGCGGCGTGATCGACCTGATCCGCATGAAGGCGATCGTGTTCGACGAGGAGTCGCGCGGGCAGAAGTTCGACGTGGTGGACATCCCCGCGGACTTCAAGGACGCGGCCGACGAGCACCGCGCCAAGCTGATCGAGGCGGTGGCGGACGTCGACGAGGCCATCGGGGAGAAGTTCCTGATGGACGACGTGGCGTCGATCACCGAGGACGAGATCCACCGCGCGCTCCGCAAGGGGACGCTGTCGTTCAAGCTCGTCCCGGTGGTGTGCGGCTCGGCCTTCAAGAACAAGGGCGTGCAGCAGCTCCTCGACGCGGTGGTGACGTACCTCCCGGCGCCGGTGGACATCCCCACGAAGGTGGGCAAGCACCCGCACAAGCCCGACGTGGAGGTCTCCTTCCCGCCGACCGACGACGCGCCCTTCAGCGCGCTGGCGTTCAAGCTCATGGCCGACAAGTTCGTCGGCAACCTCACCTTCGTGCGCGTGTACTCGGGCTCGGTCGCCTCGGGCTCGAGCGTCTACAACGCCACCCGCGGGAAGAACGAGCGCATCGGCCGCCTGCTCCTCATGCACGCCAACCAGCGCGAGGACATCCCGGACGTGTTCGCGGGCGTGATCGCCGCGGTGGTGGGCCTGCGCGACTCGCGCACCGGCGACACCCTCTGCGACGAGAAGAACCCCATCGAGCTGATGCGGGTGAACATCCCCAACCCCGTCATCTCGATCGCGATCGAGCCGAAGACCAAGGCCGACCAGGACAAGATGGCGGTCGGGCTCCAGAAGCTCGCGATGGAGGACCCGTCCTTCCGCATCAACACCGACGAGGAGAGCGGGCAGACGCTCATCCACGGCATGGGCGAGCTCCACCTGGAGATCATCGTCGACCGCCTGAAGCGCGAGCACAAGGTGGAGGCCAACACGGGCAAGCCCGAGGTGGCCTACCGCGAGTCGATCAAGAAGGCCGCGCTCAACGTCGAGGCGAAGTACATCAAGCAGACCGGCGGCCGCGGCCAGTACGGCCACTGCATCATCGACCTCGAGCCCAACGAGCGCGGCAAGGGCTTCGAGTTCGTCGACGACATCAAGGGCGGCGTGATCCCCCGCGAGTTCATCCCGGCGATCGAGAAGGGCATCCGCGAGGCGCTCGGCCGCGGCGTGCTCGCCGGCTACCCGATGGTCGACGTGAAGGCGCGCCTCCACTTCGGCAGCTACCACGACGTCGACTCGAGCGCGCAGGCGTACGAGATCGCCGGCTCGATGGCCTTCCAGGAGGGCGCGAAGCGCGCGGGCATCGCGCTGCTCGAGCCGATCATGGACGTCGAGGTGGTGACCCCCGACCAGTTCATGGGCGACGTGATCGGCGACCTCAACTCCCGCCGCGGCCAGGTGCGCGGGATGAACGCCCGCGGCAACGCGCAGGTCATCTCGGCCTTCGTCCCCCTGGCCAACATGTTCGGCTACGTCACCGACCTGCGCTCCAAGACGCAGGGCCGCGCGGTCTCCAGCATGCAGTTCTCGCACTACGACCCGGTGCCGAACGTCGTGCAGGAGGAGATCGTGGCGAAGTCCCGCGGCAAGTGACCGGCGAAGCGTTCACCCAGAGACACTGAAGAAGAGAGAGAGAAGAGAGCCATGGCCAAGGAGAAGTTCGTCCGCACCAAGCCCCACGTGAACGTGGGCACCATCGGTCACATCGACCACGGCAAGACCACGCTCACCGCCGCGATCTCCGCGGTGCTGTCGCGGCGCTCGAACGGCAAGATCAAGGCGATCTCCTACAAGGACATCGCGAAGGGCGGCATCGACCGCGACGCCACGAAGACCGTGACGATCGCCGCGGCGCACATCGAGTACGAGACGCCCAACCGGCACTACGCGCACGTCGACTGCCCCGGCCACGCCGACTACATCAAGAACATGATCACCGGCGCGGCCCAGATGGACGGCGCCATCCTCGTGGTCAGCTCCCTCGACTCCGTCATGCCCCAGACGCGCGAGCACGTCCTCCTCGCCCGCCAGGTCGGCGTGCCCCGCATCGTCGTCTTCCTCAACAAGTGCGACGCGGTCGACGACGTCGAGATCCTCGACCTCGTCGAGATGGAGGTGCGCGAGCTCCTCAACAAGTACAGCTTCCCGGGCGACGACACCCCCGTCATCCGCGGCGCGGCCCTCCCCGCCCTCAACGGCGACACCAAGTGGGAGGAGAAGATCGTGGAGCTCGGCGCGGCCCTCGACTCGTTCATCCCCGAGCCGCAGCGCGAGACCGAGAAGCCCTTCCTGCTCGCGATCGAGGACGTGTTCTCGATCAAGGGCCGCGGCACCGTGGCGACCGGGCGCATCGAGCGCGGGATCATCAAGGTGAACGAGGAGGTCGAGATCATCGGCTTCGGGGCGACCCGCAAGACGGTGGTGACGGGCGTGGAGATGTTCCGCAAGCTGCTCGACCAGGGCCAGGCGGGCGACAACGTGGGGCTCCTGCTCCGCGGCGTGGAGAAGGACGACATCGAGCGCGGCCAGGTGCTGGCGAAGCCCGGCTCGCTCTTCCCGCACAAGAAGTTCGACGCGCAGGTGTACGTGCTGAAGAAGGAGGAGGGCGGGCGCCACACCCCGTTCTTCACCAACTACCGGCCGCAGTTCTACATCCGCACGACGGACGTGACGGGCACCTGCAAGCTCGCCGAGGACGTGAAGATGGTGATGCCCGGTGACAACGTCACCATGCTCGTCGAGCTCATCACCCCCGTCGCCCTCGAGGAGCAGATGCGCTTCGCCATCCGCGAGGGCGGCAAGACCGTCGGCGCCGGCGTCGTCACCAAGATCCACGAGTGAGAGCCCCCGGCGGGCCGCGCGCCTCCGATGAGCGCGCGGCCGGCCGATACCTCGCAGTCAACTGAAGGACGTACCTGAAATGGCCGCTACCAAGATCCGCATCCGCCTCAAGGCGTACGATCACAACCTGCTCGACCAGGCAGCGAAGGAGATCGTCGAGACGGCGCGGGGCACGGGCGCCGACGTCGCCGGCCCCATCCCGCTGCCCACGAAGATCAACCGCTACACGGTGCTCCGCGGGCCCCACGTCGACAAGAAGTCGCGCGAGCAGTTCGAGATCCGCACGCACAAGCGGCTCCTCGACATCGTCAACCCCACGCAGCAGACCCTCGACGCGCTGATGAAGCTCGACCTCTCCGCCGGCGTCGACGTCGAGATCAAGTCCTGAGGACGGGAGCCCACCATGGCGAAGCTCACGGTTCATAACATCAAGGGCGAGCGTACCGGGGAGATCGAGCTCTCGGACGCCGTCTTCGGCATCACCGACATCAACCAGGACCTCTTCTACGAGGTGGTGAAGGCGCAGCTCGCGTCCCGCCGCGCCGGCACCCACGCCGCCAAGACCCGCTCGGCCGTCGCGGGTTCGAAGAAGAAGATCTACAAGCAGAAGGGCACCGGCAACGCCCGCCACGGCAACATCCGCGCGCCCATCTTCGCGAAGGGCGGCAAGGTGCACGTGCCGAAGCCCCGCGACTACGGCTACCGGCCGCCGCGGAAGGTGCGCGCCGGCGCGCTCTGCCACGCCCTCTCGCTCTTCGTGAAGGAGGGGCGCGTGAAGGTGGTCGACGCCTGGCAGGTCGACGCGATCAAGACGAAGTCCGTCGCGACCGCGCTCGGCACGCTCGAGACCAAGGGGTCGGCCGTGGTGGTCGACGCGGCGACCAACGAGTCGCTGCGGCTCTCCACCCGCAACCTCGCCAACGCGACCTTCCTCCCGCCGGAGGGGGTCAACGTGTACGACCTGCTGCGCCACGACACCCTCGTGCTGACGCAGGACGCCGCGCGTGCCCTGGAGAAGCGCCTGAGCGCGTAAGGAAGAGGACGAACCATGGCTTCCACCCCCCACATCCTCAAGCGCCCCCTGCTCCTCACGGAGAAGGGGACGGCCCTCAAGGAGGACCTCAACCAGTTCCTCTTCGAGGTGTCGAGCGACGCGACCAAGCACCAGATCCGCACCGCGGTCGAGTCCGCCTTCGGCGTGAAGGTGCTCGCCGTCCGCACGATGGTCGTGCGCGGCAAGATGAAGCGTATGGGCCGCGGCTACGCCAAGACCCAGAACTGGAAGAAGGCCGTCGTCACCCTCCGCCAGGGCGACAAGATCGCGGCCTTCGAGGCGCAGTAGAGACCACCATGGCCATCAAGACCTTTCGCCCCCGCACGCCGGCCCGGAGGTACTACACCGTCGCCTCCTTCGCCGACCTGACGAAGAAGGCCCCGGAGAAGAAGCTCACCGAGCATCAGACCTCCACCGGCGGCCGCAACCACTACGGCCGGATCACGTCGCGCTTCCGCGGCGGCGGCCACAAGCAGCGCTACCGCGTCATCGACTGGAAGCGCAACCGCATCGGCGTGCCCGGCCGCGTCGCGGCGCTGGAGTACGACCCCAACCGCACCGCGCGCATCGCGCTCCTGCACTACGTCGACGGCGAGAAGGCCTACATCCTCGCGCCCGACGGGCTGAAGGTGGGCGACACCATCGTGTCGAGCCGCAACGCCGACATCAAGCCCGGCAACGCGATGCCCCTGCGCTACGTGCCCCTCGGCACGGTGGTGCACAACCTCGAGCTCAAGATCGGCAAGGGCGCGCAGCTCGTCCGGTCGGCCGGCTCGGCGGCGCAGGTGATCGCGAAGGAGGGCGAGTGGGGCCAGGTCCGCCTGCCGTCGGGGGAGATCCGCAAGATCCACCTCGACTGCCGGGTGACCATCGGGCAGGTGAGCAACCTCGAGCACGCCAACATCACCATCGGCAAGGCCGGGCGCTCGCGCTGGCTCGGCCGGCGCCCGCACAACCGCGGCGTGGCGATGAACCCCGTCGACCACCCGATGGGCGGCGGCGAGGGGCGCACCTCCGGCGGCCGGCACCCGTGCTCGCCGTGGGGCCAGCTCGCGAAGGGCAAGAAGACCAGGCACAACAAGCGCACCGACGGGATGATCGTCAAGCGGCGCGGCAAGAAGGGCTGACAGCGATGCCTCGTTCACTGAAGAAGGGTCCGTTCATCGACCTGCACCTGCAGCAGAAGGTGGCCGCGGCGGCGGCGGACAAGAACAAGAAGGTCATCAAGACCTGGTCGCGCCGCAGCACCATCACCCCCGACGCGGTGGGCCTCACCGTCTCCGTCCACAACGGGCGCAAGTTCGTGCCCGTGTACGTGACGGAGAACATGGTGGGCCACAAGTACGGCGAGTTCGCGCCGACCCGCACCTTCCACGGCCACTCCGGCGACCGGAAGGGCAAGGCCGCGCCCGGCAAGGGCACCGGCAAGAAGTAACGCACGCGCGTCGCCGGGCGCCGCTCGTCGTGCGCGCCCGGCGGCGTCATACTCCGCGCGTTGCGTCCCTCCATTCCCCCGACCCCTCCGCCCCCGCCCTGCGCCGGCGTCGTCGTGCTCCGTCGTCGCGGCGAGGCCGTCGAGTGCCTGCTCGTCCAACCCCCGCAGGGCAACTGGGGCTTCCCCAAGGGCAAGCGCAACCGCGGCGAGTCCGTGCTCGCCAACGCCCTCCGCGAGCTCTTCGAAGAGACCGGCCTCACCCCCGCGCAGATCACCCTGCACGCGGGCATCGAGGTCGACGAGCGCTCGGACAAGGGCAACCTCGCGGTGCGCTACCTCGCCGCCACGCTCGCCGACGAGGGCGCCGCGCTCACCCTCGCCCGGGGCGAGATCGCCGAGGCCCGCTGGTGGCCCGTCGCCGAGGCCCTCGCCGCGCTCAAGCGCCAGCGCCGCGCGGTGCTCGCCGCCGTCGTCGCCGCGCTCTCGGAGTAGGCCCTCGGACACCCGCGACCGACCGGGACGGGTGTATCCCCCGTCGGCCCGGGGGTGGTATCAACGGGGTGTGCGCCCGACGCCCCGCGCGCGTCTCGCCGGGGCGTTCGCCGCCGAGAGGAGCGCTTCATGATGCAAACGACTTCCTTCCGCGCCTTCGTCGTCCTCACCGCCCTCGCCGTGGGCTGCGGCGACCTCGTCGACGAGGTGGTCCCGCCCGGCGGGAGCTGCAACGTCCCCGCGGGCGGGATCTGCGTCGACTTCACGGGGAGCGCGTGGCGCACGCCCTCCGCGGCGCAGTCGTTCTGCACCCAGCTCGGGCAGTCGGCGGGGGCGACGGCGACGTACGGCTCGGGCCGCTGCGCGACGACCTCGCGCGTCGGGCTCTGCGTCCGCGGCGCGGGGTCGGTGCAGGAGGCCTACCAGGCCTTCTACAGCTCGCGCTTCAACACGCAGGCCGCGCAGGTCGCGTGCGCCATGGTCGGCACCTGGCGCGGGATCTGACCACCGCCACCCCCATGAGCCCCGCCCGCTACCCCGTCCCCGCCGCGGAGCACCGCGTGGAGGAGGAGGTGCTTCGAAGCAGGTTCATCACGACGGTGGCGCGCGCCGCGACGCTCGACGAGGCGCGCGCGCTGGTCGATCGGCTGCGCGCGGCGATGCCCGACGCGACGCACCACTGCTGGGCCTGCGTGGCCGGGCCGCCGGGCTCCACCGCGGCGGTGGCGATGAGCGACGACGGCGAGCCCCACGGCACCGCGGGGCGCCCGATGCTGAACGCGCTGCTTCACTCCGGCGTGGGCGAGGTGGCCGCGGTGGTGACGCGCTACTTCGGCGGCACGCTGCTCGGCAAAGGGGGGCTCGTCCGCGCGTACACGTCGGGGGTGACGACGGCGCTCGCGGCGCTGCCCACGAAGCTCCGCGTCGAGATGGCGCGCGTGGCGGTGGAGCTGGAGTACGCCCACGTCGACGCGCTGCGCCGGGCGCTGCCCGCGTGGGAGGCGACGGTGCTCGGCGAGGAGTACGCGACGACGGTGGGCTACCGCATCGAGCTGCCGGCCGAGCGCGTCGCGGGCTTCGAAGCGGCGCTGCGCGACCTCACCGCGGGCGACGTGCTCTTCGAGGTCACCGCGGGCCGGTGACGCGCGCGACGAAGCGCGCGAGCGCGTCCCAGTACAGCGGGTGCCACGCGAGGTCGTTGTGCCCGCGGCCGGGGATGAGTGTGAGCGTCTTGTCGGCGGAGGCGAGGCGCTCGTGCGTGAGGCGCGCTTCGCTCGCGGGGATGAGCGCGTCGTCCTCGCCGTGGAGCACCAGCGCGGGCGAGGCGCAGCGGGCGAGCTTCGGCAGCGGGTCGAAGGCGGCGCGGTCGGCGTCGGTGACGAGCCCGCGTGGGTCGACGCCGCGCCGGCGGATGACGCCGTCGAGGTCGGCCGCGGCGCTCTCGAAGACGAAGCCGACGACGCCGGGGCGGGACGACTGGCAGAGCTCGGCGGCGCAGGCCCCGCCGAGCGAGCGTCCCATCACCACGAGCGGGAGGCCGGCGGCGTCAGCGAGGGCGACGTCGAGCGCGCGGTGGGCGTCGGCGAGGGCGTCGCGCAGCGTGGGGGTTCCTTCGCTCGCGCCGTAGCCGCGGAAGTCGACGACGAGGAGGTCGGCGCCCGCGTCGGCGTAGCGGGTCGCGAGGCCGTCGTAGTCGGCGACGACCTCGCCGTTGCCGTGGAAGAGGAGCACCAGCGCGCGGCTCCCGGCGTGGGCGTGGCGGCGCGCGTGGAGGCCGACGTCGGGGGCGACGTCGACGCGGAGGTCGCGCGCGCCCGGCGGCGGTGGGGAGGCGCGGTCGGCGGGGAAGAAGAGGTTGAGGTTGAAGCGCGGGTCGTCGAAGAGGGAGGACATCGGGGTCGGCGAGGTTACAACAGGCGATGGGGCGTGGGTCGTCTCTCCTTGACAGCGCCCGCACGCTCGGACTTTCTTCAACGCGCATGGCGACGCGGCTGCGACGGCTTCGCATCGAGAGGTTTCGGGACGTAGAGCCCGGGACCGAACTCCGGTTCAGCGACCGTTGGAACGTGCTGCTGGGGCGCAACGGGAGCGGCAAGACGACCCTGCTTCACCTCGTGTCGATGGTGCTGCGCGACGACCTGACGGCCCTGCGCGGTGAGCCATTCGAGATCGCGTACGACCTCTCGATGCCCGGCGGTGACGTCTCCGTCACTGTGCGGAACGCTCCCGCGGAAGAGCCGCTCGCACGCGGACGCGGCTACAAGGCGACGACCCGCGCGCTCGGTCGTGAAGAGGGGGGCGCATCCTGGGAGGTGGTCATCGGCGAGGGCGAGCCAATGCGAGTCACCGGCGACCCCCGCGTCGTTGCCCCGCAGGACCCGTTGGCCGGGGCGCGCCGGACGGCGACCGTCTTCGCTCTTCCTCTGAAGGGGGATCGTCCCGGGTCGGCGATGTTCGAATGGTCCGCGGCCGATCAGGCGTCGAACCGCTATCGCATCGACGAGGGGGTCGCGATGTTCGACGCGATCGTCGGCGCGCAGCACCACCCGAGGGCCTCCGTGCCGTCCCGCTGTGGTGTCGGGCTGCTCGAGCACCTCGGCGGGGTCGCGCTCGTCGGCGAGACGTTTCTCCCGCCGGCGGTGGGCCAGGCCATGGCCCGCAGCTTCGATCGTGGGAGGCCGACGATCGAGTTCGAACTCGGAGGCGACGCGCTGCTCGATCGGTGCGTGCAGCTCCTCGACGCCCCCGCGGTCACCGTCATCGCGAAGCCCATCGACGGGGAGGCCGCCTCCCGGGTCGGCAGCGCCTACGGCCGCTTCGAGTTCTATGTGCGCCGTGGCGAGGGGCGCTTCGTCCATCACGACCAGTGGAGCTTCGGGCAGCAGCGCCTGCTGACCATCTTCTGGTACCTCGCGTGCAGCCCCGACGCGGTGGTGGCCGACGAGCTCGTGAACGGGCTCCACTGGGAGTGGATCGAGGCCTGCGTCGAGGCCATCGGTGAGAGGCAGGTCTTCATCGCCCTGCAGAACCCGCTGCTCCTCGAGCACGTCGGCGTGTCGTCGCCGGAGGACGCGCGGCGGATGTTCGTGCTGTGCCGCACCGCGCTCCATGAAGGATTGCATGGGATGGTCTGGATTCAGCCTGATGAGAGGCAGGCGGACCGCTTCTACCGGGCCTGGTCCACCGGCATTCAGCCCGTCCACGAGGTCTTGAAGACCGAGGGCCTCTGGTGAACCCGTGCCGCCCGCGGTGACCTTCATGGTGCTGTCCGAGGACAGCGGCACGCAGGGCTGGTCGTCGCTCCACCGACTCGTTCGCGCGACCCTCGACCTCATCGTGGAGGGACTCGACTGGCGGACCGGGGTGGAGATCGCCCCGCGCGAGACTGTTCCCCTCGCGGTCCAGAAGATCTGCGCCGGCAACCTCTGGGTGAGCACGCGCGCGGAAGACATCCCGCGCCGGGGAGAGCTGTTCCGCTACGTCGCGCGCCTGCTGGCCGAGGCCGCCGACGGCGAGCAGTTCGTGTTGTTCCACGTCGACGGCGACTGCACGTGGTCGGAGGGGCGCCGCCGGCCCGGCCTCAACGTCACGCGCTTCGATGACGTCGTGCGGACCGGCGTCCGGCGCGTGCTGACCGAGCGCTCCAAGGCGCCCCGCTCGTCGGGTGAGCTCGACGCCATGATGCGCAGGCTCTCGGTGATTGCGCCGCACTACGCGATCGAGGC
Organism: Polyangiales bacterium; assembly: GCA_046351555.1. GTDB lineage: Bacteria > Myxococcota_A > Polyangia > Polyangiales > CAISKJ01. The sequence goes on from JAXLYI010000043.1 coordinate 73,056, forward strand.
GTGGCTCTATCAATCGACGCAGCGAGCGGCCGAGCTGTGTCGTGCGCGCGGGTGCGCCGGCCGTCACGTCGCGCAGTACGCCGCCTGGGAGCAGAACCGCGCCGTTCTGGACGAGGTGCTCCGCCTGAAACAGCTCGGGCGCGAGCAGGACCTGCACTGTCTTGGCGACGGCGACAAGGACGCCCTCGCGCGCGGGTTTCCCGCGCAGGCCGTCTGGGAGGCGGGCGCGTCATACGCCGCGTGGGTCGACGCGCTCACCGCAGACGCGTCGATCATGGAGGCTCTGCGTCGCGCGCGCTACGCAGTCTGACCGCGTCACCCCTGCGCGCCGCCGCCGTCGAGCGAGAGGCGCTCCCACCACGCGGTCTGGTCGCCCTCGTAGATGAGCGTGTCGCCCTGCGTGAAGCGCAGCGCGTAGCGCGCGATGCCGCGGCGGTCGCCCACGCGCGAGGCCGTCGCCCGCGCCTCCAGGATCATCGGCTCGCCCGGCTTCGCCAGCGCGTGGAAGCGCGCGCCGTGGATCTTCGCGCCGTAGCCCACCCACCCGTCGCGGTGCCGCAGGCCGAGCACGTAGTACGCGTGGACGAAGCCCATGATCCCGGTCATGTGGACCATCAGCCCGCCCGAGACGTGGCGCGGGTGGAGCACGGGGTGGACCCGCTGCGTGCGGGTGATCGGGAGGTCGTCGTGGGTGGGCATCCGCGCGCGAACGAGGCTCTGCGCGACGTCGACGAGGGTCACCTCGTCGATGAGCTGGCCCTCCGGGCCGTAGGGGCAGTCGGCGACGAAATCGGGGTCGAGGGGCATCGGTGGTGGCCGCGGACTCTGCCAGAGACCCCGCAGGAAAAGGGCGCCCGAAGAAGCCGCGCGAGACGCTTGATTCTGGTGATGAAAACGATTATCAGAATCGGCTGTTGCGTCCCATGAAGGCGCTTCGAGGAGTCGCTTCGTTCATGCAGACGAGATGGATTCGCGCCGTGTGTGGCGCGGCGGTGCTGGCCCTCGCGGGCTGCGGTGAGGAGAGCCCGGCGGCCTCGACGCGCGTGCCCGCGGCGGAGGCGGCTCCGGTGGTTCGCGCGTACGTCGCGCTGGTGTCGGCCAACTACGGCGAGATGGTGACGACCGCGGAGGCGCTGCGCACCGCCGTCCGCGCGATGCTCGCGGCGCCCTCCGCACAGACGCTCGCGGCGGCGCGGCAGGCGTGGGTCGCGGCGCGCGTGCCGTACTACCAGACCGAGGCGTACCGCTTCTACGGAGGGCCGATCGATGGCCCCGCGGACAACGTCGAAGGGCGTCTCAACGCCTGGCCCCTCGACGAGAACTACCTCGACTACGTCACGGGCGTCCCGATGAGCGGGATCATCCAGAACCCGACGATGTACCCGAGCCTCGCGCGTGCGCAGCTCGTGACGCTCAACGAGCGCGGCGGGGAGAACAACATCGCCACCGGGTGGCACGCGATCGAGTTTCTGCTGTGGGGGCAGGACACTTCGGTGACGGGGCCGGGCGATCGGCCGCACACGGACTACGTGACGGGCGCGGGCGGGACGGGCGGCAACGTCGAGCGGCGCCGGCAGTACCTCACCGAGGTCACCGACCAGCTCGTCGCCGACCTCACCGCCGTCCGCGACCAGTGGAACGCGTCGAGCCCCAACACCTACGCCGCGCGCCTGATCGCGGGCGACAGCAACGTGGCCCTGCGCAACATGCTCCGCGGGATGGGCGCGCTCGCGGGCACCGAGCTCTCCGGCGAGCGCCTCACCGTCGCCTACGAGGAGCGCGACCAGGAGGACGAGCACGACTGCTTCAGCGACAACACCCACAACGGGATCGTGAACGACGCCGCGGGCATCCAGAACGTCTGGCTCGGACGCTACGGCTCGGTCGACGGCCCCGGCCTCGACGACCTCGTCCGCGCGCGCAACCCCGCCCTCGCCGACCGCGTCACGCGCGAGCTCCAGGAGGCCGTCGACGACGCGCGCGCCATCCCCGCGCCCTTCGACCAGGCCATCCTCGGCGCCGACTCCGCGCCGGGACGCGTTCGCATCCGCGCCACGATCGACGCGCTCCGCCGCAACGGGCGGTCGATCGTCGAGGTGGCCGCGGCGCTGGGCCTCTCCATCACGCTCGATGTCTGACCGAAGGGGCGCCGACGCGATGCTCTCCCGCACGACCTCCGCCGCGCTGCTCGCCGCTTCGCTCTGCGTCTCGTGTGCGGACGAAGCAGCGCCACCGGCCGCCTGGGTGATGGACCCGCGCTCGGGCGGAGCGCTCACCGTCGGCGACGACACGCGCGACGCCTTCAGCCGCACGGCCCCGCTGCTCGCCTCGGAGCGGCAGGATAGCTTCTTCGTCGGCAACAGCTTCTTCAACGCCAACTGGGTCACCGCGCCGGCGAGCACCGACGGGCGCGACGGGCTTGGGCCCACCTTCAACACCGCGTCGTGCTCGGCGTGTCACTTCAAAGACGGCCGCGGGCGCCCGCCGCTCACGGCCGACGAGCCCTTCGACGGGCTGCTCCTGCGCCTCTCGGTGCCCGGGGAAGGCGCGCACGGGGGCCCGCTCGACGAGCCGACGTACGGCGGGCAGTTCAACCACCGCGCGGTGCAAGGGGTCGCGGCCGAGGGGCGCGCGGTGGTCGAGTACACCGAGCGCACCGAGCGCTTCGCCGACGGGACCACCGCGTCGCTGCGCGTGCCGACGGTCCGCTTCGTCGAGCTCGCGTTCGGGCCGATGCGCGAGGGCGCGATGGTGTCGCCGCGCGTCGCGCCCGCGATGGTGGGACTCGGGCTCCTCGAGGCCGTCCCCGAGGCCGACGTGCTCGCCCTCGCCGACCCCGACGACCGCGACGGCGACGGGATTTCTGGCCGCCCCAACCGCGTGTGGAACGCCTCGCTCCAGCGCGTCGCGCTCGGCCGCTTCGGGTGGAAGGCCAACCAGCCCGACCTCCTCCAGCAGACCGCCGGCGCCTTCCTCGGCGACATGGGCATCACCTCCTCGCTCTTCCCCGACGAGAACTGCCCGCCCGCCCAGCAGGCCTGCCGCGCCGCAATGAGCGGCGGCCGCCCCGAGATCGACGACAGCAAGCTCGCCGCCGTCGTCCTCTACTCCCGCGCGCTCGCCGTGCCCGCGCGGCGCGCCGTCGACGCGGCCCCCACCATGCGCGGCGCCGCCCTCTTCGAACAGGCCCGCTGCACCGCGTGCCACGCCCCCACGCTCCGCACGGGCCCCGAGTCCGCGCTGCCCGAGCTCGCCCGCCAGACCTTCCACCCGTACACCGACCTCCTCCTCCACGACATGGGCGAAGGGCTCGCCGACAACCGCCCCGACTACCTCGCCAGCGGGCGCGAGTGGCGGACCGCGCCGCTCTGGGGCGTCGGGCTCGTCGAGCGCGTCAACCGCCACACCTTCCTCCTCCACGACGGCCGCGCGCGTGATCTCGTGGAGGCGATCCTCTGGCACGGCGGCGAGGCCGAGCGCGCGCGCGAAGCCTTCCGCGCGATGCCCCGCGCCGACCGAGACGCCCTCGTCGCCTTCCTCCAATCGCTGTAGAACGCACACCGCCGTGGACGCCACCCTCTCCCGCCGCCGCGCACTCGCCGCCCTCGCGCTCGTCCCGCTCGCCGCCGCGTGCTCGGAGACGCCCGCCGACACCTTCGACCGCAACGCGATGCTCGCCGCCATCGCCGACAACGTCTGCGTCCCGCTCGCCCGCGCCACCGCCGACGCGCAGCGCGCCCTCGCCACGGCGGCGGCTGCGTTCGCCGACGCGCCCTCGGCCGCGACGCTCACTGCCGTGCGGACGTCGTGGCGCGACGCGCGGCGCCCGCTCAAGCGCGCCTTGGCCTTCTCCGCAGGGCCCGCGGAGACCACCCGGCTCCGCTCCGCGGTCGACTGGCCCGGCGACGCGGCCGCGGTCGAGCGCGCTCTGACGGCGAGCGACCCGATCAGCGACGCCGCGGTCGACACGCTCGGCGCCAACCAGCGCGGCATGCCCGCGGCGGAGTACCTGCTCTTCGCGGGCGACGAGGCCGCCACCCTCGCGGCCTTCACCACGGGCCCGACCGCGACGCGCCGGCGCGACCTCCTCCGCGCGATCACCGCGTACGGGGCGACGCGCTCCGCCGCCTACGCCGCCGCGTGGGACCGCGCGATGGGCGACTACGCCGGCCAGCTCGCGCGCGCGGGCCGCGGGAGCACCGAGTTCACCACCACGCGGGCCGCCGTCGACCTCGTGGTGAACCAGCTCGTCGCCGCCGTCGACAGCGCCGCGTCGATGCGCCTCGGCGTCCCCCTCGGCGCGAGCGAAGGCGGCGCCCCGCAGCCCGACCGCGTCGAGTCGCCCTACAGCGACGCGTCGCTCACCGACCTGCGCGCGCTGCTCGAAGGGGCCGACGCGATCTACACCGGCGCGCTCGACGGGCGGATGGGCCTCGGCGTGCGCGACCTCGTCCGCTCGCGCAGCGCCGCCGTCGACGCGGTCGTTCGCACCCGAACGGACGCCGCGCTCGCCGCCGTGGCCGCCATCCCCGGCACGCTCCGCGAGGCCGTCACGCGCGACCCGGCCCGCGTCCAGGCCGCGCTCGACGCCGTCCGCGCGTGGAAGCGCACGCTCCAGGTCGACGTGGCCAACCTCCTCGGCGTCACCGTCACCTTCACCGACGCCGATGGGGATTGAGCGCGCGCTCGCGTCGCTCCGCGCCCGCGCCGCCGCGCCCGTCGACAGCGCCTCCCTCGGCGCGCTCCGCGTCGTCTACGGCGCCGTCCTCTTCGCCGCCGTCGCCCGCTTCGCCGCCCGCGGCTGGATCGACGCCCTCTACGTCCGACCCGCCCGGCTCTTCCCGTACTGGGGCTTCGGCTGGGTGCCGCGCCCGAGTGCTTTCGTGCTCCACGCGCTCTTCGCGGTGCTGGCCGCGGCGGCGCTCGCGGTGACGGTGGGGTGGCGCGCGCGGGCGGCGCTCGCGGTGTTCGCGCTGGGCTTCACCTGGGTCGAGCTCCTCGATCGCACCAACTACCTCAACCACTACTACTTCGTGTCGGTGTTCACCGCGCTGCTGGCGCTGCTGCCAGTGAGCGCGCGGTTCTCGCTCGACGCGCGGCGCGACCTGTCACGCGCGAGCGCCACCGTCCCCGCGTGGGCGCTCTGGGTGCCGCGCGCGCAGCTCGCCCTCGTGTACCTCTTCGCGGGCGTCGCCAAGCTCAAAGGTGACTGGCTCCTGCGCGCCGAGCCCCTTCGGACATGGCTCCTCGCGCGCAGTGATACGCCGCTGGTGGGTCCGCTCCTCGCGACGCCCGCCGCGGCCTACGGGATGAGCTGGGCCGGCACCGTCTTCGACCTCACCGTCCCGTGGTTTCTGCTCTGGCGGCGGACGCGCGTGCCCGCGTACCTCGCGGTGGTCGGCTTCCACGCCGCGACGGGGATGCTGTTCAACATCGGGATGTTCCCGTGGGTGATGGTCGGGGCGACGACGGTGTTCTTCGAGCCCGACTGGCCCGAGAAATTCCTCCCCGAGCGGTGGCGCGTGAAACCCCCCGCGCGGCCCACGTCCGCCCCGTCGCGCGGGCTCGCGTGCGGGCTCGCGCTCTACTTCGCGGCCCAGGCGCTCCTGCCGCTGCGGATGCACCTCTACCCGGGCGACCCCTGCTGGACGGAGCAGGGCTTCCGCTTCGCGTGGCACGTCATGGTGATGGAGAAGGCCGGCGACGTGCGCTTCCGCGTGAGCGACCCCGCCACCGGGCGCGCGTGGTCGGTGGAGCCCGGGGAGTTCCTCACGGCGACGCAGGCGCGGGTGATGGCGGGGACGCCCGACATGATCCTCGCGGCGGCCCACATGGTGCGCGACGACTTCGCGCGCCGCGGCGTCCCGGGCGTGCGCGTGTACGCGGACGCGTGGGCCTCGCTGCACGGGCGGCCCGCGCGGCGCCTCGTCGACCCGCGCGTCGACCTCGCGCGCGAGGAGGACTCGCTCCTCCCCTACCGCTGGGTGTACCCCGACCCCGACCGCGCGCCTTCGCAGTGAGTCACGGCGCGGGCGTGTCCCACCGCAGCGACACGAGGATCGTGCGGAAGCCGCCGGGGAAGATCCCGTCGGGCAGGCGCGAGGCGACGTAGACGTCGTCGAGGAGGTTGCGCGCGCTCACCGCGACGCCGAGGCCGGTGCGCGCGTGCTGGTAGCGCGCGGTGACGTCGAGGTTGGCGTACGCGGGGATGCGCCCCGAGCGGCCGTCCTCGGACTCCTCCTCCACGTTGGCGCGGTCGGCGAAATGCGAGGCCGTGTACGACCACGCCACCTGCGCGCCGAGGCCCCACTTCGGCAGGTCGAAGCCGAGCGCCGTGCGGAGCGTGTGCGGCGGCGCGTAGGGCACCACGTTGCCGTTGAAGTCGCCGCCGGTGAAGCGCGCGTCGACCCACGTGTAGCGAACGTCCGCGTAGAGCGACCACGGGCGCCCGAGCGCGCGGCCGAGGTCGGCGTGGCCCGCGGCCTCGACGCCGAAGCGACGCGTCGCGCCGCCGTTGACGTACTCCGTCGTCACCGCGCCCGCGCCCGAGCCGGGGATCACCTCGTTTTCGAAGTCCATCAGGAAGGCCGTCGCCTCGCCGCGGAGCCAGTCGCCGAGGGCCGCGCGCACGCCGAGCTCGCCGTTCCAGCTCTCCTCGGCGGCGAGCTGGGCGTCGGCGCCGACGCCCGAGATGGCCACGCTGGTGCGCGGCGGGGCCCAGCCGCGGTGGACGCCCGCGAAGCCCGTCACCGCGTCGTTGCCCACCGCCACCGTCAGCGCGGGGATGAGCTCCAGCGCGCTCGTCGTCCCGGTCGCCGGGGCCGGCGCGCCGCCCACCACCCGCACGTCGCGCCGCGCCGCGTAGCGCTCGACGCGGAGCGCGGGGGTCACCGTGACGAAGCGCCCGACGTGGAGCTCGTCCTGCGCCACCGCCGCGAGCGCGTAGCCCTCGCGCGTCTCGTCGGCGAAGACGCTGCGGGGGACGTTGCGGTCCTGCTCGTCGAAGATCACCTGCGGGAGCGCGCGCTCGTAGAGGGCCCGCGCGCCGATCTCGATCGCGTGGCGCACCGGGCCCGTCCGCGCGCGGAGGTAGAGCCGCGGCTCCACCCCCGCCACGTGGTAGAGCCGGTCGTTCGAACGGAACGTGCGGCGGAAATAGATCGCGCCGCCGGGCTCCTCGCCGACCGAGCGCTCGTAGTCGACGCCGGCCGCGCGGCCCCGGTCGAAGAGCTGCCGCCGCCAGTCGCGGTGCGTGAGGTAGCCGTAGACGATCGTGCGGAGCCGCACGTCGCGCGAGACGCCGTACTCCCAGGTGAGCCCGACGCCCGCGCGCTGGAGCTGCATCTCGTCGTTGGGCACGAAGTTCTGCGTCGGGTCGGCGGCGAACTGGGCGCGCGTGAGCCCGAGGTAGGTGGTGTGCGAGTCCTCGCGGTAGACGTTGACGCGCAGCGTGAGCCGGTGGCGCCCGAGGTCGGCGCGGAGCTTCGCCCAGAGGTCGGTGACGTTGTAGGGCATCGCGCGGAAGCCGTCGCCCTCGCGGTGCGACGCGCTCACCACGAGCGAGAGGGGCCCGCCGATGGGGCCGCTCCAGCGCGCGACGCCGCCCCACTGGCCCTGCGTCCCGCCGAACGCGCGCAGCGACCACCGCGGCGTCGCCGTGGGCGAAGGCGTCACCTGGTTGAGCACCCCGCCGAGCGTCTGCGGCCCGAAGAGGACCACCCCCGTGCCGCGCGCGACCTCCAGGTGGTCCATCCGCTCGATGGGCGCGTTGTAGTAGGCGTCGGGCTCGGCGTAGGGGTTGATCGCCGTCGGCATCCCGTCTTCGAGCAGCACCATCCGACGCGAGCGCGTCGGGTCGAGGCCGCGCAGCGAGATGTTGAAGCGGAGCCCCACGCCGTCCTCGTCGCGCACGTAGAGCCCGGGCAGCGCGCGGAGGGCCTCCTGCGGCGTCTGGGGCTGCATGCGTTCGAGGTCCTGGCGGCCGAGCGTCGAGGCCGAGCCCGACACGCGCTCGAGGCCCCGGCGGCTCCCCCGCACGGTGGCGCTGTCGCCGGGCCCGCCGAGCACCTCGCCTTCGTCCGACGACTGCGCGCGGACCGTCGAGGCGAACGCGAGCGCGGTGAGGCCGACGAGAGCAGCGAAGGTGCGCCCGCACGCGCGGGGCCGAGGTGTGACGAAGGGATGCATCCGGTCGATGGCGCAGACGCGAAGGCGCATGCGGGGGTTGTGATGTTGAGAGTGATTCTCTTTACAGTCTTCCTGACGGGGTGAGAACCTGAATCGACCGGCGCCGCCACCCGAACGGGCACGCGATCTCCGCACACCGGGTACACCTCGTCGCCGAGCCCCGCCCATGCGCCTTCCGCACGCCCTCCGCTTCGCCTTCGCCGTCTCGCTCGTCGTCGGCTGCACCGACCCTGCGCCCGTCGCGCCCGACGCCACCGTCGCCGACGTCGCCGACGTCGCCGCGCCCGACCGCGCGCCGCCCGAAGACCTCGCGCCCGACCTCCCCCCGCCGCGCGCGCCGCTGCCCGCGGTGGAGGGACTCCCCGAGCTCGCGGATGAAGACCCCGCGCCCGGCGTGGTGCAGGTGTCGATCACCGCCGCGCCGACCACCGTGACGTGGCGCGCGGGCCGCGAGACGAGCGTCATCGCCTACAACGGGCTGATCCCGGGGCCGCTGCTCCACGCGCGCGTCGGCGACACGGTGCGCGTTCGGTTTCGCAACGAGCTCGACGAGGAGACCACCGTGCACTGGCACGGCCTGCGGATCTCCGACCTGATGGACGGCTCGCCCGCGATTCAAGAGCCCGTGCGGCCGGGCGGGACGTTCACGTACGAGTTCGTGGTGAGGGACGCGGGGACGTTCTGGTACCACTCGCACGTCAACACCGAGCAGCAGATCGACCGGGGGCTCTACGGCGCCATCGTGGTGCACGAAGCGGAGCCGCCGGTGGTGGATCGCGAGCGTCTCTTCGTGCTCGATGATGTTCGCCTCGACACCAACGGGCAGATCGGCCCGACGCTCACCAGCGGGCCCGACGTGGGGCGCGGACGTCTCGGCAACGTGCTCCTCACCAACGGCCGCACCGAGCGGCTCACGGCGAACGCGCCGCGCAACGCGGTCGAGCGCTGGCGCATCCTCAACGCGGCCAACGCGCGCTCGCTGCGGGTGCGCGTCGACGGCGCGCGCTGGAAGGTGGTGGGCACCGACGGCGGTCTGCTGCCCGAGCCCTACGAGCCCAACGAGTTCACCATCGCGCCGGGGCAGCGATTCGAACTCGAGGTGCGCATGGAGGACCCGGAGTCCGCCGCCGCGCAGCTCGTCGCGATGGTGCCCGTCGCGGTCGGGAGCGCGGTGGAGGACAGGGACTTCATCCTCGCGGAGGTGGGCTTCGAAGGCGAGGTCGAGCCGCGTCCCGCGTGGGTCGCGCCGAACGTCACGCTCCCCGACACGAGCCCGGCGGGCGCGCTCGCGCGGTCGTGGATGCTCAGCGGCGCGGTGGTCGACGGGGGCGTGGAGTTCACCGTCAACGGGCGCGCGGGCGTGGGCCACGGGGGCCACGGCCCGGTGGGCGAGCCCGTCGACCGCGTCGCGCAGATGACCCCGGTGCGCATCACGCTGCGGAGCAACGTGAGCCCCGAGCACCCCTTCCACCTGCACGGGCAGTTCTTCCAGATCGTCGCGCCCGAGCTGCGTGCGGCCGAGGAGCCGGGGCTCAAGGACACCGTGCTCGTGCGCGGCGCCGAGCCCGTCACCGTGCTGACGTGGTACGAGAACCCGGGCCGGTGGATGTTCCACTGCCACATCGCCGAGCACGCCGAGCGCGGGATGATGGGCGAGGTGGTGGTGATCCCGCGCAGCGAGTGAGCGCGCGGGCCGTCGGCCTACGGAGCCGACGCCGCGAGGTCGCGCTCGATCCGTGCGGCCTCCTCGCCCAGCGAGCGCCGCAGCGCTTCGCCCGCGCCGGCCACGCCGAAGCGCGCGCCGAACCACTCGCCGTGATAGTGCTTCAGGGCCCGGTCGACGTCCTGCAGCGCGAGCGCGGCCAGGTGCGCGGCGACGCCCGCCTGACGGAGAGCGGCCGGGGGCGACGAGGGCAAGCGCTCGACGCGCCAGGCGGCCTCCGAGAGCTGCGCGAGCGCCGTGGCGACCAGCGCGTCGAGCTCCGCGCTCCGCCGCGCGTGCGCGAGGGGGGCGTGGCGCCCCGAGGCGGCCCACTTCGTCAGCGCCCGCCAGCCCAGCGCGGGGCGGAGGCGCACGGAGGGGACCTTCGCGACGAGGCGGCCGCCGCACGTGGCCGCCGCCGCGAGCGTCGCCCGGAGCCGCGCCGGGTCGTCGGCGGCGAGCCGCATCGCGAGCCAGACGAGCAGCACCGGGTCGTCGGCCTCGCGCCAGGCGCGCAGCGCGGAGGGGAAGGCGGCGGCGCGCGCGCCGAGGCCCAGGTCGTCGGTGGGCCAAGGGCCGGCGAGGGCGCGGAGCCAGGGGGGCGGGGGCGGGTCGTCGCTCATGGGGGCTCGCGGTGAGAGGTACTAGAAGAGCGAGGCGCCGGGGAGGCCGAGGAGGTGGTCGCCGAAGCCGCGCATCACGCCGTGGTTGGTCTCGACCCCGCCGGCGCGGAGCACGTCCTCGACGTGGGTCACGCAGTTCGTCCGGCCCTGGCTGAACGTCCCGCCGGTGCCGCGGAGCCCGCGCTGCGCGGCGAGCGCCCGCTCGGCGGCCTCCGCGTTCGCGAACGGGACCAGGATCTCGGTGTGCGGGTGGAAGCCGTCCAGGTCGCTCACGACGCGCGTGCCGCGGCCGTTGTAGGCGGCGCCTCCCTGGCTGCGCGCCGCGCGGCGCAGGCGTTCCATGATCGCCTCGGGGACGTTCTCCAGCACCCGGTGGGTCGTCTGGCGGCCGCTCGCGGTGACGACGCGGACGGCCGCGTGGCCGTCGGACAGCATGATGAGGGCGGTGTTGGGCGGCTGCTCGCGCGGCGCCTCGCAGCGCTTCCGCCCGAGGCCGTACGGGTCCGACGCGCGGAGCGGGTCGTCGACGTAGGCGTAGGGCGCGACCCCGCCGAGCAGCCCGACCGGGTCGGGCGTGAGGTACGTGCAGGTCTCCGGGTCGTAATAGCGGAAGCGGTTGTAGTGCAGCCCGGTCTCCTCGTCGGCGTAGTGCCCTTCGAAGCGCCACGGGCAGCCGGGCGGGGGGCCGTCGGCGACGCGGCCGCTCAGGTGCAGCTCCGCGCGCCATTGCAGGGCCCCGGCCTGGTCGAAGCCGTGCGTCGGCGCGCCGCGGTCGTCGCAGACCAGGTGGGTGACGCGCTCGCGCTCGAGCAGCGCGCAGGGGGCCCCGCTGTCGGGGTCGTAGACCCACGTCCGCGCCTCCCCGCCCTGCACCTCATGGATCGGCGACGCGCCGTCCCAGACCCACGTCGTCGCCGCGGCGCCGGCTTGCTTCCGCACGCGGCGGCCGAGCGCGTCGTAGGCGAAGCGGACCGCCTCCCGCCCGTCGTCGAGGACCGCGACCAACTGGCCGATCGCGTTGTACTCGAAGCGTCGCCGCCGGCCGTCGGCGTCGCGCCGCTCGACGAGGCGGCCGCAGGCGTCGAAGGTCTGTTGGAAGGCGCGCGTCCGGTGGAGCTGACCGCCCGGGCCGTAGGCGCGGTCGTCGAGCGCGGGGGCGTCGTACGCGTTCCCCGCGTCGTCGAGGAAGCGCGCGTCGACGAGGCGGTCGCCGCGCCAGGCGGCGGTCGGCCGGCCGCGCGGGTCGTACTCGTAGCGGGTCGGGCCGGCGAAGGGGTCGACCGCCATCGCGAGCCGCCCGCGGGCGTCCCACGTACGCTGCGTCCGGCCGACCTCGCGCCCGCCGGCGACGATCGCCTGCGACGCCTCGCGCCCGAGCTCGTCGCGGGCGCTCCGCACGCAGACCGCGCCGTCGAGGTCGAGGTCGCGGGCGCGCCCGTCCTCGGACCAGCGCGCGGCCCGCCGGAGCAGCGCCCCGCCGGCCTGCGCGGTGTGTTCGGCGAGGCGCCCGAGCGCGTCCCGCGCGACCGACTCGGCGAGGCCCCGTGACGAGCGGACGGCGACCCGCTCGCCGTTGACGTCGTACGCGGACTCGACCCGGTCGTCGCCGAAGGACTCGCTGACGATGCGCCCGAGCGGGTCGCGCGCGAACACCACGGCGCCGAGCGCGTTGCGCGCCTCGAGGAGCAGCCCGTCCGCGCGGTAGCGGAACGCGCGCTCCTCGCCGTCGGCGAAGACCTCCCGCGTGACGCGGTCCATCGCGTCGTACTCGAGCCGGGTGGTCGAGCCGTCGGGCGCCACGACCTCCACCGGCCGCCCGAGCGCGTCGTTGACGTACCGCCACCTCCGGCCGCCGAAGTCCACCTGCGCCAGCACGTCACCGCGCGGGCCGTACTCGACGGCGCTGGCCTCGCCCAGCTCGTTCCGCACGCGGACGACGCGCCCCTCCGTGTCGTACTCGTAGGTCGGCCCCGGCCCGTCGCCGCGGCCCGCGAGCCAGTGGTGGCCCACGTACCGGAAGGTCCGCGGCCCGTCCGGGCCCTCCTCGGCGGTCACGTTGCCCTCGCCGTCGTACGAGAAGCGCCGCTCGCGTCCGGCCGCGTCCCGCACCGACAGCGCGCGGCCGCAGGCGTCGTACTGGATCGCGAGGGCGCCGCGCGCGTCGCGGATTTCCACGGGGCGCCCGCGCCGGTCGTACGTGGCGGACTCCGAGCCTCCGTTCGACCGGCGGATGGCGGCGGCCATGCCCCGCGCGTCGCGGTCGATCGCGATCGTCGAGCCGTCGACGTCGTCGACGCGCGTGAGCCCGAGCGCGCCGTGGTGGAAGCGGCGCCGCTGGCCGGCCGGGTTCACGCTCTCCGTGAGGCGCCCCCGGGCGTCGTACGACCAGGCCCACTGCCCCCCCACCGCGTCCCGCTGCTCGACCACGTCGCCCGCGGCGTCGTAGGTGAATGCGACCTCCGCCGCGTCCGGCGTCGTCACGGCGACGCAGCGCCCGCGCGGGTCGTAGGCCCACCGGGTGGCGTTGCCGAGTGGGTCGACCTCGGCGGTCTTCCACCCGTGTGGGTCGTACTCGGTGAGCCACGCGTGGCCGAGGGGGTCGGTGCGCTTGACGAGGAGGTTGAGCTCGTTGAATTCGTAGAGGGTGGTGTTGCCGAGGGAGTCGGTGACGGTGGTGCGCCGGGCCTTCGGGTCGTAGAAGAGCGCGTGGTCGTAGACGCCGCCGTCGCCCCACGTCCGCACGCACCGCGCGTCGGTGCCCGCCCCGTCGTACCCGAAGTGGAACGAGAACCCGCAGCGGTCGCTCTCCCGCACCAGCAGGTGCTCGCCGGCGTACTCGAAGCGCGTCGCGTGGCCGAGCGGGTCGGTGGCCGATGCGAGCTCGCCCTCGTCGGTGTACGCGTAGCGCGTGTGCGTCACCCACCCCTCCACCGACGGGTGCGGCAGCGCCACGCGCACGAGCCTGCCGCGCGCGTCGTGCTCGAAGCGGACGATGCGCCCGCCGGCGTCGCGCGCGTAGTCGAGGCGGCCCTGCGGGTCGTAGGTGAGCAGCACCTCGTGGCCCGCGCGGTCGGCGATGCGCGTGAGCCTCGCGACTTTCGGGTCGCCACCCTTCACCGTCGCGAAGTGGTGGGTGAGCCCCTCGGGCGTCTCCACCTCCCACGCGAACGGGGCCGTGTTGCGGAGCGTGAGTCGGTTGAACGGGTCCCACACCTCGTCGCCCGGTCGCATGGCGTGGTCGGGCAGGGGGAAGGTGTCGAACTCGACCTCGCGTCCGTCGCCGGCGCGGTACACGACGCAGCCGCGCTCGATCCAGACGGCCTGGTCGAGCGAGTGACTCCAGCCGTACCCGAGCGGTGAGTCTCGGTTCGACCAGGCGGAGCTGTAGTGCCGCTCGAAGGTGAGGGGGATGGGTCCGGGCAGCTCCCAGTCGGTGGCGCGTGTCATCACGCGTCCGGTGGCGACGTCGACGGGGTGGCCGGTGAGGGTGCAGACGAGCCAGTGGCAGAAGTTTCGGAGGCGCGGGCTCTTGATGCGTCCGACGAGGCCGTGGAGCTCGTTGGCGATGGTCTTGGTCTTGATGAAGGCCATGGCCGCGGCCACCCAGTCGACCGCGGGGGGCCCGCCGACCAGCACGATCGGCCCCTTGGGGATGGCGATGACGGCGGAGGAGGGGAGGCGGACGGGCTCGGCGCAGCTCATGGCGAGGTCGCCGAGTCGGCACTGGTTGGAGCCCATGGTGGTGACGGTCTTGGAGCCCGTGATCATCACGGCGTCGCCGGCGGGCGCGACGGGGAGGTCGGGGGGGCGCGTCTTGCCCTTGAAGGGTGGCTTGGGGGCCTTGGGCATGGGCGTCCACATGGTGCCCGGGGGGATGATGAAGTGCGGGAGGACGAAGCTGTTCTTCGCCTCCGTGCCGGTGGTGTTGGCGGGCATCCCCCAGATGAGAACGGGGCCCTTGAAGGAGCCGCCCATCGCCATCCCGATGGTGTTGGAGATGGCGATCCCCATCGCGAGCCCCGCGGGGTCGGACACCATGCCGACGAAGGGGTGCGGGAAGGGCGTCGGCACCGGCGCCGGCATCGGCACCATCTCGAAATGGATGTCCAGACCCACCACCAGGTCGAGCCACGTCGACGCGATCACGCGTCCCCCTCCGCCGGCGCCCGCTCCGCGAGGAGCGCCTCGGCCCGCGCGTCGAGCGCCCGCGCCTGCGCCTCCAGCCCGCGCGCCCGGCACACCGCCGCCAGCCGCGCCGCCACCTCGCCGGCGCTGCTCGCCTTCGCCTCCGGGGGCGACGCGACGTCGGCCACCTCGAGCGCGCGCGACCAGCACGCCGACGCGCCCGCCTCGTCGCCGGCCTCCGCGCGCGTCTCGCCGGCCAGCCGCCACGCCTCGATCGCCAGGGGCTTCTGGTCGGCCTCCTCCGCGCGCACCGCGGCCGTGTAGTACGCCTGGTAGGCCTCCTCCCGGCGCCGGTCGAGCAGGTGGAGCGCGCCCACCGCGACGTGGGCCTGCGCCGACAGGTCGCCGAACCCATGCCCCTCCGCGCGCGCCGCGGCCTGGCGGTACAGCTCCACCGCCTCGCGCCGCTTCTCCATCGGCACCAGGTACGACGCGAGGATCATCTCCATCACCACCCCGTCGCGCACCATGCCGTGGGCGAGGCACAGGTCGCGCGCCTCGCGCTGGAGGCGGACGGCCTCGTCGTCGCGCCGCTGCCGCATCGCCTGCGACGCGCGGAGCACCTTCAGCCCGAGCGCGGGCGCCACCTTCGCCGACGCGGGCACCGCCACCCCCGCGGCCGCGAGCGTCGCCTCGAGCTCCGCCGGCGTCGCCACCGGGTACTCGGGCCGCGACGGGGGGACCACCCCGCGCGGCCACGCGGCGCCCGTCCGCGCGGGGCCCGACACGCCCTCGGGCGCGGCCTCCATCGCGTCGAGCATCCTCCCGAACTCCCGCTGCGCCGCGGCGGCGTCGACCGCGCAGCGCACGCGCATCCCGCGCTCGCCGAGGTCGTCGACCCACGCGCCGAGGGTCGGGGACTCCAGGTCGACCGCCACCCAGCGCACCTCCGCGAGGGCTGGGGCCTTCACGAGCTGCTCGACCAGCGCGCTCCACCGCGCGGGGTCGTCGACCTGCGTGGGCGCGAGCGCGACGACGAGGCCCTCGTTCCACTCGACCTTCGTGGCGAGGAGCTGCGCGAGCTGCGCGGCGAAGCCTGCGGGGCCCGCGGCGGGGTCGGGCGGCGGCAGCGGGGCGAGCGCGACGTTCTCTTTTGCGAAGGCCGCGCGGCGGGTCTCGTGGTGCGCGCGGAGGCGCTCGACGCGGGCGGCCCAGCCCTCGTCGGCGCGGGCGAAGGGCTCCTCCAGCACGAAGAAGGGCGCGCGGTTGTCGGGGTGCATCTCCTGGGCGGCGACCAGCGTGAGCGCCGCCTTGCGCAGGTCGGTCTCCACCGTCGCGTGCAGGCACCGCACCTCCCGCGCCCGCACGAACCACTTCAGCGACTCCGCCAGCTCCCGCACCGGCGCGGCGTACGACTCCATCGCGCCCTCCCCTCAGTTGATCTTCACCATGGCGCCCGCGATCATGTTGAGCGCGCCTGCCGTCGACATGATCTTGGTGCCGGTGATCGCCACGCCGCCGCCGTCGACCTTCACCGCGCCGCCCGCGGAGAGCAGCACCTCGCTCGCCTGGAGCGTGATCGACGACGGCGTCACCTTGACCGTCGACCCGCCGCAGGTGAGCTCGATCTCCGTCCCGCTGCCCACGGCGATCTTGCCGCTGTCCTCGATCTTCACCGCGCCGGAGCCGTGCGTGAGGAGGATGTAGGACGCCGCGACGAGCTCGACGTGGCCACCCTCGAAGGTGAGCGCGGTGCCGCCCTGGTTCACCTGCACCTTCGGGCCCCCGTTGACGGTGTAGTTGCCGACGACGGTGTCGGTCTTGTTGCCGCCGACGCCGAGGGTGTCGTTGACGCCGACGTCCACGGCGCGGTTGTTCCCGATCGAGACGGTCTGGTCGCCGGAACCTCCGTTGCCCGCCTGGACGGCGTGCGTGTGCGTCCCGTTGACCACCGTCTCGCGGCGCCCGTTGACCGTGAGCTGGTCGAGCGGCTTCACGGTGGTGTGGCGCTCGCCGTTGACGGTGTTGGTCTCCTTCTTCTCGACCGTCTTCGTGCGGTTGCCCGTCACCGAGAGCGACTGGTCGCCGCCGACGCTCTCGCTCTGGTTGCAGTCGATCGAGTTGCTCTGGTTGTTGTGCACCAGGGTCGAGTGGTTGTGCTCGACGACCTCGTTGAAGTCCTTCTGGGCGTGGACGAAGACCTCTTCACTGCCCGCGAGGTCTTCGAATCGGATCTCGTTGTATCCGCCGCCGCCCGGTGAGCTGTTGGACTTGACGGTGCTCTTGGTCTTCTCGTCGGGGAGGGTGTAGGGGGGCGTGTTGGCGCCGTTGTAGACGCAGCCCGTGACGAGGGGCCGGTCGGGGTCCCCTTCGAGGAAGGTGACGATCACCTCCATGCCGATGCGCGGGAGGAAGACGAAGCCCCAGCCTGGCCCCGCCCACGCCTGCGACACCCGCAGGAAGCACGAGCTCTTCTCGTCCCGGTGGCCCACCCGGTCCCAGTGAAACTGAACCTTCACCCGACCGTGCTCGTCCGTGTAGATCTCCTCCCCCGCGGGGCCCACCACCGTCGCTGTCTGCGAGCCCGCGACGCGGGGGCGCGGCGCGTTCTGCCGGGCGCGCCAGGGGCGGTCGGCGGGGAAGGCGGTGAAGTGGTTGCGGTAGCGCTCGTCGACCGCGACCGTGGTCGCTGCGTCGTGGGCGTCGTCGTAGAAGTGCTCGGGCTGCTCACCGGCGATCTCCACCCGCGTGAGGAAGTAGCGCCCCTCGAGCGACGCGTCGCCGTGGCCCGCGAGCTCGAAGGTGGTGCCCGCGGTGAAGCCCACCACGTTGGACTCGCCCGCGCAGCGCTCGGCGCGGGCGTCGCGGGCCTCGCGGCGGACGCGCGCCCGGTCGGTGCCGTCGTCGCCCGTGTAGCGCTTCGCGCCCGCGTCGTAGGGGCCGATCACCAGGCCCGCGGGGTAGTCGTACACCTCACGGTCCATCCCCTGCGCGTCGGTGCCGCGGGAGGCGCGCGTGAGGTCGAGGGTCGGCTGCGTCCAGTCGAAGTCCCGCGCTACCACGCTGGTCGACTGGAGCTCGCGCGCGGGCTCGAAATGCCGGATCGACTCGGCCCCCCGCAGGTCGGCCTCCGGGCCCGCGACCTCCAGCGGGCCGTCGAGCGAGGGCGCCTCCGGCAGGCTCGACGGCGCGTCGACCAGCACCAGCTCCTCCTTCTCGCCGGTGTGGTCGAAGTACCACCAGATGCCCTCCTCCTCCGTGATCCGGCGGGCGAAATCGAGGTCGCTCTCGCGGTACTGCACGCAGTACTCCCGCTCGGCGGGCGTGCGGTCGAGCGCGAACCGCACCGTGCGCCCGAAGGCCGCGAGCGCGCCCTCCAGCACCGTCCGCAGGATCTCCTCCGCGGTCTTCTCCTGGAAGATCCGCGAGTCGACCCGCTTCGACGCGGCCCACAGCGCGGGCACCAGGAAGACCCGCGCCGTCAGCCGGAGCCCGCGCACGCCCGTCCGCTCGACGCGCCGCACCACGCCGTGGACGAGGCGCTCCCGGGCCCCGCGGGCGATGGTCACCGACGACGACGTCCCGAGCAGCGCGTCGGGGTCGGCGTGGAGGTCTTCGCTGCAGAGGTCGACGGCGTACTCGTAGAGCTCGGCCACCGCCTCGTGGCCCGCGAGCCGCGTCACCTGCCACGCCCCCGCGGGGTCGCCCTGCGACGCGAAGCTGAACTTCACCTTCTCCAACGGCTCCGTCATGGACTCCGCTCCCTCAGATGATGACGACGATCGGCGCCGCCACCTCGTTGTCGCCCGTCGCCTCGCTCTTGATCATCGCGCCCGCCATCGTCACGCCCGACGGGTCGAGCGACATCACGCCGCCCCCGCCGATCAGTTGGATCGCCGTCGCCCCCAGCGCGATCTTGTCGTCCTTGAGCTGGAAGCCCGCCCCGTCCGTGCCGGCGACGAGCTCGGGGCCCGCGACGATCTTCACCTTGCCGCTGTCCTCGATGCGGATGCTGCCCGAGCCGTGCTTGAGCTCGATGTAGGAGGCCGCGGAGAGCGCCGCGTGGCCGCCCTCGAAGGTGAGCGAGGTGCCGCCCTGGTTCACCTGCACCTTCGTGCCGCCGATGACCACGTACTCGCCGCGGACGGTGTCGTCCTTGTTGCCGCCGACGTCGAGCGAGTCGTCGACGGTGATGGTGGTCGTGCGGTGCCGGGCGATCTGCACGGTCTGGTCGACGCTGACCTCCACCTCCTCGTCGCCCGTGACCGCGGTGTCCATCGTCCCGTTGACCGTGAGCTTGTCGAGCGGCTTCACGGTGGTGTGGCGCTCGCCGTTGACGGTGTTGGTCTCCTTCTTCTGCACGGTCTTCGTGCGGTTGCCGGAGACGGAGAGCGACTGGTCGCCGCCGACGCTCTCCGAGTGGTTGACGTCGACGGTGTTGCGCTGGTCGTTGTGCACCACGGTGGCGTGGTCGTGCTCGACCACCTCGTTGAAGTCCTTCTGGGCGTGGAGGAAGACCTCTTCACTGCCCGCGAGGTCTTCGAATCGGATCTCGTTGTATCCGCCGCCGCCCGGTGAGCTGTTGGACTTGACGGTGCTCCTGGTCTTCTCGTCGGGGAGGGTGTAGGGGGGCGTGTTTGCGCCGTTGTAGACGCAGCCGGTGACGAGGGGCCGGTCGGGGTCCCCTTCGAGGAAGGTGACGATCACCTCCATGCCGATGCGCGGGAGGAAGACGAAGCCCCAGCCCGGCCCCGCCCACGCCTGCGACACCCGCAGGAAGCACGAGCTCTTCTCGTCCCGACGGCCCACCCGGTCCCAGTGAAACTGAACCTTCACCCGGCCGTGCTCGTCCGTGTAGATCTCCTCCCCCGCGGGGCCCACCACCGTCGCTGTCTGCGAGCCCTCGATCACCGGGCGGGCCGTGCGGTGCGGGCTGCGCCAGGGGACGTCCGCGTGCACGCAGGCGAAGCGGTTCTCGTAGCTCGCGAGGGCCCGGTCGACGCCGCGCTCGTCGCGGAGCTCGTCGCGGTTCTCGCCGCGGAGCTCGACCCGCGTGAGGAGGAAGTCGCCGTCGTCGGCGTCGCGGTGCCCGTCGACCGCCACCACCGCGCCGGCCGCGAAGCCCGTCACGTAGCTCTCGCCTTCCCAGACGAGCGTCCGCGCCGCGAAGCCCTCCCGCGCCGTGCGCGCGCGGTCGTCGCCGTCG
>JAXLYI010000044.1:0-91464 GCA_046351555.1 Polyangiales bacterium
CGTCACGCCCGTCAACCATGAGATCTCCCAGGAACAGGTGCATCATGTCTACGCCTCCGCGGAGCGCCCAGACGAGCCTGTTGCGCCAGCCCGGGCGCGGAGCTGAGGCGCCCGTAGCTCGCCGCCCGTAGCTCGCCGCCCGTAGCGCGCCGCCCGTAGCTCGCCGTGCGAGCTTGCCCGCGGCACACTTCGAGTGGCCTGGCGGCGGGCGCCTCAGCTCCGCGCCCGGGCTGGCGCAACAGGCTCGCGGGGGCGCTCCGCGTCGGCGTGTACCTTACGCGTGCTGGAGAGCGTAGGGTGCCCCCAGCGGGCGGCGTGGCAGCGAGCGGCGTGGCGGCGGGCGGCGGCGTCGATGCCATAGCGCGCCTTGACGCGCAGGATGCGCGACCCGTGGGCCTCACCCCGCCCGGTACGTCGCCATGATCTCCCGCGCGAGGCGCAGCACCAGCGGCCCCGCGTCGGCCCGCACCATCAGCTCCAGCCCCGGAACCAGCGTCGCACGCTCCCACCGCTCCGCCGCGGGGTCGACGCTCGCCGAGGGCGCCACGGGCGCGGGCGGCGGCGGCGGCTCGACCATCGCCCGCACCTGATCGAGCGACATCGCCGTGAGCTTCGCCTTGATGCGCGCGAGGGTCAGCCCCCGCATACGCATCTTCCGCACCGCGCGGAGCCGCAGCAGGTGCTCCTCGGTGTAGGCGGTGGCGGGCCCGCGCCGAGGCGGGTGCGGCAACAGCCCCTGCTGGAGGTAGTGGTGGATGGTGGGGACGCGCAGGCCCACCGCCTTCGCGAGCGCGGCGGCGGAGTAGGTGGTCGGGGTGCTCGTCGGGGTGCCCATCGTGACCTCTCTTGGCACTTTGAACGGCGCTCCCACGGCCGATCGTGACCCGTCCAATCACGATTGAAGGCCAATGGTCTTCGATCGACACACGCCCTTGTGGCGATCGTGCGGTCTCGGTCTTCGATCGCAACCCCCGCCGGTGGTGATCGAACAGTCCCCACCCACGATCGACACCCCCACCAGTGGCGATCGTACGGTCTCCACCCACGATCGCCACCCCCACCGGTGGCGATCGTCGCCCCCGCTCACGGCGCGACGAGCGCGTTGGCCGCGAGGTCGGGGAAGCTCACGCACCCGTCGCCCACGCCCAGCCGCGGGGCCCCCCGGTGCCGCGCGCGCAGCGCCGCCACCACCGCCTCCGCGCCCGCCCCGGCGCGACGCGCGCACACGACCGCCAGCAGCTCGTTCGCGCCGCCGTCGCTCTCGAGCACCCCGTCGCGCGCGGCCTCGTCGCACCGGCGCCCGAGGTACGCACGAACCGCGGGGTCGTCCGCGCGGAAGGTGCCGTCGGGCAGCGAGCGGGCGAAGCGCTGGGGCCCTTCGACGACGTGCGGCCCCGGCCCGCACGACTCGACCACGTGCCAGGGCGACCGGAGCACCAGGTCGGGCCGTCCGTCGCCGTCGACGTCCGCCACCCCCGCCACGCCGTCGACGCTCGCCGCGGGCGCGTAGGGCGTCACCGCGCCGCCGCGCGCCGTCACCACCCGCACCTCGTCTCCGCCGTCGTCCTCGTGCACCCACCGGTGCAGGCGAACCACCGCCTCCGCCGCGCCGTCGCCGTCCCAGTCGAACACCGCGCCGAGCGTCGCCCAGCGGTGTTCGAACTGCCGGTACGAGAAGGCCGGCAGCGCCATCAAGCCCCGCGCGCGACCGCGCTCGTAGGTGAGTGCCGCTTCGAGGCTCAGCGTCTCGTCGCGCAGACGCGGCTGCGACAGGCGGATCGCCCACACCTCCGCGCCCCGCACCGCACACAGGCCCTCGTCGGTGTACTGGGCCGTGAGGGAGTACGACTCGCTCGCGGGCGCGCCGACGCGGGCGCCGAGCGCGTCGGCCTGGGCCACGGCGCGGGCGTTGTCGGCGAGCGCGGCGCGGCAGGCGGCGGGTGGCGGCGGGTCGTCGCCCCCACGGCGCGGTCCGGGCGAAGCGCGCAGCGGGAAGTCGGGCAGCGTCGCGGCCCGCACGGGCTCCAGCGTGATGGGCGGCGCGAACTCGCGGAGCACCTGCGCGATGGCGTCGATCTGGTCGGTGCGGAGCGCGTCGGCCCCGACCGTTCGCTGGAGGTCGCGGAGGGCGGCGGTGAGGCCGGCGAGGTCGCGCCCCCAGGCCTGCTGGCACCAGGCGTCGAGCAGGAGGCTGTTGAGGCGCTCGGCGCGCTCCTCGGGGGCCTCGCCGGACGCGGGGCGGTACGTGAGCGGCGGGTCGTCGGGGCACACCGCGCGGAGGGCGGCGCGGGTGAGGTCGTCGTCGAGCGCGAAGCGCCCGTCGGGGAGCGCGTGGGCCACGAGGGCGGGCGCGGGGAGCGTCGGGTCGGGCGTGTTGCGCGGGAGGAGGGCCACCTCGCGGACGCGGTCGGGGAGGCCGTCGAGGTCGACGTCCTGCGCGCGCCCGTCGGCGAAGACGCGCGGGAGGTCGCGCTCGGCGACGGGCGCGAGGGGCGCGCGGGGCGCGGGCGGGGCGGCGGAAGCGAGCGGGGCCGCGGGCGGGCGCGGGGGCGGGGCGTTGGGGCGCGCGCACGCGGCGAGGACGGTGAAGGCTGCGAGGGGGGGAGCGGTCGCGCGCATCGAGCGGTAGGGAAAGCGCTTCTCCCGCCTCCCCGTCAACCGCGAAGGCGCTTGAAAGGGGGGCGCGGGGAGTGTTACGCCGCCGCGGCGACGATGCGAACCTCCCTGACCACCTGCCTCCGCGGCGCCGCGCTCCTGGGCGCGCTCGCGTTCACGGCCGCCGCGCGCGGCGACGAGCTCCCCGTGCCGGTGACGGTGGAGCGGCTCGACAACGGGCTCCGCGTGGTGATGAGCCCCGACCACAGCGCCCCGACGGTGGCCGTGGCCGTCTACTACGACGTCGGCGCGCGGGTGGAAGAGCGCGGGCGCTCGGGCTTCGCGCACCTCTTCGAGCACATGATGTTCGAGGGGAGCGCCAACGTCGGGAAGGGCGAGCACTTCCGGCTCATCTCGACCCGCGGCGGGAGCTTCAACGGCACCACCAGCGAGGACAGGACGAACTACTTCGAGACGCTCCCGTCGAGCGCGGTGGAGCTCGGGCTCTTCCTCGAGGCCGACCGCATGCGCTCGCTCAACATCTCCGCGGAGAACTTCGAAAACCAGCGCCAGACCGTGATGGAGGAGCGCCGCCAGTCGTACGAGAACCGCCCGTACATGCTGTCGTTCCTGCGGCGCGACGAGCTGTCGTACCAGGGGTACTTCCCCTACGAGCACAGCACCATCGGCGACATGCGCGACCTCCAGGCCGCCACCCTCGCCGACGTGCGCGCCTTCCACGACCGCTACTACGCCCCCGACAACGCGGTGATCTCCGTCGCCGGGGACTTCGAGCCCGCGCAGCTCATGGAGATGGTGCGCCGGCACTTCGGGATGATCCCCGCGCGCCGCGCGCCCGCCTGGCAGGACCCGGGCTTCACCGCCCAGACGGCCGAGCGCACCGACTCGATGACCGACCCGCAGGCGCAGCTCCCGGCCTTCCACGTCGTGTGGCACATCCCCGCGCGGCGCACGCCCGACCACTACCCCCTGGAGGTGCTCGGCGCGGTGCTCGGCATGGGCGAGAGCTCGCGGCTCCACCAGGACCTGGTGAAGACGCGCGAGATCGCCAGCGAGATCAACGTCTACACCGAGGACCGCCGCGGCCCCGACGTGTTCGGCGTGTGGTGCCTCGTCGCCCAGGGCCACACCGGCGCCGAGGTGCGCGAGGTGCTCTACCAGCAGATGGAGCGCGTCGCGAGCGAGGGCGTCACCGACCGCGAGCTCGAGAAGGTGAAGAACCTCGTGCGGCGCCAGTTCGTCTTCGGGCTCCAGAGCAACCTCGCGCGGGCGCGTCAGCTCGCGGAGTTCGAGCTCTACGACGGCAACGCGTCGCTGCTGCGCACCGAGCTCGACCGCTACCTCGCCGTCACCCGCGAGGACGTGCAGCGCGTCGCGCGGCAGTACTTCGCCGCCACCAACCGCACCGTCCTCGACGTGCTGCCCCGCGCGCAGGCCGCCGCGCCTGCGCCCGCTGCGCCTGCTGCACCTGCGCCTGCTGCGCCTGCTGCACCTGCGCCCGCTGCGCCCGCCGCCGCCCCCACCGGAGCCCGCTAGCATGAACCGCCACACCGCCCTCCTCGCCGCGCTCCTCGCCGCCGCCTCGTGCCGGAGTTCGAACACCCCGACGCCGCAGACCACCACGCACGCGACCGACGGCAACACCGCGAGCAACACCCCGCCGCCCGACGAGACGCCGCACGCCCCCGTGGTGCACGCCGAGCCGCCCGCGCCGGGGCCCGCGCGCGACGTCCACCTCCCCGCGATCCGCCGGCGCCGCCTGCCCAACGGGCTCGAGCTCAACGCGGTGGAGTACCACACGCTCCCGGTCGTCCACATCCGGCTCGCGGTGCGGGCGGGCGCGTCGCACGACCCGGCCAACCTCCCGGGCCTCGCGTCGATCACCGGCGACATGCTCAAGGAGGGCACGCGCACCAAGACCAGCGCGCAGATCGCCGAGGCGATCGAGTTCGTCGGCGGCAGCCTGGAGGTGCTCACCGGCCCCGACACCACCACGTTCTCCGTGTCGGTGCTGAAGGACCACGCGGACACCGCGCTCTCGCTGCTCGCGGAGGTGCTCACGCAGAGCACCTTCCCGCAGGTGGAGCTCGACAAGCTCAAGCGCCGCGAGCGCGACCGCCTCGAGCGCAGCCAGAACGACCCCGGCTGGCTCTCGCAGCGCGCCTTCGCGCAGGCCGTGTACGGCGACCGCCACCCCTACGGCCGCTTCGACACCACCGCCGCCGCGCTCACCGCGATGACGCGCGCCAACGTGATGGCCTTCCACCGCCAGCGCTACCTCGCCGGCAACATGATGCTCGTCGTCGTCGGCGACCTCACGCCCGCCCAGCTCGACCCGATCGTCAACCGCACGATGGGGGCCGTCCCGCGCGGGGTCTCCCCGGCGCCCGCGCTCCCTGCGCCGCCGCAGCCGACCGCGCGTCAGGTGGTGCTCGTGCACCGGCCGGGCTCCGCGCAGAGCGTGATCCGCATCGGCAACCCCTCGCTCCGCCGCCGCGACGACGACTACGTGCCGCTCACCGTCGCCAACCACATCCTCGGCGGCGGCGCCTCGGCCCGCCTCTTCATGGACCTCCGCGAGCTCCGCTCGCTCACCTACGGCGCCTACGCGCGGCTCTCGAGCAGCGTCGACGTCGGCACCTGGGGCGCGGCGGGGCAGGTGCGCACGCCCGTCACCGGCGACGCGATGCAGGCCTTCTTCACCCACATCAACTGCCTCACCTCGTCGGCGTCGCCCGACGCGGAGATGGCCCAGACGCGCTCGTACCTCGTCGACAGCTTCGCCCTCACCGTCGAGACGCCCGGCAACATCGCCGACCTCATCGCGGGGATGCGCGTCTACGGCCTGCCCGACACCTGGTACGACAGCTACCGCACCCGCGTGCAGCAGGTCGACGCCGCGGGCGCGCAGGCGATCGCGCAGCGCTACATCCACCCCGAGCGGGCCTCGGTGGTGGTGGTGGGCGACGCCGAGGCGCAGGTGGAGGTGGGGCCGCCGTGCGCCGCCGCCGCGCGCCTCCCGCAGGACGCGACCTTCGCCCAGCAGATCCAGGCCTGCGCCGGCGCCCAGGAGCAGGGCGAGAACGCCCCTCGCCGCGAGACGGTGGCCCTCAAGGAGCTGCTCCGCGCGTGGGGCCCCGTGCGCGTGGTCAACCTCCAGGGCCAGCTCCAGGAGGAGCTCGCCGCCACGCCCGAGCGCACGCCCCCGGTGCGCGCGCGCTGCGAGGAGCTCACCGCGCCCGCGCTCCAGGCGATCTCGCACGCCGAGCCGCGCGCCCGCGCCGCCGCCCCGCCGGGGCGCTGAGCTAACAGGGCGTCCCGAGCGCCCGCTCCACCTCGCCGAAGGGGTCGACCACGGCCCGCAGCACCGCCCGCCAGCCCCGCGGCAGCCCCCCCGCCAGCTCCCACGTCACGAACCGCAGCTCGCCGATCAGCGCGCCCCCGAGCGGCGTCCACACGAGGTCGTTGGCCGAGGGCCGCGCGTTGTACACCTCGACGCCGTACTCCCACACCGCGCTCGACACCGCGGCGAAGGCGATCGACGGGATCGCCCCGTGCCCGCACTGCCGCGCGCGGAGGTAGAGCTCGGAGCCCATCAGCCCGTGGCCGACGAAATTGATCTGCCAGCGGTCGCCGTCCCACTCGAAGACCCTCCGCGACGCGTCGAACTTCGGCGGCTCGGTGTACGCCATCTGCAGGAAGCGCAGGTTGCGGTCGCCGTCCTCCAGGCTGAAGGCGTGCGGCCAGAGGAGCATCGCGCCCACCCGCTGCGTCGCGAGCAGCCCGACGCCGTGCAGCGCGGGCACGAGCCACGACTCGGCGTGCGGCCGCTCCTGCGCGCGGAGGGCGGGGCCGCGGAGGGCGAGCGCCGCGCAGAGGGCCGCGCCGAGGATGAGCTGCGACGCAGCGGGGCCCTTCGCCATGAGGGCGGCGAGTCTAGCGCCCCGGCGACGCCGCGGTCTCGCCCGCAGTGACGTGGACGGTGGTCCACGCGTCGGCGTCCACGGCGTCGTCGAGCCCGAGCTGACCGGCGCGGTTGTCGCCCCAGCACCACGCCACACCGTCCCGCGCGAGGGCGCAGGCGTGCGGCGCGACGGAGCGTCCGTCCGATCGCTCGATCGGGTCGACCGCCACCAGCGCGACGGCCCGCGGGAGGTCGCCGAGCACGCTCCAACCGCGCGGGGCGAGCGGGTTGCGTGCGATCACGCGGCCGTCGTCGAGGAGCTCGAGGTCGGCCCGGACCGGCGGCTCCTCCTCCCAGACGGCCTCCATGGTGGCGTCGCCGAGGGTCTCGACCGGGCGCGTGAAGGTCCACCGGTCGGGTGCGCCACCCCAGCAACGCGAGACGCCGCGTGCGTCCCGCGCGCACATGACGTGCTCCGCCGTCGGGTGGAGCGAAGCCGTGGGCGCCGGCAGCGCGACGTCGAGCGGGCGCGTGGCGCGGTAGGCCCGCGGGTGCCCGGGCCACGCGCGCCCGAAGGCTCCCCAGCACCGCACCGTCCCGGCCGCGTCGAGGGCGCAGGTGGCCTCCGCCGTGGCGGCGATCGACACGGCGGGCGGGAGCGGCTCGACGCGCGTCGCGACGGGCTCCGAGACGGGCGCGCCGTCCGCGCGCGTCGGCCAGCACGAGACGTCGCCGCCCGCGAGGAGCGCGCAGCCGAGGCCGTGCCGGAGCGCCAGCGCGCGGGCGTCCCGCACGCCGCGGACGGACCGCAGCGAAGGGCCCCAGCAGCGCACATCGCCGGAGACGGTGACGCCGCAGGTGTCGTCGTCGGCCATCGCGAGCGCGCGGAAGCGGGCGTCCGCCGCGATGGGGGCGGGACGGGAGCGCCACCGCACGCGCCCCGAGGCGACGCCCCCGCGGCAGCGCACGGAGCCGTCGCCGCGGAGCTCGCAGGGGGTGTCGTGGTACCTGGCGCGGCCGTCCCCGTCGGCGTCGTCTCGCATCACCCGCGTCCGCTCGCCCCGCTCGCACTCCTCGGTCTGCGCGTCGATCCAGAGGCAGTGAGCGCGCGGGGTCTCGACGTAGTCGCCGTAGTGCCTGACGCCGAGCGCGGCGCGGGCGTCCGACCGCCACGGGGGCGCGAAGGTCCGCCGCGCGACGGCCCGGCTCGTTTCGTCAGCGTAGGCGTCGAGCGCCCACGCCGTGCCGTCCGTCCGAACGAGGAGCAGCCCGTCGCTGCTCGGGGCGAAGGCGACGACGTCGCGCAGCGGCTCGACGCGCTCCGCGGGGAAGCGGAGCACGTGGTAGGGCGCGGCGTCGCGGCGAACCTCGCCCACGGCCGTGCGCATGACCGGGACGCGGCGGGCGCCGCGCTCGAGGAGCGCCGCGAGGGCGAGGCCCACCGCCACGAAGCCCCAGCGGGTGCGGCGCGGCGGGCTGGGGACTTCGAAGCGGGCGTGTCGGTAGGGCCCCCCGGTGGTGCGCACGGCGCTCATGGCCGCCGCGTACATCAACGCGCGTGCCGCGGCACGGCGGGTGCGTCGCGGCCATCTCATGCGCGACGAATCTGCTCGAACTCCCTTGCGCACCGGGCGTTCACGCGCCGCGGCGGTGTGTGCGTCCGGCCTCGCGGCGTGGCTCCTCGCCCACGCCGCGTCCGCCCAAGGGCTCGCGGGAACGGTCCCCTTCGGCGACGCGGTCCGTTGGGCCGACGACTCGATGAGCGCGGCGCCGTGGCGCTTCGACGACCCCGACCTGCTACGCGCCGACGTCACGACGGCCACCTCCGCGGTGCTGGCCGAAGGGGCCACGGTGACGGCCTCGGCCTCGGTCGACCTCGACGACGACGGCCGCGACGAGCTCCTGCTCCAGGTCTCCCCCCGCGTCGATCCTGCCCCCGAGAACACCGCCTCCGGCCTGGTGCTGCTTCATCCCTTCGACGGACGGTGGCGCGCCCGGGTTCTCGCGCGCGGCGCCCCGTGGTCGCGCGACAGCGTCCGCGACACCCTCCCCGCCGCCCCCTTCGCCTGGAGCCTCGTACGCGAGGGCCCGCGACGGCGGTTGGTCATTGGCTACGTGACCGATGTCTTCGGCGAGAACCCCTCCGGCCACGGCCACGACACCTGGGCTCATTCCGCCGCGCTGCGGGTTCGGCTCGTCGACGGGGAGCCTCGGGTCGACGGCCTCTGCACCTGCAATGACTACCCCGAGCGGGGCTCGGGTGTGTGGCGCTCGTCGCACGTCGCGTGCGTCGATGAGTTTGGCAACCCGCGCCCTCCCTCGGCGTGCGACTGGTCGAGCGTCCGCGGGTGGTGGTCGGAAGACATGGGGTCGAGCCCGCCGTGGCGGGCCCTCCCCGACGCGAGCACCGCCGCGTGGTGCCGCGCCTTCGCGCGCGGACCGCGCCACGCGCTCTGAGCCATGCCCGTCGCCCCACGCCGCGACGCGCTTGACGGTGCCTCTCCCCCGGTGCCCTACTCGCCGCATGGCGCGCTACACCTTCTCCGAGCTCGACGCCGCGACGCTCCGCTCGCTCGTGACGTTTCGGGACCTCGGGGTGGCGGCCGCGCGCTGGGCCTCGCTGGCGCAGCCCCTCGATGCGCGGGAGCGCGCGCGCATCGACGCGCTGCGGGAGTCCCTCGTCGACCGGCCGCTCACCCTGCTCAACGAGGCCACGATCTGGTCGCGCGCGATCTACCCCCTGCTCGTGCTCGCGGAGAGCCGCGAGGTGCAGGCGTTCGCGCAGGTCCCGCTGGAGGCCCGCTTCGCGCGCTTCGAGCTGGCGGGGACGCTCGACGGGGCCCTCGCGACCAGCCTCTCGGGGACGGTCGAGGCGCCCTTCCTCGTCGTCGTCGAGGCGAAGCGCGGCCTCGAGGCCGTCAACCCGCAGTGGCAGCTGTACGGCGAGATGCTGGCGGCGATGGCGGCCAACGCGGGTTCGTCGCGCGCGGCGCCCGCCGTCATGTACGGCTGCTACACCGTCAGCGACACCTGGACCTTCGTCCGCGGGGAGGGCGTATCGCTCGACGGCGACCGGCCCGCGCTGACGGTCGAGAGCTCCCGCGAGTACTCCGAGCGCGCCGAGGCCGAGCAGATCGTCGGCGTCCTCAAGGGGATCGTCCGCGCCGCCCCCCGCTGATCGCCACCGCCGGTCTGCCCGGACGCAGTATGTCACACGTGCGCGACGCGTCCCCGCCGTTCGCGGTATACCCGCGCGCATGCAACGCATGACGCGGCCCGAGGTCCAGCGGCTCACCGAGGCGGCGCCCGCCATCCTGCGGGTGTACGAGTCGGTGCTCAACACCATCTTCGACGAGCAGGGCGCGCGCTGGACGGACTTCAAGCTCCGCGTGGGCGGCGCGATGAGCGCGGTGGAGCTCGCGCTCAACACGCGGCTCCAGACGCGGCGGGCCCTCTGGCACGCGAGCATGGCGCTGATGTCGCTGAAGGGCGCCGCGCCGCGCGGCAACGACGCGGAGGGCGTCATCGAGACGCTCGCCTCGGTGGCCCACACGCTCTCGATCGTGTCGATCGCGTGCGACAGCGAGGTGGCGAGCGAGGAGTCGGTGCGGCAGGCGCAGGCCTTCCTCGCGAAGCTCCCGCCGGGCGAGGTGACGCTGGAGGCGCTGGTGGCGGCGCACGAGGCGACCTTCCCCGACGAGCCCGGCGCGCGTCGGTAGCGCTACCGCGACCGCTCGGCGCCCCGCCGCGACCGCTCGCGCCCGCCGCGCTGGCCGCGCCGCCCCGCGCGCCCTAGGGTTACGCACCATGGAGCTCCTTTTCGTGCTGGCGATCATCGCCGTGGTGGGCGTGCTCGGGCCGCTGATCGCGTGGGCCTCGGACGAGAACGCCGGGCGCTTCCGCTGGGTCCGCGTGCTCCGCTCGACCGAGTCGTTCGACCTCGGCGCCGGGGCCTTCCGCGGCACGCGGGTCGACGTCACCAGCGAGCGGACGACGCGCGACCGGGCCCCGCTGTGGGTGCGCCTCGTCGCGTTCACCTGCTACCTCCCGCTCGGCGCGGCGCTGATCGCGGGGCTCCCGTGGCTGCTCGGCGTGATGTTCCTCTTCGATTCGCCCGGGCACCACTGGGACTTCGAACAGTCGGTCAACGCCGTGCTCGTGCCGGCGTACCCCCTCGGCTGCTGGGCCGCGGCGCGGATGCACCGCGTCGGCCTCACGCTCCTCGCGGGCGACCTCCGGCCCTTCCGCGAGGCGCTCTCCGCCGCGACCATGGTGGTCGTCCCGCTCAACGTCGCGATCCTCGCGGCGGCCCTCTGGCTGGCGGCGCGCTTCCCCTACGGCGCGGCGGGGATGCTGATGGTGACGCCGATGCTGACGCTCACGCAGTTCGCGCTCGTCGTCGCCGCCGGCCGCCGCCACCTCGGCGATGACGTCGAAGCGCCGGGCGACGACGCCCTCTCCGAGGAGCCCGTGCGGCCCTCCTGACGCTGTGCTGTGCCGCGCCGTGCCGGTGGCGTGACGTCCGTGCACACCGCGCGCTCCCGCTCCCCGCCCGACCATCCGCCTTTCCGCGCGGCACGGGCCGTGCGATACGGCCGCCCGATGCACGCCAGACGATCCCTCCGCGCCTCGTTCGTGGTGACCCTCGCGTCGAGCGCCCTGGTGGGCGTCGGTTGCGGGTCGACCGTGGTCCAGGTGCCCACGCCGCAGGGCGACGCCGGCGCCGACGTGGAGGTGGGGACGGACGCCGAGCTCCCCCGCCCCGACCTCGGCAATCCCCCGCCCGACCTCCCCGACGCCACGCCCGCGACGTGCCCGCCGACGGTGCCCTCCGGCGCCTGCGACCCGTCGCTCAGCCGCACGTGCACCTACGGCGACTGCCTCGGGCGCCCCACCACGGAGGCGCGCTGCGTGGGCGGGACGTGGGAGGTGGTGGTGAGCACGTGCAACCCGCCGCCGCCCGACGCCGGGCCACCTCCGTGCCCGACGACCGTGCCGCCCACCGGCGCGGCGTGCTCCTTCGAAGGGCAGACGTGCACCTGGGGCACCTGCCCCCCGTCGAGCATGAGCTTCGGGATGTGCTCGGGCGGGCGCTGGGTGGTGGGCATCTCGTCGTGCAACCCGCCGATCGACGCGGGGCCGCCGCCCGACGCGTGAGGCGCTGAGAATCCCCCTCCGCGCGGCGGCGCTTCGGTGATACCACCGCGCGCCATGAGCAGGATCTACCGTTCCCTCCCGCCGCCCGGCACCCGGCTCGCGATCGCGTTCTCCGGGGGCCTCGACACCCGCACGGCCGTCGCCTGGCTCTCGCGCAACGGCCTCGAGGTGTACGCCTACACCGCCGACCTCGCGCAGCCCGACGAGAAGAACCCCGCGGACATCCCGCCGATCGCCGACCAGCACGGCGCGAAGCTCTCGCGGCTCGTCGACTGCCGCGAGGCGATGGTGCGCGAGGGGCTCATCGCGCTCCAGTGCGGCGCCTTCCACCTCTCGGTGGGCGGGAAGAAGTACTTCAACACCACGCCCCTCGGCCGCGCGGTGACGGCCACCGCCATCGTCCGCGCGATGCGCCACGACGACGTCCACGTCTTCGGCGACGGCAGCACGCACAAGGGCAACGACATCCAGCGCTTCTACCGCTACGGGATCCTCATCGACCCCGACCTGAAGATCTACAAGCCCTGGCTCGACACGCGCTTCGTCACCGAGCTCGGCGGGCGCCGCGAGATGAGCGCCTACCTCGACTCGGTGGGCCTCCCGTACACCATGAGCGCCGAGAAGGCGTACAGCACCGACGCCAACGTGCTCGGCGCGACCCACGAGGCGAAGGACCTCGAGCACCTCGACCAGGGGATGCACATCGTCAACCCGATCATGGGCGTGGCCCACTGGCGCCCGGAGACGAAGATCGACTTCGAAGACGTCACCATCGCGTTCGAGGCGGGGCGGCCGGTGGCGATCAACGGGCGGCAGTTCCCGTCGCCCTTCGCGCTCTTCGCGGAGTGCAACGCGATCGGCGGGCGCCACGGCCTCGGCATGAGCGACCAGATCGAGAACCGCGTGATCGACGCCAAGAGCCGCGGCATCTACGAGGCGCCGGGCATGGCGCTGCTCCACGTCGCGTACGAGCGCATCCTGTCGGCCGTGCACAACGAGGCCACCACCGACCTCTACGTCACCCTCGGCCGCCGCCTCGGGCGCCTGCTCTACGAGGGCAAGTGGTACGACCCCGAGGCGCTGATGCTCAAGGACGCGCTCACCCGCTGGGTCGCGCCGGCCATCACGGGCGAGGTCACGCTCCAGCTCCGCCGCGGCGACGACTACAGCATCCTGCGCACCGAGGCCGCGCACGCCTCCTACGACCCCGACAAGCTCTCGATGGAGAAGACCGCGTCGGCCTTCACCCCCGAGGACCGCATCGGCGCCCTGGAGATCCAGAACCTCGCGGTGGGCGACAACCGCGCCCTCCTCCTGCACTACGCCGACAACGTCGCGCGCCTCCGCGACAGCGCCGCCACCGACCTCCGCTCCCTCACCGAGAAGGCCGAGTAGGCCGCGCCGCCGCCGCCCGCAGCGCGGGCCGACGCGCCGGGGCCGCCGTGCGTGTGGGTTGCGCCGCGCGTGCCGGGGCCGCCGCGGTCGCGCGCGGGGCCGCGGGCCGCGTCGCCACGGCGGCGGGGGCTTCGGCGGGGAGCGGGATGCGGAGCGTGCGGCCGCCGTCGACGCGGTCGTTGTCGTCGTGCGAGGCGGGCTCGAAGCCGAGCTCGGCGTGGTCATCGGCCACCGCGAGCGAGCCGCGGACGTAGGAGAGCCCGTCGGGGCCCCGGTGCGTCCGCATCGCGGCGCGCGCGAGGTCGACCAGCACGGCCTCCGCGCGCGTCGCCACCGCGGCGAAGCGCCCGTCGCGCGAGCGCTCGATGTCCTGGCCCGTCAGCGAGAGGAGCGTCGCGCCCGTCGCCGAGTAGAGCTGCGCGACGCCGCAGTCGGAGCCGCAGCGCCAGGCGTGCCAGAGGCGGTCGCCGGCCACCCAGGCGAGCTCGCCGCCCGCGCCGGGCGACCAGTGGCCGCGGCGGTTGGCGAGCTGCGCCTCGCGCGTCGGGACGGCGAAGACGTCGAGCTCGCGCGCGCCGCCGTCGGGCCGCGACCACACGTAGAAGAAGCGCCCCGACGGGCTCACCCGCGCCTCGACGAACGAGCGGTAGGGCCGCGCCGGGAAGCGCACCCAGGGCTCGCAGCGGGCGCCGCGGCAGCCCTCGACGACGAGGCCGTCGCGGAGCGAACCCGCGGGGCGGAGCGTCGGCGGGTCGGCCCGCGCGGCGGGGGCGAGGAGCGTGAGGGAGAGCGCGAGGAGGGGGGCGGTGGGGCGTCGCACGGCGACGACGGAGCTAGCAACGCGCGGGCGCCGCCGTCCAGAAAGCGGCGACGATCAGCGCGGGCAGACGGTGGTGGCGTTGAAGGAGTGGCCCGTCGGCTCGCACACGTTGGGCAGCGAGTCGGCGCAGAGCCCGCACGAGACGGGGTAGTCCTGCCCGAAGAAGTTGGCGCACGAGGCCGGCGACGCGGCGGGCAGCTCGCGCGAGCACGAGGGGTTGACCACCGTGCCCGGGCCCGCGTCGGTCGTGGTGGTGGCGACGGCGACGGGGAAGTTGCGCAGGCAGCCGCAGCAGGTGGTGACCGGGAAGTTGAACTTCGGGGTCTGCACCGCGACGTTGCCGCCGGTGTGCCCGAAGGCCGACACGCTCAGGATGAGCCGCTTGACGACGTTGGTGTTGTAGCGCGGCACGCACGTCCCGCGCGGCACGCCGGGCACCTCGGTGATGCCCATCGAGGCCACGCAGATGTCCTGGTAGAGCGCCTCGCCGATCTGCTGCGGCATCGCCTCGAAGATGGTCGCGCCGTACTGGGCCGTGCCCGAGGTCGCGGCGTTGATGATCAGCGACTGGTACACGGAGAAGGGGTTGTTGAAGGTCGACCCCGCGGGCTGGTAGAGCGGCCCGGTGGGCGAGTCCTCGTGCACCTCGACGATGTAGCCCTCGATGATCACGGCGTTCGACTCGGGGCGGCCGGCCGAGTTGTCGAGGCGCGAGACGATGTTGTTCTGGACGAGCGGCGCGAGGTTGTAGGTGCGGCGGAAGGCGAGGTCGAGGATGCCCTCGGTGGTGGTGTTGCCGGAGACGTCGTTGGTGACGGAGCACACCCCCATCTGGACGACGGGGGCCTTCATCAGCCGGATGTAGACGGAGATCTCGTTGTCCGCGCACCCGGCTCCCGCCGCGAGGGCGCCGGCCGCGAGGAGGGTGCGGAAGCGAGGGGTTCGGTGGGGTCGGGGCGTGGCAGTCATGACCGCGAGGATAGGGCAGGCGCGCGCGCTTCGCGACTTTTGTACCGACGCGCGCGCGGCCGCCGGAGCTCCGACGCGCGGAGGCCCCGCCCCCGCCTCCCGACGGCCCTTCGCGGGCTCTCGGGGCGGCGGGGGCGGGGCCTCCGCGGCGACGAAACGTTGGGGGCGCTCAGCGTCCGAGCGCCTCGGCCCGGTTGACGATGCGCGGGGTGATGAAGATCAGCATCTCCGACCGGCGGTCGGTGGTGCGGCGGCGCTGGAAGAGCAGGCCCAGGATCGGGATGTCGCCGAAGAAGGGCACCTGCTCGACGTTGCGGCCGGTGTTGCGGGTGTAGATCCCGCCGATGACGGCGGTGCGGCCGTCCTGGATGAAGAGGTCGGTCTCGGCCTCGCGCTTGAGGATGGTGGGGTCGCCGCGGGCGCCGGTGTTGTTGAAGTCGGGCTCGTCGCGGGTCACGCGGACGTGGATGCTGACGTAGCCGTCGGCGGTGACGTGCGGGCGGACGCGGAGCTGGAGCTTCGCCTCCTGGAAGGCGGTCTGCACGCCGGCCGCGCTCACCTGGGAGAAGGGGATGAGCGTGCCCTGGGCGATCGACGCCTCGGTGTTGTCGAGCGTGAGGATGCGTGGCGAGCTGACGATGCGCAGGACGCCGGAGCTCTCCGCGGCCGAGAGGCGCACGTTGAGGTTGAGGTTCTGCGCGATGGAGCCGAGGGCGAAGCCGATGGCGCCGCCGGCCCCGGTGCCGACCGCGGCGGGCATGTCGACCGCGAAGTTGGGGTTGGCCACGCGCTGCGAGGTGGGCGAGAGGCCCGCGGTCGGCGAGCTGCCGCTGGTGGCGCCGCCGGCGGTCGAGAGGTTCGACGGGAAGACGATGCCCGTCGGGTTGCCGGTGGAGCCGCTGGCGGTGAAGTCGCCGCCCCACTGGATGCCGAGGTCGCGCGAGAACTGGCTCGTCGCCTCGACGATGCGCGCCTCGATGAGCACCTGCGGGGTCTGCGTGTCGAGCGACCGCACGAGCTGCTCGACCTGGTTGAGGTTGCTCGCGATGTCCCGGACGATCAGCACGTTGGTGCGCGCGTCGACCGAGAGCGAGCCGCGGCTCGACAGGAGCTCCCGGGCGCGCGGGGCCATGTTCTCGCCGGTGGCGTAGCTCACCGGGATGAGCCGGGTCTCGAGGGGCTCGAGCTGCTGGTTCTGCTTGGCGCGCTCGATCGCGAGCTCGCGCTCCTTGTCGAGCGTGGACTGCGGGGCGATGCGGATGATGTTGCCGTCGCGCTGCATCCCGAGCGAGCGCGCGGCGAGGATCACCTCGAGCGCACGGTCCCACGGGACGTTGTGCATGCGGATGGTGACGTTGCCCGACACGTCGTCGGAGGCGACGATGTTGACGTTGCCCACCTCGGCGAGGAGGCGGAGCACGTTGTGGATGTCTGCGTCGCGCAGGTCGATGTCGATGCGACGTCCGGTCTGCGCGGAGGGCCCGCGCGCGCCGTTGATCTGCATCGGCACGGTGGAGAGGAAGCCCGCCTCCTCGCCCGTCTCCGAGCGGACGACCACGGGCTCCTCGCGCGCGATCGTCCGCGAGGGCGGTCGCTGCGTCTGGGCCGGTGGCGTCGCCGTCGACGGAGGGAGGGGCTGGGCGGTCGCGGCGCGCGGCGCGAGCCACGCGAGGGCGACCAGGAGGGGCCCGGCGAGCCGCCACCACGTGGGGGCAGCGCGCGCGGGACCGAGTGACCGCTGGGGTTGTCTACGGTGCATCCAGGACCTCACAGAGGGTTCTCCGTGACCCTAGTCGCCCGCCCCGCGCGACCCCGCATTTCCGACATCGATTTTTTGCGCCGTCGTCGTCAGCGCGCGGCGTCGAGGGCCTCGCGGACGCGCCGCGCGAGCGCCGTCGGGGCCGAGCCCGCCGGGAGCGCCGCCGCCCGCAGCCCCGCCTCCGCCGCCGCGCGCTCCCCCGCCGCGTCGAGCGCCAGCACGGTCGCCCGGTCGCCCCGCGCCGCCAGCGCCCGGAGCACCGCGAGGGCCCCGTCCGCGGGCGCCCCGCCGAGCACCGCCAGGTCGATGGGCGCGCGCCCGTGGCCCTCCACCGCCCGCAGCGCGTCGGCCGGCGTCGCGGCTTCCAGCACTGCGTACCCGAGCATCCGCAGCGTCCGCGCGACCGCGTCGCCCGCGCCCACCGCCAGCACCGTCTCGTGGCCCCGCAGGGCCCCGCTCGCCAGCGCGACGCCCGACGACGCGGCCTTCTCCGCCGAGCGCGGGAGGTACACCCGGAAGGCCGTCCCCTGCCCCGGCGCGCTCGCCACGGTGATCGCCCCGCCGTGCTGCCGGATGACCCCGTGGCAGGTCGCGAGCCCGAGCGCCGCGTCGCTCCGCGAGGCCGCGGCCGCCTGCGGGTCGAACATCCGCTGGAGGTCGCGCGGGTCGATCGGGTCGCCGGTGTCCCGCGCGGTCAGCACCACGTGGTCGCCGGGCGAGAGCCCCAGGCGGTGGGCCTCGTCGCGGCTCAGCGTGGCGTTGTCGAC
This sequence comes from Polyangiales bacterium, assembly GCA_046351555.1. Classification (GTDB taxonomy): domain Bacteria; phylum Myxococcota_A; class Polyangia; order Polyangiales; genus CAISKJ01. The sequence goes on from JAXLYI010000044.1 coordinate 17,388, forward strand.
TTCGAACGACAGCGCGCCCCCGCGCGGCATCGCCTCGCGCGCGTGGGCCGCGAGGTGGACGAGCACCTGCTCGAGCTGCCGCGGGTCGACCTTCACCGGCCAGGGCTCCGGCGCGCCGCGCACGGTCACCGCCACCCCGTCGCGCACGAGGCGCCGCAGCACGCGCTCCATCCCCGCGACCAGCTCGTCGACCCGGACGAGCGCCGGCGCCGCGCGCTGCCGGTGCGACGCCGCGAGCACCTGCCGGGTGAGCGACGAGGCCGACTCCGCGAGCCGGAGCAGCTCCTCGAGGTGCGCGCGCCCGCGCCCCTCCGCCCCCGCGGCCTTGAGCGCCAGCCCCGCGTGCCCGCTCAGCGCCACCAGCAGCCCGTTGAACTCCCGCGCCGCCTCGCCCGCCGCCCGCCCCACCGCGTCCATCCGCGCCGCCTGCGCCAGGAGCGCCGCGAGCTGTCGGGCCTCGCTCACGTCGACGTCGTCGACCACCAGGCGGCGCACGCGCCCGCCCGCGTCGACCACCGGGGTCACCGTGCGGCTCAGCCAGCGGCCGTTCTCGGGGAGCTCGGGCTCGAACGTCGTCCGCTCCCCCACGACCGCACACGCCGGCCCGTGCGCGTGCAGCCACTCTTCGAAGGGCAGCTCCGAGCGGGCCCGCACCGCGCGCCCCCGCAGCGCCGCGAACGAGACCCCCAGCGCCCGCTCCTGCGCGGGCGTCATCGCCGCCCACAGGAGTTCGTCGCCCGCCACGTCGAGCACCGTGACGAGCGCGGCCGTGTGCGACCACACCTCCGCATCGGCGACCTCCGCGGTCGAGACCGGGCGGAGCGCGTGGAGCGAACGGACGCTCGGCGGCGGTTGTGGCATCGCGCGAGGACGAGCATCCACGCGATGTCACGTCCGCGTCAACCCGACCGCACCCCCGGGTGGCGGATTACGCCCTCCCCCAGGAAGGGGGAGGAGGTTGTGGAGCTGAGGGGGATCGAACCCCTGACCTCGTGAATGCCATTCACGCGCTCTCCCAGCTGAGCTACAGCCCCTTGGAAGGGAGCGCGTATCTACGCTCCCTCTCGCCGGCCGTCAAGCGTTTCGTGACGTGCGCAGGGCGTGGCCGATCATTTTGTAGAGCAGGCGGGCGGCGACGTTGCCGTCCCACTCGTCGCCGTCGGGGCCGGGGACGACCTCGACGAGGTCCATCCCGACGATGCGTCGGCCCGAGCGGGCGACGGCGGCGACGAGCGCGGTGACCTCGGGGAAGGAGAGGCCGCCGGGCACGGGGGTGCCGGTGTGCGGGCAGAGCGTGGGGTCGAGGCCGTCGATGTCGAACGACAGGTACACCTCGCCGGGCAGCTCGGCGACGATGGAGGCGACCACCTTCGACCAGGGCTCACCGTCGAAGCGCCGGTCGGCGAGGTCGGCGTCGAAGAAGGTGGCGACGACGCCGCGCGAGCCGTCGATGCGGGCGGCCTCCTCGTTGGAGAGGTCGCGCACGCCCACTTGAACGAGCTTCGCGACGCCGGGCACGTGGTCGAGCACGTTGGCCATGATGGAAGCGTGCGACCAGGTGAAGCCCTCGTACGCGGTGCGCAGGTCGGCGTGGGCGTCGAGGTGGAGCACGCCCATCCCCGGGAAGCGCTCGGCGTGGGCCTGGATGCAGCCGAAGGGGACGGCGTGGTCGCCGCCGACGAGGGCCACGAGCTTGCCGCGTTCGAGCCACCCGCCCACCTCGCGGTAGACGAGGTCGTTCACCTCGCCGCAGAGGAGGTTGACCTGGGCGAGGGCGGCGGCGAGCGCGGGGGAGCCCGAGACGTCACCCCCGACGGCGATCACCTGTTCGGCGAGTGCGCGGGCCTCGCGGTCGCAGCGACGCACCCGGTCGGACTCGGGCGCCATCGCGATGCCCGACTCGTAGGGGCGGCCCGTCTCACGGTCGTAGAGGTCGACCTGGCGCGAGGCGCGGAGCACCGCCGCGGGCCCCTCCTGCGCCCCGCCGCCGTACGACGTCGTCGCCGCGAAGGGGACCGGGACCACCACCACCCGAGCCTCCTCCGGCGTGTGCGGTAGCCCGTAGATTCCTGAACCAGGGGCCGAAGCCGCGTCCGGATCGAACGTTCGCGTCATGACACTTTCCGTATCCTGTAACGTGCTTGTTTACGAGCACCACGTGCCGCTGGTAGCTTGCGGCCGACGTGCCTGCTGCGGGGCGTCTTGGGTGACCCATACCATGCTCGGCGACCGAGAGTTCACGACGGAAGAAATCGCGCAGATCTGCGGAGTGTCACGCCCCGCGGTGGTCGATTGGATCAGCCGCGGCACCCTGCGCGCCCGCGTGACGGACGGCGGGCACCGGCGCGTGGCGCGGGCGATCCTGTCGGAGTTCCTGCGCGCGCAGGGGTACCGGGTGCCGATGACGGTGGCGCGCGAGCGTCCGCTCGTCTACGTGCTCGACGACGAGGAGATCTGGCGCAAGTCCATCCAGACCGCGCTGCAGAACGACTTCGACGTCGAGACCTCCGCGCCCGCCCCCGAGGCGCTGCTCGACATCGGCGAGCGCCGCCCCGACGTGGTGATCTTCGACCTCCACATGCCGGGCATGGACACGCTGCTCTTGCTGGAGGCCCTGCGCGGCTCGACCGACGCGCTCGGCGAGGTGCTCCTCGTCGCCGTCGGCGCGCACGAAGAAGAGCTCCCGCTCGCCCGCCGCGGCGGCGCGCAGCTCGCCGTCTCCAAGAACCGCATCGCCAACGGCGACCTCCACCCGCTGGTGGTGAAGCTGGTGTCCGAGCACCAGCGCCGCCCGATGCTCACCGCGTAGCCGTCACTCCGGCGCGCGCACGAGGCGCAGCGCGAGGCCCCCGAGCGAGACCTCCATCGCGTCGGGCCCGCGCAGGAGGCCCACCGCCGTCGAGCGGTCGTCGAGCACTTCGAAGCGCACCGCGGCGGGCTCGCCGGGCTGGAGCTCCCAGCGCCCCGAGAGCCCCGACGACCACACCTGCTCGGTGCCCTCCGCGCGGTAGTCGTAGCGGAGCCGCCACGAGCGGTCGGCCGCGAGCGTGAGGCGCCCGCCGACCACCGCGCGCTCGGGCGCAGGGGCGGCCGCCGTCACCGACCACTCGCCCGAGAGCGCGGGCGCGACCACGCCCGACGTCGCGACGCCGCCCTCCTCGGCGCACCCGGCGAGCAGCGCCCACGCCAGACCCACGGCCCCGATCGACCTCTTCGACCTCATCGCGCGGACGTCGTCCCTTCCGTCGTCGGAGGCGACCCGCGCGCTCCGCCCGACCGCCACAGCCGTTACCCGCCCCGGGCCGCGGCGGGCAAGAAAGCGGCGTCGAATCGCGCGGCGCCGTGGTGTACTCGGCGCCCATGAGCGACCCGATCGAACTCGTGCGCGCCCGCCTCCGCGACGTCCCCGACTTCCCCAAGCCCGGCATCCTCTTCAAGGACATCACGCCCGCGCTCGCCGACCCCGCGGCCTTCCGCGCCGCGGTCGACGTCCTCGCCGCCTACGCCGCGCCGCGCGGTGTCGCGAGCGTGCTCGGCGTCGAGGCCCGCGGCTTCATCCTCGGCGCCGCGCTCGCCGCCCGCCTCGGGGCAGGCTTCGTCCCCGCGCGCAAGCCCGGCAAGCTCCCCGCCGCCGTCGACCGCGTCTCCTACGCGCTCGAGTACGGCAGCGACAGCCTCGAGGTTCACGTCGGCAGCTTCGCGCCTGGCGAGCGCGTCCTCGTGGTCGACGACGTCATCGCCACGGGAGGCACCGCGTCGGCCGCGGTCGAGCTCGCGAAGCGACAGGGCGCCGCGGTCGTCGGCGTCGCCTTCCTCATCGAGCTCGCCTTCCTCAACGGGCGCGCGCGCCTGCCCGCGGGCACCGACGTCTTCGCGGCCCTTACCTACTGACGCGAGCCGAAGAGGGCGCTCCCCACGCGCACCGCCGTGGCCCCGCACGCGACGGCCACCTCGAGGTCGTGCGTCATCCCCATCGAGAGCTCGGGCAGCCGCGCGGACCCGCCGAGCGCGTCGCGCAGCGCCGCCAGCGCGAGGAAGGGAGCGCGCGCGCCCTCGGGGTCGTCGGTGTGCGGCGGCACCGTCATCAGCCCCCGCAGCCGAAGCGCGGGCTCGCGCTCGATCGCGTCACACACCGCCGCGGCGTCGGCCGGCGCGCAGCCCGACTTCTGCGTCTCGCCCGCGACGTTCACCTGGACGAAGGCGTCGATCACCCGGCCCGCGGCGCGCGAGGCGAGTTCGCGCGTGAGCTTCGCCGAGTCGACCGTGTGCACCGCCGCCGCGCGCGGGGCCACCGCGCGGGCCTTGTTGGTCTGGAGGTGCCCGATGAAGTGCCAGCGCAGCCCGGCGAGGTCGGCGAGCGCGTCGGCCTTCTCCACGAACTCCTGCGCGTAGTTCTCGCCGAAGTCGCGGAGGCCGAGGGCGTACGCGTCGCGCACGACGTCGGCGGGCCACGTCTTGGTGACGGCGATGAGGTGGACGGAGGAGAGGTCGCGGCCGGCGGAGCGCGCGGCGCGGGCGATGCGGTCGCGGACGAGCGCGAGGTTGTCGGCGAGGCTCACGGGACGTCGAGGGGATACCCTTCGAGGGCGCCGACGCGCAAGAGGACCTCCACCACCCGGTGGATCGGCAGCCCCACCACGTTGTGGTAGCTGCCCTCGATGCGCTCGACGAAGGCGCCGGCGAGGCCCTGCACGGCGTACCCGCCGGCCTTGTCGACGCCCTCGCGCGTGGCGACGTAGCGCCGCACCTCGTCCTCCGAGAGGGCGCGGAAGGTGACCGCGGTGGTCTCGGCGTAGGCCGGCGCGTCGAAGGCGTCGGCGCCGTGCACGACGAAGCCCGTGGTGACGTGGTGCGTGCGGCCCGAGAGCAGGCGCAGCATCCGGCGCGCGTCGTCGGCGTCGCGGGGCTTGCCCATCAGCTCGCCGCCGATGTGGACGATGGTGTCGGCGCAGAGCACCCAGCGCCCGTCGACGTCGCGGCCGGCGCGGTGGAGCGCGTAGAGCGCCGCGGCGCCCTTCTGCCGCGCGAGGCGCGTGGCCATCGCGTCGGGGCGCTCGCCGGCGAGGAGCTGCTCGTCGACGTCCACCGCGAAGGGCTCGACCGGGATGCCCGCCGTCCGCAGGATCTCCAGGCGCCGCGGGGACTGCGAGCCGAGCAGGAGGGGGTTGGACGACGAGAGCCGCTCGGACATCACGCGCCCAATCGTGCCGTGCTTTGTGGATTCGTCAACACGCTCCGGCGAACAATCACCGCGGTGCGCCCGGCGGACGCGCCGGGGCCGCGGGGCGGGCCGGGCGGGCCGGGCGGGCGGGTGCGTTTGGGGCGGCGCTCGGGGGGGCGCTCGGGGTCATCTGGTGTTCGAAGCGGGTGTCGAGGTCGAGGTTGCGCCCGCCCGCGCTCACCTGGACGCGCATCGTGCCGCTGCTCCGGGCGCTGCCGACGCGGCCCCGACCGAGCTCGAGGACGCTCTCCCCGGTGGCCGTGCCCGACCCCGACATGCGGACCCCGCGCACCGCGGCCCCGGCGGGCGTGGTGATGGTCATCGCGACGCCGAGCACCGCCACCTGCGCGGGGCCGGCGCCGCGGAGTTCGCGGAGCGTGTAGGCCGTGTCGACGTTCATGTCGAGGTTGGTCGCGCCCGGGGCGAGGCGGAGGTCGCGTCGCTCGTGCCAGGTGGCGCCGCGCGCGACGGGCCCCTCGGGGAGCGCCGCGCCGAGCTGGTCGAGCGAGTCGAGCACGCCGTCGAGCACCGGGCGCACGTCGTCGGGCACCTCGCCCACCGCGCGCCGCGCCGTGACGCGCCCGCGCGCGTCGACGGTGTACTCCACCGCGAGCCCGCGCATCGCGCCGATCACGCGCTCGCGCACGGCCGCGGGGATGTTGGGCCCCGCCATCTCCATCGACACGATCCGCAGGCGCTGGTCGGCCGAGCCGTCGGGGCGGACGCGCAGGGTCTCCACGTCGTGCGTCGCCGTGGTCACCGTGGTGCCGAGCGCGCCGGGCATCGTCTGCGTGGTGCGCGTGGTGTACCGCGCGGCGTTGCCCACGGCGTAGTGGAAGCGGAGCGTGGCGGACGCCTGCGCGCGCGCCTCGCCGACGGCGAGGGCGAGCGACGCGGCGAGCGTGAGCGCGAGGGGGAGCTTCATCGCGGCCGCGACCGTACCACGCGGGCGCGCCGTCGCCGGACCCGCGTCGCCCTTCCCCTTCCCCCGCTTGCGCCTGTGGGGGCCGGCGCGTATGTTCCCGCGCCCGTTTCGCCCCCTGCGGCGCTCCCCGCGCCCGCCGCCCTCATCCCCGCACGCACCACCCCGTCGCCCTCTGCCGCCGCGCCCCGCGCGCACCGCCCCGCCATGGAACCCTCCGCGAAGACCGCCCACGACCTCGAGTGGCCCGCCCTCACGCGCCACCTCGCCGACCGCTGCCAGAGCGCCCAGGGCCGCGACCGCGCCCTCGCCCTCATGCCCGCCGACACCCTCGACGAGGCCCGCGCCCGCATGCGCCGCGCCGACGAGGCCCTGCGGCTCACGCAGCTCGGCGAGCCCCTGCCCTTCGACGCCCTGCCCGACGTCCGAGAGGTGCTCGACCGCCTCGCGCGCGACGCCGACGCCACCTCGCACGAGCTCTTCGCGCTGCGCGTGATGCTCCACACCGCCCACGCGCTCCGGCGCTACGGGCAGGCGCGCAAGGCCACCCACCCGGCGGTCGCCGCGGCCCTCGCCAGCGACCCGGCGCTCGACCGGCTCCTCGGCGTGCTCGACCACGCGCTCGACCCCGACGGCACCCTCGCCGACCGCGCCAGCGCCGACCTCGCCGCCGCGCGCCGCAAGGTGCACGAGCTCCGCGCGCGCCTCGTCCAGCGCCTCGAAGAAGCGCTCGCCCGCTACGCCGACCGCCTGCAGGACCGCTACTACACCCTGCGCGACGGGCGCTACGTGATCCCGGTGCGGGCCGACGCGCACCTTCCCGTGCCCGGCATCGTGCACGGCTCGTCGTCGTCGGGCGCGACGCTCTTCATCGAGCCCAACGCCGTCGTCGCGCTCGGCAACCAGCTCCGCGTGCTCGCCGCGGACGTCGAGCGCGAGGAGGCGCGCGTGCTCGCCGAGCTCTCGGCCCGCGCCCGCGACCACGTCGACGCCCTCGGCGACGCCCACGAGGCCTGCGTCACCGCCGACGTGCTCTGCGCCACCGTCCGCCTCGCGGGCGAGCTCCGCGCGGTGGCCGTCGAGCCCGAGGCCGAGCCCGTCCTCGAGCTCCGCGCCGCGCGCCACCCCCTCATCGCCCTCGCCAGCGAGCGCGTCGTGGCCAACGACCTCGCGGCGCGCGCCGGGCGCGTGCTGGTGGTGTCGGGCCCCAACGCAGGAGGCAAGACCGTCGCCCTCAAGACCCTCGGCCTCGCCGCGATGATGGCCCGCGCGGGGCTCCCGCTCCCCGTCGCCGAGGGCTCGCGCGTCGGGTGGTTCGACCCGGTGTCGTGCGACGTCGGCGACGACCAGTCGATCGCGCGCAACCTCTCGACCTTCAGCGCGCACGTCACCTACCTCGGCGAGGTGCTCGAGTCCGTCCGCCCCGGCGCGCTCGTCCTCCTCGACGAGCTCGCCAGCGGGACCGACCCCGAGGAGGGCGCCGCGCTCGCAGCCGCCGTGCTCGAGTCCCTCGCGGCGAAGGGCGCCGCGGTCGCGGTCACCACGCACTACGAGCTCCTCAAGACCCTCGCCGTGCGCGACGACCGCTTCCAGAACGCCTCCGTCGGCTTCGACCTCGCGACGATGTCCCCGACCTTCACCGTGACCCTCGGCATCCCCGGCGCGTCGAGCGCGCTGGTGGTGGCGCAGCGCTACGGGGTGCCCGAGGCCGTGGTGTCGCGCGCCCGCTCGCTCCTGCCCGAGCACGCCGGGTCGCGCGAGGACGTGCTCCGGCGCCTCCAGGACGAGGAGCGCGCCGCCCGCATGGTGCGCGCCGCCGTCGAGGACGAGTCGCGCGCGATCGCGAAGCTCCGCGTCGAGCTCGAGGCCGAGCGCAACGCGCTGCGGGCCCGCGAGCAGGCGCGGCTCTCGAAGGAGGGCGCCGAGCTCCTCCAGGCGCTCCGCGCGGCCCGCGAGGAGCTGCGCGAGGCCGAGCAGAAGATGCGGCGGAAGAAGGCCGCCGAGGCCGAGCTGCGGGAGGCCGAGCGGGCGATCGCGAAGGTGGCCGAGGCGGTGAGCGTGGCGGGGCCCATCGGCCGCGCGCTCGACGCGCAGAAGGGCGGCGCCCCGACGCGACGCGCGGCCCGCGACGAGGACGTGACCCCGGGGGCGAGGGTGTTCGTGCCGAAGCTCAACGCGGTGGTCGAGGTGCTCGAGCGCGCCGCGCGCGACCAGGTGCGGGTGGCCGCGGGGGCGCTCAAGCTCTTCGTCGCGCTCGAGGAGATCGTCATCGACGAGGCCCGCCCCGACGCGCCTTCGGGGGGCGCCACGGCTCCGAGCGCCGAGGGACGTCGCGCGCCCGCGCCCTACGACGGCGCCGGCGACCTCGTCCGCCCGCTGCGGACGGAGTCGAACACCTGCGACGTGCGCGGGCTGCGGGTCGACGACGCGGTCGGGATGGTCGACGCGTTCCTCGACCGGGTGTACGGCGCCGGCAACACCGCGGGCTTCGTGCTCCACGGGCACGGGACGGGCGCGCTCAAGCAGTCGGTCCGCGAGCACCTCAAGCAGTCGCCGTACATCCTCCGCGCGCGGGCGGCCGACCCGGAGGACGGGGGCGACGCGTTCACGGTGTTCTGGCTGAAGGCGTAGCCGCGCGTCTCCTGTTGACCCGCCGCGGCCTCCGGCGAGAGACTCCCGGTCTCTCCCTCACGCCCGGGGCGTCGCCGATGGAACCGTACCGCATCCAGGAAGCCGATTTCACCGTGCCCGGCGCGTGGCGCGACCAGTCGCTCAACGTGTTCAAGATCCCCTCGGAGGGGGGAGGGCGCGACGCGAGCTTCGTCATCAGCCGCGACCCGACGCGCGGGGGCATGGCCTTCGACGACTACCTCGCGCGCCAGGAGGCGCAGTGCCGCGAGGCGCTGCCGGGCTTCCAGCTCAAGCAGCGCGACCGCTTCGACTTCGGCGGCAGCGTCGCGGGCTGGCTGGAGTTCACGTGGCGCAACCAGGGCGAGGAGATGCTCCAGCGGCAGGTGTTCATCGACCGCGGGCCGGCGGTGCTCATCTGCACGCTCAGCGCGTACCCCGCCGACCTCGCCCGCCTCGACGCCCCGTGGCGCGCGGTGATGAACAGCTTCCGCCTCCAGCCTCTCGCCGAGGCGCCCCCCTTCCCCCCGCGCGCGACCTGACGCCATGGCCGACGGCGAAGAGCCCGCAGCGCGCAGGACCGACGAGATCGCCCACGGCTGGGGCCTGCTCGGCATGGTCGCCGGCGCGCTCGCGGGCGTCGCCGTGGGGATCGCCGTCGTCGGCGCGACGGCCGCGACGGGCGGCGCCGCGGCGGTGATCATCGCGGGGGCCGTGGCGGGCGGCGGCCTCGCGGGCGGCCAGCTCGTGAGCGGCCTCACGACCATCTTCAACCTCCCCGAGCCCACCTCCGGCTTCATCACCGTCGGCTCGCCCAACGTCTTCATCAACGACCTCGCCGCCGCGCGCGCCTCCATCGATTTCGCCGCGCCGTGCTCGGGCCTCCCGCTCAACCACCCGACGCTCTGGGCCCCCGACCTCATCGCCGAGGGCTCGGCGACCGTGCGCACCAACGACGTCCCGCAGTCGCGCCTCAAGATGAAGATGGTGTGCGGCGCGCACATCAAGACCTCGTCGCCCAACGTCATCATCGGCGGCCCGACCGAGCGGACCAACTTCGTCTTCGACCTGGAGGGGTGGTTCAAGACGGGCCTCGAGGTGCTCGGCCTCGCCGCGCTCATCGGCGGCGGGCTCCTCGCGGCGGCCGCGGGCGCGGCGGCCTTCGCGGGCTTCGTGCTCTTCACCGGCGGCACCATGCTCGCGTTCGAAGGGCTCGGGCGCCTCGGCGACATGATCGGCCCCGGCTACCGCGACCTCTTCCAGGGCATCGCGGGCTTCGGGCTCCTCGCCGCGTCGCCGCGCATGGCCCGCAACGCCCGCACCCGCATGGTCGCCGCGGAGGAGGCCGCCGCCCACCGCGCCCGCGTCAACGCGCTCGCCGCCGACGAGGCCGCCAGCGCGGCCAAGGCCAGGCCGGGCACCTACGGCGCGGTCGACGGCCCGACGCAGGTCGCCCGCAACCGCGCCGCGATGGCCAACCGCACGGACGCCGAGCGCGCCGTCATCGCGCGCGACAAGGCGGAGATCACCCGCCTCTCCAACGAGAGCGCCGCCGCCCGCGCCCGCGCGGAGGTCGCCCGCACGTCGCAGGAGCGCGCCGCCGAGAACGCCCTCGCCGACAGGCGCCTCGCGGAGGCGCGGGAGATCCTCCGGCCCCACGTCGAGCGGCGCGACTCGGCGGCCATCGTCGAGCGGCTCGACGTCTCGTCGCCGCGCGACCGCGGGTTCCTCTGGTCGGGCGACAAGGCGGAGGCGGGCAGGCTCGCGCGCGCGGCCGGCGGCACCACGCTGGAGCAGACGCCGGGCGGACGCGTGATCGACGACTGGCCGCTGCTCAACAAGAGGTACCTTCCCTGGGAGGAGGGAGGCGAGGCCGTGTGGGGCGGCGCCTCCGAGCGCTACGCGCAGGGCCTCAGCGGCCAGGTGCGCAACGTCCAGACGACGCAGCGCTACGTCGAGAAGGGCGGCTACACCTTCCAGACCTACGAGCGGCCGCAGGTGCGCGGGGGGCAGACGTCCGGGCGCATCACCGGCGTCGAGCGGATCAAGCTCCCCGGCACGTTCACGCCGCGCGCGCCGCGGACGCCGCCGACGCCGCCGACCACGCCGACCGCGCCGACGAGCCCGTAGACCAGGAGAGGACCGACGACGTGAGCGCCGCATGGGACGAGTTCCTCGCGCAGTACGAGGCCGAAGGGCGGGAGCGGCTCGACGGCTACAGCGCGGGCCATTTCGACGGGCTCGACGACGCGGAGCTCGCCCGCGCCCGCGCCATGGTGATCGCGCGCGCCGAGGACGGGCAGACGCCCGAGATCCGCGCGCTCCCGCTGCTCCGGACGCCCGCGGCGCTGCCCGTGGTGGAGGGGCTCCTCGCGCGCGAGCGGGGCCCGACGCTCGTGCGCCTCGCGGCCTGCGAGGCCGGCTGGGCGATGACCCACAGCCCCGGCTACCAGCACGAGATGCTACGCCTCGCCGAGGCGGGCGACGACTTCGTGCGGGCCCGGGCGCTCACCGCGGTGACCTCGCTGCCGCTCGAGCCCGGGGCCTTCGAAGCCGTCGTCACGCTCCTCCGCACCGAGGAGGACGAGGTCATCGCGGTGGAGCTCGCGCAGGGGGTGCTGCGCAGCCGCGGGGTCGCGGTCGACGACGACGAGGACTTCGAACGGGCGCTCCCGCTCGTCCGCGCGCTCGCGGCCCCGAGCCTCCAGGACCGCGGCGAGGCGATCGCGAACCTCGACGCGCTCATCGCCGCGCACCGCGGGGCGTAGCGCGGGAGGGCCGCGGCCCGTCACGGCGTCCACTGCGTCGTGGCGCCCGGCTGCAGCGTCGGCCGCGACGCGACCCCCAGCACGGCGCCCCCAGCGGCCAGCGCGAGGCCGACGCCGAGCGTGACGCCCCCCGCGAGCGCGAGGTTCTCGTGGCCGGGGCGCGACGCGTCTTGAAAGCCCATGAGCAGCCCGCCCGCGAGCGCCACCGCGCCCCCGAGGCCCGCCATGATCGCCGCGCCGACGACGCCCCCGAGCGAGCTGGTCTCCCGGCCCATCGCGTGGCGCACCGCCGAGGGCGCGGCCCCCACGTTGATGAAGGCCGTCGACGTGCGCCCCGTCCCCGGGTCGACGTCCGTGAACAGCACCTGCCGCGGGCCGAGCGGGAGGTTGGCGACGCAGGGCGTCTCGCACACCGGCCGCAGCGTGTACTGCGTCAGCGGGGCGTAGGCGACGCCGCGCGGCGCGAGGCCCAGCGAGGTCGCGTACGGCCCCGCCTGCGTGCGCTCGGTCACCAGCTCGACGCGCGCCCGCCCCCGCGCGACGTCGAAGCTCACCTGCCCCTCGCCCTCGCGCAGCGGCGGCGGCGCGTAGCCCGGCGTGATCGCCGCCCGCGAGGGCGCCGCGGGGGGCGGCAGGTAGCGCGTCGCGCACCCGCCCCCGAGCCACGCGCACGCCAGAAGGAGGGCCTTCGTCCGTCGCATCATCATGTCGTCCACCTCGGCGCGGACCATGGACGCGGGCGCGCGGCCGAACAAGAGACGGGGGCGCGATTCCCCTGAAAACAAGCCACTTGGGGAGCTTCTCCCCGCGCGGGGGCGCGGCGAGCTGGCGTCGCCGCCGACGACGTCTTAGAAGCGTCGCGCGACGGAGCGACGATGGCCCCCCACCTCCTCTTCGAAACGAAGTTCGCGCGCGCGACGCCCCGCCTCGCCCTCGCCGCGCTGCTCGCGCTGGCCGCCTGCGCGCGATCGGCGCCCGCGCCGGTGCCGCCCGCGCCGCGGCCCGCGGACGTCGACGCGGCCGACGCGGGGCGCGCGGCGGTGCGGTACCTGGCGCTCGGCGACTCGTTCACCATCGGGACGGGGTCGTCGCCGGGGCAGGCGTTTCCCGCGCGCCTCGCCGCGCGCTGGTCGGCGCGCTGCGCGGTCGCGCTGCGCAACCCCGCGGTCAACGGCTACACCACGCAGGACGTCCTCGACCGCGAGCTCCCCGAGGTCGCCCCCTTCGCGCCCACCTTCGTCACGCTCGCCGCGGGCGCCAACGACATCGTGCGCGGCCGATCGCTCGACGACTACCGCGCGCAGGTGCGGCGGCTCTTCGAAGCGCTCGCCGCGGCGGGGGTGCCCGCGGCCCGCGTCGTGACGCTGCCGCAGCCCGACTGGTCGCTCTCGCCGGCGGCGCGCTCCTTCGGCGACCCCGCGGCGATCCACGCGCAGATCGTCGCGTTCAACGGCGCGCTCCGCGAAGAGTCGACGCGGCTCGGCGCGCGCCACGTCGACCTCTTCCCGCTGATGGAGGCGCAGGCCCGCGCGGGCCTCCTCGCGCCCGACGGGCTGCACCCCGACGCCGCCGCGCACGACGCCTGGGCCGCCGAGCTCGCCGCGCGCCTGCGCGACGTGTGCGACGTGCCGTAGCCGTCGGGCCCCGGCGCGGTGTGGCCCCGTCACGGCGCGGGGTGCCCCGCCGTCGCCGCTTCACCCGCGCGCGGCCGTCGTGCAAGCTCCCCGCCGCATGAGCTGCGACACCGGGTACCTGCTGCGCGACGCGGACGGAGGTGTGTGGTTCGCGCGCCTGAAGTACGGACCCCGGGTCGCGCCGCCCCGCGACATCTGGCGCATGGTCGAAGACCGGCGCGTCCCGCTCGCGCGGGCCGGCGAAGGCTGCTTCGACGGGACCTGCTGCTGCGGCGTGCTGCTCGACGAGGTCGCCCGGCGCTACCGGTGCTTCAACTGCTGGTGCGACGGGCGACTGCGCGACTTCGCCGACGAGATCCGGCGGCTGGCGCCCTGCGACGACTGGGACGCGGGCACCGGCTGGGGCGGCCGCGAGGAGTTCGGCGCCCTCCTGCCCGAGGCGGCCCGGCTCATCATGCCGTACGCGCTCCCCTCGCACGTCGCGCTGGAGGCGTACGACCGAAGCGAGTGGATGGTCGGCTGGGACCCCGTCGCGCGCGAACTCGCGTTCCGCGAGGACGCGCGTTGGATCAACGACCCGTTCGACCTCGTCCGGGTGGTGACGCCGGATGGGGACGCCTGCGACTACTGGTTTCGCGGGTCGCCCAGCGTCGACGGCTGCGACGTCGCGCTCCAGGCGGTGGTCGCGTGGCTGCAGCCGGGGCCGCCCATCGTCGACGCGCTCCGCGCGGCGCCGCCGTATCCTCGCGCGGAGGAGGAGGGGCGGGACACCCGCCACGTCGTGGTCGTCGACGCTACGCGCGGGGAGCTGCGCTACTCGCAGACCGGCGTCGTGCCGCCGCGGCTCCACGCAGCGATCGCCGCGTCGTGGCCGGGGTACGCGCTCCGCCCCGTCGACGGCCCGCTCCCGGGCGGGAGGTTTCCCGCCGAGCGCGAGTTGCCCTGCGGGTGACGCAGCCGCGCGAAGAGCGGAGGCCCGTGCCCGCGGCACCGGCTGGCACCGTGCCTCACGCCCCGGCGCCCGCCGCGCCGCCCCACGCGCAAAGAGGCGCGCGCGACGTCGGCGCGACGCGCGCATCCGCGGCTGGCACCCCGGGTGCACTCCACGTCGCCGCTCCCCCTTCCGAGAGGCGACGACCATGAACGACCTGCCCGACGACATCGACCTCGCGCTCCGCTCCGTCCACGACCGCGCGCAGCATCTCCGCGCGGCGCTGGCCTTCCAGCTCCCGCTCCTCGCAGGCCGCGCGGCCCTGGTGTGGTGGGCCCACGGCGCCTACGAGACCCGCTGGGGCCTCGACGCGTCGCGGTTGCGCGACGCCGAGGAGACGTGGTCGGCGGCGCTTCTCTGCGGGTTCGTGGCGACGGCGCTCACGGGCCTCGCGTTCGTCCGGTGGACGGCGTCGCTCTACGAGGCCGCGCCGTCGCTCCGGCCCGGCGCCCTGCGCCACACGGCGCGCTCGGCGTGGGCGTTCTTCGCGCCGATCGCGCAGCTCTGGAAGCCCTACGCGATGATCTCCGAGCTGCACCGCACGCTCTCGCCGCACACGCTCGCCGCGGCGGACGGGCGCGACACCTCGAAGGAAGGCACCTTCCCCGACGCGCCGGTCGGCGCGTGGTGGGCCCTCTGGGTTGGCGCGGGCTTCGTGTCGCTCGCCGGGGCGCTGCTGACCGATCGCTCCTACCGCACGACGCTGCCGACCAACGCGTACAGCGAGCTCGCCGCGACCGCGATGCTGCTCGTCGCCGCGCTCCTCGCCCGCCGCGTCGTCCGCCTCGTGACCGAGCGCGCCGTCGAGCGCGCGGTGCGGATCGCCGCGGCCCCGCCGCCGATGTCCTTCGCCTGACCGAGGGATACACCCGCCCGCGCGGCGAGAAACGGCGACGCGCGCCAGCTCGGTGAGCGCGTCTACCGCCGACGCAGCCGGCGCAACACCGCGACGAGCGCCGCCGTCCACCCGAGCGACCACGCGGCGAGTGCGGGCACGACGAACACGGCCATCCAACCCCCGAAGAAGACGACGAAGGCGAGCTCCGCGACGCCGCAGGGGCCGTGGCGATCCACGGGCCCGGGGCAGGTGCCGGTGTGCCACCAGCGCGTGAGGTACGCGCGGTTGACCCACGCGAGGCCGAGGAACGGCGCGGCGAGCAGCGACGCGTACGCGCCCTTCGCGAGGCGCGTCCCCGCGCGGCGTTTTGGAGCCGGTGACACGGAGCGAAGGGTACCAGCACGGTGACGTCTTCGGGCGTCGGCGGATCGCACCTTGCGCGTCGGCCCGACGCGCGGGCAGATAGACTCCATGACGAGAGCGCCGCGCACGGTCGCCACGCGTCTCGCCTCCCATCACGGGGCGGTGGGGTTGCTCCTGGCCTTCGCGTCCTGCACGCGTGCGAGCCACGGTTGTCCGAACGCCCGCTGCGCCCCCGAGGAGGACAACAGCCCCTCGACCGCCGCGTGCCGGCGCCTCGCCGACGCCCTCGGAGACGACGGCATGTTCCGCGCGTGGCACGGCGACCCGGTCGCCCTCTGCCGGCGTTCGACGACCGCGATCCTAGCCTGCGAAGGGGAAGCTTCCGCGCGCTGCCACGCGGCAAACTCGCCCTGGTGTCGGCACACCGAGCTCGTCCGCTGCATGGCGAAGCGTCGGGCGGAGGCCGCGATCGCGCGGGGGTTCGTCGCCCACGTGTTGCGTGCGGAGCGCGGCGGTGTGCTCGACGAGGACCGCTTCGGCGTCATGCGACTGGCCCCGCCGCTCCGAGACGTCGGGCTGGAGGGGAAGGTGTGGCGCGCCGACCGCGAACGCGGATGGATCTTCATCCCGCTCATGGCGGGCCACTGCTACGAGCACGTCAGCGGATACCTGTGCGCGGCCGACGCGACGGACGCCCCTCGGCCTTCCCGGGAGGGGGGAGTGGAGTTCATCTCGTTGGCCGCTCCGGGAATGTCGCGCACCTGCCTGACTGCTCCCCCGCTACCGGGAGCCCGCGAGCGATACCGGGTCTTCGGGCGCTGGGGGGCGGCGTGCCTCTTCGTGGAGGCCGAGCAGTGAGTGAGCAGCCCACGCAGCGAGGCTCCATGCAGACGCCCCACGAACGCCCTCGCCACGCCTTTCAAACCGTGGGCAGCATCCTGTCGTGCTGGTATGGTCTCACCCGTGGGACACCCCATCCGCCAGACCGAGCCCCCGACGCCGCCCCCGGCGATGACGCCGGAGCGGCGCGAACGCCTCCTCCGGCTCCTCGACCGCTGGCGGGCAGAAGACGCCGCGGGCGGCCTCGCAGGGGAGCCCGAGTGGGACCCCGACGAGCTGTTCCCGCCCGACCGCCCGCGATGACCGCCTACGTCCTGGACGCTGGCCCGTTGGGCCGCATCTGCCACCCACGCAAGTACGAAGACGCGCGCGAATGGCTCCGCAAGGCGCTGTGGGCGGGCGACGAGATCTACGTGCCCGAGGTGGCGGACTACGAACTCCGGCGCGAGCTGCTCCGCATCGGGGCGACCGCGAGCCTGGCGCGCCTCGACGACCTCGCCCGCGACGCGACGTACCTGCCGCTCGACACGGCCACGAGGCGGGACGCCGCCCAGCTCTGGGCCGACCTCTGCGGGAAGGGGAAACCCGTGGGCGCGCCCGAGGCGCTCGGCGCAGACGCCATCCTCGCGGCGCAGGCCCTGCGGGTGTCCGGTACGGTGGTGACGACCAACCCGCGCCACGTGGCGCGCATGGTGCTCACGCTGGCGTGGCCGGGCTGACGAAGCGACGCGCGCGCGGTGCTCGGTAGCGCCGCCCCCGCCCCACACGCCCCCGCGTTCGCCCACCACCGCGAGCTTGCGCCGCGCCACCACGAACGCGCGCCCCACGTCTCGGCGCGCGCACCCCTGCGCCGCGAGCGCGCGCAATGACCGCGCGAGGCTCTCCCTCCGCCGCGCGACCCCGCGCGACGACGCATCGAGCACGCACCCCAGCGCCGCGAGCCCGCGCCACGCCGCCGCGAGCGGACACCCCACGTCCGCGAGCCCGCGCCACGCCGCCGCGAGCGAGCACCCCGCGCCCGCGAGCCGGCGCCACGCCGCGCCGAGCGAACACCCCGCGCCCGCGCCCCCGCGCCACGCCCCTCGCCCCCCACACCGCGCCTCCCGCGCCCCCGCACCACGCCTTCCGCACCTTTGCACTGCTCGCGCTTCGGACATCATTGCGCCCGCCCGTGTCGCGCGCCCGCACACCGGCGCATCGCGCTCGACAAGGGCCGCGCGCCGCGCGAAAGCTGCGCTCCGTGGCGTGCGGCGGGGCGGTGGTCGCCCCGCGCCGACGCGTCGCAGCCCCACGAGGCCCCGATGGCGAAGAGAGCCAGCACCGCAGCGCAGTCCCCCACCCCCGCCGCCGCAAGCGAGCCGGCCGTCATCACCGTGACCATCGGCCGCGACGCGGCCAACCAGGCCGGCGTCACCGGCACGGTCACGCACGAGACGCTCGAGTCGCTCTGCGCGAAGCACGGCGCGCCCAGCCCCGCGCTCCGCCGCGTGGTGTTCAGCACCTTCGACCCCGAGGAGGGGCTCGCGCTCGGCCGCAAGGTGGCCACCGAGCGCATCCTCGCGGCCGTCCCTGGCTTCGCGCAGAACGTCGTCATCTCCTGGGAGGCGCTCCCCCCCGAGCGGCGCGCGAAGCTCATCGGCTTCCAGCCCGCCATGGTGGCGGTGCTGCTCGATGAGACCGCCTCCCTGCGCGACGTCAACCGCCGCTACGACGCCCGCGCCCGCGCCAACGCGATGGGCCGCGAGGCGCGCGACGCCGACGCCCGCGAGGCCCTCCGCGCGGGGCGCGCCGCCGGCGAGCACCTGCTCCGCGTCGCGCAGCGCTGGGCGCCCGCGGCGTACCTCACGCGCGCGCCGCTCCCCGGCTCCATCGAGGGGGCGCAGAACCCCGACGCGCTCGCCAACACGCTCGACACGCTGGCCTCCTGGCTCGCCGCGTGGCGCGCCACCTGGGGCGACGACGACCGCGCGGTGTACGAGGGCCTCCGGTTCGCCCCCGAGCTGCCGAAGTCGCTGCACGACGCGGCGACGCGCATCCGCGACACGCAGGACGTGCTGGCGGCGGCGGCCGACACGATGCCGGCGTCGCAGCGCGAGCTCGACGTGCAGGACGGGCGCGTGCTCCACGTGGTCGAGCTGATCCACGGCGCCTTCCAGCAGGCGGCGCGCAACGACGCGCAGGTGGTGGCGCCCGACCTCGGCGAGCTCACCTCCGTCTTCGAGCGCGCCAAGGCGAAGACCGACGCGAAGAAGACCGACGCGAAGAAGACCGACGAGCCCGACGCGAAGAAGACCGACGGCGACCCGCGCTGACGCGCACGCGCCCCCGGAAGGCGCCCTCGGCGCAGGTGCGATCGAGGGCCCTGGCTACAGCAGCGACGGCGCGGCGACCCGCTGCGAGGGCTGCGCGGGGAGCCCGAACCGCGCGCCGAAATACACGAACAGCTCCTCGCCGACGGGGAGCATCACGTCGTCGAAGCCGTCGCCGTTGACGTCGCCGATCCACTGCGGCGCGCGCGGGGGGGTGGCCCGGGGGACGTCGGGGCCGCGCCCGCCCTCGGCGAGCCCACGCGTCGACCCCGGGTAGAGCTGAAGCCGCAGGCTGGTGCCGAGGTCTTCGACCGACACGACGTCGGAGAATCCGTCGCGGTCGAGGTCGCGCGCCCCGTCGAACGACGTGGCCCACGCGACCGAGAGCGCGCCCCACGGGAGGCTCGCGTCCGGGATCGCGTGAGGCCCCCCGGGGCCGCCCCGATGCACCGCGAGCACGCCGACGGACGCGAACGCGAGGTCGGTCGCGCCGTCGCCGTCGAAGTCACCCGCGACGGTCGCGCGCGGCTCGGGCACGGCGGGCCAGCGTCCGAAGGCGCTCCCCCGGGGGCCGTCCGTCGCGCTGAGGAAGGCGACGGTTTCGCCCGGCCTCCCCGCCGCGGGCTCGACGACGACGTCGCCCACGCCGTCGCCGTCGAGGTCGCCGGGGCTCAGCACCGCGCCGCCGAAGGGAGCCGGCGTCCCGCCCGGCCACGTGAGCACGTGCCGCGGGACCCACGGCGCGCCCGCGGGCCCGCCGTTGTGGATCGCCACGGACGGCGCGTCGGCGGGGCCCGTGTACACCGCGAGGTCGTCGTAGCCGTCGCCGTCGACGTCGCCGACGCCATAGAGCGAGGCGTCGCGCGGCGGGAAGGGCCACGGGCCGCCGGGGGCCCACCACGGCTCCAGCGCCGGGGGCACCTCCGCCGCGCCGCGGAGGACCATCACGGGCCCGCCGTCGGCGCCCTCGACGCGCGCCGCGACGTCGGTGAAGCCGTCGCCGTCGAAGTCGCCCAGCGCGATCGTCGGGCCGATGAAGCGCGCGACGCCCGCCGCCGTCGGCGCACGGCAGCCCACCGCGCGGAGCCCCGCGGGGCCGCCGACGTACACGCACAGTCGCTGGCGCGCGGCGTCGCGGAGGCAGAGGTCGGCGAAGCCGTCGCCGTTGACGTCGGCGGTGCGGCCGAGGAGCCCATGCTCCCTCCCCGTCACGGGCTCGACGCGGAGCGGCCACGTCGCGCTCGACGCCCCGTCGGTGCCGTCGGCGCGGAGGCCCACCACGCGCCAGAACACCACGCGGTTCGGGAGCTCGCGCGCCGGCGTGACGGACGACCCCGCGGCGGTCATCGCCATCAGCGGCGTCACGCACGCGCGGTCGGCGCACACCTCCACCCGCGCCCGCTCCGCCCCGCGCTGCCCCAGCCAGCGGAACGTCGGCTGCCACCTCCCCACCACCGCGCCCGGCGGCGGGTCGAGGAGCCGCGGCGCCTCCCGCGCGACGCACCGGCCCGCGGCGCACGCCTCGCCCGACGCGCACGCGGCCCCGCACGCGCCGCAGTGGGCGGGGTCGTCGCCGAGCGCGACGCACGCGGCGCCGCACCGCGACTGGCCCGGCGGGCAGGCGCACACGCCCCCGGCGCAGCGCTCGCCGCGCGCGCAGCGGGCCCCGCAGGCGCCGCAGGAGAGCGTGGTGCGCAGCGAGGTCGCGCAGCCCGGCGGGGCCGCGCCGTTGCAGCGGCCGTAGCCCGGCGAGCAGCGGTACACGCAGCGCCCCGCGTCGCACGCGGGCTCGGCGTGGGCGGCGGGCGGGCAGGCCGAGGGGTCGACGTCGGCGAGGCAGCGGGAGGCCGGCGCGCTCGCGTACGTGGGCGCCGCGCAGGCGACGTCGCCCTCGCACACGCAGCGCCCGTCGCGGCACGCCTCGCCGCCGCGGCAGGGCTGGAAGCACCCGCCGCAGTGCTCCGTGGAGCGGGCGAGGGCGACGTCGCACGCGCCGGCCGTCGCGAGCAAGCACGACGCCGTCCCCTCGGGGCACGCGGGGGCGCACTGGCCGCCGCGGCACGCCTCGCCCGCGGCGCACGCGCGCCCGCACGCGCCGCAGTGGGCTGGGTCGCTCCACGGGTCGGCGCAGCGCCCGTCGCAGCGCGCGCTCCCCACGGGGCAGGCGCACCGGGCGGCGACGCAGCGCTCGCCGCGGGCGCAGGCGCGTCCGCAGGCGCCGCAGTGGGCGGGGTCGGCCGCGAGGCGCGCGCAGCCCGCGGCGCCGCAGTCGGTCGCGTCGTCGGGGCAGCCGCACGCGCCGTCGACGCAGCGCTCGCCGGGCCTGCACGCGAGGCCGCAGGCGCCGCAGTTCGACGGGTCGTCGCCGAGCCGGCGGCACCCGTCGGGGCAGTAGGTGCCCTCGTCGGGGCAGGCGCAGGCGCCGTCGACGCAGCGCTCCGTCGGGCGGCAGGCGTGGCCGCAGGCGCCGCAGTTCGCGACGTCGTCGCGGGTCGGTGTGCAGCCGACGAGCGGGCAGAAGGACTCCCCTTCGGGGCACACGCAGAACCCGCGGCGGCACACCTGGGAGGGGGCGCAGGCGTGGTCGCAGCCGCCGCAGTGCGCCCCGTCGTTCTGCTGGTCGACGCACACGCCGTGGCACGCGGGGCGGCCGTCGGCGCAGCACTGCGGGCGCTCGCTGCCCGCGGGCCAGCCCTCGAACTCCACCTGGCACGGGCCCGCCGTGCAGCCCACCGCGAGCGCGGCGAGGGCGAGGAGCGCGGTCGCCCACGCGTGCGAGCGGCGACGGCGCATCGGTCAGCGCGAGGCGAGGAAGGCGACGAGGTCGTCGACCTGGGCGGGGGTGAGGTGCGACGTGCGGCCGTGGGCGTCGCCGCCGCCGCACGCGGGGTCGGTGAAGCGAGCGGCGAGCGTCGCGGCGCAGCCGTCGTGCATGTACGGCGCGCGGTACGCGAGCCCGACGAGCGAGGGCACCTGGAAGGGGCGCCCGGTCCCCACGGCGGCCGTCGCGTTGTTGGTGAGGGCGGGGCCGCTGTGGCAGCTCGCGCAGGCCGTCCCCTCCGCGCGGAAGAGCGCCTCGCCGCGGGCGATCGCGTCGACGTCGCCGGCGGGCGCGCGCGGGGCCGTGAGGCCGTCGAGCCAGCGCCCGAGCGACTGCACCTGCGCGGGCGCGAGCGCCCCGCCGCCCATCCGCGCGGTGAACACCGTCTCGCAGAGCGCGCCCATGTCGCGGAGGTCGCCGTCCCAGTGGAACGGCGCCGTCCGGAGGATCCCGCCGCGCAGCGACGGCGTCCGCCGCGCCCCCACGTCGGCGAACTGCCACACCATCCCGTCCTCGCCGCCCTCCGGGTGGCACGACGCGCAGGCGAGGCCCGACGCCGTGCTGGCGTGGAAGACGTCGTGGCCCGCGTCGCCCACCGCGTCGTCGTAGAGCGCGATCTCCCGCGTCGGCGTCACGATGCGCCCCGGCGCGCGCGACTGCACGACGAGCTCGCGGCGCTCGGTGTACGCCACGGCCACGGCCTGCCCCGCCACCCGGAGCGCGCGGGTGGACAGGGGCCTGGCGAGCGGGAGCGCGCTGGGCTCGAAGGTCCACTCGCGCGCCTGCGCGACGCCCTGGCCGAAGGCCCAGCCCGGCGACACGAGCGCCACGCGCCAGCGGGCGCCGTCGAAGGCCGCCGCGACGTCCACCGCGAGGCCGCCGTCGGAGACGTCGAAGTCCACCCCGATCGCCCCGCCGGGCCCGCTCACCTCGATGCGCGGGGCCATCGGCGCCGACACGCCCACGTCCCCGTAGTAGCCGTCGAGGGGCGGGGGCGCGGCCGGCACACCGAGCGTGCGGCTGCTCACACGCTGCGAGAGCGTCACGAAGCCGCCGCCCACGGCCGGCGCCGCGCGCCACGCGAGGGCCCGCGCGGCGTCGACCGCGCGCACCGAGATGGCCGCGGTCACGCGCCCCCCCGTGAGGGTGAGCCGCTCGACCGCGCCCGCGCGGAAGGTGGTGACGACCGGCGTCCCGTCGACGGCCACGACATCGCGGAGGTCGCCCCGCAGCCGCTCCACCGATCGCGCGGGGCCCTCGGGCGGCAGCGTCACGAACTCCCCGCCCGCGCACGCGACGCGGAGCACCGACGCCGCACCGTCCCAGGCGATCCCGCGCGGCGCCGGGCACACCTCGCGGCGGGCCGTCACGGCGCCCCCGGCGGGGTCGACGGTGGCGACGGCCCCCGCGCCCCGGAGGACGACGTGTATTTGCCCGTCGGCGTCCTGCGCGAGGCGCCCCGGCTCGTCGCCGGCGTGCAGCGCGACGCGGTGGGGGGCCCCCTCGTGGAGCGGGACGATCCACACGGCGTCGTGGTCGGGGTCGGCGGCGGCCACCGCCTCACCGCCGCGCAGCGCGAGGAGGGTCCCCCCCGCGATGGGCGGCGCCGCCCGGGCCGTGCCGCGCGCGGCGAAGCGGGGTGGCGGCAGGCGCGAGGACGAGCGGGGGGGCGCCCCCTCGCCATCGATCAGGCAGGCGGCGAGGCCCGACGCGAAGGCCGCCACGAGCGAGGCGCGCAACAAGGTCTTCATGGTCCCAGCTCCCGAAAGCGACGAAGCGAACGCCGCGCGAGGGCCCCGAGCGCCCCGCGGTGGACGTCATCGTACACCCGCCGCCGCCGCGCGTCGCAACGGGTTCCGGGCGGTTTCGTCGACCGCCGACCGCCGCCGCCATCGGCCCGGCCGGCGCTTGACGTCTCGCGCCGCCGTACCGAAGCGCTCGCGCCGGTGCCGCGATGACCTCCACGTCTGCAGCCGCGCTCGCGTGCGCCGCCGCGCTCGCCGGGTGCGGCGGCCCGCAGTCCGCGCTCGACCCCGCGGGCGAAGGGGCCGCGCGCATCGACGCGCTCTTCCGCGCGATGGCCGTCGGCGCGCTCGCCGTGTGGGCCGCCGTCGCCGCGCTCACCGTCTACGCCGTCCGCGCCGACCCCGCGTCGCAGCACCGCGGGCGGCGCGCGGCGCTCATCGTCGGGGGCGGCGTCGCGCTCCCCACCGCCGCGCTCACCGCGCTGCTCGCGTACGGGCTCGCGCTCATCCCGCCGCTCGTCGCGCCGGCGCCCGCGGGGAGCCTGCGCGTCCGCGTCACCGGCGAGCAGTGGTGGTGGCGCGTCCGCTACCCGACGCCGAACGGCGACGTCGAGCTCGCCAACGAGCTCCACCTCCCGCGGGCTGAACCCGCCGACCTCGCGCTCGACAGCGCCGACGTCATCCACTCCTTTTGGGCGCCGTCGCTCGGGGGCAAGCTCGACATGTTCGCCGGGCGCCCCACGCGCCTCGCGCTGCGCCCGACGCGCGACGGCGTCTTCCGCGGCGTGTGCGCGGAGTACTGCGGCGAGTCGCACGCGCTCATGGCCTTCCACGTCGTGGTCGAGCCACGCGCCGACTTCGACCGCTGGCTCGCGCATCAAGCCGAGTCCGCGCGCCCACCCAACAGCCCGCTCGCCGCGCACGGGGCCGAGCGCTTCCTCGCCCACGGCTGCGGCGCCTGCCACGCCGTTCGCGGAACACTCGCCGGCGGAACGGTCGGCCCCGACCTCACCCACGTCGGCGGACGCCATGGACTCGCCGCCGCCACGCTCGCCAACGAGCCCGCGGGCTTCGCGCGCTGGATCACCCACGCGACGTCCGTGAAGCCCGGCGCGCTGATGCCCTCCTTCGGGATGCTCCCGGGGGACGACGTCCGCGCGATCGCCGCGTACCTCGAAGGACTCCGATGAGCGACGTCCCCACGCCCGAAGCGCCCGACGTCGAGCCGCCCGACGCGGCCCCCCCGGAGGCGCTCCGCCGCGCGCAGGAGGAGCGCCTCGGGCGCGCGTGGGAGGTGCCCAAGGGCTGGCGCTACTGGTCGGAGGTGAACAACACCGAGGTCGGCAAGTGGTACCTCGCGGCGGCGTTTGTGTTCTTCCTCTTCGGGGGCGTGCTCGCGCTTCTCATGCGCGTGCAGCTCGCGCGGCCGGGCAACACCTTCCTCACCGCGGACCGCTACAACCAGGTCTTCACCATGCACGGCACGGTGATGATGTTCCTGTTCGCGATCCCGGTGTTCGAGGCGTTCTCGATCTTCGTGCTGCCGCAGATGCTCGGGACGCGCGACCTGCCCTTCCCGCGGCTCTCGGCCTACGGCTTCTGGAGCTACGCGCTCGGCGGCGCCTTCTTCTGCGGCTCGATCTTCTTCAACGTCGCGCCGCGCGGCGGGTGGTTCATGTACCCGCCGCTCACCACGCGCTACCAGCCCGACCTCGGCGCCGACTTCTGGCTGCTCGGGCTCTCGTTCATCGAGATCGCCGCCATCGCCGCGTCGGTCGAGCTCATCATCGGCGTGCTCAAATGCCGCCCGCCGGGGATGCGCCTCAACCTCATCCCCCTCTACGCCTGGTACATGCTCGTCGCCGCGGCGATGGTGCTCTTCGCCTTCCCGCCCGTCATCGCCGGGAGCCTCCTGCTGGAGGTGGAGCGCGCCTTCGAGTGGCCCTTCTTCGACCGGGCGCGCGGGGGCGATCCCCTCCTCTGGCAGCACCTCTTCTGGCTCTTCGGCCACCCCGAGGTGTACGTGATCTTCCTCCCCTCGGTGGCCGTCGTCGCGATGATCGTCCCGACCTTCGCGCGCCGCCCCATCGTCGGCTACTCGTGGGTGGTGCTCGCCGCCGTGGGGACGGGCTTCCTCAGCTTCGCGCTGTGGGTCCACCACATGTTCACCACGGGGCTGCCGGGCGTCTCGCTCGGGCTCTTCTCCGCCGCCTCCGAGGCCGTCGCCATCCCGACGGGCGTGCAGCTCTTCTGCTTCATCGCCACGCTCGCCGCGGGCCGCGCGACCCGCTCGGTGCCGATGCTCTTCGCCTACGGCGGCCTCGGGAGCTTCGTGCTCGGCGGGCTCACCGGCGTGATGGTGGCCCTCGCCCCCTTCGACTTCCAGGCGCACGACACCTTCTTCGTCGTCGCCCACCTCCACTACGTGCTCATCGGCGGCGCGATCTTCCCCGTGGTGGCCGGGGTCTACTACTTCTTCCCGATGTTCGGCGGGAAGAAGCTCTCCGACCGCGCGGGGCGCGTGGCCTTCTGGCTGATGCTCGTGGGCTTCCACGTCACCTTCCTCCCGATGCACCTCACCGGGCTGCGGGGCCTGCCGCGGCGCATCTTCACGTACCCCGCGGGCATGGGCTTCGAAGTGCCCAACCTCGTCTCCACCGCCGGCGCCTTCGTCCTCGCCTCGGGCGTGCTCGTCTTCGCCGTCGACCTCCTCCGCCCGCGCAAGAACGAGCCCCTCGCCCCGCGCAACCCCTGGAACGCCGGCTCCCTCGAGTGGCTGATGGAGGTGCCCGACAAGACCTGGGGCGTCCGCTCGATCCCCGAGATCGACTCGCGCTACCCGCTGTGGGATCAAGCCAACTTCGTCCGCGACGTGGATGAAGGGCGCTTCTACATGCCCGACGCCGAGGAGGGCCTGCGCGAGACCATGGTCACCAGCGTCGTCGACGCGCGGCCGCAGCAGTGCCTCCGCGTCGCGGGGCCGTCGTTCGTCCCGCTCTTCGCGGCCCTCTTCACGGGCGGGGCCTTCATCTTCGCCACCTTCCACTGGTGGCGCCTCGCCGGCGCGAGCTCCGTCCTCGCGCTCGGCAGCATCCTCCACTGGCTCTGGACGGGGACCGCCCGCATCCCCGAGAAGCCCACCAAGGACGTCGGGTTGGGCGTCACGCTCCCGCTCTACGTGTCGGGCCCGGCGTCGGTGGGGTGGTGGGCGATGTTCATCACGATGCTCGCCGACGTGACGGCCTTCGTGTGCCTCGTCTTCGGCTACTTCTACTACTGGACGCTCCACGACGACTTCCCCCCGCGGGCGACGCCCCAACCCGTCGCCGCGTGGACGCTCGCCGGCGGCGCGCTCGCCCTCGGCGCGTGGGCCCTCACCCTCGCCGCACGCAAGCTCAACCGCCTCGACCGCGGCGCGCTCTTCCACGCCTCCCTCCTCGCCGCCGTCGCGCTCGCGGTGGGCTCGTGCGTCGCGCTGGCGAAGGGGTGCGCCGCGCTCGACCCGACGCGCCACGCCTACCCCGCCGTCGTGTGGCTGCTGGTCGTGTGGTCGATCGTCCACCTCGGCGTCGGCGTCGTCATGCAGCTCTACTGCGCCGCGCGCCGCGCCGCCGGCCGCATGACCGCGCGCCACGACATCGACATCGCCAACGTCGCGCTCTACTGGCACTTCGCCGCCCTCACCGCCGCCGTCACCGTCGCCGTGCTCGTCGGCTTCCCGAGGGTCGCGTGACGCCGTCGCCCGCCGAGGTCCGCGAGGGGAGGCAGCGCCTCATGCTCCTCGTCGCCGGGCCGCTCGCGTGGGCCGCCCACTTCGCCGTCACCTACGCCACCGTCGCCGTGTGGTGCGCCAAGATCGCAGGCCGCGAAGGGCCCCTCGGCCACGCCCGAACCGCCGTCGCCGCGTACACCGCCGTCGCGCTCGTCGTGATCGCCGCCGTCGCCCGCGACGCCTGGGCCCGCTACCGCCTCGGCGGCGACCACACGCCGCTCGACGCCGACACCGCCGCGGGGCGCCACCGCTTCCTCGGGCTCGCCACCTTCCTGCTCGCGGGCCTGAGCGCCGTCGCCACGCTCTACGCCGCCCTCGTCGTGGCGCTCATCAGGAGCTGCCAGTGAGCCCTCGCGCGCTGGGTGCCGGCGTCGTCGCGCTCGCGCTCGCGTGGGCCGCCCTCGCGCGCGACGGGGGGCGCTCGTTCGCCGTCCACATGGCCGCCCACATGGCCGTCGTCGCCGTCGCCGCGCCGCTCCTCGCGCTCGGGCTCTCGGGTGGTCGATTCGACTTCACGCGCCGCGCGCCGGCGGGGTTCGGGCCCGTCGCCGCGTCGCTCGTGGAGTTCGCCGCGGTGTGGGCGTGGCATGCGCCCGCGCTGCATCGGGCCGCGCGTCACACCGCGGTGGGCGTCGTGGCGGAGCAGGCGTGCTTCCTCGCGGCGGGGCTGCTCGTGTGGCTCTCGGCGCTCGCGCCCGCGCGCCGCGCCGAGGGGGTCGTCGCGCTGCTCCTCACCTCGATGCACATGACGCTGCTCGGCGCGCTCCTCGCGCTCTCGCCGCGCGCGCTCTACCCGGGCTGCGGCGGCCTCGACGACCAGCACCTCGGCGGCGCCGTCATGATCGTCGCCGGCGGCGCCTCCTACCTCGCCGGCGGCGTCGCCCTCACCGGACGTCTCCTGCGGAACGTCGTGAGGCACTCGTGACGCTCACCTGGAAGAAGGCCGCGCTCGCGGCGCTTGGCCTCGCCGTCGCCGGCGCGCTCGTCACGCTCTCGGGGGTCGTCCCGATCCGCGCGAGCGGCGGGCACTTCCGCGCGGTGACGTGGTTCCTGGAGGTCGCGATGCGCCGCTCGATCGCGACCCACGCGGCGGGTCACACGCCGCCGGCGCTCGACGACCCGGCGCTGGTGCTGAAGGGCGCGGGCCACTACGAGCTCGCCTGCCGCTCGTGCCACGGGAGCCCGCTCGTGCCGACCTCACGCCTCGCCCGCGCGATGCTCCCGCCGCCGCCCGACCTGCGCTTCGCCGCGCCCCACTGGGACGCCGCCGAGCTCTTCGAAATCGTCAAGCACGGGATCAAGTTCACGGGGATGCCCGCGTGGCCCACGCAGCGGCGCGACGACGAGGTGTGGGCGATGGTCGCCTTCCTGCGCGCGCTGCCGGGCCTTCGTGCGGAAGGTTATCGACGTCTCGTGTGGGGCGATCTCCCACGCGACGTCGCTGCGGAGGAGGAGCCCGAGGCCCCGCCGGCGCCGTTCGCCACCGCGCGCTGCGCCCCCTGCCACGGGCCCGCGGGCGAGGGACGCGGCGACGCCTTCCCCGCGCTCGCCGGGCAGCGCGAGTCCTACCTCGCCGCGTCGCTCGACGCCTACGCCCGCGGCGCGCGCCACAGCGGGATCATGGGCCCGGCAGCCTCCACGCTCGACGCCGATCGACGTCGCGCGCTCGCCCGCCACTACGCCGCGCTCCCGCCGCCCCCGCCGCGGCCCGCGACCGACATTGCGTCCGTCGCCCGCGGCGAGCGCATCGCGCGGCGAGGCGTTCCCACGTCGCGCGTGCCGGCGTGCGCGCCGTGTCATGGGCCGGACGCGGCGCCGCGCAACGAGAACTACCCGCTGCTCGCGGGGCAGCCGGCGGCGTACCTCGCGCTCCAGCTCGCGCTCTTCCGGCGGGGCGACCGCGGCGGCTCGGCGTACGCGTCGGTGATGACGCGCGCGGCGCACGGGCTCACCGAAGCTGAAGCGCGCGACGTGGCGCGGTACTACGCGTCGCTACGGTGAGAGGCGGAGGTAGGCGGAGGGGCGGTCGCGCGGGCAGCGGGTGACGTCGGGCGACGTGCGGGCCGGGCCCGTCGAGGGGACGCAGGGGAGCGCGCGCGGCGTCGGGCGCTCGTAGGAGAGGCCCAGCGCGAGCCCGAGGGCCCAGCGCGCGTCGCCGCCGTAGCCCGCGACGCTCGCGCTCGGCACGAGCTCGACGATCCACGAGAGGTCGTCGCGCGTGTCGGCGCGCAGACCGAGGTCGAGTTCGAACGCGAGCGCCGGGCGGACGCCGTCGAGCGACGGGCTGAAGGCGACGGCCTCGGCGCCGAGCGCGAGCCCGAAGCGCCCCGCGGCGGTGGAGAAGCCGGCCTCGAAGGACAGGCCCAGCGGCCGCGCGAACGCGAGGTCGGCGGTGTCGACCAGCGGCCACTCGGGGCGGACGCGCAGGCCCGCGCCGACGTACACCTGGTCGAGCCGCGTCGGGTGCGCGAGCGCTGGGAAGAGCATCTCGCCCCAGAGCGAGAGTTCGCCCGCGGGCGCGAAGGTGTTGCTGTCCGCGCGCCACGTGGCCCCGCCGAGGATGCGCAGCCGCGCCAGACGGCCGAAGGTCGGCGCGGCCAGCGTGCGCGTCCACTGGGCGACGCGCGGCGCATGGCGGACGGCCGCGAGCCCGCCCGCGCCGAGGGCGATCTGGATCGACTCGGGGCTCCCGCACACCGGCGCGCCGGCCTCGCCGCAGCGCCCGCGCCGCGATGCGTCCGCGGGCGCCACGAACTCCTCGAGCGAGAGCGCGACGAGCGCGGCGCCCGCGGCGAGCGTCCGGCAGCGCGCGCGATGGGTTCCGTCGCAGCGCGCGCCGTCGAGGGCCTCCGCGACCTGGTCGTCGCCGTAGAAGAGCTCGCGCCCGTCGGCCTCGCGCGCCCAGCCCGTGTCGAGCACCTCGTCGGCGCGGCGGCGGAGCGCCTCGTCCGCGTCCATCCGCACGCCGTCGAGGTTGTAGCGGCCGTGGACGCGCTGCGCGCTGCCCGGGTTGAGCATCAGGCGGTCGGCCGCGACGTGGCCGCCGGCGATCGCGTCTTCGAGGAAGTGGAGCGCGTAGAGTTCGAGGAGCAACGCCTCGGCCTCGCGCCCGCCCCGCGCCGCCTCGGCCAGGGCATTCAGGTGGTAGAAGGCGTAGGCGGAGAAGGCGTTGGGGAGCGGCTCCGCGGCGGCCACCACGGGGTCGAGGCCGACGAGCCGGAAGTGGTGGGCGTTGTGCGCCGCGAGGCAGAGGTACGCGGCGTCGGCCGCGGCGACGGCGACCGTGACGCGCGACCGATCGCGCTGCGCTTCGAAGAGGCGCGCGGCGTCGGCGGCGGCGGACTCGTCGTGGCACTCCACCGGCGAGTCGGCGACCTCCGACGCCTCCCAGGTGCCGCGGAGGTAGTTGACCACGGTGCTCGGGTCGCCGTCCGCGGCCCCGTCGAGCCAGCGGCGCCGCAGCGCGCCCGGCGAGCTCGAATGGTCGCCGGCGAGCGCGGGGACGTCCCCGACGTCGAAGCAGCGGCGCGGCGACGGCGAGTCGACGCGGCCGGCGAACTCGTCGAGCGCGCGGCAGGCCCGCGAGGGCGGCCGGAGGCTCCCGTGAAGCGCGGCAACGAACGCGTCGAGCCGCGCGCCGTCGCCGTGCGCGCGCACCCACGCGGCGCCCCGGAGCGCCATCGCGCGGTGCTCGAGGTAGTTGAACGCGCGCGCCTCGCGCGTCGCCAGGAGGCCGGCGCACAGGGTCAAGAAGCGCCACGACGCGGCGCCCGCGGGTCGCAGGGGCGCCGGCATCGCGAGCACATCGGGACCGGCGCGCCCGATGTCAACGGCTTACGGCGAGAGGCGCCAGCGGAAGGCCGCGCCGGTGGCGGGGCCGCGGGTGTCGGCGTTGGGCGCGCCGACCACGAGCCACGCGGCCCCGGCGGCGCTCGCCGCGTCGAGGCTCTGCCCGAAGCGCGTCGGGGCGCGCACGTCGCCGACGGCCGCGAGCCACGGGTCGCCGGTGAGCGCGCCGCCGCGCCACGCGAGCACCGCGCCCGCGCCCGCCGCGCCGAACGAGCTCTCGGGCGCGCCGACGATCACCTCGCGGACGCCGTCGCCGTCGAGGTCCGCGCCCGCGAGCGCGGCGCCGAAGCGCGGGTCGTTGTCGAGCGGGCTGCGGACGATGGTCCGGTGCGGCGCGCCGACGTCCTGGAGCGCGACGCGGCGGTAGTCCCCGTCGCTCCAGAGCGGCCCCGTGCGGCCCGCGGGGCAGCGGCGCTCGGGGCAGAGCGCGGCGATCCACGCGCCGGAGACGACCTCGACGGCCGGGTCGGTGCCGTCGCCGAGGGCCCAGGAGTTGTCGCGGACGAGCAGGTCGGGCACGCGGTCGCCCGTAACGTCGCCGGGCCCACCCACGACGCCGCCGAGAGCCGTGGGGGTCGCGCGGTCGCGGTCGTCGTCGTCGCGCGCGGCGAGGTCGCCGGGGACGTTGTTGTCGAGGCGAATCCCCTCGCCGACGAGCGGCAGGTCGAAGGGCGCGGTGTGTCCACGCGCGCACCGGGCGCCGAAGCCGAAGCGCACCACCGCGCCGACGCGGAGGTTGCCCGTCACGCCCGCCACCGTCTCCGCGCAGCCGTCGCCGTCGACGTCGCCGAGGGCCACCGCCGAGGGGTAGCCGGCGCCGTCCGCGCGCACGGGCCACCAGGGCGCCTCCGCGGGGTCGCCGCACACGACCTGGACGCGCCCCATCGCGTCGTCAGCGCGACCGAGGATCACCTCCGCCCCGACGCCGCCGTAGGTGCCCGCGTGGGTCACGAGGAGGTCTTGCCGGCCGTCGTTGTTCACGTCGAGCGCGTTGGCCACCGTCTGGCCGATGCCCGCGCGCATCCCGCGCTCGGCGTCGGGCTCGCGGCCGTACACGTGGAAGCGCTCCGCGAAGCGCCCGTCGGCCTGCTGCGTGAACACCCGCACGATGCCGCGGTTGATGGCCGCCGCGTCCTGCACGGCGCCCGTTGCCGTGCGCAGGAAGCAGCGGTTGTCGGGCGGCGGCGCGACGAGGTTGCGGCGGACCACCTCCCAGCCTCCCGCGACGGCGGACGGGTCGCCGACGGCGAAGTCGACGCGCCCGTCGCCGTTGAAGTCGAGCGTCGTGACGGCGGCCCCGACGGTGGCGTAGTCGCGGTCACCGGCGTAGGCGGAGGTTCCCGCGGCGGCGCCCGCGGCGAAGAGGCCGACGGTTCCCGCGCGCGGCCGCACGACGTCGCCGACGCGCACGTTGGCGAGCGGCGCGCCGACGAGCGCGTCGCCAGCGCGCCCGGCGCCGAGCGAGCCCACCGCCACCGACGATCCGAACGCGTCGGCGCCCGCCCGCTGCGGCAGCGCGAACGACTCGTGCGCGGCCCAGCGCGCGTCGAGGGCCGCGGCGGCGCCCGCGGGGACGAGGTCGACGCCGCCGGTGATGTAGCCGACGGGCGTGGTGCGAAGGGCCGCGGCGACGGCGACGGCGCGCGCGGGCGAGCTTGTCCCCGCGGGGCCGCCGACGGCGACGGCGCTGCCGAAGGTCTCGGTGCCGCTGCCGCGCAGGGTGGCGGTGGGGGTGAGGGCGGCGCCGGTCGTCACGGCGCGCGCGAGGTCGGGGCCGCGGAAGGCCCAGACGCGGCCGGGCGTGGGGAGGCCCGAGATCCAGCCGCCGAGGAGGTAGTCGTCGACGCCGTCTCCGTCGACGTCGCCGACCGCGGCCGACGCGCCGGCGCCGTCGTTGAGCTCGCCGATGAAGCGGGCGCGCGCGACGGCGGTGGTGAGGTAGCGCGGCGACGCGACCGTCCCCGTCGTGCCGAGGGCGCCAGGCGCGAACGCGAACACGGCGCCGCGGAGCTCGGCGGTGAGGACGTTCATCGTCGGGTGGCGGTGGTAGCGGGGCGCGCGGACGAGGAGCGTCTCGGTTCCGCCGGCGCGCACGACCTCGACGCCCTGGCCGAAGGAGGCGACGGTCATCGGGTCGGCGAGCTCGACGACGCGCGAGGGGCGGCGTTCGAAGCCCATCGCGCCGAGGTTGCGCCACGCGAGGACGCGGCCGAGGAAGCCCGTCCGGTCGGTGACGGCGAACGCGGGGACGCCGAGGACGAGGTCGCGCGCGCCGTCGCCGTCGACGTCGAAGAGGGCCGGGGGGCCCGCGGGGGCGATGATCTCCGCGTCGTGGCAGCGGCCCGGGTCGGGGACGAAGGTCTCGAGCGTCTGCGAGGGCGTAGGCTCGAAGGGCCGCCCGGTGCCGCGCCCGCCGCGGTAGAGGAACACCCGCCCGATCGTGACGCAGGGCCCGGGCGCGAGCGCGGGGCCGCGGGCGCCGGGGGCCACCACGACGAGGTCGGGGATGTCGTCGCCGGTCGCGTCGCCCACCATGAACGACGCCCCGAAGCGCTCGTTGTCCGCCGCGCCGAGGAAGGCCTGGACGGGCGTCGCGTCGAGCCCCGAGGCGCCGCCCGCCCACACCTCCACGGTGCCGACGTTGAGGCGGTGGAGGTCGCGCTCGGGCGTGCCGACGAGGAGGTCGTCGACGCCGTCGCCCGTCACGTCCGCGGCGCGCACGGCGCCCATGAAGTCGTTGGCGCGGCGCCCGTCGAACACCGCGGTGGGCTCCGAAGGGACGCGCCCGTCGGCGCCCGCGAGGTGCACCGCGACGCGGCCCGCGTAGGGGGCGAGCGACTGCATCGTCGGGTGGCCGACGGCGAGGTCGGCGCGCCCGTCGCCGTTGAAGTCGCCCCACGCGAGCGAGCCTGTCGCGGTGAGCTCGCCGCGCACGGCGGGGTCGGCCGCGAGCTCCTCGCCCACGGCCACGCGCACGCTCGCGCGGTCGCCGGTGGCGCGGTCGGTGACGGCGACCGTCCGCTCGCCGGGGGCTGCGCCCGAGGCGTCGAACCACATCGAG
Source organism: Polyangiales bacterium (assembly GCA_046351555.1). Classification (GTDB taxonomy): domain Bacteria; phylum Myxococcota_A; class Polyangia; order Polyangiales; genus CAISKJ01. Next base: position 51,150 of record JAXLYI010000044.1, read on the forward strand.
CCCGCCATCGAGACCACCGCGCCGCCGGGCGCGCCCGAGACGGTCGCGTCGAGCAGCGTCGAGCCGCCGGCCCACTCCAGCCGCGCGCGCATCCCCGCGGGGACGAGTACGCGCGGCACCCGCGGTCGCAGCGCGGCGCCGTCCTCCACGCGCACGGTGACGGGCTGCTCGTGGCCGCTGCCCGCGTCGGTGACCACCCACGTGTTGACGCCCGCGGCGCCCGCGGTGAACGACGCGGCGGCCGCGTCGAGCGAGCCCATCCCCGTGCGCGCGGCGCCCACCAGCGTCCAGCGGACGGCGCCGAGGTTGCCCGCGACGGCGAAGCGCACGGTGGCGCCCGGTCGCACGGTGACCGACGCGGGCTCGACGCGGAAGGGCCCGACCACCTCGACGGGCACGCGCGCGTGGAGGTCGCAGGTGGCGTCGTCGGCGACGACTTCGAAGCGCGCGGCCGCGGGGCCGCCGGTGACCGAGCCCGCGAGCGACACCGACGCGCCTGCGAGCGCAGCGGGGTCAGCGGCGCGGAAGAGCACCTGCGCGCCCGACCCGCCGGTGGCGTGGAGCACGGCGACGGCGCCGGTGGCGATGCGGAGTGAAGGCGGGTCGACGACGAGCGGCGCGCAACGGCCGCGCGCGGCGTCGAGGCCGGCGTCGGGGTCGGGCGCGGGTTCGGTGTCGGGGAGGCCGTCGTCGCGCGCGCAGTCGCAGGCGTCGGTGGGGCTCCAGCCGAGGTCGTCGGGCGGGGCGGCGCCGTCGGGGCGCGCGCCGGGAGCGTCGTCCCCGCAGGCGGCGAGGGCGACCGCGGCGCAGAGGGCGAGACGTCTCACCCGGCGCCCCCGGGCGCGAGGACGGCGCGGATGGGCGACTCGCGGAAGCGCGGGCTGGTGAGGCCGACGGAGGCCAGGAGGGTGACGGCGACGTGCTCGGGCTTGAGGATCACGCCGGTGTCGGAGGGCAGGTTGGTGGCGACGTCCCAAGGGATCGGCGACATGCCGGTGTCGCTGGTGGCGCCGACGAGGGTGTTGCCGCGGACGCCCGCGCCGAGGAGCATGACGGAGCTGGCCTGGTGGTGGTCGCGGCCGTTGTAGCTGTTGAAGAGCGGCGTGCGGGCGAACTCCGAGAAGCCGACGACGGTGGTGTGGTCGAGGAAGCTGCCGCCGCCCGGGTGGCGCGAGGTGCGGAGGTCGTCGAGGAGCGCGAGGAAGGCCGAGAGGCCGTAGGTGAGGAGCCGCGCGTGCTCGGCGTTGTTGCCGAAGTGGGTGTCGACCACCTTGCCGAGGCTGACGCTGACCACCTGCGAGGTGCCCGTCTTGAGCGCCTGCGCGGCGAGGGCGGCGCGGGCGCCGGCGTGGTCGAACTCGCCGCGCGCGAAGCCGTAGCGCGTGCGGAGGTCCTGCGCCGCGGGCGTGTCGGCGGTGACGAACTCGAACTGCTCGGACACGCGGTCGCGCAGGAGCCCGCTGGCGGTGGCGCGGGCCTCGCCCATCGCCGTCCAGAGGCCGCGCCGGTCGTACATGCCGTCGGCGCAGTCGGCGTCCATCACGCGGCGGCGCTCGGCGATGGCGCGCTCGACGGCCTCGGGCTCGGTCGAGCCCGTGGGGGCGAGGACGACCATGAGGTCTTCGGCGTTGCGGACGAGGAGCGCGCTGGACGAGCCGGGGTAGCGGTCGTTGTAGGTCTCGACGCCGACCGAGAGGTTGTAGAGCGGCCGGCGCGCGACGCTCGGGGCCATCAGCGCGGCGACCTCGGTGGCGACGCTCGACCCGCGCGCGCTCGTCCCGACGGGGAAGGTGGCGGTGAGGAAGTAGCGGTAGGCCACCTCGTGGCCGAGGGCCGACATGTTGACGCCGCGCAGGACGGCCATGCGGTCGACGAAGTCGGTGAGCTGCACGCGCGCGCCGGCGCGGTAGGCGAGCGGGCCGAAGACGAAGGGCGACGGGGTCGTCGGGCGCACGAGCCGGCCGCTGTACCCGAGGACGCCGTCGACCTCCTGGTAGCGCGGCTCGATGAAGGTTCGGCTCCGCTCGGAGTCGGGGAAGCGCGCCGGGTCGCGCGGGTCGAGCAGGAGGAGCTGATCCCACCCGCCGGGGAAGTGGCAGAAGAGGAAGGCCCGGCCCGCGGGCAGCGGGAGGTCGGCGCGCGCGAGGCGGGTGAACCCGAAGGCCGCCGCGGCCGCCGCGCCGCCGAGCGCGCCCGCGCCGCCGAGGAAGCGCCGGCGCGTGAAGGACTCCTGAGGCGGGTGAAGCTTCTTCGACACGGTTCGCGGCTCCCTCTCAGTACGACATGAAGCGGGGGTCGGTGGCGAGGTCGATGCAGACGGACCGCCACCCGTCGAGCGGCGTCGCCATCGGCTGCGAGGCGGCGGCGCGGAAGACGCCGAGCATCGCGGTGACGGCGGCCCCGTCGGGCGCGAGCACCACGCCCCAGAAGCGCAGCGCGAGCGCGGCGAGGTTGCGGCGCACGGCGGCCTCGGCGTCGGGGAGCGCGTCGGTCTCCGCGGCCTCGACGAGGAGCCTGCGCTCGGCGGGCGCGCGGGCGACGTCGGCGCGGACGCCGGCGGTGCAGACGTCGCGCGCGGCGTCGGCGGCGAGCTTGGTGAAGGTGATCGTCGGCTCGGTGACCTCGGCGGTGGTGGTGACGTAGTCGGGACGCCCGAGCGTGCGGCCGTAGAAATCGATGAGGTCGGCCTCGGCTTCGAAACGCGTGCCGGTGGGCGACGCGGCCGTCCGCACGGTGCGCGGCCCCACCCAGCGCGCGCCCACCACCTGCTCGAGCGACGCGCGAAACTGCTCGAGGTCGAGCCGCCGCGGCGCGCGCCCGACGTGGTCGTTGAGCGTCGGGTCGTCGAGCCCGTAGCCCGACGCGTCCGGCGCCGCGGGGGTGGCGCCCGGGTCGACGGGGACGGCGCTGCCCCCGGGGCCTCCGCCAGGGCCGCCGCCGGGCCCGCCGCCGGGCGCGTGCGGCGTGGGCGGGGCGGCGACCTCGCAAGCGCCGAGGAGCGCGCAGAGCACGAGGCAGAGGGCGCGGGGCATCAGTCGATCCTCCGGTAGGCGGGCGAGGTCACGATGGCGCGGACGAGGGCGCGGTAGCTGCGGCCGCTCGCTTCGAAGTCGCGCACGAGCGCGGGGAGCACGCGGCGCTGCTCGTCGGCCGACATCGGTCGGTTGAGCAAACGGGCCCACGCGGTGCGGGCGGTGCACGACTGGAGCTCGCCGCTCGCGAGGGTGTCGGCGATGATCGAGCGGGGCCCGGCCTCGATGCGCCGCACCTCCACGGGGCTGCGGTAGAGGTACGACTGGAGCGTGCCGAGGAAGGGCACGGAGTCCCCGTCGAGGGGCGACGTGACGTAGTTGCGGCAGTAGCGCGGGCACGTCGCGCCGCCGCAGTTGGCGCACGCGGGGTCGTAGGCGGGGAAGCGCGCCGGGTCGAGGAAGTTGGTCGAGCGCTCGGCCCAGCGCCCCCACGCGGCGCCGAGGGGCTCGATGGAGGCGTGGCAGTGCTGGCAGCCGCAGCGGCGGGCGAGGTTCGTCTCGCGGTTGCAGGGGTTGTCGGGCGGCGGCGGGGCGGTCGCGGGCGGCTCGAAGGGGCGGCAGAGGAAGGCGGTGCGGAAGCGGTTGATGCGCGAGCGCTGGGTGCCGAAGCGCGCGAGGAAGACGGGCGTGGTCAGCACGCCGGCGTGCTGCGGCGCGCGCGGGTACTCGTGCCAGGTGAGGTCGTCGAGCGGGATGTCGGGCAGCGACTCGGGCGGCGCCGAGGGGCTGAAGTCGAGCTCGCCAACCTGGTCGGCCTGGTAGCGGTTCATGAAGGCCAGGGGGCCGTTGGCCATGCCGCGGGTGGTGGTGAAGATGCCCTCGTAGGGCTCGTCGCGGTCGACCACCGAGGCGACGATCTCCAGCGGCTCGCGGTTGATCGCGTCCATCAATCGTTGCAGCGTGCCCGACAGGCGCGCGAGCTCGCCGGTGAAGGGCGCGCACCACGCGCCGCGCGGGCCGCACCCGCAGGAGTTGTCGGTGTAGACGCCGGGGCGGCACGGGAGCCGGGTGTTGAGGCTCACCTCGCGGTCCTGCGCGTCGTAGGCGCAGGTCTTCACCCAGTGGCCGAGGGCCCACCAGGGCCGCGTGAGGCGCCAACCCTCCTGGCGCATCTCGACGTGCACCGTGAGGCGCCGCGGGTCGGCGACGTTGTCGCAGCGGTTGGCCATCTCCGTGTAGCCCGCGGGGCAGGCGTAGCCGGGGCCGTCGCCCTCGAGCCACTCGGCGCCGACGAGCCTCCGCTTGGCGACGTAGTCCGCGCGGGCCCACGCCCCGCCGGGCCCCGTGGGGCGCGCGGCGCGGCAGTAGTTGGGGCAGTGGTAGGCGTCGTCGTAGGGGAGCGGGATCTCGCGCTCGTCGTAGTAGTACCGGCGCATCCCCGTGCGCGGCGACGTGTAGTAGGGGCGGCCGTCGGCGTCGTGGGCCCAGCGGCGGTCGGCGGCGGCGACGCGCGGCGGCGGGTACTCGAGGTCGTTGTCGCAGCCCGCGTAGAGGATCGGGCCGCCGCGGAGGTACTGGTCGCCCGCGACGACGCCGTAGTTGAAGACGCCGGGCAGCGCGGCGGACTTGGCGACGCAGGCCGGGTCGTCGGGGTTGTACGCGGCGTTGCGGACGAGGCAGCAGGCGGGGTGGTCGGGGTTGGAGGCCGTGCAGCACGAGGCCGCGGTGAGGTGCTCGGGGGTGCCGGCCGCGGGGCACGCGGGCTCGGCGGTGCGGCGGTCCATCGCCTGGACGAGCCACTCGGGGTTGATGTTCTCGGCCGAGAGGTGGCGGCCGCGGCCGGGCACCGCGACGAGCTTCGCGCCGACGTAGAGCTCGAAGCCCGCCATGCTGGGCCAGAGCAGGTCGCCGTGCCACGCCCGCACGCGCCCGAGGAAGCGCGCGTCGCGGAGCATCTCGTCGACCATCGCGTCGGGCACCGCGCCCGCCTCGATCACCCGGCGGTACTCCGCGGGCGTCGGCGGCGCGCCGCGCAGGTCGAGCGAGAGCTGGCGGAGGTAGCGCGCGGGCGAGGCCTCGCCGCCGCGGCAGTCAGTGCTCGCGGCGACCGCCCGGTCGGTGCCCTCGGCGGGCCCGAGGCAGGCCACGGCGAGCGCGACGAGCAGCAGGGCCCAGGTGACCAACAGCGACGACGACGGACGTTGCACGCGCACGCTCCTGCGAGCGCGTTTCGTTGCACGGTCCGCGCGGGGAGTTCAAGCCCCCCGTGCGGAAGTTCAGCCCCCGGCGGCGCGGAGTTGGAACAGCCGGCACGAGCTCCCGAGGCGCTCGGCAAGCCGTGCACGCGCGGCGAGGTCGAGCCGGGGCCCGAGCACCATGTGCCCCGTGTAGAGCAGGCCCATGGGCTCCTCGGCCACCACCTCGAAGCCGTGCTCGCGGAAGTGCCGGCGCCACCACGAGGGGTGGAAATAGTAGAGCTCGGTGAAGGCGTTGCCGCGCTCACCGTGGCGACGCGGCACCGCGAGCCCGCCCGCGCGGGCGACGTCCCGCAGGGCGACGAGCGGCTCGCGCGGCAGGCGCAGGGCGGCGTCGGCGACGCGCTGGGCGAGGCCCGGGTACTGCGTCGCGAGCGTCCAGAGGCGCCACGCGTGGGTCGGGAGAACGTGCACGCAGCGCCCGCCCGGCGCGAGCACGCGGAGGACCTCGCGCTCCATCGCCGGCAGGTCGCGGACGTGCTCGAGCACGTTGGACGAGAGCACGACGTCGAATGAGCCCGCCTCGAAGGGCAACGTACGGCCGTCGTAGTCAATGACCGGGTACACCCGATCCCCCGCGTACATCGACCCCGCGAGGTCGACCGAGGTCACCGCGAAGCCCCGCTCGGCGAGCTCCCGCGCCTGGAGGCCGGTGCCGCCGCCGACCTCGAGCACCCGCGCGCCCGGCGGCAGGTGGCGCTCGATCACCGCGCGCTCGTGGCTCCGGACGGCGTTGAGGAATTCGAGCTCGAACATGGCGCCGTCTCTAACACACCCCGCGTCACGCGCCGAGCATCGCGAGCAGCTCGGCGCGCGCGTAGGGCGTCCCCCAGCCGCGCAGCCGGCGCGAGAGGTTCTGCACGCCGAGGAGCCCCTTGGCCACCAGCGCCGCGCCGCGCGCGAGGGGCGCCGCGTCGCCCGGGCCGAACTGCCAGAGCGTGCCCATCCCGAGGGCCTCCATCTGCGCCCGCGAGCCCCGCGCGTACATCGTCGGGAGGTACCAGCGCGCGAGCTCCGCGCGGTTCTGCCGGAGCATCTCCGCCACCTCCGCCGGCCCGCCGAAGTCCCCGCCCTCGAGCAGCGCGACCGTGATCGCGTAGAGCACCCCGGGCTGCCAGTTGGAGTGCCCGAAGCGCACCCCCACGATCTCGTCGATGTTGTGCCCGCGCACCTCGCAGCGCGACGCCACCGCGGCCGCCGCGCCGCGCCGGCTCGCCTCCACCGCGAGGAAGTACGGCAGCATCGCGAGCTGCTGCGCGCCGCCCACCGGCAGCCGCCGCAGCCGCGCGACGACGTCGTCGTACATCGCCCAGAGCCGCGGCGTGTGGCGGTAGGTCACGTTGCCGATGAAGGCGAACCCGAGCCGGTGCAGGTTGCGCTGCGCCACCGGCGCGGGGGCGACGTCCTCCGCGGCCGGGAGCTCGCCCTCGCCGTCGAGCCAGGCGCGCGCCCCGTCGGCGCCCTCGAAGCTGAGCTGCCGCCGCACCGAGTCCGACACCAGCACGTCGGCGTCGCACGCCGCGAAGGCGCGCGCCCGGACGCGCAAACCGCCGCGCACCACGAGGTCGTCGTCGCCGTGCAGGAAGGCCACGCCGCCCTCGTGCGCGTGCTCGCGGATGCCCTCGTACCAGTTGAGGGCAGGGTCCATCGGCGGGTCGCGGTGGACGACGCGCAGCTCCCAGCCCCGCTCGCCCACCTCGCGCACCGCGGCCTCCACCGCGCGCTCCACCGGGGCGCGGTCGCGGTCGTTGTTGAGCACGACGAGGCGCGGCGGCGCCTCGAGCGCGACGCCCTCGAAGCGCTGGACGAGCACCGACCCGACCGACCAGGCGAGCGCGCCGGCGCGGCGGTAGGTGGGCAAACAGACGGTCACCTTCATCGTCGTAACTACCGACGCGCGCTACCACGCGCCGCGCGCCGCGCTCAACAGGAAAGCCCCGCGGGGTTTACACCCCCACGCGGGGTGAACTACCTTCCCGCGCAAGGACGTCGTTGATGTACAAAGAGTACCGCACGAAGGGCGGCTCCCCCGAGAGCTGGGCCGAGGTCTTCCTCCCCGGGGCGACCACGCTCCCCACCTTCACCGAGGCCGCCCTGCGCGGCAACCGGTACTGGCGGGAGATCCGCGCGCGCCTCGCCCCCGGCGCCTCCGTCATCGACGCAGGGTCGGGCCTCGGCGCCTGGGTCCGCTTCCTCAACGCTGCGGGCTACCGGGCGCGGGGCGTCGACTACTCGCCCGAGATGCACGCCCGCCTCGCCCGCGAGGCCCCCGAGGTCGACTGGATCCTCGGCGACATCCGCGCCATCCCCGTGCCCGACGCGTCCATCGACGCCGTCATCTCGTGGGGCGTCATCGAGCACGACGAAGCCGGGCCCGACGCCGCGCTCCGGGAGTTCCACCGCGTGGTCAAGCCCGGCGGCTGGATCTTCGTCTCCGTCCCCATCGACACCTACGAGCACCGCTACGCGTCCATGGTGCAGACCGACGACCCCGGGCCCGCCGGCGCGTTCTTCCAGTACCTCTTCAAGCCCCGGGAGATCGCCGACGTGGTGGCCCGCGCGGGCTTCGACATCGACCTCGCCGAGCCCTGCGGGCGCCACCCGGCCCTGCTCGCGCCGCGCCTGTGCCTCTCCCTCCAGTCGGCCCCGCGCATCGTCCACAAGATCGGCTTCGGCGTGCTCTCCCGGGTGGCGAGCCTGACGCCGCGCGCCGACAACATGGTCCTCGTCGTCGGCCGACGCCGCTGACGCGCGCACCGCGATGGCCGCCCGCCCGAAGCTCGCCTCCACCCCCCTCCCCTGGATCTCCGCGGTCGGCGCGGCGGTCGGCGGCTACGCCGTGTGGACGACGGCGCCCGAGCGCATCGCGGCGCTCCCCTGGCTCCTCGCGGTGGTCGCGGCCTGGACGGGCCTCCTCGCCCTCGTCGTGCTGCGCCACCCGCAGCGCCAGCTCCGGATGAGCGACTCCGCGCTGCCCGTCCTCGGGTGGATGTTCTACTACTTCATCAAGCCGATGTTCCCGTGGCTGGCGGGGCGGCGCTTCGCGTTCGAGGGCCCGGCGACGGTGGTGCTCGACGTCGACATCGTCACGCGCCTCCAGCAGCTCCACCTCACCTTCATGCTGTCGTTCTTCGCGGCGTACTACGTCATCGCGCCGCGCGTGTCGTACGCCCGCACCTTCGCCCCGGACGCCGACGTGAAGCCGCCGCAGGTGCGCTGGCTCGTCCTCCTCGGGCTCTCGCCGTACATCAGCACCGCCCTCGAGCGCCTCGTCACCTCGGGCACCATCCTCCCGACCCAGAGCTACGGCGCCACCGCCTTCGACAACCACGAGGCCGTCCTCGCGTCGCGCGCCTCCGGCGGCGCCGACTACGTCGTCACGCAGATTCTCGCCAAGGTGTGGTTCTACCCCATCGTCGCGCTCGGCATCGGGTACGGGGTCACCCTCGCGCGCCTCATCACCGCGCGCAGCCGCGCCGCCACCGTCGCGCTCTTCGCGCAGATCCCCGCCCTCTTCCTCCTCGGGCCGGGCTCGCGGTCGTACTCGGTGTACCCCTTCGTCATCGCGCTGATGGTCGCCGACGTGCTCGCGGGGCCCTTCCAGTGGCGCTACATCCTCGCGCTCGTCGGCGTCGGGCTCCCGGTGTTCGAGTTCTACGGCGTCGCCCGGAGCTACCAGGACCAGGGCGTCCGCGAGGCCATCGAGTCGTCGCAGCAGCAGCTCAGCGCGCGCGGCGACCTCGTCGACACCGAGGACTCCGGCATGCTCGTCAAGGAGGCCTTCTGCGTGGTGTACGGCGACCACACGCACACCGCCTTCGGCGCCGAGTACTTCCTCAACGGCGTGCTCCAGCTCCTCCCCATGCAGCTCGTCCCCGACAAGGCCCGCCTCTGGAACACCGCCAACTTCCTCGGGCAGGAGTTCCTCGGCTCCGCCGCGTCGCGCGGCGCGGGCATGGCGGGCACCTCCATCGGCGACGGCTACCTCATCGGCCAGGAGTTCGGCGTCGTCGTCCTCGCCTCCGTCTTCGGCGCCATCCCCGCCGTCATGCAGCGCCTCGCCACCCTGAGCCCCCCGGGCCAGGGCCCCGTCCTCTGGCGCTACCTGCTCGTGCTCACCTTCACCGTCCACGCGCCCCAGTTCATCCGCGCGGACATCGGCATCCTGCTCAACGCCGCCATCTTCTGGGTCGCCATCCCCGCGTTCGTCCTGCTCGCCGCCGAGCAGGCCGTCATGCGCCGCGGGTCGTTCTGGCGCCGTCAGCTCGCCCGCGTCACTTGACCGCCTCGACCATCAGGCACGTCCCGAAGCGGTCGCCCAGGGCCTCCACCAGCGGCCGCGGGTAGAGCGCGAAGAGCGCCCGGTGCAGCGGGCTCTGGTATTTGTCCGACAGCCGAAACTTCAACAGGTCGCCGAACGCGAGCTGCGTCCACACCCGCGCGGAGGAGAAGTCCCCGAAGAGCGCGCGCGCCTCGGCCACCGTGTACACCTTCGTGCCGGGGCTCTCGAGGTTCTCGTACACCGCGCGCCGCGGGCTCTTGAAGGGCTGCCCCTTCGCCACGCCGTGCAGGCCCCAGAGCATCAGCGTCGTCCACGAGCGCAGGTGGTACACCATGATCAGCGCCGTGCCCCCGGGCTTGAGCACCCGGTACACCTCGCCGATCGCGCGCACCGTGTGGGGGCTGTGGTGCAGCACGCCGTACGAGTACACGACGTCGAAGGTGTTCGACTCGAAGGGGAGGCTCTCGGCGTCGGCGCGCATCACCTCGGCCGACAGCCCCTCGAGCGCCAGCCGCTCGCGCGTGAGCTCGACGCCGCGCTCGGTGAGGTCGACCCCCGTCGCCACCGCGCCGTTGCGCACCCAGTTGATGAAGTCCGTCCCCGCGCCGACGCCGACCTCCAGCACGCGCTTCCCGCGGCCGCGCTCGAAGCGCGCGAAGGTCTTGATGTACGGCTCCCACTCGTAGCGCTCGCGCTCGATCTGGTCGAAGAAGGCCCGGCGGTCGCCGCCCTCGACGCCGCGCGTCCCGCAGGTCTCGGCCTCCCAGTGCGCGCGGACGGACTCCTTCAGCGTGTCGGTGTGCTCCATGGCGATGACTGCTCCGTCGGGTGGAGATGCGCGGCCGCGGCGGGCGCATTCACGCGGCCGCCGCCCGCGGGGGAGGGAGAGGGGCGCTCAGGCGTCCTTCGAAGCGGCCTCGCCGCCCTCGGACGCGGGCCCGGCGGGGGGCTCGGCGGGGGCGGTGAGCGCCTCGGAGGCGTGGGGCGCCGACGCGACGCCGCCCGGGTGGAAGAAGCGCGAGTCGATCCACTCGGTGACGGGCGCCGCCACGTAGATCGAGCTGTAGGTGCCCGCGATCACGCCGATGACCACCGCCCAGGCAAAGTCGGCGATCACGCCGGTGCCGACGACGATGAAGGCCGAGATCGACAGCACCACGGTGACCGACGTGAGGATCGTGCGGGAGAGCATCTCGCTCACCGACAGGTTGATCACGTCGAGCATGCGGGCGTTCTTCTTGCGGGCGAGGTTCTCGCGGATCCGGTCGTAGACGATGATCGTGTCGTTCATCGAGTAGCCGACCACCGTGAGGATCGCGGCCACCGTGGAGATGGTGACCTCCTTGCGGGTGACGACGAAGAAGCCCAGCGTGACGAGCGCGTCGTGCGTGAGGGCGAGGATGCCGCCCGGCGCGAAGCGCAGGTCGAAGCGGAAGGCCACGAAGATCATGATGAACACGATCGAGTAGAGCACCGCCTTGATCGCCGCGTCGCGCAGCTCGCGCCCGGCCTTCGGCGACACCCACACGCTCGCGTTGAGCCGGCCCTCGACGCCGACGCCGCCCTGGTCGCGGGGCCCGACGAGGCGCGCGAAGATCTGGTCGCCGATGCCCACCAGCGGCACCTGCCAGCGGTGCTCCTCGGCGCCGCCCACCTGCACCGCGGCGTCGCCGCGCACGTTGGCCCGCGCGTCCTTGAGCAGCGTCGCCACGCCGCGGGCGTCGAGGTTGCCCCCGTTCACCTGCACCACCAGGTGGTCGCCGCCCGGCGACAGGCGGAACTCCCCGAGCGTCCCCTTCTCGGGGTGCGCGCGGAGGTCTTCCTCCACCCGGCGCTTGATCGCGTCGCGCTCCGCCGGGGCCATCGCCGAGGTCTTCTCGACCCGGAGGATGTACTCGTTGGCGTGCTGCGTCGGCACCACCTCGGGGCGCTCGTTGCCCATCCGCTCGAGCGCCTCGCGCACCGCGTCGGTGGTCACCGGGCCGTTGAACTGCACCGTCAGCTCGGTGCCGCCGAGGAAGTCGATGCCGAAGCGCGGCCCCGGCTTCCACAGCAGGATCAGCGAGACCACCGAGGCGATGATGGAGAAGGCGATCCAGTACTTCCGGATCGACATGAAGTCGTAGATGCGGCCGGTCTTGATTTCCATACGCCCGATCACTTCCCAGGAGCGTGGCCGAGCAGCGTCTTGACCCGCAGCCCGCGCACCAGCCAGTCGAACACCACGCGCGTCGCGAACACGCCCGTGAAGAGGTTGGCGATGATCCCGATGAGGAGCGTCACCGCGAAGCCCTTCACCGGGCCCGTGCCGTACTGGAGCAGCACGACGCCCGAGATGAAGGTGGTCACGTGGCCGTCGAAGATGGCCGTGAAGGCGTGGTTGTAGCCCGCGTCGAGCGCCGCCCGGATCGACTTGCCGGAGCGCAGCTCCTCGCGGATGCGCTCGTTGATGAGCACGTTGTTGTCGACGCTCATGCCCACCGTCAGCGCGAGGCCCGCGAGGCCCGGCAGCGTGATCGACGCGCCGAAGAGCGCCAGCGCCGCGAGCTGGAGGCCGAGGTTCATCAGCACCGCGCCGTTGGCGATGAAGCCCGCCCAGCCGTAGTAGACGCCCATGAAGGCGAGCACGAGGCACATCCCCACGATCATCGCGTTGCGCGCGTGGCGGATGGTGTCGGAGCCGAGCGTCGGGCCGATGTAGTCCTGCTTGCCCTCGGAGAGCGGCGCCGGGAGCGCGCCCGCGCGGAGCACCACCATCAGCTCGTTGGCCTCGCGCATCACCGTGCGGTAGTCGTCGCCGCCGAGGGTGATCTGCGCGTTGCCGCCCGAGATGCGCTGCCGGATCACCGGCGCCGAGTTGACGCGCTCGTCGAGGACGATCGCGAAGCGCTTCTTTACGTTCTCGTTGGTGACGCGGTCGAAGACCTCCGCGCCGCGGCGGTTGAACTGGAGCTGCACGTACGGGCTGTTGTCCTGCGGGTCGAGCGACACCTGCGCGTCGCGGATCATCGACCCGTCGACCTGCGCCACCGAGAACACCAGGTACGTCCGCCACGCCTCCACGGGGGTCGCGGCGGGGTTGTCGCTGCGCCGCGACGCCTTCCCGATCAGGAGCTGGCGCCCCTCGGGGACGTACGGGCGGATCTGCTCGAGGTACGCCGTGATCTTCTGCCGCGACTCGGGGCCCTCGGCGTAGAGGTAGGGCGGGGTGACGTTGCGCCCGCGCCCCGCCGTCGTCGACTCGATCTGGATCTGCACCCCGTCCGGGAGCCGCGGCGGCGTCGCGCCCTCCGACGGCGCCGTCACGCCCGTCGGGACGCGGCCCTGGGTGATGTCGTTGAGCGCCGTGCTCTCGTCGTCGAGGATCTTGAACTCCAGCCGCGCCGTGCGGCGGATGATGTCCCGGATCTGGTTGAAGTAGTTCTGGTCCTGGCCGGGCACCTCGACGACGATCGTCTCGCCGCGCGCGGTGATGGAGGTCTCCTTGACGTTGAGCTCGTCGATGCGGTTGGAGATCGTCTCGATCGCCTGGCGCACCGCGCTGTCCTCGAGCTGCGTCACCTCCTCCTGCCGGATGCCCAGGGTCACCGTCGAGCCCGACGTGCCGATGCGCACGAGGCCGCGGTTGGAGAGCAGCTCGTCGGTGATCTTCGACACGTCCGCCGCGCTGCGGAAGCGCACGGTGAACTGCCGGTTGTTGGCCGACGGCGCGAGCGTCACCTTCTCGGCGAGGCGCGTCACCTCGTCGGGCGTCAGGCGCTCCTGGCCCCGGTGGATGCGGAAGTCGCGCGCGAGCTGCTCGCGGATGTCCTCCATCTGCCGGTTGCGCCGCTCGCCGATCGCCTGCCCGATCTGCACGTCGTACGACAGGCGCGCGCCGCCGCGGATGTCGAGGCCCTCGTTGAGCCGGAAGGGGATCTTCGCGCGCACCCAGGGGGTCGAGGCCCCGGGGATGCTCGGCCAGAGGATCACGAAGGACGCCACGAGGGACGCCAGCACGAGACCGAGTCGCCAGTACCAGCCGCGGTTCATCGCTCGCGCTCCTCTACTTCTGCGCCGTTTCCGAGGACGAGCCGGCGGCGGCGCCCGGGGCCGCGGGCGGCGGGTACTTCGACTCGATCGCCGCGCGGCGGAACTTCACCCGCACCTTCTCGGAGACCTCCAGGGTCACCTCGGCGTCCGTGAGCCCCGTGATCTTCCCGATGATCCCGCTGGTGGTCACCACCTGGTCGCCGGTGCGGAGGCCCTTGTTGAGCTCCTCCTGCTCCTTGCGCTGCTTGTTCATCGGGCGGATCGCCACGAAGTAGATCACCGCCACCATGAGCAGCGGCATCATCAGCCCGCTGAGGGCCGACTGAGGGCCGCCCTGGCCCTGCCCCTGACCGCCGCCGGCCGGGCGCTGCGGCCCCGCGGGGTGCGCGTCGACCTGGGCGACGAGGTGGAGCGCGGAGAGCCCCGGGGGGCCTTGGAAGGGAGACGAGAACGTGGGTGTCATCGATGCGTTGTCTCGTGCGGGGGCGCGGAGGTTGAGGGCCGCGCGGGACGTGTTCGGGGAGGTGCGGCGGCCGTGCGCCGCGGGTGACGTGGGAGGCCGGTTCGTCGCGCCGCGGCGCGCCGGCGGGGCGGAGAGACCCCGCGGCGCCGCGCGCTGCTAACACGCGGTGCGACGCCGGGTCAACAGCACCCACAGCGGCGGGAAGGGAGATATAGTCCCGCCATGGCCTCGAACCCCTTGCTTCTGTGGGTTGTTCCGCTCGCCACGCTCGCGCTCGGGCCCTGCCCGGGGGGCGAGGCCCCGGTCGAAGGCGGGGTCACGGACGCCCCCGTCGGTGCGGTGCGCCTCGAGCTCGGCTCGGGCCAGCTCCAGTGGGAAGACCTCCCCCCCGCCACCCGCGTCGAGCTCATCCACGGCCCCCAAGGCGGCTACCACATCTTCGGCCGCGTCCGCTTCGACCGCCTCGGCCCCGCGGTCTCCGTCACCTTCCGCGTCACCCCGGCCGCCGGCGGCGCCCCGCTCAACGACCCGGTCGACCGCATCCGCCTCGCCGAGGGCCGCGGGCTCGTCCCCGCCAACGGCTCGTGGGAGTGCGCCAACGCCCTGCTCGTCGTCCTCACCACGGTCACCTCCCAGGCCGCCGCCGCGGCCCTCGTCAACCAGCGCTTCCGCTTCGAAACCACCGTCACCTCCACCGACACGGGACAGTCGGCCACCACGGCCCGCGAGATCGTCATCGTCGACGACACCTGAGCGCCCGCGCACCCCTCCGTCGGACCGTCGGAAATCATTTGAAGAGCCCCTTACCGGGGCTTCGACCGGGGTGTTAGAGTCCGCCCGTGGCCGCCAACCTGTACAAGCCCCGCCCGACGTCTTCGATGCTGCGGGCCCCCGGTTCCGACGCGAGCAACCCGCCGCCCAACACCCGGTCGCTCCAGCCGGGCTCGGTGGTCATGGGTCGCTACACGATCCAGAAGATCATCGGCCGCGGGGGCATGGCCACCGTCTACCTCGCCAAGAACCAGGAGACCGAGCGCCTCGTCGCCCTGAAGATCCTCGACCCTGAGATCTCCAGCGACCCGAGCTACGTCGAGCGCTTCCGCCGCGAGGCCCGCGCCGCCGGCCGCATCCGCAGCGACCACGTCGTCGCCATCTACGACCTCGGCGCCGACGAGTACGGCACCCTCGTGCTGGTGATGGAGTACCTCGAGGGGCAGACCGTGCAGCAGGCCCTGCGCAACGGCCGCCTGCCCCTGCAGCGCGCGGCGATCCTCGGGCGCCAGCTCTGCGAGGGCCTCGCCGCCGCCCACGAGAGCGGCGTCATCCACCGCGACCTCAAGCCCGCCAACCTCATCATCGAGCGCCTCACCGGCGGCGCCGAGAAGCTCAAGATCCTCGACTTCGGCATCTCGAAGCTCGCCGAGGCCTCCTCGCAGGAGCTCACCCGCGCTGGCCAGACGCTCGGCACCCTCGCGTACATGGCGCCCGAGCAGATCCGCGGCGCGGTGAAGGGCAACGACCCGCGCATCGACCTCTACTCCGCCGGCGTCTCGCTCTTCCTGATGTTCACGGCGAAGCGGCCCATCGACGCCGACGACACCGTGCAGCTCCTCCAGGCGGTGCTCGAGAAGCCGCCGCTGACGCTCGCGCAGGCGGCGGGCACGGAGTTCCCCCCGGCCTTCGAAGCCTTCGTCGCGAAGTGCCTGCAGAAAGACCCGACGCGCCGCTACCAGTCGGCCCTCGAGATGCGCGACGGGCTCCTCCAGGCCGCGCACGACTCGGGCATCGACGCCATCGCGCACTTCTCCTCGCCCAACGCCCAGCACGCACCGCCGCCCGCGCGGCAGAGCGCGCCGCCCGCGTACGCCACGCCCCCCTCCGGCGTCTCCTCCACCATCATGGAGCCCGCGCCCACCTTCACGCCCCCGTCGGGCGTGATCGTCTCCAACATCGAGCCTTCGGGGCCCGCGCCGAGCCTCAACCTCCCGTCCTTCGACGACGACGAGGAGGAGGGCAAGACGGAGGTGCGCGCGCCCAACATGCAGCAGAGCGGGCCCTCGATGCCCCTGCCGCTCGCGGGCCGCCGCCCGACGCCGCCCGTCGGGATGCCCGTCGCCGCGCCCACCGCGCCCGCGCCCCGCTCCCCCACGATGAGCGGGCCGGTCGCGCAGAGCCCCGGCCAGCCCACCATCCCCCCGCAGCGCAGCGGCACCCTCCTCGGCATGCCCGACGCGCCGCCGCCGCCCATGCTCGGCGGCAGCGCGCAGGGCCCCCTCGGCGAGTCGCCGCCCACGCAGGCCGTCGACGTGTTCGGGGGCCCGCCCCCGGCGTCGCCCGCCGCGCCGCAGTTCGGCGCCGCGCCGGCGGGCTTCACCGCGAACAACGCCCTCACGATGCCACCGCCGACGGGCGGCTTCGCCGAGGAGCCGCCGCCCGCGAAGCGCTCGTCGATGAAGTTCGTGCTGCTCGCGGCCTGCGCTGCGTCGGCGCTCATCCTGTCGGTCGCTGGCTACGTCGCCGTGTCGGGCCGCCGCGCCGCCACCGCCTCGCCGCAGGCCGCGATCCGCGCGACGGCGCCCGCCCACGTCGCCGCGCGCACGGCCCCGACGCCCGCCGCGCCCGCCGCTGCGGCACCGGCGCCGGTCGCGCAACCGCTCGCGCCCGCGCCCGTCGCGCAGCCGCTCGCGCCGACGGCCCCCGCCGAGGCCGCCCCGCAGGCGCAGGTACTCGCCGCGCCCGAGGCCCCCGCGCAGCCGCCCGCCGAGGCCGCGCCCGCCGCCCCCGCGGAGAACCCCGCGCAGGTCGCCAACGACGACGAGCGCCCCCACCGCCGCGGCCGCCGCCAGCCCGCTGCGGCCCCTGCCCCTGCGCCCACCCGCACGGCCGCCGCGCCGCGCCCCGCGCGCCCGGCCGCTGCCCCCGCCGCCCCCGCCGCGCCCCGCCCGGCGCGGCCCGCCCGCCCGCGTCGCGGGCCCATCGTCGAGATCCCCTTCTGACCGCCGTTCATCCCGGCCGCCGCGCGCACGGCGTGAGGTGGCGGGCGGGAGCGTTCGCACGGCGCCGAGCGCGCGCGGCCTCAGCGAAGCGCCTTGCGGCGTAGTTGTCGGACCAGACGAAGCGGGCGACGAAGCACGACGCAGCCCCCGCGCGCGAAGCGCCCCCGAGCGCGTCGTCGCCTCGCGGACGCACGCCCACGGTGTCAGTTGTGAGGCCGCTCGGGGGCGCGGCCGCCCGCGCCGAACGCGCTACCGCCGTGCGCGCGGCCGTGAGTAGACTACGCTCCCCGTTCACCCCCATGCAGACCTCCCCCACCGACGCCCCGAACCTCTCGCTCCGCGCGCCCTTCGCGCCGGGCATGCCCTACGAGATCGACCCCGAGCGCGCCCGCAAGCTCCTCGAGGTCGCGCTGCGCCGCGGCGGCGACCACGCCGACCTCTTCGCGGAGTTCTCCGTCGGCGCCTCCATGGTGCTCGAGGAGGGCATCGTGAAGACCGCCAGCCGCGGCGTCTCCCTCGGCGTCGGCGTGCGCGTGCGCCGGGGCTACGCAGCCGGCTACGCCTACACCGAAGACCTCGAGTGGGAGTCGCTCGTCCGCTGCGCCGAGACCGCCGCGCAGATCGCCGAGGGCAGCGCGCTCGCCGTCGCCGCCGTCACCGAGCGCTCGCACCCTGACCGCTACCGCGTCGACCACCCCTCCGTCCTCGCCGCGGGCGCCGCCAAGCGCGACCTCCTCCTCGGCGCGGGCAAGGCCGCCCACGCCGCCGACGCGCGCGTCCACCGCGTCGAGGCGTCGATCGCCGAGGGCTACCGCGAGATCCTCGTCGCGACGAGCGACGGGCGCTTCGTCCGCGACGTGCAGCCGATGGTGCGCTTCGGCGTCCGCGCGATCGCCGAGGGCGGCGGGCGACGTCAGGCGGGCTCGTCGGGCGGCGGCGGGCGCTTCGGGATGGAGTACTTCGACCTGCCCGGCAAGTCCCCCGACGAGCACGCCCGCGAGGCCGCCCGCGTCGCCGTCGCGATGCTCGACGCGCGCGAGGCGCCGGCCGGCGAGATGGAGGTGGTGCTCGGCCCCGGCGACTCGGGGATCCTCCTCCACGAGGCGGTGGGCCACGGCCTCGAGGCCGACTTCAACCGCAAGGGGACGAGCAACTACGCGGGCCGCGTGGGCACCCCCGTCGCGTCGTCGCTCTGCACGGTGGTCGACCGCGGCGACCTCGACCACGGCCGCGGCAGCATCAACGTCGACGACGAGGGCAACACCGGCGTGTCGGCCACGCTCATCGAGGGCGGCACCCTCCGCGGCTACCTCCACGACGAGCTCTCGGCGAAGCACTACGGCCTCGACCCGACCGGCAACGGCCGCCGCGAGAGCTTCCGCTGCGCGCCGCTGCCGCGCATGACCAACACGCTCCTCCTCGCGGGCCCGCACGACCCCGAGGAGGTGATCCGCTCGGTGAAGAAGGGCATCTACGCGACGCGCTTCGGCGGCGGCCAGGTCGACATCGCCTCGGGCGACTTCGTCTTCTCGCTCTCCGAGGCCTACCTCATCGAGGACGGCAAGCTCACCGCCCCGGTGAAGGACGTGAACCTCATCGGCAACGGCCCCGACGCGCTCGGCAAGGTGACGATGCTCGGCAACGACCTGCGCGTGAGCGACGGCATCTGGACGTGCGGCAAGGACGGGCAGTCCGTCCCCGTCGGCGTCGGCTGCCCCACCATCAAGATCTCGTCGATGACCGTCGGCGGCACCGC
Organism: Polyangiales bacterium; assembly: GCA_046351555.1. Taxonomy (GTDB): domain Bacteria; phylum Myxococcota_A; class Polyangia; order Polyangiales; genus CAISKJ01. Next base: position 69,906 of record JAXLYI010000044.1, read on the forward strand.
CGTCCAGAAGTGACAGGGAGCACCACGCGCATGAACCAGGACAAGCTCGCCGAACTCTGCGACGACGTGCTCCGGCGCCTCACGGCCGGCGGCGCGAGCGACGCCAAGGTGGTCGCCCGCGCGGGGCAGTCGCTCTCCGTGAAGGTCCGCATGGGCGAGACCGAGCTCGTGGAGGAGGCCGGCACCCAGTCGATCTCCGTCCGCGCGATGAAGGGCCGCCGCGTCGCCACCAGCTCGACCAACGACCTCACCGCCGCGGGCCTCCGCCGCCTCGTCGGCGACGCCCTCGAGCTCTGCGACCTCTCCCAGGAAGACCCGCACGCCGGCCTCGCCGACCCGTCGGAGCTCTGCACCGCGTGGCCCGACCTCGACCTCTACGACCCCGCCTGCGGCCGCGTCACCGCCGCCGAGGCGATCGCCCGCGCGCGCAAGTGCGAGGACGCCGCCCGCGAGGACGCCCGCGTCACCAACAGCGAGGGCGCCACCTTCGACCGCACCACCGGCGGCTTCGTGATGGCCACCAGCGGCGGCTTCCGCGGCGGCTACCACGGCTCGTACGCGAGCGTCGCCGTCTCCCCCGTCGCCGCCGACGAGGGCGGGAAGAACCGAACCGCCAGCTACTGGTCGGCCCGCCGCGCGCTCGCGAAGCTCGAGGACGAGGGGGCCGTCGGCCGCGAGGCCACGCGCCGCACGGTGGCCCTCCTCGGCGCGCGCAAGGTGCCCACGCAGGAGGCGCCCGTGGTGTTCGAAGCCGACGCCGCGCGCTCGCTGCTCGGGGCCTTCGCGGGCTGCGTGACGGGCGACGCCGTCTACCGCCGCTCCACCTTCCTCCTCGACAAGATGGGCGAGAAGGTAGCGAGCGAGCTCGTGACCCTGGTCGACGACCCGCTGCTCGTCGGCGGCCCGGGCTCGCGGCCCTTCGACGGCGACGGGCTCCCCTCGCGGCGCAACGTGGTGGTGGAGAAGGGCGAGCTCAAGACCTGGCTCCTCGACGTGTACGGGGCGCGCAAGCTCGGGCTGAAGAGCACCGGCAGCGCCGCGAGCGCGGTGGGGACGGGCGCGGGCACGTCCAACTTCTTCCTCGCCGCGGGCGAGACCAGCCGCGAGGAGATCGTCCGCTCGACGAAGCGCGGGCTCTACGTCACCGGGATGATGGGCTTCGGCTTCAACCCCGTGACCGGCGACTTCTCCCGCGGCGCCGTCGGCCACTGGATCGAGGACGGCGCGATCGCCTTCCCCGTCAACGAGGTGACCATCTCGCTCAACTTCCTGGAGCTGCTCGCGCGCATCGACGCGGTGGGCTCCGACCTCGACCTGAAGTCCGGCGTCGCCTCGCCCACCATCCGCGTCTCGCGGATGACCATCGCCGGGAGCTGAAGGGGCGCGGGGAGACGCGATGGGCCTCACGCTCGACACGCACGCGGCGCGGTTCCCCGAGCTCGGCGGGGGCGACCGGGACGTCTTCGTCCTGCTCGAGCTCTCCGGCGGCGACCGCGCCCAGCGCGCGCGCCTGCCCGAGCAGCGCGCCCCCCTCTGCCTCGCGCTCGCCATCGACGCCTCGAGCTCGATGCGCGGCGCGCGCTTCGCCCTGGCGCTCCAGGCCACGCGCAACGTCGTCGCCTCCCTCGGCCCGCTCGACCGCCTCGCCGTCGTCACCTTCGACAAGGGCGCGCGCGTGGTCTTCGGCCCCGCGGCGCTCGACGATGAGGGCAAGGCCGGCGCCCGCCACGCGCTCGACCGGCTCTCCACCGGCGTGGGCACCAACCTCGGGATGGGCTGGCGCGAGGCCTCCGAGGCCGTGCTCCGGGTGCTCGTCCCCAACGCGCTGCGCCGCGTGCTGGTGCTCACCGACGGCTACCCCTCGCGCGGCGAGTCCAACGTCGACGCCCTGCGCGCCCGCGTCGCCGAGGGCGCCGCGCGCGGCGTCGAGACCAGCATGGTGGGCATCGGCGACGGCATCGACGAGGCCCTCTGCTCGACCCTCGCGCAGGCCGGCGAGGGGCGCTTCCACTACGTGCGCGACGACGGCTCGCTCGGCGACGTGGTGGCCGCCGAGGTCGACGGCGCCAAGGCCGTCGTCGCCCGCGACGTGAACGTCGTCTTCGCCCTCTCGCCCCGCGTCGAGCGCGCCGAGCTCCTCCACCGCTACCCCTGCCGCCCCGAGGGCCGCGCGATGGTGGTCCGCGTCGGGGCGCTCACGCACGAGGGGCCGCGGGTGATCCTCTTCTCCGCCGCGCTCGCGCCCGGCTCGCCCGACGCGGCCCTCGGCGTCGCGTCGGCCAGCGGGCAGCGCGTGGCCGCGTCCTCCGAGGCCCCCACCGCGATCGGCTTCGCCCTCGGCACCGGCACCCCCGGGTCGATCGAGAGCGAACGGCAGTCCGTCGTGATCCCCGCCCACTCCGGCTACGACGAGGCCCGCCGCAAGGTGGCGTGGGAGCTGCTCGTGCAGCGCACGCTCGCCGAGGTGCGCTCGGCCTGGGACGCGATGGACTCCGGCGACCGCGAGGCCGTCGCGCGCCGCCTCGACCGCGCCCGCACGCTCCGCCGGCTGCTGGTGGAGGCCAACCTCGTCGGCGGCACGCGGCTCCAGTCGCTGCCCGACCTCGACGTGGTGCAGGAGGCGATGTTCGCCGTCGGCGGCGCGTCGCGCGAGGCCCGCAAGCGCTTCGCCTCGTGGGCCCACAACACCCAGGTGAGCTTCGTCGGCGCCTTCCCCCGCAAGGGCGACGAGAAGCCCTGACGGCGCGTCACGCGTCGGGCGCGGGCCCGGCCGTCCGCACGAAGCCCCGCTCGACCTTCAGCACCCCGTCCCCCGCGGTCGCCACGCACACGGGCTCCCCGCGCGCGTCGAGCACGAGCACGGTCCCGTCGGGGTGCGCGCAGGGCGGCCGCTTGCCCTGGCCGAGCGCCTTCGCCGCGTCGTCGTCCACCGTCACCACGGGCATCGCGCGCCCCGCGGCCGCGATCGGGAGCACCTTCTCGCGCAGCGCCGCGCGCGCGGTGACGTCGCCCTTCGCGGCGCGGGCGAGCGTGTCGGCGTCGAGCGCCTCGCCCACCGTGAAGGCACCCGACGCGAGGCGCCGCAGCGCGGTGAGGTGGGCGACGGTGCCGAGCGCCGCCGCGAGGTCGCGCGCGTACGAGCGGACGTAGAAGCCCTTCGACGCGGTGAGGTCGACGTCGCACTCACCCTCCCGCACCGCGAGCAAGGTCGCGCGGTGCAGGGTGACGGGCCGCGGCGCGAGCTCCACCGACTCGCCGCGGCGGACGCGCTCGTGCATCGCGACGCCGCCGACCTTGATCGCGCTCACCGCGGGCGGCGTCTGCTGCATCGGGCCGACGAGCGCGGCGACCGCCGCGGTGACGGCCTCGGCGCTGGGGGCCGGGCCCTCGCGCGTCTCGGTGACAGCGCCGTCGGCGTCGAGGGTGTCGGTCGTCGCGCCGAAGCGGACGGTCGCGACGTAGCGCTTCTCGTCGAGCGTGAGCCACGCGGAGAGCTTGGTGGCCTCGCCGACGAGCACGACGAGGAGCCCGGTGGCCATCGGGTCGAGGGTGCCGGCGTGGCCGACCTGGCGCGTGGCGGCGGCGCGGCGGACGCGGGCCACCACGTCGTGCGAGGTGAGGCCGCCGGGCTTGTCGACCAGGAGGATGCCGTGGGGCGGTTCGTTCATTTCTTGAAGGCCACCACGACGGCGGCGAGGACGAGCGCGAGGGAGACCGCGTAGCGGGGCGTGATCTTCTCCCCGAGCCACAGCCACGAGAAGCCGACGAACACCGTGAGCGTGATGCACTCCTGCATCACCTTGAGCTGGTAGGCCGAGAGCTGTCGGTACCCGATGCGGTTGGCGGGGACCATCAGCATGTACTCGAAGAGGGCGATGCCCCAGCTCCCAAGGATCGCGTGCCACAGCGGCACCGCGCGCTGGCGGAGGTGCCCGTACCACGCGGCGGTCATGAAGAGGTTGGAGCAGAGGAGGAGGCCTGCCGCCTTCCAGGCGTCACTCATGGGGCGCTTTGGGTGCCACAGGTGACCGGCGCGCGCCAGGGGCGTCGCGCGGGCGCTACCGGGCGATGGCTGCGCGGATGCGGTCGGCGGCGGCCTCGGGGGACTCGCCCTCGACCTCCAGGTAGAGCCGCTTCACCGACTCGTGCTCGAGCGACACGCCCACGGTCTTCTCCGCGTCGTGCACGTCGTAGAAGCACACCTCGCCCTCGACCGCGAAATACCCCGTCGCGAAGGCGTGGGGCCAGTAGCCGCCCGCCAGCCGCAGCGCCTTCGCCGCGTTGGCCGGGTCGGCGAACTTCGGCCGCAGCTCGACCCCCGTCACGTGCGTCAGCGGGATCGACAGCGAGCTGCGCAGCGTCAGCAGCTTGTCCCAGCCGTTCATCGTCACGTGGAGCGTCCCGTCCTTGATTTCGATCGTCGCCATGGTGTCCTTGCCCTCCCAGAGCGGCGCGATCCTACGCCCCGGCCGCCGCCCGCGTCGAGCGCCGTCCGCCGTCGCGCCCGCGAACCGTCTGCGGGTATCCTCCGCCGCCATGCGACGCGACGCGCTCCTCTTCGCGCTCCTCCTCCCCGCCTGCGGGTCGACCATGACCTCCGCCTCCAACGACGCCGCGGGAGACAACGACGCCGCTGCCGACGCCCCCAAGGACGCCGCCCCCACCTGCACGCTCCCGCTCTGGGACCCGGCGTCGCCCGCGATCGACCAGTGGCCCGACCCGCGCCTCGCAACCCCCGACCCGGCCTCGCCCACTGGCGTCCGTCTGCGCGTCGACCGTGCGCGCTTCGCGACGGCGATCCGCACCGCGGGCGCCTTCTCGACGCTCTACACCGACCTCGACGGGCTCGACGGCTTCGGCGTCAACGCGCAGGCCTTCTTCCGCTTCAACCGCCCCTTCGACCGCGCGCAGCTCCCCCCCGCCGAACGCACGCTCACCCCCACGGCCGGCGTCGGCTTCGTCGTGCTCGGCCCGGGCGCGCCGCGCCTCGAAGGCGCGCTCGTCACCACCGCCGACGAGGGCGCGACGCTCGTGCTCGCGCCGCTCCACCCGCTCCCCGCGGGCGCCCGCGTCGCCGCGTACGTCAGCCGCCGGCTCACCGCGGCCGCGGGCGGGTGCCTCGACGTCACCGACGCCGTCGCGCGCGAGCTCGCCGCGCCCTCCGCCGACGCCGCCGCGGCCATCGCCGCGCTCCGCACGCTCGGGGTCATCACCGCGGCGCGCGACCTCGTGGCGCTCTCCGCCTTCGTCACGCAGACCGTCGCGCGCGACTCGCAGGCCGTCGCCGCGGACGTCGCGGGGCGCACGTTCACCGTGGCCGCGCGGCGTCCGTGCGTCGACGACGCGATGGGCCGCTACCGGCGCTGCGAGTTCGACTTCGCCGCGGGCAACTACCTCGACGCGATGGGGCACCTGCCCGAGGCCGGCGCGGGCGGGCTCTCGCCGCGCGCGACCTACACGCTCAAGGCGACGGCGTGGCTCCCGCCGACGGGGCGGGGGATGAGCCCCTACCGCACGATCGTGTACGGCCACGGCCTCGGCGGAGACCGCTCGCAGGCCGCGCGGCTGGCGGAGTTCGCGGCGCCCGAGGGGTACGCGACGGTGGCGATCGACGCGGTGGCCCACGGGGAGCACCCGCTCAACCCGACGCCGGGCGCGCAGACGCTGCCGGTGGTGATCCAGTTCTTCTCGCTCAACTTCGACGCGACGCACCCCTTCGACGGGCGCGCCATCCGCGACCGGTTCCGGCAGTCCACCTACGACAAGCTCCAGCTCGTCCGCCTGCTCCAGGGCGACGTCGACGTCGACGGCGACGGCGCGACCGACCTCGACGGCGACCGCCTCGCCTACCTCGGCGTGTCGCTCGGCGGGATCATGGGCGTCGAGCCGCTCGCGCTCACGGATGCCTTCGGCGCGGCGGTGCTGGTGGTGCCGGGCGGCCGCGTCGCCGGGATCATCTCCGAGAGCGCGACCTTCGCGCCGATCATCCGCCTCGTGCGCCCGCCGGGGACGACCGTGGGCGACGTCGAGCGCGCGTTCCCGCTGCTCCAGACCATCCTCGACCGCGGGGACGCGGCGAGCTACGGGCCCCACGTCTTCGCCGACCGCCTGGTGCCGGGCGGCTCGCGCGCGACGCCGAGCGCGCTGGTGGGCGTGGTGCTCGACGACGACACCGTCCCCAACGTATGCAACGAGGCGCTGGCGCGGGCGATGGGGCTGTCGGTGGTTCCGCCGATGCTGCGGCCGGTGCCGGGGATGACGGCCCTTGCCGCGGCGCCGGTGTCGGGGAATTTCGCGATGGGGCGCGCGACGGGGGGAATGCTCCAGTTCGACGTGGTGGCCGGCGCGATGGGGCAGAGCGTGCGGGCGACGCACTCCAACGTGGGCGCGAGCGACGTCGGCGCGGCGGCGTGGCTCCACTTCCTGCGCGCGCACTGGGACCGGGGGCTCGCGGAGATCAACGACCCCTACGCCGCCGTGGGGCGCATGCACGCGACGCCGTAGCGCGAACCCTTCCCCCGCCCGCCGGGCTCCCACCGGCCATGAACACCGGCCTGTGGAAGAGCCTCGCCTCCCCCTTCGACGACGCCCTCGCGCGCCTGCCCGACGCGCTCGCCGCCGAGGGCTTCGGCGTCATCACCCGCATCGACATGCGTGAGACCATGCGCCAGAAGCTCGGCGTCGAATTCCGGCGCTACCAGATCCTCGGCGCGTGCAACCCGAAGCTGGCGCTTGCCGCGCTCCAGGCCGACGCGCGGGTCGGCGCGATGCTCCCGTGCAACGTGGTTCTCTACGAGGACGACGCGGGCCGCGCCGTGCTCGGCGCCGTCGACCCGATGCAGTCGATCGGCGCGGACGGCGCCCCCGCGCTGCGCGAGGTGGCCGCCGAAGTGCGCGCCCGCCTCGCCCGCGTCGTCGACGCCGTGGCCTGAACCCTCCGCCGCCCCCGCCGGCTCTCACCCGCTGTAGAAAGGAAACGCCGCCATGCACATCGCCAACCTCCGCGAGCTCGACGAGCCCGGCTTCGACGCAGCCCTCGAGCAGAAGGGGATCGTCCTCGTCGACTGGTGGGCCCCCTGGTGCGGCCCCTGCCGCGCCTTCGCGCCCGTCTTCGAGCGCGCCGCCCTCAAGCACCCCGACGTCACCTTCGCCAAGGTGAACACCGAAGACCAGCCCGCCCTCGCCGCGGAGTTCGACATCCGCTCGATCCCGACGCTGATGGTGATCCGCGACGGCGTGATGCTCTACAACAAGCCCGGGATGCTCCCCGCCTCGGCGCTCGACCAGCTCATCGCCTCGGCCCGCGCGGTCGACATGGCCGCGGTGAAGCGCCACCTCGAGCGCACCAACGCCGCCAACGCCTGACCGTCACGCCACCTCGAGCACGCCCGCCAGCGCCGGCGCGCCGTACTCCGCCGCGCCCGTGCGCACCACGAGGTTCGGCAGCACCCGCGCGACGCCCTCGCCGTGGGTGTGCCCGCAGAGCACCTCCATCGTCCGGTCGGGGCGCTCGGCCATCACCGCGCGGAGCGCCTCGCCGACGGCCACGCTGGTGAAGTGAGGCGCCCAGTTGTCGTCGGAGATCCGGCCCTCGTGCCAGCACGCCTCGCGGAAGGGCGGGACGTGCGTCGCCACCACCACGTGCGGGCGCTCCGTCAGCGCGCGCGCGGCTGCGGCGGCGAGCGACTCGGCGGCCTCGCGGGCGAGGCGCTGCATCCGCGCGAGGCGGTCGGCCGGGTCGTGGGTGACGAGGTCGGCGATAAGCAGGTAGTCGTTGAGGAAGACGCGCGAGCGGGCGAAGTCCCCCGCGCGCCCGTCGGCCCAGCCGTCGTGGCCCACCAGCGCCGAGCGCGCGCCGAGGGGCACAGGGGCGGCGCCGGTCAGGTAGCGGAGCCGCGGGTGCGCCTGCGATAGGGCGCGCGCGACCTCGCGCACGGAGGCGACGTCGCCGCGGTAGAAGTCGTGGTTGCCGAGCACGAAATAGAGCGGGCAGTCGAGCGCGTCGCCCATCTCGCGCAAGAGCTCGGCGAGTGAGGGCGCCTCGGCGATGTCGCCGGTGACGACGGCGGCCTCGGCCCCTTCGGCGCGGAAGCGGTCGTAGAAGGCGTGCCGCGTCTCCGCGGAGGGGAAGTTGAGGTGGATGTCGGTGGCCCACGCGACGCGCATATCGCGCAAAGATACCGCAAGCCGCAGGGCTACCGGGTGGAGATCGTGACGCGGCGGGTGTCGGCCGTGTCGAGCGCGCGCGCCTCGGCGGCGAAGCGGGCGTAGTCGGCCACCGTCACGCGCCCGGTGGGGATGTCGACGCGGCGGCGCAGGCGGAAGCCGTCGGCAGTGCGTTCGGCGGCGATCGACCACGCGATGCCGGGGGCGCGGCCCTCTGCGGCGGGCGGCAGCGAAGCCACCGTCGCGCCCGCGGGGAGCGAGACGGTGAGGTCGAGGGTGGCGCGGATGGGGTCGCCGTTCCAGAGGGGGACGGTGCGCTCGCGGACCTCGGCGTAGACGCGCCCGGCCTCGGCGTGGAAGAGCCCTTCGAAGGCCAGCGACCCGTCGCTCGCCCGCGCCATGTCGGGCGCGGTGAACGTGTAGCGGAACACCATGTCCTGCTCGCGGTCGTCGCCGCCGGTGATCGCGAGCGACTCCAGCGACGCGCCCGCCACGAGGCCGCCGACGTACGCCTCGAACTGCCGCTCGCGGTTGGCCGCGTCGAGCCGCCGCACCACCTCCCGCGCGCCCGTCGCCGCGTAGCCGCGCAGGCGCTCCTCCACCACCGCGCGCCCCGATCCGTCGGCCGCGAGCGCGAGGCGGACGGTGAGCGTGCGCCCGTGGGCGTCGAGGTCGAGCGCCGGGATCGTCTCGCGCGGCGCGCCCGGCGCGAGCACCAGCGCGTCGCCCCCGGCCAGCGCGGGCGGCACGTACGAGACGGGCGCGTTGTGGTCGGCGCCGGTCACCCACTGGACGCCGCGCTCGGTGCGGACGCGCAGGAGGATCGATGCGTAGGTGTCGTCGTCGGCCAGCGGCGAGCGGGTCGCGTCGCTGTTGCCCGGGCGCACGAGCGCGAGGTCGCAGGGGACGTCCGAGAGCCGCAGGAGGTAGCACATCACCCGCGCGCGGTGGCCGGCGCGGGCGTTGAGCATCCGGGGCGCCTGGTCGAAGGGCGTTCCTGCGCCCTCCTGCTCGATGTTGTCGAGCACCCAGCCGTGGACGCGGCGCAGGCGCTCGGAGGCCGTGCGCGCGCCGCGGGTGACCTCGCGCGCGAGGCGCTGCGCCTCAGGGTCGACGACGTCCTGGTCGAGCAGGCGCTCGCGGAGCACCTCGACGAAGCGGTCCCACGTGGCGCCGGAGCCCACCGCGACGCTGGGGATGAACTCCCTCGACGCCACCGCGCGCGGCTCGGGCGTCATCCGGTGGCTCTGGTGCGCGACCCAGCGGTGCTCGACGAGGCCCCCGCGCTCGGCGCGCTCGAGGGTCGGCGCGGGGCCGCGCGGGTCGACCATCAGCTCCTCGCCGCGGGGGGCGACCACCACGTACTCCGAGCGGTCGTAGGGAACCTCGAAGCCGCGGAAATAGAAGCGGTCGCCGAGGAACCCTCCGGGCGACACGTCCGTCGGCGGCAGCGCCCGCACGTACTCGAACTCCATCGCGTCGCCGGGCCGCAGCTCGGGGAGCGAGAGGGTGTCCTTGCCCGCCACGCGCTCGGGCTCGAGCACGCGCCCGTCGGCCTTGAGCGTGCGGATGCGGTAGAGCGTCGCGCCCGCGGGCAGCGAGAACTCCCCGTACTCGTCGACCGCCTCCTGCGACTGCACGCGGATGATGTTGTGGGTGAGCTCGAGCGCCGAGCCGTCGGCGTAGTTGCGCCGCACGGTGTAGTCGAGCACCAGCACCGCGGAGCCGTCGTAGCGCCGGCCGGAGGCTTCGAAGTCCGCCAGCACGCGCCGGCCGTCGAGGCGCCAGGGCTCGAGGTCGTCGCGCCGCGCGAGCACCGCCCGCATGCGGAAGAGCGACGCGAGCTGCGCGGGCCGCAGGGCGAGCTCGCGGTCGAGCGCGGCGCGGGCGGCGTCGGCGTCGCCGCGGGCCAGGAGGATGTCGGCGAGGTCGGCGCGGAGCGCGTCGTCCTCTGGCATGTCGGCGAGGAGCGCGAGGGCCCGGCGCGCGGCCTCCGCGTGGTCGCCGCGCGCGCGGGCCAGCTCGACGAGCGAGCGGCGGAGCCCGCGGCCCTCGGGGTCGTCCTCGACGAGGCGGAGGTACTCGGTCTCGGCCTCGCCCCAGCGGCGCAGGCGCGAGAGCGTGGCGGCGGCCGCGTCGGAGAGCGCGTCGCAGCGGCGCACCTCGCCCGAGAGCTCGGACTCGACCGCCCCGTCGTCGCGGCGCTGCGCGAGCGAGAGCAGCATCCGCGACGGCCAGCACGCCGCCGGCAGCCGCTCGCGGTAGCGGGCGAGGAGCGCGCGGGCCTCGCCGTCCCAGTTGCGCTGCATCAGCCGGTCGGCCAGCTCGGCGTCGACCTCGGCGTTGTCGGGGAAGCGCCGCGACGCCTCGCGGAGCTGCTGGAGCGCCTCGTCCGCGCGCTCCTCGTCGTTGAGCAGGCGCGCGAGCTGGAGCGCGGGGTAGTACGCCCGCGGGTCGCGCGCGGCGGCGTCTTCGAACGCGTGGCGGGCCCGGTCGCGCGCGGCCCCCGACGGGAGGAAGGGGTCGGCCAGCGCCACCGAGGCCCACGCGATGAGCGACGTCGCCGTGGCGCCCTCCGCGGTCGCGAGCGGCCGCAGGAGCTCGCGCGCCGCCACCGGGTGCCGCCGCGCGAAGGCGAGCTCGGCGTGGACGTAGCGCGAGAAGGGGTCGAGCGGCGCGGCCGTCGGCGCGAGGTAGGCGTCGTCCACGGGCGACGGGCGAACGCGCAGGGCCTCCGCGGGGACGGGGTTCGCGGAGGCGGTCGGCGGCACGAAGCGGGCGACGGGGCGGCCCGCTCGGTCGGTCACCGTCGCGACGAGGAGGGGCGAGTGGTAGCCGCTGGCGATCTTGACGCGGAGCGTGTGGACGCCCGCGACGAGGCGCAGCGGGACGTTGGCCACCGAGCCCGTCGCGCGGCGGCGCGGGTCGACCGTCGCGACCGTCACCCCGTCGACGATCACCGAGTACACGTTGGGCGACTCGACGTGGACGAGCGCCTCGGTGTCGGCCTCGACGCGAACGTCCGCGGCGGCGAAGAGGACGCCCGTCCACGTCACGCCCCGCCCGAGGTTGGCCGCGCAGCCGCGCGCACGGATGGTGTAGACGGGCTGGCGGCCGCGCCCGGGGCCGACGTCGTACGCCGCCGCGAGGGGCCCGGTGGACTCGGGCGGGAGCGCGTCGTCGAAGCGGAGCCCCGGGTGCGGGCCGAAGGGCCCCGCGACGGCCCACTCGGTGACGCAGCCCGCGGCCTCCGTCCAGCGCGCGGCGAGCTCGCGGTCACCGATCTCGCGCGCCCAGCGGACGGCGCTGTCGAGCAGCGCGGCGCGGGCGGCGGCGCCGAGGTGGCCGGGGTCGGTGACGACGTCGTCGACGAGCGCGCGGAGGGGCGTCGCGGCGTCGCGCACGTCGCCGCGGAGCGAGATGATCTTGGGCACCGCGGCCTCGGCCACGGCGCCGCCCGCGGGGTCATCGACGTCGCGGGCGGCGCGGACGGCGGCGACATAGGCGGCGAAGGCCCCGTCGAAATCGCCCCGCTGCGAGGCGAGGAGCCCGCGCGCGAACCACACCCGCGCGTCGGGGGGCAGCTCGGGGAGCTCGCGCTCGGCGAAGGCGAGGTCGCCGCCGGGCGCGACGAGCTCGGCGAGCGCGCGGTCGCGCCGGGCCTGCGCGTCGTCGGGGCGGCGCGCGGCGCGGGCGCGCATGAAGGCGAGGTCGACGGTGGGGCGGCGCGGCGCGGCGGGGACGCACGCGGTGAGGAGCGCGGCGAGGAGGAGGCGGGCGGTCTTCATCGGGCCTCCGCGGCGGGCATGCGGACGGTGACGCGGCGGGCGAGGGCGTCGTCCACCTGTTGCGCGAACGTTCGGAAGGCTGCGTACTCCTGCGGCGTGACGCGGTCGCGCGAGAGCACCAGCACGCGGCGGACGCGGAGCTCGCTGCCGTTGGCCTCGATGGTGTATTCGAGGCGGCCGAAGGGAGATTCGATGCGGGCCGCGGGTGGCGTCTCGGCGACGGTGGCGCCGGCGGGGAGGCGGATGGTGCGGGTCTCGTCCCAGGTGCTGGGCGTACCGAGCACCACGTCGCGGGTGCGGGAGGAGCGGGCGGCCCAGGAGCGGGCGAGGTTCATGGGGATGACGGGGGCGAAGAGGAGGGAGTCGCCCTGGCGAGTGCCGAACACCGGGATGGCGGCCTCGTACTCGACGCGGGCGGGCTCGTCGACGCGGGTGAGGTCGCCGGTGCGGACGGCCGTGACGCGCGCGCCGGGGAAATGGTCGCGCAAGCCGTCCTCGACGCGCTCGACCCGCGTGGCCTCGGCCTCCAGCCTCGCGCGCAGGCCGGCCGCGTCGGGGCCGCGCTCGGTCTGGGTGACGTGTGCGGTCGCGCCGCCGTTGGCCTGGAGGGTCACCTCGGCGCGCACGGTGGTGACGTTGCGGTCGGGCGTGTAGACGGGCGTCTCGACGAGGCGGGCCTCGCCGCGCTGGTTCACCACCAGCGCCATCACGCCCTGGTCGCCGGTGGGAAACTCGTCCATCGCGCTGTGCTCCGCGGTGCCGTCGAGGAAGAGGTCGAGCGAGGGGACGTAGGCGATCGCGTGGTCGAAGATGGCGAGCGACGCGGGGGAGGTGTCGATGCGCCCGTTGCGCCGCGTGCGGACGAGCGCGATCGAGGCGTCGACGCCCGCCTCGCGGAGCATCGCGACGATGGTCGACGCCTTGTCCTTGCAGTCGCCGAATCCCCGCGCGCACACCTGCGCCACCGGGTACGGCTTGAAGCCGTGGATGCCGAACTCCAGCGCCACGTAGCGCGTGTGGGAGATCACCCAGTTGTAGATCGCGCGCACCCGGTCGCGCGGCTCGGTGAGCCCGCGGGTGGCCTCGCGGACGGCGGCGCGCATGCGGTCGTCGGCGACGAGCTGGTCGCGCACGAGGCCCCAGTACCAGCGGCCGACGTCCTCCCAGCTCCGGTACGTGCTCAGGTGCAGGTAGCCGGCCCGCTCGGTGGAGCCCGGGCTGTTCTCCTCCGGGGGGAGCGCGGGCACGTCGTCGGCCGTCCACGAGCGGACGCGCACGTCGCCCTCGTCGCGCTCCTCGGCGCGCAGCGCGCGGCCGTCGGAGAGGGCCGCGGCGTGGACGAAGAAGCTCCGCGACGCGGGCGCGCGGAGCACGTACGACCAGCGCGCGCGGGGCACGCCCGCCTGCACCACCTCGAGGTCGCCGAAGTAGTCGGCGAAGGCGTTGCGGCTGGAGACGTCGTCGACGCGCCAGCGCACCTCCACCACGTCGCCCGGCGCGAGGCGGGGGAAGGTCACCTGCACCACGCGGTTGCTGAAGTACATCCGCGTCGCGGGGTCGGAGTTGACGTCGAACTCCTCCACCTGCGTCCCCTCGTCGCGGCTCCCGTCGGCGTGGTGGACCCACGCGCCGCGCATCTCGAAGCGCTGCGAGAGCGGGTCGTACTGCATCGCGTACGCGCGGCCCTCGCGCGCGCCCTGCTCGTCGCGCACCTCGTAGGCCACCTGGCGGAAGTTGCCCGACAGCCCGTTGGCGTACACCGTCCGCACGGTGAGCTCCTGGAGCGCGCGGAGGTGGTAGTCCGCCGCCGCCCCGGCCTCGCCCCGGCGCGCGAGGAAGGCCGCGGGCTCCTCCGCCGCGGCCTCGTCGGCGCGCGCCTGGGCGGGCTCGAGGGCCTCCAGGTGCCGCCGCAGCGAGGCGTCCTGCGGGCGCAGCGCGAGCGCCTGGCGCATCGACGCGCGGGCGTCGTCGCGGCGCGCGAGGCGCTCCTCGAGCTCGCCCTTGGCCGTCCAGAGCGAGGCCTCGTCGGGGCACACCTCCACCGCGCGGGCGAGCGTGCCGACGGCGAGGCCGCCCTCCCCGATCGCCTCGAAATACTCCGCCGCGCGGAGGTACGACGACAGCGACTCGGGGCGCAGCGCGAGGATGCGCTCGGCCTCCCGGCGCGCGGCGGCCCGGTCGCCCGTCTGCCGCGCGTCACGGGCGAGTCCCTCGTGCGCCTCGACGTCCGTGTCGCGGAGCCGCACGATCGCGCGGCGCGTGGCCTGCGCGACGTCCGCCTGCCCGGCGCGCTCGGCGAGCTGGAGGCGCGCGCGGAGCACGGCCACCGAGCGCGGCGCGAGCGCGAGCGCGGCGTCGGCCTCGGCGAGCGCGGCCAGCGGGAGCCCCGCGGCGTCGAGGGTGAGCGCGCGCTCGACGCGCGGGAGGGCGTAGTCGGGGTCGAGCCGCTGGGCCTCGTCGAGCCACGGGAGCGCCTCCTCGGCGCGCACGCCGACGCGGCGCTCGTGGGCGACGGCGGTGAGCACGTGGGCGTCGCGCGGCGCGAGCGCGTAGGCGCGGCGGAGGGCCTCGAGGCGGCGGTTGCGGTCGGAGGTGAGGTCGGCGAGGAGCAGCCAGGCGTCGGCGGTCTCCTGCGCGCGGGCGGCGCGCTCGGCGAGGTCGGCGGCGCGCGGCGCGGCGGGGTCGTCGGAGCCCGTCAGCGCGAGGTAGCGCGCGAGGTCCTCCGCGGCCCGCGGCGGCGCGGCGTCGGTCACCGCGCGCTGGAGCGCTTCGAACACGCCCTGCGGCGCGGGAGGGTTCGGCGTCGGCGCGCCCGGGGCCGGACGCACGGGTCGGTCGAGGGGCACCGCGCGAGGGTCGTCGACGGCGACCACGTCGGGCCGCGGCGAGCCGTCGGGCCGCGTGAAGCGCGCGTAGAACCCGAGGCCCCGCTCGTCGGTGCACACCTTGAGGAGCACGCGGTTGAGCCCCGCGCGCAGGCGCACGGTGACGCCCGCGCGGTCGGGCCACGCGCGCCGCACCGCGCCGTCTTCGAACACCGTCGCGCCGTTGACGCTCGCCCGCACAGCGCCGGTGGCGCCGAGCCAGAGCACCGCGGGGCCCGCGGCCGCCGAGCGGACCGCCGTCGCGGCGTAGGCGCAGACGTTGACGCTCGGGCGCACCGCGGCGTCGAGCGGGACGTAGCCGCCGACGGCGACCGCGGGCATGCGCCGCCAGCGCGCGGGGCGCTCGCGGCCCTCGAAGGCGCGGGCGGCGTCGAGCGCGCCGACGGGGTCTTCCTCCGGGCCGAAGGCGCGCGCGAGGCCGGCGCGTCCCTCGTTGTCGAAGGGGCCCACCACCCACCACGACGTGATGAATCCGAGTCGATGCGCGATCGCGTCGGCGGCGGACGTCTGCCCGAGGTCGCGGCGCAGCTCGGACTCGACGTGGAGCGCGAGGGCGCGGCGCGGGGCGGGCATCACGGGCGCCGCGGCGACGGCGTGGACGCGCTCGAGCAGGGCCGCGGGGTCGACGTGGTCGCGCAGCGCGCGCAACCGCAGGAGCGGGAGCGCGCCGCGGGCCTCGGCGCGCTGCGCGAGGGCGTCGCGCGCGTGGGCGCTCATCCACTCCTCCGGCGTCCGCTGGGCGGACGCGGGCGCGGCGAGCGAGAGCACGGCCGCGGCGAGGGCTGTCGTGGAAGTCTTGTGCGTGGCGGTCATGGGGGAATAGTCTCCGCGCTCACTCGTGGTACTCGTCGGAATCCTCAAGACGATGCGGCCCAAGCAGTGGGTGAAGAACCTCTTCGTCCTCGCGCCGGTCGTGTTCGCGAAGAACCTCTTCCAGGAGCAGGTGCTCCTCCGGGCGCTGATGGCGTTCGGCGTGTTCTCGGTGCTGGCCGGGGCGATCTACACCATCAACGACCTCGTCGACGTCGAGGACGACCGGAGCCACCCCACCAAGCGCAACCGGCCGATCGCGTCGGGGCAGGTGCCCGAGGGGGCGGCGAAGGGCGCGGCGGCGCTGATGGTGGCGGCCTCGCTCGGCGCCGCGGCGTGGCTCGACCTCCGGGTCGCCGCGGTGGCCCTCGCCTACCTGCTCAAGGACCTCGCGTACTCCCTTCGTCCGTTCCGCCTCAAGCAAGTCGCCTACCTCGATGTCGCCCTGATCGCCGCGGGCTTCGTGCTCCGCGTGCTCGCGGGCTGCTACGCCGTCTCGACGCCCGCGCACCCCGTGAGCCCGTCGCTCTATCTTCTCGGGAGCACCGCGTTTCTCGCACTCTTCCTCGGGTTTGGGAAGCGCTACCACGAGCTCCGCGTCAACGCCGCGAAGTCGCGCGCCGCCCTCGAGGCCTACCGCCCCGGCACCCTCAAGATCGCCCTCTGGGGCTCGGCCCTCGCCACCGTCGCCGTCTACCTCGCCTGGACGCTCGACCCGCCCGCGCAGCTCCGCTTCGCCGCCGACTACCTCTGGACCACCACGCCCTTCGTCCTCTTCGCGATGGGCCGCTTCGTCCGCCTGCTCGACGCCGAGGGCGGCGAGTCGCCCACCGACGCCATGCTCCGCGACGTCCCCTTCGTGCTCACCCTCGTCGCCTGGGCCGCCCTCATCCTCGTGCTCATCTACCGCCTGCGGCCCACGCCGTGACCCCCCGCGAAGCGTCGCGCGACGTGCGGGCCTGGTCGGCCGCCGTCGCCGCCCTCGCCCTCGCCGCGTACCACAACGCCCCCGCCTGCGGCTTCGTCTTCGACGACCACGCCGCCGTCCTCCGCAACGAGGTCGTCACCGGCCCGCTCTCCCTCGCGCGCATCGCCGCCAGCGACTTCTGGGGCCGCACCACCGCGAGCCGCTTCGTCGAGACGTGGCGCCCCCTCACCTCGCTCACCCTCGCCCTCGACTGGCACCTCGCCGGCGGGCGCCCCTGGCTCTTCCACCTCACCAACGTGCTCCTCCACGCCGCCGCCGCCGTCGTCGTGCTGCGCGCCGGCTGGAACCGCCTCCCCTCCAACGCCGGCGCCGTCGCCGCCGCCGCCGTCTTCGCCGTCCACACCCTCCACACCGACGCCGTCACCGCCGTCGTCGGCCGCGCCGACGTGCTCGCCTTCCTCGCGATGGCCGCCGCGTGGCGCCTCCACGGCCGCCCGTGGTCGGCGCTCGCGCTCCTCGCCGGGATGCTCGCCAAGGAGTCCGCCGCGCTCGCGGTGCCGCTCCTCGCCGCGCGCGACCTGCGCGACGGAGTCCCCTGGCGCGCGGGCCCCGGGCGCTTCGGGCCGCACCTCGCCGCCCTCGCCGTCGCCCTCGCCGCGCGCGTCGCCGTGCTCGGCGGCCTCCGCGGCAACCGCCCGCCGAGCGCGCTGCGCAACCCCCTCGTCGGCGCCGACCTCGCCACGCGCGCCGTCACCTCCGTCCGCACCTTCGGCCACGCCGTCCGCCTCACCCTCGCGCCGCTCGACCTGCTCCCCGACTACGGGCCCGCCGCCGTCGCCCCCTCCGCCGCGCTCGACGACGTGGTCGTCCTCGGCGCCGCGGCCATCGCGCTGCTCGCCGGCCTCGTCGCGTGGGCCTGGCGGCGCCGCCACCCGCTCGGCGACGCCGCCCTCTGGACGCTGGTCGTGGGGCTCGCCGCGGTCAACGTCCCCGTGCTCCTCCCGCGCCCCTTCGCCGAGCGCTGGTGGTACCCCGCGTCCGCCGGCGCGTGCCTTCTCTTCGGCGCCGCCCTCGCCCGCGTCCGCCTGCGGCTCGGCCTCGCCCCGATGGCGCTCGTGACCGCTGTCGTCGTGGTCGCCCTCGGCGGCCTCACCGTCCGCCACAACCGCGTCTGGCGCACCGACGCCGACCTCTTCCGCGACGCCGCGTCGGTCGAGCCGCGCCTCGCCGTCGCGCAGGTCGGCATCGCGGAGATCGACATGCGCTTCGGCGCCGCGCGCGAGGCCTACGCGCGGTGCGCCATCGCGGCGCGCGTCGCGCCCTGGTCGGCCGAGCCCTGGGGCTGCCTCGCCGGCGCCGCCGAGCGCCTCGGGCGGCGCGCCGAGCTCCCGGGGCTCTACGCGCGGATGCTCGCGGCGGAGCCCGTCCCCTTCGACCGGCGCGTCCAGCACGTCATGTGGCTCGCGCGCGCCGACCGCGCCGCCGCCCGCCGCGCCCTCGACGCGCTCGCCCGCGAACGCGCCTGGTCGCGCCACGCGCAGGCCCGGCTCGCCGACCTCCGGCGCAGCCTCGACGCGCGCTGAACGGGTCAGAGCCCGCCGCGCGCCTCCCACGCTTCGAAGAGCAGCCGGCGCACCCACACGTTGGGGACGACCTGCGGGTTCTCGCGGCGGAAATCGTCGTAGGGGACGCCCGCGAGGGTGCGGGCGAAATCCGCCACGGCGCCGCTGCGCGACACGCCCGCGTGGCACTGAACGAGGAGCGCGTCGCGGCGCGCGGGGTCGTCGCGGTGGGCGCGCGCGACGAAGTCCACCGTCCGCTCGGCCATCGCGCGGGTGAAGGGGCGGACGCGCGGCGACGCGACGTCATCGGGCCCCGGCTCGACGTCGTCGAACGCCAGCGCGAGGCGGTCGCCGGCGTCACTCACGAGCGGCGCGGGCCCGCCGTCGCCCCAGTCTTCGAAGGCGTTGGCGGGGCAGTCGGGCGAGCTGGTGATCGAGACGATCCAGAGGCGCCCGTGCGCGGCGGCGATGCGGGCGCAGCGGTGCGTCGGGTCGCCCGGGTCGCGCAGGTACGACGCGAGCACGGCGTAGGGGAGCGCGCAGACGGTCGCGAGGCTCATCGCCGCGGAGCGTACACCCGCGCGCGGGCTACGAGCTGAAGCGCTCGTCGTAGTCGGCGACCGCGGCGGCGAGCACCTTCGCGGCGTCGGCGGCGCCGTACACCCGCGGGATCTCCACCGGCCCGCTCCCCTCCCCCGGCCGCCACTTGTACGTGAGGAAGTAGTGGCGCAGGCGCTCGACGAGGGCCGGGGGGACGTCCGCGAGGTCGCGCGCCGCGCCCCAGGCCGGGTCGTGGTCGAGCACGGCGACGATCTTGTCGTCGGCCTCGCCGCGGTCGACCATGAGGAGCCCGCCGACGGGCCGCGCGCGGAGGAGCACGTCGGCCCGGTTGATCGGGCGCTCGCTCAGCACGCAGATGTCGAGCGGGTCGCCGTCGCCCTTCTCCGTGCCCGCGAGCGCGGCGACGCGGGCGCCGCAGTACGTCCGCGGCACGAAGCCGTAGAGCGTCGGCGGGAGGGAGTTGCTCGCCTGCGGGCGGTCGACGCGGAGGTAGCCCGTCTCCTTGTCGATCTCCCATTTCACCGTATCGAAGGGGGTGATCTCGATGTAGGCGTGGACGAGCTCGGGGTCGCCCGGGGTCACCGGGAGGCCGTGCCAGGGGTGCGGGCGGTACCGCTCGAAGAAGGCCTTCATGGCGCGCGACGCTACCACCGGCGCCGGGCGCGCGTCCCCGTAGACAGGGCCGACGCCGGGCGATAGCAATTCCCCATGGGCGCAGGCGCAACGATCGCACCGGGCACGGTCTTCGCGGGCGACTACGAGGTCGAGCGGACGCTGGCCGCCGGCGGCATGGGCGCGGTGTACGTCGCGCGGCAGCGGAGCACGCAGAAGCTCCGGGCGCTCAAGACGCTGCTGCCCGAGTACGTCTCCGACCCCGCGATGCGCGCCCGCTTCGCGCGCGAGGCGACCGTGGGCTCGCGGATCGAGAGCGACCACGTCGTCGAGGTGATCGCCGCGGGCGTCGACGAGCCCAGCGGCGTCCCGTGGATCGTGATGGAGCTGCTCGCCGGCGACGACCTCGCGGGCGTGGCGGCGAAGCGCGGCGTGCTCCCGCCGGCCGAGGCGCTCGAGGCCTTCCGCCAGCTCGGCCACGCGCTCACGGCCGCCCACCGCGCGGGCGTCGTCCACCGCGACCTCAAGCCCGAGAACCTCTTCCTCGCCAACGCGCGCCGCGAGGGCGTCCCCTTCACGCTGAAGGTGCTCGACTTCGGCATCGCGCGCGTCACCCACGCCGCGAGCACGAAGCACACGACCAGCGCGATGGGCTCGCCGCTCTGGATGGCCCCCGAGCAGACCGACTCGACGCAGCCGATCACCCCCGCCACCGACGTGTGGGCCCTCGGGCTCATCGCTTTCTGGGTGCTCACGGGCACGCACTACTGGTTCACCCCGCGGCAGCCCGAGGCCACCATCGGGTCGATGATCCGCGAGCTGCTCGCCGACCCGCTCGCGCCGGCGAGCGAGCGGGCCGCCGCCTTCGGCATCACGGGGCGCCTGCCCGCGAGCTTCGACGCGTGGTTCGCCCGCTGCGTCGCGCGCGACCCGGCGGCGCGCTTCCCGAGCGCGGCGGAGGCCGTCCCCGCGCTGCTCGCGCTCCTCGGGGGCGCGGCGCTCCCGGCCACCGCGGCGCTCCCGCAGCACGCCGCGCCCGCCCCCTACGTCGCGACGCAGCCGAGCGCGGCGCACCCGACGGCGCCGCCGCTCCACGCGACGGTTCCCGCGCACCCGGGCACGCTCGCGGGGCCGCCGCCCGTCGCCCCGCAGGCGCCCGCCCCCGCCGCGCCCGCCGCGCGCTCGAAGGGCCCGATGATCGCCGTCGTCGCCGGGCTCACCGCGGCGCTCGCGCTCGCGATCGGGTGGGCGCTCCGCCCGCGCGACGAGGCGACGCCCCCGCCGCCCGCGCCCCTCGCCGCCACGCCCGACGCCGCGCAGGAGCCCGCCCCCGCGGCGCCCCTCGGGACGGCCGCCGAGCTCCCGAGCGACCCCGCGACGGGCGCCCCCGCGCCGCCCGGAACGGTGTTCCGCCCGCGCCGCGCGCCCGACGGCGGCGTGGTGTACGTGCCCGTCCCGCTCGACGCGACCACGCTCGTCGAGCCTCCCCCGACGCTCGTCGAACCGCCTCCTCCCACGCTCGTCGAGCCGCCGCCCACGCCCGTCGAACCGCCTCCGACGCTCGTCGAGCCGCCGCCGCCCACGCCCGTCGAACCGCCGCCCACGCTCGTCGAGCCGCCGCCCGTGATCGTGGCGCCGACGCCGGTCGAGCCGACGCCGGTCACCGCGCCGCCGCCCGACGCCGCGCCGACGGAGGCCCCCGCGGAGACGGGCTGCGGGCGCAACAGCGGCTGCTCGGCGTGCGTGCGCGCGTCGGGCTGCGGGTGGTGCAACAACCTCAACCGCTGCGTCTCGGGTCACTGGGCCAACGGGCCCGCGGGCGGCGTGTGCGGCGGCAACGACTGGGTCACCGACGGCGACCAGTGCGACGACCACTGCGCCGGCGCGCGCAACTGCTCGTCGTGCGTGGGGACTCGTGGTTGCGGGTGGTGCCACAACCTCAACCGCTGCGTCGCGGGCCACTGGGCCAACGGGGCGTCGCACGGCGCGTGCGGCGGCGACAACTGGGTCACCGGCGCCGACCGCTGCGACGACCACTGCGCGCGCGTCCGCGACTGCGCCGCGTGCGTGCGGGAGCGCGACTGCGGCTGGTGCGCCAACGTGCAGCGCTGCGTCTCGGGCCACTGGGCCAACGGCCCGGCGCACGGCGCGTGCGGCGGCGACGACTGGGTGCACAGCGCCGACGCCTGCCGGTGAGGGTGATACCGATGTGGCCTCGGGTCGTTCGCGAATTGTCGTTCGGGCGGG
>JAXLYI010000045.1:0-86414 GCA_046351555.1 Polyangiales bacterium
CGTCGCGCCCGCGCAGTCCTCCTCGCCAGGGAAGATCGCCCCGAGCGCGCCCGGCGCGCCGCCCGCGAAGCCGCCGCCCCCCGCGCCGTACGCGCGGAAGCCGGTGAACACCCCGCCGCCGCCGCCGAACTGCGCCACCGGCGACGCGAAGATGAGCTGCGTCGCGTTGTCGGTGATGCACACCGAGTTCGAACCCACGCGGCACGAGCCCGTCGTCCCCACCACGCCGCGGCCGTTGCCGCCCGACACGCCGCCCACCCACTCGCACGCCGGGCCCGGCGTCGCCGTGCGCGGGTCGCCCGTGAACCCCCCGGCGCCCGCGCGGCCCTGGCGCGTGCTCCGCGAGGTGATCGTCGACTGGCTGCCGGGGCCGCCCGAGACGTCGATCGTCCCGTCGACCGTGATGTCCCCGGTCGCGCGCAGGTCGAGCGTGCCCGACTCCGCCGTTCCCCCGGAGCCCGCGACGTACACCACCACGCCCGCCGGCACGTTGATCGTCGTGAAGTTGTGCACGCCCGGCGCGAGGAAGGTCGGGTTCACCACCGGGTTGAAGGCGCCCTCCGAGCCCGTGCTCGGGCCCGCGCGGCACGCGCCCATGTCGCACGACGAGCCCGCGGGGCAGCGGTTGCCGCAGCGCCCGCAGTGGTTGGTGTCGGTGGCCAGCGTCGCCTCGCATCCGTCCGCCGGCGTCCCGTTGCAGTCGCCGGTGCCCGGCAGGCACATGCCCACCGCGCACACGCCCGACGCGCACGCCACCGTGGTGTTGGGCGGCCGCGGGCAGATGCGCCCGCACATGCCGCAGTGGTTCACGTCGGTGGCGGTGGTGACGCAGGCGTCGCCGCAGCACGTCTGGCCCGTCGGGCAGGGCGGGCCCCCGCCGCAGCCCACCGGGCCCACCGTGCACACGCCCGCGGTGCACGCGAGCCCCGGCCGGCACGCGCGGCCGCAGGCGCCGCAGTTGGCCGGGTCGGAGCGCGTGTCGGTGCAGCCGTCGCGGCAGCACGTCTGGCCCGACTCGCAGGCCGGGCCCCCGCCGCAGCCGGGCGCCTGGCAGCGGCCGCCCATGCACACCGAGCCCGCGGCGCAGACCACGCCGCAGCCGCCGCAGTTGCGCGCGTCGGTCTGCGCGTTGACGCAGCCCGTCCCGCAGCAGGTGAAGCCCGCGGCGCAGCCCGGGAAGCACCCCGCCGCGCCGCACGCGCCCGTCACGCACGTCTGACCGCGCACGCACGCGCGCCCGCAGGCGCCGCAGTTGGCGGTGTCGCTGGCGAGGTTGGCGCAGCGATCGCCGCAGCAGGTCGAGCCCGCGGGGCAGGGGCCCGCGCCGCCGCAGCCGCCCGCGCAGGCGCCGGCGACGCAGCGCGTCCCGGCGGGGCAGGCGTTGCCGCACGCGCCGCAGTTGGCCGGGTCGTTGATCGTGTCGACGCAGGCGCTGCCGCAGCACGCCTGGCCCGGCCCGCAGCCCATCGGGCAGCCGCCGCCGAGGCAGCGCCCCATCACGCAGCGCTGGTCGGGCCCGCAGCTCACGCCGCACGCGCCGCAGTTGGTCGGGTCGGAGACGACGTCGCGGCACACATCCCCGCAGCACACCTGGCCCGGGACGAGGCAGGGGCGGCCGCCGCCGCACTCGGGCGTCGCGACGCAGCGGCCCATCCCGCAGGTGGTGCCGGGGGCGCAGACCACGCCGCAGCCGCCGCAGTTGGCCGGGTCGGAGAGGGTGTCGACGCAGCGGTCGTTGCAGCAGGAGGAGCCGAGGCCGCAGGCCGGGCCGCCGCCGCAGGTGGGGTCGGCCACGCAGGCGCCGCGCACGCACGACGTCCCGGCGCGGCAGGCGACGCCGCAGCCGCCGCAGTTGGCGGGGTCGGAGGTGACGTCGGCGCAGGTGTTGTTGCAGCACGACGACCCCGGCGGGCAGCCGAAGGGGCAGCCCGGGAGGCGCTCGCAGCGGCCGGCGACGCAGGTCTCGAGCGCGTTGCACACCGAGCCGCAGCCGCCGCAGTGGTTGCGGTCGGTCTGCGGGTCGACGCAGCCCTCGGCGCAGCACGCCTGGCCCGTCGGGCAGAGCGGCCCGCCGTTGCAGGTGTCGCTCCGCACGCAGCGGTTGGACTGGCAGGTGAAGCCGGGCGAGGGGCAGTCGGTGGCGGCGACGCACTCGACGCAGCGCCCCGTGGCGACGTCGCACACGGGGCCGCGCGGGTCGCCGGCGCACTGGGCGTTGGCGGTGCAGCCGCCGTCGACGACCACCACGTCGTCGTCGGGCACGTCGACGTCGACGTCGGGCAGGTCGACGACGGAGGCGTCGTCGAGCGGCGCGATGAGCTCGGTCCGGCCGCAGCCGGCGATCGCCATCAACGCGGCGAACGCCAAATATCTCGCAAGGGGTCTCATGGGGCTCTCTCGGAAGGGGATGAGGGGAGTGCCGTTCGGGCGCGTACGCTACGCCGGAAGCGGGCGCCGGATCAAACGCCCCGGCGCCCTCCCGCGCGCGCTGTCAACCGCGGCGCCAACGGTGGTAGCGTCGCGCGCCGTGAGCGACGACCCCCTCGCCGGCCGCTGCGGATCCTGCGCGTACTGGCACTCGGCCCGCGTCGACCCGGCGAAGGGCGTGACGGTGGGCGACTGCTCCAGCGGGCAGTACCCGCCGGTGCGGCCGGAGACCTCGTCGTGCCCCGACTACGTCCCCCACGGCGCGCTCACCGCGAAGGCGCGGCGGGAGCCCGCCCGACGCACGCGCGCGGCCGGCGCGCCCGACGTCGCGGCCCCGGCGCCGCGCCGCCCCCCCATCGAGATCGAGGTCGACATGGACGAAGACACGTTCCGCAAGGTGCTCCGCGAGGTGATCGTCGAGGAGCTGAGCCTGGGCGACGCCCCGCTGGCCGACCGCTTCCGCGGCGGGGAGCTGATCCTCAAGCCGGGCCGCGCGGGCACGCAGGAGAAGAAGGTGCCGATCGACGCCTTCCTCCACAAGATCGTGATGGTGCGCGACAAGCTCCGCGTGCTCGAGCAGCGGATCAACGCCCACCCCAAGCTCAGCGACGACGAGAAGGTGACGCTCCAGCAGTACGTCACGGGATGCTACGGGTCGCTCACGACGTTCAACGTGCTGTTCCGCGATGACGACGACCGCTTCACCGGCGCGTCCGACAAGGACTGAGCTCGCGCTCGCCGCGCTGCTCGCGCTCGGCTGCGCGACGTCGCGCGCCGCGCCGGGGGGCGGGGCGCCGGCGGATTTCTCCCCGCCGCCGCGGCAGGAGCCCGTGCGCCTCGTGCTCGCCACGGCCGCGGGCCAGCACGTCGACCTCGCCGACCACCGCGGCAAGGCCGTGCTCGTGCTGGCCTTCACCACCGACAGCATCCCGAGCCAGGCGATGGTCCGCACGCTCGAACGCGTCGCGCGGCGCCACCCCGAGAGCCTCGCCGTGGTGGCCATCGCGGGCGACCAGGGGCCGCCCGCCACCCTCCGCGTGGTGCTCGACGCCTACCGCGACGTCGCGGGCCTCGAGCGCGTCACCCTCGCCCTCGCGAGCGACGAGGTGCGCAGCGGCGCCTCCCCCCTCGGCGAGATCGAACGCGTGCCCGCACTCTTCTTCCTCAACCGCGCGGGGGCCATCGTCCGGCGGGTCGACACCGTGCTCTCCGAGTCGCAGGTGGAGGCGCTGATCGCGCCGGCGATCCCCGCGGGCGAGTGACGCGCGCCGCGCGGGCTGTGTTAGCTTCCGCCGCCCGTGCGCACCCTCCCCGCCACGCTCGCCGCCGCGCTCGCCTTCGGCTGCGGCACCCGCACGCCGCTCTACGTGCCCGACGAACCCGCGCCCGTGCGCGACGCCGCGCCCGACGTCACCGCACCCGACGTCACCGCCCCTGACGCGCCCGAAGACCTCGCGCCGCCCGACCTCGCGCCGCCCGAAGACCTCGCGCCGCCCGAAGACGTGTCGTTCTGCCGGGAGGGCGGGGCCTGCGTCACGGCCGGGGGCGCGTGCGAGATCGGCCGCGTCCGCTGCGTCGGCGATCGTGAGGTCTGCGTGCGCGAGGGCAACCAGCCGCCGGGGACGGCGTGCGCGGGCGGCGCGTGCGACGGCAACGGGACGTGCCGCCAGAGCGACCAGCGGAGCTGCCCGATGCCGTCGGAGACGGGGTGCGGGGTGGTGTTCCTGGTCGGCGGGACGTTCGCGCTCGGCGACGCGCGGGCGACGCGGGCGCTGCCGGTGCAGCGGAGCATCGGGGTGGGCGGCTACGTGCTCGACGCCTACGAGGTGACGGTGGCGCGCTTCCGGCGCTACTGGGAGGCGGGGCACCCCGCGCCCGCGGCCGTCACCTACCCGATCGGCCCCGCGCGCTGGAACGGGCCCGTCGCCGAGCCCCTCGGCGTCTCCGACGACCCCTCCTGCAACTGGAACGCCCCCGACCGCGACTACCACCCGATGAACTGCGTCGACTGGCCCACCGCGCAGGCCTTCTGCGTGTGGGACGGCAACGGCAACGGGCGCCTGCCCACCGAGGCCGAGTGGGAGTTCGCGGCGCGCCAGCACCCGGGCGTGGGGCTCTCGCCCGACCGGCTCTACCCGTGGGGCGCGGCCTCGCCCGTCGGCGGCTGCGACCGCGCGCAGTGGGCCCGCTGCCGCGGCGACGACGGCGGGGTCACGCGGCGCGTCGGGTCGTTCGCCAACACCGCCGGCTTCTTCGACCTCGCCGGCAACGTCTGGGAGTGGACGGGCGATCTCTTCGCCCCCTACAGCGACACGGCCTGCTGGGGCGGCGCCGCGCGCGAGAACCCCCGCTGCGCCATCAACGGAACGGGCTACCCGACGATCCGCGGCGGCTCGTGGTTCTCCGTCGACGCGCCGCTGCTCTCGGGCGCGTCGCGCGACGACGCCTTCCGCCCCACCACGCGGAGCCCGCTCGTCGGCTTCCGCTGCGGCCGCACCCGGACGCGGTAGCGCCGCCCACGGCGCCGTCCTCCCCCGGACACACCGCCACGCCCTTGTTTCCACGGCATTTCCGCGACGTCGCCCCCGGCACGTGCGCTGCACCATGGGCTCCACATCGGGGCGACGCACCGCCCCGCGGAGGATGTTTCCATGGCCTCGACCCGCATCGTCGTCTCGCTCAGCCTCTCGGCCCTCGTCGTCTCCGGCGTCGCGATGTGGCGCGCCGAGTCGCACGCCTCGCCGCGCGACCGCCACCCCGCCGCGCCCGTCACGCCCGTCGTCGTCGCCCCGACGCCCGCGCCTGCGCCCGTCGTCGCCGCCCCGACGCCCGCCCCCATCGCCGCGCACGCGCCCGTCGCGCCCGTCATCAACGCGCCCGCCGGCGCCCTCGCGGTGCGGCGCATCGCGGTGGGCACCGGCGTCGCCGACCGCGAGGTGGTGGGTCACGCGAGCGAGTACGAGCTCACCAGCGACGCGCGCTTCTGCGCGGTGGTCGAGCTCTCCAACCACGGCGCGCCCGGCGCGGTCCGCGTGCGCTTCGAGCACGACGGCGACCGCGCCCGCTCGGTGGGTCACGTGCGGCTGAGCGTCCCCACGGCGCCGCGCTGGCGCACCTGGGGCTGCACCGAGCGCATCCAGACGCCCGGCACCTGGAGCGCGGTGGTGGAGTCGCTCGACGGGCGCGAGCTCGCCCGCGACGTGTTCACGGTGCGCTGACGGCGCGCTGCTTCTCGCGCTGCTCGTCGCGCGCGTAGAGGCAGCACTCGCTGCCCGCGGGGAAGACGCGGCAGTTGTCCGGCCGCAGCTCGTAGATGCCGCAGAGGTTGCCGCGCAGGTGGACGCAGTCGCCGCTCGGCAGCACCCGCAGCTTCTTCTTCCGCGCGCGGAGAAACTCCGGCGCCTCCAGGTCCGTCCGCCCCGCCGCCCGCCAGCGCGCGAAGTCGTCGCGGTCGAGCAGCACGTCGTTGTCCCGGCAGCACGCCCCGCACTCCATGCAGTCGAGCGTCTGGAGCGTGGTCGACTCGGGCTCGGCGCTGTCGCGCTCGCACCACCCCGCCACCACCTCCTTCATCTCCCGCGGCACGCGCGCCTTCCGCAGCCCCTTCGCCGCGCCGTCGCGCACCCGGGAGGACTTCTCGACGCCGATGTCGAGCAGCGCCCACGCGGGCAGCTCGGGCATGTCGCCGTCGGCGTCGCACGGGAGCAGCAGGTACCACCCGCGCGGCTCGCGGACGACCGCCAGCCCGCCGGCCTTCACGTGCTTCGCGGCGTTGGAGACATACTTCGGGAGGTAGGTGCGCACGACCGGCCGGCGCACCTGGAAGCTGGTGTCACTCATCGCGCGGCATCTTCGGGCGGGTGGCGCCCCGCGCGCAACATCACGGCGACGCGGCCGCCGCCCGCTCGCGGTAGTAGGCCGCTAGCGTGCGCGACCCGCGCGCCGGGGCGACGCAGTCGTTCGTGCTCACGTGCGCGACGAAGCGGGTGATGTCCGCCGTCCGCGGGAGGAAGGGCGCCATCACCGTACACATCGCCCGCACCATCCCGGCGGGCATCTCGAAGACGCGCGGGGCCTTGCCGAGCGCCTGAAACGCCAGCTCGATCGCCTCGCGGCGCGTCACCACCTCGGGCCCGCCGAGCGGGAGCTCCGGGGGCGTCGCGCCCTCCACCGCGTCGGCGCAGGCGTCGGCGAGGTCGACGTCGCTGATCGGGTTGCTCCGCGCCGTCCCGTCGCCCATCAGCGGCGCCGCGCCCCCCTTCGCCATGTCGAACAGCATCCCGAAGGCCGAGAAGAACCCCGTCGGCCGCAGCACCCGCCCGTCGAGCCCCGACGCGCGGAGGTGATCCTCCACCCGCGCGTGGGCCTCCACGTACCGCAGCGAGCGGCGCATGTCCTCGTCGTGGTGCAAAGACACGTACGCGAAGCGCCCGACGCCCGCGGCCTTCGCGGCGTCGATGAGGTTCACGTTGGCGGGGACGTCCACGGACAGGTAGCCCGACCAGCCCTTGAAGGGCGACGGGTCGATGCTCCCCCCCACGCACGAGAACGCGGCCTCCACGCCCTCGAAGGCCCCCGCCAGCGACGCCCTGTCGAGCGCGTCGCCGACGTGAACCTCCGCCACGCCCTTCACCGCGCGCCCCCGCGCGGCGTCGCGGGCGAGGGCGCGCACCGACCAGCCCCGCGCCGCGAGCGCCGCCGCCACGTGCCGCCCGAGCGCGCCGGTCGCACCGGCCACCAGTACCTTCCGCATCGTTCCTCTCCTCCGACGAGCGCCGACGGTAGGGCCGCGTGAGGGCCCGAGGCAACCGTCGCCGGAAAGTGGCCCGCGCCCGACGGACCGCGGGATGATCGCGCGCATGAAGGCGATCCTCTGTTCCGTAGCGGTGGCGGTCGGCGCGCTCGCGCTGACGGGGTGCGGCGCCTCGGCGTCGCGCGTGGTGCGGACGGGCGGCGGCACGGCGGTGGCGCCCGGCACGACGCAGGTGGGAACGGCCTCGTACTACAGCGACTCCCTGTCAGGCGAGACGACGGCCAACGGCGAGTCGTACGACCCGGGCGCGCTCACCGCCGCCCACCGGACGCTCCCCTTCGGCACCCGCGTCACGGTGCGCCGGCTCGACAACGACCGCACCGTGGTCGTGCGCATCAACGACCGCGGCCCCTACGCCGGCGGGCGCATCATCGACCTGTCGCGAGCCGCCGCGAGCGCGCTCCAGATGCTCCGCGCGGGCGTCACCCGCGTCGAGCTCGAGGTGCTCTCCGTCCCGCAGCCCCGCGGGCGCCGCGCCTCGCGCTGAGCGGCCCCAAAAACCGCGCGCCCGCGCTATCCTCGGCGCCCCCCGATGCGCCGCGCGATCCGCGTCGACTCCTTCGCCGCCGATCCCTCCCTCGCCGCGGGGGAGGTCGGCGTCCCGCCCGCCCTCGCCGCCGCGCTGCTCGGCCCGCGGTTCCGCGCCGACGGGCTCGACGCGCTCCTCCGCGCGCACCCCGTCCTCGTCGTCCGCGAGCGCCCGTCGTCGCCGCACCTCGTCGTCGCGCTCCGCCCCGTGCTCCGCGCCGCGGTTTCGCTCCACCCGGTTCGCCTCCGGCACGTCGCCGCGGATGACTGGGAGCCCCGACCCTTCTGCGTGGTGATGCCCTTCCACGTGAGCGCGCGGCGCGCCCTCCTCACCCGCACCAACGACCCGCCCACGCCGCCCCGCCGCGCCGCGGAGGCCGCCGCCGCGCTCGGCGCCACCGCGTCGCTGTGCCTCGACGACCTCCGCGCGCCGCCCGGGAAGGCCGACGCCCTCGCGGAGGCCGAGCGCGCCGCCGCCGCGGTCCAGGAGCACTACCTCGAAGGCGTCATCACCGACGACGAGCGCCACCACAAGATCGTCGACGTCTGGTCCTGCGCCGTCGAGAAGGTCTGCTTCGCCCTCTCCCCGTCGCGCCGTCCCGGCGACGCGCGCCCCGACCTGCACGCGCGCCTCCGCGCGCTCTGCGACCGGGGCGTGATGGGCTCGCAAGACGCCATGCGCCTCGCGGGGATGGGCTACCTCCTCGCCCGCCCCGACAGGTCGATCGCCGAGCTGCCCGTCCGCCGCTCGCTCGCCGAGGGCCTCACGGGGCACGAGTTCTTCCTCTCGGCCACGGCCGCACGACGGGCGACCACCGAACGCGGCGCGCGCGAGGCCCGCGCCGACCGGCTCCTCGTTCGGCTGGCGCGCCGGCTCCGCGGCGTTCGCATCACCGAAGACGACTGCGGCGCCACCGAGGGGATCCGCCTCCGCGCGTCGGGCTGGCAGGAGCCGCTCGCGTTCGCCCCGCGCCTCCGCGGACGCGTCCCCGTGGCCGACATCGCCCGCCCCGACACCGGCGAGCCCCTGGCCCGGCGCGGCGTCCCCCTCGACGAGCCCGCCGCGCGCGAGCTGGCGCTTCACGGCGTCACCGTGGAGGTCCGCAGCCCCGCCACCTGCCGCGCGAAGCGGGGCGTGTGCCGCGCGTGCATGGGCCCCCTCGGCGCGAACGAGCGCCACGCGGGCCTCGCCGCCGCGCTGCGCGTCGCCCACCACGCGCGCTTCCTGACGGGGCGCACCTTGCACATCGGGTGCTGACGGTGCACGCGCTCACCCACCGCTCGCTGCGCCAGGACGAGTTCGGCACGTGGACGGAGCACGTCGCCACCCGCGACGTGGTGCGCGTCACCCGCCACGGGCTCACCGTCGACCCCGCCACCCACGAGGTCACCGCCGACGGCGGCTGGGTCACCCTGGAGGGCCGCGGCCGCACCGAGGAGCACGGGCTCCGCGCCTTCGACCGCGTCTTCGCCGACGACGGCGTCGGCGTCTACCCCGGGCGTCTGCTCTTCGAGCGCCCCACCCTGCTCGCGCCGTGCGTCGCCACGCACCCCGCGGGCGAGACCGCCGTCGTCCGCTTCCGCGGCCTCGTCCGCGACCACACCCTGCTCACGCAGATGTCGCAGCACACCTTCCTCACGCGCCGCGTCGTCCGCCTCCCGCGCGACCCGCACGTCGAGCGCCCGCGCCTCGAACTCACCCCCATCGCCCCCGACGCGCGCTGGGCCCCCGTCGAGCTCCCGCTGCCCGACGGCGCCGAGCTCCGCGTCGCCGACGGCGACACGGTCGCGCGCGGCGCCCTCCTCGCGATCGCCCCCGCGCGCCTCCGCCCCGCGCCCGTCGAAGCCCGCGGCGACGCGCGCCTCCACGACCTCTTCGAAGGCCGTCGCCGCCACCCCCACCGCGCCGTCCTCGCGCCCGTCAGCGGCTGTGTCACCCGCGAGGGCGTCGCGCCGGGGCGCCTCGCGATCGTCCACGACGGCGGACGAACGGTGGTGAAGCTCCCGCGCCGCCCGCGGGCGCTCCTCACGTTCGACGGGATGCGCGTCGAGGCAGGCGACCCGCTCACGGACGGCGCCATCGACCACCGCGACCTCGCACCCATCGTCGGGCGCCGCGCCTTCCTCGAACACCTCTGCGACGAGCTCGACGAGCTCTTCTCCCTGGAGGGGGCCAACGTCCCGGGCCCCTACGCCGAGCTCGCCGCCAAAGCGCTCCTCCGGGGCGACGACTTCGTCGGCGTGCGCCGCGGAAAGCGCCCCCGTTGAGCGCCCTCACCAGACGGTGACGCCCCTCTCGTATTGGAGAGCACGGCGCCCCGCCGCCCGTCGTTGGTCACCTGCCTCTCCCGCTGGAGCATTTCCTCCCACCGCCCGGCGCCTCCACCTGGGAGGTTCTCCTCCCAGGGCCCCGGGGCCGTCAGCCCCGTTCGAGCGGCTTTCCGGTACCTCAGCCTCCCAGCCCGCGCTGGCCTGTGCCTTGCTCTATTCCCCTGCGACGGGTCGAACGCCCGCACGAGTTTCCTCAACCACCTCCAAACGCACCGAAGGAAGACGCCACCATGAAGACCAACACCCGCTCGCTCCGCCGCAACACCGAGGGCCTCTCGACCGTCGAGTACGTGATCCTCCTCATGCTCATCGCGGTGGTGGGCATCGTCGCGTGGCGCACCTTCGGCAACACCGTCGTCAGCAAGATCAACAACGGCAACAGCCAGGTCTCCGGCCTCGGCGGCGCCTGATCGCCCCGCGGCGCCCTCTCCCCTCCGCGCCGCATCGCCTCCTCCCGCCCGCTTCCCTCGCCTCGCTTTCACGCGACCACCTCCGCACCTCTCCACCGCACGCGCGTCGCGCACCGGCCGCGCGTTCTGCGCTACCCTCGGCACCGCCCATGGGCGACCACGACACCGCGCAGGAGCTCGAGCACCGCGCCGCGCGCGAGCCCGTCCACCCGGCCGTCCCCACCATCGACCCGTCGCTCGACGACGCGATGGCCGCCCTCGTGCGCCGCGGCTTCCACGACGTCTCCCGCGCGAAGCTCGACCTCCCCTTCGACCCCGACGCGTACCCCGAGGCCCTCCAGCAGCGCTTCGTCGAGGCCCTGCGGCACTACGCCTTCCGGCTCTTCCTCCGCGGCGCCATCCAGCACCCGGAGGGCTTCGCGCCCGACGACGCCACGCGCTTCCTCGGCGGCGCGCCGGCCCGCGAGATGTGCGAGACGCTCCGCGACCTCGGGCTCGCCACGGCCGACGGCGACGGGCGCTACCGCCTCACGCACCCGCCCAACAGCTTCGGCAGCACCCTGGAGTGGTACGTCGGCCGCGAGCTCGAGCGCCGCCTGCGCTTCACCGTCAGCGTGGGGGTGAAGTTCCACGCGCCGGGGGTCGGGGGCGACCTCGACGTGGTGGCGGTGGCCGACGGGCGCCTGGTGTACGTCGAGCTCAAGTCCTCGCCGCCGAAGCACCTCTCGGCCCCCGAGGTCGGGGCCTTCTTCGACCGGCTGCGCGCGCTCCGCCCCGACGTCGCCGTCTTCGCCGTCGACACCGCGCTCCGCCTCGGCGACCGCGTCGTCCCGCTGCTCGACGAGGTGCGCGCCGCCCGCGGGCGCCCCGGCAGCGCCGCCCGCGTCGACCGCGAGCTCTGGGCCCTCACCCCCCACGTCTGGGCCGTCAACGCCCGCCCCGACCTCTTCGCCAACGTCGCCCGCGCCATCGCCGAGGGCCTCCGCGCGCTCTCCCCCGACGCGCCGTAACGGGATTGTGTCCCGCGCCCCGTCGCGTACGATCGCGCGGCGCCATGCAGTCGATCCAGCAGCTCGCGCCGGGCACCACCTTCGCGAAGGATTTCCGCGTCGAGCGGACGCTCGGCGTCGGGGGCATGGGCGCCGTCTACGAGGCCACCCTCACCGAGACCGGCCAGCGCGTCGCGCTCAAGCTCATGCACCCGAGCCAGATCGCCGACGCCAAGCTCCGCCAGCGCTTCGCCCAGGAGGCCCGCGTCGGCGCGTGGATCGGCTCGCCCCACATCGTCGACGTCGTGCGCGCCGGCGTCGACGAGTCCGGCGTCCCCTGGCTCGCGATGGAGCTGCTCCAGGGCCACACGCTCGCCAGCAAGCTCCAGCGCTACCTGCCCGCGCAGGGGCTCCCGCACGACGAGGCCTGGCTGGTGCTCGCCCAGCTCTGCCGCGGGCTCATCGCCGCCCACGAGAAGGGCGTCGTCCACCGCGACCTCAAGCCCGAGAACGTCTTCGTCACGTCGTCCCCGCGCGCCGACGCGCCCTTCACGGTCAAGATCCTCGACTTCGGCATCGCCAAGCGCATCGACCCCGCGACCCCCGAGTCCAACCGCACCACCGCCATCGGCACGCCCCTCTGGATGGCGCCGGAGCAGAACGAGGTCACCGAGATCACCCCCGCCGCCGACGTGTGGGCGGTGGGCCTCGTGTGCTTCCGGATGTTCACCGGGCGCTTCTACTGGCTCGCCGCCAACGAGCCCGAGCTCAACCTCGGCTGGCTCTTCCACGAGCTCGTCACCGAGGCGCTCGTGCCCGCGTCCGTGCGCGCCGAGATGCTCGGCTGCGAGCTCCTGCTGCCGATGAAGTTCGACGCGGTCTTCTCCCGCTGCGTCGCGCGCGACCCGCGGCAGCGCTTCGCCAACGCGCGCGAGCTCGCCGAGGCCCTCGCCGCCATCGCGCCGCCCTACTTCAAGCCCTTCGACACCTCGCCCACGCTCCCACCCGGCGCCGCCCCCCCGTACGCCCCGTCGCGCCCGTCGCCCCCGCCCGCCGCGTCGCCCCCCACCCTCGTCGCCGCCGCGCCCGCCGCGCCGCCCCGCATGCCCACCAACGTCGGCGCGGCCCCCCACCTCCCTTCCCCCGCGCTCGCCGCGGGCCCCACCGCACCCCCACCGCGCGACGCCCCCTCGCGTGTGCCGCTCTTCGTCGGCGCCGTGATGATCGTCGTGCTCGTCGCCGCGGCCATCGCCTTCTTCACCGCCGGCGCGAAGCCCGCCGACGCGCCGCCGCCGACGCCCGACGTCCCGCTCGCCCTGCCCGCAGCCCCTCAGCCCGCCGCGCAGGTGCCCGCGCTCGGCTCGCTCCCGCTGCCCTCGTCGCCGGGCCCCGTGCCCGTCGACCCGTCGGCGCAGCGGCGCATCAAGTAGCTCGACGACGCCCTGCACCCGTGGCCCTCGCAACGCGCTGCGGGCAAACCGCTGCGCTTGAGCGCACGGGCTCGATTCCCCGCACCCTCGCCGCTACGAGAAGCGCCCGGTCACCGCGAGGAAGGTCACCTTGTCGGTCGTCTCGCGCAGGCGCGTCGAGAGGTAGCGGACGAGGTTCCACAGCACCTCGTAGCCGATGTCGCGGTTGGTGAAGAGCAGGTGCTCGAGCTTGTCCTTGCGGATCTCCAGCACCGTGCAGCTCTCGTGGACGTGGGCGTCGGCGCTGCGCGGCGCGTCGTCGAGGATCGCTAGCTCGCCGAAGGCGTCGCCCGGACCCAGCACCGCGAGGGCCTCCTCGCCCATCCCCGGCACGTCCCGCGAGATCCGCACGCGGCCCTCCACGATCACGTACAGCCGGTCGCCTGGGTCGCCCGTCCGAAACAGCACCTTCCCCACCGGGAACCGCACCTCCGTCGCGATCGCGAGCAACTGCTCGAGCGACCGCGGCGCGAGCCCCGCGAACATCGGGACGCGCGCGAGCCACGCCGCGCTGGCCTTGGACTGGTTCGTGGGGGCGGTCGCGCTCATCGGCCGCAGGGTCGCACCGACCCCCCGCCGCGCGCAACGCGTGAGTGCGTGTGCCACACCCCGGGCGGCGGCTTTTGCGATGCCGGCGCGTCGGGCGCGCTTGACAGGCAATGGCCCGCGCGGGTACTGCCACCACGAAGGCGCGGGAGAGGTCGCGCGCCGCTGCCCACGGAGCCACCTCGATGTCGCAGAGCGACAAGCGCAAGCAGAGCCTCTACTTCCCCGAGTCGATGCTGCTGGAGATCCAGCAGGAGGCCGCCCGCCTCGACCGGTCGCTGTCGTGGGTGATGCAGCGCGCGTGGAAGCTCTCGCGCGCCGACATCCGCAAGCTCCCGTCTGTCAACGACGTGCCGGACATGGAAGCGTCGGACGACCCCCGCGGCCGCGACGACGACGACTGAGCCCCACCGCGCCGAGGCCCACGCCGTGAGCGGCACCCAGGACTTCGCCACCGCGGCTGACGGGACCCGGCTCTTCTACGAGTCGTCGGGCGACGGCCCCGTCGTCGTGCTCTGCGACGGCATCGCGTGCGACGGCTTCATCTGGAAGTACCTCCAGCCCGCCCTCACCGCGCGCCACCGCGTCGTCCACTGGCACTACCGCGGCCACGGGCGCTCGGGCCCGCCCGCCGACCCCGCCCGCATCGCCATCGACGACCACGCCCGCGACCTCCACGCCGTCCTCGACCACGCCAAGGTCGACGGCGCCGCGCTCATCGGCCACTCGATGGGGACGCAGGTGTGCCTCGAGGCGTACCGCCAGCGCCCCGGGCGCGTCCGCGGGCTCTGCCTCGTCTGCGGGAGCTACGGGCGCATCACCCGCACCTTCCACGGCACCGACGCGCTCTCCTTCCTGCTCGCCGACGTCATCAGCTTCTTCGAGAAGCACCCGGGCCTCACCCGCGCGCTCTGGTCGCGCGGGCCCGCCGCGCTCTACGTCGCCGTCGCGCGGCGCATGGGCGAGCTCGACGCGCTGCGCGTCCGCGTCGAGGACGTGCTCCCATACTTCGAACACTTCTCCGCCATCGACCCGGCGATGTTCTTCCGCATGCTCCGCGCGGCCGGCGAGCACTCGGCCGAGACGCTGCTCACGAGCGTGCGCGCGCCCACCCTGGTCGTGGCCGCCGAGCGCGACACCTTCACCCCCGTCCGCTACGCCGAGCAGATGGCGCGGCAGATCCCCGACGCCGAGCTCCTGCTCGTGAAGGGCGCCTCCCACGCCGCCCCCATCGAGCAGCCCGAGCTCATCAACCGCCGCGTCGTCGACTTCCTCGAGCGCCGTGCCCTCCCCGACGCGCCCGCCCCCTAGCCGCCTCGCCGTCCTCGGCGCGCTCGCCCTGCTCTACGCCGCGCAGGGCGTCCCCTTCGGCTTCGCCACGGAGTACCTCCAGGTCGTGCTCCGCCAGGCCGGCGCCTCGCGCCTCGCCATCGCCACCACGGGCTTCCTCCAACTGCCATGGCAGGTGAAGTTCCTCTGGGCGGGCCTCGGCGATCATCCCGCCGTGCGGCCCCGCGCGCGCGGCGCCCTGCTCGCGCTCCAGCTCTGCCTCGCGGCGCTGATGGCCGCGTACGCGCTGGTGGGCTCGGCCCGCCACCCGACGCCCTGGTTCGCGCTCACCGCCGTCGCCGCCCTCGTCGCCGCCACGCAGGACGTCTTCGTCGACGCCTTCGCCGTCCGCACCCTCGGCCCCGAAGAGCGCGGCTGGGGCAACGCCGCGCAGGTCGGCGGCTACCGCCTCGGGATGATCCTCGGCGGCGGCGGCATGCTCACCCTCTCGGGCGCCGTCGGCGAGTCCGTCACCCTCGTCGCGTGCGGCGCCGTCATCGCCGCCATCTCCCTCGCCGCCTTCGCCCTGCGCGACGAGGCGCCCGACAACGCCACCGACAACGTCACCGAAGCGCCGCCCCCCGCCTCGCACGCCGGCGAGGTCCGCGCCCTCGCGCGCCACATGACCGCCCGCGCCGCGCTCCCCGTCGCCGCGCTCGCGCTCACGTACAAGCTCGGTCTCCACGCGGCCGCGGCGCTCATCAAGCCGATGCTCGTCGACGCGGGCTGGTCGACGGAGGCCATCGGCGGCCTCGCGGTCTCCCTCGGCGCGGCCGCCGCGGTGGCGGGATCGGTCGTCGGCGGCGGGCTCCACCGGCTCCTCGGCGAGCGCCGCGCGCTGCGAGCCGGCGCCGTGCTCCAGGCCGCCGCCATCCTCCCGCTGATCGCCGCCCACGCCCGCGGCTGCCCCCGCGCCCTCACCAGCGCCGCCGTCGCCATCGAGCACGCCGCCAGCGGCCTCGGGACGGCCGTCCTCTTCGCGGCCCTGATGTCCGCGACGCAGCGCTCGAAGGCCGCCCTGCACTACACCGTGCTCACCAGCCTCAACGCCTTGGCGATCGGCCTCGGGGGCCTCGGGGGCGCCGCCCTCGGCGACCGGGCCGGGCCTTCCGTTGCCTTTTCAGTCTCCGCCGCCCTCTGCCTCGCGCCCTGGGGCCTCTTCCGCGCGTGGGAGGCGCACGCGAGGGCGTCGGCGGCGGAGGCGCCCGGCGGGGCGACGGAGGGCGTCGCGGAGGCCCCAAGTTTGCGTTGACGCGGCGGCGGGTGAGCGCCTAGTGTGCGGGGCGTTTCAAGGGTGACCGACGCGGCGACGCACGGCGAATTCGATGGAGCTCGATGTCGGTTTTGTCTGCGGTAGTTGCGATGCCTTCGCGCCGTTCAGCGCACGGGAGTGCCCGTCCTGCGGCGTCGCGCTGGGCTTCACAACCACCGAAGACACCGGGGCGCAGCGGTGGGTCAAGCCCCCGACGCCCAGGGGCGGTTCGGCCCTCGAGGGGATCTTCGGCGACCTGGTGCCCAACCCCTCGGCGTCGTTCAAGCGCCCCGACCTCGGCCTGCCGCGGGCGCCGGCCGTGTCGCCCGCACCAGAAAAGATCTTCGTGGGGCCGGTCAAGATCCCGGCCCGGTTCGCGGTTTCGGAGGCGCTGATGGATCAGGCTCGCAGCTACGTGTGCAAGAAGTGCTACTCGCCGGTGCCGCAGGGACACAAGTTCTGCGGACGGTGCGGCGAGCCCGTGCCCCGCGAGGTGCTCACGGCGCAGACGCTGCTGCTCTCGAAGATGCTCGAGCCCGGCAAGGCCAAGCTCGTGGTCATCAAGGGCGAAGGCTTCCAGGCCGACCCGTCCGACGAGACGGCCTTCCTGCTCGGCGGGCGCCACCACCCGGCGGGCCGCACGCAGGGCGACATTCTTTTCGACCGCGACAACTGGGTGTCGCCGCTGCACGCGACCTTCTACTACCGCGACGACGGCAAACTCATGATCCGCGACGAGGCCTCGCTCAACGGGGTGTTCGTGCGCATCAAGGGCACCACCACCATCCAGCCCGGCGACGTCTTCCTCGCGGGGGAGCAGGTGTTCCGCGTCGACACGACGCCGCGCGCGAGCGACGGCAACGACCCCGACGGCACGCTCTTCTACTCGTCGCCCAAGCGCCCGTCGCCCTTCCGCCTCGTGCAGATCCTCCGCGGCGGCATCACCGCGACGCAGGTGTGCGCCCGCGAGGCCTCGGTGTCGGTCGGCCGCGAGGGCTGCGACATGAACTTCCCCAACGACCCGTACATGTCCACGCGGCACTGCAAGGTCGAGCTCACCGCCGGCGGCGCCTACCAGCTCACCGACACCAGCAGCAAGAACGGCACGTACCTCGCCATCCACGGCGAGCGCGAGCTCGGGCACGGGGACTACCTCTTCATCGGACGCGAGCTGCTGCGCGTCGACATCTCCGCGTAGTCCGCGACCGCTCCCTGAGAGACCGTAGACGGAGGCTCTGCCCGTGATCATCTGTCCGAAGTGCGGCAAGGAAAACCAGGACCACTACAAGTTCTGCCTGGGCTGCGGCAACGAACTCCCGCGCGAGCCCAAGGGCGCCGCGATGCGCCCGACGCCCGCCGCGGTGACGCCCCCGGCCGCGCCGCGCCCGCCCGCGGCCGCGCCCTTCGCCCCGGCGCCCGCCGCGCCCGTCGCCGCCGCGCCCTTCGCGCCGCCCGTCGCCGCGCCGCCCGCGCCCGCCGCGCCGCCGATGGTCGCGCCCGTCGCCGCGCCCCCCAACGCGATGAGCAGCTCGCCCTCCGGCGGGAGCTACCCCGCGGTGTGCCCGCAGTGCGCGTCGCCCAACCCGCGCGCCAACCGCTTCTGCATCACCTGCGGCTTCGACATGTCGACCGCCGGCGCCGCGCCCGCCTCCGCGGTCGCCACCACGGGCGTCTCGCCGCTCGGCGCGCCGCCCCCGATGGGCGGCCCGGTGCCCACGCCGATGGCCTCGCCCGTCGCGCCGGCGATGGCCCCGCCCGTGGCCCCCGTCGCGCCGCCCGTCGCCGCGCCCGTGGCCCCCGTCGCGCCGATGGCCCCGCCCGTCGCCGCGCCCGCGGCCCCCGTCGCGTCGCCGTCCGCGGTCGAGCGCGCGCGCCTCGTGCTCGTGCGCCCCGACGGCTCCGAGGGCCCCACCCACGCCCTCCACGACGGCGAGAACCGCGTCGGCCGCGACGTGGGCGGCGTCTTCAGCACCGACACGTACCTCTCGCCCCACCACGCGACCTTCACCATCTCGGGCGCGATGATCACCATCCGCGACGAGGGCGCGCTCAACGGCGTCTACGTCCGCATCGAGCGCCAGGTGCCGGTCGAGATCCAGCACGGCGACGTGTTCCGCATCGGGCAGGAGATCCTGCGCTACGAGTCGCTCCCCGCGGTGACGCCGCAGCCCGACGGCACCGAGCGCCTCGGCGCCGCCACCGAGGGCCTGGTGGGCCGCGTCTCGCTCGTGACGGGCCGCGACTCGGTCGGCAACGCCTTCCCCGTGCCCGTCTCGGGCATCTACCTCGGCCGCGAGCGCGGCGACATCCTCTTCCCCGAGGACGGCTACGTGTCGGGCCTCCACTGCCAGCTCATCGTCACGGGCCACCGCGTGAGCCTGCTCGACGTCGGCAGCTCCAACGGCACCTACGTCCGCATGCGCGGCCCGCGCACGCTCAACAACGGCGACTTCCTCCTCCTCGGGCAGCAGCTCTTCCGCCTCCAGGTGGCCTGAGCGCCCCGCGCCGACGTCGGCGCATCGGCCTCACCGAATCCGTCAATCCCTCCGTCCGCCGACCGTGCGTTTGTTGCGCAGTGGCCTCTGGCGGTCTGCGCAGGGTTGTCGCAAGCTCTTCCACATCGTGGTGGACCTGATCGTCGAGACCGACCTCGGTCGCGACCCGGACGATTTCTTCGCGCTCTGCTACCTGGTCGACGCCGGGGTGAAATTGCGGGCGGTGGTGATCTCCCCGGGCGATCGCGACCAGGTGGCTGTCGCCCGGGGGCTCTTCGCCGTGCTCGGGCTCGACGTGCCCGTCGGGTCGGCACGGCTGGAGGGCGAGCGATCCTCCGCGGGCGGCGTGCACCTGCGCTTCCTCGCGCGCTACGGGCTGCCCGACCGCTGCGCGCCCGACGGCGCGGGGCACGACGTCATCGCTGACGCGCGCGCGCGCCACCCCGAGGCCGAGCTCTTCGTGTGCGGCCCGATGCAGAACGTCGGTCGTCACCTCGCCGCGGGCGGCGCGAGGTTCCCGCGCGCGACGGTGCAGGGCGGCTTCCTCGCGTACGCGGCGCACGCCCACGCGGTGCTGCACCTGCAGAAGTTCGAAGGGCTGGAGACGGTGCCGACCTTCAACCTCAACGGCGACGTGAAGGGCGCGGTGCGCTTCCTCGAGTCCGCCACGCCGACGCATTTCGTCGGCAAGAACGTCTGCCACACCGTCGTCTACGACCGCGCGCGCCACGAGGACGTGACCGCGACGCCCGCGAAGAGCCGCGCCGGCGAGGTGCTCCGCGAGGTGATGGGGATGTACCTCGAAGGCCACGCGGAGAAGATGTTCCACGACCCCACCGCGGCCGTGTGCCACCTGCACCCCGAGATCGGCTTGTGGGTCGAGGGAACCCCCTACCGTCAGTCGGGCGGTTGGGGTACACGGGTCGGGCGCTCTCCCCACCGCGCGCTGGCCGACATCGACCGCGACGCGCTGTGGAGGCACCTCCGCGAAGGCACGTAAGGAATCCCCCTCCCGCAGCCCCTCGCGCGCCTGTGGACGGCGCATCCCCCGCGAGCTCCAGACGAGCCCCGCGGATTCGACGCCGTTTTCTCGCGCGCGCAGGGGTTTCGGAGCGAGAGTCCGCCCATCAACAGGTGCGCCGCGGGCTGTGGATAACCCTGTGGACGACGTCGGGCGAGCAACGGTGAAGGTCGCGTCACGGTGAGCAACGAAGCGAACGAGCTCTGGCAGAAGGTGCTGACGTCCCTCGCGGGGCGCGTCGGCGCGCAGATGATCGACAAGCTCCTCCGGCCGCTGGAGCCGCTCGACGCGGCCGAGGGCGCGCTGCTCCTCCGCGCGCCCAACGACTTCTCGCGCGAGTGGGTCTCCAAGGCCTACACGGGCGTCATCGAGGAGCAGCTCCGCGCGCTCACCGGCGAGCGCTGGTCGCTCCACTGGGCCGCGAGCGTGGTGGCCGCGGGCGCCCCGATGCCGCGCCTCTCGCCGGCCCCGAAGCCCATCGCCCGCAGCGCCCCGCCGTCGCCCCGCAGCGCCCCGCCCGCGCCCGCCTCCGGGCCCCCCAGCGCGCCGCGCACGCTGACGCTCCAGGCGCCCGCGCCCGCATCCGCCGCGCGCACGGCCTCGGTGCCGGCGTCCGCGCCGGTGAGCGCGGTGGCGGGCTCGGTCGCGGCGGGCCTGTCGCCGAAGTACACCTTCGAGCAGTTCGTCATCGGGCCGTCGAACCAGGTGGCGCACGCGATGGCGCTGGCCATCTCCAACCTCGCGGGCCGGCGCGTCAACGTGCTCTTCCTCTGCGGCTCGACGGGCCTCGGCAAGACGCACCTCTCCAACGCCGTCGGCCACCGGATCCTCGAGCAGAAGCCCGACGCGCGCATCGTCTACGTCTCCGCGGAGACGTTCACCAACGAGTACGTCGCCGCCATCCAGCAGAAGCGGATGGAGGAGTTCCGCGGGCGCTACCGCAACGCCTGCGACGCGCTGCTCATCGACGACGTGCAGTTCCTCGCCGGCAAGGAGGGGACGCAGGAGGAGTTCTTCCACACCTTCAACGCGCTCTACCAGCGCGACGCGCCCATCGTGCTGACGAGCGACGTGCTCCCGCAGAAGCTCCAGGGCATGGCCGAGCGGCTGCTCTCGCGCTTCGCCTCGGGCCTCGTCGCCGAGGTCTACACCCCCGAGATCGAGACCCGCGTCGCCATCCTCCGCAAGAAGGCCGAGCAGGAGAACGTCCGCCTCGACGACGACGCCGCCTTCGCCATCGCGGGCGCCGCCGCGTCGAGCGTGCGCGAGCTCGAGGGCGCGCTGATGAAGCTCGCCATCAAGGCCAACATCACCGGCCGCCCGTCGGTCGACGCCGCGATGGTGCGCGAGACCCTGCGCGTGGGCCCCAAGCCCGCCGTCGTCACCGTCGAGGACGTGCAGCGCGCCGTCTGCGAGCACTACCGCCTCAAGCTCCCGCAGCTCATCGGCAAGGACCGCCACCGCGAGGTCGCCGTCGCCCGCCAGGTCGCGATGTACCTCGCCCGCACCCACCTCGGCACGTCCTTCCCCCAGATCGGCGCCAAGTTCGACGGGAAGGACCACACCACCGTGATGTCCGCCGTCCGCCGCGTCGAGAAGCTCCTCGGCGAGGACGCCGAGGTCGCAGCCGCCGTCGAGGCCCTCTCGCTCAAGCTCGGCTTCCAGCCCCGCCCCGCGCCCCCCATCGCGGCCGAGCGCCCGTGACAGAACACGCTGTGGACATCCCTGTGCGCACCCCTGGGAGCCCCCGTAGGAGCATCCCTGTGGACGCGCCCTGTGGACGGCTCCACCCCGCCCGCGTCCCCACACTCTCCACAGGTTGCGTGGCGTCGCCCGTCCCCTTCGAAAGCGTAGTCGTTACCATCACTTACGGGACGTCCCACCGTCTCCACAGGCCCTAGGGACTAGAGACTATTTCTTTATCTATTTCTCTCCTTGAAAGAGTAGAAGACAGACCCCGGTTGCACCCACTCCGAGCCGTCCGCGGGGGAGGTCACCGAACACGACAGAGAGTCGAGGAGCCGATCGATGGAGTTCGTGGTCAACAAGCGTGACTTCGTGAAGGGCCTGAGCCGGGTCCAGAGCGTCGCCGACAAGAAGTCCGCGATGCCGATCCTGGGCAACGTGCTCATCGTCGCCGAGGGCGGCGGCGTGCGCCTGGCCGCCACCGACCTGCTCCTCTCGGTGTCGGGCGCCATGCGCGCGGAGGTGAAGAAGCCCGGCTCCGTCGCCCTCCACGCCCGCCACGTCTTCGACGCCGTGAAGGCCCTCCCCGACGGCGACGTGACCGTCACCGTGGAGAAGAACTACACGGCCCGCCTCAAGGCCGGCAAGCGCCGCTTCGACTTCACCGGGATGCCCGGCGAGGACTTCCCCACCATGCCCGACCCGGGGAAGACCAGCCTCACCGCCATCCCCGTCGACGACCTCGCCGACCTCATCTCGCTCACGTCGTTCTCGATGTCGACCGACGACACGCGCCCGCACCTCGCGGCGGCCCTCTTCGAGATGGCCGGCGAGACGCTGCGCATGGTCACCACCGACGGCCACCGGCTCTCCAAGGCCGAGCGCCCCATCGCCGGGATGAAGGGCGCCAGCAAGCTCCTCATCCCCGCCAAGGGCATCCACGAGCTCAAGCGCCTGCTCGACGAGGCGCGCGCCGAGAAGGCCGAGAAGAAGGACGGCGGGCCCGCCACCATCGCCGTCGGCGCCGCCAGCTCGCAGGGCCCCGTCTTCTTCCAGCGCGAGGGCGTCACGCTGAGCTCCAAGCTCGTCGACGCGGCCTTCCCCTCGTACGAGCAGGTGATCCCCACCGGCACCGACCGCGGCGCCCGGATGAACCGCCTCGCCTTCCTCGACGCCCTCCGCGCCGTCTCCCTCGTCGCCAGCGACCGCACCAGCGGCGTCAAGCTCGCCATGAGCGGCTCGCGCGTCGTCCTCACCAGCGAGAACCCCGACGTCGGCGCCGGCATGGACGAACTGGACGCCGAGCTCACCGGCCCCGACGTCACCATCGGCTTCAACAGCAAGTACGTCATCGACGTGCTCGGCGCGCTCGTCACCGACGACGTCGCCCTCGACCTGTCGGGCGAGCTCGACCCCGGCGTCATCCGCCCCGTCGGCCGCGACGACTTCATCGGCGTCATCATGCCGATGCGCATCTGACCCTCTCCCCCCCTGCGCCCGTGACGTGGTG
Organism: Polyangiales bacterium; assembly: GCA_046351555.1. Classification (GTDB taxonomy): domain Bacteria; phylum Myxococcota_A; class Polyangia; order Polyangiales; genus CAISKJ01. Next base: position 22,807 of record JAXLYI010000045.1, read on the forward strand.
ACGCCCGTACGCATCACCGAGCTGGTGGTCGATGGGTTCCGCAACCTCCGGGGCGCGCGGATCGCCCCCGACGCGCGCGCCAACGTCCTCCTCGGCGCCAACGGCCACGGCAAGACCTCCCTGCTCGAGGCGATCGACTACGCCGCCTCGCTCCGCTCCTTCCGCGGCGCGACGCGCGCGCAGCTCGTCGGCCACGAGCGCGACGCCGCCCAGGTGCTCCTCCGCGTCGAGTCCGCCGCCCTCGCCCACGAGTACCGCGTCAAGCTCACCCGCACGACGCGCGAGATCCTCCTCGACGGCAAGCGCCCGCAGCGCGCCGTGGAGTACTTCGGCGGGGCCTCCTGCGTGGTCTTCCAGCCCGGCGACCTCGACCTCGTGCGCGGCGCCCCCGAGGTGCGTCGCCGCCTCCTCGACCGCATCCTCGTGCGCGTGCTCGACGGCTACGGCGAGGCCCTCAAGAGCTACGGCCGCGCGCTCAAGTCCCGCAACCAGCTCCTGCGCGACCGGCGCCCCGACGCCCGCGCCGTCCAGGCCTTCGACTTCCCCCTGGCCTGCTACGGCGCCGCCCTCGTCCGCGCGCGCAACGCCCTCGTGCCCGACCTCGTCGCCGCCGCTCAGCGCGCCCTCCATGAGCTCGGCCTCGACCCGACCGCCATCGCCCTCGCCTACCGCACCCGCTGCGTCGGCGACCAGGTGGAGTACGCCTCCGCCCTCGCCGCCCAGACCCCCGTCGACCTCGCCCGCCGCGCCACCCAGTACGGCCCCCACGGCGACGACCTCGCCCTCACCTGGGCGGGCCTCCCCGCCCGCGCCGTCGCCAGCCAGGGGCAGACGCGCGCCCTCGCCCTGGCCCTGCGCCTCGCCGAGCTCCACGTGGTCGAGGCCCGCTCGAAGGTCACCCCGGCCCTCCTCCTCGACGACGTGTCGAGCGAGCTCGACCGGGCCCGCATCGAGCAGCTCTTCTCCCTCGTCGGCAGCCTCGGCGGCCAGGTGTGGGTCAGCACCACCGACCCCGCCATCGGGGCCCTCCTGCCCCGCGCGAAGACCTTCCTGGTCGAGGGGGGCGAGGTCGCCGAGAAGTGACCCGCCGGGGACGTATCCTGTCCTGGTGTTGCGGGGGGCCGTGTGGTAGGTTTTTCACTAGATTTTCCGAGGAGTTGACGCGGTGATGAACAACGGAGAGCCGGGCGCGCCGGAGACGGCGAACGGGGCCCAGGGCGAGGACTACGACGCCTCCAAGATCGAGGTGCTCAAGGGCCTCGAGGGCGTGCGGCGGCGGCCCGGGATGTACGTCGGCGACGTGCACGACGGGACGGCGCTGCACCACCTGATCTGGGAGGCCGTCGACAACGGGATCGACGAGTTCTTCGCCGGCGTGTGCACGAAGGTGGAGGTGACGCTGCACGCCGACGGCGGGGTGACGGTGCGCGACAACGGGCGCGGCATCCCGACGGGCATCCACGCGACCGAGGGCGTGAGCACGGTGCAGGTGGTGCTCACCAAGCTGCACTCGAGCGGCAAGTTCGACAACTCGACCTACAAGGTGTCGGCGGGCACCAACGGCATCGGGATCAAGGCCGTCAACGCCCTCTCCGAGCGGCTCCGCGTGGAGGTGGCGCAGGACGGCAGGCTCTGGCGCCAGGACTACGTGCGCGGCGAGCCCGTGGCCCCGCTCGCGGTGGTGGGCGAGACCAACCAGCACGGCACCTCGCTGAGCTTCAAGCCCGACTCGGCCATCTTCACGATGGTGGACTTCTCCTACGAGGTCATCGAGAACCGCCTGCGCGAGCTCGCGTACCTCAACGCGGGGCTGGTGCTCGCGATCTCCGACGAGCGCCGCGGGGGCGACGCCGTGGAGTTCGTCCAGCCGGGGGGCATCCCGGACTACGTGCGCTTCCTCAACGGCGCCAAGGTGGCCCTGCACCCCGAGCCGGTCTTCCTGCGCGGCGAGGTCCCCCACGAGCGCGGCGGCGTGGTGCAGATCGACGTCGCGATGCAGTGGACGGACTCGCTCTACGAGTCGCTCCAGGCCTTCACCAACAACACGATGAACAAGGACGGCGGGACGCACGTGCAGGGCTTCCGCACGGCCCTCACCCGCTGCCTCAACACCTACGGGGCCGCGCAGAACCTCCTCAAGGAGCTCAAGGGCGCCACGCTCCAGGGCGAGGACGCGCGCGAGGGGCTCACCACGGTGATCTCCGTGAAGCACCCGTCGCCGATGTACAACTCGCAGAACAAGGTGAAGCTCATCTCCTCCGAGGTGGCCGGCATGGTCGCCTCGGTGGTCAACGACAAGCTCGCCGACTTCCTCGACAAGAACCCCCAGGTCGCCAAGAAGGTGATCGAGCGGAGCGTGCTCGCCGCGCAGGCCCGCGAGGCCGCCCGCAAGGCCCGCGAGCTCATCAACCGCAAGGGCGTGCTCGACGCGGCGTCGCTGCCCGGCAAGCTCGCCGACTGCCAGGAGCGCAACCCCGCGGCCTGCGAGCTCTACATCGTCGAGGGCGACTCCGCAGGCGGCTGCTTTGTCGGCGACACGAAGGTGGCCCTCGCGGACGGGCGCTCGCTCACCTTCCTCGAGCTGATCGAGGAGCAGGCGCAGGGCAGGGAGCATTTCGCCTACACGATCCGCGGCGACGGCGTCGTTGGCCTGGAGCGCATCCTCCACGTGCGCCGTACGAAGCAGCGCGCGTCGGTCGTGCGCGTGACGCTCGACGACGGCGAGGCGATGGTCTGCACGCCGGACCACCGCTTCATGCTGCGGGACGGGAGCTACCGCGCCGCGGCGGAGCTCACGCCGGGCGACTCGCTGATGCCGCTCTACCGCAGGCTCTCCGACATGCGGGAGCCGGGCGTGACCATCCAGGGCTACGAGATGACCTTCGACCCGAGGTCGTCGCGCTGGCTGTTCACCCACCAGCTCGCGGACTGGTACAACCGCTGGAAGGGCGTCTACGCCGAGGCCGACGGCGCGCACTGCCACCACGTCGACTTCGACAAGCGGAACAACAACCCCACCAACCTCCGGCGCCTCTCACGCGAGGCCCACCTGGCCCTGCACCGCGAGCACGCCGCCGCAACGCTGCACCGCCCGGACGTGATCGCGAAGTGCCGGGAGATTCGGCAGAGCGAGGGGTTCCGCGCCCGCATGAGCGAGCGGATGAAGGCCCCGGGCACGCGCGAGGTGCTCTCCGAGCAGGCGCGCGCTCAGTGGAACGACCCCGACTACAAGCGCTACATGGCCGAGCGCTGGGGCGCCTTCTACGCGGAGGACGCGGCGTACCGCGAGGCCCTGCACGCGCGGCTCGACCGCGCGCAGGAGGAGTACTGGGCCGACGGGTCGAACCGCGCGGCGCAGGCCGAGCGGGTGCGCGGGCACTTCGAGCGGCACCCCGAGCGCCGGGTCGAGCTCGCGGAGGCCGCGAAGGCCCAGTGGTCGGACGTCGCGCTGCGGGCGTGGCGGGGCGAGAAGACGGCCGCCCAGTGGACGGGCGAGTTCCGCGAGAAGCGGCGGACGGCCCTGCAGGAGACCTACCGCCGCAAGACACTGGCCGCGCTCAAGGCGTGCGTGGGCCCGACGGGCGAGGTCGACCTCGAGGCCTACCGCGCGAGCCGCGTGGCGTCGCGGGACAAGTCGCTGCTGAAGTTCGAGACGCTCTGCCGGCGCTACTTCGACGGCGACGCCGCCCGCGCGCTCGACGCGGTGGCGCACCACAACCACCGCGTGGCCTCCGTCGAGCCGCTCGACGAGCGCCACGACGTCTACGACCTGGAGGTGCCGGGCACGCACAACTTCGCGCTGGCGAGCGGCGTGTTCGTCCACAACAGCGCGAAGCAGGGCCGCGACCGGAAGTACCAGGCGATCCTCCCCTTGCGCGGCAAGATCCTCAACGTCGAGCGCGTCCGCTTCGAGAAGATGCTCACCAACGCGGAGATCGGCACGCTGATCACCGCGCTCGGCGTCACCATCAAGAACGACGCGCGCGGCGACGACGACAGCGCCTCCTCCGGGCCCCGCCTCGACCTGGAGAAGCTCCGCTACCACAAGATCTGCATCATGACGGACGCCGACGTCGACGGCAGCCACATCCGCACGCTGCTCCTCACCTTCTTCTACCGGCAGATGCCCGAGCTGGTGGAGAAGGGCTACCTCTACATCGCGCAGCCGCCCCTCTACGGCGTCCGCCGCGGCAAGAAGGTGGAGTACGTCAAGGACGACGACGCCCTCGCCCGCTACGTCATCCGCTCGGGCACCGAGGGCCTCGCGCTCCGCGGCCCGGCGGGCGAGCTCCGCGACGACGCCCTGCGCGACGCGGCCTTCGAGCTCCACAAGGGCGCGGTGCTCCTCGAGCGGATCCGCCTGCGCGCCGAGCCCCCCGTGGTGGCCGCGGTCGCGCGCACCGGCGCCTTCACCCAGGAGACGCTCAAGGACGAGGCCGCGATCGCCGCCGCGATGGAGAAGGTGTCGGCCTACGTGCAGACGTACGAGCCCGAGTCCGCGCCGCTCCGCTACACGGTGGAGGACGACCACGAGCACAACTGCAAGCGCGTGCTGGTGCGCATCCGCAACGGCACGGCGGGCCGCACCACGGTGGTCTCCCACGCCTTCCTCGGCGGGAGCGAGCTGCACGAGCTCGAGCGCGTCGAGCGCTACGTCCGGGAGCGGGTGGGCGACGGGCCCTGGACGGTGGTCGACGGCGACCGCGAGCACCCCGCGGCCCACGGCGGCGCGCTCTACGCCTTCATCGACGCGAAGGGCCGCAAGGGCACGTCGATCCAGCGCTACAAGGGCCTCGGCGAGATGAGCGCCGAGCAGCTCTGGGAGACCACGATGGATCCGGCCCGCCGCGTGATGCTCCGCGTCCGGGTGGAGGACGCCGCCCTCACCGACCAGGTGATGACGCTCCTGATGGGCGACGAGGTCGAGCCCCGCCGCGACTTCATCGAGAAGAACGCGCTCAACGCGCGCAACCTCGACATCTGAACGTCCCTCTCCGTCTGGAGAGCCGCCGGGGGTATCCTCGCGGCCCGCCATGACGCCCCCCGTCGCCCCCCGCCGCGTCTTCCTCACCGTCGTCGGCAACCGGCACAACGCCCCCGCCGAGGGCGACCGCCGCCCCGCCCTCGCCGCCCTCCGGCTCCGCGAGCTCGCCGGGGTGGCGCGGGCGGCCTTCCTCTTCGACGCCGGCGACGCCGACGCGCGGGCCGCCGCCGAGGCGCTCGCGGAGGACGTCGGGGCCGCGCGGGGCGGCGTCCAACCGCAGCTCCACGCGCTGAAGCTCGACGACCCGCACGCGATCGCGGCGGTGGCGCCGGCCGTCCGAAGCGCGGTGGAGGACGTCGCCCGGGAGCACCTGAAGCGGCTGGACGAGGTGGAGTTCGTGGCCTCGGTCGCGACGGGGACGGCGGGGCAGTGCGCGGCGCTCCTCGACGCCCTCGACGGGCTCGGGGCGCGCGTGTCGGTGGTGTACGACGGGCCCGGCGACGCGCTCTCCGTCTGGAGATCCGCCGGGCGGGGCGCCGCCGAGCCCGCCCTCGACCTCCTCGGCGCCGCCCCGGCCGTCTGGAACGTCCTCTTCGAAGGCCCCACCGGCGCGGGCAAATCGCACGCGGCCCGCCGCCTCCACGACGCCTGGAAGCGCGCCTTCGTCCGCAAGGGGGAGTTCGTCGCGCTCAACGCCGCGGCCGTCCCGCGCGACCTGCTCGGCCCCGAGCTCTTCGGTCACGCGAAGGGCGCCTTCCGCCGGGCCGACGGCGGCACGCTCTTCCTCGACGAGATCGGCGACCTCCCGCTCGAGCTCCAGTCGCACCTGCTCACCGCGCTCGACCTCGACGGCGCGCGGATGCGGCTCGTGAAGCCCGTCGGCGATGACACCGCGAGGCCCGTGGACGTCCGGCTCGTCGTCGGCACCAACCGCGACCTCCTGGCGATGGCGCGGGCCGGCGCCTTCCGCCTCGACCTCCTCGGCCGCCTGTCCACCCACCGCGTGGCGCTCCCGGCGCTGGCCGAGGCGCGTCACCAGATCGTGATCGCCTATCACCGAGAGTTCGAACGGGCGGCGACCCTCTACCCGGTCGCGGGGAAGGCCCTGCCCCGCTTCAGCCTTGAACATGATGCTCGCCAGCGCCTCCAGGCCCACGTCTTCGCGCCCGCCTCCCGCTGGCCGTGGAATCACCGGGACGTGATGCAGTCCGCCGAGCGCCTCTGCCTCCGCGCGTGGGCGGGGCGCCCGAAGGGATCGCCGCAGCCCGTGGTGAAGGTGACCCTCGCCCACGTCGAGGCCGAGGTGGCCGAGCTCACCGCGCGCTGGTCGGCGCTCGCCGAAGGAGTGGGCGGCGCCGAGCACGACGCCTGGGCCGCGGTGGAGGCGCGCGTGCGGCCGGAGGCGTGGCGCGGGCTCTCGCAGGTCGAGCGGTGGGAGCTGCGGTACCTGCTGGAGGCGCGCGACGCGACGCGGACCAACGCCGACGCCTGGCGCTACATCGCCGAGCGCAACCTGCTCGAAGGCGCCGGCGACCCGCGCTCGCTCCACAACGCGAGCAACGCCTTCGACAAGCGCTGGCGGCGCTACGCCGACAAGCTCCGCCCGGCGCGCTGATGGCGCCTCAGCGCTCGCACGTGAGCGGCGCCACCGCCACCGTCGCCGCGTCGCGCTGGAAGGCCACCAGCGCGCCCGAGGCCGTGGGCACCACGCGCGCGAACACCCCGTCGGGCGACGGCGGCGCCACCATCGCCACCTGGAGAGGCTCACCGCGCGGTGACCCGTCGGGGCCGAGCGCCGCCACCACCAGCCGCAGCACCCCGGAGCCCGTGACCGCCGTCACCAGCACGTCGCCGCCGGCCGCCGCCGCGTCGAGGCCGCCGCCGTAGAAGCCCAGCGACGTGAGCAGCGACGCGTCGGCGCGCGGCGTCGCGTCGTCGGCGAGGGGGCGCGCCGCCAGCGTGCGCAGCGGCGGGAGCGTGTCGGCCTCCGCCTCCCACACCGCGAGCGCGCCGCCGGCCGTCGGGGCGATCGCCACCCGGAGAGGGGCGGTCGCCGCGGCGGACGTGAGCCGCGCGTCGAGCACCGCGGTGAAGGAGACGGCCGTGCCGTTCTCCCGGTAGCGGCGCACGCGGAGCGAGCCGGGGCCCGCGTCGGCGCCCTCGGCCCACGCGAGGAAGAAGCCGCGGTCGGCCGTCGCGACGCGCTTGATCCGCGGGATGAACGCGCCCGTCGGCATGAGGTCGACGGCCTCCACCGCGCGCCCCGCCGCGTCGAGGTGGAGGAGCGAGACGCCCCACAGCGCGCGGATCTGCTGGGCCACGGTGGTGAAGCCCGCGCGGTCGACGGCGAGGTCCTGGTGGTCGCCGAGCGAGAAGTGCGTCGGCGCGGAGGCGACGGGCTGCGCGCCGGTGGGGGCGCCGTCGCGGCCGAGCGTCACGATCGACTCGCCGCCCCCCATCGGGCCGCGCCGGAGCACCGCGCGCCGGTCGAGCGCGTCGTCGACGGCGAGCCACGCGCGTGCGGTCGCCCCCTCGGCCGCGCGGGTGGTGGAGGCGGTTGCGCCGGTGGCGTCCACGCGGTCGATGACCAGGGGCTGGCGCGCGTCGGCGTCGCCCGCGAGGCGGTCGCACGCGCGCGCCACCCACGCGCCGGGCGCGCCCGCGGCGAGGTCGGCGAGCGCGCAGCGGACGCCGGCGCCCTGCCCCGGGAGGTCGACCGCCGCGCCCACGCGCCAGCGGCATGAGCCGCCCGGGACGTCGGCCGCGGCCTCGGGGGCGACGTCGCGACCGAGGTCGGACGTCGCGTCGACGACATCGGGCGCCGCGTCCACGGCGTCCGCCGCCGCGTCGCCTCCCGTGCTGCTGGAGGTCTCCGCGCACGCCGCGGCCAGCGCCGCCAGCACCACCAGATGCGTCTTCATTTGAAGCCCTCGTCGTGGCGTCGGCGCCTGCGCCGCGCTTGCCGGTCGTCGTCCGCCGGGTCCTCCGTCGCCGCGTCGCCCGCCGCGTTCATGGGGCTCGCGCTCGGGGCGTTCGCGTCGACGACAGCGACCGCCGCGTCGGCCGTCACGGCCCTGGCCCGCACGGGCGTCGGCACCGGCACCGGCGTCGGCGCGACCGCGTGCGTGGTGGGCGCGACCACCGCGGCGACGGGCGCCGTCGGGTGTTCGCCCCGGCGCAGCGCGAGCACCGCGCCGACCGCGAGCGCGAGCGTGAGCGCCACCGCGAGCGCCGCCAAGGCCGCGCGCCGTCCGCGCCCCGGGGCACCGTCCTGCGCGCGTCCGCGGGCGTCGGCGTTCTTCTTCAGCGTGGCGCGGGTGCGCCTGCCCTGGCGCGTCGCGGAGAGCGCGTCGGCGAGGGCCTTCACGCTCGGCGTGCGGCGGCCCTTGTCGCGCTGGAGCGCCTGGCCCACCGCCGCGCAGAGGTCGCGCGGCACCGACGGCGCCGACTCCTCCAGCGGGGTCGGGTCGCGCGTCATCACCATCGCGATCATGACCTCGGCGTTGCGGTTGTAGTCGTAGGGCATGCGCCCCGAGAGCATCTCGTAGAGCACCACGCCGAGGGCCCACACGTCCGTCCGCGCGTCGATGTCGACGTCGCCGCGGGCCTGCTCGGGGGACATGTAGCCGGGCGTCCCGATCGCCTGCGGGATGTCGGTGCGGAAGTCCCGCTCGCCGGGGCGGAGGGCCTTCGCGATGCCGAAATCGATGAGCTTCGGCGACACGCGGCCGTCGGGCTGGCGCACCAGGAAGATGTTCTCGGGCTTGATGTCGCGGTGGATCACGCCGGCCTCGTGCGCCGCGGCGAGGCCGTCCATCACCGGCAGAAGCAGCGCGAGCGCCTCGTCCGGCGGCAGCGCCCCGCGCGCCTCCAGCCGCGCCCGCAGCTCCTCGCCGACGAGGAACTCCTGCACGATGAAGAGCGCCCCGGTGGCCGCGTCGCGCCCCATGTCGAGCACGTCGACCACGTGCGGGTGCGAGAGCTGCGACGCCGTCTGCGCCTCGCGCATGAAGCGCTGCTCCGACTCGTGGTCGGCGGAGAACTCCGGCCGCAGCATCTTCACGGCCACGCGGCGCCGCGTCCAGGTGTTCTCCGCCTCGTAGACGTTGCCCATGCCGCCGCCGCCGAGGAGGCGAACCACCCGGTACTTCTCCCCGACGACCTGCGGGATCTCCGTCACGTCGGCGGGCGCGATCGTCGGGCCCGAGAGCACTCCCATGCGGTTTGCACCGGGGATGACCGTATCCCCCCTCCGGCCGCGGTGGCAACTCCGCGCTACGGGTTCCAGCGGGCGGGCGCGTCGACCACCAGCACCGCGCAGGGCGCCGACGCCGTCAGTACACCGCCGCCGGCCGTGTAGCGGAAGTCCCCCGCGCCCAGCGCCGCCCCCGCGAGCGTCGCCGCGCCGCGGATCACGTACGCCTGCCACGCGAAGCCCTCCGCCGCGAGCATCGCGCCCGCGTCGAGCTCGAGCACCAGGGTGGCGAGGTCGAGCGCCTCGTCGCGATAGAGGTCCCGAACGCGCACGCCGGTCGCAGCCCCGGCGCGCCAGGCGGCGTCGCGGGCCATCGCGAAGGTGACGCCGCGCTCGCCCTCGTCGGGCCGCGCGGTGGGCGCGTCCTTCGGCGAGTGGCTGACGAGGAAGAGGGCGCCGTCGCGCGAGGTCACGGGGCGGTGGACGGTGCCCCCCACGGCCGCGCAGAAGTCGCCGGGGCCCATCGCGCGGCCCTGCACCACCGCGTCGCCCTCGAGCACGAACACCTCCTCGAGGTCGTCGTGCAGGTGCGCCGGGTGGACGGTGCCCGGCGCGTAGCGGGCGAGCAGCGTCTGGCGGCGCTCGCGCGCGTCGCGGAGCAGGGGCTTGCAGCGCAGGCCCGCGACGCCAGTGTCGGCCCAGAGCCCGCCGCCCGCGCGCACGAGAACCTCCGCGGGGCGCAGGCCGGCGGCGAGCGCGCGCAGCCGCGCGTCGAGGGACGCGGGGGGCTCGGCGAAGGGGAGCTCGTCGGCGCTCACGGGGCCACCATGCGGGCGCGGAGCGCGGCGACGGCCTCGCCGATCTGCCGCCGCACGTCGTCGGCCGGGAGCTGGAGCCGCTCGGCGATCGACTCGGGCGCGGCGCCTTCGAAGTACGCGATCTCGAGCACGCGCCGCTGGGCCTCGGGGAGCGAGCCCACCACCGCGCGGGCCCGCCGCCGTTCGTCGGCGACGGGGTCCTCGTCGGGCGCGGGCGCGGGCTCCGGCGGGCGCTTCACGGCGGCGACGCGCGCGAGGGCGGCGGTGCGCGCGAGGTGGAGCAGCCACGCGACGGCGCCGGCCGGGGCGGGCTCGTACGTCCAGGCGTTGCGGTAGGCGCTCTGGTATGCCTCGAGGGCGGCCTCCTCGGCGGCGGCGGGGTCGCCCGTCACGCGGAGCGCGAGGCCGTACACGACGTGGCGGGTGCGGTCGTAGAGGGCCTCGAGGGCGCGGCGCTCGCCGGTCTGCATGCGCAGGACGAGGGCCTGCACCTCCGCCGCCCAGGCGCGGACCGCGGCGGGGTCGTTCGGGTCGACGGGGGGCGCGTTCATGGCGGCGTGAGGAGCGGTAACACGGCCCGAACATGGCCTACAACGGGGGACCCGAAAGACGCTTGTACAGGGTTCAGAAATGCTCCTGGCGGAAGGGGAGGCGGGCGCGGGCGGCGGCGCGCGCCACGGCCTTCGCGAGCCCGTCGGGGCCGCAGAAGAACACCTCCGGCGTCGCGCCCGGGTGCGCCGCGCGGACGCCGTCGAGGAGCGAGTCCCAGTCGGGCGCGCCGAGGTGCGTGCGGGCGCGGAGGCCGGTGAGCGGGTCGACGCCGGCCCGCGCGTACACGAGGTCGAGCGCGAGCGCGAGGCCGTCGCCCGTCGCGTCCGAGCGGCCCGCGGTCATGTAGATCATGAGCTCGAAATGGGCGCGGACGGGCGACGCCTCCACCGCCGCGAGCAGCGCGGCGAACCACTCGAACGACACCGCGTCGCGCGCCACCCAGACGAAGTACACCCGCTCGACCAGCACCGAGCGCGTCTGCTGCCACGCTCCCTTCGCGCGCAGGAGGAGCGACTCGAGGATCGCCGCGAAGGGCGTCACCCCGATGCCCGCCGCCACCAGCACCGGCACCCGCGCTTCGAAGATGTGCGAGCTCGGCGTGCCGTAGGGGCCGTCGATTTCGACGTCGAGCGGCAGCCGCGCGCCCACCCGCGCCCGCGTCTCGGCGAGCTCGTGCAGGGCCCGCGTCCAGTTGCCGAGGCTCCGCACGTGCAGCGTGAACACGTCGGGCCGCTGCGGCGCCGAGCTCACCGTGAAGGGGTGCCACTCGCCCTTCGCCAGCGACGGGACGCGGAGGTAGACGTAGTCGCCCGCGCGGTGGGCGAAGTTTGGTGGCCTCGCCACGGTGACGCGCGTCACGCCCGACGCCAGCGGGTCGAGCGCGAGGGCCTTCGCGGGCCGCACGCGGCGCAGCCGGCGGAGCGTGTGCTCGAGGCCGAGAAGAACCACCGCGGGCGCCATCCAGGGCCACGCCTTCGGGGTGTGGGCGAGCGCGAGCGCGACCCACAGCGCGTACGCGCGGTGCGTCGACCAGAAGAGTTCGAAGCGGTGCGAGCGGCGCACCACCTGGAGCGCGCAGGCCCACATCACCGCGCCGACGAGCACGAGGAGCGCGCCCGTCCCCGCGGCGAGGTCGGTGACGAAGACACCTGGCGCGCGGCCGTGCGCGAGGTAGCGGGCGGTGTGGGCGGCGCCGTGCGCGAGGCCCGCCCAGCCGACGACGTGGCCCATCACCCGGTGCGTGCCGAGCGTGTCGTCGAGCGGGATCAGCCGCGAGAGGGGCGTCTGGCGCAGGCGGCTCACCACCAGCCGGAGCGTCGGGAGGAGCAGCAGGAGCAGGTTGAGGTCGAGCACGCGCCCGAAGCCCCGCGCGACCTGCACGTACCCGTCGGCCCCGGCGGCGCGGTACTCGAGGAAGGCCGCGGTGAAGGCCGCGGCGTTGGCGAGCGCGTAGAGCGCGGTGACGACGGCGGCGCGGCCGTGCTCGCTCCACCACGTCGCAGCGTCGTCGGGCGCGTCGTTCCGCGGGCGCGGCGAGGCCCACGACGCGCTCGCCCGGCACGTCAGCGACCGCAGCCCCTGCACGCGCCCCACCGCCGCGCAGAACTCCCCGAAGGTCACCTGCCCGTCCCGGTCGAGGTCGGCGTCGTCGAAGACGCCCCGCGCGAGGTCGGCGACCCGCTCGGGGCTCATCATTACCCCGCTCTCGGCGAGGCTCAGGCCGACGAAGCGCTCGAGCTCGCCGCGGTCGATGAGCCCGTTGCCGTCGTGGTCGAAGAGGTCGAAGCCGAAGCGGAGGCGCTTCATCTCGTCGCCGCCCGACACCTCGGCGAGGCCGCGCGCGAGGTCGGCGGCGCGCACCACGCCGTCGCCGTCGCGGTCGAAGTGCCGGTGCACGACGCCCGCGAGCCACGCGCTCCGCAGCCCGAGCGCGCGCTGGAGCGCGGCCGCGTCGACCGGGCGCGCCGGGTCGGCGGCGGCGATCTCTTGAATGGAAAGGCTCTCGTCGCGGGCGTTGGCCATCGGCGCTCCGCCGGAGTCTCGCAGAACTCCCGGCCCGCCGGACGGTGATACGATCGCCCCCAACGCGATGCGTCCGAAGCCCCTCCCCTTGCTTGCAGCACTCTCGCTCGCCGCGTGCGGGTCGAAGACCGGCCTGCGCGACCTGCGCTACGACGCGATGGTCTCCGACGACGCCGCCATCGTCGACCCGGTGTGCCGCCCGCTCCGGGTGCGGACGCGGGTCGGGGTGGAGGCGACCCTCCGCGCCGAGGTCGACCTCGCGACGCCGCGTGCGACCGGGTTCTCCTGGTCGATCCGCCAGGGCCCGGCGCGGTCGCGCGCGACGCTCCGCGCAACCGACGGCGACACCGCGCGCCTCACGCCCGACGCGGCCGGCACCTACGACATCGCCGTCGCCACGCCCTACACCCTCTCGACGGGCGAGCGGCTCCTCTGCGGCGTGACGGTGGAGGCCGAGCCCGAAGACCCGCTCTGCCCCGAGTACGCGCTGGTCGAGCCCGCGGTGGTGGCGCTGCCGGGCTCGACGCAGCAGTTCGCGTTCGAACGATCGTCGTGGTCGACGCCGCGGGTCAACGCCGGGGGCCCCAACGGCACGGGCGCGGTGGCGAGCGACGACGTCGCCGACGAGGTGGCGGCGCTGGCGTGGGAGTTCGAAACGACGCGCGACCTCGCGGCGACGGCGGGCGAGGTGGAGGGCCGCGTGGCGGGCGCGGTCGGCGCGACGCCGGTGCTCGTCGGGCGCGAGGGCGACACGTCGGAGGGGCTGCGCTACCGGCGGTCTTCGTTCCGCGTGGGGTCGCGGCCGACGACGGCGGCGGTGCTGCGCGACCGCGTGGCGCGCGACGCGGTGGGCCTGGTGCCCGGGGCGAGCCGCGAGGGCTTCTCCGTGCAGAGCGCCTTCGTGCTCGAGGTGACCACCGTGCTCCGCCCCGCCGAGGGCCGCGCCGTGATGCTCTTCGCCGCCGCGCCCGAAGCCCTCTACGACAACCCCCGGCGCTCCACCGCGACGGCGCTCCAGGACGTCACCAACACCTCCGGGCTCGCGCGCACGGGCGCCCCCCTCGACGTCGTGTGCCAGCGCATCGTCGCGACGCGCCAGGTGTCCGCCGACTTCCTCTGGCTCGTCGACACCTCGCGCTCGATGGAGGACGACCAGGAGCGCCTCGGCAACACCGCCCAGCGCTTCTTCGCGGAGATGAACGCCGCGGGCATCGACTTCCGCGTCGGCGTCGTGCAGGCCGGCAGCGCCACCAGCGGCCCCGACCTCGATGACCCGGGCTTCGAATGGATCTCCGGCGCCGACCCCGAGGGCCCGCGCCGCCTCGCCTGGGAGGTCACCTACCGCCCCTACCGCGAGAACGCCGCCGACCAGCTCGCCCCCTATCCCCTGGAGGGCCAGGAGGAGGAGCCCGTCGCCGCCGGCGTGGTCACCACCCTCGCGATGGAGCGACGCGCGCCCGCCGACCCGACCGCGCGCCGGAGCTTCCGCCGCGACGCGCAGAAGGTGGCCTTCTTCGTCACCGACGAGTCCGGCGAGAACGACGACGGGCGCTTCTTCTCCCGCGCGCCCGCGCAGTGGGGCGCGACGGGCCCCGACCGCGTCCGCGGCGCCGCGCGCTGGTACGTCGACCGCGACTTCCTCACCTTCGGCATGGCCAACATCTTCACCCGTACGCCCTGCCCCGTCGTGCAGAACTTCGCGGCCTGCGTGGTGCTCGGCAGCGGCGGCGCGTACATCCCGCTCGACACCGCCCTCGACGCCGAGGTGTCGAGCGCCCTCTCGCGCATCGTCGACGCCACCGCCGGGGCCGCGAGCGAGTTCGGCCTCACCCGCCCGCCGCTCTCCGCCACGCTCCGCGTCGCCGTCGAACAATCGCTCGTCCCCCGCTCGCGCGCCGACGGCTTCGACTGGGACCAGGACGCCCGCGCCATCGTGTTCCGCGGCACCACCTACCGCCCCCGCCGTGGACAGGCCGTGCGCGCCGCCTACTTCCTCTGGGGCCGGCGCTGATCGCAGCCCGAACTTTGCCCCCGCGCCCGGCTTTCTGTTACGACCGCCGCGCACCCATGCACGACGCCACCTACGCGCGTTCGAACTACGCGCCCCCCGAGATCGAGCACCGCTACGGCCCCAACGTCCACCTGCTCGACGACCCCGTCGCGCTCGCGTGGCTCGCCCGCCTCGCCGCGCGCGAGACCACCCAGCCCGAGCTCGGCCGCCTCGTGCGCCGGCTCTACGAGCACCTCTCGCTCGTCGTCCTCGGCGCCGAGCTCCCGCGCCGGCGCATCGACGTGCCCTCGCGCATGGTGGCGTCGCGCCCCGAGGCCGTCTACCGCGGCGTCGCCATCGACCGCTCGACCCCCGTGGTCACCGTCGGCATCGCCCGCGCGGGCACCGTGCCCTCGCAGATCTGCTACGAGACCCTCAACGAGCTCCTCGACCCCGAAGGCGTGCGGCAGGATCACCTGTTCATGTCGCGCGTCACCGACGACAAGGGACGGGTCACCGGCACCGCGTGGCACGACGCCAAGATCGGGCACCAGGTCGCGGGGCGCATCGTGCTCATCCCCGACCCGATGGGCGCCACCGGCGGGTCGATGTCGGCCGCGATGACGCACTACAAGACCAAGCTCGACGGCGCCCCGCGCGCGGTCGTCGCGATGAACCTCATCGTCACCCCCGAGTACGTCACCCGCCTCACGAAGGACCACCCCGACGCGAAGGTCTACGCCTTCCGCCTCGACCGGGCCCTCTCCCCCAAGGACGTCCTCGCCACCGTGCCCGGCACCCACCCCGAGCAGGAGCGCGGCCTGGACGACCACCAGTACATCGTCCCCGGCGCCGGCGGCCTCGGCGAGCTCCTCAACAACGCCTGGATCTGAACGACCCATGAAGAAGCCCACCGCCCTCCTCTCCACCGAGACGCTCCAGGCCCGCGTCGCCGAGCTCGGCGCGGAGATCACCCGCGACTACCAGGGGTCCCACGACCTCGTCGTCGTCCCCATCCTCAAGGGGAGCTTCCTCTTCGCCGCCGACCTCATCCGCCGCATCGAGCTCGACCTCTCCATCGAGTTCCTCGGGCTGCGCTCGTACGGCGCGGGCACCGAGTCGTCGGGCGTCGTGCAGATCACCTACGACCTCACGCAGCCCATCGTCGGCCGCGACGTGCTCATCGTCGAGGACATCGTCGACACCGGCCTCTCCATGCGCTACCTGCTCGAGAACCTCGCCACCCGCCAGCCGCGCTCCGTGAAGCTCTGCTCGCTGCTGCACAAACCCGCCCGCTCGCGCGTGAAGGTCCCCATCGACTACCTCGGCTTCACCATCGAAGACCGCTTCGTCGTCGGCTACGGCCTCGACTACGCCGAGAAGCACCGCAACCTCCCGTACATCGGCGTCCTCGAGGAGTAACCTCCCACCCTATGCCCGTCGACCGCCTCCCCGCGCTGGAGCTCATGGCCTCGCGCAGCGCCAGCGACCCCTTCCCCCACTACTGCCTCGCCCAGGAGTACCGCTCGCGCGGCCGCCACGACGACGCCGTCGCGGCCTTCGCAAAGCTCCGCGAGCGCTTCCCCGCGTACGTCCCGCAGTACCTCATGGCCGCGCAGCTCCTCCACGAGCTCGGGCGCGACCCCGAGGCGCGCGACTGGCTCACCGCCGGAATCACCGCCGCGCGCGCCGCGAAGGACGGCCACGCCGCCGGCGAGCTCGAAGGGATGCTCGCGACGCTATGACCGTCGGCTTCAGCTTCGACGGGTCGCCCCCCGTCGCGCCGCGCGACGCCGCCACCGTGCTCGTGCTCCGCGACGGCGACGGCGGGCCCGAGGTGTTCTTCGTCCGACGCAACGCGGGCGCGAGCTTCATGGGCGGCGCGTACGTCTTCCCCGGCGGCCGCCTCGACCCCGCGGACTGCGACCCCGACGTCCCGTGCGACCTCGACGCCGCCGAAGCCGCCCGCCGCCTCGGCGAAGACGACGCCGCGCGCGCCCGCGGTCTGCACGTCGCCGCCATCCGCGAGTGCCTCGAGGAGTCGGGCATCCTCCTCGCCGTCGGAACCGTCGCCGACGAGACCGCCGCCTCGCTCCGCCGCGCGCTCGAGGGCCGCACGCCCGCGCCCATCGGCCCCGCGCTCCGCGCCGCCGGCGTCACCCTCGCCGCGCGCGCGCTCGTCCCCCTCTCGCGCTGGGTCACCCCGAAGCTCGAGACGCGCCGCTTCGACGCGCGCTTCTTCCTCGCCCGCGCGCCCGAACGCGTCGGGCACGCCGCCCACGACGGGAGCGAGACCGTCGCCAGCGCGTGGCTCTCCCCCCGCGAGGCCATCGAGCGCGCGCGCCGCCGCGAGATCGTCCTCGCGCCCCCCACCTGGCGCACGCTCGAGTCCCTGCTCGGCGTGCGCTTGGTCGATGAAGTGATCGCCCGCGCCCCCGCCGCGCTCACCACCATCGAACCCGACGTCGTGCTCGACGGCGACACGGCATGTGTTGTGTTGCCTGAATCTGGAGAACTAGCTACTCGTTTTCGCTACGACGACGGTTACTGGATGCCCCTTCCGTTCCTATAATCCTGCCGCGCGGGCTTTCAGGTAGGGCGAAGCATGAAATCTCCCATCGGGGGGCTTATGCAATGGTCACCCGTTCCTTACCTTTCCGCGCCGGACCAACACACACGAAAATGGCTCGGGCCCCGAGCGGCAGGTGAAGACGATGGCCATGACGGGCGGCGAAACGCCGCGGCGCACGAAGAAGAAGTCCGAGGAGACGCTCTACCTGGCGTCCCAGCTCGCATCCATCTGTGACGTCGACCTCAAGACGATCCACAACTGGTGCGACCGCAACGACGACCCCGACGAGCCCGCGGGGCTGGAGAGCCAGCGCACCGCGGGCGGCCACCTGCGCTTCACCCACGCCGCGGTGCTGCGCTTCCTCACGCGCTGGGGCTACCCCATCCCCAACGAGCTCCTCCAAGACCGGCCCCACGTCCTGCTCGTCGAGCCCGACCCCGCCGTCCGCGCGCGCATCGTCTCGATGCTCCACCTCGCGCGCCCCGGCGACGACCCCCTGCGCGACGCCCCGCGGCCCCACGACGTCACCAACGCGCTCGGGCTCTGGTCGACCGCGCACTACTACCTCCACCTCGCCGACGACGCCTGCACCGCGCTCGTCTCCTTCGGCGAGCGCGTCGGCGCCGGCGCGCCCCTCGACCTCGCCGTCCTCCCCGTGCCGCTGCGCGACGTCGACGTGACCCACTGGGTGCGCGCCGCCCGCCAGCGCGCCAACGAAGACCCGCCCCGCGTCATCGCCATCACCGCCAACCCCGCGCAGCCGCCCACCATCCCCGACGTCGCGCGCGTCGTCGGCCGCGGCCAGCTCGACGACCTCGTCTGGATCCTCGACGCCGAGGCCCGCCAGCTCCAGCAGCGCGTCGACGAGCGCAACGACGCCGCGCGCAAGGGCCGGCCGCGCCGCCGCGTCCCCATCGCCCCCAAGGAGCCCATCTTCGTCGCGTCGCAGGTCGCCACCATCTGGAAGGTCGACCTCAAGACCGTCCACAACTGGGTCGAGCGCGGCGACATGGAGGCCTTCCGCACGCCGGGCCGCCACCTGCGCTTCCGCCGCCGGTCGCTCCTCGCCTTCCTGCGCCGCTACAACATGGAGATCCCGCCGGAGCTGAGCTCGGGCGCGCCGCAGGTGATGGTGGTCGACGCCGACGAGGCCCGCGTGGCGAAGCTCCGCGCGCTCTTCCAGGGGCGCTTCGAAGTCGTCGCCCAGCCCGACCCCGTCGCCGCCCTCGCGGAGATCGGCGAGCGCTCCGCCGGCCGCGGCCTCATCGACGCCATCGTCGTCACGCTCCCCACCGCCGGCGTCGGCGACGAGTCGTGGATCCACGCCGTCCGCAGCCACCCCGACACCCGCTACTCGCTGGTGGTCACCGTCGGCGGCGACGCCGCGCAGAAGCGCCGCGCCCACGAGCTCGGCGTCACCGCCACCGTCGACCCCGACGCGCTCGAGCAGGTCGTCCCCGTGCTCGAGCAGGCCCTCGGCCTCGTCCACCGTTAGTCCCTCCGCGCGTTGAGCCGAGTCGGCTCAATTCGCGCCGCGCCCGCCCGCCACGCCCGCTGCCCGCGTCCGTCATCGCCCGCACCTGCGCGCCTTCACGCAGGGCACGCGCGTTGCTCAAGCGCCGCCCGTCCCCGCGCCGCCTTCACGTCACGTGAGCGCGGCGCAGAAAGGCTGACGTTACGATGCCGCTCGCCCTCCGCTCGCTGCTCGCCGCCTCGCTCCTCCCGCTCGCCGCCTGTGGCCCCGTGCCCGACGCGCCCGGCGCGCCCAGTACGTCCGAGCTCTGCCCCGCGCTCCCTTCCAACCCGACCGACCACCCCTCGCGCATCGACCGCAGCGAGACCTGGACGGCCGCGGGCAGCCCCCACATCGTCTCCGGCGACACGAGCCTCGCGGCCGGCGTGACGCTCACCCTCGAGCCCTGCGCGCGCGTCGTCTTCCGCCGCGACGCCTCGCTCACCGTCGCCCGCGACGGCGCCCGCCTCGTCGCCGAAGGGACCGCCACGCGCCCGATCACCTTCGAAGGCGACGCCGGCGCGCGCTGGGGGCAGCTCACCGTGCAACACCCCGCGCGGGCCTCGCTCCGGTACGCGCGCTTCACCAACGGCGGCGCCGACCGCTTCCACGACCACGCCACCGTCTTCCTCCGCGGCGACGCGCTCACGCCGTCGAAGCCCGTCGCGCTCGTCGACCACGTGACCGTCGACGGCTCGTTCGGCCCCGGCCTCGTCGCCGACCGCGCCGCCACCTTCGCCGCAGGCTCGCGCGACCTCGTGGTCACCCGCTCGGGCGCGGGGACGGGCGCGAGGCCCTTCCCCGTGGTGATCGGCGAGCACGCGATCGACGCGCTCCCGTCGGGCTCGTACACGGGCAACGCCGCTGACGAAGTGCTCGTCGACCCGGAGGGCGCCAACGGCATGGGCGGCCTCCAGGAGGACGCGACGATGCGCGACCGCGGCGTCCCCTACCGCATCGGCGACAGCGGGGTCGACCGCTTCACCATCGGCGCGGGGGCGTCGCAGGCGCGGCGCGTCACGACGCTCACGGTGGAGCCCGGCGTGGTGATGCGCTTCCACCCGGCGACGCGCTTCAGCGTGGAGTTCGTGACCGGCGAGTTCCCCGCGTCGGGCGTGTTGCGCGCGGTGGGCACGGCCGAGCGCCCGATCGTGATGACCAGCGCCGCCGCCACGCCGCGACCGGGCGACTGGGCGGGGCTGTGGTACGGCGGCATCCCCTCGGCCGCCAACCGCCTCGAGCACGTCTCCCTCGAGTACACGGGCTACGACTGCGGCTGCGTGCTGCTCACGTGCAGCGACGTCGCGCGCCACGACGCGGCGATCATCTTCACGGCCCCGCCCCCGACGGCCTTCGCGCGCGACCTCCGCGTGGCGCACGGCAGCGGGCACGGCGTCTTCCGCGGCTGGCGCGGCGCCGCGTCGCCCGACTTCGCCGCGGGCAACACCTTCGAAGACATGGGCGGCTGCGCCCAGACGCTCCCCGCGCTCGCCGAGGGCTGCACCCCCCGGCCCGCGTGCCGCTGACCCGACGCCTCCTTCCCTTACGAAAGGAAACGCCCTCCATGCACACGAGCCCCCGCCTCCTCGCCCGCCTCGCGCTCGCCGCCGCGCTCGCCGGGTGCAGCGCCTCGCCCGCGCCGTCGCCCGCGCCGCCGGACGCCGCGCCCGACGCTCCCACCGACGTGTCGCCCGACGCGTCGCCCGACGCATCGCCCGATGCGGGCCCGCTCGACGCGCCTGCGCCCGACGTGCAGCCCGACGTGTTCATCCCCGAGGCCGGCCCGCCCGACGTCATGCGGCCCGACGCAACGCCTGACGCAACGCCCGACGCCCCGCCCGACGCCCCGCTCCCCGACGCGCCGCAGGTGGCGTACGTGGCGCCCGGCGCGGGCGGCCGCCCGGCGGTGTGGGTGCAGCGCCTCGACGGGACGATGCGCCGCCAGCTCCACTTCGACGGCGTGACCGACGCGGTGCCCGACCAGGACGACCGCGTGCCGCCCGTGAGCGACGCGCGCGTGATCGCCGTCCACTACGTCGCCTGGAGCCCCGACGGCGCGCACGTGGCCGCGGTGGTGTCGACCGCGGTCGACCAGTCGGAGGTGGTGGTGCTCGACGCCGTCAACGGCGGCGGCGCGGTGGCGAGCGCCAACGGGCAGTACGTGATGCCCGCGCTCGACTGGTCGGCCGACGGCCGGCGCCTCGCGTTCGTGATGAGCACCGCGCCCCGCGCGGGCGGGCTCGAGCTGATCACCGCGGACGTCCCCGCCCACCGCTGGCAGTTCGCCACGCGCGGCGCGTCGCTGCGCGGGCTCTCGGTGCGCGTCCGCTTCGACCCGACGGGCGCCTCGGTGACGTACTCCCGCATCGACGCCGAGGAGCCCACCAACCCCTGGAACTCCCGCTCCAGCCTCCACCGCGTCACCCTCGCCACCGGCGCCGACGCGACGCTCGCCTCCGACCTCGTCGGCCGCATCGACGCGATCGCCCGCGACGCAAGCTCCGTCTGGCTCACCCGCGTCGTCCGCGCCACCACCGGCGGCTCGAGCGACAACGCGGTGATCGCCCGCACCGTCCCCGGCGGCGCGGAGACGACCCTCATCGAGCGCGCGAGCGTCTCCCTCGTCGCGCAGGGCCCCTACGACGGCCCGCTGCTCGCGGTCGACCTCGACCCGAGCGGTTCCGGCGGGGTGCACCGCTTCGTCCAGCCCGGCGCGCCCGACGGACGCGTCGACCTGCCCCCCGGCGCCGAGCGCGCGGCCCTCTGGACGCCGCCCCCGCGCTGATCACTCCCCCGGCGCGAACACGAAGGGCGCCGCCACCGTGGCGGGTCCCCCCGTCGGCCGCGGGAAGCGCAGCGGGCGCAGCACGCCCTCGATGCAGCGCCCGACCGCGAGCATCACCGGGTCGCCGCCCGAACGCGTCTCCGACACGCTCCCGTCCTCCTCCACCCGCACGCGAACCGTCACCTCGCCGCGCAGCGTCGCGTCGTGCTGGAGCTCGTGCTGGTAGCACTGACGGAGCGCGTCGGTCCGCGTCGCCAGCACCCGCTGCACCTCCGCCGGCTCGATGCGCCCGTGCGTCGGCGGCCGAACCACCTCCGCGACATCCTGCGCGCCCCCATCGCGCACCGCCGCGTCGCGCCTGCCCGCGTCGCGCACGGCCGCATCTCGCGCCGTCGCATCTCGCGCCGTCGCATCGCGCACCGTCGCATCCCGCACCGCCGCATCGCGCACGGATGCATCGCGCACCGTCGCATCGAGCCGGGGGGCGCCCGCGTCGCGCCGGGGCTGGGCCCACGCCTCCGCGCAGCCGGTCGCGAGCAGCGCCATCGCCGCGAGTGTCCGCATCGTCACGTCACCTTGTGGAAGGAGAAGCCGTCCCCTCCGACGTCGACGCGGACGGTTTCATTCGCCTTGTAGCCGCCCTTGAGCAGCTCCTCGGCGAGGGGGTCTTGCAACTGCTTGAGGATGACGCGCTTGAGGGGCCTGGCGCCGAAGGCGGGCTCGTACCCGAGGTCGGTGAGGAGGTCGCGCGCGGGGCCCGTCACGTCGAGCCCGATGAGGCTCTCGGTGAGGAGCTTCGCGAGGCGCTTGAGCTGGATGTCGACGATGCCGCGGAGCGACGTCTTGCTCAGCCGGTCGAAGATGCACACGTCGTCGATGCGGTTGAGAAACTCCGGCCGGAAGTTCTTCTTCAGCTCCTGGTGGATCTCCTCGCGCAGGTCGTCGTCGGAGACGCCCTGCTCGGCGGCCTCGAGGATGCGCGGCGCGCCGACGTTGCTGGTCATGATGATGACCGTGTTGGCGAAGCTCGCGAGCTGGCCCCGGTTGTCGCTCAGGCGCCCGTCGTCGAGCACCTGGAGGAGGATGTTGAAGGTGTCCGGGTGGGCCTTCTCGATCTCGTCGAAGAGCACCACGCTGAAGGGCCGCCGGCGGATCGCCTCGGTGAGCATGCCGCCCGACTCGGAGTCGACGTAGCCCGTCGGCGACCCGATCAGCCGCCACACCGAGCCCTTCTCCATGAACTCGCTCATGTCGAGCCGCACCAGCGCGGCCTCGTCGTCGAACAAGAACTCCGCCAGCGCCTTCGCCAGCTCCGTCTTCCCCACGCCCGTGGGCCCGAGGAAGAGGAAGCTCCCGATCGGCCGCCCCGGGTCGCGCAGCCCCACGCGGCTCCTCCGCACGGCCTTCGCGATCGCCTTCACCGCGCTGTCCTGCCCGACCACGCGCCCGCGGAGGTGGTCCTCCATGCGCAGCAGCTTCTCGGTCTCGCTCTCGAGCATCTTGCTCACGGGCACGCCCGTCCACTGCTCGACGACGCGCGCCACGCCCTCCTCCTCCACGCCCATCTTGAGCAGCAGGGGTTCGAGCGTCTTCAGCCGCTGCTCGGCCTCCGCCAGCGCCTTCTCCGCGGCCGGCAGGTCGTGGTTGGCCATCCGGCTCGCCGCGGCCGTGTCGCCCGCGCGCGCGGCCTTGTCGCGCTCCCCGCGCAGCGCGAG
The DNA here is from genome assembly GCA_046351555.1 of Polyangiales bacterium. Lineage (GTDB taxonomy): Bacteria > Myxococcota_A > Polyangia > Polyangiales > CAISKJ01. The sequence goes on from JAXLYI010000045.1 coordinate 45,953, forward strand.
GATGCCCGCCCGCGCCGAGCGAAGCGCCGCGATCGCGTCGCGCTGGCGGTCCCACCGGGGCTTGAGGTCGTCGAGGCGCGCGCGCACGTCGGCGAGCTCGGCCTCCACCTTCTTGCGGACGTCGACCGAGCTCACATCTTCTTCGTCGACGAGCGAGCGGTGCTGCGCCTCGAGCGCCGCCATCCGCCGCGTCAGCGAGTCGAGCTCGGGCGGCCCTGCGTCGAGCGCGAGCCGGCACTGCGCCGCGGCCTCGTCGATGAGGTCGACGGCCTTGTCGGGCAGCTCCCTGCCCTGGAGGTAGCGCGCGCCGAGCTTCACCGCGCCCACCACCGCCGGGTCGCTGATCCGCACGCCATGGTGAACCTCGTAGCGCTCGACGATGCCGCGGCACATCTCGATCGCCTCGGCCTCCCCCGGCGCCTCCACGAAGATCGCCGCGAAGAGCCGCGAGAGCGCCTGGTCGCGCTCGACGTTCTTCTTGTACTCCGCCGGGGTGATCGTGCCGACGATCTGCACCTCGCCCCGCTGGAGCGCGGGCTTGAGCAGATCGGCCGGCCCGCTCCCCGTCGCCGTGTTGCTGAAGAGCGTGTGCAGCTCGTCAACGAAGAGGATCACGCCCCCGTCCTGGTCGCGCGCCGCCTGGAGCACCGCCCGCAGCCGCTCTTCGAACTCGCCGCGCAGCTTCGCCCCCGCCACGAGCTGCCCCTGGTCGAGCTGGACGAGCCGCTTCTTCTTGAGCGGCGCCGGCACGTCGCCCTGGGCCAGCCGCGCCGCGAGCGCGTACACGATCGCGCGCTTGCCGACGCCCGCCTCGCCGACGAGCAGCGGGTTGTTCTTCTGGCGCCGCGCGATCACCTGGAGGAGCCGTCGCAGCTCGCCGTCGCGGCCCACGATGGGGTCGAAGCGGTCCTGCGACGCCGCCTGGAGCAGGTCGCGCGTGTACTGCGCGAGCGCGTTGCCGCCTCCTCCCCCGCCTCCGCCTCCACCACCTCCGCCCGACGAGCCGATGCTCGCGGCCACCTCGGGCGCGATGGGGCTGTCGGGCAGGGTCTTGAGCGCCTGGCGGACGCGCTGCTCGTCGACGTCGAGCGCACGGAGCACGGCGCCGGCCAGCGTGGTGGGCTCCGCGAGGAGCGCCACGACGAGGTGCCGAACGCGCACCTGCGAGGCCTCGCGGGCGGCCTCGGCCTCGGCGCGGGTGCAGAGCCCGAGGAGCCGCGGCGAGAAGTACGCCACCGCGCCGGGCACCTGAGTGATCTTCCGCAGCACGGCCTCGGCCTCGACGAGCGCGTCGCCCGGGTCGACGCCCGCGGCCTCGAGCGCCTTCTGCGTGAGCGCGTCGCGGTCGAGGAGGCGGAAGAGGAGGTGGATGCTCTCCACCTCGGGGTGGCTCCGCTCGTCGGCGAGGCTCTGCGCCCCTGCGATGGCGGTCCGTGCGTCCTGTGCGTAGCCCTCGAGGCGCCAGTTTCGTGTCGCGGTCATCGTCGGGGCGCGGACGGTACCACCGGGCGCCGGCCCCCGAGGAGGTCAGAAACCCTCGGCGCGGAGCCGGCGGACGATGTCCCGGTAGAAGGCCCGGTGGTCGAAGCCGCTGAAGAGGTCGGGCACGAGGTGGGCGATCTGGCCGACCTCGTCGAAATGGTCGGCCGGGACGCAGCCCATGAAGCGCCCCCAGCGGGCTGAGCGGACCTCCACCATCCCGTCGTTGACGTGCAAGGCCCCGTCGCCCTGCTCGAGGAAGAGGGCGAAGGGCAGGAGCGCCAGGGCGGTGTTGTCGACCGCCTGCGGGTTGGCCACCACCGAGGGCGAACACGCTTCGTCCCCGGACCTTCGGTTGGTTCGCCCCGCGTACGACCAGTACACCACGCGGGGGTCGTCCGGGTTCGAACGATTGAACGCGTCGGCGTTGCGCTCGCTGAGCCCGTCGAAGGCCGCGCGGAGGTCGGCGCGGCTGCGCGCCTCGTTGTAGGTGAAGCCGAAGACGGTCGCGACGGCGTTGACGAACGCGTCGCTCACGCCGGGCACCGCGCCCCCGACGGCGTCGGCGATGCGGGTGCCACGATGCGGCGTCGAGACGGTGACGAGCGCCGCGACCCGGTCGCCCCAGCCGAGCGACGAGATGAGGTAGCGCGCGTCCAAACCCCCTTGGGAGTGGGCGATCAGCACGACCTTGGCCGCGCCCGTCCGCGGGAGCACCTCGCCCTCGAGGTAGCGCGCGAGCATCCCCGCGCGCGCCGCCGGCGAGTCGAAGGGCGCCACCGCGCTCTCGAAGACCACCTCGCCCCGCCCGCGCAGGTCGTCGGCCACGCGGAAGTAGTAGTTGACCGGACCGATGTCGCGGAAGCCGGCGAAGCCGTGCACCAGCACCAGGGGGTAGGGCGGGCCGCGACCGGCCAGCGCGTCGGGCGCCGCGTCGGAGATCGTTCGGTCCGGTACGATCGTATCGTTCGGGACCGAACGATCGGGCACCTCGTCCAGCTTCACATCATCGGGTGTTTCGTCAAGAAATTCCGTCACATCGCCCGTGGAGGCGTCGGGCGGGGCCCCCTGGGCGGCCCCCACGTCCGCCGAACCGCACGCGGACACCCCCAGAAACGCCCCGAGCGCGAGGGCCCGCAACGGCGCGCGGAAGCGCCGGGGCCCCGTGATATGGTCCGCAACCCTCATGGACACCTCGACCCTCAAGCAGACGCCTCTCTACGATGAACACATCCGGCTCAAGGGTCGGATGGTCCCTTTCACGGGGTACTCGCTGCCGGTTCAGTACACGGGCATCGTCGACGAACACCACGCCGTCCGCAAGGCGGTGGGCTTCTTTGACGTGTCGCACATGGGCGAGCTCGTGGTGCGCGGCGCGTCGGCCCTCGCCGCCGTCGACCGCCTCGTCACCAACGAGATCCGCGGCCTCCAGGACGGGCAGTCGCGCTACACGGTGTGCTGCAACGAGGGCGGCACCGTCCTCGACGACCTGATCATCTACCGGGTCTCGGCGACGCAGGTGCTCATCGTCTGCAACGCCTCCAACCGCGAGAAGATCGTCGGCCACTTCACCCGCTCGATCACCGACGCTGAGGTGAAGGACATCTCTGACGACACGGCGCTCATCGCCGTGCAGGGCCCGCGCGCGATGGAGCTTCTCCTGTCGGCGGGCGTCGACGCGCGCGTGGCGGAGATGCCGGCCTTCCACTTCACCGACGCGGCCGTGCTCAACGTGCCGTGCACCGTGTCGCGGACGGGGTACACCGGCGAGGACGGGGTGGAGATCTTCTGCCCGCCCGCCGAGGCCGCGCGCGTGTGGCGGGGGCTGCTCCAGGCCGGCGAGTCCTTCGGGGCGAAGCCCGCGGGCCTCGGGGCGCGCAACACCCTGCGCCTGGAGTGCAAGATGGCCCTCTACGGCAACGACATCGACGAGACCACCAACCCCCTCGAGGCCGGCCTCGGGTGGACGGTGAAGCTCGACAAGGGCGACTTCGTCGGCCGCGACGCCCTCGTCGCCGCGAAGGCGAAGGGCCTCGCGCGGCGCCTCGTGGGCTTCGAGATCACCGACAAGGCCATCGCGCGCGACCACTGGGACGTGGTCGACGGCGATGGGCAGAAGGTCGGCTACGTCACCAGCGGCTCGCCCTCGCCCACGCTCGGCAAGAACATCGGGCTCGCCTACGTCCCCGAGGCGCTCGCGGCCCTCGGCACCGCCTTCACCGTGCGCGACCCCGAGCGCGGTCGGACGGCGAGCGCCGTCGTCGTGAAGACGCCCTTCTACAAGCGCGCCCGCTGAGCGGCGCGCTTCTCTCCCGCTACCCCAACGTCAGCCAGCCCGCGCGCAGCGCGAGGTAGACGCTCGCCGCCGCGAAGGTGAGCGCGTCGATCCGGTCGAGGAATCCCCCGTGGCCCGGGAGCACGGCGCCGGAGTCCTTCACGCCGACGGCGCGCTTGAGCACCGACTCGCAGAGGTCGCCGGCCTGGCCGACGGCGCCCGCGACGGCGGCGACGGCGAGGCCCGCGCCGAGGGGGAGCGACGGGAGGTAGCCGAAGTGGGCGACGGCGGCGCCGAGCATCGAGCCGAGGAGGCCGCCGAGCGAGCCCGACCAGGTCTTGTTGGGCGAGACGGCGGGGTAGAGCTTGGGGCCCCCGAAGGTCTTGCCGAAGAACATGGCGACGGTGTCGCTGAGCCACGCGATCATCAGGGTGAGCAGGACGAGCCCCGCCCCCTGGGTTCGGGTGCCGATGTCGAGCATCAGGGGGATGGTGGCCATCATGGCCCCGATGTAGAGCGGCCCGAGGACGAGGGTGCCCACCTCGGTGAGCGCGTTGGGGATGCGCGCGGGGCGGGTGAGCGTGAGGAGCAGCGCGAAGGGGGCGAGGAGCGCGGTGGCGAACGTGAAGACGTTGCCGTGGAGGCGGCCGAAGTCGGTGTAGCGGGCGACGAGGAAGTAGCCCACAGAGACGGCCACGCCGATCGCGCGCCCGAGGCGGTCGGGGTGCGAGAGGGAGAACAGCTCCCACGCGGCGATGCCCACCGCCGTCCCGACGAACACCGTGAACCCCACCGGGGGCGCGATGTACATCAGCGACAGGATGACGGGCCCGAAGACGAGGGCGGTCAGGAACCGGCGGAGGAGATTGGACATGCCGTCGCGGGGGCGCCGAGGGTAACACCGCCTCGGTCGGAGGCGACGCGAGAAGGGACGAGACCGAAGCGCCGCTCGCGGTGCTGGTAGGCGGCGACGGCGTCGTAGAGGTCGTCGGCGGTGAAGTCGGGCCAGAGGCAGCGGGTGAAGTGGAGCTCGGCGTAGGCCGAACCCCAGAGGAGGAAGTTCGAGATGCGGTACTCCCCGCCCGTGCGGATCATGAGGTCGGGCTGGCCGTAGGCCACTGAGGGGATCTCGGCCTGGAGGGCTTCGGGGGTGATGGCGTCGGGCGAGAGGGTGCCGGCTGCGACGCGACGGGCGAGGGCGCGGGCGGCCTCGGCGATCTCCTCGCGGCCCCCGTAGGAGAGCGCGAGGGAGAGCACCATGCGGTGTTCGCCCGAGGTGGCGTGCGAGAGCTCGTCGAGCGTCTCGCGCACGGCGGGGGGGAGCTTCTGCCAGTTGCCCACGGCGCGGAGGTGGATCTTGTTCTCGAGGAGCTCATCCCGCTCGGAGAGGAGGTAGTCCTGGAGGAGGTTCATGAGGGCGTCGACCTCGTCGCCGGGCCGGCCCCAGTTCTGTTCGGAGAAGGCGTAGAGGGTGAGGTGCTCGATGCCGAGCCTGCGGGCGGCGCGGACCACCCGGCGGACGGCGTGGCTGCCGGCGCGGTGGCCGGCGGTGCGGGGCTTCCCACGGAGCTCGGCCCAGCGGCCGTTGCCGTCCATGGTGATCGCCACGTGGCGCGGGAGATTTCGGGCGTCGATGAGGGTCATGAGGAAGTGCTGTGGGCGATTCACTACACCGTTCAGGGGCGTCGCGGGAGGCGAGCGAGGGCTGAGCGGTTCCGTTGCCCGGTGAGTGGCGCAGACTTAGGTTCGAGCGGCGAACATGAGCGATAAGGACTACTACCAGTTGCTCGGAGTACCCCGTACCGCGGATGCCGATACGATCAAGAAGGCCTATCGCGCGCTCGCGCTCAAGTACCACCCCGACCGCAACCCCGGTAACAAGAAGGCCGAAGAGACCTTCAAGCAGATCAACCAGGCCTACGACGCGCTGAGCGACCCGAAGAAGAAGACGCTCTACGACGAGTTCGGCGAGGTGGGGCTGCGCGAGGGCTTCAACGCCGACCAGTTTCGCCAGTACCAGAGCGCCTACGGGGGCTCTGGCGGCGCGGTGAACTTCGAAGAGATGTTCGGCGGGGCGCCGCCCGGCGGGGAGAACTTCGCCTCGGTGTTCGAGCAGTTCTTCGGCGGGGGGATGCCAGGTGGGGCGCGCCCTGGTGGTCGGCGCGCTCGTCCGGCGGCGCCGCGCGTCGGGGCCGACCTCGAGGGCGAGGTGACCATTCCCCTCCCCACGGCGGTCCGTGGCGGCGAGGTCACGATCACGGTTCGAGGTGAGTCGCTGACCGTGAAGGTGCCGCCGGGGGTGAAGCAGGGGCACAAGCTCCGGCTCGCAGGCAAGGGGGAGTCGCCGCCGGGCGGTCGGGCGGGCGACCTGATCCTGACGATCAACGTCGAGGAGCACCCGTTCTTCTGGATGGAGGGTGACGACCTTCAGGTGCGGGTCCCGATCACGATCGTCGAGGCGTGGCGCGGGGCGAAGGTGAAGGTGCCGACGCCCGACGGTGAGGTGACCGTACGCATCCCGCCGAAGACCAACTCCGGCGCGAAGCTTCGGCTGCGCGGCAAGGGGCTCCCGGCGGGGGTGGGCCGCTCGGCCAGCGACCTGATCGCGCACGTCTCGATCGTGCTGCCGCCCGAGAGCGTCGAGGCCAACGCCCTCATGGAGCGCATGGAGAACGTCTACAAGGACGACCCCCGCACGGCCCTTCATTTCTAGCGCGGGACGAACTCCACCCGCTGCATCGCGTCTCCCACCATCAGTTCGTCGACGACCTCCATCCCCTCGACCACGCGCCCGATCCAGGGGTAGCGCGCGTCGAGGTGCGGGGAGTCCGCCGTCACGATGAAGAACTGCATCCCCCCCGTGTCGAGGCCGGCGAGGGCGATGCCCACGGCGCCGCGCTCGAAGGGCTCTCCCGAGAGCTCGGTCGGGACGATGGCGCTGGTGCCACCGTAGCCATCACCGCGGGGGTCACCCCCCTGCGCGACGAACGAGGGCACGACGCGGTGGAAGACGGTTCCGTTGTAGCGACCGCTCCGGGCGGCCTCGACGACGACGTGGGCGGCCTGACGCGCGCTTCGGGTGTCGACGCGGATGACGACGCGGCCGACCGTGGTGGTGATGACGAGGTCACCGGCGTCGAGGATGGTGCTGGCGTCGTTCGCGGCGGGGAGCACCTGCGCATCGGGTTGGAGCGCCTGCTGAACGGCGCGGACTGCGCTCGTGCTGGTGGGGAGTGGGGCGTTGAGCGCACGCGCGAGTTGGATCGCGTTGAGCCGGGCTTCGAGCGAGGGCGCCTCGTCGAGTTCGAAGGGAGCCCGGAGCAGCCGGTCGCGGAGGTTGGCGGGGAGCGCCCGGGCGTGTTGCACGTGCAACGCGAGGGCGTCGAGCAGGGCCGCGAGCACGCCCGGGTCGCGGTTGGCGGCCAGTTCGACGAGCATCGGGCGGGCGACGGCCGGGGTGAAGGCGACGAGCGCCTCGGTCAGCGCGGCGAGGACGCGAGCATCGCCGTTGGCGCCACGCCACGCGGTCTGGAGCGCCGTCATCCGGTCGGTCGCGGTGGTGCCCTCCTTGGCATAACGGGCGAGGGCGACGAGGGAGCGCCATCGCAGGGCTTCGGGGGCACAGGTGGAAACGCCCTCGACCGCGCCCGCCAGCAGGTCGCGCGTGACGGCATTGGCGCAGCGGAAGTCGGTCGTCGTACGCGGATCGCCGAGGTCGACCTCGCGGAGAGCGGCGAGGGCGTTGAGCAGCGCGGTCCGGACTTCCGCCTGCGTCTTGGGGGCTGACTCCGCGAGTGCGAGCCAGGTGTTGCCCCACGCGCGGGGGTTGGCCTGGGCACGGAGCGCGATCGAGTTGATCCAGCGGACCCAGGCGTCGGGCGGTGTGTTGGGCTTCGTGCCGAGGCCACGGAAGGCGAGGGTCGCAGCGAGCGGCGAGAGGTAGTCGACGAGGTTGTAAGGCGCGGTGACGTTGGTGGCCGCGAGGAGTCGTGCCCCGCCGATCTGGTCGTCGTCCCGGTTGCTCGCGAGAAAGCGGCGGACGATCGGGTCGGCCATCCCGGGTGCGTCGGCCTTCGCACGGAACACCCAGGTCGCGGCGGCGAGCTGGAGATGAGCCCCGGTGATGAACTCTCCGAGTGCGGCGGGGAAGGAGCCGCGTTGGAGGTCACCCGCCCGGCCCGCACCGCCGCGCGCGAACGCATCGCGAACGGAGGGGGGGACCTGCGGGACGAGGGAGGCGAGGCGGGTGGTGGCGACACGACGACCGAGGACGAAGGCGGCGTGACGGGCGACGAGGGCGTCGGTCGACTGGGTCGCGCTCAGCCAGGTGGAGACCTCGGTGTCGGTGAGCGCCGTGTTGGGGTACGCAGCGCCCCAGTCAACACCCGGCGGGGAAGGAGCGGGTGCGGCGACGTCAGCGCTCGAAGCCGGGGTTGCGTCCGGTCGAGCAACGATCACCGGGGTGGGCTGCGGCGGGGGCGGTGACGGCGCGGGCGGTGAAGAGGACGGGCAGGCAGCGAGGAGGGAGGCGAGGAGGGGCACGAGGCGTTTCACGTGCAACACGACCCGCGAGGGTTACACGAGCGCCGCCTCGGGCGCGAGCGGAGCGTCAGCTCCGGCGGCCGCGCGGGTCTTCGGGGTCGAAGGCGGGGATGCCGGTGACGGCTTGACCGAGCACGAGGGTGTGGATGTCGTGGGTGCCCTCGTAGGTGATCACGGTCTCGAGGTTCAGCAGGTGGCGCGAGATCGGGTACTCGTAGGTGATGCCGTTGCCGCCGAGGATGTCGCGGCACTTGCGGGCGACCTCGAGGGCCATGTGGACGTTGTTGCGCTTGGCCAGCGAGACCTGCTCCGGCTTCATCTTCTTCTGCTCCTTGAGCTTGCCGAGGCGCCACGCGACGAGCTGCGCCTTGGTGATCTCCGTGAGCATGTCGGCGAACTTCGCCTGGACGAGCTGGTAGCCCGCGATCGGCCGCGAGAACTGGACGCGGTTCTTGGCGTAGTCGACCGCGCACTCGAAGCACGCCATCGCCGCGCCGAGGACGCCCCACGAGATGCCGTAGCGCGCCTGGGTGAGGCAGCTCAGGGGGCCCTTGAGGCCCTGGACGCCGGGCATCAGCGCGCTCTCGGGCACCTCGACATCCTCGAGGATCAGCTCGCTCGTCACCGAGGCGCGGAGCGAGAACTTCCGCTCGATCTTCTGCGCGGTGAAGCCGGGGGTCTTCGTCGGCACCACGAAGCCGCGGATCACCCCGTCGAGCTTGGCCCACACCACCGCCACGTCGGCGATGTTGCCGTTGGTGATCCAGCGCTTGGTGCCGTTGAGCCGGTAGCCGTTGGCGGTGCGCTCGGCGCGGGTGATCATCCCGCTGGGGTTGGAGCCGAAGTCGGGCTCCGTCAGGCCGAAGCAGCCCACCGCCTCGCCGCTCGCCAGCTTCGGGAGCCAGGTCTCGCGGTGCTCCTCGGTGCCGAAGGCGTAGATCGGGTACATCACCAGCGCGCCCTGCACCGAGCAGAACGAGCGGATGCCCGAGTCGGCCCGCTCGAGCTCCTGCATCACCAGGCCGTACGCGATGTCGCCCATGCCCGCGCAGCCGTAGCGCTCGGGGAGCGTCGCGCCGAGCACGCCGAGGCGCCCGAACTCGGGGATGAGCTCCTCCGGGAAGGTCCCCTCCTCGTAGTGCTTCGAAATGCCAGGGAGCACACGCGCATCGACGAACGCCCGCACGTTGTCGCGCACCATGCGCTCGTCTTCCGTCAGGAGCGCGTCGATGTCGTAGAAGTCCACCGTCATGGGTCTCTCCTCGCGCGCGCCCGATGCTTGTAGGGCGCAGCGCTCGACGAACCCAATAGGGTGCCGACCCCGCGCGCTGCAATGCCTTCGTGAAGAAAATTCCCCCGTGCGAGGCGCTTCGAAACACCGAAGGCCACGGGGTTGATTCCGTGGCCTTCGGCGTTGCGGTGGAGCTGAAGGGAGTCGAACCCTCGGCCTCTAGAGTGCGATTCTAGCGCTCTCCCAACTGAGCTACAGCCCCGTCGCGAGGGACGCGGAATGAACCACGCTACCCCCTCCCCTGTCAAGCAACAATCCGCGCCGAACCCTCTCGACGCACCCTGCGTCATGAATTTCGCAGCGAACTCAAGGGGTTACAGACCATCGGATTGCAGCGTTTGCGCGATTTGGACTAGGTTCGCCCGAGACGCTCCATGACCAACCGCGCGAACATCGACGAGAGGCTCAAGGAACTCGAACGTCTGCTGGAGGTGCAGGACGAGAGCGTCCTCGCGGATTTCCAGGAGCGGATCGACATGTCGTGGATCTTCTACGACACGTCGCTGGAGGGGACGGTGCTGTCCTTCCACGAGCTCAAGAGCGCCATCGACAAGGACGTCGTCTCCGACGTGTCGCTGATCCCGACGTACGACGAGATCCGCGCGCACAAGGCCGCGATCGATTTCGTGCGGGAGACCGCGGGCGCGAAGAAGAAGGTGCCGATCACCTGGGAGCTGCTCAAGCAGATGCAGGCGCTGGTGTCGCCCGACGACCCCGAGGTGAAGGACGGGACCTTCCGCAAGGAGACCCCCGTCCACCGGCTCTACTTCCACGACATCGCGGCGCCCGACAAGATCGCGGGCGAGGTGAAGAAGCTCAACGACTGGCTGGCCGACCCGGAGACGAAGAAGCTCTCCGCGCTGCGCCTCGCGTCGAAGCTCCACTTCAAGATCATGCAGGTGTTCCCCTTCACCAAGCACACGGGGAAGCTGGCGCGGCTGGCGATGAACCTCGTGCTGCTGCGGGCGGGGTACCCCCCGGCGATCATCCACGCGACCGAGCGGCAGCGCTACTACGAGTCGCTCCGCGGCCCGAGCCTCACGCTGCACAACCTCATGCTCGACGCGCTCGACAACTCGATCAGCAGCGCGATCAAGTTCTTCACCGAGGCCCGCAGCGGGCGGCGCGCGCTCGCGTAGCCTTCAGCCGAGCTTCTCCAGCAGCCGCCGCGGGATCGCCTTGCCGGCGAGCGCGAGGCGCTGGCCCGACTGCTCGACCACCACCGCGACGTGCTCCATCGCGCGGAAGACGGCGTAGCGCCCGACGCCCTCCCAGCGCTGCTCCACCTCGCCCGACGGCGCGATCACGCACGACCCCTGCTCCACCGGGCGGAGCACCACGCCCTGGCGCGGGATCTCCGTGCCCGGCCAGCCCATCGCCTCGAGCGCGTCGTCGGCGCGGAGCACGAAGGCCGAGTCGCCGTCGCGCGGGAAGGCGAGCCAGCGGTCCTTGCCGCGCTCGGGGGCCGCGTAGAGCCGCAGGGCCGCGCTGCCGTCGCGCGTGAGGCACAGCTCGCCCGCGAGCCAGTACTCGTCGCCCATGTAGAGCAGCACATCGCCCACGCGGTGCTCGCCCGCGGCGGGGGAGTTCTGGCGGCGGCCGCGCGGGGGCGGGTCCTCGTCGCGCGGCGGGGGCGGCGGTCGCGCGCGCGGCGCCAGCGGGCGGCGGCCGCGGCGGCGCCGGCGCCCATGGCGACCAGGAGGCCGATCGAGATGGGGTCCATGTTCAGCTACCGCCGAGCGCGAGGTGGAGCGCCCGGGTGTGGGGTGTGAGGTCGGCGTCGGGCACGACCAGCGCGGAGATCGCCGCGGCGGCGGTGGCGCCAGCGTCGCGCACGCGGGCGGCGTTGTCGAGCGTCACACCGCCGATGGCCACGAGGGGTGTGCCCCGTGCGGCGCAGCGTCGGGCGGCCTCGGCGAGCGCGTCGAGGCCCGTCACGGGGGCGGCGTCGGGTTTGGTCCCGGTGGCGAATACGGGCCCGAACGCGAGGTAGTCCGCGCCCGTCGCGAGCCCGGCGTCGAGCTCGTCGAGCGTGTGCGTGGAGAGCCCCACCCGGAGCGACGGGGCGAAGGCGCGGACGTCGGCGACGGGGAGATCGTCACCGCCGACGTGGACGCCGGGCGCGCTCGCGAGCACGGCGAGGTCGGGGCGGTCGTTGACGAAGAAGGGTGTGCCGGCGCGGGCGCAGAGGGCGGCGAGCGCGCGGGCCACGCGCAGTGCCTCGCGGGCCCCGGCGGACTTCGCGCGGAGCTGCGCCGCCGCGAGCGGGCCCGCGGCGAGCGCGCGCTCGGCGAAGGCGACGGGCTCGCGGCCCGCGCGGGCGAGGACGTCGAGGTCGAAGATGGCGTAGAGGCCGCGGCGCATTCGGGCGCTTCGCATCGCGTCGGAGCGCCGTCCTTGTCAAGGAGAAGCGCTTCCGGCTATGTGCCCCGGGCGAGATTCCCTTGAACGACCCGCGCGCCAACGACGAACGCTTCCCCTGGGCGTGGGTCTCCAACATCTCCCTCGGCGCGACCGTGCTCTTCGCGTCGATGGCCCTCGCGCGCTACCGCACCTACCACAACGAGACCTTCGACCTCGCCTTCTACGCCCGCATGGTCTGGGGCGCGGGCCACTGGGACCTCGCCAATCCCCTCGTCGGCGCGCCGCTGTGGGGTCTGCACCTCTCGCTCGTGCTCCTGCCGCTCGGGCTCTTGTCCCGCGTCGTCCCGCTCATCCCGCTGCTGCTCATCACGCAGGCCGTGTGCGTCGCCGCCGCGGGCATCCCCCTCGCCCGCCTCGCGCACCGCCGCGTCGGTCACCCCGCCGCGGCCTTCGGCGCGCTCTTCGCGTACCTGCTCTATCCCACCGTGGGCTCGATCGCGACCTACGAGTTTCACCCGAGCTCGCTCGCGCTCCTGCCGCTGGCGCTGGCGCTCGACTGGTTCGACCGGCGCGACGTGCGCAAGGGGGCCGTCGCGCTGCTCGTCGCCGCCGCGTGCCGCGAGGACGTCGCGCTCGTCTGCGGGCTCACGGGCCTCGCCCTCGCGATGCGCCGGCAGCACCGCGCGGTGGGCCTCGCGCTCTTCGCCTTCTTCACCGCGTGGTTCTCCGTCTACCTCTTCGCCGTCGCGCCGCGGTACTTCCCGCGCGAGGGCTCGCTCCAGCTCCACTACGGGCACCTCGGGTCGTCGCCCGGCGCCATCGTCGCCAACCTCCTCCGTCACCCGATCGCCGCGCTGCGCGAGCTCGCCACGCCGGTGCGCCTGCTCTACGTGCCGCGGCTCCTGCTGCCGGTGGCCTTCCTCCCGCTGCTGCGCCCGCGGTGGCTCCTGCCCGCGCTCGCGCCGGTGGCGATCAACCTGCTCTCGCAGTTTCCGACGGCGACGCAGGTGCACTCGCACTACGCGACGCTGGCGGTGCCGTTCGTGATCGCGGCGGCGGCGCACGGCGTCGCGCACGTGATGGCGGCGGGCGGCGCGCAGGCCACGCGCTGGGGGGCCGCGGCGGCGTGCGCGGTGCTCGCGGGCTCGCTCCACATGCAGCGGCGCGCGGGCGTGCTCCCGGTGCTCGCGCGGCGCCACGACCCGGCGGCCTACCGCGCCGACGCGCGGCTCGCGGCGCTCGACACGGTGGTCAACCTCATCCCCGGCGACGCCTCGGTGTCCGCGCCCGACTTCCTCCTGCCGCACCTCGCCGCGCGCGTGCGGATCTTCCGCTACCCCACGCTCCGCCGCCCCGAGTACATCGTGCTCTCCGCCGAGCACCGCCGCCGCTTCTGGGGCACGCAGGAACTCTGGCGCAACAGCGAGGAGCGCGTCGTCCGCGGGGCGCTCTTCTGGAAGCGCTACGGCGTGTGGGCCGTCGTCGGCGACTTCATCATCCTGCGCGACGGGTGGCCCATCCGGACGCACGCGCGCGGGCGCTACGTGGAGTTCGACCCCGACCCGCGCGTGCACCGGGCCCACGTGGATGTCGGCGAGACGATGGCCGTCGCGGGCTGGGGCGTCGAGCCCGTCCCCCACGGCGCGCGCATCGTCCTGCTGCTGGTGGTGAAGCGCCGGTGGCCCTTCGACCTCGGGCTCGAGGTGGGCTGGGGCCCTTTGCGACCGCACCTCGACCGGCAGGACCCGGCCAACGTCCACGCCTTCCTCCCCTTCGACGGCGCCTTCATGCCCACGTTCGCGCGCGTCGGCGAGGTGGTTCGGACGACCGTGGAGGTGGCCGCCACCGTCGACGAGCTCCGCGCCCACGGCGTGTACTTCGGCGCGCGCCGCATCGACGGCTCGCGCCTCGACGCCGACTCCGCGCACTGGACCCTCCTGCCGTGAAGCGCCTCGCGGTCTCCCTCGTCGCCGTGCTCCTCACCTGCCGCGGCGCGGCCCCGAGCCGCGTGGCGGGCAACGGCGTCGAGGTGCGCCGCGTCTCGGGCGACGAGCGGCCCCTCATGCGCTCGAGTCGCGCCGCGCGGGCGGGCGACTGGGTGCTCCGCGACCGCGCGCTCGAGCTCACCGTGGCGGGCGTCGAGGCCGCGCGCGACGAGCGGCCGGGCACCGTTTCACAAGTCGTGTTCACCGACGCGCCGAACGCCGAGGTGGTGCGCACGGTGGCGCCGCTCCTCCGCGTGGGCGAGCGCGAGGTGCAGCTCGCGGACGTCTCCGTCTCCGCGGTGCCCGGCGCGACGCCGGCGCTGCGCGTCCAGGGGACCGCCCGTCTCGGTGCGGGCGAGCTCCGGGTCACGCGCGAGTACACCCTGGAGACGGGGCGGCGCGCGTTGCACGTCCGCACGCGCGTGCGAAACCCGTCGAGCGCGCGCGTCGAGCGGGTGGCGTGGGGCGTTCGGATCGCGTGGGGCGAGGCCCCCTTCGCGCCGGGCCTTGGCGTCGTCGCCGACGAGCGCCGTGGTGAAGCGCCGTGGGTGGGCGCGGCCGTCGGGGGCGCGTCCGCCGCGTGGGCGCCGGGGCCCGACGGGCGCCGCCTCGCGCTGTCGTTCGCCGCGGAGATGCACGGCGGCAGCGCCAACGCGGGCCACACCGACGCGCTGGCGGGCGCCGACACGCTCCAGCCGGGCGAGGAGCTGGTCGACCACGCGCTGCTCCTCTTCGCCGAGGGCGACCTCACCGAAGTGGCGCGCGCGGTGGCGTTTGCGCGCGACCAGCACGTCGCCGAGGCCGCCGTCACGCTCGGCGGCAACGCGCGCGACCCGGAGGTGACCGTGCGCGACCCCGCGGGGCGGCCCGTGCTCGTGGCGCACCCGCGCGGGCGCGACGTGACGCTGCCGCTCGCGCCCGGGGAGTACACCGTGGAGGCGGGCGCGCCGGGCCACGCGCCGGCCGACCCCGCGCCGCTCACCGTGACCCGCGACATGGCCGGGGCGGTGCCGGCGGTGCTGGAGATCCCGCCGGGGGGCCACATCCGCGTCGAGGCGCGCGACGAGGAGAGCGGGCGCGAGCTACCGGTGCGGGTGACGGTGCGCGGCGTGGCGCCGACGCGCGACCCCAACCTCGGGCCGCCAGACCGGGCCGCGGGCGCGGGGCCGGTGGCGATCGCGCTGCAAGGGCGGACGGAGGTTCCGGTGCCGCCGGGGCGCTACCGGGTGACCGTGTCGCACGGGCCGGAGTGGACGGTCGACGCGCAGGAGGTGACGGTCACCGAGACGATGCGGGCGGATGTTCGCGCGCGCATCCGTCGCGCCGTCGCGATGACCGACTGGGTGGGCTGCGACCTGCACGTCCACGCCAACCCGAGCTTCGACTCGCGCGTCACGGTGGAGGACCGGGTCGCGTCGCTGGTGGCCGAGGGCGTCGGGTTCGCGACGCCCACCGAGCACAACGTCGTCGGGGACTACGGCGCGGGCGTGGCGATGATGGCCGGCGCGGTGGAGGAGGCGCTCCAGTGGGTCCCCGCGGTGGAGGTGACCACCGACCGGAGCGCGCAGCCCTGGGGGCACTTCAACGTCTACCCCTACCGCCCCGACCCGGCGGTGCCGGGCGGCGGGCCCCCGCCCTTCCTCAACACCACGCCCCGGCAGATCTTTCGCGCGGCGCGCGCGAACAACCCCGACGCGATCATCCAGGTGAACCACCCCCGGATGCAGCCCAACATCGGGTACTTCAACACCACCGGGCTCGACGTGCGGACGCAGCGCGCGGTGTCGCCCGAGTACGACCCGAACTTCGACGCGATCGAGGTCTTCAACGGGCACTACATCAACCGCATGGACCAGGTGGAGAACGTGCTCCGCGACTGGATGTCGCTGCTCGCGGCGGGGCGGCGCTACGTGGGAACCGGGTCGAGCGACTCGCACCGCGTCCTCTACCAGTGGGCGGGCTACCCCCGCACGTACGTCCACGTGACGGAGGCCGCGCGCGCGCCGTCGGACATCCTCGCGGCGCTGCGGCGGGGAAGGGCCTTCGTGACGTCGGGGCCGATGCTGCTGCTCACTGCGGGCGAGGCCGAGCCCGGCGACACGGTGCCGGTGCGGGCCAACACGCCGGTGCGCTTCCGCGTGCGGGTGCGGGCCGCGCCGTGGATGCCGGTGAGCTCGGTCGAGCTCTTCCGCGACGGCGCGCGCGCCGCGACGGTGACGGTGCGGCCGTCGCGCGAGGTGGAGCGGCTCGACACGGAGGTGACGCTGGCGCTGTCGCCGGGGAGCTTCGTGGTGGCGGTCGCGCGGGGGCCGCGCGGGGGGTTGGACGTGGTGCTGCCGTATGCCGAGGGGGTGCCGTTCGCGTTCACCAACCCGGTGTGGTTCGGGCCAGCGGCGGCGCCTACGCGGCGAGGTCGCTGAGGGCGCCGCGGAGCTTCTGGAGCGCGCGGGCCTCGATCTGGCGGACGCGCTCCTTGGAGATGCCGAGCTCGCGGCCGAGGGACTCGAGCGTCACCTCCGACTCGCCGAACATCCGGTGCTCGAGGATCCAGCGCTCGCGCTCGGAGAGGTGGGACATCGCCTCGCCGATGCGGCCGCGGGTGTGCTCGTCCTCGTCGTGCTCCATCGCCTCCTCCTCGGGGGAGGCGCCGTCGTCGCGCAGGCGGTCGATCGCGGGCGACTCGCCGTCGGGGGCGGCGTCGAGCGACACGTCGCGCTGCTTGAGCATCGGGAGCAGGCGCGCGGCGCTCTCGGTGGAGACGCCCGCGAGGGCCGCGAGCTTCGCCGGGTCTTCTTCGCGCGTGCGGCGGAAGGCGCGGAGGGCGCGGCGCTCGCCCTTGCTGCCGCCGATGCGGACCACCCGGTACGCGCGGACGACGTAGTCGCGGATCTCCGCGCGGATCCAGTAGACCGCGTAGGTGATGAGCCGGCAGTCGCGCCCGGGCTCGAAGCGCGACGTGGCCTTGAGGAGCCCGAGGTTGCCCTGCTGGATCAGGTCTTCGAGGGGGACGCCCCAGCGGCGGTACTCGGTCGCGATGGTGATGACGAACGGGAGCGAGGCCTCGATGAGCTTGCGCCCGGCCTCCTGGTCGCCCTGGCGCCAGCGCTCGGCCAGCGCCCGCTCCTCGTCGGGCTTGAGGGGAGAGATCCCCGTGAGAGAGTGTCGATACGCTTCGAGTGCGGTCGGAGAACCAAGGACTGCCATGTCCACAACCTCCACGCACGCCCGGAGTGCACGGCCGGTGCCATCCGTGCGCACACACCGAAACGCCTTCGCGACGGAGGATCCGTGCGCGACGAGGAAAAACGGATCCGCATGCGCTGCGGCGCGTCATCGGGACGCTGCAACGGTTGCGGTGGCGGGTTGTGTTGCAGATCGCGGGCCGCGGAGGGCGGCCGCGTGAGGCTTCAGGACGGGTTGGCGGCAGCGCGGACGCGGGTCAGGTACTTGCCCATCGACTCGCCGACGAAGGGCGTGGGCAGGCTGCTCTCGGCGACGTTGAGCACCGCGGCGGCGGTGGCGAGGTAGCCGGAGCGGACGGCGGTGCGCTTGTCGAGCTTGCGGGGCGTCTGCGGGTGGAGGCGGGTGGTCACGAAGAGCCACGCCGACTTCTCCACCGTGCGAAACTTGGGCTTCTGCATTGCGATCGTGCCTGTGCTGTAGGGGGTATTGCGGGCGCAGGTCGCCCGACAGGGGGCGCTGTCATAGTCGCAGCGCGGAGGTTCTGTCAATGACCCCGCGCAGAGGCTTCAGGCGCCGCGCTTGCGGGGGCGGGGGATGTTGTAGGCCGCGAGCCTGGTGACCAGCGTCCGGCGCGGCATCCCGAGGAGCTCGGCGGCGTAGGTCTGGTTGCCGGCGCACTTCTCCAGGGCGTCGACGATGCGCTGGCGCTCGAGGGCTTCGAGCTCGCTGCGCAGTGGGGCACCGGGTGCGGGGGGCGCGGCGGGTGCGGCCACCGGTGCGGCGGGCGGGGGCTGCGGGGGCGCGGGGGTGAAGGCGGGGCGCGGGGCCTCGAGCGCGAGGTGGGCCGGCAGGATGGTCGCGCCCGGGCACAGGACCACCGCGCGTTCGATGACGTTGCGGAGCTCGCGGATGTTGCCGGGCCACGGGTGCGCGGCGAGGGCGGCGAGGGCCTCGGGCGAGAGGGAGGGCGGCTCGATGCGCCCGAGCTGCGCCGAGGCGCGGGCGATGAAGGCGCGGGCGAGCTCGGGGAGTTCGGCGGCGCGCTCGCGCAGGGGTGGGATGGTGAGCGAGATGCCGTTGAGGCGGAAGTAGAGGTCCTGGCGGAAGCGCCCGTCGGCCACCTCGCGGGCGAGGTCGCGGTGGGTGGCCGACACCACGCGCACGTCGATGGGCTTGGGGCGCAGGGCCCCGACGCGCTGCACGGCGCGCTCCTCGAGCACGCGGAGGAGCTTCACCTGGACGGGCGCGGGCAGCTCGCCGACCTCGTCGAGGAAGACGGTGCCCCCGTCGGCCGACTCGAGCAGGCCGGCCTTGGCGGTGACCGCGCCGGTGAAGGCGCCCTTCTCGTGGCCGAAGAGCTCGCTCTCGAGCAGCGTCTCGGAGAGGGCCGCGCAGTGGAGCGCGAGGAAGGGCCCCGCGGCGCGCGGCGAGGCGCGGTGGATCGCGCGGGCGAGCACCTCCTTGCCGGCGCCCGTCTCGCCGAGGATGAGCACGCTGATGGCGCCGCCCGCGACGCGCTCGGCGAGCTGGTAGAGCTTGCGCATCGCCTCGTCGCGCACGACGGGGGCGGCGTCGGCGTCGGGCGTTCGCTCGGCGCGGAGCACCAGCACCGCGGAGCCGAGCTGGAAGGCGGCGCCGGGCGCGAGCGCGACGCGCTGGCCGGGCGCGAGGCGCGAGATGGAGAGGTCGGCGGTCTCCTGGCCGCGGGGGGCCTTGCGGATGAAGGTCCCGTTGGCGCTGTGGAGGTCTTCGAGGACGAGGTCGTCGCCGAGGTGGAGCGCGGCGTGGCGGCGCGACACCGACGGGTCGTCGACGCTCACATCGGCCTCGTTCGAGCGGCCGAGCGTCACCGTGCCCGCGGCGGGCAGGTCGACGGTGGCGCTCACGCCGGCGGCGTACACCTGGAGCTTCAGCGTGCGCGGGGCATCGGGCATCGGGGGCCGTGAATCTAACGTCAGCCCGCGGGGGATTCGACGTCGATCTGCCACGCGGCGGCGAGCGCGAGGGTGCGGGCGTTCTCGGGGATGGCCTGGAGGAAGGTCGCGCGCAGGGTTTCGTCGCTCACACGACTCGCCCTTTCGTGGAGGCGCCGTGCGGCTTCAACGAGGGCCGTTCGCGCGCCCGCTGCGTCCCCGGTGGCGGCGCGCGTCTCGACGTCCGCCAGGCGGATGAGGGCCTCGCCGTCCTCGACGCGCCCGAGCGTCGACCGGAGCGCCTCGGCCTCGCGCGCCGCGTCGCGTGCTGCGTCCGTGTCACCTCCGGCGAGCAGCGCGTCCGCCAGCGTCGCGAGCGCGTAGGCCCGCAGCGGCGGGACCTCCGCGGCGAGCTCGGCGGCGTGGCGGGCCCCGCGGACGGCGGCGGGGAGGTCGCCCGCGAGCGCCTCGATGCGGGCGAGGTAGGCGTGCGCGAAGCCCTCCAGCCGTCGATCGCCTTGCGCGGCGAAGCCTTCGGCGGCCTCGCGCTCCAAGGCCGCGCCGGAGGCGACGTCGCCTTCCATGGCGAGGGCGAAGCCGAGGTTGTGCCGGACGAGCCCCGCGACCGAGTGGGCCCGGAGCGCCGTCGCTTCGGTGAGCGCGCCGCGCAGGGCCTCCACGGCGAGGGCCCAGGCGCCGAGCTCGAGGTAGGCGTAGCCGACGTTGCCGCGCTGCGACGCGGCGCTCACGCGGTCGCCGGCCTCGTCGAAGGCCGCGGCGACGTCGCGGGAGAGTGCGAGGTAGGCCGCGGGGTCGCCGGCGCGCAAAGCCTCCACTGCGTCGAGGCGCAGGCGCCAGGCGCGGGCGGCGGGGTCGTCGGCGCCGGCGTCGGGGGCGCCGCGGAGGGCGTCGCGGAGGGCGGCGGCTTCCCCGTCGAGGCCCGCCTGCGCGAGGTGGATCGCGGCGCGCGCGAGGGCCACCGCGCGGCTGGCGGCGGCGACGTCGTCGGGGGCGCGGGCGTCGAGGAGGGCGCGCGCGAGGGCGGCGAGGCGGGCGCGGTCGCCGGCGCGGAGCGAGGTGGTGGCGAGGTCGGCGGCGGCGTCGTGCCAGGCGGCGCCGCCGCGCGGGAGGAGCGCGAGGGCGGCCTCGCCGCAGGCGGCGGCGGTGGCGTTCTCGCCGCGGAGGGAGCGGGCGCGGGCCTCGACGCGGAGGGCGGCGCCGAGCTCCTCGCCGTCGGCGCCGGCCTCGCGGGCGCGGCGCGACCACGCGAGGGCGTCGTCGAGGGCGCCGCCGTGGAGGCTGCGCTCGGCGGCGCGCCGGCACCAGGGCGCGGCGAGCGAGGGGCGGTCGCTGCGGGCGAGGTGCTCGGCGAGGACGGCGGCGTCGTCCTCGCCGCGCGCGAGCAGGTGCTCGGCGGCGAGGCGGTGGCCGAGCGCGCGGTCGCCTTCGGTGAGCAGCGCGTAGGACGCGTCGCGCAGGAGCGCGTGGCGGAAGGCGTACCCGTTGCCGCGGCGAGAGAGCACCTCGGCGTCGACGAGGCGGCGGAGGCGGTCGCCGACCTGCGTGGTTCGGTCGCCGCCGCCGAGCAGCGCGAGCACGCCGCGCTCGTCGAACTCCTGCCCGAACACGCTCGCCGCGCGGAGGACCCGGCGCGCGTGGGCGTCGAGGCGGTCGAGGCGGGCGGCCACCATCGCGAGGACGGTCTCGGGCAGCGCCTCGCCGCGGCCCTCGGCGAGGGCGCGGACGAGCTCCTCGAGGTAGAGTGCGTTGCCTTCGGAGCGGGCGACGGCGCGGGCCACGGCGTCGGCGTCGGCGTCGGCGCCGAGGGCGTCGCGGGCGATCCGCTCGCAGGCGCGCGGCGTGAGCGGGCCGAGCGCGAGGGAGAGCGCGCCGACGGATTCGAACGCGCCCGGGAGCTCGTCGCGCACCTCGGGGCGCGCGAGGGCGAGGAGCATCACGGGGCGCTCGGCGAGGGCAGCGAGGGCGGACTCCACCGCGCGGACGCTGGCGGGGTCGGCGCGGTGCAGGTCTTCGAGCACGAGGGCGACGGGCGCGGCGGCGGACTCGGCGTCGAGCCAGGCGGTGAAGGCCGCGCGGAGCTGCGCGCCCATGAGGTCGGCGTCGCGGCGCGCGGCGCGGAGCTCGGCGGAGTCGTCGGGCGCGGTGCCGACGAGCTCGCCGAGGAAGGCCGCGGCGCGCGCGAGGGCGGCGCCGCCGAGGTGGCGCGCGAGTCTCGCGTGGAGCTTCTGGCGGCGGAGCTCGGGGCGGTCGCCGTCGTCGATGCCCGCGGCGGCTCGGGCGCAGCGCGCGAGCACGCCGAAGGGCGAGCGGGCGCCGAGCGGGTCGGGCGCGGCCACCCACGCCGTCGTCGCCTCGCCGCGCGCTTCCAGGCGACGCAGGAACTCCTGCCGCAGGCGGGATTTCCCCGCGCCCGGCGGGGCGGTCACCAGCACGGCCTGCGCGGCGGGCGCGGCGACGCATGCCTCCCACGCGCCGACGAGGATGCTGAGCTCGCGCTCGCGGCCGGCGAACACGGTGGGGCGCCCGAGGAGCGTGCGGGCCGAGGGCGTGGCGTCGCGCTCGCCGACGAGTTCGAAGCCCTCGGGCTCGCGGGCGCCGCGGAGTTCGAAGCGGGCGTCGAGGAGGCCGGCGGTCACCTCGTCGACGACGAGCGATGCGTCGCCCGCGGCGCGGAGGCGGCGGATTCGTTCGGCGGCCCGGTCGATGACGGCGCCGACGGGGAGGCGGTCGGCGAGCGTGGCGCGGCCGGTGGCGAGGACCACGGCGACGTCGGGGCGCGCGCGGCGGACGGCGAGGGCGCAGCGGGCGGCGCGGGCAGCGTGGTCGGTGGCGACGCCGGCGCGCGCGAGGGTGACCAGGGCGCCGCCGCCGGCGAGTGGCTCGACCGCGGCGTCGAAGGGCGCGGCCGCGGCGCGAACGGATTCGAAGCGGGCCTCGAGGTCGCCGGTGACCACCGTGGGGGCCTCGGCCGCGTCGTCGCCGCCGGTGTCCTGCGCGACGAGGATCACGCTCACGAGCTGCTGCTCGCGCGCGGTGATCGACGGCGTCGGGGGCGGGCGCGCGACGACGGACGGGCGCAGGTCGAGGGCGTCGAGGGCGTCGAGCTCGTCGGCGACGGCGTCGCCGTCGGGGGGGCGGCGCGCGGGGTCCTTGGCGAGCATCCGCGCGAGGAGGTCGTCGAGCTCGGGGGGCGCCTCGGGGGAGAGGTCGTGGGCGGGCGGGGCGTCCTCGGCGAGGATCTTCGCGAGCACGGCGACGGCGTGCTCGCCGACGAAGGGCGGGCGGCCGGTGAGCAGCTCAAAGAGCACGCAGCCGAGGGCGAACACGTCGGCGGCGGGGCCCACCTCGGCGGCGCCGCGGGCCTGCTCGGGGGCGAGGTAGCCGGGCGTGCCGAGGACGGCGCCGGTGCGGGTGGCGCCGCTCAACCAGGGGGCGCGCGCGATGCCGAAATCGATGACGCGCACCGCGCCCGGGTCGCCGCCGACGAGGAAGAGGTTGCCGGGCTTCACGTCGCGGTGGACGACGCCGCGGGCGTGGGCGTAGCCGAGGGCGCGCGCGGCGGCGGCGGCGAGGCGCACCCCGTCGCGCAGCCGGAGCCCGCGGTCGCGCAGGCGGGCGGCGAGGTCGTGGCCCTCGAGCCACTCCATCGCGAGGTAGCGCAGGCCCGAGGGCGTGGCGCCGTGGGCGACGTAGCGGACGATGTGCGGGTGCGAGAGCGACGCGAGGAGTTCGGCCTCGCGGGCGAAGCGGAGGTCGTGCGTCGATGCCTCGGCGAGCACCTTGAGGGCCACGGGGACGTCGCGGGCGAGGTCGTGCGCGCGGTAGACGCTCCCCATCCCGCCGGCGCCGGCGAGGCGCTCGATGACGAAGCGGTCGGCGATGGTCTGGCCGCGGCGCACGGGGCGCCGGGAGTATCACACAGCGGCGGCGGGCGGCGCCGCTGTCGCGTCACGGGGCGCGGTAGCGGGCGAGGGCGAAGGCCGACCCGGCCTCGGTGGAGGCGCGCCCGGCGACGAGGAAGGCGCCGTCGGCGAGGGCTCCCGCCGCGACCGCGCGGTCGGCGCCGGGGCCGACGGGGGTGCGCGCGACGCCGCCGTCGCCGAAGCGCGCGTCGAGGCGCCCGTCGGGGCGGAGCAGGGCCACGGCGAAGTCCTCGTCGCCGATGTGGCCCGCGAGGGCGACGCGGCCGTCGGCGAGGCGCGCCAGCCCGTAGCCGCCGGAGGACGAGAGCAGCTCGAGGTGGACGCGCCCGCCGTCGCCGAAGGCCGGGTCGAGGCGGCCGGCGGCGGTGAAGCGGGCCGCGGCGAGGCCGTAGCGCTCGCAGGGGTTGCGGCACCCGCCGCTCAACTGCGCGACGCCGCCGACGACGATCGCGCCGTCGGGCTGGAGCGCGAGGGCCTGGGCGCGGTCGGTGCCGCCGCGGAAGTCGGCGGTGGCGACGCCGCGGTCGCCGAAGGAGGGGTCGAGGCGCCCGTCGGGCAGGTAGCGGACGAGCACGAAGTCCTCGCCGGGGCCGCGCGTCCAGCCGCTGCCGGCGACGACGATGCGCCCGTCGGGCTGGACGGCGACGGCGTTGGCCGCGTCGTTGCCGCCGAGGTCGGTGACGACGCCGCCGCCGTCGCCGAAGGTCTCGTCGATCGACCCGTCGCGGTTGTAGCGGACGACGGCGATGTCCTTGAAGGCGCCGCCCGTCTCGCCGGCGACGACGATGCGGCCGTCGGGCTGGAGGGCGACGGCGCGGGCGATGTCGTTGCGGCCGGCGCCGGTCTCGGGGTCGACGGCGGTGATGGTGCCGCCGCCCTCGGCGAAGGACTCGTCGAGGGAGCCGTCGGGGTTGTAGCGGGCGACCGCGAACGCGTCGTGCGCGCGCTGCGGATGTCGCGCGAAGCCGACGGCGACGACGCGCCCGTCGGGCTGCGCGACGGCGGCGTGGGCGCCCGAGCCGAAGCTCTCGCCGAAGGCAGTGAACACGCGCCCGCCGCCGCCGAAGCTCGGGTCGAGCTGGCCGTCGCGCGTGTAGCGGACGAGGGCGAAGCTGCGGAGGCTGCGTGCGTCGGCGCGCGCCTCGCCGACGACCACCGCGCGCCCGTCGGGGAGAACGGCCATGCCCCGCGCCTCGCCGTCGGTTACGCCCAGCGAGGTCGCGACGACGCCGCTCGTGCCGAAGGACTCGTCGAGCGCGCCGCCACCTCCGCCGCCACCGCCCCCGCCACCCGGCGAGCCATGGGTGAGGCAGGCCGATGTGCCGACGGCGAGGGCGAGGGCGAGGAGGGCGTGGCGTGAGGAGACGGGTGCGTTTCGCATGATGAGACTCCCGGTGGTTGGAGGGGAGCGGCGGGCGTTCCCCTCGGCGCGTCGTGAGCGCAGCAAGCGTGCCGCCGGTGTTTCCTGTGCGTTACGAGGAGGCCGCGGGGCGCGTTGGGCAGGGTCGGCTCAATTCGAGCGGAGGCGCCTCGATCCGTCGGCGCGCGTTCGTCGCGTGGTGCGAAGTGGCGGCCTTCGCGTGGCGGCACGCGTGCTGCTCAGGGCGGCGCCGTCCCCGGAGCCGGCGGAGCGACCGGGGTCGACGGCGACGTCGCCACCGACGCGTGGCGGCGGTCCCTTGCGGATGTGAGGTTCATCATGAAGCAGCAGCACAGCATCTCGGGCGGTCTCTCGGTGGTTCGCGCGCTGGCCCTGGCGGGCGCGGCGATGCTCGGCGCGTGCGGCGCGCCCACGAGCCACGGGGCGCCTCCTCCCGCAGCCGACGGCGGCGGCGCGCCCATGAGCGGCGGCGGCGTCACGGCGGCGTGCACCTCCGTGTGCGACAACGCGCGCCGGGCGGCCTGCGGCGTCTTCAACGACAACTGCGTCGCCGACTGCGGGCGGCTCGCGCAGCAGGTTCCCGCGCGGTGCGCGCCGCAGCTCGACGCGTACCTCGCCTGCGCGGCGAGGGCGCGCGTCACCTGCACCGACGAGGGCTACGGCATCGCGGGCTGCGACGCGCAGGACGCCGCCGTGAACCGGTGCATCGACACGGCGCCCGGCCCGACGCCGAACCCGACGCCCACGCCCACGCCGAACGACCGGTGCCTGCCCGACAGCGCGATCCCGGCGGACGTCGCGGCGACGCTCTGCACGGGTACGCCGGGGATGCCGGTGCCGCACGACTGCCCCGGCGGCGCGCCGTCGGCGCAGTGCGTGGCGGCGCCGTCGGGCGAGGCCAACGTGTTCTGCTGCGCGCGGTGAGCTACAGGTCGGTGCGGCCCGCGAGCGTCCAGAGCGCCGCGGCGCCGCCGACGCCGGTCACGTCGTTCCACGCGGGCGACGGGGTTGGGCCGCAGTGGCCGCCGATCATGTCGACGACGTAGGTGTCGGGCGAGCCCTCCATCGGCGCGCCCGCGGGGCCGTAGTAGTAGTCGACGACGTCCTGGGACATGTCGCCGACGCGGCCGCGCTTCCAGTTGAGGCCCCAGCGCGGGTCCATCCGCCGCAGCCGCCGCACCACTTCGAAGAGGAACTCGTTGTTGCCCCCCATGTCGACGCATGAGTTCCGCAGCAGGTCGGGGCGCTCGGCGGCGACCGCGCGGACGACGCCGGAGCCGTCGGGCAGCGGCGGGCGCGCGGGGGTGGCGTCGGGCGTCGGAGCGCCAGCGTCGGGTGTCGGTGCGCCCGCGTCAGCCAGGATCGACGGGTCGTAGCCCATCAGCGTCCAGACGCCGCCCTCCGGCGTGCGGTCGAGCCAGCCGGGCGCGGCGGGCTCGTCGACGCCGGGCCGCGCGCAGTGGCGGATGATGACATCGAACATGTAGACCTCGCGGCTCCCCTCGGGGCACCCGTCGCCGTAGAAGTAGGTGACGATGTCGCCGCTCAAGGGGCCGGTGCGGCGGTCGAGGCCCCAGCGCGGGTCGACGCTCCGGCCGCGGCGGAGCAGTTCGAAGAGGAAGCGGCGGTGCCCGCCCATCTCCACGCAGGAGTCGCGGAGCCAGTCGGGCCGCTCGGCCGCGAGCGCGCGCACGACGGCCTCGCCGTTGGGGCCGGGCGCGGGCGGGCGGGCGACAGGCGGCGGCAGCGGCGAACAGCCCGCGTCGGGGGGCGCGGCGACGTCCGTGGGCGCAGGCGCGTCGGGCGGCGCGGCGACGTCGAGCGGGGCCGTGACGTCGGCGGTGGCGGGGAGGTCGGCGGCCGCGTCGGGCGCGGCGCCGAGGTCGTCAGCGTCGTGGCGCGCGACGTCTTCGGGCCACCCGTCGCCCACGATGGCCACGTCGTCGGGCACCTGCACCACGGAGCCCGGCGAGCAGCCGAGCGCGCAGAGCGACCAGACGAGCCCGGGGCCGACGAGGCGAGACCTCACCATGGCGGCGGAGGGTACCAACGATCCGCGGCGGCGCACACCGCCGCGCGCGTCAGGCGAAGGCCTTGTCGAGGAGCTCGGCCTGCTCGAGGCCGTGGCTCTTCTCCGAGCCCGTGGCGGGCGAGGCGCTCTCGTCGCGGGCGACGCACGAGAGGGGATGGCGCCCGCCGAGGAGCTCGGGCAGGCGGGCGGCGAGGAAGTACCAGGCGCCCATGTTCCACGGGTCTTCCTGCACCCAGGTGACGGGGGTGCCGGCGCGGTAGGGGGCGAGCGCGGCGTCGAGCACGGGCTTCGAAAGCGGGTAGAGCTGCTCGAGGCGGACGACGGCGACGTCGGTGACGTTGCGCGCGGCGCGGGCGTTGGCGAGGTCCCAGTACACCTTGCCCGAGCAGAGGATCACCTTGCGCGCCTTCGCCGGGTCGACCGTCGCGTCGGGGATGACGCGCTGGAAGGAGCCCGTCGCGAGCTCGTCGAGGGGCGACACGGCCTCCTTCGAGCGCAGGTGGCTCTTCGGCGTCATGATGACGAGCGGCTTGCGCAGGGGGCGGCGCACCTGGCGGCGCAGCGCGTGGAAGATCTGCGCCGGCGTGGTGAGGTTGCACACCGTCATGTTGTCCTCCGCGCAGAGCTGGAGGAAGCGCTCGACGCGCGCGCTGGAGTGCTCCGGGCCCTGGCCCTCGAAGCCGTGCGGGAGGAGCAGCACGAGCCCGCTCAGCCGCTCCCACTTGTCCTCCGACGACGAGAGGAACTGGTCGATGATCACCTGCGCGCCGTTGGCGAAGTCGCCGAACTGCGCCTCCCAGATCACGAGCGCCTCGGGCGAGTCGAGGGAGTACCCGTAGTCGAAGCCGAGCACGCCCGTCTCCGAGAGCGGCGAGTCCCACACCTCGAAGCGCGCGGGGGGCTTCGCGACGGCGCTGAAGGGCGTGTAGCGCGCGCCGGTCTTCACGTCCGTCCACACCGCGTGGCGGTGCGAGAAGGTGCCGCGGCGCGCGTCCTGCCCCGAGAGGCGGACCGGCGCGCCCTCGTCGAGCAGCGTGGCGAAGGCGAGCGCCTCGGCGGTGCCCCAGTCGAGCGGGATCTTCCCCTCGATGCGCTGGCGGCGCGGCGCGAGGACGGTCTGCTCCAGCTTCGGGTGCACCGCGAACCCCTCGGGCGCGGTGGTGAGCGCGCGGAGGAGCTGCTGGAGCTTGTCGAGCGCGACGGCGGTGGGCACCTCGGGCACGCCCGCGTCGGGGCCGCCCTTGTACTGCGCCCAGTGACCCGCGAGGCCCGTGGTGGGCGGGTGGTGGTGCTCGGCCTTGGTCGCGGAGAGGGCGGCGTCGAGGGCCTCCTTGCGCAGCGCGACGAGGCGCTCGACCTGCTCCTCGGTGACCTGGCCGGTGGCGAGCACCTTCTTCACGTAGGAGGCGCGCACGGAGGGCTTCTTGTCGATGGTGGCGTACATCACGGGCTGCGTGAAGCGCGGCTCGTCGCCCTCGTTGTGGCCCCACTTGCGGTAGCAGTACATGTCGATGACGACGTCGCGCCCGAAGGCCTGGCGGTAGTCGACGGCGAGGCGCGAGACGTGGACGACGGCCTCCGGGTCCTCGCCGTTGACGTGGAAGATGGGGATGCCGAGCATCCGCGCGAGGTCGGTGGCGTAGCGGGTGGAGCGCGAGTCGCCGGTGTCGGTGGTGAAGCCCACCTGGTTGTTGACGACGATGTGGAGCGTGCCGCCGGTGGAGTAGCCCTCCAGGCTCATGAGGTTGAGCGTCTCGGCGACGACGCCCTGGCCGATGAAGGCCGCGTCGCCGTGGATGAGCACCGGGGCGACGCGGCGGCGCGCGACGTCGTTGCGGCGGTCTTGCTTGGCGCGCACGCGGCCCTCGACCACTGGGTTGACGAACTCCAGGTGGCTCGGGTTGAAGGCGAGCGAGAGGTGGACGGCGCGCCCGCCGGGGGCGACGCGGTCGCTGGAGTACCCGAGGTGGTACTTCACGTCGCCGCGGCCGCGGTTGAGCTCGGGGTGGTGGTCGAGGAAGTGCGCGAAGATGTCCTTCGGCGACTTCTGCATGATGTTGAAGAGCACGTTGAGCCGGCCGCGGTGGGCCATGCCGAGCACCACCTCCTCGACGCCGCTGTCGCCCGCGCGGTCGAGCAGGAGGTGGAGCAGCGGGATCAGCGACTCGCCGCCCTCCAGCGAGAAGCGCTTCTTCCCGAGGAAGTTGGTGTGGAGAAACTGTTCGAAGATCTCCGCGTCGATCAGGTGCTTGAGGATGCTCACCTGCTCGTCGACGGAGAGGGGGACGCGGTTGGCGCCGGGCTCCATGCGCTCCTGGAGCCAGCGGCGCATCGCGAGGTCTTCGACGTGCATGTACTCGACGCCGATGGAGCGGCAGTACGTCTCCTCGAGGCGCGCGATGACGTTGCGGACGGTGTCCTCGGGCGGGCCCGCGAGGTCGCCGGTGCGGACGACGCGGTCGAGCTCGCGGGGCGCGATGCCGAAGGCCTCGGCGGAGAGCTCGGGGGCGGGCTTGGGCGCGAGGCCGAGGGGGTCGAGGTCGGCCCAGAGGTGGCCGCGGAGGCGGTAGGCGTTGATGAGCTCCTCGACGCGCTGGGCGAGGTCTTCGTGGGCGGCGACCTCGGGCGGGAGCGACGAGCCCGCGCCGGACGCGGGGGCGGCGGGGGCGTGGCCGTTGGGGCTGTGGCCGTTGGTGCCGTGGCCGTTGGCGCCCTCGACGCGGTCGAAGTAGCGCGTCCAGTTGTCGCCGACGGCGGTGCGGTTCTCGCGGTAGCGGAGGAGCAGCTCCTCGACGAAGGCTTGATTGATGCCGAAGTCCTGATCAGTCATCGGAATGCTCTGGCTCCATCGTGCGATGGCGTACGGTAGGGTGAGGGGGCGCGGAGTCTACTCGAAGATTTCCCCGCGGCGGAAGCGCTCAACACGCGCGGTGCGAGGCCGCGCCGGGCGCGAAGATCTTGCCGGGGTTGAGGACGTTGTGGGGGTCGAAGGCCGACTTGACGCGGCGCTGGAGGTCGATGAGTTGTTCGGGCTGCTCCCAGGGGAGGAAGGGGGCCTTGGCGACGCCCACGCCGTGCTCGCCGGTGAGCGTGCCGCCGAGCGCGAGCGTCTCGCGGAAGAGTGCGGCGACGGCGCGGTCGACGGCGGGGCGCTGCGCCTCGTCGTCCCAGAGCGCGTTGACGTGGAGGTTGCCGTCGCCGGCGTGGCCGTAGGTGGGCATCACGATCGACTCGCGCGCGGCGATGGCGCGCACGCGGTCGAGCAGGGCGGGCACCTGCGGGCGCGGCACCACGACGTCCTCCGAGAGCTTCCAGCGGGCGCGGGCGCGGAGCGAGCGGCTCATCACGCGGCGCACGCCCCAGAGGGCCTCGCGCTCGGCCGCGGCGGCGGCGCTCCGCACGGAGGTGGCGCCGGCGGCGAGGCAGGCGTCGGCGACGCGTTCGGCTTCGCGGTCGACGGCGGCGGGGTGGCGCCCGTCGCACTCCACGACGAGCACGGCACCGGCGCCGGCGGGGAGGCAGTCGGGTTCGCCCGCGCGCATCACCGCGCAGCACACGTCGTCGAGGAGCTCGACGCAGCGGGGCTCGCGGCCCTCGGCGATGAGCCGCGCGACGGCCTCGCCCGCGGCGGTGAGCGTCGCGAAGCCCGCCACCAGCGTGCGCACCTCCGTCGGAAGCGGCACCACCCGCAGCGTGAGCGACGTGAACACCGCGAGCGTCCCCTCGCTGCCGGTGAGGAGCGCGGCGAGGTCGTAGCCCGTCACGCCCTTCGCGGTGCGCCGGCCGACGGGGAGCGTGGTTCCGTTCGGGACGACGGCGTCCATGCCGAGGACGTAGTCGCGCGTCACGCCGTACTTGAAGGCGCGGGGCCCGCCGGCGTTCTCGGCGACGTTGCCGCCGAGGCAGCTCCACTCCGCGGACTGCGGGTCGGGCGGGAAGAACCACCCCTCGCGCTCGACGAGCGCGTGGAGCGCCGCGGTGCGGACGCCGGGGCCGACGGTGACGGTGCGGTTCTTCGGGTCGAGGTCGACGACGCGGTCGAGGCCGGTGGTGTCGAGCACGACGCCGGGCACGACGGGCACGGCGCCGCCCGTCCGCCCGGTGGCGCCGCCGCGGGGGAAGACGGGGACGCGCGCGTCGTCGCAGGCGGCGAGGGTCTCGACGACGTCGCGCGCGTCGCGGGCGAGCACCACGCAGGGCGGCACGACGCCGACGGCCTCGGACTCGTCGCGCGCGAAGGGCGCGCAGGCGGTGGGGTCGGTGAGGACGGCGCTCGGGCCGAGGGCGCGCTCGAGGCGGAGGCGGGTGCGGTCGAGGGGGGAGGTCACGCGCGACGGGGAAAAGAGGCCCACGGCGCGCCGCCGTCAAGGGGGCGTGTGGCGCGGCGGGCGCGCGGCGGTATAGGTTGCGGCCATGGACGAACGCACGCCGCAGGAAAAGAAGGGCCGCCGCGGCTGGCCCTGGACGCTCTTCAAGTGCGCGATGCTCTTCGCGGCCTTCGCGGGCCTCGGGGCGGTGGGGCTCTGGATGCTGCTGCACCGCATCGAGCCGCCGTGGTTCATCCCGCGCGTGGTGTTCGCGTGGCTGGTGGAGAAGGCCGCCCCCTTCGCGGCGTGGATCGGCGCGGCGCTAGGGGCCTTCGTGGGCTTCCTGGGCTCGGTGGCGGTGGTGATCCGCGACGCGCGCAAGGGCCGGCTCTCCAAGGTGCGCTGACCACGCGCCGGCGCTCGTCAGCGCGCGTCGGGGTCGTCGAGCCACGCGGCGAGCGCGGCGGGGTCGAGGTCGAGTACGACGTCGCCGAGGCGCGCCGGGCCCACCGTGTCGAGCCGCGCCAGGAGCACGCGCTGCTCGGCCTCCGTCAGCGCGCGGGACAGACGTCGCTCGAACAGCCGCACCAGCGGTGCGACACCCTCCCGCCGCCCCTCATTGCGCCCCTCGTTGCGCCCCTCGTTGCGCCCTTCGTTGCGCCCTTCGTTGCGCCCCTCGTTGCGGCCCTCGATGCGCGCCTGCTCGCGCTGCCGGCGGTCCTCCTCCAGCAGCCGCGCGCCCTCCGCGAACACCGCCTTGTAGTCCATCGTCATCTCGCCGTCCTCCGTCGGGAGCCGCGCCCCCTGTTGCAGAAACTCCGTTCGAACCACGCGCAGCAGGCGCTCGATCATGACACGCTCCCACGCGTCTTCGGGCAGCGCGAGCGCCTCGGCGATCGCTTCGTCGCGCACCGCGCCGCTGCCCATCGCGCGGAGCACCAGGGTCTCCCGCGTGCGGGGGAGCGCCGCGCACAGCACCACCCCGGGCGCGCGGCTCAGGGGGCTCCCGAAGAAGCCCGCGGGCCAGCCCGCCATCGGCGTGAGCCCCCACCCCTCGATCAGCCGCTGCGCCCGCTCCGTGCAGATCACCCACAGGTGCGGGCGCTCGGGCATCGTCCGGCGGGCGGCGCCCTCCCCGCGGCTCGCCCGCTCGCGCAGGGCCTGATGCAGCAGCGTGACCCGCAGCATCGACCAGTCCACCTCCTCCATCGACGCGTCGGGGTGGAACACCTCCACCACCGAGGGCGCGGCGCACATCCGGCCGACCGCCCCCCGCTCGGCGAGCGCGGCGAGGTCCTTCGGGCGCGGCTCGATCCAGGCGTCGATGGCGAGCACCTCCGGCGTCACCGGCTCCTGGAGGTGGACGTCGCAGCCGATGTCCGTGGCGCCGAACAGCATCATCTTGGCGAACCAGTCACGGGAGTATTGCATCGCGCGGGTTATCGGGACCAGCCCCGCCCGATGGCGCGTCCCCACTGAACGCCCGTCCTCGCCGGACAGCCTACGTCCTGCCCCGCCGCCCTCCCGGTTGTGCGGCGGCGCCGGCGGTACTACGACGCGCGCATGAAGGGCTCCCGCTTCGTCTGCCAGTCGTGCGGCAAGGTCTACGCGAAAATGCAGGGGAAGTGCTTCTCCTGCAACGAGTTCGACAGCATCGTCGAGGAGCCGGTGACCTCCGCGGGGCGCAGCCGCGGCAACATCGCCGTGAGTGCCACGGGCTCGAAGGCCGTCGCGCTGACCGAGGCGCTCACCCAGGAGGCGCCGCGCACGCCGACGGGGATGCCCGAGGTCGACCGCGTGCTCGGCGGGGGCCTGGTCGAGGGCAGCGTGGTGCTCATCGGCGGCGAGCCCGGCGTGGGCAAGAGCACGCTGCTCCTCCAGCTCGTGGCGCGGCTCGCGCGGGGGCCGCGGCGGCGTGGCGGCGTGCTCTACGCGAGCGGCGAGGAGTCGGCGGCGCAGGTGGCGGGGCGCGCGCGGCGACTCGGGGTGGCCGAGCACGACGCGATGCTCCTCCTCGCGAGCGGAGAGCTCGAGGACGTCGAGGCGGCGATCGCGCGGCACGACCCGTCGGTGATCGCGGTCGACTCCGTCCAGACGATGCGCGCGGCCGACCTGGAGAGCGCCGCGGGGAGCGTCGGGCAGCTCCGCGAGGTGACCTCGCGGCTCGTCACGCTGGCGAAGCAGCAGGGGCGCACGGTGATCCTGATCGGGCACGTCACCAAGGACGGCTCGCTGGCGGGCCCCAAGGTGCTCGAGCACCTCGTCGACGTGGTGGTGTCCTTCGACGGCCAGCGCTCGGGCGGCCCGCGCATCCTCCGCACGGTGAAGAACCGCTTCGGCGCCTCGGGCGAGCTCGCGGTGATGGAGATGACGCGCGACGGGCTCCAGGAGGTCGCCGACCCGTCGGCCCTCTTCCTCGCCGAGCGTCCGAAGGACGTGCCGGGCTCGGTGGTGGTGGCGACGGCCGACGGCGCGCGGCCGCTCCTGCTGGAGGTGCAGGCGCTCGTCACGCCGAGCGCGATGCCCTCGCCGCGGCGCGTGGCGACGGGCATCGACCCGACGCGTTTGTCGATTCTGGCGGCGGTGCTCGGGCAGCGGGCGGGGCTCGCGGTGCGCGACCGCGACGTGTTCGTGTCGGTGGCCGGGGGCGCGTCGATCGAGGAGCCCGCCTACGACCTCGCGGTGGCGTGCGCGGTGGCGTCGAGCGTGGTGGAGCTGAGCCTGCCGGCCGACCTGGTGGTGTTCGGCGAGGTGGGGCTGGCGGGGGAGGTGCGCGCGGTGCCGCGGTGCACGCCGCGGCTGGAGGAGGCGGCGAAGCTGGGGCTCAAGCGCGCGCTGATCCCGAAGGCCAACGTCGACCGCGGCGAGGTGCCGCCGGGCGTGAAGGCGCACGGCGTGGCCCACGCGCGCGAGGTGGCGGCGTGGATCGACCGACGCTCGCGCGAGGGGTGACCGAGGGCGCGCGTCAGACGGCGTCGGCGAGCACGTCGACGGCCTCGGCGCGCGCGTGGAGCGTGCGCGGGAGGCGCTCGACGAGGCGGTCGAACTCCCTCTCCATCGCCTCGCCGAGCGCCGCGAGCTGCTCGGCTTCGAGGCGCTTGCGCACCTTGGGGAAGAGCTCCTTCTCCTCCTCCTTCACGTGGTGGGAGATGAGCTCCTCGAGCGTGGTCACCTTCGCGTCGAAGGTCTCGTCGTCGTCGTCGGTGGCGAGCAGGCGGGCGATCGCGCCGCGCGCCCCGTGGTGCTCCTCGTAGGCCTCGTGGATGGCGTCCTCGTCGGCCTCCTTTACGGCGGGGTAGAAGGTCGACTGCTCGATCACCATGTGCGCGAGGAGCTTGCGGGCGAGCTCCTTGACGGTCTTGCGGGCGTCCTTGGGGCCCTTCTTCAGCGCGGCGAAGAGGGCCTCGACCTCGCGGTGCTGCTTCTCGAGTAGGCGGGTGGCGTCCATGCGGTGGGTTCTCCGGGCCGTGAAGCCGAGCAACCGACGTACCGCGCGGAGAAGCCGTGATTGCGCCGCGCGGCGGGTGTGCCCGCG
Source organism: Polyangiales bacterium (assembly GCA_046351555.1). Taxonomy (GTDB): domain Bacteria; phylum Myxococcota_A; class Polyangia; order Polyangiales; genus CAISKJ01. The sequence goes on from JAXLYI010000045.1 coordinate 80,184, forward strand.
GGCCTCACCGTGGCGGAGTGGCGCGCCCGCGAATCACGACACCGCCGCGAGGTAGGCGTCGAGCGCGGCCTTGCGCTCGGCCTCCACGGCGGCGTGGTCGACCTCCACCACGCGCTCGTCGGGGGTCACCTTGAAGAGGCTCTGGCCCTTGTGGACGATGGTGCCCGCGCCCTCCACCAGCACCGCGTCGACCCGGCCCGCGAAGGGCGCCTGCACGCGGTTGAACATCTTCATCACCTCGATGATGTAGAGCGTCTGGCCCTTCGCGAAGTGATCGCCGGCCTTCACGAACGGCGGTCGGTCGGGCGACTCCTGCGTATAGAACATCCCGCCCACCTCGGCGACCACCTCGTCGGCCTTCGTCGCGGGCGGCGGCACCAGCACGCGCGCCATCCGCTTCTGGAGCGCCTCATCGAGCAGTCGCGGCGCGATGGAGACGGTGAGGTCGTCGTTGACCGTGGTGTCGTAGAAGCCCGCGCGGAGGCCCGCGAGCGCGGCGAAGCCGAGGAGCTCGACGCCGGCCTGGAAGCCCGCGTGCGAGGCGCGAACCTTCGCCCACGTCTCCGCGTCGAGGTCGCCGAGCGGCGTGGTGGACGCGAGCGCGGCGGAGAGCTCGGGCCAGGCGAGCGGGCCGGTGCGCTCGGCGAAGCGCGCGTAGAAGGCGAGGGCGCGCTGGAGGAGGTCGTGGTCGTGCTGCCAGATCACCAGGGAGGCGGGCATCTCGCGGCGCCAGTCCATGTCGAGCAGGTGGTACGTGTCGGCGAGGACGGCGAGCGGGTTGCGCCGCCACGCGAGCTTGCCGTCGCGCAGTTCGAAGCTCTTCATCTCCTGGCTGAGCCACGCGGAGAGGCGGTGGGGCTCGTCGAAGAGCTGCTCCACCGCGCGGCGGACGAGCGTCTCCTTCAGCGTGAACACCTCGCGCACGGCCGCGGCGCCCTCGCGGGTGGGCTGCGCCTTCTCGGCGGCCTTCGCGAGCCGCTGCCACGCCGCGGCGAGGTCGAGGCGCGACGTCTCCTCCTTCAGCAGCCCCACCTGCGTGAGGTACGGCACCACGAACTTCGTCGTCGGCTTCGCGTGGACCCCGCGCGCCGCGAACCACGTCACGAGGCCGTGGTGAAACTCCAGGTTGGTGGCGAGGTCGTGGCCGCGGAGGCGCGTGCGGCGGAGCACCTCGGCGAGGCGCGCGTAGGCCCCCGCGCGGTCATCGCCGGTGGTGACGAGGAGCGCGATGTTGCTGTCGTAGGCGCCGGCGAGGCGGTAGTGGACGAAGAGCCCGGTGTCGGGGTTCTTCACGCAGATGCCCTGGTCGTCGCGCACCTCGCCCTCGATCGGGTCGCTCCAGCTCAGGATGACGCCGCCGGCGTGGGGCTGGAGGGCGCGGTTGGTGGCGTTGAGCCTGGCCTCCACCGCGGCGCCCTCGCGGAGCACGCGGGCGGGGCGCGGGAGCCGGTCGCCGTGGCGCGCGAGGAGGGCCATGCACTCGACCACCGAGGCGACGTCGAAGAAGTCGCTCGCGTCGTCGGGGTTGGCGAAGCGGAGCGCGTAGCAGAGCTCGGAGACGCGGTGCTCCACCTGGATGCGGGTGTTCACCTCCATGAAGTAGTGGCGCGGGCCGTCGACGATGCACTCGAAGGTGGACGCCGAGTCGAGCCCCACCGCGACGCCGAAGCGCTCGGCCTCCTCCTCCATGCGGCGCAGCGTGAAGAGGTCCTCGTCGAGGGCGCGCGCGGTCGCCTCGCGGCCGTCGGCGCGGGCCCCGGCGGCGGCGCGCGCGAGGCCCTCCTGCGTCACCGACACCTCCAGGAGCTTCTGCTCGTGCATCTGGAGCGAGCAGTCGCGGCCGCCGAGCGTCACGCACCAGCGGCCGTTGCCGATCATCTGGATCTCGTTGTGCCGGGTGGTCTCGATGTTGAGCTCGAGCACGACGTTCTTGTTGTCGCCGACGCCCGCGGCCTTCACCTCCTGGAGGGCCTCGCGCACCTTCTCGGGCACCGCGCTGGCGTCGGTGACGATGCGCTGGCCCTTGCCGCCGCCGCCGCCGATGGCCTTGATGCGGACGCGGGCGCCGGGGCGCTCGGCGAAGATCTCCGCCGCGGCCTTCGCGGCCTCGGCGCCCACCTCGTCGAGCGTGATGACGTCGACGCGGGCGCGGTACGACGCCTGGAGCACGGCCTCCAGCGCGTCCTCGCGCGCGAGACCGTCCAGCGAGACGGAGAGCCCGTGCGACGCGGCGAGGGCGGCGAGCGCTTCGTTCGTGGGGGCCTTGGCGGCGAGGGCGCGGGCGGTGGTGTCGTTGACGCCGGGGGTGACGCTGACGTCCTGCGCGAGCGCGGTGCGGCGGGCCTCGTCCTTCGACCCGGCGGCCCGCTGGGTGCGCGAGCAGGGGCCCATGAAGCGCAGGCCCGCGGACTCGAGCGCCTCGACGAAATCCGCGCTCTCGGCCATGAAGCCGTAGCCCGCGAAGACGTAGCCGTAGCCGTTCGCCTTGCAGATGGCGACGATCTCGGCGACGCGCTCGGCGCGCTCGGCGGTGGTGGCGCCGGTGTAGTCGCGCACGCGGTGGACGCGGTCGGGCGCGACGCGGCGGAGCTCGGGGGCGAGGGCCTGCGGGTAGACGATGGAGTCCTTGTCGGAGAGGAGGATCCCCACGCGGGTGAGGCCCATCTCTTCGAAGACGTCGAGGGCCTCGGTGCGGATGGGCCCGCGGCACACGATGAGGACGGAGACGTCCTCGCAGGCGAAGGAGCGCGCCCACGCGGAGGACGCTCGCGCGAGGCGGCGGTCGGCGTGGACGAGGGGGTTGGCGGCGTACCAGTCGGTCATCGTCGGTGCCCTCAGTGGAACTCGCGCTGCACGCCGGTGAAGGGCCCCGGGGCGTAGTGGCGGAGGAAGAGGTGGAGGTGTTTGCCGAGCGTGCGGCGGAGCTCGTCGGGCATCACGAGCGACGAGATGGAGCCGAGGGAGAGGGCCTCGCGGGGGTTCATCAGCTCGCGCTCGTAGCGCGCGGAGAGCTCGGCCTCGCGGGCGCGGAGCCAGGCGCGGCCCTCGTCGCCGCCCAGCTTCGCGGCCTCCGCCCGCACCTTGCGCAGCTCGTCTTTGTAGACGAACTCCTTGCCCGCCGGGCCCATCACGGCGAGGCGCGTGGTGGGCAGCGCGATCACGAGGTCGGCCCCGGTGGGGTAGTTGTTGAAGGACGCGTACGCTCCGCCGAAGGCGTTGCGGAGGATGACGAGGATGCGCGGCGTCCGCACGTCGACGATCGCGTCGAGCATCGCGCGCCCCGCCTGCACGATGCCCATGCTCTCCTGCTCGCGCCCGGGGAGGAAGCCCGTCGTGTCCTCGATGAACACGATGGGCACGTTGTAGAGGTTGCAGAAGCGGATGAAGCGGGCGTTCTTGTAGGCGGCGTGGACGTCGATCTGGCCCGAGGCGACGGCGCTGTTGTTGGCGACGAAGCCGACGACGTGGCCGCCGATGCGCCCGAAGGCGGTGACGGTGTTCTGCGCGCGGGTGGGCTGCACTTCGAAGGAGTCGCCGTGGTCGCAGAGGGCCTGGATCACGATGCGCACGTCGACGGGCGTGTTGAAGCCGGTGGGCGACGTGAAGGCCTTGCGGAAGAGCGTGTCGAGCTCGGGCGTCGCGCGGTCGAGCGGGTCGCTGGTGGCCTGGAAGGGCGCGAGCGAGCGGTTGTCCGACGGGAGGTACGAGAGGAGCCGCGCGGCCGTGCGGAGCGCGCCGACCTCGTCGGGCACGGCGAGGTCGACGACGCCGGATGCGCTGTGCACCTTGGGGCCGCCGAGGTCGTCGGGGGTCACGTCTTCGCCGAGCACCGACTTCACCACGCCGGGCCCCGTGAGCCCGAAGAAGGTGTCGCCGGGCTGGATGACGAAGCTGCCCTGGCGCGGGAGGTAGCTGCCGCCGCCGGCGTTGAAGCCGAACATGCACATGACGCTCGGCACCACGCCCGAGATGCGGCGGAGCGCGGTGAAGGCCTCGGCGTAGCCGTCGAGGCCGCCGACGCCCGCGGGGACGTAGGCGCCGGCGGAGTCGTTCATGCCGACGACGGGCATGCCCCGCTCGCCGGCCAGGGTGAAGAGGCGGGCGAGCTTGCGGCCGTTGGTGGCGTCCATCGAGCCCGCGCGCACGGTGAAGTCGTGGCCGTAGCAGGCGACGTCGCGGCCGTTGATGCGGAGGACGGCGGTGACGAGCGAGGCGCCGTCGAGGTTGGGGCCCCAGTTGTGGAAGAGAACGCAGGGCTCCTCCGGCGTGAGCACGCGGATGCGCTCCCAGACGGTCATGCGCTCCTTCGCGTGCTGCCGCGCGAGGGCGGCGACGCCCATGCTCGCGTAGGGGCGCTCGCGCAGCGCGGCGGCCTCGGCGATCGTGGCGGCGTACGCGTCGAGGGACGCCGCCGCGGGGGCCGCGGGCGCGAAGGGGTCGTCGAGGGAGGGGACGGGGGGGGCGTTGGGGCTCATCGCGGGGGGCGCGAAGCTACTGCGAACCCGCGGGCCGCGAGAAGACGCTTGTGCCGGCCGCGCGGGCGCCGTGCCACACTCGCCCGCATGGCGCAGCGATTCGATCACGACGTCCTCGTCGTCGGCTCGGGCTTCGGCGGCTCCGTCTCCGCCCTCCGGCTCTCCGAGAAGGGCTACCGCGTCGCCGTCCTCGAGCGCGGCAAGCGCTGGGCGCAGCGCGACTTCCCCGCCACCAACTGGGACATCCGCAACGCCCTCTGGATCCCCGTGCTCAAGTGCTTCGGCATCCTGCGGCTCACCTTCCTCTCCGACGTGTTCGTGCTCTCGGGCTCGGGCGTCGGCGGCGGCTCGCTCGTCTACGCCAACACGCTCTACATCCCGCCCGACGCCTTCTTCCACGCACCCCAGTGGAGCGCCATGGCCGACTGGAAGGGCGCGCTGCTCCCGCACTACCGCGTCGCCCAGTTCATGCTCGGCGTCGCGCAGAACCGCTTCGAAGGGGAGCCCGACCGCGTGCTCCGCGAGGTCGCCGGCGAGCTCGGGCGCGGCAACAGCTACGTCACCACCCCCGTCGGCGTGTACTTCGGCGCGCCCGGCGTCACCGCCGACGACCCGTATTTCAACGGCGCCGGGCCCGCCCGCACCGGCTGCAACCACTGCGGCGGCTGCATGGTCGGCTGCCGCTTCGGCGCCAAGAACACCCTCGACCGCAACTACCTCTACTTCGCCGAGAAGCTCGGCGCGTCCGTCACCCCGATGCGCACCGTCACCGACGTCCGCGCGCTCCCTGGTGGTGGCTACGCCGTCACCCACGAGCGCAGCGGCGCGTGGCTCTTCAAAGACCGCCAGGTGACCACCGCCGAGCGCGTCGTGCTCTCCGCCGGCGTGCTCGGCACCGTGCGGTTGCTGCTCGAATCACGCGATCGGGGTTCGCTCCCGCACGTCTCCGAGGCCCTCGGGCGCGTGGTGCGAACCAACAGCGAGGCCATCCTCGGCGTCACCGCGGCGCCGCGGAAGGAGTCGTGGGCGCGCGGCATCGCCATCACGTCGTCGGTGCACCCCGATGACAACACCCACGTCGAGGTGGTGCGCTACAGCGAGGGGAGCGACGCGCTCTACCCCCTCGCCACCACGCTCACCGACGGCGGCGAGGGCGCGCCCCGCTGGTGGCGCTGGGTCACCCAGACCGTCCGCCACCCGGTGGACTTCGCGAAGAGCCTCTGGCCCTTCGGCAAGGCGCGGCGCGGCGTCTTCCTGCTCGTCATGCAGACGCTCGACAACTCGATCGCGCTGCGGCTGCGGCGCACGTGGCGGACGCTCTGGCGGCGCGCGCTCGACTCCGACCGCGGCGCCGGCGCGCCCAACCCCTCGTACATCCCGCTCGCCAACGCCTTCGCCCGCGCCTTCGCGCAGAAGGTGGGGGGACAGGCGTACTCGTCGATCCCGGAGGTGCTCTTCGACACCCCGACGACGGCGCACATCCTCGGCGGCGCGGCCATCGGCCCATCCCCCGCGGAGGGCGTCATCGACGAGCGCCACGAGGTGTACGGCCACCCCGGGCTCTACGTGTGCGACGGGTCGGCCGTGCCCGCGAACCTCGGCGTGAACCCGAGCCTCACCATCACCGCGCTCACCGAGCTGGCGATGAGCCACGTGCCCATGAAAGAAGGCGCGACGGTGCGTCACGCCGTGGACCCGGCGTTTCAGGCGGAGAAGGTGGCCGAGCTCGACGCGCTGGCCGCGGAGACCGGGAGCC